>CBDCUO010000057.1:0-400988 GCA_965222705.1 Saprospiraceae bacterium | reverse complement strand
TTCGTATTTTTCGAAAAAAGATCGGAAGATGAAAAAACAACATGTCAAATTAAAGAAAGCAGATCTTAAAAAAATAGAAGAAATACTTTCGAAAGATTCTTTGAAATCAAGAGAATACAAACGAGCAACAGGCTTGAAAGCTTTGCATAATGGTCAAACCTATCAGGAAGTATCAGATCTCTTAGGAATTAGCTACCAAACAGCATCTACCTGGGCTAAAAAATATAAATCTGAAGGTTTAAATTTTTTAGAAGATAAACCAAGATCAGGTCGTCCATTAGAGATAGATGCTTTACAGAAAGCTAAAGTTACTGCATTAGCTTGTAGCGAACCTCCAGAGGGGCATGCTAAATGGACACTTCGATTATTGGCCGATAAATTAGTAGAACTTGAGTATTGTGATCATATTTCCCACAATCAAGTAGGTCTAATTTTAAAAAAAATGAACTTAAGCCTCACTTAAAGTGCTACTGGTGTATCGGCAAAATAACAGCTGGTTTTCTAGCTCAGATGGAACAAATTTTTATGGCTTTACAGCCTAGAGTATGATCCACTATATCCAGTTATTTGCTTTGATGAACGCCCTTGTTTCCTGATTGAGAATACAAAACAACCAATAGCAATGAGGTCAGGAAAAATCACTAAAGAGCATTATGCTTATAAGAAAAACGGTTCCTGTTCTTTACTTGCAGCTATTGAACCTTTGACGGGCAAAAGAATAGCTAAAGTTTATGATCGTCGCACAAAGAAAGATTATGCCGACTTTTTGGATTTTGTAGCACAGCAATATCCCAATGCTATAAAACTAAGAACAGTTCAAGATAATTTGAATACACATAAGGCCAGTTCATTTTATGAAAACTTTTGTGTACAAAAAGCATTTGAGCTGACTCAAAAATTTGATTTTTATTATACGCCTCTATCTGCATCTTGGCTCAATATGATAGAAATTGAATTTTCAGCTTTAGCTAGGCAATGTTTAAATCAAAGAATTCCTACCAAGGAATTGCTCGAAAAAAAAGTATTAACTCTTGTCAAAGAACGTAGTGATAAAAAAATTAAAATCAACTGGCAGTTTTCACTAAATAATGCCAGATTAAAAATGGAGCGACATTATAAAAACGTCAACCCTAAAATATTATGAAACTTAAATTACAAAGTATTAAATGAATCTTAAAAAAAATTATCAACTAAATAACGACAAAACAAAAATCCCTGCCCGTAGTGGGCAGGGATTGACCAATCTATTATAGAGAACATTATTTTTCGTTCGCCTTTGACGGCTAATAGCGGTCAAAGAAATCTTTTTTAAGACCCTTACTTTTTGATCACCGTTGTTTGAACCGGTAAGCAAATATTTGCAGGGCAATTAATTCCGATTATATAGTCTTCTACCTCTCCTGAAGTTATTTGACCTGTCGGGGTCATATTATCAGTGTTACTCAGTCTGAAACGAACTCCCAGTGCTTGCCCGGTAGTTGCGTCAGTCGGCACAGCTATAGTAACTGAGGTAGGGAACGTACCTATATTATTTTCGTCATTTATATTAACTACCATTTCTCCTGGATCGTCAAAGTCGCCATCTCCATTCCAATCAATCCAAGCTTCTAAATGAGCAGTATCTCCTGTTGTATTCAACACCTCAATTGGCAAGATAATGGTTCCGCCAGGTACAATATCTAGTGAAGGGAAGATATTTACGCCATCTTCGTCGTCAGGAGAACCTGCAGTATCATCTCCTGTTGCTGTTCCGGAAGATACCCCGTCATTTTCTCCGTCAACGGTGAGACCTAAATTTAATCCAGAAATAATGTAATGACTTGGACCATTATTCGCTTCTAAAGTCTGATAGTCTCCAGCACCTGTGCCGGCTGTCAAGTCTTGCAAATCACCATAGTCACACTCTACTACTGTTATGACACCTTTATCGGTCAGTTCGACAGCACACATAGAACCCGTAGTGGTATCTGTCGCTAGAATATTAAAGGTAGAGTCCGTGGTTAAATTCATTAAGGTAAAGGTAATATTTCCGCCATTTCCTGGCACTGCTATTCCTACGTTATTATCAGTGCCATCATTCCGCAATTGGTATTTAACCCCTAGTTGGGTATTACTAATTACTATACTAGCACTTTCCCCAGAACAAATGGTGGTATCGCTGACGGCTAAAGTAGCGGTCGGTAGGGGTCTTACCGTTATAGTAATCTGTGCCGTATCTACACAGCCTGTTGCATTTTCGATGCTATCTCGAATGTAATAGGTGGTAGTAACGCTGGGACTTACAACGGTGGTTATCGTATCTGAATAAGTACCGAAGGTAGTACCATAATCCACTGCACCAATCAGCGTACCAGTTAATAAGTCTTCGAGGTCAATAGTCTCTCCATTACAGATGGCGGTGTCTCTGCCTGTAAAGGCTGGTTGTGGTGTCACCGTTATAGTAATTTGTGCGGTATCTACACAGCCCGTTGCATTTTCAACACTATCTCGAACATAATAGGTAGTCGTTATGCTAGGACTCACAGTCGTTGTGATCGTATCTGAATAAGTACCGAAGGTAGTACCGTAATCCACTGCACCAACCAACGTGCCAGTTAATAAGTCTTCGAGGTCAATAGTCTCTCCATTACAGATAGTAGTATCTCTGCCCGTAAAGGCTGGTTGCGGTGTCACCGTTATAGTAATCTGTGCCGTATCTACACAGCCCGTTGCATTTTCAACACTGTCCCGAACATAATAGGTGGTAGTAACGCTGGGACTTACTACGGTAGTTATCGTATCTGAATAAGTACCAAAGGTAGTACCATAATCCACTGCACCAACCAACGTGCCGGTTAATAAGTCTTCGAGGTCAATACTTTCTCCATTACAGATAGTAGTATCTCTGCCTGTAAAGGCCGGTTGTGGTGTCACTGTTATAGTGATCTGTGCCGTATCTACACAGCCCGTTGCTTCAACACTATCCCGAACATAATAGGTAGTCGTTATGCTAGGACTCACAGTCGTTGTGATCGTATCTGGGTAGGTGCCAAAACTTGTGCCATAATCCACTGCACCGATCAAAGTGCCAGTTAATAAATCTTCGAGATCAATAGTCTCTCCATTACATATGGCGGTATCACGCCCTGTAAAGGCAGGCTGAGGAGCTACTGTTACTTGAATTTCTTGAGAGGGCCGACAACTAGCACTCGAAGGAGTGGGATGTAAAATAGCATACACATAATAAGTTATTGGCGAAGTCGTATTATTGACAGGGAAACTCACATTAGTAATTCTCGCTGTATCATTGGTAGCTGGGATCGTATCAATTGCCGTTCCACCAGAATACATATCAGAACCTGTCTGCTGAGTAGTAAAGTAAACAAAGGAAATACTATCAGCTGTAGTAGTCACAACATAGAGCGTGTCAACTGGATCTCCAGAACAAACAGTAACCGCAGGAGAAGGATCCGTAATAGTTGGACAAATATAAATGACCTGCGGGTCATGATTATCTGCATCCGTTGCTGCTACTCCATCTCCCGGCGTTCCTGTTCCATTACCATCTATATAATCATCTGCCGGACTATTAGATAGTCCACCTGGATTATTTGTATCATTTGTATCATAATTAGAATCAATATCCCTGCTATCTGTACCACTTACATCAACCCCTTTGCTAATCTCCGCATAATTCACCAAACTATCAGCAGATACGCTTGAACCAATAATGAGAGAGATATTAACCGAAATGGTACTATCGGGCCCCGGCGCCAAACCGCCAGCCGGCAGTTGACTATCTGCAATGGTCAATAAAGTATCGTTTCCACTCCAACCAATCGGAGTCATTCCTGTTGGGACATAATCCGTAATTAAAATGCTGTCCACATAGTAATCGCCTTGGTTATGAACTGTAATCGTATAATCAACGGTATCTCCAGGGCTAACAATCGAAGACTGCCCACTGGCCAGTTTTTTGTCCAAGGCCAAATCAAAGCAAGCCTCCTCAATAATGATCGGACAACATACGCCACCAGAACAACTCATCGTGTCGGCCGTAAAAGTATATTCGCCTGCTTGATAAGCTTTATAAGTATTACTAGTAGCTCCACCTATTGGGGTACCATTTCGAGACCATTGATAATTGCTATATCCCAAAGGGGCCGTTAGTAGAATGGTATCCTCCTGCGCAGGGCATATTTTGAAGGGAACACTCACACAGGCAGACGCGTAATCGTCATCCAGTATATCTCCATCGCCAGGAGAAGAGTCCACATCATAATCACCCGCAGCAGTAGAATGAATTTCTGCTTCATTAAAGACCAGCCCAGGTGCATCTATCCGAACCCGAATTTCTAAGTCGATTGTATCATCCGCAGCAGAAGTCGTAATATTCCCAACAGTCCAAAGGTGGGTAGTAGGATCATAGCTCCCTTTATCCGGAAGACTATCAATAAAAGTTACGTTAGCCGGAAGGGAATCTTTGACGACCACAGTATTTACACTTGAATCAGCGTCATTAATAATTGAGATCGTAAAAGTAACTGTATCTCCAACTCCGGCACTATCCACATCCACCGATTTGAGCAGGGACAAATCATGCTGCGCCTGAGTATTTAATGCAAAACCAGCAAAAAAGAATAACGCAAAAAGAAATTTCCTCCACGGGATTCTTAAAAACCTGCTTTTATTACTCTCTCTCTCTAAAATAAGTAGATAATTCCTCATGAGCATTTAAAATTTGAAAGGTGTTTAATACGAAATAGAATTTTATCATTAAAACTGAGCTTCGCTTATTCACTTACCCGATCTTTTCTTTCAATTTTTTGAATAAGCAATAAAATCTGCCCATCCACATAGATTTAATACAGAAAGACCTGGAGCAATAACTCAATTAAGAAAATCTCTCTATTAGGGTTGTCGTAATGAAGGGGGAGGGGAATTAATAGAAAACTACTTTCTATTAACTTTAAAATTCATTACTTATTAGTGCCAAAAAATTAAAATTTTTTGAATGTTCTTTAATGGAAATGCATCTCCTAATTAGCCGTCAGAGAAGCATCATTTTGCCTGGAATAAAGAACAGCATAAGGGGGTAAAGTATGGCCTACCAGGCATAATCTATACTAATGGAAAAAATGATGCCATCTTCTTCATTCAGCTTAGTTTTGTACTTAAAATCAAAAAAAATTGAAGAAAAACTAGGTGTTTTTCATTTTTAAACCATAAGTTAATTGTTTATATAAATTAATTTAATTTACTAATGGAGCTATTCATAACTAAGAAATGTTTCGAGGAAGTGCAGGTTTTTTCTATGGTTTTCCTTTGCGGAAAAAGCTATTTCTAATAGCTGGCAGGTAAATCCACTAACAGATAGTAGTTCTATTAACAAAAAGGGGAAGTTAAAGTAAAAACCGACAGGAGGCATCCCGAACTTTTCTCAAATTCTGAATCCTCCTGTCTGCTGATAGCCGAAATCCTATTCCGGTGTTTTTGAGGTTTTTCCTTCTTTGACAAATTGTGTGGAACAAAGCAACTTAAAATGCTCGTCCTTAATAGTCCTCGTCTTTTTTTAAATTGCTTTATTCCACCAAAACACAATTTTTGTCGAAGAACCAGATTTTTATAGCCTTGAGCCTTAAAGAAACCCAAGTGGATTCCTTAATGCTTTATGGATAATTCATAAAAATCTGCATTATCACTCGGAGAAACGCTTACATCATCTACTCTAACTGCAAAATGGTTTTCTCCATTTTGTACCAAAAGAATGGCCCCAATTTCTATTTTTTCGGTAATGGCCTCCCCTGCCCCATTGGTCAAGGTCAAGTCCTGTCCCGCAACAAACAACTCTACAATTTGCTCACTCAACAAAATATTATCATAGTCAAAGGTTTCTGGCTGGTCACTACCAAGCGTTCTTATTACAGAACCGTTGGCACCAGAAATTTGCTGTTTCCAGTTATTTGCTACTGGCAAATCGGTATCAATACCTTCATCCTTCAAATGCGCATTGGCATCACTGGACCCCGTACCATCGCCCGTTAATAGGTTTATACCACCCGTACCAACAGGACCCGCCTGATTTAATAATAATTTTCCAGATAAGACCGTAACCGTAGTCCCTGTAGTCACATTTAGCGCAACCGATGCCGTTTGGCCGTTTTCATCTGCTACTACTATTTCATAATTTTTTGTGCCAAAGTCTGAAGCCGTTTGTATGCTTATTTCCCAATCAAAACCATCCCGACTATCCGTTGCGACATCAGTCGGATTATTAAAAAGATCAAAGCCATTAATTTGAATACGCATCAAGTCTGTAATCAATAGTCCATCTTCAAAAATGGACACAGTCTGTAAAGTAGCAGTCCCCTTATTTGCCAACACCCTCACCGTAAAGCGAGTATCCGGCGGGCAAGTCTTGTCCTCCCAAAAATAAGGTGCCTCCTCTAAAAATTGCAAAGAAGGCGGCGCACTCTCTTGTGCAATCAGAATGCTTGTAGAAGCAGTCTGATTGTTTTCATCTTGTATGGTAAAGGTATAAGTATCCGCCGCCCCGCTACCGTCAGTAGTAATCTGAATAACCCAGTTGATGCTGGTTTTGTAATCATTATTAATAATCAAAACCGGATTGGCGGCAATATCTGATTGGTCAAATTGCAGTTGGTCAAAAGGCACATTACTGCCATTTCTGGTAATGGAAAATATATCGAGAAAAGCTTCGCCAGCTTGCGCGCTTACTTGCACTGTAAACGTACCCCCGGCAGGAACCGTTGCATCACTTGAAATTTGATTTGGGCCAGCTACTAGGCTAATGGTAGGGCCCGTAGGCATTTCTTCTGGAATGCGCACACCGCCTTCTTCTGTGCAGGCAACTAAAAGACCAAAAAAGAGTAGCGTTAATAGAGAAAGTTTTAAAATAATTTTTTGCATAATGTTATAGTTTGATTTAAACAGTCAGCGGCCGAATACCGGCCAGTAGTGTTATATTAATAGGACGATAAAACGGCGTTTGCGTTACTTGTGTTTTTAAAATATTTATTTTTTATAAATTTTTATGAATTTTTCAGTGCGCGATTTTAAATAGGAGTAAAAATAAAGTAAAGTGTATAACTTGCTATTGTTTTAGTGCTACTACTAACTATTAAAAAACCGTTGTACTCCAGGCTATTCTATTATTACTTCTCCAAAGCCCAACTATCCAAAGCGAAGCAAGTTTAAATTCTCCTTTCTCTGTTTGGCATGGTTTTCGGTTTACAATACATTATTAGAATTTAATTTTATATATAACTGTTTTTAGGACAATTGCAGTATTATATTTGCCGATTTAAGTAACGAAAATTTCCTCCCATGGCATGCCTAACCCCCTTTGTGGTCCAGCGTTTGCTTTGGCACTTTGCCCATACGATGCGAGGCATTAATCCTCTATTTACTACAGACAATAAAGGTCGGTTTTTTTCTCTCGACAAGTCGGGTTGCTGCTGCATTACAAAAAATCAGAAAAAAAACAAATTATAGATAAAAACAAGATCGAATTATTAGGAAATGTGAGCCTTACTGCAAATATTTATAAAAAAATCATAGTTAATCCTGTCATTTTTAATAGAAAAAATGTAGATTTATGTTTTGAAAAAATTATTGTTACTACCAACAAAAATATTAGTTGTAACAATTTTTTAATATGCTGTGCTAGCCCTAATCGAATTAGTGCCACCGCCAGCACCCCTCCCCTCACAGTCACCCCGGACATATTTAATGCCTCCTTCTATTTTTTCTCGATGATTCGCCGACTTGGAAATAAAATTATTTCCGATGAAGCAATTGCGAGTTTAGGAGTACTTTCCCCCAGTGGAAAATCAACAAATAATACAGCAATCATCAAATTCAAAGGCTTTTTGGAGTACTTATGCCTCCATTATTTCATCATTTCAGGCAGTCGGTATGTTGGAATAATTCTTGATTGTTATAGAAGACAACCAGTGAGAAAGAGTATTTTTAATCAAAATAAAAACACTTTAAATTCTTTAACTATCAAGCCTTATTATTATAAACACTTGGACAATTCATAACCTTAGCTAATCTGTATTTAATATGAGAAAATTTATTACACTCACTTTACTTTTGGTTTTGGGAGGGTTTGCACTGACCGCACAGCAAGACGCTATGTTTACCAAATACATGTTTAATAGTTTAGTCTATAACCCTGCTTATGCTGGCTATTATGACCATATGTACATCGGCGCATTATACCGAAACCAGTGGCAAGGCATTGATGGCGCGCCCAAGACACAAACACTAACCCTTCACTCTCCGCTAAAGTATGATCGAGTAGGTGTTGGTTTTAATCTGGTCAATGATGCTATTGGACCCATTGACGAAACAAAAGCGAATCTAAGTTATTCTTACAGAATTCCTCTGGGTGGCACAAATAAGCTGGCTATAGGTATCCAGGGTGGGCTTTCTTATTGGAGGGCCAATTGGAACGAACTCGAGCTACAACAGCAGCAAGATGATGCGTTTTCTGAAAGAAATCCAACCCAACTGTTACCAAACTTTGGGGCAGGGATTTTATTTTATAATAAATATTTTTATGCAGGGGTATCTTCTCCCAGTTTGGTTGAACACGACCTGCGAAAAGAAAATGTGAATACGCTCCCTTATGCCAGGCAATATCGCCACTACTACCTCGCTTTGGGAGGGGCTGTTCCGCTAAATGGCGACCAATTGCTTCTCAAACCTTCCATTTTGGTAAAAAATGTCGGACTACTATCCAATCTGAGCAAAGACGAAGAGTTTAGAAATGTAGGGGCTCCGACCGAGTTTGACATAGATGTATCGCTCTTATTCTTCGAGCAATTCCAAATAGGCTTATCTTTCCGTTCAGCGATTGAAGCTTTTAACGATACGAGTACCTATGATTCTGCAGATATCTGGATGTCCTATTTTTTATCTAATGGACTTAGAATTGGAGCTGCTTTCGATTATCCTTTAAATGATGTGAATACCGTAACTTTTGGCTCCTTTGAGGTAATGGTCGGCTATGAATTTAATTACAAAGTAAAGAAAACCGTCACGCCTCGCTATTTCTAGAATCTATTGCAACCCAGCTTGACTTATATTTTGACATAATAAATAAATTTTAAATTAATATAACTTATTCATTCTCAGCGCGTTTTGTCTAAAAATGACAAAGCAACCGATTAGATTTTTTTTTAACATTAATCGGTAAAATTTTTGCTGTTGTAATTAGTTCTATTAGTAATTTAGTACTTACGTATTAAGCAATTATTGGCTTTGACTGTATGCTTATTGCAGCCAGCAATTACCCAATCACATTACGGAAGAGAATTTTTACACTACTTATGAAAACTACAAACTCTATGTTTAGAAAGTCCCTCATTGCGGCTCTGGTATTGCTGCTTGGAGCTACCACCATTTCCGCTCAAAGTGCCAAATTAAAAAGGGCCAAAAAATATTTTGACGGCCTTGCCTATATTGAAGCTATCGAATTGTACAATGCGATTTTAGAAAAAGACGATAATTCAGAAGCTAAAATCTATTTGGCAGATGCCTACCGAAAAATTAATGACACTGAAAATGCGGAATATTGGTATGGGCAGGTAGTTCGGTTGCCCGAATCCCAACCCATACACAAACTGTATTACGGCATGATGCTGCAACGCAACGGAAAGTGCGATTTGGCAAAAGAATGGTACGAGCAGTATGTAGAAGCTGTGCCAGATGATGTGCGCGGGCAATACTTGGTGCGAGCCTGTGATTTTGAAGAAGAATTAATGTCCAAAAATGCCAGCATATTTGAAATTTCTCATTTGGGGTTCAACTCTAATCTGGATGATTTTAGCCCTGCTTATTATCAGGGGGGACTTGTATTTGCTTCAGAGCGAGACCAAGGCTCTGCTGTAAAACGGGAACACAGCTGGACGGGTAATCCTTTCCTGGAGTTATTTGAGATAGAAATGAAAACTGCCGGCGGAGAAGCCTGTCGCTTTGAGTATGGCCGACCAGATAAATTTCCAAAACTCAATGATAAATTCCACGAAGCGGCGGTTACTTTTACACCCGATCAGAATGAAATTTTCTTTACCGCCAATAATTATGAAGGCAATAGCGATGATGGCACCCGTAAGTTAAAAGTCTATTCTGCTACGCATGAAGGAGAAGGAAAATGGTCAGATTTGGTCAGCTTACCCTTCAATAGCGATGAGTATTCTGTGGCCCACCCTTCCCTGACAGTTGATGGCAATCGGCTCTTTTTTGCCTCTGATATGCCAGGAGGATTTGGTGGGATGGACTTATATTATTCAGATATGGAAAGTGGTAGATGGGGTCCGCCAACCAATTTGGGACCCGCCATCAATACAGAAGGGCATGAAATATTCCCGTATTATGGTCCAAACGGGCGGTTGTACTTTTCTTCCGATGGACAAATCGGGCTAGGCGGCTTAGATCTGTTTTATATTATTGATAAAGGAGAGGATGAATGGAGTGCCCCCGAAAATATGGGCTATCCGATCAATACCACGGCTGATGACTTTGGCATTATTTTTAATGAAGAAGGCACTTGCGGTTATTTTTCTTCCGATAGAGATGGCGGCACTGGTAGAGATGATATTTATAGTTTCATCAAAACAGCCGCTCCAGTAGAAATTTTTGTCTATGATGAAGACACCAAATTGCCATTAGAAGGTGCAACCATTGTCAATGATTGTTCCGGAGAAACGCTAACAACGGATGTCAATGGCAAGGTAATTATTGATATGAAGCTCGATGAATGCTGCAATTTCGAAGCCAGCTTTGCTGGCTACACCAATAATACCAAAGAAGGCTGTACAAAAGGTGTTCAATTAGGAGATTTGGTAAGAGTAGAAATTCCTTTAAAACGAGATTTAGTCTTTGATATTGAAGGAATCGTCTTTGACCAGCAGACTGGCCTGCCGCTAGCAGGAGCACTGGTAGAGTTGGTCAATGATTGTGAAACGCCTGCACCTGCATCTATTACAACCGATGCTTCCGGACAATTTCGATTTGATCTGGATGATGATTGTTGCTATGCTATAAAGGCAGCCAAAGAAGGTTACTTAGCAGCAACGATCGAAAACCAATGCACGCGAGATTTAAATACCTCCACCACCCTGCAAGCCAATATTAATCTACAGCCCTTTACTACACCGGACGGGGCCAGGGTAACAAAAGATCCAACAACAGGCCTTTATATAGATACACAAACCGGAGAACCTGCCGAAGGAAATATTAATGGCGTAACCTATGAAAAAGGAGAAGTGGTTTCTACGGACGAAGGCATCTATCCTCCTGGAAAAACGCCGGATGAAGTGACTTTCCTGCTGCACATATATTACGACTTCAATCAGGCCTACATCCGTGAAGATGCCAAACCAGAACTGGAAAAATTATTGGCCACCCTGGAAAATAATACCGATTTAATTATTGAAATTGGCTCACACACGGACTCCAGAGGCTCTTACCGATACAATAATCGCTTATCCCAGCGTCGGGCAGAATCCGTAGTGAGATGGCTAACTGAAAGGGGCATTGATGCCAAACGCCTAGTCGCTAAAGGCTACGGCGAAAATGTCAACGTTAATAATTGTTCTAATAATATCCCATGCAGTGAAAAAGAGCATCAATTTAATCGCCGAACGGAATTCAAGGTCATCGGTTGTACTTCTTGCGATTACCTGAATCAAACGATTTCCGCACCCAGCGAAGACGTAATCGTAGATCCATGCGTCGGTTGTCCCTTTGATGATTGATAGACAGGTGACTGGCGATTGGCATTTGACAAACTAGTCGCCAATCACTATACCAGACTTCGTCTCAACAAAGAAACTAATCATACTAAGAGTAAGTACTTCGGTGCTTGCTCTTTTTTGCTTAATGTAAGCCCTATGTTTTACGTTTTTATCAAAAAAATTTTCCTACACCCGCTCCTTTATAATAGGATTGTTGGAAGTAAAAGATTTCCTATCTTCGCAATTCTTATTAAAAAACAAAGAACATGTTTAATCCCAAAATAGAGACTATCATTTTTGACCTAGGTGGTGTGCTCATTGACTGGAACCCGCGCTATCTGTATCAAAAAATATTTGATACAGCGGAAAAAGTAGAATGGTTTATCCAAAATATTACTACAATGGATTGGAATGAGCAGCAAGATGCCGGAAGGCCCATTGCAGAAGCAACGGATATTTTGGCCAAAAAATTCCCTAAATATCGAAGCGAAATAGAAGTCTATTATGACCGATGGACAGAAATGCTCGGCGGCGTAATTTCCGAAACCCTTACCATTTTGGAAGAAATCAAAGCCTCTGAAAAATACGCTCTTTATGCACTTACCAATTGGTCGGGTGAGTTATTCCCGGAAGCATTGAAAAGGTACCCTTTTTTACAATATTTTAAAGGCATCCTAGTATCTGGCAGGGAGCGACTTAAAAAACCCGACCCCAAAATTTACAATTTGATCCTAAGTCGCTATCATATTAATCCGGCAACCGCTATTTTTATTGATGATTCCGCTAGAAATGTAACGGGCTCAGAAGCAGTTGGGCTGCCAGCTATTCAGTTTCAGTCCGCTGAACAATTGCGGGAAGATTTGACAAACCTGGGTGTTTTATGGAAAAAAAGAACTAGATATTAGACCCTATTCGGATTTATGTGCGGACGCACATAAACCACTTCCAATCAGTAATTTGTAAAATGCTCCATATGAAAATTCTTAAAAGTCTATTTTAATCAAAAACAAATCTATGCAACCTAAATACAAGGATTTTATGACCCAAACTTTACCTACAATGCTTAAAACTTTGCCGAGCGACCAAGAGCCAAACTTTGGTCTAATGAGTGCTCAACACATGGTAGAGCATTTGATTTATGTAGTAAAAGTCACCATGAAAAGGAGGGGAGAACCAGAAGCAGAGCCTACAAAAAGCCAATTATATTTTAGAAAATTCATCGAAAATGGGGCCGTTTTCCAGCACCGCCCTAAAAAAGGAGCGAGCAAAGCGGATTTATCGGAACTGCGCATGGCGAATATAGGAGCAGCTATCGCTGGCTTAGAAGCAGCTATTGCTAAATTTTATGCCCTTTATGAAGAGAATCCAGCTTTCAAAAGTTACAATCCAATGATGGGGGAGTTCAATATGGAAGAACTAGAGCTATTTAACTATCAGCACTGCCGTTGGCATGCTTATCAGTTTGGGCTGATTGCGTGAACCTTATAATGCCATTATATAGAAAATTTGTTCTATACTCAAAGGGCATAAAGTATCAATTTTCTTAAAAATAATGGCTATTTTTACACAGCATAGCTATACTTATAATTTCTTAATCAAAATAAACACCATGAAAAGAATTAATGCTTTCCTGCTTGTTTTGGTTTTATTCTTATCTGCCAATTTATTAGCAAATGACGATAAAAATCCGCTTACCGAAGGCTTTGTTGTGGGCAATCCCGAAGTACAATCCATCAATGCGATGACTTTTGGCCCCGAAGGGATTTTATTCATCGGTGATTCTAAAAGCGCTATGGTGACAGCTATTGACACCAAAGATAATGTCATTGCCGATGCTCCCAAAGCGCTTAAAATGAACAAGGTAGATGAACAAATTGCCGCTTTATTAGGGACTACTGCTGACCAAATTACTATCCAAGATATGGCGGTAAACCCCAACTCTAAAATGGTTTATTTTGCCGTACATCACCGCAGCGGAACGCCCGTTTTATTAAAAACAGATGGAGCAACTTTCCAGCATGTTCCACTTAAAAAAGTCAACCATTCAAAAACTACCCTGACCAATCCGGTAAAAATGGATGCCAAAGACCGAAGAGGCCGAGATTTAAGAATATGGTCCATTTCTGATTTGAGTTTTTACAATGGAAATGTATTGGTAACGGGCTTGTCAAATGAAGCCTTTTCTTCTACTTTTCGCAAGATTCCCTTTCCTTTTAAAAAGGAACAAAATTATTCCACATTGGAAATTTACCACGCTGCACATGGACAGTACGAAACCTACGCACCTATAAAAACATTTCTTCCTTTTGAAATCGGAGGCGAGCCCCATCTAATTGCTAGTTATACCTGTACACCACTGGTGATTTTTCCCATGAAACAGCTCAAAGGAGGGCAACACATTAAAGGCAAAACGGTCGCCGAATTGGGCAATTGGAATACGCCACTGGATATTATCGCTATGGAAAAAGAGGGCAAATCCTACCTTCTAATGGCCAATTCCGCTCGGGCAGTTATGAAAATCGCCGTTGACAAAATCGCTACCTATAAAGATTATCTAACCACTAAAGTTGCCGAAAGGTCTGGAACTGCCGGTGTCGATTTCATCAATCTGCCTTTTGTAAATGTATTGCAGCTAGACAAGCTATCTGATGATCAATTTGTTATGCTTCAAAGAAAAAGCAATGGCAATCTGGATTTATTGACGCAAGGAAGCCGCTGGTTATAGAAAAAATGGTGCTCCAGCAAAAATTGTATCGGTCAAAGAAGAGAAAAAATTAAAGTGGATTCAAAACAAATATCCTACTCCATACAACAAAAGTGCAGGAGTCTGGTAGAGCTCCTGCGCTTCTTTGTATTTGCTTTTTTTGTTTTAAATTCTATTATTCTAACTGCTCAAAACTCATCAAATTTTTCGATAATTACCGACGAAGACCATCCAGATTGTGGCTGTGTTCAGCTAGAAAATCCGCCCCTTTCTGAAAAGAATGTGCTGGTTCCAGAAGATTTACAAGTATTTTTATTTCCTCGTCATCCTGAATCTACTTCCTTGCCCATAATCGGCACTTGGGAACAACAAGGCAATAATTTTTTATTTTGCCCGCTTATTTCATTTACAAAAAATTTGACCTATCAGGCTAGATTTCCTGGCATGCCTTCTTTTACCTTTAAAGCTGAGCCCAAAAGAAATTATACCCTTTCCAACCTCCTAAAGGTCTTTCCCAATGCGACCGCCTTCCCGGAAAACACCCTAAAAATGTATCTGTATTTTTCTGCCCCCATGAGTGAGGGAGCAGCCTATCCTTATATTCAGCTAAAAGACCAATTTGGAAAAGTAGTCGAGCAAGCCTTTTTAGAGCTATACCCTCTCTTATGGAATGCTGAACGAACTCGCCTGACGCTTTGGTTTGATCCGGGCAGGATAAAAAGGGATTTGGGACCCAATCAACGAATGGGGAGCCCTTTAAAGGCAGGCAATTTCTATACCTTACACATTTCTAAAAACTGGAAAGATGCCAATGGCTATTCTTTAGAAAAGGATTTTGAGCAATCCTTCGAAGTAACAAGCGCTGACCGCATTGTCCCCAAGCCTTCCGAATGGGTATTATCCACTCCTAAAGTAGCCACAAAACAACCCTTACTCATTGATTTTAAAGAAGCACTAGACCATGCCCTCGCAATGAAATCCCTGAGCATTTTAAATGAAAAAGGAGAGGAAATCAAAGGAGGAATCAACCTTCAAAAGCAAGATCAACAGTGGCTATTTACGCCTAAAAGCCGCTGGAAATCAGGAATTTATAAAATAAAAATAGCGTCTAGGCTAGAAGATTTAGCCGGCAATAATTTGAACCGTTTATTTGATCGGGATTTGAAAAAAGAACCAGCAAATAGGCCCGAAAAGGTTTATTATTATTTAAAATTTGTGATAGAAAACCCTTGACCTATACTTGCCCGTTATCGCTCTATTGACAAGGAGTGGCTAAGGAGTTGTATTTATCAAAGGAATGAAAATCACCAAGGCTTGCCTAAACCAAGAGTATAAGAAATGACGTTAAAAAAAAACTGTTTTAGCATGCAATTTTTGTCGAATAGTCAAAAAAAAATACTAGTCAGTAGTTTGGTATTTTTATGTTCGAGCATCCTTACTAATGCCCAAAATGATTTTTTGGGAAAGTGGCTGGCTCAAGATAAAGACGGCATTGTAGAAATTTACCAGAACGGAGAAAAATACCACGGAAAAGTCGTAAAACTCATCCCCGAAACGGATGAAAATGGCCAGCCATTTTTGGACGCCAAAAATCCCGATAAGAAAAAGCGGAATACCCCCCTTTTGGGGATGCTTACCTTTTTTGATTTCAAATATGAGGAAGGAATTTTAAAATCAGGAAAATTGTACGATCCCAAATCAGGAAAGACTTATAGAGGTAAATTGTGGATAGAAGACGGAAAACTTAAAGTTAGAGGTTATTTAGGTTTTTTTTATGAAACACAAACTTGGACAAGGACTAATCAATAGAAAAATGAAGCCCAACAACTGCCCTATTTTTGCAATTTGAACCATTCCACTAATTCAGCCCGTTGAGCCTCATCTAGCCAGGCTTCCCGATGAGCGATCATATAGGACAATAGCGGCATTTCTGTTCCTTCTACCATTTCATAACATTCCTCCAATTTATGGGCTTGTTTTTTTTCAGAATAAGTAGCCCAGTCTGAAAAATTTAACTCCCTCCTCCCATTATTGACATGGCTTTTTATCCACCAAGCTATTGGTTGAACATTGGTGTACCAAGGATACTTAGTATGGTTGGAGTGACAATCATAGCAAGCGTTTTTTAAGAGCATAGCAATTTTGGAAGGCGGATTTCTGACCTGAATAAAATCTTTTGCAGGATCTACCGGAGGCTTGGTTTTATCAATTTGAAAAAACTGGATCAATAGCAGTAATCCCAGCACAATCATTAAGCCTGTACGAAGTGATTTTTTATTTTTCATTGAAAGGCTGATTTTTACAAACAGGCAACATTTTGCAAAGGTAATCATTTACGGGCAAGTGCCGTAATAAAGGGATTAGGAGCAGGACTGTTAGGAAGGCACTAGGGTCTATTACAAATTTATGGAGTCTAACCAATGATCCTCACCGGCGTTCCCCACATAAAAATGGATACTTCCTCTTCCAGTTCTCTCACTCTGACACTAATGGTCTTACCTTCCTTTTTGAGAGATTCCGGCATATTGACAGGCAGCCATTTAGAGCCGCCTATTTCTTCGATACCCCAAAAACCCAACCCAATATTTTGATAAACAACCTTTCCAGTAATTGATTTTATTTTACTCATATTAAACTAAGTGGTTATGTGTCTTATTTAACTAAAATCAAAATCTGTATCTAATCTAACCCTATTTTAATTTTTTACCCAAAAAAAAAGATAATTACTGTGTTTTTTTCGTTTAAATCCATATATTATTCTGATGGAACAAGTTTTTCAAAAAAGTCTTTCGCCCGCTTGATGTGGAAGGCTGAAAAATCGTAATTTACAATTATACCCTCTCCTCTTCAATCAATATAAGCATAACCCAAATGAAGTATTCTTTTTCAATAATTGCTTTTTTATTTCCGCTTTTCCTCTTTGCCCAGCAAGCAAAACCTGTTTCTGATGCCACTTTATTGGTGCGACTGGAAGCAAAAGTCAATGGCTTTGATTTTATAGAGCAGTTTCAGACAAAAAGCCGAAATCGACTGGATTTTAAAATTGAGCGGCAGGTTTCCAAAGTGTTAAATATTTATCGCCTGCAATACGACCCTAAGCGAACAAATGGCGACTTGATTATCAAGGAATTGCAGCAGAATCGACAAGTTCTCGACATTGGCCACGATGCCCCTTTAGCGTACAGAAACACGAATCCAAATGATGAATTTTTTGAAGAACAGTGGAATTTGGAACGAATACAATTACCAGAAGTTTGGAGCGAAACTACTGGAGGAACAACCGTCAATGGAGATGAAATTGTCATCGCCGTTTTGGAAAAAGGCATTGAATTGGACCACCCCGATATTTTTGAAAATATCTGGAAGAATAATGAGGAAATACCAGACAATGGAAAAGATGACGACCATAATGGCTATGTGGACGATTATTATGGTTTAAACCTGGATGACCTGACCGATAATCATCCGATTCTCCGCCATGGAACTCAAGTGAGTGGCATTATTGGTGCTGGCACCAATAATACTATCGGTATGGCAGGTATCAACTGGAAAGTGAAGATTCTGTTTATGTCTGGTGTTGATTTGGTCAGTGAGGTGATTGAAGCCTATGAATATTTGTTTAATCTAAGAAAACAATACAATGAAACCAGGGGTAGTAGGGGTGCTTTTATTGTGGTGAATAATAACTCTTTTGGCTGGGATAATACCCGACCGGAAGATTTAAGAATGGGTACAGAGCTTTGCCAAATGTTCGATGTGATGGGTTCTGTAGGTATTCTCTCGGTTGGGGCAGGGCCTAATAATGACGTAAATGTCGAATCAGTTGGCGATACGCCCACCAATTGCCAGAGCGATTATTTTATCGGTGTCACTTCTACCAATCGAGAGGACGAAAAAAGCATTGATGGTGGTTTTGGTGAATTATCTATTGATATTGGCGCACCTGGAGAGGATATCAGAGCGACCGATAAAGGTAGCGACTTCGGACTATTCTCAGGCACTTCTTTTGCAACTCCCCATGTGACAGGGGTGATTGGATTAATGTATGCACTACCTTGTAGCCAACTTCTAAATGATGCCTTCAACAATGCTCCTCAAACCGCCCTATTCTTAAAAAATATTATGCTGGCAGGAACAGATCCAATTCCTGGCCTAAAAGATAGAACCGTTTCAGGGGGACGCTTGAATGCTTTTAAAGCCATGGTTAACTTACAAGCTTATTGTGGCACTCGTAGGGGGGAAAAGCTGGCTATTCTTAACCTTTACCCTAATCCAACAGACGCGGGCATCACATTGGAATATGAAACTAAAGATTATGAACCCCACCAATTGACCATTGTAAATGCTTTAGGGCAAATTGTTTTAGAGAAATCTTTTAACCCCCCGCGTTTTGCAGAACCCATTATGACAGAAGAATTGACCGGTCTGGCACCGGGGGTTTACAGATTGGTTCTTCAAAAAAATAGCAGCATGGCCACCCAAAGTTTTGTTGTGAAAGCTTTTTGATTCTTTGTAGTCAAAGAAAAAAGTGCATATAATTTTTCAAAGCCCCTCTTAATATTTTGAGAGCTTTGCCCATTTGATTTTCTACTGTTTTTATAGAAATATCCAATTTGGCAGCGATTTCCTTATAACTCAATGCTTCAAAACGACTCAACCTAAATATTTCTTGACAACGAGGCGGTAAACTATGGATCGCCAGGGCAATCTTACTTTCCAATTCCCGTTGTAGCAGTTGCTCTTCAACTGTTTCGGTGGCCACTCCCAAATCAATAAGCTCTATATCCCTATCTTTTTGAAATTTTTTATTTTTTCTAATATAATACAAGGCCTCATTGACAGCCATTCGACGAAGGTAAGCTTTCAATGAAAGTTGGATATCAATGCTTTGTCGCTTATCCCAAAATTTAAAAAAGGTATCTTGCGCCAGGTCTTCCGCAATCGCCTTATCTTTTAAAATTCGATAAATCGTATTGCAAAGAAAAGGATAGAACTCATAAAACAATTGCTTTACGGTTGCCGGATCATCTGCTTTTAACAAAGCTAATATTTCGTTGGCGTCTTTTTCGGGCATGCTACTTTATGCGAATTAGGCCCACAAAATAGTTAAAAAAATATAGGTTTTAAGTGGAGAAGCATAACTTTTGGATAATCTTAAAATTTCATCGGGTCAGGGTTAAGAAATTCATAAGACAATGCCTGTTTGACCTTATAGTTTGACACTTTCTTAAAAAAATAAGCCTCCTCTAATAAAAAGGTGGGCGGTTCAAGTCCCTGTTTTCGAGCCTGTTGGGTATAAAATTTGTGTCTTGTCGGATGTTCATCCGCACAAACATTAAAAATTTGACCCCAATAATTGTCGGCAATTATTTTGGAAATAATAGCAATGCAATCGTCTCGATGCACCAGATTGACCGGAGCAAAACCATTTTTCAAGTCTTTTTTGCCCGCTAAAAAGCGGCCCGCTTCTCGGCCATTACCTACCAAGCCGCCAAGGCGAAGAATGCTCGTTTCAAAGGTTTCATTTTGCATAAAAAGATATTCTGCTCGCACTAGTGCTTTGCCTGTACTTGTTTCCGGTTTGGGTTCATCTGCCTCCGTTACTATCCTATTGACATTGCCATAAATGCTGGTAGAGCTAGCAAACAAAACCTTTTTAATACCGTGAATTGCTACTTGCTGAATGATTGCGGCTATTTGTTTGGGGTAGGCTTTTTCAACATCTTTCCGCTTTCGACCAGGCGGAATGTTGAGAATTAAAATATCGCTTTGAAAAAATTGAGATAAGTTAGTCCCTTTTATCTTTTTTTGAACGCCTATTAAAAAAGGAGTGATTTTATGTTGGTGTAATATGGATAGTTTTTGAACAGTTTGAGTAGAGCCTTTCACTATATATCCCTCCCGAACCAACTGCTTTCCCAAAGCCAGTCCCAACCAACCACAACCGAGAATGCTAATGGTAGTTTTCAATTTCACTTTTGTTTTTACACTACTTGACGGATTGGCAACCTACTTAGTAATGTTCAGCCATGCCTCTATTCTATCCGTTCAAAGCATCCAGCATCTGGCATACTTCCGTCCCGCATTAGACCTTTTAAATCCGTATTTAAATTAAAAATCGGCTCTGCAAAACCATCTGCAATGGATAAGGAGTCGAGTTGGTAATCATTTTCATCAGGATCAACAAAAAGAATAATGCCCGATTCGCCTCTCCCCGGTTGACAGGGCTGGCAATGGTCAAAAAAATCAGGCACCGCATCCTCCTCCAGCAAATCATCTACCCGCACGATACAGTTTTCAAAATCAAAATCAAAGGCCGCCTGCTCGGGATTAAAAATTTCTATTTCATCACTACGAGAACCAAAAATAATGGAATTTTTAAAACGCACACGCAAATTATTAAACCTAGCCTCTGTGCATAATTGGTCTAAACACAAGGCATTGCTCATTCTCAAAGCGGCATTATCCACGCCATAACTTGCTAGGGTGCAGTACGTGAAGTCATAGTTGCCACCGTATTCCAATTGGACGGCATTGCCACCATTATTGGCAAATAAGCAATTTTCTGCATCAATTCTGGAGTGAATGCCAATCAAACCGCCACTAATCGCATTGGAAATCCGCGAATTCTCAATAATCAAGGTCGCCGAAGAATCTACAATAATTCCGAAGCGCGCGTTTTTAATAATTGTGTGTTCTATTTTATTGCCGCGGCTCGTTTTGGATAAATAAATGCCCCCCCATTGCCCCGGTACTTCCTGAAAAGATGCTTCCAAGCGATCCCCCTGAATGATAACAGGTTGCTCCAAAGTTCCTTTAATGCTTAATCGTCCGTTTGGCAATACGAAAATGTAGCCATCATTATAGTTTTCACCCAAAATACCAGTACGGACAATGCCCCCATGAATGTAAATTTCCGTCCCTGCCGGAATATTTAAATTACAACTATCCACCAACAGCACGCCGTAAATCACATAGGGCTTGGGATCATCAAATTCGATATCCCCCATGTTGCAGCTTATCAAAGCACCACCGCCCTGACTAAAGCGATCTGGGATATAATTGGCATTTTGTCCCCATGCTTCAAGTAAGATCTTTCGTCGGATGCCATTTAGCTCCACAACTAAAAACTCCTCTATCACAAAAGGACTGATAGACAATGGGTTATCTGGATCAACCGTCACTTCTGCAAAAATGTAAATGCTATCCCTAGCAGGGATTTCTACCTCCAAAATTTCATTGCCAACAAAGCCATCTACATTCATCCTAAAAGAAGAGGTACTCCCTTTTTCCAAAAAAACCTTATTGAGTTTTACCGGCTGGTCATTTGGATTAAAAACCTTTAAAATGCGCGTCGCTGAACCCAATTCGGTAAAAACGGTATCAAATCGAAGGGTGTCCACCGAAAAGGTTAATTCGGCCGAGCTATCCAATAAAAAATTGTCTTCTTTATCACAAGCCAGGAAAAGTGAAAAAGTGAAAAGGACAAAAAATGGCAATCGCTTCATGGACAGGGTGATAAGATTTTGGGAATTAACAAGCAATAAAATTCATCTAACGATAGAACGAACACAAAGTTAAATGATAAGCTATAAAACTCCCATAGACTGGCTTTTATTAGTCTTTCAGGCGGCTCTCTATTTTAAAAGCTAGCCAAAAATGGTACATTTGGAGTTGGCATTTTCTGCTCCTATCAAATATAATATATATGCCGATAATTATTGATGTCATCATTCCCGCCTATAATGAGCAAGACTCCATTGGAAAGGTTCTCCAAGATATACCCAAAGGCCTGGTCAGGGAGATAATCGTCTGTAATAATGCCAGTACAGATAAGACCAAAGAGGTAGCCCTTGCCAACGGGGCTACCGTCTTGGATCAACCCTTGAAAGGCTATGGAAATGCTTGTTTGAAAGGCATCGCTTATGTGAAAGCAAAAGCAGCGGATGAACAACCCGATATTATTGTTTTTATAGATGGCGATTATTCAGATTATCCGCAAGAAATGCTAAAAATAGTCCAGCCGATCCTAGAAAAAGGCGCGGATATGGTCATTGGTTCTAGGGCATTAGGAAATATGGAAAAAGGAGCCATGATGCCCCAGCAGATATTTGGCAACTGGTTAGCAACCAATCTTATACGCTTGTTTTATAATTATCATTTTACAGATTTAGGCCCCTTTCGAGCCATTAAATGGACAAAATTGTTAGCAATAGATATGCAAGATAAAACCTTTGGCTGGACCGTAGAAATGCAAGTAAAAGCTGCTAAATATCAACTCAAATGCACAGAAGTCCCCGTCACTTACCGCCGCCGAATTGGTGTGTCCAAAGTGTCGGGTACACTAAAAGGAACGATATTGGCAGGGCATAAGATATTATGGACAATTTTTAAGTTGTTATAAAGGTATTGGGACTTTGCTTCAAATTAATTAGACAATCAAAAGTATAACCAATTGTGAATTCATTTGTAAAAATAAATTTAGCGCAACAGTTTTTATTTTTACGGCAGCAGGTTGAAAAACTGGAAATTATCTTTATTAAAAAACGACATCAGCCCGAAAAATGGTCAATTCACGAACATTTAGCGCATTTAGGGAGGTATCAAGAAATCTTTTTAGAACGAATGGCGATAATATTGGGGCAGGATTCTCCTAGACTGAAACAATACAAAGCAGATCATGATCAATGTTTTTATGACTGGTGTCAACTGGAAATGGAGGACATCTTGATAAAAATGGCTTTGCAAAGAAAAAAAATCATTGCTTTTCTCAATGATCTGACAATAGATCAAGCTGTTAGAAAAGGGATTCATCCGCGCTTTGGTATTATGAATGTCCAAGAATGGACCTTGTTTTTTTTACTACATGAATCGCATCATATTTATTCAATTTTTAGATTAAAGCAGCAATTTCTTAAGTAAATAGCTTCCGCAAAACAACAAATTTAATGTCGCTTTTAGCCTATTTTATTTTAGGGATTTATACCCTAGCCTTACTATACATTACGGGGTATTGTTTGTTGCAACTGCACTTATTATACCAATATCAAAAAGGGCAAGAAAAGAAGCAATTAAGGACCTTTTCGAATATGCCTCTTGAAGAAAGCCTGCCTTTTGTCACAATCCAATTGCCGATTTATAACGAGCTATACGTAATAGAACGGTTAATTGATCGAATTGCCTCTTTTCATTATCCAAAGCATAAATTTGAAATCCACATTTTGGATGACTCTACAGATGAAACCGTGGAAATGGTCAAAAACAAAGTGGCCTACTATCGGTCCGAAGGTTTTCAGATAGTACAAATCCGAAGAAAAAAGCGAAAGGGCTTCAAGGCAGGTGCGTTAAAAGAAGCGACCAAATTTGCCAAAGGCGATTTTATTGCCATTTTCGATGCCGATTTTTTGCCCCGCAGAGATTTTTTGTTAAAAACAATCCCTTATTTTAATAATTCCAAAGTGGGGGTAGTCCAAACTCGTTGGGAGCATATCAACCAAGACTATTCCATGCTGACCAAGCTACAAGCGATGCAGTTAAATGTCCATTTTACGGTAGAGCAACAAGGGCGAAAGTCGGGCAATTATATGCTGCAATTCAATGGCACCGCAGGAGTATGGCGAAAAGAAACCATCGTAGATGCAGGCGGTTGGGAGGCCGATACTTTGACGGAAGACCTGGATTTGAGCTACCGGGCACAACTAAGGGGTTGGGAGATTATTTATTTGGAAAAATTTGGCTCACCTGCCGAGCTACCCGCAGAAATGAATGGGCTGAAATCACAGCAATTTCGCTGGATGAAGGGGGGCGCAGAAACTGCCAAAAAAATGCTCCCAACGATCTGGCAGTCTAATCTGAAATTGGGACAAAAGGTTCATGCAACGGGCCATCTACTGGGCAGCACTGTATTTATTTTCGTGTTCATTTCTGGTGTGTTTAGCGTACCTCTACTTTTCATTTTGCAAGAGATTGGGTTTAATACCAAATATTTTGCTTTTTTCCTAACGGGCTTGCTGTCTATTGTGGCCGTTTATTTTGTCGCCAATGTAAAAGCAGAGATCAAACAAGAATCCTATTTCAGAAAGATCATCAAGTTTTTGACCTTGTTTCCTTTGTTTTTGTCTCTATCTATGGGCCTTTCGCTCCACAATACCGTAGCAGTGATTCAAGGTTGGTGGGGCAAAAAATCACCCTTTGTACGCACGCCAAAATTTAATATCAAAGGCATTCGAGATACTTTTCAAAATCAAAAATATTTTGATGCCAGGTTGTCCTGGACGACTATTTTTGAAGGGCTGTTATCCATTTATTTTCTGGGGGGTATCATTGCGGGTTTGCAAATACAAGAGCGTGCTTTTATTATTTTTCACACCTTGTTGATGATAGGATTTGGAACGATTTTTTATTACTCTGTCCGTCATTTGAATATTAGATGACTTATTACGCCAGACATCGTTTGTCGCTTATTCAAATAGGAATTGGATTACTTTTGACTTTTCTCGTTGCCCAATTGGGCTTTTACACGGAACGGAGCCACTTTTCTAAACTTTTTGCCCTTTATGCCATTTTCTTTTCATTTTATTTGGGCATCTGCTATGTTGTAAAAAGTCCAAAAAGCATTTTATTCTTTACAGGACTAAGCATCTTGTTGCGCCTGCTATTAGTTTTTGCTTTTCCTGCCCTTTCCGATGATATATATCGCTTCATCTGGGACGGTCGTTTGCTCGTTCAAGGTATCAATCCATTTGACCATTTGCCCTCTTATTATATTGACAATAGACTAGAAATAGCAAATATTAATCAGACCTTGTACAAGCAGTTAAATTCGCCCGATTATTTCACCGTTTACCCCCCTGTCAATCAATTTGTTTTTGCAGTAGCCGCCTGGCTTTCACCCAACAGTCTTTGGGGTGGCAGTATGATAATGAAAAGTTTTTTGCTATTTTTTGAAATTGGCAATATCTTATTGATAATCAATTTGTTAAAATATTTTCAACTGCCTGCTAAAAACGTGCTGCTCTATGCCTTAAATCCTTTAATTATCCTCGAAGTCACAGGCAATATTCACTTTGAAGGAGCAATGGTTTTTTTTTTCTTACTAGGGATTTGGTTATTAATAAAAATGCCTGTGTCCAATCCAAAGCAGCTTAATCCTCCTTTATCTTTTTTTATCGGATCTGCTATTTCTATGGCACTCTCCATTGCTTCCAAATTATTGCCTCTAATGTTTCTGCCCTTTTTTATTAAAAGAATTGGGAAAGTACGAAAAAGATTTGCTGCTTCGCAATCAGTAAATTTAAATTGGAAAAGGGTGTACTCCTATTTTCTTATCATCGGTTTGACCTTATTGCTCCTTTTTCTTCCATTAACGAACGGGCTTTTCCTTTCCAATTTTGGCAATAGCCTTTATTTGTATTTTCAAAAATTTGAATTTAATGCCAGTCTGTATTATCTTTTTCGTTGGTTGGGATTTCGGCTAAAAGGCTATAATCTCATTGCGGTGTTAGGCCCAATTTTGGCAGCTTTAGTATTTATTGGGATTAGTTTAAAAGCTTTTTTTGAACAAAATCCAAGCTGGGTTAATATATTTGAACAATTATTATTTTCGATTTGCCTTTATTTGTTTTGTGCAACTACGGTACATCCTTGGTATATTGCTTTGCCGGTTGTCTTTTCTGTTTTTACCCGCTTTCGCTTTCCGGTTTTGTGGTCAGGTTTGGTTTTTATGACCTATATCAATTATAGTTATGAACCTTATTTCGAAAATTTATGGGTAGTGGGAATGGAATATATTATTGTAGCAGGATTTCTAATTTATGAAATGCGTTTAGTCTGCAGCAAGGAGGCAGCAGGCTAAAGCCGCCCTACCATTCTAAATTTGGTGAAACGCTAATAGCCCCTTCGCTCTTCCAACCACTCTTGCAAAGCGACCCCGGTAGCTTGTGGCCAGCTTTTCACTTTTGCAATTGGAATGATTTTATAATCTTGCAATTCACTGGTATTTATATTAATTTTCCCCTCTGCTTTTACATGATAAATTAGAATAATCTGGTTCATCATTTCAAAGACATAATGCCCCCTAAACTGGATAATTTCTGCTTCTAAACCCAATTCTTCTTTGACTTCTCTTAAAACGGCACTATCAGGATGCTCGTGTTTTTCCAAAAAACCAGTCACTAAGGCATACCAGGTTTTGGGCCAGCCTACATTTTGTACTAATACCAAATTATTTTCGGGATATTCTACAATTGCCCCTATGACAGGGGTAGGATTTTCATAATAAACAAATTGGCAATTCGAATTGATACAGGCTAGGTAGCCTTCTTGATTTTTTGCTAATTCGCTCGTACAGGTTGGGCAAAATTTATAGGGACGGTTCATTTTTATTTTTTGAGCAAAAGTAAGCTATTTCCCTAGCAACCAGGCTAAAAGGCAATTCCCTTAGACAAATAAGCTCATATCTTTTAAATAAGCAGACATCTAACTACTTCTTCAATATCTCCTCTATTCGAATAGTTTTTGTGTGTTCGGAGTGTTTGAAGTTTTTATTCGGATTACCCATTTTTAATAAAGCGGTTATTTGTTTAAAAACAAACAAGGGAATGCCCCATATAGCATTCCAAATTTCTGGAGGAGCTTTTGATAAGTAGAGTGACCAAAAAATAGTCAATACAAAGATGCCCAATCCAATAAATAAGGCGATGCTCATCAACAAATTCAGCCAAAAACCTATTATCAGTAAAAATAAAGCAGCGAACAATAGAATAAAAAGCGGTGGTGCAATGGTAATGATCCCAAATAAAAATTGATTCCAACTGACATTCTTAAAGCCGCTCCAAATTAGACCGGCCGCATTGGGGATATTTTGAAAATAGGAAAATAGCCAGCGACTTCGCTGGGTTTCTACCTGTTGGGCAGTCGTTACCTTTTCATCATAAACAACCGCATTTTTGGCAAAAACGATTTGCTCATCCCTCCTCAACAAGAAGTTTTGCAAAATTTTATCTTCCTGTAGCATCTTTTTCCATAACTTCTTGCCCTTTTGAATCTCCGGACTGTTTAAATAAGCCTTATATAAATTCGTTTCCACAGCCATACCCGAGCCGGAAATAACGGAGGAAGAACCAATCAAATAGGGAACATAACGTTCAGTATAATTTTTATAAAACTCGCCAGTGGAATCAGCACAGGCATAGAGTGTATCCAGGTTTTTAGCAGTTCTCTGCCCTTGAATAGTTCGATGACCTCGATTGGCATAATTATTAATTTCCTCTAAGTAACCAGGATGTGCCAGATTATCCGCATCGAACACAATCGTGTAGTCGTGAGGGCGTATAAAATGTGTCACTGCATGAATGATGGATTTTGCTTTTAGCCTCAAAGAAGGGCAAGGAAAAAGAACCGTCAACCTATTGTCCTTTACTTTGAAGTCATTCGGGTCGCATTCATCCCCTACCAGGTAAATGTGAAAATTTTGATAAGATTGATTGAGCAAAGAGTGGACTAAGTGTTCAGTGATTTTTATATTTCTGTAGGCAGTAATAATACAAGCAAAATTATAGCGTTTATTGGTTTTTCCTGTATTTACTTTTTCTCCAAAAAAAGTAGATAACAAAACCATCACAAAGGGAAGCACTAAGAAAAAAAGCACTAAGCTGCTGATCATCAAGTAGATAGGTTGCATTTGCTCAAACTAATTGTAAGTGAAACGATTATTTGTCAACTAAAGATAGTGCCTTAACAAAGCCCCTGATCTTAAGTTGGAATTTTCCTTATGGCCAAAGCGAAATTGGTCAAGAAGGACAAAATTAACTGCTTAACTCCCCCACCACCCTTCCACTTCTTCTTTTTGGATGGGGTACAAAATTCCAATACACCGCTTTGCAAAAAGCCTTTAGATGGTCTATTTGTCCTTTCAATAAATAGATCAGTATATTTTTGGGAATTGTCACCAGCAAAAAGAACAGAGTAAAGACCAGAAACTGCCCTTTACCTCTGTTCTTAGCCATAAACAAGATACGATTCCTAGTTAAATAGTACGTCTTTAGGGGATTGCTCTTTCCAACCGAGATGGATTCTTTGTGATAAATCTTTGCGTTTGGTTGAAATAATATGGTGAAGCCAGCTCTACGAATGCGCTCACACCAATCCAATTCTTCATAGTATAAAAAATAGAACTCTGACATTAGTCCTACTTTTTCTACTACTGCTCTTTTTACAATCATTGCAGCGCCATGTGCATAAAAAGTGGGCTTTGACTGGCAGTATTGGCCTCGGTTTTTCTTCCCATTCCCAATAATGGTATTTCTACCAGTAAAAGGATTAACATTAGTAGCTCCTGCATATTGAACAACGTCCTCCATCTGTTGCGTAGTAGATGGATAATAACAAATCAAAGGACTTACAACTCCTACTGCCGGAGCGTTCTGAAAAGAATCAATGATTTTTTTCAAGGCTCCTTTTGTTAATATTGCATCGTTATTAATAAAAAACAGAAACGCACCTTTGCTAATTTTAATCCCAAGGTTATTACCGCCAGCAAAGCCCCTGTTTACACCACTTACAATTACTTTGACATCAGGATAAATCCTTTCAATTACTGACCTGGGAGATATTTTGGAATGATTATCTACCACTATTATCTCGAAAGGAACATCTGCATATCTATAAATAGAAGCAATCAATTCCAGGGTCAGTTTTAATTGATTATAATTCACGGTAATAAACGACACCAAGGGCCGTTTATCCATTATTGTGTTCTTTTGATTGCTACTCTCCATTTTGTTTCATAGCCGGTAGGGTTCTCAAAATAATTTTGAAGTCCATCCAAAAAGAATAATTATCTGCATAGTTCATGTCCAAGCGAATCCTTTCTTCGGCTCCAATATTGTCTTTTCCTCTCCTATCTACCTGCCAGAGTCCAGTCAAGCCAGCGGGAGCGAGGAATCGTTTTGCCCAGTCGTCGCAGGTCAATTTGGACGCTTCATAAAGGGGTAATGGGCGATTGCCAACGATAGACATCTCCCCTCGCAAGACGTTAATCAATTGAGGCAACTCATCTATGCTTGTCTTTCGAATAAACCGCCCTACATTGGTCACCCTAGGGTCGCTTTTAATTTTAAAAAAAGTGGGCGACTTATTGTTGTCTGACAAATTGACTTCATAGCTATTATGGTGAGCAAGTGCCAACAAACTCGCATCAGACCCTACAAACATAGACCTGAATTTGATAAAGTTAAAGGTTTGGTACCCTGTCCCTACTCTTTTTGAAGTGTAAAAAATGGGACCTCCTGACTCCAGTTTTATCCATATCGCCACCAATACAAACAAAGGGCTCAAAAAAAGAAGGGCACTTGTGGCTACCACAATGTCAAATATCCGCTTACTAGTTGGAATTTCAAAAGGCTCATCTCTGCTCGCATTCGTACCATGAGCGAACAATTTTTGCTTGAATTTATTTAAAAAGTCAACCCGCTTTCGAATAACATCCCAATCCGTGAGCTTACAAAAGCAATCATCAAAGCCTATGGCTCTTATTTGTTTTTTCTCTGCAGCAGAAAAATCGCCTTTTAAACCAATAATTGGAAGTATCTTATATTGTTCATTTGCTAATAACCTGTCCAATAGGGGGAGCAGCCGAAAGAATGGAACAAGGTCTAGGTCAATGACTATGGCTTCGGGCATCCTAGAACGATGGGAAAGCGACTTAGCAATTTCCTTAAAAGAGGTGCAAGAAATTAATAAATAGTTTTCTGGCAAACCAGGGATTGTTGCCTTTGTAATATCCGCTGAATCACCAACATAAAGTAGCCTTTTTTCTTTGGCCAAATAGCCTGGCAAAGTAGAAACACTCATAGTTTTTGTTTTATCCCATAAAAATATTTGCCTGTTGGCTTCTATTTTAAAATCATTTTGTCATAGTTATAATTTAGTTTGTCGATTTTAAAATCAAAGGGGCAGCCAGCAGGATTCTTCAACTAAAAATGTAGGCTACGAAATAGAAAATACAAATGTGATTTGCCACTGAATAATAAAACAACTTTCCTTTTAGCAAAAGGTTATTCTGGATTCGCTTGGCTTTTATTTGCAAAGTTTTGAATCTCGAATACTTCCCTTGGAAGAATTCATCATTTGAATACTACAGGGCTGTTTCGATTAAACGCAGTCTGCTTTTAGTCTTTTTTGTCCTTTTTCAAGGACTTTTGCATCGCTAAACAATGTTACATGGGATGTGTCATTCCGTTCAATCTAGTAGGTGTAGTCGAATTGTCGTCAAAAATGTATTCTATCGTCTCTCTAAGTAATTCTGGGTCAAAAGGTTTCTCAAAATATTTTTGCACATTGATCGCTTGATCAGCAGTAGAGGTACATTGCTTATTTCCGGATATAATAATTACGGGTATATCTTTATAAAATCCACTAGACTGCAAGCCTTCCAAAAAATCCTTACCTGTCATCTCTGGCATTTCCAAGTCCAATAATATAAGGTCTGGAGTGTTGCCCTTTGCCAGCCAGCCCATAGCATCCAGCCCATTCGTCCTGGAAATAACCCGATACCATTTACTCAGTAAATGATTCATCAATACACGAAGACTTTTATTATCTTCTATCAACAAAATCGTTTTACGCTTCTTCATTATCACCCCTAATTGAAATCATTTTTTTAAAATTATTCAAAAAAATTGTGACATCATTTCACAAAAATCTAATAGAAATAATAAAGAGGGGTAGGAACAACCAACTGTTTCCTATGATGAAAGAAAAACCCGACACAGTTAGGCAAAGTTATAGAGGGAACCTTTTCCAGAATGGGGGATAGGTCAGGTAGTCTTAAGTATGCTCGCTTTATGTAAAGCTAAATTTAGTAATAAATTTTTGGAATACAAAGGGAATTTTGTCACAAAAATATTACATTCTATCTTAATTGACTTTTTATTTAATTCTTTTTGGATTGTAAATCAGTGAATTATCTAAAAAAACACCCTTTGTATGAAAAAAATAAAAATGTTAAATGTCACAAAATCAATCGTCTGAGCTAAAAAGCATTTCTTCTAAGAATAGTTGGTTTTGTGACAGGATATTTCCAAGCATTCTTGACAATATTAATTTTAGTTATTTTTGCATTAAAATCAAAATATGATAACCGTAATTGACCTTGAATTTAAAGGACTCAAGCGATCTATCGCCGCTTTTTTAATCGAAACCGATGAAGGACCAATCATTGTTGAAACAGGACCCCATTCTACTTTTTTCAATCTGAAAACCGCCTTGCAGAAGAAGGGTTATCAGCCAGAAGACGTCCGGCACGTTTTTTTGACGCATATCCATCTGGACCATGCAGGTGCTGCCTGGGCCTTTGCTGAAAAAGGAGCCACTATTTACATGCATCCCTTCGGGAAAAGACATTTCGTCGATCCTTCTAAATTGTTGGCATCAGCAAAAATGATTTATCAGGACCAAATGGAAAAACTTTGGGGACAGTTAAAGCCAATTCCCTCTAACCAAATTATTACCGTACAACATGGGGAACAATTTCAAATCGGAGAGACACAACTAATCGGCTGGCATACACCTGGCCATGCTGTTCATCATATTGCCTGGCAAGTCGGCCATTCCCTTATAGCAGGGGATGTAGCCGGCGTGAAGATTGGTAATAATGGTATGATCATTCCTCCCTGCCCGCCGCCGGATATTAATATAGAACACTGGGTACAATCCATCGAACTAATCGAAGCGTTGGATTTAAAAAATATATTCCTTACACATTTTGGAAAAATCACAGATCTAGAACCCCACTTTACTGCTTTAAAAAATATCCTTTGGGATTGGGCCAATTGGATCCGCCCCCACTATGAACAACAAACTCACCCAAAAGACATAATCCCCAAATTCGAGGCTTACGTCCGTCAACAATTGATTGATTTTGGAATATCTAAAGAAGATTTGTTGACCTACGAAAACGCCAACCCTTCCTGGATGAGCGTCATGGGACTTTTGAGGTATTGGAAAAAGAAATTAGCGGTCAAAGTAGAAAGCGGAAAGTAATGCGATGAATTTCTTCAACCTTTGAAATATGACCGAACTTTCCCCCATTTTTGTAAAGCAAATGCAGGATCAATTAGGGGATGAATTTTCTAATTTTAAAAAAGCACTTGACCAAGCCCCTCCCGTCAGCATCAGGCGAAATCCTTTTAAAAAATATGCCCCGCAAAAAAACTGGGAAGCGGTAAAATGGAATGCCCATGGCTGGTATTTAGAAAAACGCCCCATTTTTACCCTTGATCCTGCTTTTCATGCAGGAGCTTATTATGTACAGGAAGCCTCGTCTATGTTTGTAGCGACCATTATCGAACAGTGCGTGGACATCGGCCAACCCTTAAATGTGCTAGACCTTTGCGCCGCCCCGGGAGGGAAAAGCACGCTGATTTTGTCTCAGCTCTCTTCTAAAAGTCTATTGCTCGCCAATGAAGCTATCAAATCTCGCTACCCCATTTTAAAAGAGAATTTGGCTAAATGGGGATTGCCCAATTATGCCATTTGCAATCAGGATCCTGTCAATCTAAGGGGCTTGGAAGGCTTTTTTGATGTATTGCTCATTGATGCCCCTTGCTCTGGAGAAGGCTTATTTAGAAAAGACAAAAGAGCTATAAAAACCTGGTCTTCTAAAAATGGAATCCTATGCAGTGCAAGGCAAAAACGAATTTTTAGAGAGGCTTTACCTTTACTAAAAAAAGAGGGCCTATTGATCTACTGTACTTGCACCTATAATAAACTAGAGAATGAAAAAAACGCCGATTGGCTAATGGATAATTTTCCTCTAAAAGCGGAAAGGCTGAAATTAAAAAAAGGTTGGAATATTCTCGAAAAACAAACTACAAAAAGCATTGGCTATCAATTCTATCCCCACAAAGTCAAGGGGGAAGGCTTTTTTATCAGTTGCTTTAGAAATATAAATGCATCCGCCCTCCGCACTTCTTCATTTAAATCTAAAGGGGTATTCAGAAGCCTCAAAAAATTATCCAAAGAGAAAAAAGGAGAACTAAAGAATTGGCTCGCCTCTGTTGATGATTATGATTGCTATCAGGCTCCTAGCAAGCAAATTGTCGCACTTCCCAAAGCCTTACATCCATCTTATTTGGTGCTTGATAAGGTTCTAAAAAGGAAGCAATTTGGTATTCCTATTGGCAAGTTTAAAAAAAATCAATTTATACCGAGCCATGAATTAGCTTTAAGCACGATCATTCACCCCGATTTACCCGCAATTGAAGTAGATCGGCAAGGGGCACTTTCATTTCTAAAAAAAGAAAAACTATCTCTAAATATTCTGCAAAAGAACTGGCAACTAATTCGTTATCAGGGGCTTAATTTGGGCTGGATAAAAGCTGTGCCGGGGCGAATCAACAATTACTATCCAAAAGAATGGCGAATAAAAAAATCTTTTTAAAGCTATTTCTTCCGAGCATTTTTAAATGAAAAAGATTTTGTCAATCTTTGTTATCTAATTTTGAAATATGAAAAAAATAAATCGCAAAGACTTTCTGAAAAAAACAGCCCTGGGTACAATCGCCTTATCTACACTTTCGACTGCCTGTGCAAATGACGAATCAATAGGCGATAAGGTAAATGCCCCTAATATCAATACTGGCAAAAAATATCGTTGGAAAATGGTGACCACCTGGCCGCCCAATTATCCCATCATCGGCGAAGGGTGTGAAAAAATGGCTGGTTGGATAGAAGAAATGTCCGATGGCCGCTTGAAAATAAAGGTATATGGCGGTGGTGAACTAGTGCCTGCATTAGAATCTTTTGATGCGGTGAGTAGCGGAACGGCAGAAATGGGAAGTGGCGGATCCTATTATTGGGCCGGAAAAGCTCCTGCAACGCAATTCTTTGCCACCGTTCCTTTTGGCATGAATGCACAGCAAATGAACGCCTGGTTATTAAGCGGAGGAGGTATGGAATTGTGGCGAGAATTATATGCAAAATTTAATCTAGTCCCTTTCGCAGGCGGTAATACGGGCGTGCAAATGGGCGGCTGGTTCAATAAAGAAATCAATTCATTAGCCGATTTACAAGGTCTAAAAATGCGCATACCTGGCTTTGGAGGAAAAGTATTGGAAAAAGCAGGAGGCACCGCCGTTTTATCCGCCGGCAGCGAAATTTATACCAACTTAGAAAGAGGGGTCATTGATGCAACGGAATGGATTGGCCCTTTCCACGACTATAAAATGGGATTTTACCAAATTGCCAAATATTACTATGCCCCAGGATGGCACGAAACCGGAACTTGCCTGGAATTTTTTGTCAATAAACCCAAATTTGAAGCACTTCCCAAGGATCTTCAAATAATTGTAGAAACGGCGGCGGCTCGCTCCAATATGGCTATTTTATCCGAAATCGAAGCGCAAAATAACTTATATATGGATAAATTGGTGAAAGAAGAAGGTGTAGAAGTACGGACCTTCCCAGACGAAGTGCTGAGTCAATTAAGAATTTATACCGAAGAAATTTTAGAAGAAATCACTGCCGCGGATCCCTTTGCTAAAAAAGTGTATGATTCTTATAATAATTTTAGAAACCGAGCAAAAAGTTGGGCAGAAGTGACAGAGCGGGTATTTTATAATAAGCTACAATAAAACTCAAAGGGCCCTGACTTATTAAGAATGGCTAATGAACTAATTGTCTAGCAGTCTTTACAATTTTTTTAACTAGTTCAACATCCGGTAGAAAAATCTTTTCTTCGTTTTGCTGGGCATTTTCTTTAATAGGCGAAACAAGCTGCAACTGCTCCTCATGATTAGATACATGAACCAGGTAAGTATAGGAACCAAAACTCGCTACAACAAGAAGCCCAATAATAATTAGTCGGCTACTTACTTTTTTCATAATAATTTTGAAGTTTGGGGAACGGGATACTTTATTTGTTCTAAGGTACATACTAAACTCCTCAATTGACTACTTTATTCGACTAGTCTTCCTTTTTAACAGATAACTAGTTTTTATATAAAGACAAATAATTATTTGAAAGAGTTGCATGTTGAATCAGGGAATTCTTTAGATTAAAAATGATATAAAGCCCCAACTGCAAGCAATAACTGGCTGGCATCACTAATGGTGTATTTCAACTCTGCCATTCCACTTATTCTTTCCGTAATCCCAAATTCACCGCCTGCCCCCAAATTCAATCCCGTTTCTGTATTAGAACCGGAGCCTATCCCCACAAAATCTACTCTTGATGTAATAAAATTTAATCCGGCCAATGCATAAGCCTTGAACGGTTCGTCAGTCAAAAAGAAATAATGGCCATTTGCATTAAATTCCGTTAGTGTAACTTCCGATTCTCCATCTAAATAAAAAATAAAGTCCGCTCCACCGCGCCATTGGTCATTGATTTGGTAAATACCCCTAGCTTGAATCCCCAGCTCTTTTACGTCAAAGCCATAAGCAAGCCCTGCACCAACACTTATTTGGGCAGGAGCAGAAGTGCCTGCTAATAACAACAAAAAAAATAGGATAATTCCGTAATGGTTTTGTCTTTTCATTTTTTAAATTTTTTGTGAATTTTGAAAGTTTGACATACGATTTTGAGTGCCAAAAATAAAAAAACTGAACACTTATTTCTTGAAAAAATTCAAGCATTTAAAATTTTCCCCTTTTTTGACAAATTGGAGGGACCGCAATAAAATGAAAATAATCGGCGATAAAAACTAAAGTTTTCACGTTATCGCCATTCAAAATCGCTCGGTTTGTCAAAAAATAGTGCCACTTATTTTACTTAAAATTTTTCGCTCTGACCAGCTCTTGCTATTAGTAGGATGCTAATTAGCACCTATTACCCCAAAATAAAGTCTAGATTTTCAGAATACGAGGCAAACATGGCTACTAATAAATCCGTAACAAAATTCATAACTTTTTAATTACCAGATAGAGAAAAGAATATTCCATTATATTCACATTATGAATCGCTGTAATTTCTCCCAACTCAAGCAATGCATCCAAGGTATATGTTGGATCCTTGTTTTTGGATTTGCACTCCCTTCCCTCCGAGCGCAGCAAAGCGATTTGCCAGTTTTCAATCGCATAGACCAACAGCCCTTTGTTCAGGTAAAGAAAATCAGCGAAAAAATTATATTGGATGGGTTTTTGAAAGAATCTTTTTGGTCAACCATAAAACCTGCCACCCACTTTGCACAGAATTTCCCAACGGATAGCATCAATGCACTCGCCCCTTCCGAGGTGAAAATGGCTTATGACGATAATTTTTTATATGTAGGAATTACCTGTTTTGCTAAAAGCAGTCATTTTATAACTCCCTCATTAAGAAGAGATTATGATTTTTTCGGAAATGATAACTTCACTATCTTATTCGATACTTATAATGATAAAACCAATGCCTTTGTCTTTGGAATCAACCCGTATGGAGTCCGCCGAGAAGCACTCGTAGTCAACAGGGGACAACAAGGAAAGGATTTTGACGAATCCTGGGATAATAAATGGGATGGCGCTGCCAAAGTTCACGCTGATTACTGGACTGCTGAATTGGCTATTCCTTTTAAAACGCTCCGCTATACCGAAGGCAGTACCCAATGGCGATTCAATGCCTACCGTTACGACACACAGGAAAATGAAATCTCTACATGGATACATATTCCTCGAAATAGATTTACGATAGATTTAGGTTTTATGGGTACCATGAGTTGGGAAGCTCCTTTGAAAAAACCAGGTAAAAATATATCCATTATCCCTTATTTGGCTACCTCGGCCGCCAGGGACTTTGAAGATGATGCAGAGCAAAAAGCACAAAATGAGTTGGATTTCGGCGGGGATGCCAAACTAGCTATTAGCTCGGGTTTGAATTTAGACCTAACCATTAATCCCGACTTTTCTCAAGTCGAAGTAGATCAGCAGGTGACCAACCTAGACCGATTTGAACTATTTTTTCCCGAAAAAAGGCAATTCTTTTTAGAAAATGCAGACTTGTTTGGGGGCTTCGCTGCCGGAAGAATCAATCCCTTTTTTTCCCGCCGAATTGGTGTAACCATTGACCCCAATACGGAACAAAATACTCAAAACACCCGAAACACTATTTTATACGGAGCCAGATTAAGTGGAAAAATCAATGATAAACTAAGGATCGGCTTGCTCAATATGCAGACCGCCAAGCAAGAAGAAAATGCACTACCTGGTTTTAATTATACGGTCGCTACCGCAGAGCAACAAGTCTTCGACCGGTCGGTCATTGCCTTTATGGCTATTAACAAACAAGCAGTCAATCCTGATAACTTCAATGGCGGGTTTTATGATTATAATCGAATGATCGGCATCGAATACCGACTGGCATCGGCAAATAATAAATGGACGGGAAAGACGACTTTTCAAAAAACCTTTACCCCTGAATTAAAGACGAATGATGGCTCTCATTTTACCCAAGTCATTCTCAACGAGCGCAAATACAGATTGGAATGGGTACATTTGTATATTGGTAATAACTTCAATCCAGAGGTAGGGTTCGCTCCTCGAAGGGATTTGTTTATGATTAGTCCGGAAGCCTCTATTAATTTTTTTCCAAAAAACAGCCGCATTGGAATTCACACGCTTGGATTTGACGCTTCCTTTTTTTACAAGCTTGGAAAAGATAACAACACCATCCTTCCAGAATTTGGTAGGCAGGAAATCAATATCGAACCATTTTGGTCTTTTCGTTTAAAAAATTCTTCCAATTTAAGATTCCAAATAAGCTATAATAATCTAATTTTATTGAACAATTTCGATCCAACGAGGATTCAAAAAGAAACCGTTTATTTACCTGCCGGCTCCAAGTATAGTTTTACCGATTTTAGCTTCTTTTACCAATCCGACCGAAGAAAAATTTTTAATTACACCATCAACCCTCTTATCGGTTCTTTTTATAATGGATTCCGAGCAGGCATAGAAGGCAGCTTTACCTTTCGCTACCAACCTTTTGGTTTTATTTCGTTAGATTACACTTATAATCACATTAAACTGAACGCCCCTTTCGAAACAGCCAATTTATGGTTAATCGGCCCGAGGATTGATCTGACTTTTACCAAACAATTATTTCTTACGACTTTTATCCAATACAATAGTCAATCGAACAATCTCAACATCAATGCCCGCTTTCAGTGGCGATTTAAGCCTGTTTCTGATTTTTTTATTGTTTATACCGACAATTATTTGACGGAGTCTTTTGGCCAATTCGGTAATCGCAATCGAGCCTTGGTTGCCAAATTGACCTACTGGTTTAATCTCTAAAACCAGATAAGATTTTCACTATTTTACATAATTGTTTTTCGCAATTTGCTACCTTAGAGGAATCAAAAAACAGTGTATGTATTCCAAAGTCATCTTATTTTTAGTCAGTTTGTCTTTTTTATATTCTTCTTGCCATAATGCTCCCCCTTTTTCAGAAGCAGTCGCCATTTTTGAAGCTGTCAAACAGGAATATGCCCCTGACAAAAGGGTAGCTCTATTTGATATAGAACTAGTCCCCAAAGCCAAGCAATTAGAAATCAAAGGACAAACCAATTTGCCGAAAGCCAAAGAAGAACTGATCAACAAATTAGAAGCGGCGGGTTTCAAAATAATAAACCACATTATCCAATTGCCGGTGGATACACTCAAAGATCATGCTTACGGTATTGTCAATGTTTCTGTCTGTAATATTCGCTCTTTACCTGGACACTCCAAAGAATTGGCGACCCAAGCTTTACTAGGAACACCTATTCGGATTTATGAGCAAAAAAACAGTTGGTTTCGCATCCAAACACCGGACGGTTATCTTGGTTGGTTAGATCAGGGCGGTTTTCAACAAACGAATAAAAACGATTATAAAGAGTGGATCAGCGCACCTAAAATACTGTACGTCAAGGATTTTGGCTTTTCTTATAAAACGGCCGATAAACAGGCTCAAAAAGTAGCCGATCTTGTAGCTGGAGCCATTTTAAAATCTATTGGACTGAAAAAAGGATTTATAAAAGTACAGTACCCCGACGGGCGAGAAGCCTTCGTTTCCAAAGAAGAAGCGGTCAATTTTGACACTTGGCTGGCATCCCGAACCCCCGATGCAGCAAGCATTTTAAGCACTGCGCAAACATTCATTGGGCGGCCTTACTTATGGGGTGGGACTTCTGGAAAAGGGATGGATTGCAGCGGATTCACCAAAACAGTTTTTTATTTAAATGGCGTACAATTGGCAAGAGATGCCTCCCAGCAAGTACATACCGGATACGCAATAGAAACAGATACCACTTTAAAAAATTTACTGCCGGGCGACTTTCTATTTTTCGGAAGATATACCGATGAAGGGAAAGAGCGAATAACCCATGTGGGCATTTATATGGGACAAGGGAAAATGATCCATGCCTCAGGCGATGGAGGTATAATGATCGAAAGTTTGGTTAGAGGTGCAAACGATTTCAATGAAAAAAGACTAAAATCTTTTATCCGCGCAAAAAGAATACTGACTTCTTTAGGAGAAAACGGGATAGAATTATTGGCAGAGTCCCCTTTTTATAACCCCTCCGAATTGTAAATACCTTAGCTATTTGAAGAAAAAGCCGTAACTTCGAGAAAAGATTAATCCGTAAAGTTTTGAAAATATGACTGTAAACAAAGCTGTCAATAAGGATTTGGAGAAACCTAAAAAAAGAAAAAGAAAAATTCCAGCATCTTTAATAAAAGAAACGATTGACGGAGTTCCTTTTTACTATAAAGGGTATCGCTCTGTCTTAAATAGAACAAAAAAACTGGAGGACATTATGCCTGATAGTGGTTTGCAATTATTTATTAAAAGATTCTTTTTTACTTTACTTCTTCAAAAGCTGGATGCTTCTAAATATGAGATCTTTATGGGCGAAGTAGGCAGCCACCTCGACCATCGTAATAACATGGGATTGGATGTAACCGTTTATGATAAAAAAATATTAACGCCTGATAAAATCACTAATAAGTACATTGATGTAAGTCCCAAAATAGTTATAGAAATAGATGTAAACGTAGAAATGGAAGACCGCAATTCCAATCTATTTGAAGAATTTGTTTTGCGAAAAGTTAGAAAATTGCATCAATTTGGTGCAGAAAAAATTGTCTGGATTTTTTCCAAAAGCAAAACAGTCATCGTTGCTTTACCCGACAACACCTGGAAAGTAATGGAATGGGATGCTGAAATAGAGTTGTTAGAGGGTATAAAATTCAATATAGCCAACTATTTGAAAAAAGAAGGAATAATCTTAGACTGACGGGCCGTACAGCTTAGATTCTCACCATACTATGACCTTTGCAAATAAAATACTGGCCTTTCATCAGAGCCTTTCTCCCAATTGGAAACTACCTAAAGAGGTAAAATTGCTTTTTCCTTTCGATAACGAAGATACTTGGCGGGTAATGTCCGCCTTTTTTAAAAAATACTTTAGTGATCAGCAGCAACGAACCCTTATTTTTGGGATCAATCCAGGCAGATTTGGGGCAGGGATCACTGGTACGCCTTTTACCGATCCTGTAAAGCTGGAAGAAATCTGTGGCATCCCCAATTCATTCAAAAAACGAGTAGAGTTATCGGCGGATTTTGTCTATACCTTTATTGATGCCTTTGGTGGACCAAAGCATTTTTATCAACACTTTTATATTACCTCTCTTTGCCCACTAGGTTTTATCAAAGACGGGAAAAATTATAATTACTATGATAGCAAAGCATTGGAAAAAGCCGTCGAGCCATATATCATTCACAACCTCAAGACCCTTTTGAAAGACGGTTGCAATGCTCAAACAGCCCTTTGCATGGGGCAAGGAAAAAATTATCACTATTTTAAAAAACTAAACCAAAAACAGGGCTTTTTTAAAACAATCATTCCCTTACCGCACCCTCGCTGGGTCATGCAATACCGCCGAAAAAAAGTAAAAGAATTTACAAAATTATTTGTAGAAACCCTTGAAAAAAGTTTGGATCATTCGTTATAATTGAACTGGGTATTTTTTTCAAAAAAAACAAAATATGAAATTATTAATCGGTTTTACCGCTATTTTATTCTCCTTTGCTTTTTTCAATTTCTCTTGCAAATCTTCTCAAAAAGCATTGAGTCAGCAAGAAATACAGGATTTACCTAAAGTATTAGAGTATGCCCGATCGGCTTGTTTCGGAAAATGTCCGCATTTCGATTTAAGCATCCATGAAAATGGCTGGATGATTTTTGACGGAAAGAGATTTACTAAGCAGGAGGGCATCGCTATTGATAAACTGAGCAAAGAGGAATTGACCCAATTAATAGCCGACTGCAGAGCAGCAGACCTTTGGAAATACCAATCGGAGTACGGCATGAATGTCTCCGATTTGCCGACTATAAGCATCCATTTTTTTGAAAAAGAAAAAGACAAAAAAGTTAAATGGAAAATGCGCGCCCCAACTGCCTTACCCACACTTAGTAATAAAATTATGCAACTGGTCTATGCGCGGGATTGGGTAGAAAATACAAGAAAAAATGACAAAGGAATCGCACTGCCCGAAGGAGTCATTGAAAACGAATTAATCGTACAATTCAAAGATAAGATTGAGGCTAGTCAATGGGCACAAAAGTACGAGCGTTTTGGGTTGAAAGTAAAAAAGTCTCTTTCTACCTTATCACATATCTACCTGCTCTCTTACGACACCGGAAAAATGCCTCCCGACAGAATGTTAGCAATGATTAAAAAAGACGAGGAAGTAGCTACGGCAGAATTCAATAAACGAATGGAGACGAGAAGTCGGTAATATAGCTATGAGTTTTTCCGATTGTTCAAATAATTGCGCCATTTATCCAGGCATTGTTGAAAATCATCCGGCAAATCTGCTTCAAAAAACAGTTCCTTTCCCGTTCTGGGATGAACGAAGCCCAAAGAGCGTGCATGCAAAGCTTGTCTTGGTAATAACTTAAAAGCATTGTGTACAAACTGTTTGTATTTGGTATAAACCGTTCCTTTTAAAATTTGATCACCCCCATAGCGAACGTCATTAAAGAGAGGATGTCCTAAATATTTAAAATGTACCCTGATTTGGTGGGTTCGTCCTGTTTCCAATTTACACTTTACCAAAGTAACATAATATAATCTTTCCATTATTTCGTAGTGGGTGATGGCTTGTTTGCCCTCATCTCTTTCGGGAAAGACCGTAAATTCGAGCCGCTTTGAATAATGCCGGCCAATATATTCATCAATCGTTCCCTTATCTTCAGAGACATCTCCCCAAACCAGGGCAAGGTATTCTCTTTTGGTAGTATGGTCAAAAAATTGCTTGCTCAAATGCGTCATGGCGGCTTCATTTTTAGCAATAACCATCAAGCCAGAAGTATCTTTGTCAATTCGGTGTACAATGCCTGGGCGATCATGAAAATCTCCTTCTTTCAGAGGGAGTTTCACTTCTTTGAAATAATGTAGCAGACCATTGGCTAAAGTGCCAGAATAATTGCCAATGCCTGGATGTACCACCAAGCCCGGTGGCTTGTGTAATACCAGTACATCCTCATCCTCATAACGAATATCTAAAGGGATATTTTCCGGCTTATAACGATTTTCAAAACCGGACGGCTTTTGCAAGAAAATGGTGATCATATCATGAGGTTTGATCTTATAATTTGATTTGACCTCTCCACCGTTGACTAAAACCATTCCCTGCTTGATTCCTTTCTGAATTTTGCTGCGAGAGATGCTTTCTATCCGACCCAAAATAAACTTGTCCACCCGAATAGGTGTTTGTTTAGGGTCCACAAATAGCTTGATTCTTTGTTGTGATATTTCTTTGCTTCCTTTTGATTCTGATTGCATACGTCATAATTTTGGTTATATGGACAGGGGCTACTTTTGCAAAATTACTATTTAATTGGAATTTTTTGAAAACCCTTCTGTGCGAAGGTCAGAACAGGTCCATATATGCAACCTTGTTGCATTTGTAAAATAATTATTACTTTTGCAACATTATTGCAAAAAGAAAAGCACCATTTTGTCCTCAAACAAAAAAAATATACTGCTGTTGCCTCTTTGGATAGTTTGTCTTTTTTCTATTTCTTCCTTTGGGCAGCAACTGGATTGTCAGCTTTCTATCTCCGGAAAAATAATAGACGAGCATGACGAGGCGGGCTTGCCTTTTGCCAGTGTTTTAATAAAAGAACTAGGCAGGGGAACCAATGCAGATGCAACGGGTGCCTTTAGCTTAAAAAATCTTTGCGCTGGTAATTATACCCTAACGTTCAGTCATATTGGTTGCAAACCACAAACGCTTGTCATACAGCTAAAAAGAGATACTTTTTTTATTAAAAAATTAGAACATCATGCGGAATTGTTGGAAGAGATCACCATTACCTCCCAAAAATTGGAAGCCCCTGCCTCGCAAAGCCAAACAAGCCTCAAAGGACTGGCACTAGACCGCATACAAGGCAAGTCATTGGGCGAATCGCTGAGTCATATTGCGGGGGTGAATACGCTACAAACTGGCCCAACTATCAACAAGCCCATCATTCATGGTTTGCACAGCAGCCGAATTTTAATTTTTAATAATGGCATTCGACAGGAAGGGCAGGAATGGGGCAGCGACCATGCGCCCGAAATTGATCCCTTCATCGCAGATCAATTATCGGTCATCAAAGGAGCAGCAGCCGTGCAATATGGCGTGGGCGCATTAGGGGGTATCGTATTGATAAGGCCAGCAGCTTTACCTACCAAAACAGACCTTGGTGGCTCCTTGAGTGTAGTCGGAATGTCCAATGGGATGCAGGGGGTCGTCTCTGGCAAATTAGAAGGAGGCATCAAAAACCTCAAGGGAATTGCCTGGCGACTGCAGGGAACAGTCAAAAGGGGGGGGGATCTAAAAACACCCAACTACCACCTAACCAATACAGGGCTAAAAGAGCAAAATTTTTCTATTGAAACGGGTTACAAAAAAGAAGCAGTAAGCTTTAATGCTTTTTATAGCCGATTTCATACAGAATTGGGAATTTTGCGAAGTGCCCATATCGGAAACCTAACAGACCTGGAAATTGCTCTCAATAGCGAAGCGCCGCTTGTAACGGAGGATTTTTCCTATATGATTCAAAACCCTAAGCAAAACGTTACGCATAATTTGCTGAAAATCAACGGTAGCTACTCATTAGAAAATATCGGTAAATTAAAGGCTGTTTATGGTTTTCAGCATAATAATCGAAAAGAATTTGACCTGAGAAGAAACAACCGAACAGATCGGCCCTCTCTAAATCTCAACCTTAAAACGCACACTACAGACCTGTCTTTCGAGCATTTACCCTGGTGGCAACACTTAAAAGGAACTATTGGACTGGCAGGAACGATTCAATACAATCGAAATATTGCAGGCACAGGAGTTCGCCCACTAATTCCGTTTTACAATAGCTATACAGCAGGTATTTTTATCATTGAAAAATGGATACAAGACAAGTGGAGCTTGGAGCTAGGCATTCGTTACGATTATAAAAACTTGGAAGCGAAAAAATTTGACCAAAGCAATAACTTGACGAATACCCGACTGGATTTTAATGGATGGACAGCTACCGTTGGAGGATTTTATCGAATCAATAAACAATTAATTATTAAAAGTAATCTAGGTTCTGCTTTTCGACCCCCAAACGTAAGCGAGCTATTTAGTGAAGGTTTACACCATGCTGTAGCCGCCATAGAAGAAGGCGATATAAATTTATCCTCTGAAAAAGCCATTAAATGGATCAACACCCTAGAGCTAAATTTGAACAAAATTTTACAGCTAGAAATTGATGCTTATTATAACCATATTCAAAATTATATCTATTTAGAGCCGCAAGCCCAGCCTGTACTGACGATTCGGGGCGCATTCCCAGTATTTAAATACACCCAAACAGATGCCCGTCTATGGGGTATTGATTGGTCGGGCCAGTTCCAGCTAGCTAAACATTTCTTTTTGCGAACCAAAGGTTCTATCATTCGCGCAAGCGATATCCGCAAGGAAGAAGATTTGATTTTTATTCCCTCTGACCGAGTCGAAGCCAATCTAGTCTATGCGCTAACAGGTAAAAAAAATCTAAAAGATTGGCAACTGTCAATAGGGGCCCAGCACACTGTTAGGCAAAGCCGGGTTCCTGCCAATATAGACTTCGCTCCTCCTCCAAATGCCTATACGCTTTGGAAGATAGAAGCAGGTGGGAATTTTGCTATTCATAAAAATACACTGGGATTAAATATTAGCGTTCAAAATTTGTTGAATACCCGATATAGAGAATACCTGAACCGATTACGCTATTATGCTGATGAAAAGGGCCGAAATATCACCCTGCGGCTGAAATATAATTTTTAAAAAAAAAACGAGGAAGTATTATTTATTGTTGAGCCGCAATAAGCACTCCCTCGTTCAAATTAATTCATCAATAAATATAAGAAAGTTATGCACATTTTTCGATGCTTTTACCTTGTTTTTTTAACGGGAATAATAATTTTTATTTTTGCTTGTGGGGGCGATGAAGAACCCACTTTAGAAAACGAAGAAGAAGTCATTACGACGATGCGTTTGTCCTTTATACCGAAAGACGGAGGGAATCCTATTGTTTTCGCTTACGAAGACCTGGATGGCCCACTAGGAATACCAGCAACTATCGTCAATCCGCCCTTAAATACTAATACACTTTACACCGTTTCTATCGAACTACTCAATGAAACCGTTGAACCTGTAAGTAATATTAGCTTAGAGGTAGAGGAAGAAGGAACTGATCATCAGTTTTTCTTTATTCAAAATCCTGGCAATATTTTTTCTTCTATCGAATACAAAGATACAGACGATAATGGACAGCCTATTGGTTTAGAAGCTGAATTTAGAACAAGCGAACAACCCATTGCTGGCACCCTAGCAGTCATTTTGCGCCATCAACCAGATAAATCCACAACCTATACGGTAGGAGAAGCAATCCCTGCTGCTGTTGGAGGCGAAACAGATATTGAAGTTACCTTTAATGTCGTTTTGCAATAAATCTCTTATTCAGAACGAAGTATCCATGAAAAAAAAGATTCAGCAACTATTATCCAATCACGATTTAAGAAAGACCAAGGTACGACAGGAGGTTTTGGAAATTTTTTTTCAAAATACAGAAGCACTTTCGCATCAAGTAATCGAAAGTCAGTTTGAAAACATTGATCGAATCACTCTGTATCGAACCCTAAAAACTTTTGAAAAAAAGGGTATCATTCACAAGGCTTTTGATGGGACTAAGACCGCTAAATATGCACTTTGCGATAACTGCACTGCGCATTTTCATCACGATAATCATGTGCATTTTCACTGTAATGATTGCGGAAAAACGATCTGCTTAGAAAATGTCGAAACCCCTGCGGTCGCCCTTCCAAAAGGCCTACAGGTCAAAACCACCCATTACGTTATGAAAGGGATTTGTCCCCAATGTTCAACTTAAATCATCAAATAAAAGCCTACGAACTTTTAGTAAGGAACATTTATAAAAATAAATTCAAAAACGGCGAATTTATTTTTTAAATTACTATTTAATGCAATTATTTTTTAACATGGTGAAAATCAGAATTTTAGGCCTGCTTTTTTCTGTTCTTTTCGCAGCTACATGCACACAAAAAGTTAAGGAGGCCTCTATTGATTATTTTGCTCAGGCTAATGCCTTAAAGACAGAAACACTAGAAATTCAGCAGAGACTTGTTCCTCATTTACAGAATTTGCGACAGCAGCGTAACAGCATTATGATACAAGGAAGACCTTTAACAGAAGCCGAAATCACCTTCATTGACCAAGTAAATGAATTAATAGAAATTCAAGGTGATTTAAGCCGCTATTTAGAAGATATTGATCGCTCCGAAAATGCTTACGAGCCAAATGGACAGGAATTATTATACCTGAATCAGCAAGCGAATACGCTGACCAAAAAAATACAGAAAAAGATCGAATCACTAACAGCCCAATCCAATTAACCGAAAACAAAATGGCTCTGCTATGCAAAAAATGAAATCTACATTCATTGGGAACAATCTAGATTTTTATGGCTTTTTTGCTTCTTCACTTTGCGCTTTGCACTGTGCGGCGGTACCATTATTGATAATGTTTGGGGCACTAGGTAGTCTAGCCTGGTTAGCCAACTATTGGATCGAGTTGAGCTTTATCATTATAAGTATGGTATTGGCCTATTGGTCGCTCTCCATCAGCTATAAAAGACATCATCGAAATCGACGGGCAATCAAGATCATGATAGCTGGCTTTGGGTTACTCATAATTAGCCGATTGGTCCCACATCTTATAGGCGATTTCCTGGTCGTAATAGGTGGGCTAATTATTGCTTATGCTCACCTTGTCAACTGGCGATTACTGCAAAATTGTACCCATTGCAAATCAAAAACCTCCAAAACCGTCCTTCAGAAAAGTAAAAATGGAAGAATTTGCCAATTAAATTATTTCAACCGCTCTTTTTGCTGAATGAACTCTTCTTCTGTCAAATAGCCTTTTTCTCTCAATTCGTTTAACTTTTTTAATTGCTCTAAAAAGTCCTTAGATGGCCCAATTGGCTTTTCCGGTTCTCGCTTCTTTTTTTGAGCGACTGGCTTTGGTTTTTCCAATAAACGATAATTACTTTGCTCAAAGACTTTGAACTCGGGCTGAAGCCTTAAAAAAGCCAGGTCATCTGCCAGTTTGATTTGATGAATGTTTAGACCGAAAGCCACCGCAGCATCCAGATGGGTGATCGCGTTTTTGGCATCTTCCAGCATCGAGTAAGCGCGTGCTAAAAGAAAATGAACATCTGCATCGTCGTATTTTAGTTCGTTCGCCTCCGAAAAAGCTTCAATCGCACCTTCGAAATCATAGTTGCGAAAATGCTTCAGCCCTACACTTTTATGTCGTTCAAACTGTGCTTTCAAAAGGCTTTTTTGACTGCTCAATTGTTCATCTTGTGCTCGATCATTTTCCAGAGGGTCTGACCTTTGTAGGATGCGACTACTCAAACCTTTATTGTATTTTAAATCAAATTCTTCATCAGACATAGATCTAAAAATCAACATATCCAAAAAACTAATAACCGGAGGAACTACAATCATCAGGGCTTCTCCTTCTATTATTCCCATAATAAAAAACAAGGGGTACAATATTCCATAAAACCTTTGCCCGAGATAAAAGCGATGCGCTCCAAAAAGGCCAAAAGGAAATGCCAGCTTGCTAGCTGTTTTTCTACTCTTAAGCACTCCTTGTTTGCGACCTCTCCTTTTAACTTTTGGGCGACTACTCTGCGTCTTAACGGGTTGTGCAAGTGCTTGCTTAGGTACAGTGATCCCAGGATTTGTAATGGCATAAATAGCAATATTGTCCTGAATATTTTTTAAACCATAAGCCCCTACGGATTTCGCTCGTAACGAATGATGGTTCTTAATGTCATCGTACACTTTTCCAGACACAAAAATACCGCCTGGCACACACAAGGACTCAATTCGAGAGGCAATATTAACGCCGTCGCCATAGACATCCTCTTCGCTAAAGGTAATATCTCCCGTATGAACGCCTATCCTCAAAGGTACCTTGGGGTCTTGTTTTAGTTCTCTTTGAATATCAACGGCACATTCGACTGCTGCTGCGGTGCTGTAAAAAATGCTCAATGTGCCATCGCCATAATACTGCAAAATTTCTCCATCGTACTTTTTAGTCAACCGATTAAACACTTCCCGATGCCTTTTCCTCAACCGATTGGTGATTGCTTCATCCTTCTGCATCATAGCAGAATAACCGACAATATCAGTAAACATTATGGCTGCCAAACGGCGTTGTGGTGTTCCCATTTATTTCTCTTTTAGTAAAGGGGCGATGCCAATTAATCCATCTCCCAACAGCTAAAGTTAAGAATAAAATTAGAATTAAGGTTGTAACAATTTTTCAAAAAAACAAAAACCAAAATGGGTCCTGCAATTAAACTTGTCTTGTGCCTTACCGGAATATAGGTTTTTTTCATTTTTATTAAAAGAAAGAGGATTGTTTATCTAAAGCACTACCATCAATGGATTTATTTTTATATATTTGGATAAAGGCTATGGCATAACATACATTTGATTTACATTATGAAAAAACTTTATCTCCTTCTACTCATTTGTTGCATTGGATTATCCGATTTATTAGCGCAGCGTACTTTGCAACCGCGCGTAAGAAACTTTTCCAATAGAGGAATTATTTACAACAAAGAATTGGCTTTTGATTTTCGCGTCAACACCTATCGCGGATTTTCTTTTGCTGTAAATGTGGGAAAGATCATTACCTATGATAAAACCCGCTATTACCACTTTGAGTTCGGAAATCTCCGACATCCCAAAGAATTTAAACAAAATGATCAGTTTTCTAGGCGTTTTGGAGGACAACGCTCTTTTTCTTTTGGCAAGCAAAATGCTATGTTTGTATTGAGAGGGGGTTGGGGAACAAAAAAATACCTATCAGAAAAAGCCAGTACGAAAGGAGTGGCCATCGGTATTAATTACGAAATTGGTCCCTCCATAGCTATGCTAAAACCCTATTATTTAGAATTAATTAAAGCGATTGACTCTCCTCCTATACCTATCGAAGAAAAATACTCTGAAGAAAATCACGATATTTTTCTGGATGTCACCCGCATTCAGGGTGCGGCTCCCTTTAGTAAGGGTATTACAGAGTTGACTTTTATTCCCGGGGCACAGGCAAAATTCAGTTTCCATTTTGACTGGGGTGCATTCGACGAATATGTCAAAGCAATGGATGTCGGCATCATGGGTGATTTTTATTTGAAAAAGGCAGACATTTTAGTAGAAGATGCCGTTGAAGGAGCCAAAAATCGGCAATTTTTTATAAATCTATTCGTAGCTTTGCAGCTTGGTAAACGAAGCTGAGGCTATGTAAAAGCCTACGCTGCTCCCAAATAATGGATTTGTAATCTAATAATAGACCTTATTCGGATTTGTGTGCGGACGCACACAAACCGCCTCCAGTCAGTAGTTTGGAAAATGCTCCATACGAAATTTTTTAGAATAAAGTCTAATTTTTAATAAAAAAATAAAAAGGTTTACCAGGTAGTATTTGGTAAACCTTTTCTTATCTCATTTACTCATGATCGAATTGCCCACTACAAAAAAAGAACCACAAAAGCGCAAACCGGATTGGCTACGAGTAAAACTCCCGATTGGACAAGAGTACAAAAAAGTGCGCCATTTGGTGGATCAATATAAACTACACACCATTTGCCAGAGTGGAAATTGCCCCAATATGGGCGAATGTTGGGGAGCAGGCACAGCAACTTTTATGATACTCGGCAATACTTGCACACGCTCTTGTTCTTTTTGTGCTGTAAAAACGGGCAGACCCCCCGAATACGATATAGATGAGCCCCAACGGGTAGCGGAAGCCATCAAATTGATGCAGGTGAAGCATGCAGTTATTACCTCTGTCAATCGCGACGAATTAAAAGATCGAGGGGCAGAAATTTGGTATCAAACTGTAAAATTGACCAAAAAATATGCCCCGACAACGACCATAGAAACTTTAATTCCCGATACCAAAGCCAATTGGGAGGCCTTGGAACGCATGATTAGCGGCGGACAGGAGGTCGTTTCACACAACATAGAAACGGTCAAAAGACTCTACCGAAAGGTTCGCCCCCAAGCAAAATACCAACGAAGCCTCGAACAAATTCAACGCACCAAATATTATGGCAAGCGTACCAAATCTGGTATCATGGTTGGCTTGGGAGAGACTGACGAAGAAGTCTATCAAGCTATGGATGATCTATTGGCGCATGGTTGTGATGTGCTAACCATTGGGCAATATTTACAACCTACCAAAATGCACCTGGCGGTTGAAGCTTTTGTGCGACCAGAGAAATTTGCAGCATACAAAGCAATTGGTCTGGAGAAGGGCTTTGATTTTGTGGAGAGCGGACCCTTAGTTCGATCTTCTTATCACGCAGAAAGACATTTATAATGAAAAAAACAGCATACATCACCGGCGGTTCTAAAGGAATAGGATTAGGAATTGCAGAAGCCCTGGTCATTGAAGGCATCAATGTCGCCATTACAGGCCGGTCACAGGGAGATTTGCAGGCGGCCGCAAAAAGATTATCAAAAATTGGAACGGCTGAAGTCCTAGCCATACCTTCCGACGTCAGAAAACTGGAAAAGGAAAAAAAAGCGATCCAGCAGGTTTTGGACAAATGGGGACGACTGGACATCTGCATTGCCAATGCAGGGGTTGGTAGGTTCAATGCTATTGACAAGATGACTCCCAAAGAATGGAAAGAGGTCATTGATATTAATTTGACTGGCGTTTTTCATACCGTCAAAGCCTGTCTCCCTGCGCTAAAAAAATCTAAGGGATACATTATCACCATTGCCAGTTTGGCAGGCACTAATTTTTTTAAATATGGTGCAGCATATAATGCCAGCAAATTTGGCCTGGTCGGTTTTACGCAAGCAATTATGTTGGATTTAAGAGCATCTGGCATTAAGGTAACGACCATCATGCCCGGTTCTGTCGCTACTTATTTTAATGGAAATGAGCCTTCTGAAAAAGATGCCTGGAAAATCCAACCAGCAGACATCGGGCAAATAGTGCTGGATTTGTTACGAATGAATCCCAGAACCTTGCCGAGCAAAATTGAAGTTAGACCTTCCATACCGCCTGCCAAAAAGTAGTCCGGCTGTGCAGTAATGAGTATGTCTGGTGACTGGCTTTTCAAAGCGCTTCCCGTCTAGCAAAGCTAAACGCATCCTTATCTGCCAGGAAGGGATATTTCTTTCTAAAATTCTGCTGTTTTTCAAAATCCAATTTAAGCGTAATAACAGACTCCATACGTGCCGTATAAAAAAGTAACTTACCATTAAAATCAATAACGCTGGTGTCGCCTGAATGATATATGCCATTTCCATCATCTCCTATTCGGTTGACACCAATTGTATAGGCCTGGTTTTCGATAGCTCTTGCATTTAATAAGGATCGCCAATGGTGCGCTCTGCGCTCTGGCCAATTGGCTACATAAATCAGTAAATCATAATTTTCTACATTCCTACTCCAGACAGGAAAGCGCAGATCATAACAAATTAAAGGACAAATTTTCCAGCCTTTCCAGTTTATGATCATTTTTTTTTCGCCTGCTGTGTAATGTGCGGGCTCTTCAGAAAGAGAAAAAAGGTGCCGTTTATCATAGCTTTGAAAAATGCCGCTAGGCTGCATCCACACTAATCGGTTATAAAAATGACCATTTTCGACTACAATATAGCTTCCGGTAATGGCTACTTCTTCAGATATTGCCATTTGTTTAAGCCACTGAAAAGTTCTGCCGTCCGGATGCTCTGCAAATTTTTGGGGGCGCATGCTAAAACCCGTAGAGAACATTTCAGGTAAAATAACCAGGTCTGTCTGATCTGCCAATTTTTTGATTTTATGTTCAAATTGATTCAGATTTTTATCAATATTTTCCCAAAACAGATTGGATTGGATGAGTGATACTTTCATTTTTAGACTATTTCAAATAAAAAAAGAAGGCTATCTAACAATGATGAAAAATCAAATCGAGCATTTGATTTTTTTAATCAATATTTAGTGTTTGGCCAAACACTAGTATAATATTTGCAGCAGCTAAATGCAAAAACGATTGTCTTTAGATATAAGCAAATGTTAAAAAATGTTATGTAATAATCTTTTATCTTGCAAAAAGGTTATTTTACAGTTAAATTCTGTGTTAAATATAAAAATATCACCCGTCAAAATAAGCTAACCATGGCAAATCAGAAAGGCAATTATCAATTATTGATTGAAAAACTGGATCAGTTTATACGAAAATACTATATCAATCAATTAATTCGAGGTGCATTATACAGCATTGGGCTGATTTTACTTTTGTTTATTACCGTAAGCACGCTGGAGCATTTCTTCTATTTTGATACCGGAGGTAGAAAATTGCTTTTTTATTCCTTTATTGGAGCAAGCGGGGCTGCCCTGGTAGCATGGGTGATTATCCCATTATTGAAATATTTTAAGCTGGGAGCCGTCATTTCGCATGAACAAGCCGCCGAAATTATTGGCAATCATTTTTTTAATGTAAAAGACAAGTTATTAAATCTCCTCCAACTAAAAAATCAAGCGGACCATTCTGCCAACGCTGAATTGATCCTGGCAAGCATTAACCAAAAAACCGAGGAAATAAAATTAGTACCATTTAAATCCGCTATTAATCTTTCTCAAAATAAAAAATATCTGCGTTATGCCCTCCCTCCTTTATTGCTTTTGTTAGCCCTGCTGGTAGGTGCGCCGAGTATGATTACCGATAGTACCGACCGATTGATCAATAATCATAAAAAATATGAACGCCCGGCCCCTTTTCATTTTAAAATTGATTCTGATGACTTAACAGTTGTACAATTCGGAGATTATACACTGGCTGTAGAGGTAGAAGGCGAGGCCTTGCCTAATGAGGTATATATAGACATTGATGATTATCAATACCGGCTAACTAAGGTGGAGATTGGAAAGTTCCAGTACCAGTTTAGCAATGTACAAAAAGACACAAAGTTTAGGTTATTTTCTAGTGGGGTCGAATCAGAAAATTATACACTGGGCGTATTAGCCAAGCCAAACATTTTGGGTTTTGATGTAAAATTGGATTATCCGGCCTATATACAGCGAAAAGATGAAGAATTCTCCAATATTGGGGATCTGGTGTTGCCGATCGGAACGAATATTGACTGGATTTTTAATGCACAGAATACCGATAATGTAAATATTAAATTTTCAGCTAATAAAAAAACGGAAGCAACCGAACGTTTTAGTGACCAATTATTTACCTATAAGAAAAAAGCCTTAAAGGACGAAAGTTACAAATTGTATATCTCCAACGCCGAAATACCTAATGCCGACTCAATTTCCTACAGAATCACGATTATTCCTGACCAGCATCCCACCATTAAGGCAGAGAAATTCGCTGATAGCTTGAATAATAAAATATTCTATTTTGCAGGAGAGGCTTCCGATGACTACGGCTTATTGAGTCTTTCTTTTAACTACCAGATCAATCAAGAAGGTGCCACAGGCCCTTTAAATACGGTTAAACTGCCAAAACCAGGTAGCAAACAAATTCATTATAATTATACCTGGGATTTGGAAGAACTGGAATTACAGCCTGGCGATGAGGTTACTTATTATTTTGAAGTTTTTGACAATGATGCCATCAATGGCAGCAAGGCTACCCGAACCAATGTAATGCTTTTCGCCATGCCAACGCTGGAAGAACTAGAAGCAAAAACAGCAGAAAATAATGAGTCTATCAAGGATAATTTGCAAAAATCCTTAGAGGAGGTCAAGAAGATTCAAGAAGAAATGAAAAAGGTAAGAGAAAAATTATTGCAGGAAAAAGAACTGAATTGGCAGAATAAAAAGGAGATTGAAAAACTATTGGAGCGACAAAGAGAATTGGAAAAAATGATGGAAGAAGCGAAAAAAGATTTTGAAGAAAACTTAAAGAATCAAGAAGAATCGATACAACCCAATGAACAAATTTTAGAAAAACAAGAGAAGCTTCAAAAGTTATTTGATGAACTGATGAGTGACGAAATGAAGGAATTGATGCAAAAAATGGAAGAACTACTGCAAAAAATGGAAAAAGAAGATGCACTGGAAATGCTTGAAGATATGGAAATGAGCGATGAGGAACTGGAAAAAGAACTGGATCGAATGGAAGAATTATTTAAACAATTGGAAATGGAATATGAGCAACAACAACAAATCGACAAACTGGAAAAACTCGCAGAAGAGCAAGAAGAATTAGCAGAGGAAACTGAAGAAAACGCTGAAAATACAGAGGAAGAGCAGCAAACTGAAAATCAGGAGCAGGTCGAAGAGCAAAGCGAAGAACAGGAAGGCACCCAACAGGAAGCGGAAAATCAGCAAGAAGAAATGGAAAACAAAGAAGAAGAGCAGGAAAATAAATCTTCGGAAGAGCAAAACTCCGAAGAAAAGCAAAAGTCTCAAGAGGAATTGGAAAAAGAGCAAGAGGAAATCAATAAAAAATTTGAGGAAATCCAGAAAAAGAATAAAGAACTAGAACAAAAAAACCAGGAGCTAGAATTTCCAATGCCCATGCAAGACCAGGAAGAACAAATGGAGGACATCCAGCAAGACTTGCAAGACAGTAAGCAGCAATTACAACAAAAGCAAAACAAAAAAGCAGCCAAATCCCAAAAAAAAGCAGCCCAGAAAATGCGCCAAATGGCCCAACAAATGCAACAGCAAATGCAGTCGGGAGAAATGGAGCAAATGGAAGAAGATATGGCTGCGTTGCGGCAATTATTAGAAAACCTGGTGGGGCTTTCTTTTGACCAGGAAGATTTAATCAATAAAATCAGAAAAACGACTGTAAACACCCCCAAATACGTAGCAGAAGTTCAACAGCAATATAAATTAAAAGATGACTTCAAGCTAATAGAAGACAGCTTGCAGGCATTGAGCAAGCGGGTCTTCCAGATTGAATCTTTCGTTACTGAAAAGGTGACGGAGATCAAAACAAATATGAAAGAAAGCCTCAAAACGCTCGAAGAGCGAAAAAAACCGCAGGCAAATGACCATCAACAAAGAACCATGAAAAACGTCAATGACTTGGCCCTAATGTTAAGCGAAGTAATGGACCAAATGCAACAACAAATGTCCAGCATGATGGCAGGCAGCCAAATGTGTTCCAAGCCAGGTATGCAAAAAGGGAAAATGGGAAAAGTGCCAATGGACAAAATCTCAAAAGGACAAAAAAGCCTAAATGATCAAATGCAGCAAATGAAAGATGCCCTGGAAAGGGCAAAAAATCAAAAAGGACAAAGTAAGCAATTCGCTCAAATGGCTGCCAAGCAAGCCGCGCTTAGAAAAGCTTTGCAGGAGGCTCAAAAACAATTACAAGAGCAAGGCAAAGGCTCCAAAGAACTGCAGGATATTGTAGATGAAATGGATAAAATAGAAACAGAGTTGGTCAACAAACGACTAACCAATGAAATGATGAAACGACAGGAGGAGATATTGACCCGTTTATTAGAAGCCGAAAAAGCAGAGCGGGAGCGAGAGTATGACAATAAACGAAAAGCGGAAACAGCGGCTCAAAGAGAACGAAAATTTCCGCCTTCGCTAGAAGAATATATCAAAAAACGAGAAGCAGAAATTGATATGTACAAATCCGTTTCTCCAGTCCTTCGTCCTTATTACAAAATTTTGGTAGAAGAATACTTTAAAGAATTAAAGACAAAATAAACTTCTTTTGCGGCTGGAGAGCCACGTTGCTCTCCAGCCTTCATCTATTTATCTTTCACTCCTTGCCAAAAAATTGCAAGATTTCATTTGGAAAAAATTAAATATACTAATTCTACTTTGGCACTTTAAACAAAACTAGATGTTGTTCTTTTTTCATTGAAAAAAAAGAACCAAAAATTCTAGTTAAAAACAACCGCTCCGCAGTTTTTAACAGGCAGCCGCCACTAAAACTAGGAGCTAATTACACTTAAAACAATCACTATTTCTAAAGTGCCAAAGTAGAATTAGAAACCGCATAAAAAAGTGATTTTAACATTTCAGGGATTATTACATCATCTAAAGCTTAAAAAATTGGTATTCAATTGGTTATATCTTTTTAGATTACATCAAATTCAATTTTTTATAATCACGAATTTATCCAGTTCAGAGTATAACGATGAAATAGGCCGCCCAAATGAAGGAGTCATTGTTTTGTCACTACTAAAATAAAGAACAACTCTTCTCTCCTTATTCGAGCAGGCAAAAAAGTCTTTTTTCAAAATATAGTATAAAAGACGTACTTTTGCAGCTTAATTGAAAAGTAATTGTCTAAGAGGGTTTGTTTTTCTTGATGATCCAAAACTAAAGCAGGCTTGCCTTGTGCTCCTCCGTCAAGCGAAGAATAAAAAATATACGCTGCGTTTTCTTCGTTTCTTTGAGAATTTTATGTACTCCTGGATAGTTACCCTAAAAAAAATATATGAGTGATTTTGCATCGTTAGGGCTTTCCCAACCACTCGTGGAAGCCGTTGCACAGTTAGGCTTTATCGAACCTACGCCTATTCAATCCAAGGCCATTCCGACGCTATTGGAAGAAGAAACTGATTTTGTCGGATTGGCACAAACAGGGACTGGCAAAACTGCTGCTTTTGGTTTGCCCCTTATAGATTTGGTAGATGCTTCGGAAAAATACACCCAAGCTTTGATCTTGGCTCCTACTAGAGAATTGTGTTTGCAAATCACTAAAGAACTGGGGCAGTTTGGCAAATATTTAAAGCAACTAAAAATACGAGCCGTTTATGGTGGAACGGATATTTACCAACAGATAAAAGAAGTAAAAAGGGGAGCACATATTATTGTAGCGACCCCGGGACGGCTGCGAGACATGATAAAACGAAAGGTCGTTAACATTGAAGAAATTGAATATGTGATCCTGGATGAAGCAGACGAAATGCTCAATATGGGATTCAAAGAGGAGATTGATGAGATTTTGGATAATACTCCTGACGACAAGATGACCTGGCTATTTTCTGCAACGATGCCCAATGACGTAAGACGAATTGCTCGTAACTATATGACAGAACCCGTAGAAATGCACGTTGGGCAAAGGAATTCTTCTAACGAAGATATAGACCACCAATATGTTGTTACTCGTCCGGCTCAACGTTATGAAATCTTACGTCGTTTTTTGGATTTTAATTCGGACTGTTTTGCACTCGTTTTTACCCGAACTCGAAGGGACTCCAGGGAGGTGGCAGAAATGCTCGTAAGGGATGACTACAAAGCTGATGCACTACATGGAGACCTAACACAAGGGCAACGAGATCGGGTAATGAGCCGGTTTAGAAGCCAAAAATTGCAAATTTTAGTAGCTACGGACGTAGCTGCAAGAGGGATTGATGTAAATGAAATTAGTCATGTTTTTCATTATAATATTCCCGAAGATATTTCTTTTTATACGCACCGCGCAGGACGTACTGGCCGAGCAGGCAATAAGGGCATTTCTCTGGTTTTGGCGCATCCACGCGATTTGGGCATATTAAAGCGACTGGAAAAAATGAGTAAAATCAAATTTTCCAGAGCACATATTCCAACCGGAGTAGAAATTTGCGAAAAGCGGTTGGTCGAGCAAGTTGAAAATATTACTGAAACAGAAGTTAACCCAATCGTAGAAAGCTTAATACCCAAACTGGCAGAGCGGGTTGAAGCATTATCAAAAGAAGAATTACTCAAAAAAATAGCAACTCTTTCCTTTTCCAGATTTTTAAAAAAATATAGAAAAGCAGACGATTTAAATGTTCCTTTACCCAAAGAAAAAAGAGGAAGATCGAGAGGACGCCATTCCAAAAGGCAGCGGCTTTTTATAAATGTCGGCACTATAGATGTGAATGGTAAAGGTGGTTTTCTAAATTTTATTTCCCGAGATGGAAACGTGCCAGGCAGAGTCATTGGAAGAATTGACATGCACGACAAGTTTTCCTTTTTTGAAATCGAAGCAGATTATTCGGAAGAAGTCATTCGCCAACTAGAAGGTAATTCCTTCAATGGAAGGGGAATACGAATCAATGCAGGCGATCAATTTGATCGAAAAAAGAAGCGGCGCGCTCATAGAAATTAGTGAAGCAAAAAACATGAATTTTTCATCCAAATTATTAGAAGAAGCGGTTGATGCTTTTGCAAGTTTGCCAGGAATTGGCAAAAAAAACTGCCTTGCGCCTGGTTTTGTATTTACTGAATCAACCGCCCGAAATAAGTGAGCAATTTGCTTCAGATATCCTGAAAATGCGCAAAGAGATTAAATTTTGCCAACATTGCCATAACATCGCGGACGAGCCGATCTGCCGAATTTGTGCAGATAAGCGGCGAAATACTTCCGTCATCTGCGTAGTGGAAGGAATTCGGGACGTAATGGCAATTGAAGAAACGGGCCAATTCAAAGGTTTGTACCATGTCTTAGGGGGCGTAATTTCTCCAATAGAAGGGATTGGTCCTTCTGAGTTAAATATTGATACGCTCATTGCCCGTGTAGAAAAAGCAGTGACAAAAGAGGTAATTATGGCAATCAGTCCGACCATTGAAGGGGATACGACCATTTTTTATATTTCTAAAAAATTGAAAGATTTGAACGTCCGCATTTCTACCATAGCCCGAGGTGTTTCCTTTGGTGGGGAGTTAGAGTATGCAGATGAGGTGACGCTTGGCCGCTCTATTATAGCTCGGATTCCATACAAACTAAACTCAAAAAAATGAGTTCGTTGTTTTTTAAAATAAGTACTTTTTTGTCATCACAAAGAGATGAAGCTTTCCATAGTAATTGTCAATTATAATGTCCGTTACTTCCTCGAACAAGCCCTCCTTTCCGTTCAGAAAGCCTCTAGAAATTTAGCGGTGGAAGTTTTCGTGGTGGATAATAATTCCGTTGATGACTCTGTGCGAATGATACAAGAAAAGTTCCCAGCGGTTCATCTGATCATTAACGCGCATAATGTTGGTTTCTCCTCTGCCAATAATCAAGCCATTCAGCAAGCCACAGGCGAATACATTCTACTCCTCAATCCCGATACATTAGTGGAGGAAGATACTTTTGACAAATGCGTGGCTTTTATGGATACGCACCCCAAAGCGGGTGCATTAGGAGTAAAAATGATAGACGGGTCAGGCAATTTTTTGCCAGAATCAAAACGAGGCTTACCTACTCCGGCGGTTGCCTTTCACAAAACTTTTGGGCTTTCCAGAATCTTTTCAAAGTCCAAAATTTTCAATCACTATCATTTAGGTTTTCTAGATGAAAATCAAACCCACAAAGTCGCTGTTTTAGCAGGAGCATTTATGTTCTTGCGAAAATCCGTTCTGGACAAAATCGGACTGTTGGATGAGTCTTTTTTTATGTATGGAGAGGATATAGACCTCTCTTACCGAATCACCCAAGCAGGATATTATAACTACTATTTTGCAGAGACCACTATCATCCACTATAAGGGAGAGAGTACCAAAAAAGGTAGCCTAAACTATGTAAAAGCCTTTTATCAGGCGATGATTATTTTTTCAAAAAAGCATTTCCAAAAAGAGCAGGCATCGGTTTTAACGGCTATGCTACAGCTAGCTATTTACTTCCGGGCATTTTTGACTATTTTAAATAATTTTTTTAAAAAAATCTACCTGCCTTTATTGGATGCTATGCTTATCTTTCTGGGAATGTACTGGCTCAAGGATTTTTGGGCAACTTCCTACTTTGATGACCCTAATTATTACCGTCCTTCTTTTTTGTATTTCAATGTGCCGCTTTACATTAGTGTTTGGTTGGGTAGCATTTATTTTAATGGAGGATATGATACCCCTCAAAGCATTCGCCGATTGGTACAAGGGCTGGCTTTGGGATCTATTCTATTGGCAGCGATCTATGGTTTACTACCCTTAGAGTACCGAACTTCCCGAATGTTACTACTGCTAGGAGCAGTATGGGCGATGATAAGCACTTTTTCACTAAGAATGTTTATCCATTTTTTAAAATTTAAAAATTTCCGCATTGGGCAAGCACCGATCAAAAATCTGCTGATTGTGGGGAGGGAAAAAGAAGCAAAGCGAGTATTGGATTTACTTAATAAAGCGAATGTCCAACAAAACTTCATCGGTGTAGTCCCTCCTAAACCTTCCCCTCGTAAAGCCTATTTGAGCCATTTGGCCAATTTATCAGAAGTGGTCAAAATTTATCATATTCACGAAATCATCTTTTGCTCCAAAGATGTCACTTCCCAATCTATTATGTATTGGATGACCAAATTGGGCAATAAAATAAACTACAAAATTGTCCCCCAAAAAACGATGAGCATCATCGGCAGTCATTCCAAAAATACGCCAGGAGAATTATACACAATTGATATTCGTTATAAAATTGCCGACCCGACCCAAAGACGCAGCAAACGACTGCTGGATAGGGTGCTTTGCCTTATTTTTCTCTTTACTAGCCCGATCATCCTTTTTTTTATAAAAAATAAACTCCACTTTTTTAAGAATGTCCTTGATGTTTTTTTTGGAAAAAAAACCTGGGTTGGTTATGTTGAAGGAATAGATTCATCCGATTCTCTGCCAACTGTTCGTCCCGGAGTACTCATACCACTTGAAGGCTTTGACTGGCAGAAATTTGATTCGGCAACGATTCAACGGCTGCACTTTCTCTACGCTCGGGACTATGATTGGGCAAGAGATTTGGAAATTATTTGGAAAGGATTTCAAAATTTAGGAAACTAACAATCATATATATATCAATGGAGTATGCCATTCACAATTTACTGCCGAATCCACTCAAAGAACAAGAACAGTCTATTAATTCCGATATTTGGCAAACCGATTGCAATTTGGAAAAAGGAAAAAATTACCTTCTTACTGCCCCTTCCGGCAAAGGGAAATCTACCTTTTTGCACATTTTATATGGACTTAGAAAAGATTATAGCGGCGTAGTAGAACTAGGCGGTGAAAATATTAGTGCGTTTCAGCCAAATGAATGGGCAGATTTGCGAAAAGCCCATTTATCCATTATCTTTCAGGACTTGCGCCTATTTCCAACGCTGAGTGCGTTGGACAATATTTTGTTAAAATCAAGCCTGGACCCGATTAAATCTATAACAGCAATCAAAGAGATGGCTGCCCGATTAGGGATTGAGGATTTATTACAGCAGCATTGTAATACGCTTTCTTATGGTCAAAAACAGCGAGTGGCCATTATTCGGGCTTTATGTCAATCCTTTGATTTTCTCTTGCTCGATGAGCCCTTTAGTCATCTGGATACAGTCAATATTCAAGCAGCCTCTCAACTCATTCAGGAAGTATGTGAGGAGCAAAAAGCAGGGTTTGTTCTGGTGAGTTTGGGAGAGCGATTTGGTTTTAAATATAATGAAGTATTAGTATTGTAAATTATTAAAATCGCCAATAATGAGGGTAAATAAATATGGCTACTGGCTACTTCTTATCTTGTTTTCTACCAATATCTATGGCCAAAAAATCAAATATTCCAAAAAATTTCTTAAAAAACTAAAGGCGGTACAAATCGATCTTTTTGAACCGACAGAGGGGAAATATAAAAGTCTGCGAGTCATCAAAAATGATTACCAACCCTATGATCACTCCATCGCATCCAAGCAGGAAAACTTGGAAATTCGCTATACCATTATCCCTTTTACAGCCGGTGATTTGAGTACCCAAATTCCGAATGTGGATTTTATGCGGGTGGTTTCTTCTACGGCGACCAATGAAAAAGAGGATGCCGTGATCAGCTTACATCAAATAGAAGAAGAAGATTTAAAAGCAGATTTTGATGCCGATTGGGGCAGTTTTGCTTTTTTTCAACCCAAAGCTAAGTTTTCAACTAGAAAACATTGCCGCCTACTTGGGTTATACAAGGAAGAACGAGGAATGATTTATGTGTTTTTTTTATTTGATGAGCCAAATAAGTTTCTGGATAATCGACTATATGCGCTGCGATTTATGACAAAGATTTGAAGCTATTAGGCTTTGTTCGCAAATAACGAGCCTATTCTAAAGTAAAGTGTGGATTGTAAATGATACCAAAAATATTATTCCAGGGATCTTTTACGGTAGCGACTTTTATGCCGCCGCCAACTTCCTGTGGGGCTTGGTGTGCAGTAGCACCCAAACTTAGAAGGCGTTGATAAGCTGCTTCTACATCTTCTACGCCCCAGTACATATAAACATTTTCGGATTTTTCTGCTACTGGGTTTTTCTTCAGGTTGAAGTCCCAACTCATAGCCAGCTACATTAAAGCCCACATAAAAAGGCTCGTCAAAATAAGGAGGATATCCAATAACTCTTTCGTACCACTTTTTGGCTTTTTTGATATCGCTTACCAGATAGCCTGCTGTTCTCAAGCCCAAGAAATTTGATTGGAGAGGTGCTTCCATGTTTAATTTTCCAGTTTTAATTTTCCAACGTCTAAATATACCGATTCTGCCTGAAATTGCTCCAGTTTTTTGTTCATTACTAAAAACCAAAGTGGTTGGAAAAGAGCCAAAATCATCATGCCTGGATAGCCTGTTGGCATTTGAGGGCTTGTGGAGAGGGATTTCAATACCTGGTATTTTTTACTGCCATTATAGTGATGATCAGAATGTCTTGAAAGGTTAAAAAGTAAGGCCCTACCTATTGGGTGGTCAGAGTTCCAACTATGGGTATGCTTTACTTTTTCATATACACCATGCTCATTTTTTTTTCTTAGCAATCCGTAATGTTCGATATAATTCACCGTTTCTAACAAGGATATACCTATCACAGCAGCTATTCCAAAGGCGATCAATACGGTCATTCCAAAAAAAGAATAAATGGCAAAAATCAATAGAATATTTGCCAGGGAGTAAGCTACCATTCGATTGCTTAGAGTCCATATAGGCTTGCCCACTCTTTTCATTCGATCATTTTCAATCTTCCAGGCATCTATATAGCTGCCAAAATGAGAAGTAAACCAAAACGTGAAGAGTAATTCATTCTTGGCAGCCGTAGCCGCATCTTCCGGTGTTGCTACATTTCGGTGATGTCCCGCATTATGATAGGGGAGAAAATGGGTATCCAAAGAAGTTAATAAGAGAATCTCTCCAAGTAGTTGCTCCCTCCTATTCAAGCGATGTCCCAATTCATGGCCAACATTGATGCCCAACACGCCGCACATTAGCCCCATAGATAGCACCCTGCCAAAAAATTCAACGGTGCCAAAAGGCGTTTGCTGAATAATAAAAAGAAAATAAATCAAAAAGCCTATTTGGACGGGAACGGCTGTATAAAGTATCCAATCGTAGATGGATTTATTCTTTTCATCATAAGCCGTTTTCTCATCCATATTAGCCGTATCCGGCTTTATAAATAGCTCCAAAAGAGGGACTAGTACAAAGAACAACATGATGGGTAAAAATGTCCATATACCAACCGTATTAAACGAAAAGTAAACACTAATAGGGAGTAAGTAAACGAAGAAGTATTTGAATACACGCATAATGTTATATCTTAAAATAAGTGCAGATCATTTAGAAAGTCACCTTCTTTTCTCTTCTAAATTCAAACAGCCTATTCTCTAAGCCAGTCACCTAAAACCTTGCAATTCTCATAGGAATATCGGGCAAAATAAAAAAATTATTCCATTTGTGGGCTATTTACAACTATTCGGCCCATAAAAAAAGAGCCTTCATCTCATGGATAAAAACTCTTTTTCCAAAAAGCAGAGAAAGATGTGCTTAGCTCTCTTTTTGCGTATTGGCAAATTTGGATTTTGCAAATTTCTTATTGAATTTATCAATTCTACCGGCTGTATCCACGAATTTCATCTTTCCAGTAAAAAAGGGGTGAGAAGCACTGGAAATTTCCAATTTTACCAGTGGATATTCCTTTCCATCCTCCCAAGTAATTGTGTCCTTGGCAGGGGTACAGGATTTTGCCAAAAAGGCATAATCCGCAGAGAAATCTTTAAAAACGACCAGTCTATAATTTTTTGGATGGATCTCTTTTTTCATAATTGCTAATCTTTTTCCTACATTTTTCAAAAAACGACTGCAAAGATAGGGTTTTTCCTATTATTTGAAAAGTTTGAGGGATAGTTTTAATAAAAAAGGGATAGCAATTAATATGCTATCCCTTTTTAAGGTTGGACAAAAATTGGCTAATCCTGTCTAGGTTTTGCAGAATAGTTTACTCTCAGCTGATTAGATTTTCGAAGTTCTGTCTTGACATCCTGAACGATGCCCATTGTCACATCTCCGTCCACCCTTAAGGAAGAAGTGATTCTATTGTGCATCGCTTCGGCTACCTTCACTTTGTGTTTTTCTATAAAGATCGGGATGTCGTGTACACCTGCTATTTTATCCCCAAGCTGAAGTTGTGGTTTGGTACCGTATAAATTCTGGTATTTTTTAGTAGGTCTTCCAATATATAAATAATTAACCAGCGATTTCTGCTCTAGCTTGGTCAATTCTGTAGCTTTGGGAACATTCACCGATACTAGCAACTCCGCATCCCTCAAAACCGTTGTTACCATAAAAAAGAATAATAGCATAAAAATAATATCTGGCAAAGAAGCCGTAGATATAGCGGGAGAGGATTTTCCTCTCTTTTTTACAAATTTTGACATAGCTTACAATTTTTCAAGACGAATAAATAATAGGTAGTGCTCGACAAGCCCCATATTATTCTTCTTCACCAAAAGCAGTAGGTTCTGCTTCAGAAATTACCAAAGGAAATTTAGACCTGATTTCTTTCCGGATCGCCAGGGGGAGGTTTTCACTATAAGGCTGCCCATATTTTCTTTGACACTCTTCATTCCATAATTCCGAATAGGCCGCTTTTACCTCATTATATACCTCCAAATATACTCCATACTTAGTTCCTCGATCATTCTTTAGAGAAATAATTGCTTTATTTGGAGCTTCTGCCAAATCCTCTCTTCTTTGCGGGTTTGCAATAAACTCTTTAGTCCTTTCCTTGAGGTCATTTACGCTTGCAGGCTCCCCTCTTACTAATAATTGGTTTTGAGCATTGACTAAAACGGCAAATACATTGCGTTTTTTTAGCTTGGTAATATCTGGTTCTTCTTCAGACCAAGGTGGCAACTTTACCAAGACCCCCTTATCCACATCAATTGTGGTGGTTACCAAGAAAAATATTAACAATAAGAAAGCAATATCTGCCATAGACCCAGCATTGATCTCATTAGAGAGCCGATCTCTACTACTTTTCTTTGCCATAATTTTTCAATTTAAAATTTAGCATTAATTTAAAAATGCTAAATCTGATTTATTTAAAGAAATTTCTGACTTCTGAAAACACAAAAGCTGCTAAGGCCAAACCAGCCAACAATAAAGCACCCATAATAGAGCCATTAATCAAGGCACTTTGGCCGTCTGTTACATTAAATTCTGCTCTGGTATCCAAAATGGACTGGGTATCCGGTCCAGCTAATGCCTGTCCCACAAAGAAAAGGACTAGTATTAAGCCAATACCTATTATGCCTTTAAGTGCCCCTTTTGGATGAGAAATTGTCTGAAACAAACCAAAAAGTAGTGCGGCTATCGCCCCTATAATAACCAGGCCAATCGCCGCCATTAGTCCAAAATTAAATATATTGGAAGTTCCTCTTTGGTCTTCAGCTAAGGCCGTAAATTTGTCAATGCCTCCTAGCGCACTTGCTAAGAAGATAGCCGTAATCAGTACCCCTAGACCAAAGGCTAATAACTGACCGTTTTTGGCTAGAAATTTATACATGATTTGATCGTTTTTTTAAGTGAAAAATAAATGAGGAAATGGAATTTGCCATTGCTCATCGCTGCCACTAAAAAGCGACATAGTGAAAAAATTTACCACAAAACAATGTTAGGCTGTTCAATAAATTTTTCTACTATTTGAACACATTATTGTCCGCCATTACCTCTACCAAAGACACAGAAGCTTCTTCCATTTTATTTACAATACCATCTACTTTAGATACGATGTAGTTGTAAAAAATTTGGAGAATAATCGCTACAATCAAACCAAATACCGTTGTCAAAAGGGCTACTTTAATACCCCCTGCCACAACAGAGGGAGATAAATCACCCACCGCTTGAATTCGGTCAAAAGCTTGGATCATACCAATTACTGTACCCATAAAGCCAAGCATCGGTGCAATTGCAATAAATAGCGAAATCCAAACTAATCCTTTCTCTAAAAGACCCATTTGAACGCTTCCGTAAGAAACAATTGCTTTCTCAACAGCTTCCGGCCCCTGATCTGCATTTTTCAAACCTTCATAGAGGATGCTCGCGGTTGGGCCAGGAGTTGATTTACAAACTTCCTTCGCACCTTCTAGATTACCTTCTTTAAGGTTTTCATCAATGCTAGCCAATAATTTGTCCGTATTAGTTGTTGCAACATTCAAGGTAATAATGCGCTCAATGCAAAAAGCCAAGCCCAGAATCAAGCAGATCAATACCAAACTCATAAATCTCCAGTCACCTTCGATAAATTTTTCTTTAAGCACCTGAAAACCGGTAGGTTCTGCTTGTGCCATTGCGTCAATAGCACCTGTAATTGAGAAAATACCAAAAACGAGCAGAAAAGCAATAAATTTTCGCATAGTCAATAAGATTTTGCTAATGTTTAAAGTTAATTTTGTTTAAAACCTGTGATATAAATAAAAAAATGAGGAAAGATGAAAAAGACTCGCTCAAGTCTTTGTGTTTATCACCATTCTTCAAATTAATTTAATATTTGAGTATTATGCGGAGAGAGAGGGATTCGAACCCTCGGTACGCTTTTGGCGCACACACGCTTTCCAGGCGTGCCTCTTCAGCCACTCGAGCACCTCTCCTTGCCTGTTGGCGGTTTTTCGCTTTGTCCATTCTTTTCAACCAATCATTCTCCAAATTTCAAATAAAAAAAGAATTAATACTTCTTAGGCTAATCCTTTAGGGCGTAAATATTGCAAAATAAAATTATAAAACAAAATAAATCGCAATTCTTCCCTACCGTTTCAGGGATTTTTTTTTCAAAAACATCGCTAAAATAGCATATTTATTCCAAATTCCGTTATGTCTTGCCAAATAAAAGTGAATTTTTTGAAGTAAAACCAAATATTTTTTTGGCATTATGGCTAGTCACCGTGGCTATTTCTTCCAGTTCCACTTTTTTAACCGCCGCCAGCTTTTGAGCGATTATTTTTAGATAAGCCGATTCATTTCGCTTTCCCCGATAGGGTATAGGAGCTAGATATGGGGAATCCGTTTCTAAAACAATATGCTTTAAGTCAATCTTTTCCAGCGTTTTGTCTAGTCCAGCTTTTTTAAAGGTCAAAACACCCCCAATCCCCAAATAAAAGCCTAGCCCGATAATCGCATGAGCTTCCTCAACTGTTCCGCCAAAACAATGAAAAATTCCTCTCAGTCGGTCGTCTTTTTCCGCTCGCAATATGTCAATGACTTCCCAAGTGGATTTTCTGGAATGAATGACGATTGGCACGTCCAATTCTTTCGCCCACTTGATTTGTTGTCTAAATGCTTGTTGTTGTTGCTCAAAAAAGGTCGTATCCCAATGCAAGTCCAGTCCAATTTCTCCGATGGCACAAAAAGTCCGTTTGCCCAACCATTTTTCTACTATTTCCAATTCTTTCTCAACATTTGCATCTACCGAGCAAGGATGCAAGCCCATCATGGCATAACACTGTTCGGGATATTTTGCTTCCAAATCGAGCATAGGCCCAATAGAACTACTGTCAATATTGGGCAAATAAAATGCTTCTACTCCATTGTCAACAGCTCTCTGTAAAGTTGCTGTTCGATCTTTATCAAATTGCTCTATATATAAATGTGCATGGGTATCTATCAAGCGCATAGAAAAAGCTAGAACTTGGCTATTGTTGAAAATAAAGATGCAAAATAACGAAAAAATGTTGGTTATCGGCGAGACAGATAAAGCATTATTTTTTTCTTTAGTTATGATCTTGGCAAATTCAATTATAAGCAAAAAATGGCATTTTTTTGTAGCTTTGTTTAAAAAAAAATACAGGATATATGGAAGCTTACGCTCAGGTACTCTTATACGCTATTCCCGGTTTTATTGGATTGATTATTATCGAAGCCATTTATGCCTATTATAAAGGCAACTTTAATTTTCGGAGCATGGACACCATTTCTAGTCTAAGTTCTGGAAATACTAATACTTTAAAAAGCATTTTAGGGTTAAGTATTGTCATTATAAGCTACGGCTGGGTCTATGAACGAGTAGCATTGGTCCATATTGAGATCACCTGGCTGGTTTATCTGCTTAGTTTTATTGCGATTGATTTTGCCAGCTATTGGAGCCATCGGCTCAGTCATAGCGTCAATGTCTTTTGGAATCGGCACATTGTCCACCATTCGAGCGAAGAATTTAACCTAGCAGTCGCTTTGCGGCAAAGCATTTCCGGTTTTGTTAGTTTGGGCTTCATCTTTTTGTTTCCGGCGGCTTTGCTAGGTTTGCCTCCTAAAGTGATCAGCATAATCGCACCATTACATTTGTTTGCCCAATTTTGGTATCATACGGTGCATATTGGCAAGCTGGGTTTTTTAGAATACATTATCGTTACCCCTTCGCAACATCGGGTTCACCATGCAATAAATCCCATTTATTTAGACAAAAACCTGGCAGCTATTTTTTGTATTTGGGATCGAATGTTTGGCACTTTTCAAGAAGAATTAGACCAAGAGCCTTGCGTCTATGGCGTAACCCGACAGGTCAATACCTGGAATCCTATTAAAATCAACTTTCAACATATCATCTTACTAGCCAAAGATGCCTGGCGTACTAATAATTGGTGGGATAAAGCCCGCGTCTGGTTTATGCCAACGGGTTGGCGGCCAGTAGATGTCATTGATAAATACCCCTTGCCTTCCTCCAAACCGGAAACCTTTGTAAAGTACGACCCCCCGTCCTCTCCCGCCTTGCGTGTCTGGTCTTGGATACAGTATTTTGTGATGAATGCCTTAGTCATTCATTTGCTACTAAAGATAGCAAATATACCTGAAGCGGATATTTTCATCTATGGTGCCTTTTTATTTATTGTCATTTACAGCTTCACAACATTAATGGATAGAGACCCTAATGCCATTTGGATGGAAGCGCTAAAGTCCATTGTTGGTCTGGCTATCATTTACATCACCGGCGATTGGTTTTTACTCGATACGCTAGTTCCTGGGGGAACAATCTTATTAGCCGTTTATTTTGTTATTTCTGCTTTGGTAGTAGCTTACTTTGTGCTTTACGAAATTGGCTGGAAAAAAGAAAGAAAAACAAAGCAACTGACTGGAACGATCTAATAATGCAAAAGCCCCAAGTTTTTTTAAAAAAGCTACCTAAACTGTTACTTTTCTCTGTGTTTTGTCCATGCCTCTAGGTATTAGGAAGTTTTTAGTTCTAATAATGCTATATTTTCAATATGCGCAGTGTGTGGAAACATATCTACAGGGCAAGTCTTTAGCACTTTATACCTTTGCGCTAAAATATTCAAATCTCTGGCTTGGGTCGCAGGTTTGCAGCTAATATAAATTAATTTAGGGCTAGCCAACTCCAAAAGCGTTTTTACTACCTTGGGATGCATACCCGATCTTGGCGGGTCTGTTATTAAAATAGCTGGCTTTCCATGTTTTTTTATAAAATCTGAACTTAGCATATTCTTAACATCTCCTGCATAAAAACTGGCATTTGTAATACTGTTTCTGGCAGCATTTTCCTTTGCATCCCGAATGGCAGGCTCCATTTCTTCTATTCCAACTACCTTTTTGCAGTATTTTGAGATAAACAAAGCGATGCTGCCAATGCCTGTGTAGAGGTCATACACATTTTCTGTGCCTTTAAATGCTGCAAAATCAAGGACAAGCTTATAGAGTTTTTCGGCTTGCCTGGTATTGGTTTGAAAAAAAGATTTTGGGCCGATTCTAAATATTACGCTACCCAATTTTTCTTCTATGTACTGCTGCCCATGATAATGGCACATCTCTAAATCATACAAATAATCATTGGCTTTACTATTAATGCAGTAATATAAAGAAGTGATCGCTGGGATATATTTTAAAATTTCTTCTAACAGGTCTTTTATTTTTTTCTGATCGTCCTCAAAAACACTTAAAACGACCATGATATCCCCCATTGTGCTAATTCTAACCATCAATTGCCGCAGGAAACCAGAATTTTCCCTTGCATCAAAAAAAGAAAGTCCTTGCTTTTTTGCAATGTCTTTTACTATATTTCTAATAAAATTGGACGGCTCGTATTGTAAATAGCATTTATGGATGTCAATGACCTTATCAAAAGCTCCTGCTCTGTGAAAACCCAATACATTTTCCCTGTTAGAAATGCCACTGTCTATTTCCTCTCTGGTCAACCATCGTTTATTGGAAAAAGAAAATTCCAGCTTATTTCTGTAATAGATTTCCTGATCGCAAGGTACAATCGGTAGCATTTCGCCAACGGTTACCTTTCCGATCCTTTTGAGGGCATTTTCCACATGGGACTGCTTAAATGCTAGCTGTTGTTCGTAGGCGACATGTTGTAGCTTACAACCGCCACATAGCCAAAAATGTTGACAAAAAGGTGTTTTTCGATGGGTAGAATATTGATGAACTTTCTGAATCGTTCCCCAAAAAATATCTCTTTTTTTTCGCTTAGCCAATACATCTACGATGTCTCCTGGGACTGCGTCTTCTACAAAAATCACCCTGCCTTCTGGGTCTCTGCCTACGCCCTTTCCCTTATCTGCTAGTCCGGTAATGATCAAATTTTCTACCAAAAAAGGCTTTCTTCTTCTGCTCATTCCCTAAGTTTTATCTGGTTAAAACCACATAATCTTTTAATAAGGTTTCCAAAAACTGGATTTTGTCTTTAGGCGCTTCTGTCAAGTTCAAAAGAGCAGAAAATCGGCTTACGGCTGCAACGAGGGCCTCTTTATGAGCGAGATTGGGATGGCTTTTATATCTTGATAGAATCGACTTGACCAATAACATATCTTCCTCTTTGAAATGTTTCACATCCAGATAAATGGGGGTATAATTGTCAATGCTATTTATATTTAGAATATCATCCAATCGAAATCTGTTCATGCTTTTTAATTTAATGACCGTGGTATTAGCGGTCATATCCCCTAGTCGCTGTTTCCTTTGAGAAGAGGAAATTAGCAGCGCTGCCAGAATGCCCATTGAAAAAAAGGTGTCCACAATGTGGAAGACAGCCCGCAATAAAAAATCACTTAAACCTATTTCTTCGCCATCCAGTCTGACGACTTTTAGCCCCATTGCTTTTTTACCCCACGATTGTCCATTAGCCACTATTTCTGAAAAGAGATGATATAATAGAAAGCCAATAATGGGAAATAGCCCAAATACGACATAAAAAGACATGGGCGAGTCCGAAAGCGTTCGTCCGAGCGTATAGGACAAAGTCATGGCTAAAACAAAATAAGCAGCCAAAATAATAAGGCTGTCAATCAACATGGCAATAAAACGATCTTTCAATCCGGCCAATTCATACTCAATGGTCACATTTTGGGTTGTCTGTATATCTATAGTGTGCATTTGTTAGGCTAAAACTGCTTTTACCGCTTCGGCTGCTTCTTTTAACAAAATAGCTGATTTTACCTCCAGCCCAGACTCATCAATAATTTTTTTCGCTATATCTGCATTGGTTCCCTGCAAGCGGACAATGATCGGAACATTGATATTTTCAATATTCTTATAGGCATCCACTACGCCCTGGGCAACTCGGTCGCAACGAACAATCCCACCGAAAATATTTATTAAAATAGCCTTTACATTCGGATCTTTCAGTATGATTCTAAATGCCTTTTCCACCCTGGCTGCATCGGCTGTGCCCCCTACATCCAGAAAATTAGCCGGATCGCCGCCGGATAGTTTAATAATATCCATCGTCGCCATTGCTAGGCCTGCGCCATTGACCATACAACCTACATTGCCATCCAGCTTTACATAGTTCAACCCAACGCTTTTGGCTTCTACTTCCGTAGGGTCTTCCTCGTCAGTGTCCCTTAATGCCGCTAAATCTGGATGGCGAAATAAGGCGTTATCATCCAAGCTCACCTTGCAATCCACCGCCACAATTCGGTCATCCCCCGTTTTTAAGCAAGGGTTGATTTCAAATAGAGAAGCATCTGACGCTACAAAAGCCTGGTATAACTTGGTAATAAAACGAATCATTTCTTTAAAAGCCTTCCCGCTCAAACCCAGATTAAAAGCCACTTTTCGGGCTTCGTAGCCTTGCAAGCCCAAAGTGGGGTCAATGTATTCTTTATGTACCAAATGGGGCGTGTTTTCGGCTACTGCTTCGATGTCCATTCCGCCTTCAGTAGAATAAATGATCACGTTCTGCTTTCGCTCTCTATCCATTAAAATGGAAACATAATACTCTTCACAAGCATCAAAATCAGGGGCATATACATCTTCGGCAATCAATACTTTTCTTACCAGTTTGCCAGGTCCTTCCAAGCCGCCAGGCGTTTGGGGGGTTTTTAACATCATTCCAATAATATTTCCGGCGATTTCCTTCACTTGATCAGCGTTCTTCGCAATTTTGACTCCTCCGCCTTTTCCTCGTCCGCCCGCGTGAATTTGCGCTTTTATGACTGCCCATTCTGTATCCGTTTCCCTTTGAAGTTTTCTGTAGGCTTCAAGTGCTTCATTCGCCGAGTCTGCGACAATTCCTTCTTGAATGGCTACACCGAAATTTTTAAGTAATTCTTTTCCTTGATACTCGTGTAAATTCATTTTTGATTAGCATTTAGATACCATTATTTTAAAGTGGGCAAAGATAGGGTAATTTTTGAAGATTTTAGAAGCCGAAAAATCCTGTGCTATATCGAAAATTTTGAAATTTATCCTTCAAGGGCAGGATACTATTTTCAATTATTTTTCCTTCCGATTTTTTGTCACCAACAATTTTCCCTTTTTCTAATTTTCCAATATAAAAATTGTACTCCTAACTCTAAGGATATTTATCAAAACAAATTGATTGCCATTTGTAAATCAATCAAATGTCTTTAGCAAGGTGTAGCGATTTGTAAAAAAGTCAGCCATAATTCTCTTGGCAAAACTGAGTGATTCCATGTCACAAAAGCGCGTTTAAAGTAATTTTTTCAGTTGCAATAATCACAGATATTGCCAAGCAAATGCCTCTCCGAGAATTATAGAAACTGCTACAAAACAGCATTTTTCTCTTTTTGATAAAGCCGATTATTGATTTCACCAACACTAGCAATTTTTGACTCTCTTTTATTTCTTGAATAGTACAGAATTCACGATTTGCATCTTAAAGACAAATAGCATTTACAACGATAAGTGATTGATAGCAATCCCCTACCTATTTACTAAATAACTACAAAAAAGCCTTACACTGATTTTATGTATCCTTTTACTATTCTATCAGTAAGTGATTTGGCTGCTGAGGCAGGCATTGAAATTATTTTGCGATCTTTTGCAGAATTTTACCATCAATTGACTCCAAAGCATCAAAAACAACTAAAATTAATTTTTATTGACAAAGGGGGCTATACCATTCCTGTACTCCACCAGTCAGAAAAATTAAAAATTCAGCCTATCACCCAAATTTTAAACTGGAAAAGGGTAGAAAAAATACAGCAGTCTTATCAGAATGCCAACTTCTTGCTCTTGCCCTCTCAAACCAAAACAAGGGAGGGGATTTTACAGGCTCTATCAAAAGGGCTGCCTGTTTTAAGCTATCGAGAGCAGGAACAAGAGGAACTGATTGACCAAACTTGTGGCATGCTTATTGATTATGTTTCAACAGGTCAAAGTATTGGAGATTTTGCTAACCTGTTGCGAATGTTATATTTTGATCCGGCTGTTTGTAAAATTTTAAAAAAAGGTGCTTTGAAAAAATATACAGCTTATATACAAGAACAGCAGCCATCGAGAAAGTACTCTTCCATTGCAAATAGTTGGTCGAAATGAAAATAATTTTGATAGTAAATTATTCATCTCGAATCAAAGCCATAAAATGACGCTACTTAAGCGACTTTCAATGTCAAATGACATGGATTCATTTAAAAAGAATTTTTCTTTCATTATTTGAATCTTTTAATTGGTTGTGTCAGTAAATATAAATTAAACTTATACAAAAATTAGCTTTTCATAAATCCGATCAACTAGGTGGCAAAGACTTCAAACGATGAGATAATGCGATTCATTTTGATGAGGAGAATTCATTTGAGGTCCACAAAATGCATGTTATTTATCTTAACATAAGAGGAAACATTTGTTTACTTTTAGCCTTTTTTGTTTATCTCATTCAAGGTGAGGCGTTGTCAAAAACGCCTCACTTTATTTTTTTGCCTACTCGAATGTTTTTCCCGCTTTCAATAGTTGTTTTAATAGCCCTGGAATCCGAAACCTTGGGCCAAATTGTACTTTAAAAACCTCGCACTGTTCTACAAATGCTTTTAAACCATAATCGTTTACATATTGAAAAACGCCCCCTGTAAAAGCTGGAAATCCCCAACCAAAAATGCTGCCCAGATTGGCTTCCTGAACGGAGTTGATTACCTTTTCTTGCATACACCAAACTGCTTCAATTACCTGGGCAAAAAGTAGGCGTTCTTTTATAATAGCCATAGAATAATCCCGTTGGGTCGGCGGAAAATGCTCCTCCAATGACCGCCATAAGCTACGATCTTCATCAGTATATTCATAGAAGCCCGCCTGCTTCATTTTTCCAGTTCGATCTAATTCGTTTATCATTTTTTTTAAAGTGCCGACCGCCGGATGTTGGACATACTGATTGCCATAATGAGTAGCTGCTTGATTTTCATATTTTAAGACCATTTTCAAAGACAAATCATCTGCAAAAGCCAAAGCCCCTTTGGGCATACCTATTTGTAAACCTATATTTTCAATCAAAGTCGGTGGATAGCCTTCCTGCAAGAGGGTAATTCCTTCCAGGATGTAGGTGTTTTGAACCCGAGCAGCATAAAAGCCCCAATCATCTTTTACGATAATGGGAATTTTGCCGAGCGTCCGCACAAAATCAAAAGCCCGCGCAATGGTTTCTTCCGAAGTTTTTTTCCCTTTTACAACTTCTACTAAAGGAACTTGCTCGACCGGATAGAAAAAATGCAAGCCTACATAATTTTCTGGTCGGTAGGAAGATTGGGCCAATTTGGTGATTGGAATGGAGATCGTGTTGCTGGCAAACAAGGAAAATTCGTCCAGGTATTGTTCTGCTTCTTTGATAGCTTTAGATTTAACCAGTTCGTTTTCATAAACTGCTTCAATCACCAAATCACACTGTTCAAAATCTTCGGGATCAGCAGTAGCCTTGATATTATTATAAAAAACCGTTGCTTCTTCCTTAGAAATAGTGTCCGTTCCTACCATCAAGGCTAGTTGGTCTTTAGTATATTGCTTGCCCAACTCTGCAATGGGTCTGGAAACATCTTTTAAAACCACTTTAAGTCCTTTTTTTATACAGTTAAAAGTGATCCCTGAGCCCATTCTTCCTGCACCAATTACGCCTACTTGTTTGGCGCGAAATTTTCCAAATCCCTTTGGGCGATTGATGCCTTTTTTGATCGCATTATAATCATGCCAAAAGGTTTTAATGATATTTTTGGTTTCTGGGCGCAAGACCAACTCTGTAAAGTATCTGCTTTCAATCCGAGTAGCCATATCAAAATCTACTTTGGATGCCTCGACAAGCGTATTCAAGATAGCTTGAGGAGCGGGGAAATTATTATAAGTCGTTTTGGAAAGGGATGCTGTCAGGTTTTGAATAATTTTTGCCACCTCTGGATCATTGGCAGTCCCTCCTGGTATTGCTTTATTTACTCTATCCCAAAGCCTTCTTCCTTCTTTATGGTCGAGCAACCACGCTTTAGCCCGTTCCAGCATTTCTTTTTTATTCTCTGCTATTTCATCAATAATGCCTACTTTCAGAGCTTCTTTGGGTCGATACTTTTTACCATTAGTCAGTATAATAAAGGCATTTTCAAGCCCCAATAGCCATAATAACCGAATGACCCCTCCATTTCCTGGCATGAGTCCGAGCGTTACCTCTGGATGCCCCAATCGGATTTTGGAGTCATTTATAACAATGCGGTGATGACAGGCCAAGGCCACTTCAAAGCCCGTGCCCAAGGCATTCCCATTAATAGCTGCCACGACCGGCACACCAGGGCTTTCCAAATCTCTAAATAGCTTGGTGAGCATTAGGGAATACTCGTAAATCTCTCGAGCATTGGTATTTTTATATAAATAATCTAAATCTCCCCCTTCTAAGAAATTCTTTTTGGCAGAAGTGATAATTACTCCTTTCAAACCACCCTTTGCTTTTTCTTTTTTCAAATGAGCCACAACCGGCTCAAAATACCGATACAATTCATGGTTAATGATATTGGCATAGCGATCTCCCATATCCAGAGTAAGGGTAACAATATTATCTGTATCCTTTTTATATCTTATCATGGTTATTAAAATTCAACACAAAGAAAAGCGGTTCTCCGACAAGTTTCAACTGAAAAAGGACCTTGAAAGCCTATCATATACCTAATGTTAGGTAGATAATTCCCTCCTAAAAAAAGGTATTTCTTTTTTCTTTATCCATTTTTATATTTGCAGTATTATTTTTAATTAGACAAAATCTAAATAAAGCAAGTGCTACGAATCCTACTAAACATATTACTTTTATTCATTACCATCAACTTAATAGCTCAACAGATAGACCCTTCCCAAAACACTGCCGACCGCTTACTTGGAGGAAGTGGCAATCTAAATATTGGTGGCTATGCCGATATTGATTATAACCAACCCTTAGGCGACAATCAATACCATAATGGCAAGCTGGATATTCACCGCTTGGTTTTATTATTTGGATATAAATTTGATAAGCGAGCCTCTTTTGTAACAGAAATCGAATTCGAGCATGTGAAAGAAGTATTTATTGAGCAGGCTTTTGTCAACTATCGCTTCAACCAATATTTTAATATAAGGGCGGGTTTGTTGTTGATACCAATGGGCATTGTGAATGAATACCATGAATCACCCACTTTTAATGGGGTAGAGCGACCTAATATAGACAAATTTATCGTTCCTACCACTTGGCGCGAAATTGGCATTGGTTTAACCGGACGAATAGACGAGTTGTCCTTGCGATATCAGGCTTATTTAGTCAATGGTTTCAATGGGTACGATGGCACTGGCAAATTTACAGGAAAGAATGGTCTGCGAAGCGGCCGGCAAAAAGGAGCGGAATCCTTTTCTTCTGCCCCTAATTTCTCTGCCAAAATTGATTTTTATGGCATTTCCGGTTTAAAGTTGGGGCTGGCAGGTTATTTTGGGGATTCTCAATCGACTTTGTATAATGGCCTGAATAAGAATGATGAAGCCGCTTTGAGCCGAGCGGACAGTTCGGCAGTGGGGATGGCCATGTTGGGCATAGATGCTCGATATACTATTAAGGGGGTGCGCTTAAGAGGACAATATAATTTTATCAAACTCTCTAATACAATTGAATACAACGCCTTTACTGGAAATAATGTGGGCAGTCAAATGGGTGGATTTTATATAGAAGCAGCCTATAATGTTTTTCAAAAAAATAAGGCAATTAAATCAGAACTGCTTCCTTTTTTCCGGTATGAAACCTATAATACACATCAGTCGGTTGAGCGAACCATTGAAGTTAATAATGCTTACAAAAGGACAGAACTAACCGCTGGACTTACCTGGAAGCCAACGCTGGGGACGGCTTTTAAACTAGACTATCAATGGCTAAAAACAGACGCAGATGATGTTTTTAAAAATCAATTAAACATTGGAGTCGGTATCTGGTTTTTTTAACACAAAAAAATGAAAAGAATAATTAAAATAGCTGTTTTGCTCCTTATTCTGCTACTTCCTTTTATAGGAACTGCTCAGAAAAGAACCCATAGAGCCAATAAAAAAATAGAAAAGAACATTGCCAAAATATGGAAAGATCTAGCTATTGAGGAAATGCCTTTGACAACCGACATCGCTATAGAATTTGATTTGTTTTTTGAAGAAAATCAACTATCCCAATTAATGAATAATGAAAATCTGCTAGGGTATTTGCTATTGCGAAAGGGGTATGGTTGTCAGATTGGAGGCTGTGGAGCAGGCAATTATGGAAATAACGCAGTATGCTCTTTGGACGGGGCTATTTATGAAACCTTTGATTATGTACTGCTTTTTGATAAAGACTTAACGGTTTTGAAAGTGATAGTTGTGGACTACCCCGGTGATTATGGCTATGAAATCAATAGTAAAAACTGGCTAAAACAGTTCATCGGATATCAAGGAGAAGAATTAAATTATGGTTCAGACATAGATGCCATTTCTGGTGCGACCATTTCTGCTAACTCTATTACTACTGATATTCAGAAGGTCCATAGTATGCTTAAAAAACTTCTAGAATATAAAAAAAATTCGATTCTGACTGGAGCGGCTTCTCATTGAATTGAGGACGCCTTGCTTGACATAATGTAGCAACAAGCTAAAGCCCGTTTTGCACATACTAGTGCTTTAAATTTTAGTTACCAGTCGCAATCTAAAGATAAGCACTCTCCAGGAGTTAAAAGCACCCACTTATCATGCAACTCTCTGATTCTTAATCGAATAGATTCAATAATTTCTGATTCTAATGGCGCTGGTGCAGCTTTACCCTTTTCTGCATACACCTCTCTTAAAACCGCGTTGAAGTCTTGATAGGGTTTTCCATCCGCTATTTCCATTTGGAAAAGCCCAACTAAAAATTCGGCATGGATCGCTTCATAAGGTAGGTTTTTGGGTATTAATGCTTTTGGCCTTTTAGTTCTTGGCAACTCAAAATCTTGTATATTGAATCCCTTTTTAAGCAAGCCATAAAAAGCATTTTTATAACCCAAAACCGATTCAACCGCATAGTGGATTAAATCGTGGAACACTAAGCCAGGTTGTAGCTTTGTCCAGGTGATCGTCCCGTCTTTGCGCTTACAGGTGAGAACATGGGGCTTATTTTTACCCTTGGTAATAGAGATTTGCATATCATTCAAAATAGAATCAATGTATGATAAAAAACTATACAATTTTCATCGGTTATGCGTTCCATATTTTCTCGTTCCACCTGCCTAGAGTATGTTTAAATTTCGTTTTTGGAGGAAAAAAAGATGTATTTTAAACATACTCTTAGCCAAAACAAAACCGGATGGAATATTATCCATCCGGTCATTTTAGCTCTAATTTTGATTAGGTCCTATTGCAACATAGGAGCTTTATTTTAAATGTTTCAATAATGTAATTGATCTACAGCTTTTACCATTAGAGCTTTTTATAATAGACTTATTACCCTTTAACAAGTCTAATGATCACTGGACTTTTACCATTTTTTTCGTTTCTAGTCCAAAAGGTGTAGAAAGTTGATAGTAATAGGTGCCAACGGGCAAATCTTTTACCGACAAGTTTATTTCATTATATCCTGATGAAAAAGCTTTTTGAATCTTTTTTATTGTTTGGCCTTGTACATTTATTACTTTTAAAATAATTGTAGTAGCAGCAAGCAAATCAAAACCAATCACTGTTTGTTGACTAAAGGGATTAGGTTTATTTTGATATACCCGAAAAAGAGGAGAGTCCCGTCCCCAAAATTCTAATGATACATCCAAAAAATCCCCACTGAAGCTGTAGGCTTCAGCGGGAGTGTAGTCGGAGGTGATTTTTAGCAACTCATTTAATTGTCCGTCTTTAGTTGCCCGAACAATCAGGGTGAACAAGGACGAACCTGCTGCTTCATGGGATTGCAAAGAGTGCCAGCTAATAGTAAGTATTCCTTGGGCTTCCTTACTGCGTCCGAAATTATCAGGACTCGCCACACCTCCAATGATGTCTAAGAGTTTTAAGTGTTGAAAATTAAGAGTACCTTGATAGCCATTAATCTGGTCAAATTGTCGAGCAAAAAATGGAACCTTGTAAACTTTTCCTTTCTCTATTGACTGATTGTCAGTCAACAAAGTAAATACATTTCTGTTGCTTCTTCCTTCCGCCGCGAGTAAGCGATTAGGTACGGCACTTCCATTGACATCTCCTATTTTAATGCCGAGGAAGTCCATACCTAATCGATCTCCGGAAAATGTAGGGAGTCTTATTTCTTCAGCGTTGGGGTCAATTTGAGGCGCATTTGCTTTTAATTGAATATTTTTATCAATAAACCGCCAACTGGTATTATGGGGAAAAGCAGGTAAGATGTTTAAAATCAATTGACGAATCAGAACAATATCATAGGCTGTAACGGTCCCTGAATTATTGGCGTCAGCCGCAATAAACTGCCAGGGAGCATCAAAGAGTTTTTCACTTAAAATGTGTTGGCTGATTTGTACCAAATCGTAGGTGCTAACGCCATTCAAAGGTTCGGTATTCTTATCTGGTTTTATAATAAAATCTCCTTCGGCTGGCAAGGTAGCTTCATAACTGCCCTTATGGTCTGATAAAATGGGTTGTCGAGTCGTCTCATTTTGAATATAAATTACTGCACCTTCAATAGGCTGCCCTTTTGGGTCGAGCAGGGTGCCAGAAGCCAGCCGCCGAGTGCAAGCCAGCATATTGTTTTGCACTTCAACAGTAGAAATGCAATAATCAAAGTTTCCTGCCTCATCAATAATATACAATGCCACTTCTTGTTCGCCTTGATAAATACAGCCCAATTCCAGCCAAGTGGGCAAGGCCAAAACTTCTTCCAGTGTTTCCGGTTGTGGAATATTTAAAACGGGATGCCACAGTCGCTTATCGAGGTCTTTTTGGTCTGTACAATTATCATAGCTTCCCAAATCCAATAATTCGGGATAGATTTTGGCAAATCTATCGCTTGGATTGGTTTCTGCTACAATGCCGCTTATACAATATGGAGTAGGCTTGATGCCATCTACGAAAATGTAGCTTTCTGAAATAAAAGAGGTGTTAGAGAATACATCCGTTACGAACCAATTGACTTGATATTCTGGACCAGGATAAACCGTATAGGTAAAAACATCGCCCGTCCCTGTTTCCATCAATGCCCCGTCCATCAATAATTCCCAGAGATATTGGAGGTGCTCACTGCCGGCTTCGTCACAATCTCGTGCAAATACCTGAAATAGGCGCACGGCATCGCATTCAAAGGGGGCTTCTCCCAGGGTTTGGTCTTCTTCCCCCGGTGGAAAGGCATCTCCTTTCCCCAATAAAACAGTATCTATTTTCCCTATAAATAAAAAAGGAGCATCTTCGTCAACTACTCTTAAAATTTGAGTATATTGGATAAAACTGACATCGGGAAAACTGTCAGATGTAATCATTACTTCTTTTTCTACAAAATCATTGTGGTTGGTGTGCCGCTTAATAATAAGCGCCTGATCCCCAGGCTCATAAAGACACCAATTAATAATAGAAAAAGTTCGCTCTACGTGTGTAAAAACATCCCCCGGCGCACTAAAAAAACGATCTTCATATCTCCAGCTCAATAAGTCACAACCCCCATTTCTAATTGAAATCGCAGGGGTATCTAATGGTGCATTGCAATCTCCGGCCTGATCCGTAGGAAAAGTGATTTTCCAGTCGGCTTGATATTTCACCTCAATATGCTGCTCCAGCCATTCAGATTGGTTTTGATAAGTATCAATCGCTCTGTATCTTCTTTTTAAGTAGTAAACACCACAACCCTTGGCAATCAGTTGATAGGCTTGTTCTAAAGTTAAGTCCTGACAAGAAGCATTATCTTCACAAGCTTTCAATGGGTCGCCAAACTGTTGGTTATAATAGGCTTCTCGTATCCCTGCTAGTGGTTGCCATTCATCTCCATCAAACAAGCCATTTCCATTGCTATCAGTAGAAGTACCCAAATCATATAAATTATTTTTATTACAAAAAAAGGTTTTATTGTCTAGCTCTTCACAAAAGGGCGCAATTTTGTCCTCTACTTTTACCTGCACCATACAAGTATTATAGTTTCTCTTTTTATCAATGACCAAAAGTTCTACGAATGCAGTCTGTTTTAAATCGCAGCAGCTAATAGAAACATAGCTGCTCCAGCCAACAGGATCAATTTTGTTTTCTAATTGATTGGCAACGAATAAATTGCCATCTCCTCCATATTGATTTATATTTTCGCAGTCCGACCTTCTAACCAAAATCGTATCTATGCCACAAGCATCCCAACTACCGCCGTCAATGACATCCGCATAAATTTTGGTTGCATGGGCATTATTGCTAAGGCTAATGGTCAACTGATCATGACAAATAGCTTCTGGTGCATTCGGGTCTTCAATAATGAAGTATTGATAGCAAGTATCCTCTTTTGTTTGTTCAAAGCACGCATCAAAAGCTCGATAGCTCACTCGAAAACTATCACATTCCAGTTCTCCTGCTTCAAAAAGGGAAATGGCATTTTCCTGCCATTCCCCGTCCACCAATCTTTCTAATCGAAATACTTTAACAATTGGTTTATTTACACAATTATCTTTTGCCATTGGGGCTTCCATATTCACCTTAGTCTGGCAGGAAAATGCAGGCAAATGGATGCGCTTTGCGCTCGATAAAGTACCAAATTCAAGACAATCAAAAACAGGAGCTAGCGTATCTCGGAATTCAATAATTTGTGTATCAAGAAGTACAGGTGCTGTATTCACTGCACACCAATCCGCTAAAGTCCAGTAGCGAATATGCTTGCTTCCACAATCACTTTGCAAGACTAGGTCTGACTTTTGCAAAATATAACCGCAAATGGGTTGATTTTCGCTTAAAGGCAAGGTGTCCACAGGTATAAATAGTCCATTTCTTTGCCGACCTACTTGAATACTGGGAACTCTTAATCGACCTTCATTTCCTAGTTCTGATAAGCTATCTTCTCCACAACTTAAAATGACATTTTGGGGTTTGATAATCTTGTCCAAACCCGGCCGGATGACTCGAATAGTATCTGATTTTTTTCTAATATTTCCACAGTCATCTTCGGATTTCCAGATAACCAAATAGGACTTTAATGCATTGCAGTTTTCTATTGGGGATATTTCGATTATATTTTCTAATTCCACACTAGCAGCCGAGCAATTATCTACTGCGGAAGGGATTAGTAAGCCCAAGCTGCGTTCATTTAAGTCAAAATTACAGGCATATATCGTGTCCACCCGGGTTTTATTTTGAAAAACAGGAGGTGCTTTATCTTCAAAATTTAGAATAATCTGGCAAGTGTTTTTTTGGGGCCCATTATTGCAAAAAGACAGGTTTAAATTATCATAATAGACCTGAGTGATTTCGGCGAGGTAGTCATCTTTTTCACAAAAATCAATTAAATCTTTGGTAATGATTGGATAATCGCCTGCCCGTCCAGTTCCACTCGCAATGACTTTCCCATTTTCCTTGGAGTTATTTTTATCAATTTTTTTAATAATAATTTGATAATACAAAGTATCCCGTATGGTATCACAAAGGTTTTCCAATAAAATATCAGGGGTAATCATCGTATTACAATCTTCTCCCAAAGAAACGCTCAGCCTGTCGTTACAGACCAGGTTGGGTCTATTAACTAAAAAAACGCTTTCTATTTTTTTAGTCGTATCCGATTTTAATATATACTCGACTAGATAAGTGCCAAATCCAAAGGTATCCCTTAACGACATTCCCCTGTTATGAGAAAGGCAAGTATCCAGGCAAAGCATTCCCGTTGCATTCCGGATCCGCACATAGGTACTATCATTGTCAATGCCCCCACAATCTGTAGTAACTTCAACCGAAGGAATTGCAACGACCTCATACGTACGATTACAGGTAGAGGCACTAGTAAATATGTTCGGCTCTTTCAATTGAATATTTCGTTCCTCACAATTGACCAATGCTTTCCAACCCGTTGCTTTAATATGGTCTCCATTGGTCTTGAAGATAAAGGAAAGGCAGCCCGTTTGATTAATATCTGGTGCACAATGAGCAGCCACCCAGCTACCAAAAGCGCGGGAAGTGCCATATCCGCTAGATTTTCCAAGGAGCGGACTGTCAGGTGTTTTGCCGTCATAAGCAAAAAGCGTATCGCCCGCCGCCAAATCAAAGGCAGAAAAGGTCACTTTGACCCTCTGCCATTGGTTTGGGGGGCAGAAACTAATCGTATCACTTCGTGGGATTGTGTCTGTGTACAAAGTGCTTGTATCACTTAAAAAGTGAAACGAAGAATCACAATTTGCCAGCGTGTTTAAGGAAATAATATCATTCACAGGAATTGTAAATGGTCGTTCTGTTGCCCCTAAAAAGTTGAGCCAAAGACCAGCAATAAAGAGCGAAAGGTAGGCTATTCTTCTACTAGAAAACCTTGTTGTCCAAACCGTTCGCACAAGGTGCGTTCGGTTTTTCTCAATAAGTTTACTAAATGTACAGTATGGCCTATGGCTCATGTTATAGTGTTTACAATAGTGTTCGCCCTTCTTTTGATTCGGTCTGATAAACAGGCCCTTTCCAGAATAGCCTCGTATGCTGAAAGCGAGGTTTATTTATGGGATCAATATTCCTTGTAAGTTAAATCTATGACAGGCTTAATCTTGTTATATAGCTAAGCAAATAAAAGGAATTCCTTTTCAAAAGATTACTAATTCTTACATGAGAATTTTTCCTTCTTTGATAAATCATTGTGAACTTTGACCGTTTATTAACTTTAAGGTAACTAAACTTGAAAATTATTGTGGGATGTAGCTGATTGGAGGAAAGAATGATTTCCAAAACTTTATTGCAATGAAAAACTACAGCTTTTACCAAAAATAATTTCCAGTTCACTTTGTAAGGCATGAGGAATTAATAAATCGCGCCTTTTGAGGAAGTTATTTCTATCATGCCTAAGGACTGCTAATTGAATTTTTTCAAATTCAAAAAAACTATTCTTTTACTTTGATAATCGGTATTTTGGAAACTTAATCGGTCGGTAGGAAAAAAGATTTTATGTTTTTATAGTGATTTTTTTGAGGCCCAATCATTAAACACAAGGCAAAGTTAATGGAAATTAAACATTAATGCAATATTAATATAATATATTATTATATGCTTAATTGATTTATTACTAGTTGATTATATAATAGATTTGCATTTTCCTTTTTGCTTTTTACTGGTATTCAATATTTTACACGAGTCTCGATTCTGTTTAGTTTCTCTTTTACTACTAAAAAAATGAATAAAAAAAGTCCCGATTTTTCCAGGCTGGAAAAATCGGGACTTTTTTACTGTAGGAATTAAATGCTGGAAAGAGCCTAATTAGCTGGCGCATCCGCTTTATTAACCATTCCCTTAATGGTCAAAAATGTTTGAGCCGGATTGGTATTAGCAGTTAAGGTAACGCGCTTGCTTTGATTGCCATTCTTGTTGCTAGAGTCAAACTGCACCAAAATTTCGCTGGTTTCTCCCGGAGCAATTGGCTCTCTAGGCCATTCTGGAACGGTACATCCACAGCTACCTTTGGCATTGCTGATAATGAGTGGCTCGCTACCGGTATTTTTAAATTTGTAAGCATGCTGTACTTTTTCGCCGGCAGTTACTGTACCGAAGTCAAATTCCAACTCATCAAACTGCATAGTTGTCGTTGGACCGGCTGGAACAGCGGGTGTAGCAGGCGTAGCGGGTGTAGCTGTTGGGGCAGCAGGCGTGGCAGGTGTAGCCGTGGGCGTTACCGCTTTACGAGCTTCATCTCTCACAGTCGCATCTCCGCCGCCACAAGCAATGATAAATAAACTGGCTACCATAAGGCTTAAAAAAGCAATTCTAACTTTCATTTTTTTTGATTTGTGTGATTATAAAATTTTGTTTTAGACTCAAATGAGGCGCAAAAATAAGGATTTTCTAAAATCCCTAAAACGCTCTTTTTGCCTTGTTTATTACAAAGGTAATACCAAGCTAAAAGTTTTCCTCCTTACAAAGTTTGAATTTTTGTTAACCAGATGTTAATGAGAAAAATCTATGGCATTGGTTCCTTCCTGCCTTTGCCATTTCCCAATAGTTCCAATATTCTTTCGTACTTTGTGGCGACCAAGATTCTTAAGTTAAAAAAGGCAACTGGGCAGATAAGTATCTGGTAATTATAGCATTGAGAAAATGCTTAACTTTCTTTGTGGCATCAGTAAAATCAAAATTAAATGTATGATTTTTTAGTAATTGGTGGTGGTATTTTTGGAATGACAACTGCTATAGAATTAGTCAAAAGAAAATACAAGGTCGGCTTAATTAATCCTGATAGTCTCCCACATCATTTAGCTGCTTCTACCGATGTTACTAAGGCAGTTCGGATGGAATATGGCTCAGATAAAGAATATTTCCAAATGGCAGAAATCTGTATTAGTCGCTGGCAGGAATGGAATGATTTTTTTGGAGAACAACTATATCATGAGGTTGGTTTTTTAATGCTTTGCAAAGATCAAATTGAAAGCGAAAAACATAGCTATGAAAAATACAGTTATCAAAATTTGCTGAAAGCAGGCTATCCTACTTACCGAATGGATGCACAAAGTTTGAGCGAACACTTTCCCGCGGTCAATACAGCGGTCTATACGGAAGCAAATTTTAATCCCAAAGCTGGATATGTAGAATCCGGACGAGTAAGCGAGGTATTGGCAACATATGCTCGTTCTTTAGGAGTGAGCCTTCAGGAAGGGCAAACCGCCGAAAAGTTTATTATTGAAAAAGGTAGGTTGCAGGCCGTGAAAACCAAAGAAGGAAATACCTTTCATTGTGGCCATGCAGTTGTCGCTGCTGGTGCGCATACCTCTTACTTACTACCTGAACTAAAAGCCTATATGAAATCTACCGGACATCCTGTATTTTGGTTAAAATGCGATAAACCAGCGCATTTCACGCCTCCAAAATTAGCCGTTTTTACAGCAGATATTTCTAATTCCGGCTGGTATGGATTTCCTTACTTATCCAAATATGGCATCATCAAAATTGCTAAACACACCAATGGCATACCGATCCATCCTGATAAAGATGATCGTCAAATAAAAGAGAAAGAAGTAGCTGACATGCGCCAATTTTTAAAAATCACCTTCCCTGAGCTGGTCAATGCTCCTTTAGTTTACACTCGAAGGTGTCTTTACACAGATACTCTGGACGGTCATTTTTGGATAGATAATCACCCCGAAATCAAAGGGCTTTCGGTTAGTTCCGGAGGAAGTGGACATGGCTTTAAAATGGGTCCCATTCTTGGAGAAATGACCGCGAACATAGCGGAGGGCAAGTCGCACCGATTTTCCAAAAGATACCGTTGGCGAAATCTAACAAAAAATACTGCGCAGGTGGAAGAAGCCAGATATGTTGTAAATAGAAAAATATAGGACGGTTCGGTTGAATAAGAAGCTGTAAAATTAGTTTTTTTGACAAATTTTCGCAGCTTATTGCTTGATTGTAATGGGTTTGCTAAAAACAGCTATTAGTTTTTTGAGGTTCTGCTGATTTTCTTCTAAGTAAAAAGCATGGAGAATGTCTTGTTTTTCTCGTTCTGTCAAATGGTAGGTCATAGATGCCTTTTCATTCTGTTTGGTTGGGTAATAGGTAAATCGAATGGGGTCGAAATTTTCTTCTCCAATAAGGTCAAAAATAAATCCCAAACTGGTGTCGTGTTCAAAGTCTTGCAATCTTAAAAGTTTTCCGGCAATGCCCAATGGGTTTAGAATGCTTCCAAGTAATCCGTCCCGATCGCTGGGCGTTATTTCATGTATCTTATCTCCAGTATCTATTTGCACCAAAATTACTCCGCTTGTATTGTCCAGTATCCAGTCTTTGAATACATGGATAAAGCGAGTGGCGGAGGTGATCCCGTTGTTATCCCTAAAGCCAGCATCCAATACCTCGATTTCCGGCTTGCTGGGCAAGTGTACATTTGGCAAAATGTAGGGGTAGGTTGCGTTCATTCGAAGTGCCGTTGTAAACTTTAGGTTCATCGCATCCTGCTCCTTAAAAACTTTTCCAAAATCTATCGCATCGGTCAACACCGTATTGATTTTCTTTTTGGTAACCGGCGTTTTCATCATGTAAGAAACTCCTTGGGGAGAAATGACCATTCGCCGACCATCATTTACAATAGAAGGAGTAATAAAAAGCAGTGGAATTATTGCTTCTTCTTCGGGAATTTTATAATCACCTATGGTTTTATCTAGCATGAAATGAGTGTTTTCATTGAATTGTTTTTCAAAAATGTAGCCTCTGTCTTTACGGTATTGATAGTCACCAAATTTAAAAGTATTCCAGGGCATAAAAAGATCATTGGTAACAATAGTAAAAGTAATAGAATTTAATAAATCTGTCGAAATATCATCCACATACTCAGGGTTGTAAAGGTTCAACTCTTCTCCCATAGATTTTTGCAGGTATAATTCTCTTAGATAGGACACGCCAAGCATTCCTCCCGATGCTCCAGAGATCAAGGCCGTATGCTTCATTAATTCGCCTCCTAATTGCTTGTCCACTTGTTGAATTACTTGAGTCGTCCAAACACCAGCTTTCATCCCTCCCCCGCTAACACAGAGAAAAACCATTTTAGGTTTTACCTCTTTTTGTTTTTTCTTCCAATTATTGAGAATTTGGACCGTATTTTCAATATCAGAAGCCACATATTTTGGATAGCTAAGAATGTCCAACTTGTCATTGGTGTAAGAGGCTAAACTATCGCTATAATTCAGCCCATAAGCCCGGTTCTCATGGTTGAAAAAATCGTACCTGCTCAACTGATTAACCGCAATTAATAAAAGAATAATAATGGTTAGTCGCCATTTTCCAAACCAAAAAGTAACTGCCCCCGTCAGGGCAATAATCATACTAAACAAGATAAAAACACTCGAGGCCGCAGGAATTCTGAAATAGGGGTTATCAATTAAAAACCCCAAAAAAATTAATAGTAAAAAACTCAACAATTGGACGACTAGTACATTAAAATGATTTTGCTTGAACACTCGAAAGAGTAGGCTTTTGTCATAGTGCGTAACGCTTCGGACCAGGCGCGGGCGGAGTTTTGTAGATAAATAGGTTTCTACCTTCCAGTTGGTCCTCCCTGTCCGAATGGACTCAATGTTCAAATGCGGCCTTCCAGGAGCCAGTTGACCAGTAATGTCAGAAGGGGTGGCTTTTTCAGCATAGCTCAAAATATCTTTATTGGTCAAGGAAAAATATAGCGCCAGGAACAAAATCAACAAGGTGCCACCTGCAATAAACCCTAGGCAATTCCACAAAACTTCACCAAATGATCTCAATTCATAATAGCCTTGAAAATAAACAATATGGCATAGATATAAAACGAAAAAGGAAAGCGGCACTACAAAATTATTAAGGCAAAATTTCGTAAAAGGCTTTTCCATAGTGGCAATAAAAGGAAAGCGATGGGCATCCAGCAAATAGGTCGTCAGGTTCCAGGACATTAAATAAGCTCCAAACCAAAAACCAACGATAAAAAAGCTCCAAAAATTTATTTTTCCTAAATATTCAGGGGATAAGAAAAGGTATTTGACTCCAAATAAACTACCTACTTGCCCAGTGACTAGCAGTGCCAATAAAATCCAACTAAAAATAAGCAGCAGGTTGCTGCGAAAATGCAAAATGAGCAACTGAAAAGGAAAGGAATAATAGATATTTCGAAACCATTTGCGCATTAATTTTATAGCGTTTTGATTAGAAAGTAGTTGTATAACTCCATTCTTATAAATTTAGCTGCTTCTACTTTACCAATCAAGTAATTTTTGTCTTTAATTATTCATTTTTTTTTGAAATTGTTTTTATTGACTATTTCATTGAATTTTTCTTTATCCTCAGCCGTTAGCACCCAGGTATCAAAATTTTTCAAATACAAAAAAGTAAAAAATAGAGCGAAGCAAGGTACCCCATACAACATCCAGGCGGTAGGCACGGGAAATCCACCAAAATAGGTGCTTGACGCTGCTGAACTATAATTCCAATACGAAAGCGTTACGCCTGTAAAAACGAACATAAAGCCAATAATTCCTCCAATTAACCATTTTTGTAAATAACCCAAAGTACCTTTTTTCTTCATCCCAATTAACAAAACAAATCCCAACACAGCAACGACAAACAAAGCAAATAAATAGCTAAAAATACTGGCGCTGGAATTATTCGTCGCTGCCTGCCCGCTTTTCAACATAGAGCTAAATTCAGGATGTAGTCCGCCCGTTGCATGCACAGAAGGAGTCGTACCCATCCATAAATAGATTATGAAGCCTAAAAAGCCTAGAAGCAGGAAGAAAAAAAGGGGAAAGAGGCGCTTTTCCATATTTCTCGATTTGAACTTGAACTAAAGCTACAAAATTTAAAGGATGGTATAGTCTATAAATGTTAGCTTATCAGAAAAATCCGTCGTAAAATGTAAGCCTCTGCTCTCTCGCCGGATAGAAGCAGACTTAGATACCAAATAGGCGATTGTGATTAAGTTTCTCAACTCACACAATTGAGTAGAAACATTCGTGGAATTATACAACTCCTCTGTTTCTTCGTACAGAATTCGGAGCCGATCTAGTGCCCTTTTCAAACGCACATTGGAGCGTACAATGCCAACATAACTGCTCATTATTTCTTTTAATTCTTTAGTACTTTGTGTAATCAAAACCATTTCTTTTGGCTCTGTGGTTCCCTTGGCATCCCAATCGGGAATACCCTCTTTTATCTTTAGCACATCAACATTTTTCAATACGTCCAAGTGGATTCGATGCGCAAACACCATAGCTTCCAGCAAGGAGTTAGAAGCCAGCCGATTGGCTCCGTGCAAGCCTGTGCAGGTACATTCGCCGCAGGCATATAGGTTTTTGATCGAGGTTTTTCCCATTTTACCTACCCTGATCCCTCCACATACATAATGACAGGCAGGAACAATAGGAATCATTTGTTCCATAGGGTCAATGCCAATGCTTTTGCATTTATCGTAGATCGTGGGAAAATGAGCGTAAAATTTTTCCTTATTCAAGTGGCGACAATCCAGACACATAAAGTCATCCCCTCTTACCTTCATTTCTTTATCAATTGCCCTGGCTACAATATCCCGTGGAGCTAAGGAGCCTCTGGCATCGTATTGGTTCATAAATTCTTCACCCTCCTTATTCTTCAAAATACCGCCAAACCCTCTAACCGCTTCTGATACTAAAAAGTCGGGGTTTTCGCCAGCGGGATTGTACAGAGCAGTAGGGTGAAATTGTACAAATTCCATGTTTTCTATTCGGCCATTTGCCCGATACATCATCGCTATACCATCCCCCGTAGCAATGACGGGATTGGTCGTATTCTTATAAATTTGCCCCGCCCCTCCCGTTGCTACAACGGTTGTTTTTGCAAGGATTGTATCAATTTTACTGGTTTGTTTATTAAGGGCATAAGCTCCATAACACTCAATATTTGGAGTAACTCGATTGACAATATAGCCCAAATGGTGCTGGGTAATCAAATCTAGTGCAAAATAATGCTCCAAAATCTTGATATTATCTAGTTCAGCGGCAAGCGTAGATAAAGTTCTCTGTATTTCCCAACCCGTCAGGTCTTTATAGTGCAAAATCCGATGCTCGGAATGCCCCCCTTCCATGCCTAGATCATACTCATTGGATTTATTTTTGTCAAAACGGGCGCCCCACTCGATGATTTCTTTTACCCGTTCTGGTCCCTCCTTTACGACTATTTCTACAATTTCTTTATTGCAAAGCCCATCTCCGGCATCTAGGGTATCTTCAATGTGCTTTTTGTAAGAATCCGTTTTAAAGTTCCAAACGGCCGCCACCCCTCCCTGAGCATATCGGGTATTGCTTTCTCCCTCGTTGGTTTTGGTTAAAACGGTAATTGTCAGATCGGACCTCTTTTGGGCGAATTTTATGGCAAAGGTCAATCCGGCTATACCAGAACCAATAACTAAAATATCTGTTTTTACCATTCCAGCAATCGTTTTTATATATCAGGCGGATTGCCTTCCCCCTTTAACCATCTTTCTTTTAAAAATCCCCCTTTGGCAAGTTGCTTCATTCCACAAAGGGCCTTAAAGATAAGGCGTCAAAGTATAACCTGCCTCTTTTAACAAATTCACCACCCCAAATTCACCGCCTAAATGCCCTGCTCCAACTGCAAAAAAAGTAACCTGTTCTGCCATCATTTTTTGCATGATTGGAATCCAGTTTTTATTTCGCCCAACCAATAAAAGGTTTTCATATTTAGCAATTCCTTCTTCATCAGCTTCAAACATTTTTTGCATTCCTTTCAGGTCTTGTTTTTTGTATAAATTTATCATTTCTTCAAGCTGATTGCTGCTCGTATTTTCTGCCTTAATGCTTTCTAGCAGCATCTTTGCCTGCACATCGTAAGGAATACTGTCAAACATACTCATTTGGTATTCGGCTGTTTCCAAGCCACCCATGATTTTGGATTGGTCTTTTGCCATCGTCATAAATTCCATTTCATAGCTCATCATCTCGCCGGAAGTCAAGCCGCCATTCGTTATATCAGTAGAAGCGAAAACGGACAAAAACATAGGCTTAATGCGTTCCATCATATTCCAGATAAAAGAATTCATCCCCATTTTTTCAAAATGGGTTTGTACAATCTTATATTCTGCTTCATCTAATAAATCTTTTAGGGTTTTTCCATCATTCATAAAAGCCTTCATCATCAAACCCATTTGCGCTCCTATATCCATCATATCCTCCATATTGATCTCAAAGGTTATTTTTTTACTCGCTGCAAATGCTTCTTTGGTTTTTGAGGTGAGAAAAAAATCTTCTTTATCAATTAAATGAATAGTACCATATAGATAGGAAGTGTCCTTGAGTCCGTTGCCACTAATTCCCCAAAGCAGTGCATTGGCGATTTGTGTTGATTCAGCCGTTTTAGAAGTTGGGATGGTTGCCTCCTGCGCCGTCAAAGCATTAAAGGCAATCAGGAGGAAAAAAAGGTAATTTATAAAATATTTCATCAATTTGTTTTTATAGATGCCAAGAGGCATTCGTTCAAAATTTGAAAGACTACTTGTATTGGACAATATAATTTAAGGAAAGTTTCTAAATGGAATCATAAAATCTAGTTGGCAGTTCGTAATTTTAACCATTTTCTATTTTTTTCGCCACTAATTCCTGACGATCTTCCCAGAAATAAGTCCCTCTTGTGTTTCAATTTTTAATAGATAAATGCCCGTTTCTAGTAATGTCAGGTCAATTTGGTTACTAAATGCCCGATGAAGAATAGTCTGACCTAAGGCGTTGAACAAAGTCAATCGAAGTGGTTTTACTTGCTTGCTTATCTGAATATTTAGCAGACCACTGACTGGGTTCGGGAATAGGTCCACATAAAGAGCTGCTACTGATTCGCTGATATTGGTACTATTGCTTTTTAAATCGGTTTGGTAAAAACTAACGCCCCCCCGAACATTGCCAATAGCCATCTCTAGGAAACCGTCTTGGTCAATATCTGCAAAGGAAATATGGGTTTCGCCGCCGACTTTGACATTCCCAAAATTGGTATTAACTAAATCAAAACTACTGTCCAAGTTGCCTTCAATGTTTTGGTATTGCCGAATAGAACCGTCTTCACTGCCCGAAAACAGTTGATATTCGCCACTCATTTCTAAAATGGCCGGCGCACTATAGCCAGTAATAAATCCGATAGCCCTCGTATCTACTTTTCCAAAAAAATTATTGGTAGGAGCCGCAGGGAAAACGGGGTTGCCTATCGTTCCAATATTTTCATAATAATTTAAATTGCCATTGCGCTCACCAATGACCAAATCTGGCAAACCATCTCTGCTTATATCTATAATTTGTGGCTTACTGACTTGCCCAACATCAATATTATGATAGCCAAATTGGACAGGGGCAAATTCAAAGGGCTGGTCTGCTCCAGCTATATTTTCGGCATAAAATAAATTGCCAAATTCTTCCCCTATCAAAGCATCCAAGTCACCATCCTGGTCCAAATCGCCAAAGGTCGGCGTAAATCGCCAGGCGTTGCTACTAAATTCATTTAAATTAAATAAATCCGGTTCTCTTAATTCAAAAATGGGCTGAGTAGCTGTGCCCACATTTATAAATAATTGTACCCTAGAGTTCCTTCCACCCCCCGGCACAAAAAAACTTTTATTGCCAATCACCAGGTCTTGCAAACCATCTTGATTATAATCTACAAAAACGGGCTGCGCGCCTGTTCCAAAATCCAGCATATCTTCGACAAAGAGGTCTTTTTGCTGAAATTCATACGCTGGATTTCCATTTGTGCCTGTATTTTTATAAAACCAAACCACGCTATATGTTTCGCCAATGTCATTATTCAGATTGGGCGAAGCAATTAGGTCTTTTGCACCGTCATTATCTAAATCCAAAGAAAAAGCGGCGGGGAACAAAGGTATATCAACAGACAGCGAATTATTGGGAAAATCAATTTCCTGGCTGGTCATAAAAGCCATTGCTGCATTGCCTCCATTGATGACTAGGTTTAAGTTAGTAAAGGCAATATCTCCTAGAATCACCTCTTTGTCACCGTCATTATCAAGGTCAATCGTAAGAAGCGTAGAACCTGCGTGCAAGCCATCTCTCGCTTCGCTAGTAGTGAGGTTTACGGCACAATCATTAGGATTATTGCTCAAATCCACTTCTTTGGTGAGCCCACTTTCAAAAAATCTACCCCAGCACCTATCCACCAAAATAAATTCCAAGCTATCCAGCCCAAATCCCCTTTCTACCGATTGGTTTTGATAGTATTCTACCACACCACCAGCCACATTAAAGGTAATAATGTCCAGATCACCGTCCTCATCAATATCATCTATAGCTGGATAATCAATGCTGCTCACAAACAGATTGTTTTGCCCGCTACTTCCAGGATAATAAATGATATTAAACTGCCCATCATTAAAAGGAAAAGATTTAAAAGCAATCTGGTTTTGGGCGTTATAATAGCCCGTATAGACTTCTACCCCAGGGATACCAGAAATGCTCGAATAGGCAAATATATCCTGGATGTTATCGCCATTATAGTCCCTGAGCAGCACCCATTCAAAGAGTGGAGGGAAGTTTTGGAGGTACTCAGGCGCATAGATATAATCAACTTGGTTGGGCGTTCCTTTATTGATATAGGTTAGGCTAAGTTGCCCTATTTTATCAAAAATATACAGGTCTAGTATTCCGTCATTATTTAAGTCCACCTCAGAAAACTGAGGAGAACTCAACCCACCGACAGTGGCTTGTTCTAAGGCTTGATTATCAATGACAAACTGGGGCGTGAATGGCTGGAGGGATTGGGCGGAAAGAAAGCTGCTGGAAAAGAAAAAAAGCAGCAATTTGTCAAATTTCAAAAATTTAGTAAATCTGTTATTTTTTTGTCTCCAGTTCAAAAAGCGATGATTTTGATTTATTAAAAAGGTCATCTAATAATTACTCCGTTATTAAAAAAAATATTCAAAAGCACAAATTTAAACATACTCTTGGGTCATTAATTGTCCATGCTCGCAAAAACTGATTAATTTTCTTTGAATCCAAAGAGCTTTTATTAACTTACCTTCTCGTTTTTAGAACATTGAGTTATTATTATGGAAGATAATAAAATTATCAAAAATAAGGAGTTGAATATTTGGGAGGCATTGCTTCCAGTCATTATCCTAGTGGCATTGCTGGCTTATAATGTCTATGTCTATGGCGATGATGCGCTAAGTGGCTCTAATCAATTCATTCTATTGGTCGGCGGAGCAGTAGCAGCGATTGTTGGCTTTATGAACAAAGTCAGCTATGCCCAGATGCTGGAAGAGGTGAGCAATAACTTCAAGTCAACTACGGGAGCCGTTTTGATTCTATTATTAGTCGGGTCTTTGGCTGGCACTTGGCTAGTGAGTGGGATTATTCCCACTTTGATTTATGGCGGCTTAAAAATCTTGAGCCCGGCAATTTTTTTACCAGCGACGGTGGTTATCTGCTCTATTATTTCCATAGCGACGGGGAGTTCCTGGACAACTTCTGCAACGGTAGGCATTGCATTGATTGGCATTGGAGATACGCTTGGATTTTCTTTGGGACTGGTAGCAGGAGCAGTCATTTCGGGGGCTTATTTCGGCGATAAAATGTCTCCGCTCTCAGATACGACTAACTTGGCACCGGCAATGGCAGGGGCGGAGTTGTTCTCGCATATTAGATATATGACCTTTACAACCGTTCCTAGTATCACAATTACGTTAATTATTTTTACAATTATTGGGCTGACCAGAGATACTTTGGGAGAAACAGATACTACTGAAATCCTGACTGCCATTGATGCTTCTTTTAACATTAGCTGGTGGCTAATGCTGGTTCCGTTGGCCGTTATTTTATTAATTGTTAAAAAAACCAAACCAATTATTGCTCTGTTGGCAGGGAGTCTTTTAGGGGGGATTTTTGCTATTATTTTCCAGCCGGATGTTGTGGCTAAAGTGGCAGGGGCAGATGCCCTTACTTTCGAGTCTGCTTATAAAGGTGTGATGACAGCCCTGACGGTTGACACGGCGATAGAAACGAGCAATGTCACCTTAAATGAGTTATTTACCTCCGGCGGAATGAGCGGGATGTTAGGGACTATTTGGCTGATCATGTGTGCGATGGTTTTTGGAGGTGTCATGGACGCTATAGGAGCTTTGGAAAAAATTAGCAGTACTTTATTGTCGTTAGCAGATTCAATATTTGGCTTATTTGCCAGTACAGCAGCAAGCTGTTTAGCCTTAAATGTAACCGCTTCTGACCAATATCTGGCAATAGTCGTACCGGGAAAAATGTTTTCCAAAGCTTACGAAGATAAAGGTTTAGCACCCGAAAATCTGAGCAGGACGCTAGAAGATTCGGGAACTGTAACGTCTGTTTTAGTTCCCTGGAACACCTGCGGGGCGTACCAGTCCGGCGTGTTGGGTGTATCGGTGATAGAATATTTTGCCTACGCCATTTTTAATTATTTGAGTCCTTTTATGACTTTGTTATTCGCTGCCTTTCAAATTAAAATCAAGCAATTAAAAACCCCATGATTATATCTGCTATTGTCGCCATTTCTAAAAATCGAATCATTGGAAGGGATAATAATATTCCTTGGTATTTGCCGGCGGATTTAAAATATTTTAAAAAAAAGACCTTAAATCACCATGTTATTATGGGGCGCAAAACCTTTCAATCCATTGGTCGCCCCTTGCCTAAGCGCACCAATATTGTCTTGACTAGAGATGCTTTTTTTATCGCTTCTAACTGCATCGTTACTCACTCTTTGGATCACGCTTTGAACATTGCCAAAGATAATGGCGAAAAGGAGGCTTTTATCATCGGCGGTGGACAAATCTATGAATTGGCCATGCCTTTCTTAGATAGAGTATATTTGACAGAAGTAAATGTTGAGGCAACAGGAGCCGTAAAATTCCCCGAACTACCTGCAAGTGAATGGAAAGAAGTTTCCTCCGAAAGCCACCTGCCGGATGAGAAAAATGAATATGCCTATTGCTTTAAGGTTTTTCGTAGATCACCCTCTGTCTTTTCAAAAGCGACTATTTTTTGAGCTTATTAAATCCATATTCACCAGCATTGCCATTTCCATAAAAAAGAAAGAGCCGACCTTATCGGTTTCGACCATATCGTTTATCAACAAAATGGCATTAATAATCAGGAAAGAAAGCAAAACCATCAATGCTATTTTTTGTTTTGCCGGATTTTTAGCTTGATAATAAATCTGTGTGCCCTTAATCAAAACACTACAGCAAAGTAGTGAAAAAATTATCAGCCCTATGATTCCCTGCTCCACGGCTGTCATCAGGTAATAACTATGGATGCCCGATCGTTCCGGATTGTCGCTCACGTAAGTTTCAAAACTGTTGACTGTGTAGGGTTTATAAAAATTGTAAAAATTGCCTGGTCCAAACCCTAACCAAGGACGTTCTGCTACCATATAAAATCCTGCGACCCAGCGATATATGCGTTCCATTGTGGAAATATCCTCCCCTTTGGCGGTCGCCTCTATTAAATGGTCAAATCGCTGGTGGGTAATCGTTTTATTATAATCCGGCGCATATTCCAGGTATTTATTATTATAAGAAAAGTAAACCAAGCCCGCCAAACCAATAATAAGTGCTAGGGCAATTGCAATCTTCATCAGTCTAAATTTGATGATGTAATAGGCTCCTAGTGCTAATACCAAGCTTACATAAGCGGCACGGGTAAATGAAAAGTAAATGGCTACCAAAAATAGAAAAATACAAAATATCAGGCTCCACCACTTAAAAGACCATTTGGAAAACCAAGAAGGGGCATACCAAAGGAAGGGGAAAAAAACGGTCAAAATGGATGCGTAAACTACATGATTTCTATAAAATGGATTTAATACAAAATTGACATCTTGAAAAGAAAAATCATAAGTGGCATGGCGCGCCATAATAATCAAGGCTGTCAATAAAAGCGTGGACAAAAGACACCACACCAGGTTTTTTATGTCTTTCTCTGTTTTTAAAATAAATCCTGCTAGAAAGTAGAAAGTAACGATATACCAGATTTTTGCTAGAAAAAATTTAAAAGAAACGATAAAATTCTCGGAGTTAATCGTTGTAATCAATACCCAGCCTAGATGCAGCAACAGTAATAGCGTAATTGGATGTTTCAGAAACAACACATTCAGCTTTGCACCGTTTCGCAAAGCATATAGTCCAAAAACCAGCATCAGCCCAACAATCAAAGGCTCGGAGGGAAAGTCCGTAGCCAATCCCCCCGGCAACGCTATTTCTGTGGACAAAGGAATGCAAATTAGCAATAGGTAAAATAGCTTCCGAAAATCAACGACCGCCAAAAAAGCAACTAGAACTAGAGCAGGTAAGCCAAATAAAAAATAAAAATTTGTAGCTACTCCTACAAAAATACTTAGCCCGAGAATCAGGGAAAAGCCTAAAAAAAGTCCCCAGGTAGCATCTTTATTTTTGAAATGAGTCGTCAATCTTACAACTAATTGCGGTGTTTTTTCGGCATTTTTACGGATTCTCCTTTTATTATTTCTTTCCAGTTCACATGGCGATAAGATTCGAATAAGAGCAAGCCTATAAAGCTAAAAATAAAAGTGGTCAACATAGCACTCAGTACAATCAATGAGCGTTTTGGACGAGATTTGATGACCGGAACAGCTCCTGCCTCGATTAAATTGATTGCAGAAATATCTGAATCGTAGGCTGTTTCCAGTTTATTGAGTTGAACTTTTTCTTCGCTTAGTTTATTGCTCATTTCTTTTTGCTGCCTTTCTAAAACTAAAACGGAGGAGTGTCCTTCATTGAAAGACTTCAGTTTTGTTTTTAGATTATCCAGTCCATTTTTATAGCCAGCTACAGTTGCTTTTAGTAAAGCTAAGGTATCTGCGGGAGTGGATTTGGTAGTTCTTAAGATTTCTAACCTTGCTGTTGCCCGGGCCAGGTTTGCTTCAGTTGACAATATTTGGTCCGCAAAAACCTCCCCCTGTGATTCGATATTATAGATGCCATATTTGTTGCGCAAAACAATCAGGCTGTCATTGATTTCTTTTAAAATAAGACCTTTTTCCTGAATATTTTTATTTAACGTTTTTTTGAGCGCACTCAGCTGTCCCCGAATGACCTTTACAAAGACCTCATCAACCCTATTTCTAACAGCATTAACCATTGCTGCCGCCCGTTCTTTATCTTTATCTTCTACCGAAAGTTCAATAGCATCCCGCTTGGTTTTCATCACCGTGTAATGCTTAAAGAATTTTTCTTTTACTTTAAAAGCTGCCCTTTCTGCGGCTGGGTTTATATCATAATGTTTGTACAAATCAAATTTTTCAATAATGTATTCTGCTAATTCGCCAGACTCTGCAATGGTCATCAGGCGGTCATTGTCCCGATCATCGCCATAAAAATCAATATCTCTGGTAGAAGTGCCAAATATTTGTCCTGGCTTTGCCTGGTCAACGCTTGCGACATAAAAAGTGGTAACAGATTCGTAATAATTAGGTAAGAATAGCGAAATAATCGCTGTGCCAAGTCCAACGCCCAAGCAGAGCCAGGCAATTGGTTTGAGCCATTTAAAGAATATTTTTAAAACATCCAGCAAATCCTCTTTTTGCTCCATTGATTATAGGTATGCGACCAAACAAGCTATTTAAACCTTACTGGTCTGATGCTCGTTTATAGTTTAGTTGAAAATGTAGGTTAAAACATTCGCAAAAGTAGAAAATTAGCCCAAGTTCCCCTTATCTAAATGACCAATTTTAAACCGATGAGAATACAAATCAAACAAGCGGTCACACTTAGACCAATATTTGCCAAAGCATATACTAAATTGCCCGATTCCATTAATTGAAAAGTTTCACCAGAAAAGGTAGAAAAAGTGCTAAAGCCGCCACAAAAGCCCGTCATTAATAGTAGTTTGGCAGAAGTGCCTATCCCATTTTTTAAACTGATGCCTACCAAAGCACCTAATAAAAGGCAAGCTAAGGCATTTGCTATAAAGGTAGCCAAAGGAAAAGCCAATTCACAGGGTTGGAGGACTTGGGCAATTACATATCTACAAATACTCCCCAAACCTCCCCCAATAAAAACCATTAAAAATGCCTGCATGAACTGAATTTTATTGGCAAAACAAATGTTTTTCCGCTTTCTTAGCTAAGAAATGAAGGGGTTTTAAGTATTTGGTGCTTGTGACTCGAACTGTGAATAGCGCGTTTTATTCCTCCATACAGGCAGAAAGCATCTATGCGATTAGCCCCTAATTTGCTTTTAAAATTTCGGGGACCTCTATGGGTTCAACAATGTCGGAAATAATTTTTCCACTTGAATCCATTACAGTAACTACCACTCGTCTATTAAATTGCCGACCGGTCGGACTGTCCTGTCCGTTTAAGTCATTTTTGGCAATTGGAGAAGTTTCTCCAAATTCGCTGGTTATTATTCTAGCTGCACTAATACCTTTGGTGACTAAATAGTCTTTTGCAGAATTTGCCCTCCTTTCGGATAGTGCCGTATTATATTCCAACGAGCCTCTGGAGTCTGTATGCGCACTTAATTCCACTTTATAGTCTGGGTGGTCTTTCATCAAGGTCGCCAATTGATCTAAGTCACTTCTCGATTTGCTTCGAAGACTCGAGCGATCAAAATCAAAGAATATATTTCGGACATACAAAGGAGCTTTGCAAGTAGAAGCACATAAAGTTCGCTCCGCAACCAGGTCAATCACTCGAGCGTACTTATAACCTTTAGCAATTGCATCATTTTTGACTGCCTCCGCTTCGGAAGATGCGCTAAAATCGCCAATGTAATACCTGTAAAGGTCATTTAGATCAACCGCTAATGACACATTCTCAAGATTGTAAAAATAATCTACATCGACACTTCGGTCAAAAACAGCTATTTCAACCCGATACTGATTAGCCATAGCACTAATGCTTGAAAACAATAAAATGGCTAGCGTGGAAATGTTTCTCATTGTAAGAATTTAAATTTTTATAAAGAAAGATTAAGCAATGGTCAAATCTTATGTATAAACAATATCTGATCCATTATTGGACAAATGCTATTGCATAATCCAAGCAAAAATACATTGTTTATTAGAGAGTTTTTATTAAAATTTTCCTTTTTGACATTCTTTTTGGTAGGTAAGGAATTGAAACTAATGTCACATTTTTTTATTCGCCAAAATAAATATTTTTTATGAAACATAAAAGCCTTTAAAAATAAATTGAATAGCAATTGGCTTTCTGTATTTGCATTATTGCCAATCCACTTCATTTAAGAATATTATAAATATCTGTTTTTCAAATCTTTAAAAAATTTTTTAATAAAAATAAATAATTTATTTTTATAATAATTCATCTGATGCAAAAAGCTTAATTGCATCATTTTTTTTATTTTGTGACATAAAAATTTTGTTTTTTGAGTTTTTATTAAATAAATTGCTTGTCATAAAAACAGCCTCTTTTTATTATTGTGCTACCATTAAAAAAGGTTCTTCGACAAAAATTGTGTTAGGGAGGAATAAAGCCATTTAAAAGGCTGAGCCTTTTAAATGGCTTTATTCCACACAATTTGTCAAAGAAAGTTAAAAATAAAATCATTTCTACCCGTTCCAGTTATGAAGCATTTAATAGAAATCTCGAAAATTGTCACCAAAAAGAAAGTGCGGAAAATTGAGATTTTTGACGACCATTCACTAAAACATAAGAATAGCAAATTCAATGATTTTTATGAAGCACTTTTGGCAAACAAGTTCAAAAATGATCGAGATGCAGCGGCTTTTCTCTATGCTTGCAGCCCGACAGATGATAAGTATCGGCAATTGAAATCTCGTTTTCGAAAACGCTTATTGAATACTTTGTTTTTTCTGGATGTTAACTTGCCGGCTACCTCCAATTATGAACGCGCTTATTTTTCATGTAACAAGGACTGGACGCTAGTAAAAATTTTACTGTCCAATACAGCCAATCACACAGCTGCCTCTCTGGCAAGGCAAATTTTGACGACAGCCTTGAAATTTAAATTTGCAGATGTCATCGTCAATTGCTCTCGCATTCTGAGGGAATACGCCACTAATGAAAGCGATGAAAAAGGCTACGAAAAATATGATCAATACATCAAGCAATTTCAGAATGTGTTGGACGCCGAAATTCGCTCAGAAGAGCTGTATCAACGCGTTATTATGAATTATTACAAGCCCCCTTCTAAAAATCAGGATTTGAGAGAAAGAATTGATACTTATTGTGATGCTTTGGTTGGGCTTTCTGAAATATATGACTCTCCAATTATTATTTATAATATGTATTTAGTGTGGGCCTTTCGGTACGAAATGTTATACGATTATCAAGCGATGCTGGAAGTTTGTACCAAAGCAGAGGAATACATTGAGAAAAACCCCATGTATTATCAAAGTGAAAAGCTCGCCACTTTTCAGCTAAAAAAAATGTCTGCCTATCTCCACTTGAGGGATTACAAAAATGGAAAAAGCAATGCAGAAAAATGCTTGCGCTCTTTTCCAACGGGGAGCGACACTTGGTTTTTATTTATGGAGTATTATCTGTTGTTGGCTATTCATACGGATAATTTTATCAATGCACTGGCCATTTACAATCGAGCAACCAGCCATACAAAATTCAAGAAAATGGTAGGAGACGAAAAAGAAAAATGGAATATTTATAATACTTACTTGAACTACATAATTGAAAGTCAGAGCGAAACCAGTCCAATACTGAAAACCCAGCAGCGGAAGGCTTTTCGGGTTTCTCGTTTTCTAAATGATCCCTTGCTATACCCTAAAAACCAGCGAATTTTTACCGTTCTTTTGGTGGTCGCTCAAATTCTATTTTTAATCGAGAAAAAAGGGTTTAGTAGTATTAAAGAAAGGGTAGAGCGGCTAAAAAGCTATGCCAATCGCCAGCTAAAAAAAGAAGTTTACTATCGACTCATCCAGTTTATTCGTCTTTTACAACAATTGGATAAAGCAGATTATAAAGTGGCCAATCTCTCAAACGTTGAGAAATATTATGACCGCTTGGTAGAAGTACCTTTTTCCTATCGAGGACTTATATCAGAACTAGAGGTCATCCCTTATGAAAAACTTTGGAATTATATCCTGAAGCGCTTGTAGAAATTAAAGACGGCTGTTGTTTTTTACTTAATGAACAAAAAAACGCTTGCACCAAAAATTATTATCGCCATTGATGGTTATTCCGCCTGTGGAAAAAGCACCCTTGCTAAAGGCTTGAGCAGGGCACTTAAATACGCCTATATTGATACCGGTGCGATGTATCGGGCGGTCACGCTTTATTTCATTCACCACCAAATTGATTTAAAAGATCAAAAGGGCATTGCTACAGCTCTGGAAAAAATCAACATTGAATTTATTAATAAAAGAGGTAAGAATAGAACGCTTCTCAACAAAAAGGATATAGAAGAAGAAATTCGAAAAATGTATATTTCCCAGAAGGTCAGCCCCATAGCGGCTATTTCCGCTGTGAGAAAGGCAATGGTTGCCCAACAACAAGCCATGGGGCAAAAGAAGGGAGTCGTCCTCGATGGAAGGGATATAGGAACCGTCGTTTTTCCCAATGCAGAACTGAAGTTGTTCCTAACGGCTTCTCTCAAAGCACGAACACAACGGCGGTACCATGAATTGATGCATAAAGAACAGAAAGTAACGGCGGAAAAAATTCAACGCAACCTCTTGGAAAGAGATCAAATTGACTCTACCCGAAAAGATAGTCCTCTAAAACAGGCTACCGATGCTATAGTAATTGACAATACAAACTTGACCATAGAAGAACAACTCGCAATGGTAAAGGCCTTAGCTAAAAAGAGGATTGCTTCTTCGCTTAAATCAGGATCTAGTTTAAACTAAATCTTTTTCATCATAATCTTTTTGGCGTTCTTTTAGTTGAAGGTGCTTATCTAAATCCATTTCGGTCTGCTTTTCTGGAGTCAACGGCAGTGGATAAGTGCGATTTTTATTCATTTTGCTCAACTCTGTTTTTATTGCTTTTTCTTCCCAGTCTTTACCAAATAAGCCAGTAGAAAGGAATCCAAATACAACTACAAAATGAATTGCTAATCCTGCTCCCCATCCTGCCGCTGGGAACAAAAACCACCAGATGGGTTCTTCGTGAATGGTGAGTGCATTGATGATAAACAACAGGGTAATAATAATAGCATAAATCGCCATATGCAGAAAAAAAGCTTTTTTCGCAACGACCCGTTTTTTAGCAGTTTTGATTTCTCTTTCTGTGTACATGAGAATAGTGGATTAGTTATTGGTAGATTGGTGGATCCGCCTTTACAATTTTTTCTCGGTATATGTTAGCTAAATTACAAGAAATTTATACAACTTCCTTTACTTATGAAGGGTAAGGCTCAATAATTATTTACCTTTCGGCTTTAATTTTATCTACTGGATTGGATAGGTAATTACAGGACATAAAGTAAAATTCCTAAATAAACGCGATTCTTCTATGAATAAAAAACTAAGAAGTCACTTTCCGGCACTTTCCCGACTCCATAATGGAAAGCCTTTGACCTTTTTGGATGGTCCTGCTGGTACACAAGTACCAGCCAAAGTCATTGAAGCAATTTCTGCTTATTATAAAAATTCCAATTCCAACTCGCACGGGTATTTTATAACTACCCAGGAAACGGATGCTATGCTGGAAAACACCAGAGAGAAAGTAGCTGCTTTTTTGGGAGCAGAAGGCAGGCATACAATTTCCTTTGGTCAAAACATGACCACGCTCAATTTTTCTTTGAGCAAGGCAATCGCTCGGCACTTGCATTCGGGGGAAGAAATTTTGATTACCCAATTAGACCACGAAGCCAATCGAGGGCCTTGGCTTACTCTAAGAGAAAAAGGGATAGTAGTCAAGGAAGTAAAACTGAAAAAAGACGGCACGCTAGATTATACCGATTTTGAAAAAAAAATCAATGAAAATACCCGTTTAGTCGCAATGGGCTGGGCTTCCAATATTTTTGGGACAATCAATGATGTGGCAAAAGCCAGGCGGTTAAGCCATGAAGCAGGTGCATGGCTATTGTTGGATGCTGTGCATTACGCGCCCCATTTTCCAATTGATGTGCAGGCGGTTGGTTGTGATTTTTTACTTTGTTCCGCCTACAAATTTTATGGGCCGCACGTTGGTTTATTGTATTCCAAACCTGGCTTGTTAGATAGGTTACAGCCCGACCGATTGAGGACGACCGACCAGTATGCTCCATACAGTATTGAAACGGGTACGCTAAACCATGCCGCAATTGCAGGAGTCAAAGCAGCAATCGAATTTATAGAAATGATTGGCAAAGGAAAAAATGAAAGGGCAAAATTGGTCGATGCCATGAACACTATACACCAATACGAAACCCAACTGGCTAAAAAGTTATATGAAAGACTAGCCTCCATCAAAAAAGTACAAATTTATGGACCGCCAATGGATGTTCCCCTTAGAGCACCTACTTTATCTTTTACCTACAAGGGCAAAACAGCCGCCGAAATGTGTGAATATTTGGCTAATAATAATATTTGTGCTTGGGATGGCCATTTCTATGCAGTGAGGGCAGTAGAGGTACTGGGTTTATTAGAAAAAGGCGGTGTGACTAGACTGGGTATTTCGCTTTATAATACGGACGAAGATGTTAGTAAGACATTTATGGCTATTAAAAAAAATAAATGAAATAAACATAGAGGGATCCATTCGACATCATTTTTCAGCCGATCCACAAATGATTGGTAACAAGTGATCTACCCAGGTCACCAAAAGAATTTCTTTGACTTTGGTTAAGTCTTGACATGCTTGTTCGAAATTTTGCATTTCTATATGTGCCTGCCCCCGAGCATATAAAAACTCTGCATTATTGGGGAAAAGAGCAATGGCTTCATTGAGTTTGATAAGGCCTGCTTCTTGCTTTCCTTCATTGAATAAAGTGCTGCCTTCCAGCGCAATTTGAGCCGCCTTTTCAAAATCGCTCACTTTGGCGGCACATTTTTCAGCTGTAGGTTTAAAATCCATTCGAAGCAAATAGGCCGCTGGCACTTTTCTACCTTGATATTCAGCAGCCTCCCATTGTCCAATAGTAGAAGTTGTGGCATTAATGGCTTCAAACTGATAGTCCATGCCCAGATTATTAAAATCATTTATTTCTAAAACGCGCGTGACTCCATTGGTCTGTATCAACGCCTTGACTTCAATCGTACCAACCAGACAACTATCATTTCCAGTAACAGGATACTTTAGTGTATTTGCTAAAAATTGTGCCAATGCCTCATTGCCTCCCTTGAAGGATAAGGGCTTTTCAAATTGGGTATAAACGGTATCGCCTTCCACCAGTTCATAGGGAGGAATTTCCTTGATTTTAAATTTGACAGGAATATTCATTGCTACCTTGACGGGAACGCCCGCCTTCTTTCCAGGAGCCCACTTTAGTCCCAAATAATTAATAGCATTTACGACATATAGCGCCGCCGCCCCACAACCGCCCCCAATATCTCTAATAATTTTTGCGTCGCTCAAAGTGCTATCGGGATTTACGACAAAATTGATAACGACCGTTCCCTCAATGCCTTGCAACCGAGCAGAGTCGGGATAGCGCACATTTTGATAAATAAATTTTAGTAGCACTTCTTGCGAACATTGCCTTTGCATTTCATAGGTTGTATCCCACCTGGCACAGTTGGAAACCAGGGGCATTTCTTCCACGATTTTATAAATTATTGAAGTGTCCACCTCCGTTTGGGCAAGCCCCATACTAGCCAGTAGCATAAATATTCCTATAAAGAATGGTTTCATGTCAAGTAATTTCTTTTAAAAACAACTTTGCGTCCTTGCGATAAAAAGCTTGTGGAACGCAAATTTTTCCTACACCCAATTTAGAGTATGAAGTTGTTTAAAAATGAAATGCAATAATTTTTATAAAGCACAGAATATTAATGGGTTATATTCTAGTTTTTGTTAGAAAAATTTTGTCAAAAATTTTCACTCTTTTGAAGCCCTAACTTATTGTTTATCAAATAATTGCAGAATTTAAAACAAAACATTTTTAAACAACTTCTATGTTTAAAATTCCATTAATTGGCTACAAACGGCAAATTTCCTTCTGCACTTCGTTAAAAAGCCATGGGCTGTCGTTCTTTGTGCTCCCAGCACAAGCTAGGCGGATGCGCTGCATCGTCCGCATCCCGTCCGTTTTACGGTTCAGTAGCTGTTTCTGCTAGTTTTTCCAAAGCTCCGTTTTTCAATTGATAGCTAAAAATTTAAACATACTCTTATTAGGAAAGCCACCTATTTACAAAGCTACGACTAAATCTTTAATAATTTGAAGCGCGATTTATGTGATCCAATTGATCCACTGAAATAGAATAGATTGCTAATTCTTTACCTTCTACATTAATCATTCTGGTTCTATTCATTCCTAACTTTCGCAATAGATTAATTGAATCTATATTATCCAATTGAGTCACTGCATAAATACATTGATTTTTAGTTTGATTAATGACTTGATTAAGAACTATTTTTGTTGCTTCAAAAGCATATCCTTTTTTCACAAATTGAGGCAGAAACGCAAATCCAATATCAAAATCATCCAAATAATCCCTTTTCACTAACGTAATAATTCCAATTGCTTCTTGGTTTTGTTTAAGGTTAACTTTCCAATATTTAGCATCAGGATTATTGTCAATCTTGTGAATATACTCCATAGCTTGTTCTTTTGAATGAATATTCCTATCGCCAATGAATTGAATCCATCCTATTGTATTAGTTAGTTCAAGAATAAATTGGGCATCATCTTCAGTCAATTCGTTTAAAAAAAGCCTTTGAGTAGAAAACTCTTTTTTCATCATATTTACTTTAGGCAGGGTACAAATATTATATAAACATCTTACTGGACGAATAATTCGCGTTTAGGTTTTAGCGTATGTCGAAAACCTTTTTAGGATAAAACCTCTTCTCTTGATTGGATTTTTTTGATTGCTAAGTCAACTTGATTCATAGCTTCAATTATTTTATTCTTTTTATTGCCCTTTGCTTGTCCGTGGCGAATATTTAGATCTTCACTTAAAAATTTTAAATGCTTTATAGATTTATGGGTACCAATTCCATATAGCGTTTGAATTTTTTTTATTAGCGTATCCAAATCATTATTTTCATTATATATATACAACCCCATAATTTGCTGATGTTCAAAAATTATTTTGTGATACGCTTCATAATATTCTTCTCGATAAAAAAGCTTATCCTGTACCAATTCGCCAACAGTTTCCAAAACATCGCTAATTAAATAACGGTGAACCAGCCTACCTTCGCTGTTACATTGATTATAATGTTTTATTACTTCAGGGACACCATTTGATATCGGGCCATTCTGCATGGGTTTTGCACTTTTTTTTTCTTTTTTTTTAAGCATTAGTCCCAAACCAACTATAGCAATTATTAATGAAAGAAGGGCTAATAACACACCCATTGTATTAAACCCAACATCGGCTCCTGTTAAAACATCTTCTTGAAACGAGATCGTTCGATCCTTTACGAGACTATCTATATTTTCTTTAAAATCAGTACTTTGATTATTAATGTAGCCATGGACTTCTATAAAAAATGAGTCTAGTAAATTGGGCAGTTCTGGATCACAAGCTCTTAGTTTGTTTTTCAATTCATCTAGCTTGGAGGTTTGTCCATTTAGAAAACCTTGCCCCATAAAGATGAGCAAAAAAATAATAGAGTATGCTTTCATCTTTGCAGTTTTTCTTTTATAATCTGAGCTAGGTTATATGTATTGTAAGGTTTTTGAAAATAGTGATGAAAATCTCTTCCTTTGACCAGCCCATAATCCTGAATTATTTTTTCCCTTCTTGCGGAGCAAAATATCTTAAGGATATTTTTACATTTTTCTAATCGGTTTATTTTTTCTAATAAAATAATTCCCGTTTCAAGCCCATGAGTATTCTTGATATTTCTACTCTTTAGCTCCAGGGTAGGCATCATAATATCCAAAATCATGACTTTAAAATCATGCTTTTGAATTAGTTCCAATCCTCCTTCCGGGGTTTTAGCCCACTTTACTTTGAGTCCATTAATCATATCAAGCCTTCGAATAGTTGATCTGGTTGATTCCTCATCATCAATAAGTATTATATTATGTTTCATTATGTATTTGGCTTTGTATTTGTTAAATATGGTGGGAAAAAAATAGAGATTTCTGTAGGATAACGATTCTTGGTTACCTTAATTAGTCCGTCGTGATTTTCCATAATATCTTTGCAAACCTTCAAACCAATTCCGGTTCCTGTTGGATATTTTTCTTTGGCTTGTTCGCTGCGAAAATAGGCTTGGAAAATGGCTTCTTCTTCTCCTTCTACGATGCCGATGCCTCGGTTTTGAATTTTAAACTGGTGATAGCCCTCCGTCGGATAGGTTTGGCTTTTTGCATAAAAAATTTTGACGGGTGCGCCATTACTCGAATACCGCTGTGCATTTAAAATTAAATTGTAAAAAACCTGATATATTTGTTTCTCATCTATAAGCAACTCGGGAGCTTCAGAAGTATAAGGAATAACTTTAATATAAAATTTTTTTCTCAACCCCCGTATTAAGTCATGTAAAGAGACCTTTTTATAGGTAACTTTTTTCTTTTTAGGGTCCTCTAAAAAAGCACTTTCAGAAATCAATACATTGTTCATCAATATGCCAAGATTTTTTTCTAGCAAGTCCAGCGTTTCTTTGATCCCTTTCGGTATATCGGGAAGTATTTTATTGAGCTGGAAGACTAAAACGCTTTTGTCATCCTGGACGGCTTGCATTGGAATTCTGTTTTCATGGGCAAAATGGGACATGGCTGTTTGGCGGCGTTCCTGAAACTCATAGTTGAACATAAAGCTCATCGTAATTCCGGTTATTAACTTAAGTACCTCTAAGTCTCCTTCTACAAAAAAGGGCAAAAGTCTATTCTCCTTAATTTTATTAACACAACGTAGCACACCAAAGCATTCTCCGGATTCATTTATTAAAGGTATTACAGCTATGGATTTATGAAGTGAATTTGTGCCTTCTACAAATACCCAATAAGTAAAAGGATTTTGCCCGATATCGTAAACTAAGACCGACTCCCTGAAATCAAATGCACGACCTGTTATTCCAGCCTTATTATCATCGCCGATTTCATAAAGCGGTATTTTATTTTTGATGAGGTACTCAATAGCTAGTAGTTCCCTTTCAGATCGAGTCTGTCTATAGGCTCTGCTGGCAGTAGTTGCTTTAAGGTAGAGATGTTCTTTATTTTTCGAAGCAAAAAAGATAGAACAAGCTTCAACATGAGAAACCTCTTTGACGACGTTTACGATGTCGGTATAATTAACACTCGTTGTCGCTTTGGAAGATTCTAGTTCTTGTAGCTTTAAGTCTAGTCTTCGTATTTGGTGATAGCGTCGTTCATAGATGATTTTTTCTAATAAAATTTGGATGTGTTTGGCTATTTTATGGAGCCTGGCTTGGTTGGCTTCATTTTCGTGGTTTTCGCGTGGCTGTAAACATAATACACCCCAAATCTTGTCTTGAGGCCTTGAGCCTTTTTCAAAAGGGGGAGATTTCATAATAGGAATACCAATAACGTAATTTGTCTCTTCGACAAAGTCCCACATAATTGAAATGCCCTCTGCCCGAAAATCAAAAAACTTAATGGATTCTTGTTCCTTATATTTATGGGAAGTAAGCATATCCATAATAATCTGCCCACTTAAACTATCCTCCGGATCGGCTTCTGCATGATCTCTAATTTTACTTTCATATCTAACTTTATATTCCTCATTTAAGAACTCAACCGACCTTAGAACGACCCTAGATTTATTTTCACTCGCAAATCCATTTTTTGCTAGCATCAGATAGGCTCCTATAATCGAATTAAATTCTTCGTTTAGATACTTCAAAATCTCTGATAACAGGGGGTCAATATTATTTATTTCATAAAATTGATTGATAGTGCGCTCGTCTTTGTTTGATAATTGGTGAAAACGCACATTTTCTATGAGAAGCGCGATGTTCTTTACAAACTTTTCTAAAATTTCAATTTCCTTTTTGTCAAACAACTTATCGGGGTTTACCTTGCCATTATCCAGCTTATTAGCTATATGCAAGTACCCTAGGGGTTCCTTATTGCTATCATAAATTCCAAAGACTAAAAAGTTATAAAAAGCACCAGACTGTAACACTTTTTCTCGGTAATCATTTAAAATATCTTTATCAACATTGGCAAAATCACCCGTTAGCTCTTTATTGGTGAATGCGCCACCTTTTTCTTTATGGTCCCAATGAAAATATGCCTCATTTAAATTCCCGCTTGCTCGAATAGCTGCCCCTACTAAGGTTTCGGATTGCGGCCTGAGGCTTGTTTCTTCTAAGAAATTATTGACTTCTTCCGTCTTAGGATAAGGGGTCCAAACAGCGCAGTCTATTAGTTCATCTTCCTGATACAAGCCAATGTTACAATATTCGACTTCAAAACTTTCTCCGATAGCCTTCGCTATTTGCTGGAATTGCTTTTCAAAATCCTCTTCATCCAAAAGATTAGATAAATTAGAGGCTTCAATTAATTGTTGAGATAGCTTGGCAAGGATGGTTTTTTCTTTTAAAAGAAACTGCTTATTTTCTAAATCAGAGCTTAATTTTTTGGTAGTTTTCTTGACAGCTTCCAATTCTGAAAATAAAGCCAATTTTTTCCTATGCTGCCTGGATTTGTCATAAAGAAAAAGAAAGACAAAAAGCGGGAGAAAAATTAGGGGGATAATTTCTAGCATTTGATCTTTGTTTTGGGTTAATTTTCTGAGCGATCTTTAAATGTAAATATAAACAATACAATTTTTATTGTATAAGTTTTGCGTTAAATATTTTAATACAAAATTTGTTTGTTTCCCCGATATAAATACATTGATCAATAACAGACTGTTTGTCAATTTTTAATAAATTTCCATAAATGACATTATTAAAATATTTATTTATTAATGGGCGAATCAATCCCTTTTATTAACAAAAAAGAATTGGAACAACTACTCCCCTATGACCAGTTGATTCCCACTTTAAAAAAAGCCTTTCAAGAAAATTATACCATCCCGAAAAGGCAGCATTACGAATACAAAAATCCCGAGGCGGGTATGGATTCCACCTTGCTGCTAATGCCTGCCTGGCAGACGGGCGCTTACTTAGGGGTAAAAATAGTGACCGTTTCGCCCAATAATGCGCAGTATGATCTTCCGGCCATTCAAGGAATTTATGTTTTATTCGATGCCCACAAAGGAATGCCCTTGGCTTATTTAGAAGCGAAAACTTTGACAGCCCGCCGCACTGCTGCCGCTTCTGCACTGGCTGCTTCCTATCTATCCAGACCGGATAGCCAAAGCCTTTTGATGATTGGCACGGGGGCAATGGCCCCTGAATTAATCAAGGCTCATACCACCATTCGGCCGATCAAAAAAGTATATATTTGGGGGAGAAATTATCCAAAAGCGACCCAGGTTGTGGCATTGTTCAAAAATGAAAAATTTCAAATTCAAGCAATTAAAGACAGAGAAGAAGCGGTCCGAAAAGCAGACATCATTTCGTGTGCGACCTTGAGCAGTCAGCCATTAATTTTTGGAAAATGGCTTTCAGCGGGTCAACATATTGATTTGGTGGGTTCTTTCAAAGCCTATATGAGAGAAGCTGATGATGCCCTAATTCGCCAAGCCTCTCTATTTGTGGATACCGACGGTGCATTGAGGGAAAGCGGAGATATCGCTATACCTTTGCAAAAGAAGATTATCACAAAAGCAGATATTAAGGGAAACCTATTTAGCCTTTGCAGGGCTAAGACCTCAGGTAGAAAAAACGGGCAAGAAATCACCTGTTTTAAATCTGTCGGACATGCTTTGGAAGATTTGGCAGCGGCAAAACTGGCTTTTGAACGCTACTAATGCCCTTCTTTTTTTATTCTCATTGGAAAATTTTTAACAAAAACATTGTCTAATTAGAAAAAGGTAATAGGAAAAGCGACTGAATGGTTTCAGAAACGGTATTAATTAGTCTTGCAAAAAAGGGAGATGCCAATGCGTTTCGGCAATTGGTCGAGCAACAGGAGCAGCAGGTAAGAGCTACGATAATTGGTATGGTTGGAAATGTGCCGGAAGCAGAAGAAATAGCGCAGGAGGTTTTTATCCGCTTTTATAAAGCCCTGCACCAGTTTAAAGGAACAGCTGCCCTAAGCACTTATTTGAGTAGAATCGCTATCAATTTATCCTTGAACGAAATCAAGCGCAAGCAAAACAAAAGGCGGTGGTTATCTTCTTCAAAAATAGAAGACCTCTCAATGAAAGCAGATAATTCTGTCAAGCCTGAAAGATATGACGATAGAGAAGCTATTCATCAAATGCTCAACTTGCTCGAACCTGAATTTAGAGCGGTCATCGTTTTGCGACTAATAGATGGCTATTCCTTAATGGAAACCTCAGAGATTTTAGATATTCCACAAGGAACGGTGGCTTCCCGCCTGAGTCGGGCGCAGCAAAAACTAAAAGAAATTGCCAAAACACTTGGCCTGATTTAAAAACGAATTTATGGAAAAAGAATGGAGAAATTTATTAATTCGATCATTGGAGGAGCCGCTATCTATGGAAGAGTCCAATAGATTAAAAAACGCTTTGCAAAAATCTCCTGAATTGAGAAAAGAACAGGAGGAATTGCAAGCGCTAAGGCAGTTACTGGCTTCTTTTTCCGTTGCAAAAAGTGATGCTTTTGTGGATAAAACCATGCAAATCATTCAACAAAAAAGAATCAACGGCGATGAAAAAATCAATCAATTTTTAATAGCTATTTTTCCAAAAGCGGCTGCCGCTTGCGTGCTATTATTAGCAACCTTTATGTTATATATTCTTTTTTCAGAGGGAAGCCTCGATACCGAAACCTTAGTTGGATTGAACGACTTGACACCCGAAGAAGCTTACTCTTTTTTGATAGATGAATAGACCTTATTCGGATTTGTGTGCCTCAGCACACAAACTGCCCTGATCAGTAATTTGGAAAATGCTCCATGCGAAAATTTTTAGAATAAATTCTAATAAATATTGGAAATGAGTTGGAAATTATTTGCATCCATGATAGCCTTAGTCCTTATTGGTTTTGTAGCAGGCTTTTATACTAACAGGTATATGACTAAGCAGACCGTTAGAAAAATTGCCGTTTTAAGACAGGCCAAGGGCATGGAAGATCGTTTATATAAAATCCTTAGGCTGGATGATGCCCAAAAAGCAAAATTGGAACCGGTGATAAAAAAACATTTTGAGAACTTAGAGCAAATCAATAAGGAAAACCGATCGAAAAGAGTAAAAATGGCAGATACTCTCAAGGCGATTCTTGCCCCGGATTTGACGGAAACCCAATACAAAGGCCTCAATCGCTACATTGAAAGGCTAAAGCGGCCTCTCAGAAATGGAAAAAGAAAAATGAGGAAAAAACAGCCTGCTAACAAAAAGTCCAATTGATTCTGGTTCTTTACCCGATCCCTTGCAGAGCGTTTAATGTTTTTCCGCTAATGGTGACTACTGCAGGTCTTGGGAGATATTGTTCTCCGTCTGGCCAATGACTCGTCAGGTTATCTGGTCCCGTTGAATATTCGCCTGGATGCTGAACGCTGAGAAATAACGTTTTCCCGTCAGGAGAAAAGAAAGGCCCTGTGAATTCTGCATCGCTTGGCGCACTGGCCATTTGAATCACCTCTCCCGCTTGCTTTCCAGATCGAGGCACTACAAATAGCCCATTATTTTTGAAAGCCAAATAAGGCTCCTTGTTCATCAAACTTCCCGACATATCGGAAGTAAACCATAGATTGCCCACTTGGTCAAAAGCCAAATTGTCCGGACACGCAAAACCGGTGGTTTCCCCTCCTGCCAGATAGGTTTCTGCTTTAAATGTCAAAGAAGTATGATCGCCATTATCTTCTACAATTTTTAGTATAGAACCATGATAGTTTTTGATCGTAGAATTATTAGTTAGAGAAACCAATACATTTCCATTGACAGGATCAATTTCTATATCTTCTGGTCGGTCCAAAGGACTACCTCCGACGAACCGAGCGGCTGCTCTTAGTTGAATCAAGACATCCGTTTGGTCCTTAAATAGCTTTTGCAGGATTTTACTTTCTTCGTATTTTAAAGGTTTCCAAACGCCGATTTTGGTATTGGCGACGTAGAGTGTTCCTTCCTTCAAAGAGCCTGGTTTTGAACTGATAAATTTGTACAGGCATTGATTGATAGAGTCATCACCGGAATAAACCACAATTCGTCCGTCAGGGAGTTCCTTTACAGTAGCACATTCATGGGCACATCTGCCCAATGCGATGTGTTTTTGGGCAGCTCCCGTTTTGGGATTCACCTCCACCACCCAACCATAATGCTCAGGGGGGTTATCAAAATGTTTATGCCAGCCTAATATTGCCCGACTTTCGAGGAGGGTATCGTCTTTAAAATTCCTTTCCCCATAAAACATATTATAATTTTCTTCACAAGTCAGGATGGTTCCCCAAGGAGTAATACCTCCGGAGCAGTTGGCTAGCGTACCCATAGCAAAATTCTTACCCAGAATGGGTTTGTGCCAGTTAAAAGGAATCTCCGTTTGTCCATGCAAGCGCCTATTAAGGGGGTCGTTTTGAATGCATTCCCACTTATTCTGATCGTTTTTTCTAATTCTAATAATGCTGCCTCCCACATTATACATTTCTTTTTCTACTTGCTCTTTTGATTTTTCTCCGCCCACATAATCAGACACAAAAAACGGATCAACGTATTCGTGATTTACCCAAAGCAGACCGTCATTGGGGTTGTTCTTGTCCAAAGGGATAAAAGCCGTATAATCATTATTAAAACCAAAATAATCTTTTTCATTAATGGCATCCTCCCATTTGATTAGGACATTGTATTCAAGCCCTTTAGCCAATTTCAACTTATCTTCATCAGAAGGGGCAATTCCTTTTATATTTTTATAAAAATACTTTTTATTAAAGAAAACAGGGGATGCTATTGAAGCAGCTACTGCTCCCTGTCCCAGAAATTCAAGAAATGCTCTTCGGTTAATTTTTTTTCTTAGCACTATTAGTCGGGTTATTGAATTGTTAGCTTGTAAAAGGGGATTTTTTGAGGTTTGGGAGCAAAAAAAGAGTGTTTTAAATTTTTTCTAAAAAGAAATTGGTCCTAGTTTTATACCAGGTCCTCTTCGTCATACTTTTTTCTGGGCATCGGTCGGGGTTGATCCAAATCGAGATAATCGTCAATATCAAAGTCATCCTCTTGCCCCCGATTTGTGCGATGAGGTGGCTCTCGGTCGTATTTGTATCGGTCTCTTGCTTTCATTTTTTTTACTTCTCGTTCAATTTCCTTTTCTTCCCAGTCATCGTCCTCTTCCATGCCGGGAAAGCCGTACGCTTTGATATAGTGAAAAAGCAAGCCAATACCCCAAAAAAATGCCGCTATGATCCATCCTCGCCAAAAACGCAGCACAAAGCCCATTGCAAACATAATAAGATTGGTGGTCAAATAAGATTGCAAGTGCTTATTAAACTTCTTTTTCTCTTCCACTCGTCTCCTCGCCTTATCATAATATCTTGAATCCATTCCAGCAAATTAAAAGGTGACTATTGCTTTATGTTTTGCTCACAATTTTTATTGCGAGTAAAATTAATAATTCCCCGATAAAAATCACAGCAAATTCAAATAGTCCAATGCCAAGTAGCCCGCATCTACATTAGTAAACGAATCGTCGGCTTTGTTAGTTAAAAAAACACGAAATTTTTCTATGGGTAAGCACAATACTTCTATAAATTCGGTTGCATCCAGGTTTTGTTTGCTTATTTTCTGACAATTAAGTGCCAGTAGGCATATTCTTTGGTCCGTGGTATAGGCGCTTTTAAATTTTTTGAGGAGAACAAATTTTTCAGCTTGATAACCCGTTTCTTCAATTAACTCTCTTTGAGCGGCCGTAGCGGGGTTTTCATTTTTTTCAATCATGCCTTCTGGAAAGCTAATCAATTTTTTTTCCGGTCCCGGCCGATACTGGCGAACCAAAATAGCCTCCTTGTCTTTGGTAAAAGCAGCTATGGTGACAAAGGCATTGGTGCGAATAATGTCAAACGTCGCTTCTTTTCCGTTAGGTAGTTGAAAAGTTTTCTGGAGCATCCCTCTCCAACCATTATAGATGATCTTTTCATCGAGTTTTTTCCAATTCATCTAGGCAAATTTCCGGAAAATACATCTTTTAGCAACCATGAAAAAGTAAATTGGTCATTTTATTTTTTCATCAGCACTTAAAGGAAGCAGTTGCCCGTTTTTACCGAATTGCTTGATTTTCTTCTTCCATATTTTCAAAATCCATGCCCTCGATTATTTCTGTTGCAATGACATCTCTGGTCGGAGAGTCTTTTTTCTCTTGAAAATTGAATAACGCATTGATCCCTTTGTCATCCATGACCTGGCCATGTACGATTTCGAGAACAGGGGTCTCCAATCCCACTGCATCCGCTAATTCGCGCAAAGCTTCTTTAGTCTTGTCGCCTTTCATCAAATCAAAAACGGAGCGAATGCCTACTGCTCTCAGACGGTCAATGTCATCTTTTACATAGCAAACCAATTTTGCCTGCCCGATCCAGTCCAGTAATTGACGCGCATCAAAAGGCGTTTCGGCAATCAACTGGGTCAGGCTCGCCGTGGCTAGATTTTGAGCATTGTCAATGCCTATTTCTTCCAAACGTTCTTTGTGGTAAATGCTGATTCCCTCAATATTGTACAAAGAAAGAGAGCGCTCCGTCACGCTATCTCCTGCCACAAATTCTTTGTATCGTTTTATCAAATAGTTCAAAATTCGCTCGGGAAACATGCCCGCCAACAGCGCAATGGCAGCGAGCGAAGATTTAAGAGCAATCAATTCATTGGTTTCTTCTCCTAGCAAGAAAGAAAGCACAACGGCAACCGCCGAGGCCAAAATAATCCGAATACCGGCGCTATAATAAACGCTTGGCGACAGGTCATAGGCAATCAAACGGCGGATGATATTTTGAGCGGACCAGACAAAGCCACCCAAAAAGGCCCAGGAAAGCGCAGAAAAACTTTGCTCTACAACGCCCTTTTTAGCCTCTCCAAAAAAAGGTCCCGACAAAAACAGGCTGTCATTAAAATCCGTGCTATCTCCGCCAAAGGTGAAAGCTGTAATAGCTGCAAAACAAACCAAGAAAGCAAAAGTAACGGGCAGGAAATACTTAGCCGGAGCGTAACTATCTCGAACCCTTCTGGAGGTGCTAATCCCCATTTCGGTAATAGATTTTGTAAATTCTTTTTCTTTTTGGGGAATCATAAACCAGAAAAAAGACATGGCAGTGAAAGGCATAAAGCCGCTGACAATGACAATGATAATAATTCTGATAATCGGTAATAAATCGTTTAGCCAATCCATTTAGTATGTCGTTTGTTTAGTGGGTAGAGCTTGCCTTTTATGAAAAATGCTTGCCTCATCCCAAAAGGGAAAAAATCGAAAGACGGATTTCCGCCATAATGGGACTTGGCAGAGCACCCATCCATTTTACACTCCTATCGGGGCGAGTAAAAAACGCTCTGTGTAGTTTAATTCGGTGAAATTAGTAAATCATAGGATAATTATAGACAAGTAGGGCATTTTTTTATAAAAGTTGAAAAGTAGAGAAAAAATAGTGCGCTACTTATCAAGAAGCAGGGTTCTTTGATAAAAATTGTTTTATTCTACACATTTTGTCAAAGAAGAAGAATTACTTTAGCTTTTCATTATTGGCGTGGCGTGTTTTATCTCGGATAGATTTTTTCACCAAATTTTTTTCCAATGCTTCTGTTAAATCAATGCCCGTTTGGTTAGCCAGGCAAACCAAGACAAAAAGAACATCTGCCATTTCATCTCCCAAATCTTCTTTGGCAGACTTAGCCTGTTTTTTATTTTTGAAGGACTGTTCGCCATATATTCGCGCCATTAAACGAGCCACTTCGCCCACCTCTTCCATTAAAATGGCTGTATTAGTCAATTCATTATAATAACGAACGCCGATGGTCTGAATCCATTGATCTACTTTTTCCTGAGCTTCTTTTATAGTCATTTTAATCTTTTTTCAACTTCCTGTTACGTCCGCCAATCATACTACAAACAGTGTCAAGGCGATCTAATTTACCCTATATTAAAATTCACTCGTAAAATGAAAAATCACATCTGGAAAGTTTTCCTGCGCCATTTTTAAAGTCCAAGCGGACTCTGCCAAAAAGACCCAATTGCCAGCTTTATCTTTCGCTATATCTCTTTTGCGCCGATTGAGAAATTCTTTTAATTTGGCTTCATCCGCACATGCTATCCAACAAGCTTTGTGCAAATTAACTGGTTCATACGCACAAGCGGCTCCATATTCATGCTTTAAGCGGTATTGAATGACATCAAATTGAAGCGCACCCACCGTCCCGATGATTTTTCGATTATTAAACTCCCGATGAAATAACTGGGCAAGTCCTTCGTCCATTAATTGCTCCAGTCCCTTAGCCAATTGCTTTGATTTCATGGGGTTTTTATTAATTACATAGCGAAACTGTTCCGGCGAAAAATTGGGAATACCCTTGAAGTGTAGCTCTTCTCCTTCCGTGAGCGAATCCCCGATTTTAAAATTTCCGCTATCGTATAAACCCACTACATCACCGGGAAATGCTTCGTCAATAATAGATTTTTTAGCCGCCATAAAACTGGTAGGGTTGGCAAATTTCATTTTTCTTTCCTGCCGGACGTGGTAGTAATTCGTATTTCGCTGAAAAGTACCCGAACAAACCCGCAGGAAGGCAATTCTATCTCGGTGTTTTGGGTCCATATTCGCATGAATTTTAAATACAAAACCCGAAAATTTATCCTCTTGCGGGTCAATTTGACGCTCTTCCGTAATTCGGGGCAGTGGCTTGGGAGCTATATCTACAAAACAATCCAATAATTCTTTTACGCCAAAATTATTAATCGCACTGCCAAAAAAGACCGGAGATAAAAGCCCTTCCAGATAATCCTCTTTCTCAAATTCGGGATACACCTCATCCATCATTCTGATTTCTTCTCGAAGCGTTTTAGCCGCTCGTTCTCCTATGTGTCGGTCTAATTCCTCGCTTTCTAAATCCATAATTTCAATTGCCTCTTCCCCTGTTTGTTTGCCATGTGGGTTGAATAAAACCAATTTTTTTTCATAAATATTATAAACACCCTGAAAACGCTGCCCCATACCTATGGGCCAGCTTAGGGGCCGCACTAGCAAGTTCAGTTTGGTTTCCAATTCGTCTAGCAAATCAAAACCATCTTTTCCCTCTCGATCCAGTTTATTAATAAAAACAATGATAGGGGTATCTCTCATTCGACAAACTTCCACCAGTTTTTCAGTTTGTGGCTCTACGCCCTTTGCCACATCAATAACGACAATGACGCTATCCACTGCCGTCAATGTCCGAAAGGTGTCTTCCTGAAAGTCCTGGTGGCCAGGTGTGTCCAAAATGTTAATCCGCTTTCCTCGATAATCAAAAGCCATGACGGAAGTAGCGACCGAAATACCCCTTTGTCGCTCAATATCCATAAAATCGGAGGTGGCACTTTTTTTGATTTTATTGGATTTTACCGCCCCCGCGATTTGAATGGCTCCACCAAAGAGTAGCAACTTTTCAGTCAAAGTGGTCTTGCCCGCATCGGGATGAGAAATAATACCAAAAGTTTTCCTTCGCTCGATTTCTTCTAAAAAACTCATTTTTTCTTTTTAAAAGCTTTCTCTAGCATTTTTTGCTGCAAACCTTAATATGCAGCCATAACAGGCGACAAACTACAACCCATTATATTTCTGCTATTTTTTGAAAATTGGGCGCAAAGTTACAGTTTTAAAAAATCTTCTGCGGATTAGAAGGCAAGCCGTTATTGTTTCAACTGCTTTTGGCGAACCCTCGTTAAGTGATCGGAAAACCAAAATTATTTTGAACTTGTTAAGGTTTTTAAATTATGAAATTAGTTACCTTTGTATCATCCTCAAAATTTGTATCAATGAATGTCCATTTCACAAAGCATTTTTTCCTTATTTTCCTTATTGTTTGCACTTGTCTAAATAGCACAACCGCCCAAAGCCCTTGTAGTTCAGCCGCGCATAGTCAATTTGATTTTTGGCTAGGCGAATGGGAGGTTTATCACTCTCAGGCAGATACCCTTGTGGGGCATAACATTATTAATAAAATTCTGAATGATTGCGTGGTTATGGAAAACTGGGTGGGTCGTTCCGGTTTTGCAGGCAAAAGCTTTAATACTTACAATCCGCTGGACTCTACCTGGAATCAAGTATGGGTGGATGTGGGCGGTTCAACCTACCATTTCAAAGGAAAATTCATGGATAATGCAATGGTTTTAAGGGGAGAAACAATTGGAAGAGCTGGAGGTAAGGTTTTATTTGAAATGAGCTTTCACCCCGATTCTAAAAGCGAAAATGTCCGGCAAGTCTGGAAGCAATCAAAGGATGAGGGAACAAACTGGATAGTTATTTTTGACGGAACTTATAAAAAGAAAGAATGATTAAATTTTACAGCATAAACGGGACATTAATCCCCATTGAAAAGGCTGTCATTAAGGTAAATGACCTGGCATTATTGAGAGGTTATGGCGCTTTTGATTTTTTTAAAATATATAAAGGAAAGCCCGTTTTTTTAGAAGATCACCTGGATCGCTTTAACAATTCCGCCCATTATCTAAATTTAGAAATCCCTTTTACAAGAGAACAACTCATATCAAAAATTGAGGAAGTTATTAGCTCGAACAATATGGAATCGGGGGGCATTCGCCTGATTCTAACAGGTGGCTATTCTTCTAATGGTTTTTTGCCGGGCATACCTAATTTGCTCATTCTGGCACATCCCTTGCCTGTCTATCCCGATCATTTTTATACTAGAGGAGTCAAATTAATAACTCACCAATATGTTCGAGAAACGCCTTACACAAAAACAACCAATTACCTTATCCCTATCAAATTGCAAAGAGAAATAGCCACAGCAGAAGCAATAGATGTATTATATCACGACGGGTCGTTTATTTCAGAATCTTCCCGATCCAACTTTTTTATTGTCAATCAGCAAGGAACAATCATTACTTCCGATAAAGATGCTTTGGAGGGGATTACTCGAAAAAACGTGTTAAAGGTCGCCCAAAAGCATTTTGAAGTCACTATTCGACCAATAGCTATTAAAGAGGCTCAAGAAGCGCGAGAGGCCTTTATAACCAGTACCACTAAAGGCATTATGCCCGTTCGTCAAGTCGACTTTTGGCGAATTAATAAAGGGGTTATTGGAACAACTACCAGGCGATTAATGGGCTTATTGAAACAACAAATAGAAGACTATCTAATGGAAAAAGTGCCTTAAATCGAAGCAAAGGATTAGAAAATAAGCTATTTTTTGCCAATAGCTGCGAACATTTTATTGATTAACAAAAAAAAATAATATATTAGATGTTGTGAAATGTGGATATAAAAATAAGATTCTTCAACAAGTTTCAACCTTAAAGCAATGGCGAAATTTGTCAAGGAAGGAAAAACAAGTTTATCATGGTGACACAAGCTTTGTTTGGCCTTAATATTGCAACACTAATTGACCACAGTTATCTAAAAGCGGACTGTTCTCCCGAAGACGTGGAAGTGCTTTGCCAAGAAGCGCTCAAGTACCAATTCAAATCGGTCTGTATTCCTCCTTATTATGTGTTCAAGACGAAGAAGCTATTAGACCTATCTACGGTAAAAGTATGTACGGTTATTGGTTTCCCGATGGGTTATAGCACCACCAGAGCAAAAGTAGAAGAAATCAAAAGAGCCGCTGATGACGGAGTGGACGAATTAGATGTAGTTGCCAATATTACAGCTATAAAAAACAAAGATTGGAACGCTGTTAGAAATGACATTGACAGCGTAACCATGGTTTCTCACTTAAGAGGCAAAAAGATCAAATTAATTATTGAAATGGGTCTGCTGGAAGAAGAAGAAATTAAAAAAGTATGCCAGTTGGCTCAAAACGCAGGCGTGAATTTCATAAAAACAGCCACTGGATTCAATAATACTACAACCACTCCTGAAGACATCCGGTTTTTAAAAGCCCTTATCGGTTCTGCTACAAAGATCAAAGCATCGGGCGGAATTCGTACCAAAGCAGATAGCCTGGCAATGATCAAAGCAGGAGCGCACCGAATAGGTACCTCATCTGGAGTTAAAATCGTAACTGGATACTAAATCGCTCACTTCAAGTAGCTTTATAATATGGTTTTGATGCTATCCGTTTTGTTGAGTAGCTCATTTTTCGCACTTGGAATCATTCATTTCCATTGGGCATTGGGGGGAGCGTGGGGATTTGATAAAGCATTGCCAGTTCGAAAAAGTGGAGAAAGAATTTTAAATCCCCAAAAAATTGATAGCGCCATAGTTGGATTGGGACTGACCCTATTCGGGCTTTTTTATTTTTTCAAATCTGGCATAATTGAATATGACCTGCCAAACTGGCTTGTGAAGTATGGTGGTTGGGCTATTTCCATAATATTTCTATTGAGGGCCATGGGAGAGTTCAAATATATTGGATTTTTTAAAAGGATCAAGGAAACAGAGTTTGGAAAACTGGACACAAAATTTTATTCGCCTTTGAGCTTACTAATCGGATTAATTGGAATCATCCTAGAAGTAATGATCTAAAACTTCCTGTACTTGCCCAATTTTATTGAAACTTCTTTCAGTTATTTCTCTTTTTTGTCTTCATCATTTCTTCTGAAACCTTAACTTTGAATTTTAAATTAGCAAAGTATCAAAAACCTAACCCATGAAGAAGTTAATTGCATTTTCCCTATTCTTCTTTTGCATAAACACCTTCAGTATTGCTCAAAATATACTAGTCAGAGAAGCCTCTGAAGTTACTCGTTTGGTGGAAAAACATATTGAATTAAATCGCGCGACCCTGACCATAAGCGGTTGGCGCATCCAGTTATTTGCTACCACCGACAGAAGTAAGCTAGAGGCAGCGCGAGGCACTTTTATAAACCGATATCCGCATATTCCAGTAGATTGGGTACACGCTAGCCCCTGGTATCGCCTAAGGGCTGGGGCTTTTATGACAAAACTAGAAGCGACCCAAATGCTCCATACGCTAAAAATATTCTATCCTGATGCTTACTTGGCAAAAGACAAAATCAGGCCAGATGAGTTGATGAGTTTAAAAAATTAATGTTAATCTTTTGGAATGAGTACAAGAACCGCCGCCGCCAATCGAAGTTTGGATTGGATGTCTTTTTCCCTCTACCTCTGTCTGGTTTTCGTTGGTTGGTTAATGATTTTTACCGTAGGCTATGAAAATGGATATGATGGTGGGTTGACAGATTTGCTCGCTACACCTGTTGGAAAGCAAACGATTTGGATTGTGCTCTCCTTTCTTATGTTTTTTCTAATTTTTTTTATTGATTGGAAACTTTGGCAAACCTTTTCTTACTTGATTTATGCCTTTTCCTTGCTGCTATTAGTGCTGGTGCTACTTGTAGGGGTAGAGATAAAAGGAGCTACTTCCTGGTTCAATTTCGGAGGGCTTGTTTTTCAACCTTCTGAATTAGCTAAACTCGCTACCTGTTTAGCCTTGAGTAGCTATTTGAGTTCTTATGGGGTAAATATGAAAGAAACCAAACACCTGCTAATAACCTTTGGGCTCTTTTTAGCACCGATGTTTTTAATTTTATTACAGCCCGACGCCGGTTCTGCACTGGTTTTTTTGTCTTTTTTGATTATGTTTTATCGGGCTGGACTTTCCGCACTCGTTTATATTATTGGTGCCTTTGTAAGCACGCTCTTTATCCTAGCATTAATGTTTCCTGCACTCCATATAATCTTGGGAATTATTCTACTGGCAATCGGCATTTTAGCACTGAATGCGCCAAAAAGTAAGTATCATTTAATCATTGCTGCAGTCTTGGTTTATTTAGCGATCTATTTATCGGGACTTGAACTGATTCGGTATGTGCTTGCAGGAGCTTTAATTGCATTTTTTATTTATGGACTTACTTTGTGGAAAAATCGAAAGCAACGGCTAGTGCTGCTGTTATCTCTGGGATTAGCGGCAGGCAGTGCATTGGTTTTTACAGCCAATTATGCCTTTAACAATATTTTAGAAAAGCATCAACGAGAGAGAATAAATGTTTGGCTCAACCCAGACGAGTCTGACGCACGCGGTCCTTTGTATAATGTACAACAATCTAAAATGGCTATTGGAACGGGTGGCTTGCGAGGGAAAGGATTTTTGAAAGGAGTAATGACCAAGCTGGATTATGTCCCCGAACAATCAACGGACTTTATTTTCTGCACTATAGGAGAAGAGCAAGGATTTTTGGGAAGTTTTTCCATTATGACCTTGTTCCTTTTATTGCTCTATCGGCTGATTACTATCGCCGAAAGGCAGCGGTCTAATTTTTCCCGCTTTTATTGCTATGGGGTTGCCGGCATCATTTTTATTCATTTCTTTGTAAACATAGGAATGACTATGGGGTTAGTGCCTGTTGTCGGCATTCCACTTCCGTTTATTAGCAAAGGCGGTTCTTCTCTATTAATTTTTTCGATAATGATTGGATTAGCTTTAAAGCTGGACAGCAACCGATTTAAAATATGAGGAATCACTAAGCACATTGCTCCAAGAAAAAGAGGGCATAACTTTTACAGAGCTTTAAAAAAGTAAAAAATATCTTGATAGATTTTTCTCGATTCGAACTAGACAATGGCTTAAAAATCATCCTTCACGAAGACCATAGCACACCGATGGTAGCCGTAAATGTCCTTTATAATGTGGGTGCAAGGGACGAATCTCCCGACAAAACAGGCTTTGCTCATTTATTTGAGCATTTGATGTTTGGAGGGTCTGCCAATATTCCCAATTTTGATGAGCCGATCCAACGGGCAGGAGGCGATAATAATGCTTTTACTAATAATGATACAACGAATTTTTACACGATTCTGCCCGCAGAAAACATAGAAACTGCCTTTTGGCTGGAGTCCGACCGAATGTTAGGTCTCAATTTTAATAAGGAAAATCTGGACATTCAAAGAAAAGTAGTGCTGGAAGAATTCAAAGAAACCTGCCTCAACCAACCCTATGGAGATGTCTGGCACCATATTTCTGATATGGCCTTCAAAGTACACCCTTATCGTTGGCCGACCATCGGTAAAATTCCCCAACACGTAGAAGAAGCTACTTTAGAAGATGTGGAGGATTTTTTTTATAAATACTACCGCCCTAATAATGCCATTCTAGCTATATCCGGTAATGTAAAAAAATTGGATATAAAAAAACTAGCAGAAAAATGGTTTGGCCCCATTCCAAAAGGAAAAATTCCAAAGCGAAATATTCCGAAGGAGCCGCCGCAAAAAAGATTGGAGCAACGAATCAGCCACGCCAAAGTCCCGATAGATGCTTTGTATTTGGCATTTCATATCCCCGGCAGGCTGGATGTAGATTATTACACGACGGATTTACTGTCAGATATTTTGGGAAATGGTGCTTCTGCTCGCCTTTATCGCAAACTCTTAAAAGAAAGGCGGCTTTTTAACCATATTGACGCTTATATAACCGGTAGCATTGATCCGGGGCTACTAATTATTGAAGGAAAACCCACTAAAAACGTTAGCTTAGAGCAAGCAGAAGCAGCGATTTGGGAAGAACTGGAAAAATTAAAAAAAGCATTAATTCCGAACGTAGAACTATTGAAATATAAAAATAAAATAGAAAGTACCCTTACCTTTTCGGAGATGAACATTCTCAATAAAGCTATTAATTTGGCTTTTTTTGAATTATTGGGAGAAGCTAATTTAATCAATAGAGAAAAAGAAATTTATCATAACATTACCGTAGAGGACATTCACTATATGGCCAATGTCGTTTTAACCAAAGAAAACTGCTCAGAGCTATATTATCATTCGCAAACGCTTGCTTAAAATTAATCCATGCAGAAAAAATTGACCCATATTGACCCATCCGGCAATCCATCTATGGTAGATATTGGTGACAAAAAAATAACCCGACGCATAGCCAAAGCAAGAAGCATTATTTTGGTAGAAAAAGCTATTTTAGCTCAACTGGAGGGGAAAGACCTTCAAACCAAAAAAGGCCCAGTTTTTCAAACCGCCATCATTGCCGGCCTTATGGGAGCCAAAAAAACCAGCGAATTGATTCCCTTGTGCCATCCGTTGAGTTTGGATAATTGCCAAATAGACATCCATATTAATTCGGCAAAAGAAATCGTGATTGACTGTACGGCCAGCATCACTTCCAAAACAGGCGTAGAAATGGAAGCTCTGACCGGTGCCACAATTGCAGCACTTACCATTTATGATATGTGCAAAGCGCTTTCCCCAAATATTATCATCAAAGACACCAAGCTAATGGAAAAGACGGGAGGAAAAAGGGATTTTAAAAGACCCGAGCAATAAGAAATTGCTCATCAACATCTATGACGGTAAAAGACTAGATTCCCATTGCCCGATATTTGGAAGCATTGGCGGCGTCTATTTTAGACATAATGGCATAGACTCGGGTCTTTTGCTGGCGAGGGGCAATTTTAAAAATTTCGATAAGTTCTGTTCCCTTGGTATTTGCAAAGACCTGTAAGATCATGGCATTCAGGTACTTATTGCCGACTTGACCGACCGTTTCCAACACCTGCATTAAGACGGCTTTGCCAGCGTTAACGTCTTCAGCCATAATATCCAATCCTTGCCGGTGGTAATTATACATCGCCTCCCGATAGGGGCGAACGCTGGGATTGAGAATGCTTTCCAATAGCCAATAGCGGTTTCGATTGCCCTCCTGCGAGGTCCAACCAGAAAAGGTACTGGACAGATTTTGAGGAAAAGTATTGAGGAGATTTTGAGCCGCCTGGAAATAAAGCTCTCCACCAAAAGGAGAAAAAGAATCGTAGTCCAGCCCTAAAATCACATAAGCATAAAAAGAAAGAATATGGCTTAAATTATCCGTGAAGGTATTTTCCGCCCAATCCAAAGGCTGATATTGCTCAAAATTAAAAGTAACATCCCGATCCATGTGAGTAATGATCGGTGTCTGGTAATCCGTGTTAAAAACTGGACGCACCGCTTGAATAGACATATTCGCCCTAAAACTGGTGGGCGACAGCTCTTCCACAATGGTCAGTTGAATATTGACCTCAATGCGCTCATTCTGTTCAAAAATATCCTCTGTCCATTTTTGATTATTCAAAAACTCCTCAATGGCCGTTTCCATACTTCGGAATACCTGCGGATCCGCTTGCGCCTTTTGGGCATTGACCCTTGCCTCTACTTTTAATTCTTGAGCAGATAAGTTAAAACCAATACCTAACAGAAGGACAAACAGGATGCTATTTTTCATGACAGCTAATTATTGAAATTTCATAAATTCAATTCCCCTATTTAACGGACAGGCAAGGAATATATTTTTACTTACGAGGAGTCTTTAAATTTGATGCCTCATTATTTTTCAGTTTTCCTTACCTTCGCATTTATGATAAAATTTTTTATAAAATTTCTGTTTAAGCTTTTTGGTTGGACCATCGACAATAATATTCCAAAGGAGGCGCAAAGATGTGTGATGACTGCTGCACCACACACCAGCAATTGGGATGCCCTCATCACCAGATTATCTTTTTTTGTGGTAGGTATTCCGGTAAAAATTGCCATAAAAAATAGCTGGACCAAATTTCCGCTGAGCTTGTTTATTGTGCCACTAGGCGGACTTGGGATTGACCGGAGCCCCAAAGACCCCAACCAACCTCGAAAAAGCCAAATTGAACAGATGGCAGATTTTTTTTCAAAATATGAGCGTATTGCCCTAGTCATTTCACCAGAAGGTACTCGCTCACTCCGCAAGCAATGGAAAATGGGTTTTTATTATGTAGCTAAAAAAGCAAATGTACCGATCATATTTGGCTATTTGGATTATGCCAATAAAATAGCAGGCGTTGGCGGGCCTATTTACCCGAGTGAAAACATGGAGGCAGATATGCAGATCGTTATGAACTTTTATAGGGACATCAAGGGGCTTTATCCCGATAAATTTATGTTGGATGAACGGTATAGCCTTCCACAAGACACTAGTCAATGAGCCGATTCTTTTTATTAAAATTCATCTTGTACTTTTTGTTTTTTTACTTATCTGCTTGCAACAACATTCCTGGAAAACGAGATATAAAAGCCTACTATTTTCCATTGGAGGACTTGAAGGAGGGAAAAATATATGAATACCAGGCAGTAGGAACAGATAGTATCGCCCCCTTTTACTGGCATTTTCAAACGGTTCAAAAAGGAGAAAACACTTATCTCATTAGCCAATATTTTGACCATAATTTCAGGCTTCAACAATTCACCAAAGAAGAGATCGTTAAGAATGGAACCCTTTTGACGGACTTTTTCCTATATGCGGTGGATACCATAACAGGACAGCAAGTCCAATATCCCGTAAACATAGAAGCAAATAATGCATTCCCCTTTGAAGTAGGCGATTCGACCGGCACTTTTTTATTTAAACTATATTGGACGGATTATTTGAACCCAAATCAAAAAATCCGCTTGATTAGAAACCGTTATTTTATGGGAGATGCTACCTATTCTTTTAATGGCAAAGAGATAGATTGTGTCCGCTTTTATACCAAAGAATTATTGGAAATCGAAGAGGAAGGGTTTCAGGAGTTGCAATATGATGGTATTGAATTGTATGCCAAAAATATCGGCTTAATTTATTTCAAAAAAGAAATCGCCAAAAATATCGTGCAAGAATATGAGCTAGCAACTATTCGAAAGGCAGAAAAATGACCATTTTGAAAAACAAAAAATCGGGAATGCCTATTTAGCCATTCCCGATTGATAATCAATTAGTTATTTAATTTTTTTAGCATCTAATCCACATAGATCGTACTTGTTTTGTAATACTCTTTTCCACATTTAGTTTTGTAAATGCACTTCAATTCATACCTTCCTGCGTGCATATTTCTCAACTGGTGGTCTTGGTTGTCATTAGGGCGACCCCATTCGTAAGGATAGCTGTTTTCTTTTCTGATTTTATGACCGTTGATATACAATTCCATCCATTCAATGTCATGCTGTTTTTCCGGTTTTACTCGTACATAGACATCTTGTCCTCTATTGTAATGGGTATTATGCTTGCCGTATTCGTACCATGCATTTTTATTACAATGTTTATCTTTTACTACGATTGTGCAATATTTTTCATAGTATTTTTCACATTTGTCATAGACTACACATTTCAACCTGTAAGTGCCTGGTTTCAAATTTCTTAACCGGTGGTCTTGGTTGTCATTAGGACGACCCCATTCATAAGGATAGCTATTTTCTCTTCTGATTTTATGACCGTCCATATACAACTCCATCCATTGAATATCTTGGTGTTTTTGGGCATTTACTTTTACATAATAGTCGCTTCCTGCAGGAATTTCCTTGTGATCCTGGCAATCATCATACCAAAAATTCCAAACACAGCCGCCATTATAGCAAGGGTCATACCAGCATTTAACCAATTCTGCATGTCTGACTTCATTACAGGGATGTCCATTATTAAATTCACATACTTTGTGTCCTTCACAATTGTACCAGTACTCTGTATAATGGCTGATGCCACATCTGTACACTTGGAAATAGGTTTTACCATTGTATTTATATTCACAAATCTTGTAATTGGGGTATTGGTTTTTGATATTTCTCAACCAATGTAAATCATTGACTGGATCGCTGTAGTGACATTGATTATGAGGGTCTTCATAGACTTTGTAAATCTTTATTTTGAATTTGGAATATTCATTTCCATAGATGCCCAACACGATTGATCGCTCATGTGACCTTAAATCAGCTAACTTATAATAGCTTACTTCCGTCTGACTTCCATGTCGTCTGCTGTATCGAATTTCTCTTTTATTACCCCCCTCTCCATAAATGTATAGATCGGGATTTCCTTGATATACATAAACTTCTACTTCATACTTGTAGTAATCTCTGATGTCATGCTTGTTGTGGTAGATATTATAATAATATCCCCTATTTACATAGCCATCATGTTGCCAATAAAGCGTTCGTCCGTGGCTTCTGGCGTTTTGCTGCGTGCTTTGTTGGTCACGGGGCATTTGTACGGTTTTCGCTATATTCGCATTGTTCATCGGTTTTCTTTGGGCAGTTGCATCAATCGTAAAAAATGCAACCAATACAAAAAACAAAAATAATTTTTTCATAACTTAAATTTTTAGAGGTTAGTTACTTGTTAATTTTTTTTAATAATTATTTGTTACAATCAGAAGTGTTTTGATAAAAAATTGTGTGCCCAACTTTTTTGAAAAAAATTAACTTTTTTTTAAAAGTTGGAATTTTATTCAAGAAAAGCCTATCTACTATTCTGATAATCAGTTTATTATAAAAACAAGATTTTAGCAGTATTTGTAAATATATTAACTTTAAAAAGCTGCTCTTGGGCTTTGGGAATAATTTGCCTTAGAAATAAGGTGAGGGGATCAAAAGTAGTCCGCTTGTATTGAAGCTTGACTGGAAATGGGTGATTAGCAATGGCTAATGTAAGAAAAAAATTGTGTATTTTTCTAATTTCTCCCAATATATTTATGGCCTATATCTGAATAAAATTGAATAATTGATCGTGATAAAAAAAGCTGTTCTTTTTCTACTCTTTCTTTTCCCTGCAAGCCTTCTCGCAGACACCTCCGACATCCTGCAGGCCAAACGATATTTGGAAAAAGCCCAGAGACTGATTGACTCACTGGATTATGTAGAAGCGATAAGAGTCGCCGACCAAGCGATTGCCATTTATAAGCAATTTGGAAATGACTACTACCCGCTGGGCTTTGCTTATACCATCAAAGGAGATGCTTATTTGGAAAAAGGGAATTATGATATGGCTTCGACTTATTTTTTTAGCGCACAGGATATTTTATCCCGACATTTTGGGGAAAAACATCCCGAAGTAGCACAGAGCTTTAATAATATTGGTTTGTCCTTTTTATCACAGGGAGTCATTGATTCGGCGGAACAAAATTTTCAGAAAGGATTGGATATACGCCTGCAATTATTTGGAGAAGCCCACCCCAAAGTAGCAGATAGCTATAACAACCTAGGCAATTGCGCACTCAATCAAGGAATGGCTGCAGAGGCTTATGATTATTATATAAAAGCATTGACAATCCGTTTAGAGCTATTAGGGCCAGAGCATCTAGACGTGGCTTCCAGTTATAATAATTTAGGGCATTGTTATTTAGAAGTGGGAGATTACTCAAAAGCCATTGAGCATTTTTCCAAATCTTTAAAAATAAGGGAAAAAGTTTTGGGGGCAAATCATCCCAAAATCGTCCAAAACTACCTGAGCTTAGGGAATTGCCACAGTAAATTGGAGCAATTAGACCAGGTATTGATCTATTTGAATCGAGCTTTAAACCTCACCATTCAAAATAATCAATCTAGCCATCCAAACACTGCAGAAATTTATAACCAGTTGGGTACCTGCTATTCAAAATTTGGGAATAAGGCTAGAGCTTTGAATTTTTTTGAAAAAGCACTACAAATTCAGTCAAAACATTTTAAACCCAATAGCCTCCCCCTATTCGCAGTATATAACAACTTGGCAACTACTTTCAATGAGCAAGGCGACTATAATAAAGCTATGCTCTATTATCGGAATAATTTGCACATTTTGCGCGAAAACTTAGGAGAAACTCACCCCTATCTTGCAGATACGCATAATAACATGGGGACCGCCCTGGCCAAAATGGGAAAATATGAAGAAGCACTTGATAATCATTATCAGGCACTAAATATATATGCTAGTTTGAAAAATTTGCATCGCTCGGCAGAAACGTATAATAATATCGGGAATCGCCATTGGGAACGCAAAAATTATCAAGCAGCTATTCAAGCCTATAGGCGCAGCCTAGTCATTTTTGAAGCACTTCATGGAATGAATTATACAGGTAATGCGCTCATTTACAACAACCTGGCAAATTGCCTGGAAAAGGAAAAAAATTATGCTTTAACGAAGCAATATTACAGAAAAGCCATTGATCTCATTAGGAAACAATATGGCAATCAACACCCATTATTAGTAGAATACAAGACCAATCTCGCCATTATTCATCAAGAAGAAGGGCATTTTGAGGCGGCAATACGGCAGTTGGATGAAGCCCTAAACATATTAAAAGTAGATATTAGGGACAAGAATGATTTAGAATTTATCGAATATCCAATACAGGTTTTAGACCTGCTAAATGCTAAAGCCCGTACCCTGACAGCTTTTTTTGAAAAAGAAAAAAAGAAGCTATACTTAACAGAATCACTGGCGATTTATGACTATGCGATTGAAGTCATTAAAATCTTAAGAAAACAATACCAGGAAGAGCAATCCAAGCGAGTGTTGGGGGAAATTAGTTATAAAACCTTTGAAGGGGCTATTAAGACCTGTTATGAATTATTTCAACAGCAACCCGAAAAGGCATTGCTGGAAAAAGCATTTGCCTACTCTGAACAAAGCCGAAGCAGCATCGTTTTGGCAGCCCTCAATACGGGGTCAGCAGCTTATTTCGCCGGTATTCCAGATAGCCTGGTTGATCGAGAATTGGAACTAAAAACCACCATCACTTTTTATGAAAAAAAACGCAGGGAAGAATCGCGAAAAGCGGCAAATGCCAGCCCTCAGTTGTTAGACAGCTATAACAATAAGATTTTTAATCAAAAACAAACTTATAATCAGTTAATTCAACAATTTGAGCGAGATTACCCCGATTATTATCGGTTGAAATATGCTACTACTACTATAAAAACAGAGGAAATTCAGCAGAGCTTATTGGAAAATGATGCGGCATTAGTGGAATATTTTGTTGCTGATTCCAGCATTTTTGCGTTTGTTATTAATAAAGAGGAGGTACACTTTCGAGCAGTCCCTATTGATTCTTTGTTAGAAAAAGTAAGTCTTTTTAGGACAGGGATTTATCGTCCTTATACCGATGTAAATACCCAAAGTGAAGCGAATTACTTGCGTTTTTTGAACCAATATACCCAAACAGCCCATTTTTTATATAAAAAATTAATTTACCCAATAGCAGATAAATTGCCCCAAAAAGTAAGGATTATAAGTGGTGGTGTTTTGAATTTTCTACCTTTTGAGGCCCTGTTAGCAAGTTTACCTGCTGCTACTCAACGGCTAAAAAAATTGGATTATTTATTGAATCATTATGAATTTAGTTATGGTTACTCTGCGACCTTGCTGCAGCAGATAAAAAAAGATGGCAGGGAAAATTTTTCTAGGGGCTTTGTGGCTTTTGCTCCCGAATTTAAAGCAAATGACAGGAGGAACTTAAGACCTTTACAGCATAACATCCCTGAAATAAAGACCCTTCAAGCCTTACTGGGAGGAGAGACCTTTGTTGGAAGAGCGGCTACTCGGCAACGCTTTATAGAGTTGGTAGGAGCTTATCAGATAGTTCATCTGGCAACCCACGGAAAGTCAGATGCCAGTTTCGGTGATTATTCTTATTTGGCGTTTACGGCTTCTGCCGATAGCACGGAGGGGGATTTGTTATACGCCAAAGACATTTATAATCTGCCACTCTATGCAGATATGGTGGTTTTAAGTGCTTGTGAAACAGGACAAGGCGAATTTTTAAAAGGAGAAGGCGTGGTGAGTTTAGCCAGGGCTTTTTTTTATGCGGGGGCCAAAAGTATTGTGACCACCCTTTGGAGTATTGATGATGCTTCAACTAGAAAATTAATCCATCTTTTTTACCAAAACATCAATAAAGGCTTGAGCAAAAGTGCAGCATTGCGGCAAGCTAAAATTCAATATGTTGAAGAAGAAAGCCGACCGCATCCATTCTATTGGGCGGCTTTTATTACAATTGGGGATATGGAAGCCATCGCTTTTAATAGCTCACTTAAAAATTATACTAAAATAATTTTTCTGTTTTTTATAATCCTGTTTTTAATATTCGGGGTCCATTGGCACTTAAAGCAAAAACAATCAAGCTAAAAAAAGATTTTGAGGGGCAACCCCTCAAAATCCAATGTTTTGGTAGGCCTTTTATTTTAGTACAATCGCGAAATCATTAATTTTCTAGTAATGGGTTGGCTACCTTTCGTAGCAATCTGAATAAAATATAAGCCATTTTCAAAATCTTTGGTGCTAATGCGCTCCATTCGACTATTTACATCTGGAATAGATTGATCGAAAATGTTTTGACCAAGTTGGTTGTAAATTCTCAAGTTAATTGTTTTACCAAAATAATCGCTCAAGTTAATAAAGGTTTCATCCATTGCTGGGTTGGGGAAAATGTCAAAAGCAGGTAGGCGAGGTGTACTTCTAGAGCTGGATACGCTTACCTCTTCTTCTGTTTTGGTGCAAATTTCTGCTCCCCACAGATGATCGCTAAATAACTTAACCTCCACTTTAAATCTGCCACTACCCGTTAAGATAACAAATGGGTCGCTGCAATTTTCATCATCGCAGTAAGTATTGATTGTCCATCCTTTATCTTTTGCCCATACTTTAATCAATGGAATGGCATCGCCAAAACCAGAAACCGTAATCGTGCCATCCCCCGGCTGGATTTGTAGGTTGTCACAACCCTCTCCGCCATCTGATTCACCGGCACAAGTACAGCCATCTGCTTGTATTTGGTCATTGACCGTGTTGACATCGGCGTCATCGCAAGCTGTTCCAGGTGTCGCTGGTAATTGATTATTATTATCGTCACAATCTTCTGCTGCGCAAAAGCCATCGCCATCAGCATCTGTGCAGCTGCCGCCATCATCATTGACCTCTACATCTCTTATTTCCGTATAACAGTTGATGCCATACATAAAAACTTTTACGGTGTATAAACCAGCCGAAAGATTGTCAATGAGCAATGGGTCGGAGCAATCCATATCACAAATGGACACAACTTGCCACCCTGTATTGGCACCGATAATCTCTACTTTCTCTTTATCGGCACTCAGGCCGGAAACCGTAATTTGTCTTGCTCCCCCTACTGCCCGTACATCCTCACAACTCGCTCCTGAACCGCCATCTGGTTCACCGATACAAGTGCAACCATCAGCTTGTATGACATCATTAAAGGTTCGGTCATCTCCATCGTCACAAGCCGTTCCAGGTGTCGCTGGTAATTGATTATTATTATCGTCACAATCTTCTGCTGCACAAATTCCATCTCTATCATTGTCTGTACAGCCTGTATCTCCAGTAATAAATACATTTCGCTTTTCTGTATAGCAATAGCTACCATCGCTGCCAAACAGTTGGACTTTTACGGTGTATTCTCCTACTGGCAGATCCGTGATAATGGTAGGATTGTCACAATCTCCCTCACATATCGTGATAATTTGCCAACCCGTTCCTGCGCCAATAACCTGGACAATTTCTGCCGCTGCTGTCAACCCTGAAACCATAATCTGCTCTACTCCCCCCACAATTTGAACATCTGAACACTTTACTCTTTCTCCAGGTGTACCTGCACAATTACACTGACCGTCTTCTACATCATTCTCCGTACTAGGGTCCCCATCATCACAGCGAGTGCCGGCAACAGGGCAAGGGGTACCTGCACAATTACACTGACCGTCTTCTACATCGTTCTCCGTACTGGGATCCCCATCATCACAGCGAGTACCGGCTGCAGGACAAGGGGTGCCAGCACAATTACACTCACCGTCTTCTACATCATTCTCCGTACTAGGGTCCCCATCATCACAGCGAGTACCGGCTGCAGGACAAGGGGTACCAGCACAATTACACTCACCGTCTTCTACATCGTTCTCCGTACTGGGATCCCCATCATCACAGCGAGTACCGGCTGCAGGACAAGGGGTACCAGCACAATTACACTCACCGTCTTCTACATCATTCTCCGTACTAGGGTCTCCATCATCGCAAGCCGTTCCGGCTACAGGACAAGGGGTACCAGCACAATTACACTCACCGTCTTCTACATCATTCTCCGTACTAGGGTCCCCATCATCGCAAGCCGTTCCGGCTACAGGACAAGGGGTACCAGCACAATTACACTCACCGTCTTCTACATCGTTCTCCGTACTGGGATCCCCATCATCGCAAGCTGTGCCGGCTGCAGGACAGCAACTCTCTACCATTATTATACTTGTTTCTTCATCATATTTTCCTCCTGAGTCCATTACTTTAATTACTACCTCGTAGTCACCGGAATTATCGAAAGTGTGGGTAAAAGATGCTCCCATATCAGTAACAAATACGCCTTCCCCTGTAATTTGCCAGTCTATACTATAAGGTTTTGTGCCGCCAGTAGTGGTGCTATTAAAAGTTACGGTTTGGGCTGTATTGCCGTCTATACATTCGGCAGTATAGTCAAAATTGGCAACTAAAGGTGCTTTTACAATGATTGTTCCCCCAGGTATGCGACATTTGGATTGTGGCCAGTCCTGGCACTCATTTGAACTACATAAATTATCACCAGAAGAGTTCCAGGCGAAAAATACATCAGTAATAGTTAACTCATCCCCGCAAGTCCAGGCAATCGGATCCGGTACGCAGGTGGTGATTGTTTGGTTGGAAGTTTCAATAGGATCGCAATGTCGAATAAGCGATTGATCATCGCCATTATTAAAAGTGCCTTCAAGATAAATGCCTTTTCGCAAACTGCCCGTTCCATTCGTAAAAGTAATGCACAAATAGGCGGCTTGGGGTGTTCCTGGCTCACAACTTTCCGTTAAGGGGGTGTTTCCACTAGCATCTTGGGATAAAAAAGCTTCGCTTACTTCGGGGAAATCATTAGCGGTGCATCCGCGATTGCAGTCTTCAAAACCATCAAAAGGGGTTCCCGACCCAATGATTGTTTGCCCTTTTAAAGAGCCTAAAGAAAAGCTCGCACAAATGACTAATGCTAATGTTATTCTTACAAAATTTGGAATAGAGGACCGTTTTTTTACATGTCTGAATAGATGTAAAAATTGGCTGTAGTAAAAACAGTTCATAGTTTATTGTTTTTAGATTAAAAAATAGGAAAAGTAATGCGGTTTGAGGGAAATAAGATAGAACTAAAACGAAGGGGGAGTTATGTTTTAAAAATGAGTTATAAGTGGTGGAGGGAATAGGTCCTAAAAATAAGAAAAAAGATTAGATTTTTTTTAAAACAATAAAATTTTGAGCGAAAGTAGTAATAAATAGTAGCTCTCGCTATTTTGATTGCACTTAAGTAAAAAAAGCACTCCTCATGAGCATGAGGAGTGCCATTTTACTCCAATACCGTTAATCCTATAAAATTCAAAAGAATCCTCGTTTATCGTTCTGCTTTGTGAAATTTTTGTACCAAAGGCATGTCCTCGCCATATTTGATACTTAGAAAATAAAGTCCATTTTTTAAATGTTGAACATCAATGGCAAAAATCTGACCGGTATCAGTATTTAATTTTTCTTCATATACAATCTGTCCCAAGCCATTATAAATAGAGAGTTGCCCATCGGGGCGATTTGGGGTGAACAATTGAACATTCAGCAAGTCTGCTACTGGATTAGGATAAATGGTAAGCCTAGAGGTATTGAACGAAGCCGGTCGATGGTTTTCAATATCTATAATTTCAACATATACATTGTCATTATTGCGGCTGGTAGAGGATTGATAGCTTGCTGCGGGCACTAAATTAATGGTATAGTCTTCGACTTCTCCATATAAAAAAGGGACGCAGCTTTCTGGCGGACAACTATATTTCATAGCTACCCTCAATACGGTCGTTCCAGGGACATAGCTATTTGGTACATCGAAATATACCTTTATGCCTTCAGTGTGTCTATAGGAAAATACCTCTTCGTGAACATCGTCAAAATCGCCATCTCGATTATAGTCTATCCAGACTTTCCAATATACTGGATAAGGGTAATCTCTGTAACCAGGTTCAAGGTACATTGTTTTTGGACCAGGCGCAAAATCCGTACTAAGGTGTGTGAAATTCCCATATCCTCCATCATCGCCAGAGGCATTATGAATACTTCCAGTTAAAAATTTATTAATCCAGAAATAATAGGTATTATCTCCTTCGGTTGTACAGTACTCAATTACTTCTTCACAAGGCCTAACGGTTACTTTGAACTCACAAGTTTCTTTATTACCACAATCGTCCTCTATTACATAAACAACCGTACTGGTTCCAGCAGGAAATTCACTACCATTGAGCGGTCCGGCTATTTGTACTACTTCAACACAAGGAATTTCCATAATATATTCCAGTGAATCATCGGCATAATTATCGTTCCACTCTCCACTAGTCAAAAGCTGCCCATAATGCTGGGCATTATTATAATTATTGGGCTGATCTTTATACCAGTTAGTATAAATCAAAGGCTCCTGATTAACCCATTTAAAATGTCCTTCACTTTTTTCATCAGTCAATCCAATATGAGCATATTGATTAACGAGAAAGGCTGTTAAAAATGCATTTTCAGCAGGATCATTGATTACTGCCAAGTGACCACCATAGGATTCAGCAGTAGCTTGTGCGCTATGCCAGGTATCTTTTTCTCTGGAACAATAGTAGCGATGACCGCCACGCATTCCCATGTACATAAATCCGGGAATTTCTGTATTATTTTCATCGCATTTGCTGCAAAATTGCTCACCACTAGGTGGTTCCCAAGTTACTTTTGTTGAACCAGCTTCACCGCAATCAACTATTATATCATCCAAACAATCTGTCTCCACAACCGGCCGTTCTTTGGGAACGATAATGCATTCACAATCCATTGTATTGACTTCAATAAGGGTAATAGTCTGTCCCGCCTTAATCTCTATATTAACATTATCCATTGGTGCCCCGGGCAAGGTATAAATAAATATTTCTTTTTGATCCGTTATTCCGTCCCCAATCGTTTCAAATTTAATTCCTTGAAGGGTTTTGCCTATATTAAATCCAGGGTTTTCGATTCGGTAGGCTATCCCTGTTTCAATAGAAAGATAAATAGCTCCGTCAGCAGGCTTCAAAGCGGTCACTCCATCCGGCATTTCAAATATAATGTGAGATAGTCCATTAGCGCAAGCTGCTCCATTTATCATCCATATATAAGTGGTCGTATCGGCAACCGGATCGTAAATAACATCCAGCATAGCACTATAGCATCCTTCTTTAATTTCTGTTTCTACTGTAATTTTTTGCTCACACACTGCTTCATTACCGCATTCATCTGTTGCTTTCCACTTTCGAGTAATAATGTAAAAACCATTTTCTTCGGTGCATACGGAAGAAGCTTCTTCCATTAATTCCGTGGTAATATTATTACTACAATTGTCTGAAACCGTTGGTGTTTCTGGTGTAGGAATGTCAGCACAACTTACTGTAATATCTGCTGGACATTCGATAGATGGTGGTGTCGTATCCGAAACAGTAACAATTTGGGATGCAGAACCTATATTCCCACAGTCATCCGTCGCCGTCCAGGTTCGAGTAAGAACGTAAGTGCCCGGACAAGAACCATCAGCTTTAGTTTCTTTGAATGTGACATCCACATCATTATCGCAATTATCCGTCGCCGATACGCCACTAGCCACAACAGGTACATCATCGCAATCTGCAGCAATGTCCGAAGGAACTCCGACTAACACAGGCTTCGACATTATCCCTTACAGTAATGACTTGTGAACCGGAAGTTGAATTCCCACAGTCATCCGTCGCCGTCCAGGTTCGCGTAAGAACGTAAGTGCCTGGACAAGCACCGTCGGTCTTGGTTTCTTTGAATGTGACATCCACATCATTATCGCAATTATCCGTCGCAGACACGCCACTAGCCGCAGCAGGTACATTATCGCAAGCTGCAGCAATGTCCGCTGGGAACTCCGACTAACACAGGCTTCGAATTATCCCTTACAGTGATGACTTGTGAACCGGAAGTCGAATTCCCACAGTCATCCGTCGCCGTCCAGGTTCGCGTAAGAACGTAATTGCCTGGACAAGCACCGTCGGTCTTGGTTTCTTTGAATGTGACATCCACATCATTATCGCAATTATCCGTCGCCGATACGCCACTAGCCGCAGCAGGTACATCATCGCAATCTGCAGCAATGTCCGAAGGAACTCCGACTAACACAGGCTTCGAATTGTCCCTTACAGTAATGACTTGTGAACCGGAAGTCGAATTCCCACAGTCATCCGTCGCCGTCCAGGTTCGCGTAAGAACGTAATTGCCCGGACAAGAACCGTCGGTCTTGGTTTCTTTGAATGTGACATCCACATCATTATCGCAATTATCCGTCGCAGACACAGCCACCAGTCACAACAGGTACATTATCGCAAGCTGCAGCAATGTCCGCTGGAACACCAACTAACACAGGCTTCGAATTATCCCTTACAGTGATGACTTGTGAACCGGAAGTCGAATTCCCACAGTCATCCGTCGCCGTCCAGGTTCGCGTAAGAACGTAATTACCTGGACAAGCACCGTCGGCTCTTGGTTTCTTTGAATGTGACATCCACATCATTATCGCAATTATCCGTCGCAGACACAGCCACCAGTCACAACAGGTACATTATCGCAAGCTGCAGCAATGTCCGCTGGAACACCAACTAACACAGGCTTCGAATTGTCCCTTACAGTGATGACTTGTGAACCGGAAGTCGAATTCCCACAGTCATCCGTCGCCGTCCAGGTTCGCGTAAGAACGTAATTGCCTGGACAAGCACCGTCGGTCTTGGTTTCTTTGAATGTGACATCCACATCATTATCGCAATTATCCGTCGCAGATACGCCACTAGCCGCAGCAGGTACATTATCGCAATCTGCAGCAATGTCCGAAGGAACTCCAACTAACACGGGTTTTTTATCATCAATGAGGGTGATTTTTTGAAAACAATTTTTAACCAAAGCTGGATTTCCATCAAAATAGACTAGCCATTTTCTATTAATCGTCAAATTTCCACAAGCGTCTGATTCAAGGATTTCATCTTCATGTTTTACGGTATATGCAGGACATTTATCATCTACAAGTGTGATAGTTGGTTCACCTGTAACGCTTGGAACTATAGAAGTTTCTGGACAACCTAAAAAGTCATCGGGACAGACTAGGCCAATTTTTTGCAAACATTCCTCCAGCGTAACCACTTTAACTGTTACAGAATCAAAAGCCGGGCAACCGTCTTCTCCTGTTACAGCAACAATATAAGTCGTAGTAATATCAGGCTTAACCGTAGGGGTGGGACTATTGATATCGTCAATGCTGCTATCATTAGGCGACCATAAATAACTATAATCGCTGCCACCGCCACCGGAAGGACTTGCTGAAAGCTGAGTGCTTTCTCCAGGCCCGATTATAACATCCGGGCCAGCTACTACGGCTATATCCGATTTGAGGCAAGTTTCTCCACAAGCTTTTCTAAACTTTAGAACAACATCTACATCTTCATCGGATTGAGCAGTAAAAACAGCTACATAAAATCGAGTGGGTCTATTCGGGTTCGGGACACCGAGCAATTCCCAGGAATTAAACCCGTTTCCGCATTTGTAAAAAGACAAATCGGTACATTCATTAGGACCCATCGGGTCATTGGAATAGTACAATTCATAACGGACATCATCTGTTCCTGTTTCTATTATTTGCCACTCAAAGCTACTTCCGCCTCCTTGAATAATAAAAGTAAACCAGGCAACATAGTCATTGGGAGCAGCCATGACTGCACCACAGTCACCTGAAAGGTTAAAGGTCGTGAGACCTGCCACATCTACATCTATATTGGAAGTGGTATTTGCTGCATTTCCACAAGGGACGGTATCCCTTAAACCTTTCTTAAAATCATAGAAAAAGGCAGAGCATGGGTCATTAGCTAAAATGTTGTTTTGAAAATAAAAAATGAAAAAGAGAAGGAAAAAGAGTCTTAAAGAATAGGTAATGGTAAATTTGTTCATGTTCAATTGATTTGAAAAATAGGCAACCCTATAGAGTACAAGGCTCTATTAAAACTTTGTGGGATAATATGTCTTGTGCTTGTCGGTCGTAAAATGGCATCGAGTACTTTTATCGCTTCAATTGCAACAAAAGCCCCTTTGTAGGTGATGGCGAATAAACATACAGTAGCATTGGAAAAATATCAACTTTCCCTTCAAGTAAAGTGTGCTAATAACGGATGGCGAGTATTGGATACTTTGACTGGTGAGTTAATCGGTTTTCAGGCAAAGTAAAGTCTTTAATTGCAATAAAAAAGTAATCTTTAAAAATAGTCAATTTGAACCAGGGAGTATTTACTTTATCAGTTTATCTCGATAGTATAGCTTTGAATTTCGCTTGCAAGTTACTACAAAGGCAACTATAATGCCATTAGAAAGTCGCATAAATGACATAAAATGCTAATTTATGTCAAATTATACATACAGTCACTTATGAAATAAAAATGAAGAAGGTAATTTATATATTATTGATTCTAGTATTTGAAAGCCCATGTAATGGCCAATCAAGCTCAAATAAAAGACTGAAACCCAACATGCCGGGGTTTCAAAATGTTGGATTGATTGAGGTTGGAATAAACCCAGACTCAATTAAAAACCTCCTCAATCTAATAAATACTACACCACCCAATGATTTTAGGGGATTGGTAGTTATTAAGGACAGTAAATTAGTGCTTGAAGAATATTTCAACACTTATTGGAGGGCTACAATCCATGATATTCGCTCTGCTGGAAAAAGTGTAACTGCATTATTGTTAGGCATAGCAATAGATAAAGGACTTGTCAAAGACGTTGAACAAAACATTTATGCTTTTTTCCCAGAGTATGAATCAGCGAATCACAAAGAAATAAAAATTAAGCATCTTTTAATAATGTCATCAGGTTTGGATGCCGACGTATTTGATGAAAATTCTGAAGGAAATGGATTAAACTGGATAGCGAAAGATGATTGGGTAAAACACCTTATGCAATTGTCCATAAAGTTCAAGCCCGGCGAAGAATGGGTTTACAACGATGCAGCTGCGATGCTAATAGGTGCTATCATTGAAGAGACAAGCGGACAAAAACTGTCTGATTTTGCAAACGATAACTTATTTAAACCACTTGGCATAAAAGAGTATTATTGGTTTACAGGTTCAGGAAATCGGACCGGTGCGATGGGTAATCTCTATATTTCTACACTGGATTTTGCCAAAATTGGACTATTAGTATTAAATCAAGGGCGTTGGAGGGGAGAGCAAATCATAAGTAATAGCTGGATACGCGAAATTTCAAAACCAAGATTGAGCATCAAAGGAATTGACCCTTTTGCAAAGGAGTATGGATATTTCTGGTACTTGTCCGATACAATGCTTAACGGCCAAGAGTTTAAATACATTTATGCCGCAGGAAATGGAGGAAATTTATTATTCGTCGTCCCAGAAGAGAACCTGGTAGTTGCTTTAACCTCAAGTGCTTATGGGCAAGAGTATGGACAGAATCGTTCAAACAATATATTTCAGTATATTTTGAAGTCAATAATTTGTGCGAACTAGTTGTGGCAAAGATCCTACTTAATTTCCCAAGTCGTTCCGCCAGCAATCATGGCATCCAGATCTCCTTCGTCAACTTGTTCAACTGCTTGGTTGAGTTGTTCAAAAAGTAGGTCATCATAGCATGGCCTTTCCGTAGTAAAAAGAACACCAAAGGGACGAGGAAAGAAGTTCTCTTTAGTTCGTGGGTCGTCGAAAAAACGGGTTAATATTTGCCCTTTGACTTGATCAGTTTCGTCATGAATCCAAAGGTCATCAAGGGTAAATTCGCCTTTGCTTAGATCAACAACGACAGGCTTAAAGCCCTCCAAACGAATCCCTTTATGCCTGTTTTCTCCGAAAAGTAGTGGTTGACCCTGCTCCAGATAAAGGGTCGTTTCTGGTCTGGATTCTTTTTCCGTAAAAGTAAAGAAAGCACCGTCATTAAAAATATTGCAGTTTTGATAAATTTCTAACAAGGAAGTACCTCTATGAAAATAACTGCGCTTCAACATTTCCTTTAGATGCTTAGGGTCTCTATCCATTGAGCGGGCCACAAAAGTAGCGTCTGCCCCCATTGCCAATGCCAACGGATTAATAGGATGATCGAGGGAGCCAAAAGGCGTTGATTTTGTTTTTTTGTCAACTTCTGAGGTGGGGGAATACTGCCCTTTTGTCAAACCATAGATCTGATTATTGAACAGTAAGATGCTCATATTCAGGTTTCTGCGCAAAGCGTGAATCAGATGATTGCCGCCAATAGAGAGACCATCGCCATCTCCGGTAATTAGCCAGACGTCCAATTTGGGATTGGCTAATTTCAAACCGGAGGCAATGGCGGGTGCACGTCCGTGAATAGAGTGCATCCCGTAGGTTTTCATATAATAGGGAAAGCGGGAAGAGCAACCGATACCCGAGATAAACACCGTATTATCCTTGTTTAGTTCCAAATCTGCTAGTACAGTTTGCACCTGTTTTAAAATCGAATAATCTCCACAGCCCGGACACCAGCGTACATCCTGGTCAGTGGCAAAATCTTTTGCTTTTAATTGTACGGTACCATTAAGCGATATAGTGGGCATGGGTCTATTTTTCTATTCTAAATCTTTTTTAAATAATGCCGTCAAATCTTCCTTAAATTTTTCTATTAATGCACGTTCTTTTTCGTCAATACCTGCGCTTGCCTCTGCTACTTTTTCCAATACATCTATCATAAACTGATATTCTGGATCAGGCCCATAATCGTGGCAGGCATAAAGCACTTTTTTAAATAAATCTTCCAGGTCATTTCCCTTTTTTACTTCATAATCAAAAGACCATTTTATTTCTTCAGACCACGGATGCGCTTTTAATAATTCATCGATCATATCTAGTTCCACTTGCTGAATTTGCCCGTCTGATTGAGCAAGGAGAAATAATAACTCCCCAAAGGCATCATATACCTGAACTTTATTATGTGCCATTTTAATTCATTTTTGGTTAAAAATTATCCTTCTTTGACAAATTGTGTGGAATAAAACCAATCAAAATGTTGAGGATTATGAAGGGCGAGCATTTTGATTGGCTTTATTCCTCTAAAACACAATTTTTGTCAAAGAATCAAAATTATTAGGCAATAAATCAATAAGTTTCCAAAATACTACCCACAAAATGCTTTAATTCTGCTTTTGAAATGGGTACGCCCTGAATTTTATTATATTGCAAAACAGGCACTAAATACTTATCCCGAATAATTTTAGCCAGTTGTCCATTATTAATTTCCGGAATAATGATTTTATCAAAACGATGTAATAATTTCCCTAAATTTTTGGGAAATGGATTTAAGTGGCGCAAATGTATATGCGCCACGCTATGTCCTTTTGCTAGTAATTCTTGTACAATAGACTGAATGACGCCATAAGTGGACCCCCAACCCAGAACTAAAACATTTCCCCGATCGGGACCATTATCTACTTCCTGTAAAGGAATAAATTCGGCAATTTTATCTACTTTTGCTTGCCGAATTTTGGTCATATATTCATGGTTGGCTGGATTATAAGACACGTTTCCAGTATTGGCCTCTTTTTCCAATCCTCCAATGCGGTGGGCTAACCCTTCTGTACCAGGTATAGCCCAACCTCGCACATATCGCTCATCTCTTTTATAAGGTAAAAATGCCTGATCTTCTTTCGCAGAAGTTTCAAAATTGACTACTATGCTGGGAATACTGGCGGCTTTGGGAAATTTCCAGGGCTCTGCACTATTGGCAATATAGCCATCGCTCAATAGTAGGACCGGTGTCATGTGTTGTATGGTCATTCGGCAAGCTTCTATCGCTGCATCAAAACAATCGGCAGGAGATTTGGTAGCTATAATGGGTAAGGGGCTTTCACCATTTCTACCATACATAGCCTGCAACAAATCCGATTGTTCTGTCTTGGTGGGTAAGCCCGTAGAAGGGCCGCCTCTTTGAACATTGACCACCACCAAAGGCAATTCCAGCATCATGGCCAACCCGATCGCTTCCGTTTTTAGCGCAATACCTGGCCCCGAAGTACCTGTAACCGCCAAATTTCCGCCATAAGCAGCCCCTATAGCGGCACAAACCGCAGCAATTTCGTCTTCTGCCTGAAATGTCTTTACACCAAAATTTTTGTGCGAGGCTAGCCCGTGCAAGATATCTGAAGCAGGTGTGATTGGGTAAGAGCCATAAAACAATGGGAGTCCTGCTTTTTTAGAAGCAGTTACCAAACCCATAACTAAAGCCTGATTGCCTGTGACACTTCTGTAAGTGCCTTTTTCCATTGGAGCAGCCTTGATCGTGTAGGTCGTACTAAAGGTTTCGGTGGTTTCACCATAGTGGTACCCTGCTTTTAAAACCTTTAAGTTGGCATCCAATATGTGTGATTTTTCGCTAAATTTTCGGTTTAAATAATCAATAGTAGATTGCAAATCCCGATTGTATCGCCAATATAAAAAACCCAGCACGAACATATTTTTACAGCGATCCTTTTGTTTCGTTCCCAAAGGTGATTCTGCCAGGCAGGCTCTAGTTAGTTTTGTGACAGGCATCTCATATAGTTCATAGCCATCCAAAGAGCCATCTTCCAGAGGATTTTCATTATTTTCATATTTTGCCAGCCGCAAATTCTTTTTATCAAAACCGTCTGTACTAGCTATGATTGCTCCACCTTTTTTTATGCGCTCCAGATTGGCTTTTAGAGCAGCGGCATTCATTGCTACTAGCACATCAAATTCATCCCCCGGCGTATAAATTTTTCTACTACCAAAGTGCAATTGAAAACCGGAAACCCCTGCCAGTGTGCCTTGTGGGGCGCGAATCTCTGCCGGAAAGTCGGGAAAAGTAGCTAGGTCACTTCCCGTCAATGCGGTGTCGTTGGTAAATAAAGTCCCCGTTAACTGCATCCCGTCGCCCGAATCGCCAGCAAATTTTATGGTTACTTCCTCTTGTATCTGAGTAGTCTTACTCATTTCTTATTTTTCCTATTACAAAAAAAGCCTCTCCAAACAGGAAAAGGCTTGATGATTATTTTGTATTTCTATAATGGAATTGCCTTTCCTCTAGCTAGAAGAGCAGCAACAACAATTAGCGATTTTCTTTATAAAAATTTGTCTCATAATTCTTAGTTAGATACTAAATACTGCTTGAAAAGTTGCTTATCTGGAAAGTCTTATAAAGTAACATTTTTTTTATAGTTAAAGTTTTATTACAAATTACTTAAACTTAATTTGAGGGGGCGCAAAATTCGAGAGCAAAATTAGCACTTTTTACTATTTATAAAAAATTAAAAATGGATATATGTTTGGATGTTAGAATGAAGTCAAAATAAGAACCCAGTCCAAATCCGACCAGAAGATTGAAAGGAGTACAAATATTTCGGGTCATTCTTGGTCTTCGTAAAAATTATTGGTGATAATTTCTTTAATTTTTCCAAATAAACCAGAATTGGCAGCAATTATTTCTTTTCCATGCAAAAAATTCTTCCCTCCTTTAAAATCAGTTATTTTGCCTCCTGCTTCTTGTACGAGCAATGCCCCAGCAGCCACATCCCAGGGGTTTAGGCTGTATTCGAAAAAAGCGTCAAAACGTCCGCAGGCTACATAAGCCAAATCAACTGCTGCTGCACCAAAACGACGAATACCCCTAGTGTGGAGCATAAAATATTTCAAAGTTTCCAGATAAGGAGTTACCCATTGATAATCGTAATAAGGAAAGCCTGTCGCAATGAGTGATTCTTGTAAGGTGCTAGTCGGGCTAACGCTTATTTTTTGCCCATTTAGATAAGCACCGCCGCCTTTCCAGGCATAAAAACATTCTTCGCTGTTGACCTCATAGACGGTTCCTACAATCGTTTTTTCCTGGTATTGGAGGGCTACGCTTATGGCAAAGCAAGGTAGTTGGTGTAAAAAATTAGTAGTGCCGTCCAAGGGATCAATAATCCATTGATACACTCCTTTACTTTGTTCAGTAGTCGCTTCTTCTGTCAAGAAAGTGGCATTGGGAACTAATGCAGTCAATTTTGTAACCAATTGTTCTTCAGCTCTTTTATCCACATAACTAACCAAACTGTTCAGACTTTTTACTTCGATGTCGGGCGAAGCGACCTTTCCCAGTTCGGCTCTTATAAAATTGGCAGTTTCTTTGACAATCGCATTGGTTTTTTGGCAGAGTATTTCTAAATTGGACAAGATAGCTTAAAGGTTTTTTAGTTTTAAAATAAAAAAAAGCTAAGAATAAAAGTGATAGACAAAGCTAGGAGAAACGACAGTAAATAGAGCACATTAAAAATGCTAAATTTTATAAAGGTTTTGCCAAATCCCTGTTGGTAAACTTTTATCATTGCCAAAAACAAAAAAATCAGAACCACCCCTGCACCAAAGGGAGCTATTAGTAGAGTGTACTTATGGGGGAGCAAAAAAATAATAGAAAATAGAAAAAAGGCAAAAGCATGGTGATGAAAATTAAACACTAAATGCTCTACAAAAAAGCGCTTGTGTCGAATATATAATATTTTAAAAAACAAGGCTAGAGCGGGCATCATTACCAATAGCATCCACGGCAAATTGCTAACAATTTGTCGGAAGAAAAGTGCTTGATCCCTTGCAAATCGAACCCCTTGCCTAACAGAAATTTTATTAAACAAGCCTTCTACTTTATATTTTTCTATAAGCTCATCTGCTTCTAAAGTCATTACATCCCTCTGGTCGAATTTATATTCTTTTTCTCTTGTTATTAGAGTAATATTTATAGAATCCCGAAGCGGAACTTGGGGCAATTGTTGGAATAAGGAGTCCATAGCTGCTTTGACTTCAGGATGTTCATTGTCTTTCAATATTAACTGTTTGGTCGTATCTAAGATAGCACTAAATTCTAAAAAATGCTTTTCTTTTTCCGCCTTCTTTAAAGCAGATTTAGTAGTGGTATTTACATTGAAACCAATAACAATAGAATCCTTTTTTAAACTCAAAATAGCAAAGAAAATCAAAGACATCACCAAATATAATCGAATGGGATGGTAGTAGGTTCGGTGCTTTCCCTTGAAATATTCTATAGTTAGCTTACCTGGAATGCATAATTTGGTAATCGTCTGAAAAATGCGCGAATCCAGATTGAATACATTTTCAAAAAAGTGGTTAATGAATTCCTTTAATGAAATGCGTCCGTCAAAGTTTTTCTGCCCACATTGGTGACAATACCTCGCTGCTTCCGACAACTCAGCGTGGCAGTTTAGGCATTTAGTTTGGCTTGCTGGCACTTGTTTTGACGACATGAAATATAAACGCTTCTGTAAGAAAAGCAGAAATCTATTAATAAGGCAGTTAATTACTCTACATTTATTCGAATCATCTCGCTTTCATTCATATTGGACTCTAGGACAATTTTTTGTTTTTCTCCATTATGTATATAAGTAATTGTGACTGTATTTGGAGGGTTTTTTCCCATATTTTCGGCGTGCAAAATAATATAATTTTCACTATCCGGTTTTAGTTGCAATTGTATTTTTTTAGCTTTTCGGCGAAGCGTATATTTGTTTAAAATCCAATGCCCATTAAAATTAAGGGAAACGATGTCTCCATCCAGCAATTGATGATCATAAATTTCCAGAACAATTTTGCCAGGCTCAAAGGCCAAGCTTTTTTGTCGAACTACTACCGCTCTATCCCTTATTTTTTGGGGCAATTTTGCAGCAATTTTTTCTATTTTTTCCGCCTTTACTTCCCGTTTTGGATAAATTACTTTAAAAAAATGAGGCTCTTCCAATTGGTAAAGCATTGGAAATTGATGCCCCTTTATCCAATTATTCAGGTCTTGCACCAAGCCCGATCCATAGCGGTTGAATTTGGAAACCATTTCTACATTATAATAATAGTAAGTACCGCCATACTGAGCATATTCAGAAGGAAAAGGAACATTGCCCAAGTATTTTTGGGCAACTTCATAAAAAGCGTGGGCCTTGCTCAGTATTTTTTGATAATTGCGGTCCGTAATTTTAAAACTTTTTGCCGTTTCCAGATTATTTTTTAAATGTTGGGAGAGGGCGGGCAAGTTATTTCGGTCTTCTTTTAAAACGCCTTCTAAAAAAGCTCGGATATTTTCGTGAATGGCGATCAGATTGCCTGATTCTTTTTTAAAAAAATCAATATTTAATGCACGATAAGTTTTTTGCAAATCATTTTTTATCTCTTTTTTAATGCTATAAAAATCGCTATACAATCGCACGCATTCTTCTAGCTTGTCATAAATTTTGTCTAGGTTCTTCCTCTCCTTCAGGTCGTCTTGCTTGGTCAAATATTCTAGTTCGAAACGCAAGGCATTGACCCTGGTAATAATGGATTTCATTTGGTCCAGGTGCCCATTTAATTTATTGGCAGTGATATCCGGTAGGTTTTTGCTATCTGCAAAGGCTTTTTCGTACCATTCATAAGGAGAGAAATCATAAAACCAATGCTCTTCATCTTCAAAGATATTTCTGGGCAAATCGGCATTGCTATAAAAGTTTAATTGATTGCTTTCCAAGTCAACATATTTATTGATTTTCTGATTAAAGGTTTCGATTAGGCGATGTACAATCAGTAGACCGTGAATACTTTCATTGGTGAAATGAACATAATTATTCAATGCTTGGAGCTGGTTTTGTTGCTTTGGGGCCAATTGTGCCCGAGTTATCGAAGGGGCTAATAATAAAAAGAGAAGTATTTTATAATTCATGTTATAGGGATTTTTAAGTAAAAAATTGGACTTTTAACCTATCCTTACTTCCCACATATCAGCCTCATCCAAATATTTCTGAGCCAATTCTCTTAATTCGGGAGCCGTAATGTGGTTAATGGTATTGACTAATTGATTAAAACGCTCAAAGGGCATATTTTCCAAAACCAATGTTTTAATAACAGCTGATACATGAAAAGGGCCGTCTATCATGTGTAGCATATTACCGAGCAGATAGTTTCTGACCATTTCCAATTCTTCTTCTGGTATTAAGTCTCGTTGCAGTCGTTTCATTTCCTTATAAATTTCATGAGTTGCTGCTTCTACAAATTCATTTCCCACTTCTGTTGCAATATAAAAACAAGCGTCGTGGAGCATGGTATCTTGGACAGAGTAGATATTATAAGTATAACCCTTTTGCTCTCGAATATTCATCATCAATCTGGAGCCAAAATACCCCCCTAAAATAGTGTTTAAGACAGTGAATCCGTCATAATCAAGATGTTTCCGCCCAATCATTCGCCGTCCAATTCGAATAGCCGTTTGCAGCGAATTGGGAAGCGCATGCTGGACTTTTTGAGGCATTTCTTTCGAAACTGGAAATATTGAAAGCCCCGTCTTTTTGCCCCTTGGTATTTGTCCCAAATGCTGATCCAGCAATTGTAAAATGTTTGGGTTTATTTTTCCGCTAATGAATACTTGGCAATTTTGAGCGTGGTAATTTTTTTGAAAATGATGGAGTAAATCTACCCTTTCCAAGAGGTCATAAGCTTTTTGGTCGCTATTATAGCCATAGGGGTGCTGGCTACCAAAAATATACTCCGTCATTTTTCGATAAGCAACGATGTCATTTTTTGCCAAATCTACCTGAAGTCTTCTTTTGCTGTTTTCTTTAAAAATATCCAGTTCTGCTTGGGGGAAAGTCGGCTGAGTTAGGATTTCTGCAATCAGCGGGATTAGCGCGCTAAAATGCTTGGTCAAACTATAAAACACAATATTCGCATTATCCAAGCTGGTAGAGGTACTTAAAGTAGCCCCAAAAAAATCTAGTTGATCAGCAATTTCAGCAGAAGTATGATTAGCCGTTCCTTCTTTTATCAAACGCGAGGTAGCCCTGGCAACTAAGGGCTTTGTCTCCACAGGGCGTCCTGCCTCAAATACAATTTGTATTTTTATCACTTCTTGAGTACCCAGATTGGTCACATATACGGGAATCCCATTGGACAAAACTGTTTGATCGGGCAGCGGCAAATGCAATCGATTAATGCGTTTTATAACAGGAGGAACTCTTCTATCTAACATTAAGGTGAATTAGCAATAATAAAAAATTCAATTTACAAGCGTTTGAGCTTTTAAGTTATTAACATCTTGTTAATTGTTTCTGCTTAAAAAGTTGAAGAGAAGGCGTATTTTTGTTTTTTTCCATTGTAAAGTACGTAACTATTGACAACATAATCAATCGAATATGAAGTTTAGCATATCTTCTTCTCAATTATTGGCCCAATTGCAAATAGCCGGCGGTGCTATTGGCTCTAATCCAGTATTGCCCATTTTGGAAGATTTTTTATTTACTATCCATGATAATCAACTGACGATTATTGCTACAGATTTGGAAACAACTATCATCACTGAAATAGAGGTTATGTCTGATAGCAACGGCACAGTAGCCGTTCCGGCGAGGATTCTGCTGGATACCTTAAAGGCTCTACCTCAACAGCCAATTACCTTTACTATTAATGACGAAACATTTGCCATAGAAATTACTTCGGCTTATGGAAAATATAAACTAGCAGGAGAGAATGGAGCAGATTTTCCAAAAATTCCAGAATCAGAAGAGGTGGATTCCTTGTCTATGGATGCACCCGTTCTATTACAGGGAATCAATAAGTCCTTGTTTGCAACCAGCAATGATGAATTGCGTCCGGCAATGACAGGGGTTTACTTTCAAGTGGATTTTAGCAAAATGGTGCTGGTCGCTACCGATGCCCATAAGCTGGTGAAATTTACTTTTAAAAATTTGAAAAGCGAAATAGCCACTTCTTTTATTGTACCCAAAAAAGCCTTGAATTTGTTGAAAAATGCACTTCCTGAAGAAGGATCTGTAAAAGTTTCTTTCAATAAAGCCAATGCCTTTTTCTCTTTTGATAATATCGAAATGATCTGCCGCTTGATCGATGCTCGCTATCCAGACTACAATGCGGTCATTCCGATAGATAATCCGCATGAATTGGTCGTCAATCGTGCGGATTTTCAAAGCTCCTTAAAACGGATCGCCATTTATGCCAATAAAACTACCAACCAGGTGATTTTAAATATTCAAGATGGGAGTTTGACGGTTTCTGCACAAGATTTGGATTTTTCCAATGAAGCAACGGAACAATTGACCTGTACTTATTCTGGCGAGCCGGTGAGCATTGGTTTTAATGCTCGATTTTTGGCAGAAATGTTAGGGGTCTTGGATTCGGAGGAAGTAAAAATGCAGTTGTCTGGCCCTACTCGTGCTGGCATTTTATTACCAATGGAAGAGATGGAAAATAAGGAGATTTTGATGCTGGTAATGCCCGTCATGTTAAGCAATTGATTTTTAAAATGCAAAAGGAAGAACGTTTGAAAAAGTGGCGGCTTATCTTGGGCAAACATGCCGATCCCCATGAAACCATTAGTTTGGGGGGTAATTTTCAAGGTCAAGATAAGGTTTTGGAGGCTTTGTACGATCACGATAAAGAACGGAAAGGCAGTTTAGGTAGTTCTTCACCGCGCGTCAATCGCTGGCTGGGGGATATACGAAAATATTTTCCACGGGCAGTTGTGCAAATTATGCAAAAGGATGCTTTTGAGCGATTGAATATTGAAAAAATGCTGCTTGAGCCAGAGTTTTTAGCCTCTGTCGAACCGGATGTCAACTTAGTCGGAACGCTCTTGTCCTTGAACAAAGTCATGCCTCAAAGAACAAAAGAAACTGCCCGAAAAGTCGTAGGGAAGGTCGTTGAACAATTGGAAAAAAAACTAGCCAATCCCCTGCGAGCAGCCGTAACCGGAAGCCTCCACCGCGCTATCAGAAACCGCCGCCCAAAACTCAAGGAGATTGATTGGCAAAAAACCATTAAAGCCAATTTAAAACATTACCAAAAAGATTTAGAAACGATTATTCCAGAAACTTTAATCGGTTATGGGAAAAAGGGGCAGGCTTTGAAAAAGGTCATCTTATTGGTGGATCAAAGTGGCTCTATGGCAACTTCCGTGGTTTATGCAAGCGTATTTGGGGCAATTCTCGCTTCCTTAAAATCTCTCAAAACGCATATTGTTGTTTTCGACACGGCTGTAGTTGACTTGACTTCTGAATTACACGATCCAGTGGACTTGTTATTCGGCACTCAATTAGGCGGTGGCACAGATATTAATAAGGCACTGGCTTATGGGCAAAATTTGATTCAAAATCCTTCTGATACCATTATCTTTCTGATCAGCGACTTATTTGAAGGAGGCAACGAGAGAGAAATGCTAAAAAAGGCGACGGCCATCAAGGCTCAGGGCGCACAATTTATCACTTTACTCGCCCTAAACGACCAAGGCGCTCCCGTTTTTGATAAATCGGTGGCAAGCCAGTTTGCGAGATTGGATATTCCCTCCTTTGCCTGCACTCCCGACCTCTTTCCCAACTTGATGGCAGCCGTTATCAAAAAAGAAAATATTCATTCCTGGATGTCAAGAGAGGGGATTATAAATCAGGGAGGAGGAATTACTTGTTAATTTTTCCGTATTTTTTCATAATTTTTATGGTCTTTTTAATTGGCAAAGCTTTGATGGTTCTACCATTACCGGTCATTGTTTTTGCGGCAAATAAAGAATTGATAATAGCCTCTTCGGTAGCCTCTATGACAGCCATAAATAAAGGAGACATCCGGTCGTTTCTTAAAACTTTACCAGGGCGATAAGGAAGGTTTGAGCGATGAGGAATACGCAAATCTTTGGCAGTGGAAAAAGCAATCACATAGTCGCCACTTCCATTGGAAGCAATGCCTCCCGTTTTCGCCAAGCCCATTATAGCCCTTTTGGCTAACCTCTTTAAATTTCTAGCATCCAATGGCGCATCTGTAGCCACTACAATCATACAAGAGCCATCTGGCGAATAATCCAATTGGTCTTTTAAATAAAACTGCCCTAATTCCCGTCCTATTGGGGCGCCGTCAATTTGCAAAATCCCGCCAAAATTTGTTTGTACCAAGACCCCCACCGTATAAGCCCCTAAACTTTGAGGCAATAGTCTGGAGGCCGTCCCAATACCTCCTTTATAAGCAAAACAGCGCGTTCCGGTGCCTGCGCCCACATTTCCTTCTTCAATTATTCCTGCTTTGGCATTTTCAACAGCAATTAAAATGTGATTTTTATCAATATGCCTGCCTCTAATATTATTTAGCACACCGTCATTGGTTTCTCCAACTATGGGATTAACAGATCGAATTGCTTCGTTTTCGGGTATTGCTAAAATATAGTCAATTAAAGCATTAGCGGCAACAGGGACGCTTAAGGTATTGGTTAGAACAATCGGCGTTTCGATATTCCCTAATTCCGCTACCTGACTATAACCCGTCAATTTACCAAAGCCATTGCCAATATACATAGCGGCAGGGACTTTTTGTTGAAAAATATTTTCTGGATGGGGTAAAATTGCCGTTACCCCTGTTCGGATGTTTTTTCCTTTTATTAGGGTCAAATGTCCAACCAATACCCCTTCCACATCTGTAATGGCATTGTGTTTTCCAGTTTTTAATATCCCAATTTGAATACCATAATCCCTTGCTCTTTGGGCATTCATTTCAAAAAGGGAAAGAAGGGCAAAAAGGAAAAAGAAATGGCGCATAAAAAATTATTCAAAAATTTTGCAAGTCAAAATGGTGAAATCATCAGGATAATCTTGTTCTTCTTTAAATTGTTCAATTTCTTTCATCAATCGTGCATTAAATTCTTCAGCAGGCAAATGATTGTGCTCAAAAGTAAATTCATTAATCATATCGGTGTCCAAAAAGTCACCTTCTTTATTTCTGACATCCGTCAAGCCATCGGTATAAGCGAGAATGGTCGCACGTCCCTTTATTTTTCCCACACCAATTTCTATATGCGGCAATTCGGAAAAAGAGCCGAGAATCGTGCAGCCTTTCCGCAATAAAACAACTTCATCATCATGCACTAGAACGGGGGGGTTGTGTCCTGCGTTGATATAGCTTAATTCTCTGCTTTCTGTATTATATTCTGCGACAAAAAAAGTAAGAAATTTTTCGCTATTAGTAATGCGCAAAACGGACTGATTTAATTCTTTAATAAATGCATCTAATGGATAGCGTTTGCGAATAAGGCTATGAAAATTGGCTTGAAAATTAGCCATTAATAAAGCGGCGGCTACCCCTTTCCCAGAAATATCCCCTACACAAAAAGCGAAATGGGTTTCGTCGAATTTAATCACATCGAAATAATCTCCTCCCACCCCCAAATGAGGTCGGTAAATACTGGCAAACTCATAGCCGTTGCAGCAAGGTAATTCGGCGGGAATAAGTAATCGTTGCATCTCGCTGGCCAATTCCATTTCTCTTTTGAGTCGCTCCTGTTCTAATTGTCTTTTAAACAACCGCTTATTTTCAATGGCTACGGCTACTATATTGGTGATTGTAGTAATAAATTGCACCTTATTATACATGTCTTCATTTTCCTCAAAACCGCCAATAAAGACATAAGCTAAAGGAGATTTTTTATGCAAAACCGGAATGACCACATCAAATTCTTTTAGCAATAGATGGTCTTTTATTTCCAGATTGTGTAATCGAGAAAATTCAGGAAGGCGGTCGCTAATATCCAGGGCAATCAATCCTTCTGGAATTCCAGTAAAAGCCTTACAAACCCATTGGTCCTTATCTTTAAAGTAAAGAGCCATTTTTCTTATCCCCATTTCCCAACTCAAAAAGGAGGTGTACATATCAAATAGCCCTCTCGAAGAAACATTATTATTGATAGCTTGGGTAAGATTTAACAAGCGATTAATTTGCAGTTGCTTAAGGTTTAGTGCGCTTTCGAGTTGCTGGATTTTGCTCATTTCCTATTACATAAGAGGGTATAAAATTGGCTATTTTCATCTTGTCCTATCTAGGCGATGAACGAATGGGAAGCATTAGCAGCCTAAATGACTATCTCCAAACAAGTTCTGGCTCACTTCGCTGCCCTTCATGGAACAGACAAATAGGCAAAATTTTTATTTTACCTAATTCCTGGCGATAATATCGGCATTTTCGCCCTTATTTTCAAACAAAGTCCTTGAACGTTCAATCCAATGATTGCCGGCATTTAATTATTAAATCCTTTTTTATGCAGCTTTATTCGGGTACATTTGAGAATAATTATTAAACTTGAAAAATAAATTTATGGAATTTTTAAGCACTCCCGATTCCCGATTTGAAAACTTGCCAGACTATCCCTTTTATCCCAACTATGGAGCAGTAGGCGATGGGCTGAAAATGCATTATGTTGATGAAGGTCCCAAAGATGCAGCAGTTGTTTTATTATTACATGGAGAACCAAGCTGGTCTTTTTTGTACAGGAAGATGATTCCCATTTATGTAGAAAATGGATATAGAGTCATTGCACCTGATTTAATTGGTTTTGGCAAGTCTTCTAAACCAATTCAAACCGCTGATTATACCTATGCACGGCATGTGAAATGGACCAAAACCCTGGTGCAAAAGCTGGATTTACAGCATATCAACTTGTTTTGTCAGGACTGGGGCGGTTTGATTGGCTTACGACTAGTAGTCGAAGAATCTGATCGTTTTGATCGAATTGTGGTCGGGAATTCCGGTTTACCAACGGGCGACCACGGTGCCACAGAAGCCTTTTTAAAATGGCAAAAATTTTCGCAAACGGTTCCTGTTTTTCCGGTTGGAAATATACTACAAGGAGCTACCGTCACCAATCTTTCGCCAGAAGTAATAGCCGCTTATGAAGCACCTTTTCCCGATGAAAGTTATAAAGCAGGAGCCAGGATATTTCCTTCTTTGGTTCCTACCTCTCCTGATGATCCAGAAACGGCATCGAATCGAAAAGCATGGCAGGTGTTAATGAAATTAGAGAAACCATTTTTGACTTTATTTTCTGATAATGACCCCATAACAAAAGGAGGAGAGAAGGTTTTGCAAAAGCTAATTCCTGGAGCAAAGGGACAAAAGCATACGATTATTGAGGACGGCGGGCATTTTTTGCAAGAAGACAAAGGCACAGAAATTGCCAAGCTGATGGTGACCTTTATTCAAACGACCTAAATGAATCACCCTAAAGAAAATCCATTTTAAAAACGACAAATCGGTATCGAATTGTTTCGATACCGATTTGTCGCTTTCTAATTAATAAAAACCAACTGGCGTGGTGACTTTTTTAATACTCATCATCATTAAATAGGAAATCATCCTTTCGGGGAAAGTCTGGCCAGATATCTTCTATCCCTTCGTACAACTCCCCCTCATCCTCCATTTCTTGAAGGTTTTCGATTACTTCCAGAGGTGCGCCTGAGCGAATAGCATAGTCTATCAACTCATCCCGAGTAGCCGGCCAAGGTGCTTCCTCTAATTTTAATGCCAATTCTAATGTCCAATACATTAACTACTAAATTATTAAAGTGTTTTGTTTTTTGGTTCTGGACTGGTTGCAACTTGATTAATCCTTTCGAAATTGAACCCAGCTTATCTCGCCAAAATTATTTGAGAAACACTAAGTGAATAATATTTTTTGCAGAACGATTCAGCCTCAAAAAAGTTGCTTCATTCTTTCGATTTGGTGACGCAACTTTGCCGCAAAAGTAACAATTTGGCTTTTTAGAGTCAAGCCGTTTTTTTGAAGGGAATACTCCAATGAATGTGCCATAGTTGCGTAGCCCTTAAAACAATCCATTTTTGCCTTTGTTCCCCAAATCAGAAATTATTTGGTAAAATAATGAGACCTTTTTATATTACAACAAAAGCACATTCAAAGGGGGGTAGAAACATATAAAATACACAAGAACTTCCTGTAAGAAAAGAATCAATACATGAATGTAAGCGTCATTATACCAACTTTAAACGAAGCAGGTAATATTGGGCGGCTAGTTTTACATTTGCTTAATAATGGCAATCATTTTTTGAAAGAAGTAATTGTAGTGGATGGTGGCAGCAAGGATGCGACTATTGAAAAAGCCCTTAAGGCCGGTGCAAAAGTAATTAACTGCGCTCAATGTGGCAGAGCTCCACAAATGAATATAGGAGCCAAAAACTCAAGTGGCGATCTGTTGTATTTCGTTCATAGCGATACATTACCGCCAAAATCTTACCTCATAGATATTCAAAAAGCTGTTAAAGAGGGTTTTTCGATTGGGTGTTTTCGATCCATATTCGACTCAAAAAACCCCTTATTAAAATTCAATGGCTATTTTTCCCGTTTCGATTTATTGTGGTGTAGAGGAGGCGATCAAACTTTATTTGTTACTCGTTCTTTATTCGAAGAATTGGGCGGCTATAAGGATCATTTTTTGATTATGGAGGAGTATGATTTTATTATTCGAGCTAGACAAAAACAAGCCTTTAAGATTGTCCCAAATGAGGTACTGGTTTCCGCTCGCAAATATGAAAAGCGAAGTTTTTTTAAAAGTACAGTTTGCTAATATGATTGTATTTAATATGTTCCGATTGGGTGCCTCGCAAGAAGCACTAACCAAAATGTATAAGCGATTGTTGAATTGATATTAGCCCATATGGTCCTTTGCGCAAAATCCTAGAGATTAGGCTCATCAAAAAAAATCCTCCTGCCGGCACTTTTACCGACAAGAGGACGCTTTCTAATCCATCGAAGATATTTTTTTTGGAGGACAAAAAAGCAGTTGCTTAATCGTCGTCATCCTCCTCTTCACAACTTTCTTTAAGGGCTTCCAATTCTTCTTCTGTTGTAACCGTGACGATCGTGCCGTCTTCTAATTCTACGTCAAAAGGCATGGCAATCGTGGGCCTTTCGGTCGCATCGGGGTTGGCTTCTTTCCAGGCCTCTAGCGCAGCTTTGGCCTCTTCGCGGTCAGCTACAGTAGCAGAAGTCCCGTCTGAAAAGTTGAACGTAATCGGAAAGACAGGACGGAAGCATCTTTTATGATCTCTATCTTCTTCACAACTTTCTTTAAGGGCTTCCAATTCTTCTTCTGTTGTAACCGTGACGATCGTGCCGTCTTCTAATTCTACGTCAAAAGGCATGGCAATCGTGGGCCTTTCGGTCGCATCGGGGTTGGCTTCTTTCCAGGCCTCTAGCGCAGCTTTGGCCTCTTCGCGGTCAGCTACAGTAGCAGAAGTCCCGTCTGAAAAGTTGAACGTAATCGGAAAGACAGGACGGAAGCACCTTTTTCCTTTTCCACCTGGACGGTCGCCTTTGCAACCTTCAGTTGCTGCTTCAATTTCTTCAATGCTATTAACCGTTACAATGGTTCCATCTTGCAATTCAATGTCGTGAGGAAAGGCAATGCTTGGCCTTTCGGTGGCATCTGGATTATTTTCTTTCCAGGCTTCGTGCAAGCTGCGCAAGGCATCTTTATCCGCAGCCTCCTCGGTAGTTCCATCAGGAAATTCAACGGTCACAGGAAATACCAGGTCGAAGCATCTGGGTCCTTTGGGTCCGTGGTGTCCCTTAGGTCCTTTTGGACCTCTTTCTCCCATTTCTGTATCTTCCGTACCATCGGTGAAATTTTCAGTTGTTAAATCTTCTTTTTGGCAAGCAGTCATTACCAGCGCTAATGCCAAAACAAGTAAGCAGTTAATTTTTAAAATGCGGCTCAACATGGGTTGTAAATTTTTATCAGTTAATAAATTTTGATTTCAACCCTATAAGCCAAACCTTTTATTTTTGTACTCAAAAAAATAAAAATTTTCAAAAAAAAAATTCGAGTACATTAATTTCAATTATTTATTCGTTTTTAAAATTATAAAAAATGACATATCTCTATCGCACTTCAAAGCACTATATAATCAATTATAAATGAGTGATTTACTACTTTGGAAAAAACTAAAAGACGGCGATAAAACAGCATTGGAGCGCATTTATTCCACCCATATTGCAGGTCTTTTAAAATATGGTAGAAAATTTTCTAGAAATGATTCTGTCATTGAAGATTGTGTTCAAGACCTATTTGTTGAGCTATGGAAAAATCGAGAAGGATTAGGAATGACCGACTCTATTCAGCGATACTTAATGGTGGCTTTAAGACGAAAAGTTATTCGGCAACTAGGCCGCTCCAAAAAATGGGTGTCAGATAAGGAGCCAACAGAATTGGATTTCGATGCAGAAATTTCTATTGACCATAAATTAATCGAACTGGAAATATCCGCCGAGCGAGCTGTGCAGGTCAAAGAAGCCATGGAAAATTTAAGCAAAAGACAAAAAGAGGTGATTTATCTCAAATATATCTCCGGTCTGGATTATGAAGATATTGGAGAAATCATGGACATTAATTATCAGTCTGCCCGAAATTTAGTATCCAATGCTTTAAGAGCCTTAAAGAAGCATTTACTGCCTGGTATTATTATAATATTGAATTTAGAAAAAATTTTATTTTAAAAAATGAGTACAAAACGACTTTTAGAAACTTTTACAAATGAATGATTAACTAAAAATGCCCTTTTAAATGAACTTTTATACTAAAATAAAATCGGGACTACCTATCGCTACTCTTTTTTTAACCATTAGTTTTTTAATAATGAGTTGTACGAAAGAAGCCGTAGAAAATTTTTCAGTAGCAGAACTATCTATTGATGAAGCCCTGGTTCCTTATTTTGAACGATTTGTCGAAGAGGGGGAAACACGAGGGCTGACGATTGACTTGGCGGCAAAGAACATTGAAGGTTATTTAGCAAATATTGCTGAGAGCGGGGTGGTTGGCCAGTGTGCTTATAATACCAATTCTCCAAGACGAGTAACTATTGACGTTTCGTATTGGCGAACTGCTTCCGATTTGGAGAAAGAGCTGATCGTTTTTCACGAGCTGGGGCATTGTTATCTGGAGCGGGATCATTTAGATGCCAGGGTGGGCAATGGAGCTTGTCAAAGCATTATGTATAGTGGCTTAGGGGGCTGTCGTTTTCGTTATAACTCGATTAATCGGTCCGGGTATTTGGACGAGCTTTTTGGTTTTTAACCCGTGCTAAAAATAGAATTTCTCAGGAATAAACCTTATAAATATGGCTACAAAATATACAAATTATGATGCAATTGACTTCGCAGAAGATGCCTCTTTTATTCGGTGGGTGCGCGGCAGCGATCCTAAAGCGAAGCATTTTTGGGAAAGTTGGCAGCAGGCACATCCCGAAAAAGCAGGCGAACTTAAAGAAGCAAAAGTTTTGGTAAAGGCAATTAAGGTTATCGAAGAAGAGCCTTCTAAAGAACGCATTCAAAATCTTTGGGATAAAATAGATGTAGCTACTGTCCAGAAAGAAAAAGAAGCATCTATTGTTCGTCGCTTGAATACGCATAAGTGGATGAGCTATGCAGCGGCGGCCTGCATTGGCTTGATTGCCTTTTTTTACCTTTATACATCTCCTACGACCGTTAATGCTGGAAATGGGGAACATCTGGTCTATAAATTGCCAGATAATTCCAGAATAGAGCTAAATGCGCACTCCAAAATTGTTTATAAAAAAAGAAGCTTTGCTAAGGAAAGAGTCGTTGAATTGGAAGGGGAGGCTTTTTTTGAAATAGAAAAAGGGGGCAGCTTTAGGGTAATTACTTCCCAAGGAGAAGTGGAAGTGCTAGGTACCAGTTTTAATATAAATACTCGAAACGGCGGTTTGAAAGTAGATTGCAAAACAGGTAGCGTTAAGGTAACTGCCAATGGAAATTCACAAATTTTAACCAAAGGACAGGGCACAAATTATAACGTCGCCAAAGCAGCTTTAGAAACGGTCCATACAAGCGATATAGAAAAGAAAACAGGCTGGCGCAAAGGCGATTTTTATTTCACCGATGTTTCTTTTAGCGAAGTAATCGAAGAATTGGAAAGGCAATACGACGTGAAAATTGAATGTGACGCAGCCTTAAAGGATAAGAAGGGAAATTATGTATTTAAAGGCAAACTAGAGGAAGCACTGGAAAGCGTTAGCTATCAGCTAAACGCCCAACCAATTATCGAAGGAAAGAAAGTGAAGATTATGATCAACTAATACCTATGGCACCTTAGGGCTTACTAAAACCATCGAAGCGAAATATAATATGAAGCAAATCCTTACTTCAATTTTTATTGTCTTACTGAGTAGCACCCATGCTTACTGCCAAAAAAAGGCCCTCATTATTGATGAAGTATTTGAAGAAACGCCTATAGCAGAAGTATTTGATTTGCTTAGAGAAAAATATCAGCTAAGATTCGCTTATGATTATGCATCCGTTCAAGATGTTAAGGTGAGTAGAATAATCGACGCACAGAATTTGGAAAGCGCACTTTCTAAAATTTTTGCCAGTACCAATTTGGAATACCAATTAGTCGAGGATAATCGGGTTTTAGTGCGGAAAGTGGATAATTATACCTTAGGATTGACTACCGAAAAACTTCGACAATATATTTTAAAAGGAAAAATCATTGATGCAAAAAGTAAACAACCCTTAGAATATGCCAACGTTTTTTGCGAAAGCACAAATACCGGATGCTCTACGGATGAGCAGGGAAATTTTTCACTAAGCCTAAAAACAAGCCAAACGACGGGCAAATTAACGATTCAGTATTTGGGATATATTCCAAGTGTTATATACTGGAAGGAGGGGGAAGACTTAGCCAATCTAAACGTTGCCTTACAAGCTAAATCGCTGGAATTCAAAGAAGTGCAAATTCTAGAAAAATTACCCGCTATTTCTTTGAATCAAGAAGATGGAGCCATCCTGCTTCGCGCTTCTCAGTTGCCAACTTTGCCTTCTTTTATAGGAGGCAATGACATTTTCAGAAGCATTCAATTGATGCCCGGCATTTCAGCTAGTGACGACCTGTCCGCCGAACTTAAAATTCGAGGAAGTAATGGGGATGAAAACATGGTCGTTCTGGATGGCATTACTTTGTACAAAGTAGATCATTATTTTGGCATTTTTAGTGCCATTAATTCCAATATTATTAATCAAGTCGAAGTATACAAAAATGCTTTCCCAGTAGAATATGGCGGAAGAACAGCAGGAGTGATTGATCTATCTACCGGCGAAGCTGCACAATCCAAGATTGGCGGGGGGGTAGAAATCAACTTATTGACTTCCAGTGCCCATATAGCTTTGCCTATTAGCGATAATATGGGCTTACTCATCGGCGCTAGGATTACTAACAAAAACGTGGCAAACACCGATTTGTTCAGTGTATTAGATCAGGAAAATCGAACATCAACGATTCTCGATGAAGAGGATGATTCTAGCCTTTCTCACAGTCGAGTTATGGCCTTGGAGCCGGAGTTCAAATTTTATGATGTTAATGCTAAATGGCAATGGAATATGAAGCCTCACTCTTCTTTGTCTGCCAGCTTTTTTAGAGGCTATGATGAGTTCAAGTACAACTATGAGCGGGTATTTACTAATATCGGCAGAAGGGGAAAGAAAATAGTCAACGAGGAGCATTTTGACGAAGTTGCCGATTGGAAAAATCAAGGACTTAGCTTGCGGCTCAATCATCAATGGAAAAAAAATTTAACGTCGGACATTAATCTAGCCTACTCGACCTATAAAGACGAACAGCACATTGATGCTACCCTGATAAGAGTAGATGAAAAAAAGTCAGAATCCGAGTCCCCTTCTTCATCTGAATACATAGATACCAACTATAATATTTCTAATAATAATTTTAATAATATAGAAGGTGTCGAATTTAATGTCAAAAATGAATGGGACGTGGACAAGCGACAAAAACTAACCTTTGGTTATCATTTGGTAAAAAATCATGTTGATTTTGAATTAAATGTGGATAAACGAATAGCCTTAAATAAAAGCCAAGATGCCGCTCAACATGCTGCTTATTTGCAATATGATGTCAAAGTATTTGATAAATTACATATTGGCTTGGGCCTTCGCAACACCTATTATTCCCTTACAACAAAAAATTATCTTTCTCCTCGAATTAATGTTTCCTATAAGGTCATTGATAACTTAAAATTAAAAACTTCCTGGAGTAAATACCATCAATTTTTAAGGCGGAATTACAGAGAGGACCAATTTGGCAGAACCTATGAATTTTGGGTGCTGGGGGATGATAAAGGCTTTCCCACCTCTTCGTCAGAGCAGTGGATGGCTGGTTTTAACTTCCTCCATGATTTAGTTGAGTTGGATATGGAGTTTTATCACAAATCCATTGACGGCGTGACCGAGTATGCTCTCCAAACAACAGGGTTTAATCCAGAAGGAGGTACCTCCCCAAAGGACATTATGTTTAAATTATTTTATGGAACGGGCACCTATAAAGGTATGGACCTATTATTAAAAAAGAGTAGTGGAAATTACACGGGCTGGGCAGCTTACACTTTAAGTAAAATGACGCATCGCTTTCGACAAATTGACAAAGGACGCCCCTTTCCTGCTCAAGATGACCGCCGACATCAATTAAAATGGATTAACCAATACCGTTACAAAAAATTTGATTTTTCCGCTACTTACATTTATAGCACTGGCCGTCCTTACACCGATTTATCCTTTTTTGATATGGATCCTCAGGATCGAACAGAATTAACAGAAACAGATAGAATTGCCTATTTGGAAGATTATCATCGAATAGACATTGGAGGTTCTTATCGCTTTGATTGGGGTGACTTCAAAGGCCGAGTCGGCGTTTCTATTTTCAATTTGTTCAATAGGAAAAATGTAAAATATCGCCAATATATCTATGCCCTTCCCGAACAAGAAAACCAAAATACGCCCGCTCGAAATACGATTATTGGGGCAGAATTGCAAATGTTGGATTTTACTCCAAACATTCGTTTTTCTTTGGAATTTTAAGAGAAAAACTTATAACTTTCCAGCAACAATGATTGGCTCCTTTATCCTTGTTATCGTGCCATCGGGACTAAAGGCTTCCACCCAAAGCACATAGATACCAATTCTGGATTTTTGTCCATCATCTTTTGTACCATCCCATTTGAAAGAACCTAAGGTCGCCAATAGCTCATTTTGAGCAATTTTTTTCACCAGTCGCCCTGCCGCATCATAAATATGAATACTTGCAGAGATACCCTCCTTTTCAGTAGTATAATTAATTTGTAAAAAATCCTCAAACCCGTCGCCGTCAGGCGATATTTTTTTATTAGAAAGAGTGAAAATATTACCTTGCTTTTGTCCTGCTACAAAATTCTGGGAGTTTAGAAAGGTCGGTGTAGCATAGCCAACCGTAGCAGCAGCAGAATGCCAATTGCCCGCATCCTGCGTAGGCAAATCAGAATGAACCCTTTCTAGTGAAACGCCTTCTTTGTCGTTCAGTAAAGAACTGTGAAAATCATCCGTGTAGTCCAGTTGGTCAATAAAAACGGTTTCGCCTGATTCGTTGATAAAAAGACTTACATTTCCTTCTTTATTGGGAAAGTTCGGCAAATCCTGCCTTAATAATGCATTTGGGTTTTCAACCGTATAGCGATTCAAAATATCGGAGGGGCTTTCCGTAAGAACGGCATACTCGTTTGGAAATAATAGTTTTTGAGCAGTAATGGGTTCTGCCACTGGATTATTCGCCCATAGATTTATCAAAATCAAAGTGCTTAAATCAATTACCTTTTGAGAATTATTGAACAACTCCAAAAAATCACTTCCACCTGTTTCTGGGTCGTATAAAATTTCATTGATAACTACATCCTCCACCTCTGCCAGGGCGGGAAGGGTGATTGCTACTGTTTGCTTTTCATTTAAGACATTCCCCACACAATCCCTAAAAGAGGCTGCTATCTCTAATTGATTGATGCGATCCTTTCTCAGCGGGTCTGCAATTTCAACCATTATTTGTTCAGCAATATTACCAACTGGAATTATACTGATAATTTGATTATTATCCATTGAATAATGGGCTATTTCCCACAAATCTTCTTGGTAAATGGCTTCACTAAAGGTTAAAAGAATATGATTGGGATCAATTGGGTAGGCATTAATTATAGAAGGAGGGGAGTGATCGGCAAAAAGACTATTAACGGCATTTTCTTTCCCCGGCGTTCCACCAAATAAACTGGTCGTTGCTGTCCAGTTGGTAAACCCCTCGCAGGGGCTTTGTGGACTAATTCTTTCCAGCGCATAACCCCCACTTGCCAAAGAGCTACTTCTATACCAATCTTGCGTATAATTAACCGCATCAACGACCACTCCGAATGCATCTTTCAAAATCAGTTCTTCCTCACTACTCAAAGTGGGAAAGTCCGGTAGAGACAAAAAATCGCCATAATCACCTAACTCATCGGCATTTGCTTTTCCAATAATTAAATATGCTTGTGGTTTGAGTAAAAAAGAAGGAAAAACCGCTGGTTTATTGCTGCTATCAAAGAAAGAAAAGCCTTCTAGGTCTATGGCTTTGTCACTTCGATTGTATAACTCAATATACTCAACAGGAGGCAAACCCAAGGTTCCGCCCCCGTTCAAAGTAGCATCTTCCATAATCTCATTAATCAAAATATCATATCTCACTGCCAATTGAGCAAAACAAGGAACGAAAAACCAGCAAAAACTGTATAGAAAAATGATCCGCTTCATAAAATGAAATTAGCAATAAAGTATAAATGCCTGTATCTTTGCAAACTCGTTTTATGGAATATAAGTTATTTGAAGAATCGGGTATTTTTGCTAGTTAGCAACAAATCCCAATTCTAATTCGTATGTTCAATTACTTTAATAAAAGATTTTGAAAAAGCCATGAAATAGATGCAATTTAAACTTTTCAAAATCTACAAACTATTTTATTCAGGATGAAAGTTGCAGTCGTTGGTGTTACCGGTTTGGTCGGTACGGTTATGTGTCAAGTATTGGAAGAGCGAAAATTTCCAGTAAGCGAATTTTTAGCAGTTGCTTCGGAGCGTTCTGTAGGAAAACAAGTAATTTTTAAAGGAAGAAAATATTCGGTCATAGGTTTGGAAACGGCTGTTGCTGCCCAACCAGATCTTGCCATTTTTTCTGCCGGAGGAAGTGTTTCTAAAGAATGGGCACCCCGTTTTGCAAAAGTAGGCACAACTGTTGTAGATAATTCTTCGGCCTGGCGTATGGACCCCACTAAAAAATTGGTCGTGCCAGAAATTAATGCCCATGTGCTAACAGAAGAGGACAAAATCATTGCAAATCCCAACTGCTCAACTATTCAAATGGTGGTTGCTCTAGCCCCCCTTCATAAACAATATAAAATAAAAAGGCTGGTGATCGCTACTTATCAATCCATAACGGGAACCGGCGCAAAAGCCGTCAAACAATACGAATCAGAAAAAGCAAAAACGCCCTTGGCTAAAGCAGAAATGGCTTATTCCTATCCCATTTTTGATAATTGCATTCCCCACTGCGATATTTTTCTGGATAATGACTATACCAAAGAAGAAATGAAACTGGTCCAAGAAACCCAAAAAATACTGGGAGACAACGACCTTCGAATTACCGCAACGGCTGTTCGCGTGCCGGTTCAGGGAGGACACTCTGAGGCAGTAAATATTGAGTTTGAAAAAGATTATGAAATAGCAAAGATCAAAAAATTATTGCATGAAGCGGAGGGCGTAGTTGTGTTGGATGATTTGAATACGCACAGTTATCCGATGCCTTTATTTGCAAAAGATAAGGACGAGGTATTTGTGGGCAGAATTCGTAGGGATGAATCTACTGAAAATGCCCTGAACATCTGGATAGTAGCGGATAATTTGAGAAAAGGAGCAGCTACTAATGCAGTACAAATAGCGGAATACTTAGTAGCAAATCGCTTAATTGGCGTAGCCAAACTGGCTATTTAATGCCTGAACAGAGCGGATCAATTGCTAAATATTTGGAAATTAATGTTTTATATTGTTAATTTTACGTAACCGGGAAGTGTTTTATCAGTATTTAATTTATTAATGATGCTATTGCAAAAGGTTACTCACTACTTTGCATCCTGAATTGGCATCTGATTACTCTTGCATACTTTTGGGCCGCTACTTGTAGTACTGAAATTATCAATTTTCAGCAAGATTATTAGAGCATACTTATAAAATTAATCCCCAGTTGGGGATGCTTGAAATACCGCTTGAAAAACTAGTAAGGATTTAATTTTTGCATGGCTAAAAGTTTTTGTAGTATATAACCGTTTTATGTATAATACTTGTAAAATATGAAGACTAAACTTGTTCTGTGGGGTTCCAATGCAACTGACGAGAAGATTTTAATTGCCATGCAATTAAGACCGGAAGATAACAAGGTAGATATTTGGACTTTTCCGGAAACTGTAGCAACGGATGAATTTGCCAGACAGCTATTAGGAGACTGGCGAAATAATGTAGCTGTAACTTTTCCTGGAGAAGCTACACATTTGGAAAGAGAACTTTCTATGACAGATAATTTGTTGCCCGAAGAAATAAAAGTAGAAAGAGGGGATATTGTGCAACGGGCCCAAACTGAATGGCACTTTGTCGTGCTATCTTCCAAGTTAAACGAAGTTTATCAGACAGAATTAAGTGAACTGAAAGAAAAAGTAGAGGGACTCACCTCTTTTAATAACGAAGTATGGAATGACCTGAAAACGTTTTGGAATAAAGTTCAGGATCAAGTTCGGGAGCGAAACCTGTTGAGAGATCATGCGGATTCTTTAAGAGACGAAACCAATAAAATATTTGCAAAATTAAAGGACTTGCGATCTGCTTTGGACGAGGAATTTCGACAATTATCTCAGGAGCATCTAGAAAGTTTCATGTCTGCACTAAGTGATATAGAGCAGCAAGCGGCCGAAGGGACTCGCTTACCTTCTCTTTTTGATGAACTTAAAAAACTGCAAAGGAGCTTTAGAGAAACAAAGCTAACCAGAGAACATCGCTCTAAAATATGGGAACGATTAGATGCTGCTTTTAAGGTGGTAAAAGAAAAGCGTTTCGGACCAAATGCTAATAATGAATCCTCTGCTGTTGAACGGCTGACCCGACGGTATAATGGCTTATTGGGAGCAATCGACAAAATGCAACGATCCATTGCTCGGGATGAAGATGATTTGAGTTTCCAGCAAAGAAAAATTGACACAACAGACGGCCAACTGGAAGCCCAAATTAGACAAGCAAAGATTAAAATGATTCAAGAGCGCATTCGTTCCAAAAATGAAAAACTGGAAGAAATGCTCCAAACTAAGGTAGAACTCGAGCGACGAATAGCAACCCAAAAAGAAAAAGAAGCACGACGGCGAAAGCAGGAAGAAATCGCAGCAGCCAAGCAAGCAGCTAAAGAAAAAATTGCTAAAAAAATTGCGGCAGCAGCTGAAGCAAGGCAGGTGGACGAAGACAAGCTTGAAAAAGCTGCCGAAGCCATCGTAAAACCCAAGAAAGCTGCCAAAACAAAAGAAGAACCCTCCAAAATAGTACCCCCTGACACTGCCGAAGACAAAGAAATGACCGCCACACCAGAGGAGGTTAAAAAAGAATCCCATGCTCCCAAAAAAGAGGAGGCTCCAAAAGTACCCCCTGACACTGCCGAAGATAAAGAAATGACCGCCACACCAAAGGAGGTTAAAAAAGAATCCCATGCTCCCAAAAAAGAGGAGGCTCCAAAAGTACCCCCTGACCCTGCCGAAGACAAAGAAATGACCGCCACACCAAAGGAGGTTAAAAAGGAGTCCCATGCTCCCAAAAAAGAGGAGGCTCCAAAAGCAACCTCTGACCCTGCCGAAGACAAAGAAATGACCGCCACACCAAAGGAGGTTAAAAAGGAGTCCCATGCTCCCAAAAAAGAGGAGGCTCCAAAAGCAACCTCTGACCCTGCCGAAGACAAAGAAATGACCGCCACACCAAAGGAGGTTAAAAAAGAATCCCATGCTCCCAAAAAAGATAGTGATAATGTCCTGGAAGAAATTGTAGAAACCGCTGTTACCATTTCGGAAGTAGTCGAAGGAACAATTGTCAATGGGCAAGAAACAGCAGAAATTGTGGACGAATCCACAGAAGAAAAAACCAAATAAGTGACATTATCTTCCATTTAGGACAAGTCCAAAAGAAATTGAAAATGTGCCATTCTGTTTTAGAATGGCACATTTTCGTTTTAACCTCCTTTTTTTATTCTATTCTCTTAACTTTGCACCTAACAACTAAGGCTGCTTTGATATTGTTTTGTGTGATTACTTAAACCTATTAAAATAATCTTCAGGCTTTTCAAATGAGTGATTCAATCAAACATGAGTGTGGACTGGCACTAATTCGCTTACTCAAGCCTATTGAATATTATCATAAAAAATACGGAACGGCACTTTATGGGCTCAACAAACTGCAACTCTTACTGCAAAAACAGCGAAATAGAGGACAAGACGGTGCAGGAATTGCTACTATAAAACTGAACCCCGCTCCAGGCGAAAGATATATTAGCCGGAAGAGATGCGTCACGGCCAATTACTTAACTGACCTTTTCAAAGACGTACGAAGTCATTTTCAAGAACTAAGCCCAAAACAGCTAAACGATCCCAAATGGCTGAAAAAGAACAAACCGTACATCGGAGAATTATTACTCGGGCATTTGCGTTATGGAACTCACGGCGACAATTCTATCGAAACCTGTCACCCTTTTTTAAGACAAAACAACTGGATAAGCAGAAATTTAGTCCTGGCAGGCAACTTCAATATGACCAATGTAGATGAATTATTTGAAGAACTGGTACAGTTGGGGCAATATCCCAAACAAAAATCGGATACGGTTACTGTTTTGGAAAAAATCGGCCATTTTCTGGACGATGAAGTACAGCGCTTATTTAACTGGCACAAGCCCGATGGCTTTAATAATCAGGAAGTTAATAAAAAGATTTTTAAAAACCTGAACGTCAAGCGATTACTTAAAAGAGCTTGCAGAAAATTTGACGGTGGTTATGTGATGGCGGGCCTGATAGGACATGGGGATGCTTTTGTTATTCGAGACCCTGCTGGTATCCGTCCTGCTTTTTACTATCAGGATGAAGAAATTGCCGTTGTTGCTTCTGAACGACCGGCTATTCAAACCGCTCTGAACGTACATATTTCGAAAGTAGAAGAATTGCAGCGAGGCCATGCACTAATTATCAAAAAGAACGGGAAAGTCAAAAAACAAAAATTTATTGCTCCACAAAAGCGAACTGCCTGTTCTTTCGAGCGCATTTACTTTTCCAGAGGAACGGACAGAGATATTTATTTGGAAAGAAAAAAATTGGGCGAGCAGTTAACCAAGTCCGTCTTAAAAGCGATCAATTACGATTTTGATAATACCGTATTTTCCTTTGTTCCCAACACGGCAGAATCCGCATTCTATGGACTAGTAGATGGCCTGGAAAAGTGTTTAAATAAATATAAAAAAGAGCAGATTTTAAATTTCAATGGCAATTTGTCTCCTAAAAAATTGGAAAAGATATTAGCCAAAAGAACTAGGATAGAAAAGACGGTTGTTAAAGATGCCAAACTTCGAACCTTTATTGCAGACGGGGCTACTAGGGACGAAATGGTTTCCCACGTTTATGACGTAACCTACGGCATCGTTCAGAATGAAAAAGATAACCTAGTCTTGCTGGATGACTCTATTGTCAGAGGGACGACTCTTCGAGACAGTATTATTACCATCGTTTCCAGATTGAGGCCCAAAAAAATCATCATTGTTTCTTCTGCTCCCCAAATCCGCTACCCAGATTGCTATGGAATTGATATGTCTATATTGGGAAATTTCGTGGCTTTTAAGGCATTGGTACAATTGCTGGAAGAAAATGAAAAAACTCATTTATTACAAGCAACTTACGAGCGATGTAAGGAACAAGAGTTGCTCCCAAAAGAAACCATTAAAAATGAATTGATTCCATTGTATGACGAATTCTCCTACGAAGAAATTTCTGATAAAATAGCAGAAATCATTACCCCACGAGGAATCAAACCGGAAATAAAAGTAATCTATCAAACGATTGAGGGCCTCCGCAAAGCCTGTCCCAATCACAAGGGAGACTGGTATTTTTCCGGTAATTATCCAACCCCCGGCGGCAACAAAGTAGTAAACAGAGCTTTTATTAATTTTATAGAAAAAAAGAATGAAAGAGCTTACTAATCCTCTCCCAGAAAATTAGACAATAACCAAAGAATTTCCATATACAGCCAAATCATTGTAAACAAAAAACCCATTGCTATATACCATTCCATGTATTTAGGAGAGCCTAATTGTTCCCCTTTGTCAAAATTGTCAAAATCAACCAATAGTTTTAATGAAGCAATGGCTACAATCACCAAACTTATACCGACACCGATCATCCCCCGATCATGCAAAAATGGAAAATCAATGGAGAAAAAAGACAATACAAAGCTCACAATATACAGTAGCATAATAGCTCCCGTAGCCATCAAAATGATGCTTCTAAATCGGTCCGTCACCTTAATCAAACCCGACTTATACAGCGTGAGCATGGTAAAGAAAATGGCAAAGGTCAGGGTCACAGCATGAAAAATAATGCCATCATAAAGAGCTGCATAAAAATGAGAAACTGAGCCAATTGCCACCCCATATAAACCCGCAAATAACGGTGCCCAAATAGCGGACCGCTGCGTATCCCTGGCAGCGATAATACTAACGATAAAACCGCCAATGACCCCACCGTACATAAAAAGCGTACTGGGAGCAGCGTAGCCAACGTAGAAAGCCATTAATAAAACGCCAAAAAGGACAAAGGATTTGTTTACCCCACCTTGAATGGTCATGTTCTCAATGTCTTTCGAAGTGCTATTTCTCCTTAGCACTTCCTCTTTGACCATCGGGTTATTGGATTTAAATAAACTTTTTTTAAATTTCATAATGGTAGTTGATTTTGGTTAAATTATTGATATTGATAAAAGCACAACGCTTTATTCTAAGGGAAATTGGCAAATCTTCCAAATTTAATTCTGAACATTTCGCCCCTTTTTTAGCCGCTTGTTTATCTTTTAGGTAGCTTTTCCTCTTAAAAATTAAGAGTATGCAAAGTTTAAATATAAAGCATAAATTGAATAATGTTTGAGTTTTTACTAAAAAATAATAATTTAGAAAACCCCACGGCCTTTACAATACTAATAACGGTATTGAGTTCTTTTTTTCTGTCTTCCCTCATAGTCTTGACTTATGAACTGACGACTAAGAGTATCCATCGTTCTGCCAATTTTTTACAATCGCTGGCATTAATCTCCATTGTTGCCGCAACGGTAATGCAGGCCATAGGAGATTCGCTAGCCAGAGGCCTGGGCATGTTGGGGGCTTTAGCAATCATTCGCTTTCGCACCAAACTAGATGACCCTAGAAATATGACTTTTATGTTTGCTGCCCTGGCAGCGGGGATCAGTTGTGGTGTCTTTGGTTTTACGATTGCCTTTATTGGAACCATCGGATTTTGTATAGGGGCGATTATTTTAAAATTTTCTCCGCTCTCCATCACCAATGAATTAATTGGAACGCTGAAGGTAGAAATTCCGCAAGAAAGCCATCTTGAACAAGAAATTGATCGCTTATTAAGGGCTTATTGCACCTATGTTCAGTTGGAGCAAATTCGCTTTCTCAACCTTTTTAAAACCAAAAAAATCAGAAACTCCCAAGGAAATATAATAGAAGAAATCCCCCTCAAAAACAGAAAAGAGTTAACTTATTTATTCAGGATAAAACCTTATAAAAGCATTTCTGAAATGGCTACCGAATTGGAAACATTCCCTGAATTGAGGAATGTTAGATTACGCTTGGGAAAGGAGGATACGACTTTATAGAAACTTATCATTCAACAATTTAGCAAACACTTGATGAAGTACATAAATATATTTTACATAATAATTTTTATCATTGGCATTTATTTATGGCGATTAAATACCTTTTATCAAAAAGAAGTCGTATTATTTTATGGATTTGCAGAAAATAATGAAACGGAGATAAATTTTAATTATCCCATAATGGTAGAAAGAATATATGTACGCCCAGGGCAGAAGGTTAAAAAAGGAGATATACTACTGAACATTAGCAAAATAAACCCTTCAGAAGCCCTTGAAGACCAACCTTTTAGAATAGCCGAGCTGCAAGCGAAGCAAAGAGCTTGGCTCCATGAAAAACAAGGGACACTAGCTTTGTTAAGGAAAGAAAAAGAATTAAGACTGGGGGCTATTGAAGCGGATATTTCTAAGTTAAAAGAAGAAAGAGATTTTCAAAAATCATTATACAGAGGCTTAAAAAGTGTTGAAAAAACTAAATCCACCTATTTGCCCATTAGTAAAAAAATTGAAGCACTTGAAAAAGAAAAAGCATTAGAAAGGCGCCGATTCGATCAGAAAATTAATAATATTAAAAAAGAAATCAGACTTGGAATAAACCCTTACGAAGAAGAAATAAAACGATTAAATGCAGAACAGGATTTTGAAGAGCAAAACAAATCTATTAAAATACAATTAACCGCTCCAACTGACGGGTTAGTCGGCAATATTTACTGCAAAGAAGCAGAGCATATCCCTTCTTTTAAAACCCTAGTTTCTTTTTACGAGCCCAACCCTTCACTGGTAAAGGGGTTTGTGCAAGAAGACCTGATTCTCCATGTGGCTTTGAATGATTCTTTTTTGGTTCGCTCAACCAAAGATGCCACTATTTACTGCATTGGAAAAGTCATTGGCCTGGGGTCAAGAATTGTAGAAATACCTGATCGGCTCCGGAAGATTCCTAATATAAAAACCTACGGACGGGAAGTCATGGTCAGCATTCCAATAAACAATAATTTCTTACAAAAGGAGAAAGTTATTCTTGAGTTTATTAATCAACCAGCTACTCTAACCGAGCAAATAAAGCCAACGCCGATGGTTGATTTAAAAGTGAGAGAAGAATGAGAAAATGATCGTAATTTCCCAATAGACTCCAAGTGAATCTTGAATTTGTTCAATTTTATCAAAAAATGTACCTACAAAGATGCATCTTATCACTCATTTTTTTATTGTGTAGTTATCTACAGGGAGTAGCGCAGAGGGCTTCTATTGACGATTTTTTTCAAGGTAAATTAAAGCTGATAGAATCTATTTTTGAAAAAAACAATCGCACCTCAACTTTCAATCCGAGCTGGCTTGAGAAAATTGGAGTCAGAACACAAACCAATGAATTTGAGTGGAAAAGACAAGAATACTTACTGCGTATCTATCCAAGCACGGGTAAAATCAGAAAAGCACAATCCAATTTGCATCAGGCACTTATCGAGCATAATCAGCTAAAAACCAACTTATTAAAAAAAATTTTTATCAAAAATATTTATGATGACTTATTGCTTTTATTCGAGCTGACTAAAAAACTAGAAATCGAGAAAGCTTTACTGGTCGTTTTGCAAGATCAAGAAAAAGTGCTGGAAAGACTGACCGGGCAATCAGAGAAAAATGTAAAAGATTGGATAGAAAAGCATCGGGCAATCACTGAACTCCAAGCGAATATTTTTAAATATGAAACCCAGCTAAATGCCGATTTTCCAAAGCAAAGAATCAAGGATTGGTCAGCATTGATTTCTCCTGACCAAATCATTCAACACATCAAAAAACTAAGCCCTCAACGAGTCGTTCAGAATTTTAAGCAGCAATCTGTCACCAACAAAAAATTATTGGATGAAACGCTAAATTTGGAAGAAGCAGAGCGAAAGCAATGGCTCGATTTTTTCCAGATTCGCTACCGAGGACCGCATGCTAATTCTTTTGGTGAGCGTGTTTCTATTTCAACGGGGATTGAGCTTCCTTTTTTTTCCAGTCGAAAGTTAAAGTTGGAAGAGCTAACAATTGAAAAAGATTGGATTCAAAAAGAACTGGATGTAAAAGCAAAGGTTCAGCAAGAAAAATTTTCCAAGCAAAGTGCTCAAATTCAACTGGACTACAAAACTTTTCTTTTCTCCAATCGCTTGAGCCGAGAAGCCAAAATCAAAAACAACCACCTTCTTCAGAAAGTCTTCGGTAAAGAAGGCTCAACGCCATTGCTCTTGCTGTATCAAAAGCAATTAGAATTTGAGAATCAACTTGACTATTTAAAAAAGGAGGTCAAATTTTACGAAGATTATATCAATTTGCTGGAACTAGGCGGCTACCTATATCAAATGCCTTTAAAGAACTATTTGGTACGCGGGAATTTCTGATCCCCCCTAACTCTGCCAAGAAAATAGGGTCTAAAGCAAATTAAGTAGGTCTTTTCATCGTTTTAAAGCGGCATGGAAATTGGCTTATATAGTTTAAATAAAATTGAAATTCGCTCTTTTATTTCTTAAGTCATTGATTAATAAAGTTTTATATTTTGCGGCTTTATCGTTTATGTTTTATAATTCATTTGCTTGTCTGCTGGCATTCCTTCGTGCAAGGACAGATACTACCAACGCGACCAGCTACTGCATTGAACAAGGTAATTCTCTATTCCGATACTTCTTTTTTTATTCACTCCAGCACTTTTTACGAAGAAGGGACGCTGTTTGAAGTAATTGGAGAAACGAGGTATGAGTATGAAGATGAAGCACAAAACCAAAAATTTAAATGGTATCAGGTCCATACGCCTGACGGCAAAACGGGATGGATCTATGGAGATGGGCTAGCCGTCATTGTTCCCAAAGGTGAAATTCCTCCTCAACTGAAACCCTATTATTTAAAGCCGTTCGATTTCTCTAAAAATTTGAAAGGAGCTATTATTTGGATAGCCTCGATAGAAGGAAAAGATAATTTTCACAAAGAGGATTATTTGAACCCCCTGTACAAGGAATTTTATTTAGTCCTCACTAGCCAATTAGGGAAATCTATGCATATTCAATATGCAGGAATGAGTGCAATGGGGAATAGTGAATTAAAACATTTCGAAATTCGGGACTTTACAGAAGATAATATTCCCGAGCTTATTTTGTTAAAAAGCAGTTTTACTACCGGAAGTAGCTTGGAAAACCGAACATTGGACATATATTCTTTTCAAGCGGGTTCTGTGGTTAAGGTTTTTGAAGAACGGATGAGTTTGGCTTACCAACATAGAACCCCCTCCCCTGCCTTGTTTAAATTCGTTGAAGTTAACAAAAAAGCTATCCGGATTGCTTACGTTGATTACCTGAATTGTGATAAGTACAGCCAAATATTGCAAACAAACCCCTACGGAAAAACGAGTGAAAAATGCCTGGAATATGTCACTTATTCTTATAACTGGCATAATTCTAAAAAGAAGTATGTATCTATGTATGAAGAAAGCCGAACTTCTATCGAAGGCATTTTAAAAAAGGAAAAAGCGTATTTAAGGAAGGAGCCCAGCTTTTTAAGCGAAGTGGTGACAAAACTGGAACATAAAATGCCATTGAGAATTATTAAGCACCACGAAAAAATAATTTTCCGACAGGGAAAAAAAATGATTATCCCCTATTTATACGTACAAGCAGCTAATGGAAAATATGGTTACATTCACGCCGACAATATAGAATTTAAAAATATTGAACACGCTTTCTTGCTAAATCGCTATTATGAAAATCCACCGCTATTAAAAGAGAATTGGAAATCTGACAGCAGTTTTTTGAGCCTAAGAATCAATGAAAAGCGGCTCATCGTTACGGATAATTATTAATAAATACCACTGTAATAAACTTGTTCATAAATGAAAAATGAGAATCAAGGGTTGAAGTAAACGAATGAACACGTCTGATGTCGAATTAATTAATCAAAATCTATAAATTTCCCTTCAAAACATACTTTTAAGGCCAAGGAAAAATTTTAGCAACCCTTATTTTTAAGCTGCTAAAAACCAATTATCAACTTCTGCCTTAATTCGTATTTTTAATCGAACAGTCAAGATATCTTATAGAAACAGGAGTCTCATTCCGAATGACTCCTGCTCCTATTCTTTACAAATAAGGCCAAATTGTCCTTTAGCTAATCCAGTACTAGCATTGTTTTGGTTATTTTTCCAGCCGAAGAAGTTAATTGATAGTACAAAATTCCCTGTGTTGGCAGCTCTTCTCTGGCCAGACTAATTTCGTGTCTTCCTTTCTCATAATTATTGGTAACGGTCTTTATGACTTTACCTGCAAGGTCCATAATAGTCAAGGTAGCAAAAGAAGCTTCTGGCAAATAGAATCCAATAACAGTTTGCTCTTTAAAGGGGTTAGGTTTGTTTTGGTATAAATCAAACTTCGGTACAGCCATGTTCGATTGGTCAAAAACTAACTGGATATCTAGCAATTCTTCAGCCATGTTATAAGCCTCCATTTGGGTATATTTAGAATTTATTTGTAGCATTTCACTTAATAGGCCAGTTTGGGTAGCAGTGAATTTTAATCGAAACAAACTTTCTTGTACTGGCAATTCTACTCCTCCTTCTTTATTCCAACTGGCAGTTAAAATCCCCCGATCCTTCATTTTAAATCCAAAATATTCTTTGCCCACCAAACCACCTTCCCAATTTTCAAACTTCAAGCCTTCAAACTGAAGCGTGAATTGATAGGCTAATAAATCTTTTAATTTTTTAGTAGAAAAATCGATTACATAGGCTTCTCCCGGCGATGAGTAAGCGATCTTTTAGATGCAGGTCAAAGAGACCATTGGTGCTTCTTATTTCGCTAGAAACTAATGAGTTAGCCTTGGCATTCCCCGAAATATCCCCCACTTTCACCGCAATAAAATCAACCTGAACATCCGTTTGTAAATTTTCAATAATATGGTCTTGCCAATAAGCCTCTCCTAATGGGTTTTCTTGCTGCATTTGATAAAAAGCATTGACAAATTTCCAGCTTTCATTATTGGGAAAGTCGCTAATGATATTTAAAATCATTTGACGCAGTTGTACCATATCGTAAGCCGCGACGCTTCTCGACCCATTTACATCTGCTGCAATGTATTTATAAGGGGAATCAAACTGCTCGATCCCTAGGATATGCTTTTGAATCAACACAATATCAAAAGTGGAAATCCCATTGACGGGATTTCCTAACTTTTTGGGAGTCAGGGTGTAGGGCTGTCCGGTTGACACTTCGTAAGAAAAAGTTCCGTCTGCTCCCGTTGTGATCATTTCTGGCATAGCTCCTTCTCCATAAAGGTGCATCGATACCTGTTCTACTTCGTCGCCATTTTCGGTTTTGACCGTTCCGAAAATGCGCCCTCTCAACATTGGACAAACCCGATCATTGTCCCGCACATCCAAGTCTGCTGTGCAGAAATCATAATTTTGAGCTTCATCTATGGCATAAAGATGTATGGTAGAAATACCCAAATGCTGGCAAGTTAAGGTTATTTGTGTCGGTAAATTTAACACCTCTTCCAGTGTGGTAGGTGGTGCCGTACCAAGTGACCCATGCCAAATTCTCAAATCGAGCTGGCTGCTATCTGTACAGTTATCGTAGCTCTTGCTATTTAGGTCTCTACTTCGAACAGTAGCCCTTCTATCTGTACCCAAATTGACTCGCAACTGGTTACAAGCAGGGCTGGGTTTTCTGCAATCTCTAAAATGATAGGTTCTTTCTGCCAATCCAATATTTCCACAATTATCTTCTGCTCTAAAACGCACATTGTAAGTTCGCCCTGGTTGCACAGAATGGAAAACATATTTGCCTTCGCCAGCAAAAACCCTAACCCCTTCATCAAAAACTTCATAGCTAAAGTCGATCAAATCATTTGGAGTGCAGTCTGTGGCGCTGACTGAAAATAGCCTTATAGTATCACATTCATGAGGAGGGAAGCCCGGTGTTTGATCTGCTTCATTAAATGGAGGCGCATCGCTTACGCCATACAAACACGTATCCACATCGTCAAAGACAATTACAGGTGCTTCAAAATCTTTTACAATGATTAATTGAGTATAAGTAAAATATCCTAAATCTCCTAGAATATTACTATTGACCGTATCATTCGCTGTAAAGGTTCTTTTTGAATCCGTCAAAACCAAATCACCGGTTTGATCCCTTGGCAGTTCAAAGGCTTGCTGGTTTACTGGCTGCTTACAACCATTGAGGACATACCAATGTCGAAGAATCTTAAAGCAAGCACCGTCTGTACCTTCAAATTTTTCATCTTTCACATCCCAGCCAATTAAATCGCAAGTTCCATTTTCAACCAATAATGGAAGCATTGGCAAGCTGTCCAGATTTACTTGTCCACATTCCAAAAGCGTATCGGGTGGAAAAGTAATGGACCAGCCCGGACGATATTTTATGGTAATATTTTGTTCGTACCATTTAGAAGCATTGCCCGCTCCATAGGTATCCCTTGACCGAAATCTTCGCTTTAATAATTGAATACCACAATGCGCTCGAATCAATTGATATTCTTGTTCAATATTAACGTTTCTACAAGTAGCATTATCATAACAATTGGGATTGCCAAATTGAGCATTAAAAGAAGCAATTAAATTAGAATCAATGATCTGCCATTCATTATCATCAAAGGCTTGATTGGCATTGGCATCCGTGGACGTTCCCAATTCATTGATATAAAATTCATCGCAAAACCCTTCTGCATCTGGCAAGTCGCTACAAATAGGTTGTATATGGTCTTCTGGGGTAATATATAGCCAGCATTTATTATAATTACCTGATTTATCAAAAACTAGTAGTTGCACTTTTATTGTATTTCCCAAATCACAACAACTTATTTCAATGCTGGAGGTCCAGCCATTCGCATCCTTAAAGGTTAAGAATTTATCCGCGACATATTGGTTAGTATCCGTTGGAAATAGCGTATCATTCCCACAAACAGTTCGTCGAATTAGCATCGTATCAATACCGCAAAAATCGTAGGTGCCATCACTAATATCTTCTGGACTAAGGGTAACACTCCCCGTAGTCATGCTCACTCTTAGTTCATCTGTACAAACGGCAATGGGTATCGTATTATCAATTATGTTAAAATAAATATCACAACTTCTGGAGGTATTTCCACAATCATCCTTTAATTGGTACACTGCTCGATAGTTACCCAGGGGCAGAGGGCTAAGCCCCGAAAAATCAGGAGCAACAAAATGCCCATTTTCTGTATTGTATATCCCTTTTACCACTGCTTCCAATGCTTCATCACAAGCATCGCTTCCCGTTGGTGGAGTGATTGGTCCGGGTATAGCAGTACAGGAATTATAAGGAGCTTTGAAAAGATAGGGATTATATTGTCCCCCCAATTCATATAAGGAAGAGCAATGAATGCTTGGCGCAATTGTATCTGCTATTTGGATCAATTGAGTATCTCTTACAATCTCTGTGGGAGGATTGGTGCAATTATCCACCAGTGTGAAATATCGAACAATCGTTTGGTTTGTTGTACACAGGCCTGGAATTGTATCTTCTGAAAGGATTAAATCAAAATCACAGTAGGTTACATCCGCACTGGTAATAATATGATCTCCAATGCCATCACCATCTATATCCAACTTGGGCCAGCCAATCGAATCGGGGCTAGTATTTGCATGGCAATTGACGACGGTGTCACTTGGTATGTCCAAAACCCTGGGCCGTTCGATCACAATATTTTGGTTAGCTAGAGTGGCATTGCCGCATCGGTCAATCGCCGTCCAAGTGACAACAATGGTATTATTAGTATTACAATCGCCAAGCGGATTATCGGGAATGGCAACAATCAAGGTGTCAACCTCACAGTTGTCAATGACCCGTGGCGGAGTGAGCATGCTTTGAATGATGTCGGTTTCTCGGCAGCCAAAAATGGTATCTTCCTCTACTCCCACAAAAACAGGTTTAATACCATCTATTAATTTGATAATACCAGAGCAGGAATCTTTGGAAATTTGTTCACAACTACCCATAGACACTTGCAAATTTCTAATTACGGTTACTCGATAAAATTGATTGCATCGCACATTGCCATTTTTGGAGGCATCTAAAAGTGGAAAATCAGGGCTCGACCCCGTGACCAGTCCAGTATCCGTTTCTACCTTTATTGTATAATATTGGTCAATGTTTGGTTGGCTTGTCACTTGACAGGGATCCTCCAAAAGATCATCGGGGCTGACCATGGTGACACAACCTTGTCCAATGGCAGTTATTACAGTATCATTACAAGTTAGGGGGGGCAAGGAAACAAAAACTTTATTAGAAGCAGTAATAGTCGTATCTGCTATCAGTTTATAATGAATATCATAAACGCCAAAAGGGAAAACATAGCTTAACATATCTCCTGCTCCTAGTGTATCTCTTACATCACAAAAAGACACAATCACACTATCATTATTAATTGTACAAGTCGAAGAAGAAGTGATCGTGGGCAAGGTTATTTTTACTGATTGTTTCAAGCTATCACAACTGGCATTCGCAAAAACATTCGTCGGTGGGTTCAGTATTGTTACCCCATCCAGGCTACAAGAAACGCTTGCTTTCCAGCCTGCCCCTTTATTATTATCCCCATTGGTTTTTAACAAAAAAGTCAAACAACCGCTTGGATTGACGTTGGGATCACAATTGGAAACAACCCAACTCCCATTCATATCAGCTGGACTATTCCCACTTCCTTTAGCGATAAAAGCCGCCGTTGTATCTTTTCCGTCAAAAACACATAAAGTATCGCCAATAGCAAGATCGAAAGCACTAAAATTTACGCTTAACATTTGTCCGCTAACATTTGGACAAATAGTAATAATACTGCTGCGAATAGTATCATCTCTGTAGGCGTGAACACCGTCATTGATAAATGCATTATTCGCAGTGCAATCGTCAATTTTTGCCAATCCAGCTACCCCAGAGAAAAAGGGAATAACGATAGTCTGATCTGCATCACAGGCGGTTTCATAGTGACAGGTATTGCCTATTGTGGCAAAATCTACACCATTAGTAACGATTATTGTATAGCCAATATCATTAACATGAATACCCTCCAGAGCAAAAGTGCTCAAGCCATTTCCTAAAGGCGTTTCAACTAATTTAGTGCCTGTTGGACCGATTGAAAAAGGATTTAATGGATAAGGATTGCCCCCTTTTGGCGGAGGAAAACTTCCCACAGTCGGATTTCTAAACAAACCCGTCACGGAAGCAATATACCAAACCTCCCCCGTTTGGGAGGTAACGGTGACTGTTTCGGCAAACTGTCCGTCCCCGGCACCCAGGCTGGATTCATTTTCCAAGCATTCGCAAGGGTCAACAATCGTTGGAGCAAAATCGTCATTCAAAATTGTTCCAACTCCGATACTATCCTTAAAAGTAGCCGCACGACCGCCTATTATTTCTTTTAAAATTACTTTGAATGGCTCATCTGTTTCTACATAATGATCTCCAATAATGCCTACCTTAATAATGCCCTCCAATACACAATTTAAATAAATGGTATCCATGCGTGCCAGATAATCATTGTCCAAAACTGTTGCAATGCTGTCCATCGTTTCAAATACAATACCTAGGGAGTCTACCTCCAAATCCGTAGAAACTACAAATTCAATCGAGTCTATGCCCATTTGTCCCTCTACAATAGTTGCGTCCGAGATAGAAATACTGGCCGTGTCATCATTCAAAATTGTCCCTACTCCCAAGCTATCCGAAAAAACTAATGACCTTCCTCCCGCCTCGATATTTAGTAGCATTACTTTCACATACTCATTTGACTCTACTTTTGTATCTCCATTTGTCAGAATAGAGAAAGTTGTTGTTCTTAAAAGTGCTGCACCTACTCCGCTGCCACTACCTGTGAGGGTATTACCAGTAGCAACATAATCTGAAGGAGCTACAGCAGTACTATCCATCGTGGAGAAATCAAACAAAAACATCGTGTCCAGTTCTCCTGTAAAATCTACAGTAAACTGAAGGGTATTTGTCCCCGAATTGCCCTCCGTAACGACCGTATCCCGAATGGATAGATAAGCTGTATCGTTATTTATAATTGTTCCAATCCCAAGGCTATCTTTCATAAAAGTCATTCCGGAAGGATCGACAATTCTAGTGAGGAATAAGCTTACTTTCTCGTCCAACTCCACTTTAGTATCAGTCAAAACGGGTACTCGAATAGTGTCGGTTAGCTTATTAGAAGTCGAAGAGAAGGAGATACTGCCCGAAGTTGATTGATAGTCTCCATCTATGACCGTTGCAGAACTATCACAGGAGGTATAAAAAACCCGAAAATCTGAAGCGGTACTTTGCCTTTCTATCACAAATACTAGCAGGGTATCTACACTGGAAGAATTATCCCCCTCTATCATAAAAGTATCTCTAATGGAAACGGAATCTATCACCATTGAAAAGGGGGGGCTATGCACTGCCCGATCACCTGTATTAAGTGCCAATTCTTTTATAGCATGCGCCGTATTGGGAGTTAACCAATGGACCGTTTTCATCAGAAAACTGGATGCTAAAGACAAAAATAATGTAAACGAAACTAGCGTTTTCATAATTATTTCTTTGAATTTAAAATACTGTTTATCAATTAGTTGTAAAACTATTTGCTTTTAAACATGATATGTGCAGCTTTGGCTGCGGGGTGTAATTTGGTCGGTAAGAATTGAAGCTGGTATTAATTAAGTAAACATCCGTTTTTAAAGATATATTTCTATAAAAATAGAATCATTAGAAACTACTGATTTCTAATTTTTATTAAATTGAATAGGATTTTGGTAGAAAATAAGAAGTGTAAGGCTTGGTAGAATTGCAAAAAACAATCAAAGGGTGTAAGTATTTTACCAATGAGCAGGATGTGTAAGTGCGCTCATTTTTGCAGAATATTCGATTTTTCCAGCGATTGGAAGTCAAATTATCTGCAATACTTGTCGAACAATAAAATACAAAACATACAGCCGGATAGGGTCGGAACACTTGTCGATTTTATTGCTTCTTTAATCGGGAAGGAAATAAACTTTTAATAAAACCTTAGGAAACGTCGGCTGATAAGGTTGACTTAGGAAAGTAGCAATACGATAAAAAATAACGGGACAAAATAGTTGGAAATACAGCGTAAAACCGCTTATTGCTTTGATACAATAGCTGGAAAATTAATTGCTTCATGGAATAATAATGTATAATCAGGAGATACTTTTTAGTTGATAATCTGAGTGCCTGAAGGATCTCCTATAAAGTTTTCTCACAGGCTACTACACTATTGCCAAATTCTGTTCCAAAACGGACAAGATTTAAGCTTTTCTAATACCTATTTTTTTTTGTATAGTTTAAATTGCTGACAATCAAATTTTTACGAAAGAAAATTTCTGATAAATTATTGCTCGACCTAATTTAAAAAAATCGCACTTCATTTTCTGATAATCCAATAACTTTCAAGCCACTCAAAAAAAGTCTTTTCCTTTTCTGCGCAGAATTGTCATTCAAGCCTCAATTCGCTCCACCGTAGAGATGCCCTCGATACTCTTAAGCGTCTGAATCACCAAATACAATTGGGAGGTATCTTTTACCTGCAAAGCGATTTTTCCCTCAAATACACCTTCTTTGCCGTCAATGTGAAAAGAGCGCATATTCAAACCTAACTGAGAAGAAATTTTTTGGCTAATTTTTTCAATCATCCCAATACCGCTATCTACACCCGTGATCCGCAAATTCGCTACAAAATTGGTGGTAGAAATGCTTTTCCAACCTGCTTGTAAGATGCGATAGCCGTATTTAGCCATTAGGTTAGTTGAATTGGGGCAGTTTGACCGATGAATTTTCATTCCATTATTGCTCAAATAGGCAAATATATCATCTCCAGGAACGGGATTGCAACAAGTAGCAAATTGGTAGTTCAAGGTATCCGCTGATTCTCCATTAATAATAATACCCGATTTGCTAATCTTTCCTTTCTTGCTTCTAATTGGGGAGGTAACAGGCTCGTTATCAATGGATTTATCTTCAATCTCGATTAGTTTTCCATGCTCTACTTTGAAGTTTTTTAATAAATCCGTGACATGGACTTCTTCATTGGCAATATCAAAATAAAGGTCCACGTGGGAGTTGTATTTTAAATATTTTGCCAATTTTTCTATATTGGCTTCTGTAAAATCAATTTTTTGATTTTTAAACTTTCGCTCCAGCGTTTCTCTTCCAAATTGCCCCTGTTTTCTACGCTCCTCTTTCATTGCGGAGCGAATTTTGGAGCGCGCTTTGCCTGTTACGACCATTCTCAGCCAGCCTTCATTGGGTTTTTGGTTTTTATTGGTCGTAATGTGCACTTGATCGCCATTTTTGAGGACATACCCCATTGGCTCCAACTTATTATTGACTTTAATGGCGGTTGCATGATAGCCAATATCAGAGTGGATATGAAAGGCAAAATCGAGGGCCGTTGAGCCTTTGGGCAAAACCTTCATCTCCCCTTTTGGCGTATAGACATAAACCTCTTCCTTAAATAAACTGGTTTGAAAATCATTCAGGAACTCAAGGGCATCTGCGTTGGGGTTTTCCAAAATCTCCCGGACATTGTTCAGCCAGTGGTCGTATAAATTTGGAGACTTAGAAACGCCTTTGTATTTCCAATGCGCGGCAAAGCCTCGTTCTGCAATATCATCCATTCGCTCACTGCGAATCTGCACTTCGACAAACCGTCCTTTGGGACCAACAACAGTAGTATGTAAAGATTCATAACCATTGGCTTTGGGTACCGTAATCCAGTCTTTTAATCGCTCTGGTATTGGCCGATAAACGTCGGTAATGAGGGAATATACTTGCCAACAAACCGATTTTTCTTTACTAATGGGTACATCTACGATAATTCTGACTGCAAACAGGTCGTAAATTTCCTCAAATGGAACGGCTTTCTTTTTTAATTTATTCCAAATGGAGTAAATGGATTTGGGCCGCCCGGTGATTCGATAAGGGATCATGTTCTCTTTCAAATCTATCTCCAAAGGTTTGATAAATTCATTGATATATCGAGTACGTTCTCGTTTGGTTTCTTGTAATTTTTTAGCAATTTCCAAGTAGGTTTTCCCATCTGTAATTTTCATACAGAGGTCTTGAAATTCCGTCTTGATATTGTACAGACCCAGCCTGTGCGCTAAGGGACTATAAATAAGGCTGGTTTCAGCAGCAATTTTTAATTGCTTGTGGCGAGGCATGGACCCCAACGTCCGCATATTGTGCAAGCGATCTGCCATTTTTATCAAAACGACTCTAACATCGAGGGTAAGAGTCGAAAGAACTTTTCTAAAGTTTTCCGCTTGAGGGCTTTCGGCATTATAAGCAGCATCCAGCTTGGTAAGTCCGTCCACAATCAAGGCTATCTTTTTGCCAAATTGTACTTCAATATCTTCTATGGATATCTCCGTATCTTCGACTACATCGTGCAATAAAGCGCAGATGACAGCTGTTGCACCTAGCCCAATTTCCTGCGCACAGATCCGAGCAACTTCTATCGGATGTAGAATATAAGGCTCCCCTGACTTTCGGCGTTGCTCTTGGTGCGCTTTAACCGCAAGGTCATAAGCAGCTCGAATATCTTCTTTATCTTTCTTGTCCAGATTGGTTTTAATAGATCGAAGGAGACTCCGGTAAGCCCGTTGAATAACGAGTTTTTCTTCCTCTTTTACCAATATTTCGCTCATGTTAATATTCTCTGAGTCCGTAAATAAATTAAAAGTTCTCCGCTTTTTTGACCTTTTTTAATTTCTCTAAATTGCGACTTGACACAAAGCTATAAAAAAATAATCCTTCTTGCCTGTCCAGAAGTGCCATTTTGCTGCCAAATGATTGGCTAAGTAGGAATAATTTTCTAAAAAAATACCTCAATTTTTTTGAAAAAGATGCTATCTTTGCACTCGCTTGAAAATAAGCGATAAAAACTATACAAACACCTATCTTTTTGAAGTCAGACCATTTTAAAGTGTTAGGATGGTCTGGCTCTTAATTTTAAGCTACTGCGGGTGTGGTGAAATTGGTAGACACGCTAGACTTAGGATCTAGTGCCGCGAGGCGTGGGGGTTCGAGTCCCTCCACCCGTACCAAAAAAAATCTGACTCAAATAGCGAAGGGTCAGATTTTTTATTTTTAGGACAACAAAAGAGATCCTTGTTAAGGATCGCTCCTCCGGATTTCAAAGAAAAAGGGAGGTTAACTTTTCAAGCATTACTAAATTATAAGATTTGTTCATAAATAGTCTTGTTATTTTTGAATAAGTCCAATCAACTACCTTATTATGCCCAGCATTGTCAAAGAAGATCATGACAACTTAAATGTAAGCCTTATAGTTAATATTTCTACAGAAGACTACGAGCCAAAATTTAAGTCAGAGCTAAATAAATACCGCCAGCAAGCACATCTAAAAGGCTTTAGAAAAGGAAAAACACCCCTGTCTGTTATTCGAAAAATGTATGGGAAACAAGCATTAGTGGACATTATCAATAGGATTGTTCAGGAAGAATTGGACAAATTTTTAATAGCGGCAGATTTCGATATATTGGGCAATCCACTTCCCAGCGAGGCACAGGAGCAATACGAATTTGATACCAAAGATTTGGTAGATTTTGCCTTCAAATTTGATTTGGGCTTAGCCCCCGAATTTGAAATACAGGGCTTGGAAGATACGACCTTTAACTACCACGATGTATCTATTCCCGATTCATTTGTAGAAGAAACGCTAGCAGAGGCACAGAAAAGGTTGGGTAAGCAGGTTGCTGTAAATGATGAAATTCAGAATGCAGATATCATTCGATTGCAAGCAGAAGAATTGGATGGAGATACGATCAAGGAAAACGGCTGGGCTAATGAGTTTTCTGTCAGCTTCTCCGAGTTGACGGAGGATATGCAAACAGCTTTTACAGGCAAGAAAAAAGGCGATTTGGTGAAGTTCGATATTTTTAATTTATCAAAAGGAAAGGAGGAGGCTTTTGTCAGAAAATATTTTCTGGATGTCAATGAGGATGCTGAAGAAAAAGCAGTAATCGGCAATGATTTTCAGGCAGTTATTACAGAGATTACCCGCGTAAAGCCAGCACCCTTGGATCAAGATTTCTTTGACGATTATTTTGGAAAGGAAAATGTGACGACCATAGAGGCAGCAAAAGAAAAGCTAAGCGCGCATATCAAAGCAAACTATGACCAGCAGGCAGATGCGCTTTTATTCAAGGCTATCCATACCCGATTAAAGGAAAAAAACCAACCAGAATTTCCAGAAGAATTCCTTAAACGATGGATGAAAGTAAATGGTAATTTGCCAAAAGAAATAGCTCCGGAAGAACGAATGGACAGCTTCAAAGAAGGTCTAACCATAAATTTGATAAAATCCAAGCTAATGAAAAAATTTGAGATTAGTATAGAAGAAGCTGATATTAGACAGCATATACGGGCACAAGTACTTTCTTATTTTGGTGGTTATGATTATGGGGAGGTTGTCGATAATACGGTGAATCAAATGATGGAAAATGAACGACAAATCAATAATGTGTATGATGAAATTGCTTGGAATAGAATATTCGAGCCATTAAAAGAAATTATTACGATCAACAAAACCCCTATTGCTCGGGAGGAATTTGAAGAGCTATTAAAAAAAGAAACAGAAGAAGATCAAACTATATCAGAAGCAGTTCCTCCAGTAGAAACGGCATCAACAGAAGCCGCTATCATCACAGAAGAAGAATCTTAAGCATTGGCGATCAAATAATTTCAAATTTTTTTATTTATTAATTGAAACTAAATTGTGTTTTATTGTTATTATTAAACGTTAATTTTTTTGGTTCTTCGACAAAAATGGCTTTATTCCACACAATATGTCAAAGAAGTTTTTTTCAAAACATTTTTCTGAAAAAATATAATATGGGTTGAAATTGTGGATTGGGAAAATAATTGAAACATGCTCGCCAATCCCCAAGACTTTCCAACCTCAAACTAAATAAAAATATGAATCATCAAGAAGAATTTAGAAAATACGCTACCAAGCATATGGGCATTGGAGGCGTTCATGTAGATAAATATGCAGAATTAAGTGCCGCAGCTTTTAAAAATAGCCTTACGCCTTATATTATTGAGGAGCGCAGGATGAATGCAACCGTTCTGGATGTATTTTCTCGCTTGATGATGGATCGAATTTTATTTTTGGGAACGGATGTAAACTTCCAGGTGTCGAATATTCTTACGGCCCAGTTGCTATTTTTAGAATCCGTTGACCCAAAGCGAGATATTCAATTATTTATCAATAGCCCTGGGGGAAGCGTGATCGACGGTATGGGCATTTATGATACGATGCAGTACGTTAGTCCAGATGTAGCGACTATTTGCACTGGGTTAGCTGCCTCAATGGGTGCAGTATTATTGGCTGCGGGCGTGAGCGGGAAACGCTCTGCTTTACCCCATGCCAGAATAATGATTCATCAGCTATCTGGCGGTATGCGCGGTACGTTTAGCGATATGGAAATTAGTTATAAATTTTCCCAAAAATTGAGAAATGAGTTGTACGATATTTTGGCTAGTCATACTGGAAAAACGTTTAAAGAAATAGAAAAAGACTCTGATCGGGATAATTGGATGTCTGCCAAAGAAGCGGCAGAATATGGCTTGATTGATGAAGTATTGGATAGAAATAATCCTCGTAAGGAAAGCTAGTGATTGATTTCATTCATTCGGTCGGTACATAAATTTTGGAGTTAAAAGCAATAATCTGTTTTTCAATTTCTAATAAGGTATTAACCGACTTATAAAAGTAAAACAGATGCGTAGAGGCAAACAAAATTTTAGATGTTCTTTTTGCGGCAGGGATAAATCTGAAGCCCTGATCTTAATCGCTGGTATTGATGGGCATATTTGCGAAGTTTGCGTAGAACAGGCGGAAGAAATCATTCAGGAAGAATTATATGGTAATAAAAAAGAGAATAATGCCACATCCAGCGGAAAAGATTGGCAAGAAGGGGATTTATTTGCCAAGTTAACGCCTCACGATATTAAGAAACACCTGGATCAATACGTAATTGGGCAAGAAGAGGCCAAAAAATTTCTCTCCGTAGCCGTTTATAACCACTATAAAAGACTGCGGCAACCTACAGATGATGAAGTCGAGATAGAAAAATCCAATATTTTATTAGTTGGTAGAACCGGAACAGGTAAGACACTCATGGCGAAAACGATTGCCAGAATACTTAATGTTCCCTTCGCTATTGTGGATGCTACAGTATTCACAGAAGCTGGCTATGTTGGAGAAGATGTAGAAAGCATGCTTAGTCGCCTGCTTCAGGTTTGTGATTATAACGTGGCAGCAGCAGAAAAAGGCATTGTTTATATTGATGAAATTGATAAAATTTCCCGAAAGAGCGATAACCCTTCCATTACGCGCGATGTATCTGGTGAAGGTGTACAACAAGCTATGCTAAAAATGCTGGAAGGTACAGAAGTAAATGTGCCCCCACAAGGTGGTCGAAAACATCCGGAACAAAAACTGGTAAAGGTAGATACCAACAATATTCTTTTTATTTGTGGTGGTGCTTTTGACGGTATTGAAAAAATGATTGCCCAGCGAATGAACACACAGGTCATCGGTTTCAATGCAGAAGAAAAGGAAAGAGTAGATCGAGAAAACCTCTTGCAATATATCTCCCATGTGGATCTCAAGTCTTTTGGCCTAATCCCTGAACTAATCGGCCGCCTGCCCGTGTTGACCTTTTTACACCCACTGGATTTAACCGCATTAAAACGCATCTTAATAGAGCCTAAAAATTCCTTGATCAAGCAATATACGCGGCTGTTTGAACTAGAGGGCATCAAGCTATCTTTTGCAGAAGATGTTTTGGAATTTATTGCAGAAACGGCTTTGGATTACAATTTGGGCGCAAGGGGGCTGCGTTCTATCTGCGAGGCAATTATGATGGATGCTATGTTTGAATTGCCCTCTCAAAAGGATATTCGAGTTTTTGAAATTGATCGGGTCTATGCAGAAGCCAAGCTTAGAAAGTCTAAATTATCCCAATTAAAAGCGAAAGCAGCTTAGCGATTCAATCTGACCGACTTAACTTGATCCACTATCCGGTCATATAAACTCTTCTGTGCTACTATTACCTCCGCTGTTCCGTGCATCAACTGAGAAATGGTGAAATTTTCCCCATAAGTTGAAATGAATCCCTGTGGAAAATGGATTTGCACATTGTATTGATTATCAGAAGGAAGAGCGGCAATATCTGCGACTTCTCCTTTTAAAATGCCAAATTCCATAAAGGGATAATTGTCGAGTTTTACGTTGACTGACTGCCCAATGCGTACCTTTCCTATTCCGTGTATGGGCAATTTTGCCAAGCCAAAATACTGATCTGCTCCCTGCGGTATAATAGAAAAAATCTTTTCTTCTACCTCTACATATCGGTAATCGTTGAGGTAATCTTTGTACACGCAAAGTCCGTCAACATTCGCCCCTATCAGGTATTTCAAATCCCAATCTTTTAGTTGATTTTTGAGCAGGTGAAAAGCATTTTTGATTTTATTTTTCAATAATATTTTTCTAGCATCGAATTGGCTATTGATCTCAATCACTTCCTGCTGGAGGGTTTTTATTTGAATTTCCAGCGTATTAAGTTGGGTTTTATTATCCAATTCTGCCATTTCTTTACCCAAAATTTGCTGACTGGATTGATCGTAATCTCTTTCTGCTATTACTTCTTTTTCCAGTAGTTGTTTGTCAATCTCTGCGAATTTGGAAGAAAGTGCTTTATCTGCATCCAGAAAGCCGGATTTTTGATGGAGCAAAGCTAGGCGGTTTTCATATAATTGAACTTGTTCCTTGCGAGATTGAACCAAGTCCTCATGCCGGTCCGTTTTCAAAAAATGGTAATAAGCGTCAAAAGCTTTCGTCAAATCAATCAAATAGGATTGCAATTCGCCAACATTTAAGCTTTCCATTTCGCAGAGTTGCTTAGCAATGGCTATTTCCGTTTCATCCGGCTGATTTAAAACGCTTTTCAATTGGTTTATAGCTGTGAAATCTGCTGCGTTTTTTATCACTGCCAGTTGTTCTCCTTTTTTCACAATTCCATTATTGTCTATTAATAAAACCAATTCCCCAGCTGCTTTGGAAAAAATATCCACAGGAGTCGTTTTAGTGGTGATGGTCATCGGCCCGCTAATCGTATCCTTATACTCTAACAACCAGGCAATAAACGGAAGCAGTGCAATAATAAAAACAATCGCCCCTATACTACTGACTACCAGCTCACTAGGGATTTTTTCTTTTATTTTAAATTGATAATTCTGCGCTTCCATTTTTTTAGTTTCAGGTAAAAACAGGCCCTTCGAGTTAAGCCCTCAATTCAATCCCGTCTGTTGTTTATAATATAATCCCTTTCGGGTCATGAGTGCTTCAAAAGTACCCTTTTCTACTATCTGACCATCGTCAATCATGACAATCGTATCTACATGCTCAAACAGTTTTAATTTATGGGTAGCAGTAACGATTGTTTTGCCAGCAAAGAAGGTTTCTATATTTTCAATCACTTTTTTGGCAGTAATATTATCCAGCGCACTGGTTGGCTCATCCATAAAAAGATAATTGCCGTTTTTATAAATAGCGCGCGCTAATAAGATTCTTTGGATCTGCCCTCTACTGAATTGTTTTCCCCCTCTCCCTATAAGCGTATCTACCCCTTTCTCCAAATTATTCATAATTTCTTCCAAGCAACTTAAGACAATGGCCTGATTTAGCAAATTGAAATCAATTTTTTCGGCATCCTCTATAAGGGTAATATTATAACGCAAGGTATTGCTGAATACAAAGCCGTCTTGCGAAACGAAGCTACAATTCTCTCGCCAAGTCTTATAATTCAGATGCTGAATGCGGTGATCCCCAATGAGTACCTCTCCAGAGTCGGGACTAATCAATTTTAAAATAGTCTTAATAATAGTAGATTTTCCACTTCCACTTTTCCCTACCAGTGCCAATTTACTCCCGTAGGGTATATCAAAATTTACCCCAACCAAAGTAGGAACATCTTTATAAGAAAAATTCAAATTTTGGATAGAAATGGGTAATTGGTAATCGATGTTGGGGGTAAATTCATTCGGTTCGTACTCTTTTTCCGCTTTTTCGGTTACTTCCGATAGCCTGCCCAGACTTAATTTGGCATCTTGCCAATCCTGTACAAACTGCATAATATCTGTGGTTGGCTTGGTCAATTGCCCCAAAATATACTGAATAGCCAGCATCGCTCCAAGCGTTAAGGTTCCATTAATTACGGAAAAAGCAGCAAAGAATAATACAAAAATATCCCTTAGCTGTCCGACTATTAAATTCCCACCTTGATAATATTGATAAATCCGGAGAATCATCAACCGATTATAAGAAAATTGATCTTGTATCTTATGCCAATTGCCAATCTTATAAGGCTCCAGATTATTTATTTTAATATCTACCAAGCCTTCTATCACTTCCATTAACTCGCTTCGCATCGCAGAGCCTACCTTAAATCGTTCGTTATCGATCTTTTCCCGAAAACGTAGAAAAAATATATCCCAGGCGATAACTGTAATAAAAGAAAGGGCAAAAACCAGCCCGATCCGCCAATCAAAAATGAAAAGAACAAAACCAAAAACAATTATTTTAAACAAAGCACTTACGAAATTGACAGAACTATTGGTCATAAAGGTTTCGATCCGCAGATTATCGTTGATATGTTGGATTAATTCGCCCTGTTTTCTATTGGCAAAAAATAGGTACTGTTTATGTAATAATTCTTTAAGGTAGGAATTAACCAATTTGATATTGATACGAATACCAATGTGCCGCAGCAGCCATAGTCGCAAAAAATCGGATAAAACGATACCAATAAAAAGGGCTAGCTGTCCCAATAAAACCAGATAAATAAAATTATAATCCCGATGATTAATTCCTTGATCTACCAATGCTTGGGTCAGAAATGGAAAAATTAATTCAAACAGCACCCACAAGAACTGCAAGATTAATACTTGGATAATACCCGTTTTATACTTAAAAAGCTGTTGGTATAATCCGCTAAAAGAAGAAATATTTCTCGAAGATTCTATCATATTCGCCAGAGAGATTACACAAATGTAAGCAAACCATTTTAATAAAATATCATTTTTTATATATCATTCTATTGAATTAAATTGTTTTTAACAATTTGTTCACAGGGTGCCTAAAAAGCAACATAAGAAGTAATTCTTAGTAAAAATCTTATAATCAGCTAAGTATAGTTAACAATTATGTTGAATGTGTGAGTATCGTTATTTAGACTATATGGTAGGCAATTTTAAAATGAGTCGTGGCAGGAGGAATATTTGCTAAGTGATAGAAGGTAAATATTCTTTATCCATTACAAAGAATACTAAAAGCAGCCAATAAGCTCAAAGTTTTTGACTTCTTTGTGGTGATTGCGAAAAATAGGTTTGTTGCATTTGTCCTGCTTATGTTAGACCAGCAATGTTTGTTTAAAGCAAGTTTAATTAACTTTGTCTCCCCAAAAACATATTGGTAAAAGCAACTTGAATTATTGAAACATTAGCACTATGATAATCCTTTATGATTTTATTTTATACCACAACCATTGATGGATCAGTAGCTTTTTTGGAGGAAGCAGAAGCTAGGCATTGCGTTCAGGTGTTGAGAAAAAAAGAAGGAGATACTATTTTTTTTGTGGACGGCATGGGCGGCTTTTACGAAGGCACCATTCGAGAAATAACTAAGAAGAAGTGTACCGTTGACATTATTAAGCAAACGAGCCATTTCAACCAACAGGCTTTTCATCTGCATATCGCTATCGCTCCCACAAAAAATGTTAGTCGCCTGGAATGGTTTTTAGAAAAAGGAACAGAAATTGGGGTTGATGAAATAACACCCATCATTTGCCAGCGTTCTGAAAGGAGAAAATTGCGAACAGATCGACTGCAAAAAGTGCTGATTACAGCCATGAAGCAATCTCTAAAAGCCTATCTTCCGAAACTAAATGAGCCAACACTTTTTCAAAAGGTGCTGCAAAATGCTCCTTTGGAAACTTTAAAATTTATAGCTCGAGGAACCGAAAATAATGCCTTAAAAGACAACTACCAAGCCAGAAGGAACGTTTTGATCTTGATTGGGCCAGAAGGGGATTTTACAGAAGAAGAAGTAAGGCTCGCTTTTAAAAATGGTTTCCAGGGGGTTCATCTTGGCAAAAGCAGGTTGAGGACCGAAACGGCTGGTATTATTGCTTGCCATATAGTCAATTTACTGAATCAATAAATACTAGGGCTGAATATAAGGAATAAAAAATAGAATATTGTTATGAAAAATACACTATTAGGGCTATTTGTTTTGTTGATGATTTTGGGTTTTACTACAAATAACCAAGATGAAGGCATCCTCAAAATGGCTTTGTTGAAGTATAATGGCGGCGGTGACTGGTATTCTAACCCTACTGCACTGCCCAATTTGGCGCAATTTTGTAATGAAAACCTAGGGACTAATTTTAATAAAGATTATGGAACGGTCGAGGTAGGAGATGCAGCATTATTCGATTATGCTTTTGTTCACATGACAGGTCATGGCAATGTTCTTTTTTCTGATTTTGAAGCAGAAAACTTAAGGAATTATTTGATCGCTGGAGGTTTTCTGCATATTGACGACAATTATGGCATGGACCCTTACGTTAGAACCGCTATGAAAAAGGTTTTTCCGACGCAAGAATTCATCGAGTTGCCCTACGAACATGAAATTTACCATCAAAAGTTTGATTTCAAAAACGGATTGCCAAAAATTCATAAACACGACGATAAAATTCCACAAGGATTTGGTTTATTTTACGAAGATCGATTGGTTTGCTTTTACACCTATGAATGTGATCTGGGAGATGGCTGGGAAGATCAGGAAGTTCATAAAGACCCCGAAGCAATCAGACAACAAGCCTTGCAAATGGGCGCGAATATTGTCCAGTATGCTTTTGAGCAATAGAGCTATAAACCCTCCTCTGTTTGAAAAAAGGGTTTCAAGGGTTATGTGCTTTTGAAGCCTTTTCATTTAGCCTTAAAATACTATTTCACTACCAAATCTACCCATTTCGCTGCTCTTCTTTATAAAAAGAAAATTTATATATCAATATTTGTTCTGCAAGATGAAAACAAAAATTGTTTTCAAATCGGGTCATTCCAAAAACCGAGGTATTTTCTGCAAAAGCAGAACATCTTTGAGACTACATTCTCCAAAGCTTACATGACATTTCCCATGTAACAACCGTGTGGAAGCCCCTCACTTACTTTGAAACACCCGAGGATGATTATTCGGGGAATTTTTCCCAATTTTCATCCTCCTCTTTTTGCCACTATTAAAGTCTTGCTTTGTTTGAAAAATTGACGGCTTTTTAAAGTTAAGCCTTCGATTACATACACATAGGTTCCAGCAGGTAAGTGGCTTACATCCCATTCCTTTTGCTGCTCCCCACTCAAAAGTTCTGAATCAATAACTGTTTTTATCAACCTTCCCGTTATATCATAAATTTTGAGCGAAAGTTCACTGGGCTCTTTTAAAGAAAAGGGAATGGTAGTCAGTTGGTCAGCAGGGTTGGGAAAATTCTGACCAAGTGCAATAATAGGAATCAGTTCCTTATCCAATGAACTGACAAGATTTCCAATTAAAGGCGTCTGAAAAACGCCATTTCCGTGGGTGGCAAGCCTTAGTTGCCTATTGGCAGGAGCAATGCTTAGGTGCATTGCCAAAACCACTTCTGGCAGTCCTTCCATAAAAGGGCCCCAAGTCCCTCCTGCATCTTCAGAAGCATAGACCCCCAAGTCATTTCCGATATAAATATTTTTCGGCTCAAGGGGATCAATAACGATAGAATTGTAGGGAATGTCCGGCAAATTATTATCTATCGGAAACCAGTTTTCACCTCCATTTATTGTTTGATAAAGGTGAAAGCTATTAAATCCCCCAAAGACAATAAAAGCAATTGCTTCATTTTCGGGATGAAAAGTGATGTCTGTGGCTAGGCGATTGGGCAAGCCACTCATTGTCTTCCAGGTCTGTCCACCATCGTGACTACTTAGTACTTTTGGCTGATTATCATTGGTGGGGGCAGTGCTGACAAGTAGTCGATCTGGATTGTTTGGAGCTATAGCGATGGTCGATAACGCATTACCATTGTCAATGAAATCAGCATTGGTAGCCGCCCAGGTACTTCCTTTGTCGGTTGACTTGTAAAGCACTTGTGCGCCGGCATACAAGATTTTAGGATTGGATGGCACAATTTCAAAAGGAGCATTAAAAGCTGGCTGAATGGCTCCGGGAGCGATATCCTGAAAATTGACCCCTCTTTCTGTTGATCGGAAAATATTTAGAAATTGCGCTGATCCATATACAAAATTATCATCTATTGGGTCAATAGCTGCACTCATCCCGTCGCCACTTAATACCTTAGTCCAGGCATCTTCACCAGTATAAATGGCGGTAGAATTGTCTTGCATACCGCCAATAGCAAAATTCGGGTCCGTTGTAGAATTGGCAAAATTGGCGTAGAATTGAGTGGTTTGTAAGCCACCATTCCTGGACTGGTAAGTAGTTCCTCCATCTTTTGATACAAATACGCCCCCGTCAGTGGCCAGAAAGACGGTATTCGGCATCAATGGATGGTAATAGGCTCTGTGAATATCTGCATGAACATAATCGGGTGGACCATCCGGTTTGCCTACGGGAATTTTGCCCAGTTGAGAATTAAACCAAAATGTCTGCTGAGTAAGTGTAAAGCCTAGGTTTTTAGACTTCCAGGCATCAATCCCTACATAAACGATTTCGCTTGGATTGAGTGGGTTTACAGCCACATCGTGTGCATACCAACCCTGAAAAGCCGCCACATCTTCTTTATTGACCGACAACCAGGAGTTGCCCTCATTCGAGGAACGGTACAACCCGAGGCTCTCAAAGGCATTGGCAATGGAAGCATATATAACAGAAGGATTGTTGGGGTCAATAGCAAGCATGGCCTTGCCAGAATAGGTCGTTGGGATACCAATCCTCAATTTTTCAAAAGTAATACCTGCATCTTTGGTGCGATAAATTCCCGAATAGGAATGAAACAAGCTTCCATAGGAAACATAAACTATATTGGTATCTACAAGGTTAATTTCCACATCTACAGCCATAGGAATATCGTGGATAGTGTCCCAATTTTTTCCTGCATCGCTACTTTTCATCAGGCCAATAGAAGTGGCCGCATATATGACATTATCATTTAAAGGATTGATAGCAATATTTTGAATACCTCGCATTTCTTGATAAGCCCAATCCAGGGATGTCTCCCAGGTGGCACCACCGTCAGTAGATTTGAGGATACCGATGCCATAAGTCCCTCTGGTCAGTCGGTCAATAGTGCTCGGCATTGTTTCTTTCGAATTGTACATTTCTCCTGTTCCAATGTACAATACTTGTGGATGAGTAGGAGAGATAGCAATACATGAAACAGCTAATACAGGAAAGCCAGTAGGTATTCTGACCCAGGCATCCTCCCCAACTCCTCTAGTGACGGTTTTCCACAACCCTCCACTGGCAGCACCCAAAAAGATAATATTAGAATCAGTGGGGTGAAAGGCCAAATCAAGGGCTCTGCCTGCAATATTTTTTGGGCCCATCGCTTCCCACCGTGCATTATCTCTTGATTGGGCAGTGGATTGATTTTGTTGAAATGCCTGGCTAAACTTTTGGGTATTGATGCTTTTGGCAGGATAGCTTCTTACCATTGTCCAGGCATCTAATGCCTCTGCTGCTCCACTTTGAGGCATGGCATACCGGTCGCTATTATTCCTATTGGTAAAATAAAAAATAACCAGAAGAAAACCTGTTAAAGCAAGGAGGTGTTTCATGGTTGCAAGTAGCTAAAATTCCGAGAAAAGAAAGGGAATTGAAAAAATATTTTCTTGTAGAATGGTAAAAACAGGTGAGAAATAGCCCTATTTTTAGCAAATAACCTACCTGTTTCTAAGTATTTTACTCCACAAAGTACAAAGTTGCTACCGTTTAATAAAAAAGTCTTTCGCTATGCAAGTTTAGACTTTATATTTGTGACTGTGTAGTTTTCTCATAGTATGTTTAGCTCTCCTACATTCCTTACCTTAGCCTCCCTGGATGTAGGAGAATTTTTTTTGTGCCGATTTTATTCCTTTAAATAAAAATCCTCCTTCGCTCGCATTTCCTTCTCTTCTTTTCTACTCTTGTCTTTATATCCGCAAAGATGCAGCACTCCATGTAGCATGACTCTCTTCAATTCCTGCAAAAAGGAAACGTTAAACTTATTGGCATTTTCTTGTACTCTGTCAAAGCTAATGTAAATGTCTCCTTCGATAGGTGCTCCTTTATCGGAATAGGGAAAAGCAATCACATCCGTCAGCGTATCATGATTTAGGTATTGAATATTTATTCTTTGCAAATAAGCATCACTACAAAAAATAAAATTGAGAAACTGAACTTGTTTTTGTTCTCGGCTAACTACGGATCGTACCCATTTGGCAGTAGCTTCCGGACGAGGTAAGTCATAGGAAACCTCCTCAGTATAAAATCGGATAGCTCCTTTTTCCAATCCAGAGAAGTCCGGAAAATCCATGGACGAAACGGTAATATAAGTTGTTAGGAAATTATCCTCTGGGATCAAGCGCAAATCTCATTTCAACCGTACTGCCATTATCTTGAAAATCAATCTTGTCAGATAGCTGATGCATCAAGAAAACGCCACGGCCACCGACTCGGGTCAAGTTTTCAGGCGCAGTAGGGTCCGGGAGGTTATTATAATCAAATCCTCTGCCTTCATCTCTAACCTGAAATGCCAGAGCATCTCCCGTTTCTTTCAACTTTACCTCCACCGTTTTTGACTCGTCATTGCCATTGCCGTGCGTAATGGCATTATTGACAGCTTCGGTCAGGCTAATGAGGATATTGCCATAAACATCCGGCGCGATCTTATACTTTTGGGCTATTTTTTCTACGAAGGATTCAACGCTCGAAACATTCTGCGGGTCGGAGGAAAGCCTGAGCATCGTTTCAGCTTGATTGGAAAGTAAGTAATAAACCATTAGTAATCTTTAGTGAGACTTAGTTCTTTACTATTGGAATATGTTGTGCGGGATTAGGTTAAAATATGTCGGGAAAGCGTACTAAATTTTGGATGTAATTTGTCGCAAGTTAAAAGGAAATTAATTACTAGTCAAGGGGAAAGCTTTAAATTTCCTTATGACAAGCTAGTGCAAAAGTGAAGAAAACCATTGATTATCAAGGATTTATAGTTAAAGTGCTTGTACTCATTAATTTGAAAAATATATTTTCAATTTGGCGTTTCGTCAAAGAAGAAATTAAATTACTTTCAAAGCCTTTACAAGATAGGTTAGAGAGAAAGGCAATGCCAACCAAAACCATTCGTTCATCCAAATTAACATTGCAATCATAATAAGGGTGGAAATTAGAAATAGCCCCCAATATTTGCCTGTGGCATTTCTTTCTGCAGTTTCTGCCATGATTATTTATATATTTTTAAAATAAAAACCCAGTATGAATTCGGTTCCAGGTGGTTTTATATTTTTATCCGTGCAAAGCTAAAACTTATTTCTTAAAATAGTCTATAATTTGACCCATTTAGCTCCTTTTTTGCTCGATTTTACAGCCTTATCCACAAATTCCATTCCCCTGACGCCATCATCAATATTTGGAAAATCCTCATATATTGGATCCACTTTTTGGCCGTCAATTCGGGCGCGCACGCATTTGGCAAAATTGCGATAAATATTTGCAAAAGCTTCTAAATAACCTTCGGGGTGTCCTCCAGGGATTCGAGTATGCGCTTGTGCTTCAGGAGATAGGTCGCCAACACCAGTTCGTAAAATTTGCATGGGTCGGTTCAACCATTTGACAATTAAAGAGTTCGGCTCCATTTGATGCCATTCAATGCCTCCCCTTTCGCCATACACGCGGATATTTAAAGCATTTTCTTCGCCAGCTGAAATCTGGCTGGCATGCAAAACGCCTTTTGCCCCATTGTCAAAACGCAATAAAATATTGCCGTCATCATCCAGCAGTCGTCCTTCAACAAAGGTGCTTAAATCGGCACAAAGCTCTGAGATTTGTAAACCCGTTATATACTCGGAGAGGTTTTCTGCATGCGTGCCAATATCTCCTAAAGCTCCTGCTATGCCAGACCTTTTCGGGTCCGTTCTCCAAGCTGCTTGCTTTTGGTCGGAGTCTTCGAGTTTAGTGGAAAGCCAGCCTTGTGGATATTCCACTATGATTTTTCTAATTTTTCCCAGGTCGCCCTTTCTAATCATTGCCTTTGCCTGCTTGACCATCGGATAACCTGTGTAATTATGGGTCAATGCAAAGATCAGTCCCGTTTTTTCCACGGCGTTCTTTAGAATTTTAGCCTCTCTTCTATTAAAGCAAAGGGGCTTGTCACAGATGACGTGAAAGCCATTATCCAAGGCCATTTTTGCTGGGCCATAATGAACATGGTTCGGGGTTACAATAGCTACAAAATCCATCCTTTCTCCGACTGGCAATTTCTTTTCTTTTTTTATCATTTCTGCATAACTGCCATAGACTCGATTGGGGGGAAGATATAGTTTCTCGCCGGAGGCTTTTGATTTTTCTGGATTGCTACTAAATGCGCCGCAAACCAATTCTATTTCTCCATCTAAAGCAGCAGCCATGCGATGAACGCCCCCGATAAATGCTCCAATTCCACCCCCAACCATACCCATTCTTATTTTTCGACTCATATAGAAGTGTTATTAAAGGGTTAGGATTCGCTTGCTTCGTATTATTAAGGATGTGGATACGAATATTCCTGTCGCCTCTATTGAGGGTTTGTAAAGCGATTTGCTTTGAGCTTGTCCATTTTTTTCATCTTCTCTTTTCCTTTAAGGAAATAAGTTATAATTTCTTAATTTTAATGTTTCTAAAATGGACCGTATTCCCATGCTCTTGAATTCCGATGTGCCCTTTTTTAGCTCTGCCATATTCTTTGTAATCGGCAAATTTGCTTTTGGCAACCATTGCTTCCCATTTTGGCGTCCACAAATCATATTCTAACACTTTACGGCCATTCAACCAGTGTTCTACTCGACCCTTATTAACAACCAAGCGAACTTCATTCCATTCTCCGATTGGTTTTAAATATTTGTCAACAGCAGATTCCATATCGTAATTATCAGCGGTCAGATGAGTTTTAGTCTCTTCTTTCCCATATTTGTCAACATAATCAAAATCATCGATCAACTGATACTCCGACGCGCCATGCCAGATAGGGGTGTCCGGTTGTTCTACGACTCCATGCAACAAGCCGCTATTAGCCCCCGGGGTCAGTTGAAACTCTATTCTAAAATCAAAATTTTCATACTTTTCCTTGGAAATAATATCTCCGCCCTCCTCTTTTTCGAGAACCGACATGACGCCATTTTCAACCCTCCAGCCTTGATTGGGAAAGCCTTCTTTATTATAGCCCCTCCAATGTTCTGTAGAGCGGCCATCAAATAATAATTGCCAGCCTTCGGCAAGTTCCTCTTGAGTAATCGTATTATTTAAATCTATTTCAGTTCCTTGGGTCGAAGTCGTTTCTACTTTTTGAGTAGCTTTTTGAGTGGTTTTATTTTGGCAAAAAAGCAAGAAAAAGCTTAGAAAAAATAAAAATGAGTATTTAAATATTTTCATAATTATCTCTAATGTTAAAAAGGATTAATGGTCAAAACTATTTCAAAAGCAAAATGGTTAGAATCGCCCAAATTTACTTTAATAATTTTGTATTTTATGCCTCCTAAATTATTTTTTGGAAGGATTTTTGTATAAAGAATCGTTCAAAAACAAATATTCCTTTTTAGCTAGCCCTTTCTGCGCCTGACTTCGTTGAAAAGCTTTGACATAGCCTCGCTATGATTATGTTTTTCGCCTTATCAATCCCAAAAATTGCCAACTCAAAGTTGTTTGAGCATTTATTCATGCACCGTTAAAGGTTTAACAAGAGCCATCCGTGTGTCTTTTCTAAAACTCATAGCATTTCACGCCTTTCCCTTTCCCCATTCCCCCATTTTTCCACCCCAACTGGAAGGGATTAATTTTTAGAGCTATATAAAAGTCTGTTCCGTTGAGTTTGGATTTACCAAAAAAGCTCAGGAGATCGTCAGACCCTATGGTCAAAAAAGCTAATCGAATAGCTGCCCCAACTTGCACTTTTTGATAGTTATAAACAGATACGGGCAAAAAACCGGAAATCCATCTGCTCTCATACCTAGGTGTAAAGGCAAGTAAATTGCCCCGCTCTACTTGCGGCTGTCCAAAAGTTAGTCGTTGCACCAAAACGGCATTGATATAAATGTTTTCGGTGACGGCATAATCTGCCTGCAAGCTCAAAGCTCCAGGTAGCCATACGCTATAACTATCACCGACTAAAGTAGTAGTCGTATCCAAAAACAGTTCTTCGTTTAACTGCTCCAGTCCGTCCCGAAAATCCACGACATCATCTAGATTTCGAGGAAAAAAATCAAAAGCCTCTTCTATGTCAATTAAATGATCTTCTGTATTCTTATTAAACTTTATTTTGCCAATATCCAATAAAGAGATACCTAGTTTTAACCGATAAACATCCGAGTAATCCTGAATGACATAGGTCAACCCGGCATCTATTCCAAAGCCTACTCCATTTTTAGACAAACTGTAATTATCAGCATCAACGGTTGTATTGGTGAAGCCAAAACCCATAGCTGCTCCATTATTAAAGGTCAGCGAATCAAGCTGCATTTTGGTAATATCCAGCCCTCTTTTGTTTTGTATATAGAAAGATTCGTAGCCTTGTAGATATTTTAAATTAACACCTATTCCAACTTTGCCATTGGTCGTTTCTGCTTTGAATAAGTAATTTAGGCCAATCTCACTCCAGGCCATGCCTGCTATTTGGGAGGGAAAAACTTTAAAATCTTCTCCCGGTCGAACTGCTTGATAGTCATAATAACCCAATACCGTAGGGATTTTTTGTCCCCCGATTGCTACACGCGCATTGGTAAAAAGCCCGATGCTGTGTTTTTCAAAATTCAGTAAAGCAGATGGTCCCATGACATGAGTGAATACAGCCGCATATTTGTTTTTTCCAATTCCTTCAAAATCAAAAATAATGGCATCTCTAGGAGGGCTTGCCCCTTCGTTCAGGTCGGTTGCCAATATAACTTCACTAGCATTATTGATTAGGCTAAAAATACCCGTATTTTGAAATGCTCCAAAATTAGTGGCGACAAACTGACCAGGAGCAATCAAATTAATATCCCATTGAAAAGGGGTGGTCAAATTATTGGCGGGATTGAGTAAAATACCATTGATGCCCGAATAATTTTCTGTGCGAAGCCCTAGTTGTTCTTGTGCAAATCCAACTTGCAACAGCAAGCAAAAGAATAGGCAGGAAATCAAACGCATAAGTATATTTTTATTATAATACGTTTTAATTCTCGGTGAGATTGTGCCGACTAGCTGTAAATCGTCGCTACTAGTTTTCGACTGCCGCCATAATTGCGAAACTCGCATAAATAAATGCCCTGCCAAGTGCCTAAATTCAAGCGATGGCGCGTAATGGGAATAGAAATAGAAGCGCCAACTAAGGCGGACTTTATGTGAGCAGGCATATCATCTGCTCCCTCCAGCGTATGGGTCAAATAAGGCTCATTTTCCGGTATTATTTTATTAAAAATGCTCTCAAAATCAACTCTTACAGAAGGATCGGCATTTTCATTAATGCTCAATCCAGCAGAAGTATGCTTAATAAATAAATGAAAAATGCCAGATGCCGGCAGTTCAGGAAAGCGTTTAAGTATTTCTTCAGTAATTAAATGAAAGCCTCTGGGATAGGGTTCTAAGGTAAATGCTGATTGTTGAATCATCTTTAATTCATTGAAAATGGTATAACGCGACTTCGGTCTGCCGGACATGAATTTCGACAGACTGAAGTCCGCTGTACTGGACTTAGAACAAACTCTCAATAACTTTCTCCTCCGTAATGCCTTCCGCCTCCGCCTTATAGTTTCGCACAATTCTATGCCGAAGGACATAGTTGGCAATGGCTTGAATATCTTCAATATCAGGGGAATATTTTCCACTAATAGCTGCATGACATTTTGCTCCCAAAACTAAATATTGAGAAGCTCGTGGGCCCGCTCCCCAAGAAATATAATTATTTACTTTTTCTGTAGCCATCTTAGTACCCGGGCGGGTTTTAGATGCCAGAGAAACGGCATATTCCAATACATTATCCGCTATTGGAATTTTTCGGATCAACCCTTGATAAGCTAAAATTTGCGCTGCACTGACAATATGGTCCAATTGGTAATCCTGGACAGCGGTTGTTGTTTTTACTACCTGAATTTCTTCTTCATAAGAAGGATAATCTAGTGGAATGTTGAACATAAAGCGGTCCAATTGCGCTTCTGGCAAAGGATAAGTTCCTTCCTGTTCAATGGGGTTTTGAGTTGCCAAAACAAAAAAGGGTGCAGGCAAAACATGACGAACCCCACTAACCGTAACCGACCGCTCCTGCATAGCTTCCAAAAGGGCGGCCTGCGTTTTAGGAGGGGTCCGGTTGATTTCATCTGCCAGGACAATATTGGTGAATAAAGGACCTTTATTAAACTTAAAATGGCGGTCTTCGTCTAGGATTTCAGAACCCGTAATATCAGAGGGCATTAAATCCGGCGTAAATTGAATTCTTTTGAAATCCAAATCCAGCACATCGGCAATGGTACTTACCAAAAGGGTTTTTGCCAAACCGGGAACTCCCACCAATAGGCTATGCCCATTGCTAAATAAAGAAATGATGACCGTTTTTACGACTTCGTCTTGCCCTACAATTACTTTGGCTATTTCTTTTTTAAGGTCTTTATAGGATTGCGCCAAAGCATCTACGGCTGCTACGTCTGATTGGTGTGCTGTTGCTGTCGCCATTCGAGTGATTGATATACTTGCTTCTTTGACAAATCTCGATGGCAATTTATCAAAGAATCATAGGTATTAGTTAAGAGATTAACGCTGAAAATTGACAGAATTGTAACGTCCCAAAGATACGCTTTGTTTCGATAGGAAAAAATTTAACCGAGTTATTTCGATTCAGGACATTGCCATTGCATCTCGCTTATCTGGTATTTTTTCTTTTGATAGGAATAATGCCACCACTCGGTTCTTATCGCTTGTAAATCAACCGATTCCATTAAGTTTTTTAACAACTGCCTGTTTTCCAAAACGGATTTAGAATGTTTAGTATAAGTGTGGTGTGCTTCTTTTCCAAAATAATCATAGGGCGTGCCCATGTCTAGTTCTTTCCCCGTTGTGTCTATAATGGTCAGGTCTATGGCCGCCCCTCGATTGTGCATAGAGCCTTTCCAGGGAGGCGTAACATAATTGGCATTGGGTATTTTCTTCCAGAGCTTTTCCTGTACCGGTCTAGGGCGATAGCAATCAAATAATTTTAAACCCAGACCTCTTTGTTGCAATACTTGATGCGCTTTATGGATCGCCTTTGCTACTTTCGGTCGCAAAAAACACCTGCCACAAGGATACAACACTTCTCTTACAAAATTATTGGCTGTCGCATAACGCAAATCCAGTACAATGGTCGTATCTAATAAACCAACATCTACCCAGCTATTGGTATCATAATCTAAAACAATGGTTTTTCTTTCTTTTATCGGAAAGGAAGTTACAGGTGGTTTAGCGGCAGGTTTTTTGTTTTCGCAAAAGCAAAAAAGGACTGGGAATAGAAAGAGCAGGTATTTTTTAAAAAGCATTATACAACGATAGGTAAATAACATTTGGGCTAATTAGATATGCTTGAATAATCCTTATTAAAACCAACGTCAGCTTAGTCACCGATTACCTAGTCACTTTTTTACCTCGTCAAATACATAGATCGCTGCCTGTCTAATTCTCTGAAAAACGGGTCTTTTAAATCTTTAATAAATCGGATAGCTTCCCCGGTAGATTTCATTTCTGGTCCCAAAGATTTATCCACATTGGGAAATTTATTAAAAGAGAAAACGGGTACTTTAATCGCATAACCTTCCAGCTTTTTCTCAAAAGTGAAATCCTTTAATTTGTGCGTACCCAGCATGACCAAAGTAGCAATTTTTAGGTAGGGATATTGATAGGCTTTTGCAATAAATGGGGTCGTTCTGGAGCCCCTTGGATTAGCCTCAATCACATAAACTTTTTCATCTTTTATGGCAAATTGGATATTGATTAAGCCCTTGATTTTCAGCGCGAAAGCCAGTTTTTCCGTATAGGTTTTCATTTGAGCGAGAATATTTTCTGACAAGCTATAAGGCGGCAAAACAGCCGAGCTATCGCCCGAATGGACCCCTGCTGGCTCAATATGCTCCATTATTCCCATAATATGCACTTCTTCGCCATCGCAAATAGCATCAATTTCCGCCTCTTTAGCTCTTTCCAAAAACTGATCAATCAACACTTTATTATTGGGCATATGTTTGAAAATGGTCAATACATGCCGCTCTAGTTCCTGATCATTAATAACAATTCGCATTCGTTGCCCACCCAACACATAAGAAGGTCTGACTAATACAGGATAGGTTACTCGATTAGCAATTATTAGTGCTTCGTCAGCATCACTGGCCGCACCATATTTTGGGTAAGGGATGTCCAGTTTTTTCAATAAATCCGAAAAAGCCCCTCGGTCTTCCGCCAGATCCATAGATTCATAGCTGGAGCCAATAATTTTAATGCCTTTTTCGTGAAATTTTTCGGCCAGTTTCAAAGCCGTTTGTCCTCCTAGCTGAACGATAATTCCTTCCGGTTTTTCCAATTCAATAATTTCCTCAATATGTTCCCAATAAACCGGTTCAAAATAGAGTTTATCAGCAATATCAAAATCGGTTGACACCGTTTCTGGATTACAATTGATCATAATGGCCTCATAGCCGGCCTCCTTAATTGCTAAAATTCCATGCACACAGCAATAGTCAAATTCAATACCCTGCCCGATCCGATTAGGTCCCGAACCAAGAACAATAATTTTCTTTTTATCAGAAGGGATACTTTCATTCTCTTTATCAAAAGTAGAATAGAAATAGGGGGTTTGTGCTTCAAATTCTGCTGCACAGGTATCTACCATTTTATAAGTTCGGCGGATACCCAGTTGTTTTCTTTGTCGAGTTATAACTTCCTCGTTCTCTATTCGCAAAAGCCAAGCGATTTGGGCATCAGAATAGCCCACCTCTTTGATCTCTCTAAAGAAGTCTTCGGGAATGTCCTCTGGCACATTATAGCGCATTAGCTGTTCTTCATACTTCACCAGGCGTTTGACTTGCTTGATAAACCAGGGATCAATTTTGGTCAATTTATGCACGGTTTTTTCAGGTACACCCAGTCGGAGTGCATCTTTTAAGCGATAGACCCGATCTGCTCCAGCGCGCTCCAGCCGTTCCAGAATATCTGCCGTTCTTATCCACTCTTTTTTATCTGCGCCTAAGCCCATTCGATTATTTTCCTGTGATTGGCAAGCCTTTTGAAGAGCTTCCAAGAAGGTTCGCCCAATGGCCATTGCCTCTCCTACGGATTTCATTTGCAGTCCCAAGCGGTCATCTGCTCCATGAAATTTTTCAAAATTCCAACGCGGCATCTTGACAATTACGTAATCCAAAGTTGGTTCAAAATAGGCAGAAGTCGTCTTGGTAATTTGGTTTTTCAATTCGTCCAATGTATAGCCAATAGCCAATTTGGCAGCAATTTTGGCAATCGGATAACCTGTCGCCTTACTGGCCAAAGCAGAAGAGCGCGACACACGTGGGTTGATTTCAATAACAATCAAATCTTCTGTTTCAGGGTCAACAGAAAACTGGATATTGCAGCCTCCAGCAAAATTGCCTAAAGAGCGCATTGCCAGAATCGCTTCGTTCCGCATTCGCTGGTAAGCGGTATCCGACAAGGTCATTGCGGGAGCAACCGTGATACTGTCTCCTGTGTGGATGCCCATGGGATCAAAGTTTTCCACGACACAAATAATTACTACATTATCATTGACATCTCGCAAGAGTTCTAATTCAAACTCTTTCCACCCCAAAACGGCTTTTTCTACCAAGACCTCATGTGTGGGCGAAGCACTTAAACCCCTTCGTAGTGCATCGTCAAATTCTTCGGCTTTATGCACAAAACCGCCCCCTGTTCCACCCAGCGTATAGGAAGGACGAATCACTAGAGGGAATCCAATTTTTTGGGCAGCCTCCTTGCCTTCCAAAAAGGAGTTGGCGATATAAGAAGGTGCCACCCCTAGTCCAATATCAATCATCAATTGTCGAAAAGCCTCCCTATTTTCTGCTAGTTCAATGGCAGCTAAATCCACACCGATTAGCCGGACTTTATACTTTTCCCAAACGCCTTGGTTGCCTGCTTCGATAGCCAGATTTAATGCGGTTTGTCCGCCCATTGTGGGTAACACGGCGTCGACCGATCGTTCTTCTAGTATTTGAATAATGCTTTCTACCGTTAGTGGGAGCAAGTAAATATGGTCGGCAGTCACAGGATCGGTCATAATGGTTGCCGGATTGGAATTGATGAGCGATACTTCGATCCCTTCTTCTTGCAAAGAGCGGGCTGCCTGTGTACCAGAATAATCAAACTCACAAGCCTGTCCGATAATTATTGGCCCACTTCCAATAATTAACACCGATTTTATCGAATGATCCTTTGGCATGGATGACCGTTTTTTTTTGAGAAAATACTGGTTGGTTAGTGCAAAATTGTCGCAAATATAAATAGGTTTTTTGACAATTTTTTTAGGTGAAGCTAAGCGAATTGATAAAGGGATTTTGAAACTTGATACCTTATTTTACCTTTAGTATCAATTTTCGTCCCTCTTCCTTGATTTCCTTTTCATTCATCATTTGTAAACGAAAATCGCCATCTACAAACATTTTTGCCTGGTCTGCATAGTGGGGGCTTAAGGGGTTGCCCGAATTGCCTGTCGGCAATACATTTATAGAATGTTCGATATCTGCAAAATCTATGATTCTTCTGACAGCAGGTCCGCTGACCACTTCATATTTTCCGGAACTATTGATCGTATAGCTCAAATTATTAATGACTTCCTTTGTTCCGACAATGGGGAAAGGGCCAACGTTAAAATAAGGCCGCAAATTCTCGTTTTGGCCTAGCAAGTGTGGATGTTCGATAGTATGTACTTTCCCCCAGGTCCACTTTTCCGGATCGTTCCCTAATTGTGCCTCCAGTTCTTCCAGTGATTTCTCAAAGGCGGCTGCAATTATTTCAGCACGGCTTTCTTTTTTACCTGGAGTTGTTTGGTCATCCCACCAAACGGAATTTTCATTTTCTAACAAAGAGGGAAGGCTTCTGCGAGATAATACCGTTTGTAAAAAGATTTTAAAGTCCTTTTCTCCTAGCTCATCCGCACAGGCCTTTTCCAGAATTTGGTATTGCAGTTTGGCAAAAATGGTAGGTGCAGTATCTTCCAGTTGGGTGTCGCCGTCCCATGTTGCCAGTAGATTGATCGCTTTGGTTGCATTTGCATTTTTTAAGGGCCTATTTTTTAAAATATACAATACATTTTTAGCAATTAATGGTTTTTTATCGGACACCACATCGGTTATCATTCCCTTTACAGCTTCCAGGTCCCATTTTTTATCGGCACTCAATAAATCCATAATTCGCTTTGCCCGATCTTCAGAGATATAATACCCTGCGTGCAAAATACCATTGGTCGTATCTGGTTGATTATTAGCGGAATAAACAAAGCCAGAAGGCGGATTTTCGGATTGTGGATTATCCTTAAAATCAATATAGCCTAGTATCTCATCTTTTCCACTTGAGCCATCCAAAAACAGTTTGGAGTTTACATGAGTTGGCCGAATAGGTAATTTCCCCATTGCCCACCAAGCGATATTGCCCGCTGCGTCCGCATACATACCATTTAGTCCAGGGGCGATGATTTTAGCTGCTGCGGCTCTTGCTTCGTCTATATTTTGGGCATGAGCAAATTCATAGGCAGGTTGTAAGCTATTGGGGACAAATTCATTATAAATCCACCAGACAGCGACTGGTTGGCCGGTCATTTTGCCTATATCTTCAATTGCTTCATTGACAATTGGCCCATGCCGGCTGGTTTTTACTTCGAATTCGATATCTTTGCCGCCTTTTACTTTGATGACTTCTTTTCGTACTTTTAAGTCCTCCCAATGGTCTTTAAACCAAACTTGATTGGGGTTTTCAGGGTTTAATTTTTCGATGTATAAATCAATATCATCATTTTCAAACATAGTCAACCCTATAGCTACTTTTCGATTATGACCAATCGCAGGAAAGGGAACCCCGCCTATATAATTTCCATAGCTACTATGCCCGGGATATTCAATATGTGCCTCGTACCAAACGGAAGGCTGGGCAAAGACGATATGGGTGTCATTAGAAAAAATGGGTTTTCCGCTTTTCGTTTTAGATCCGCCAATAATCCATCCATTGCTGCCTATCCAGGGTGGTGCAGGAAGAGTCTCAAACAAATCGTCCAGCCCGAAGGCCTCTGAGAGCAAATTTTCTTCTTTGGACTCAAAAACGGAGATCATCTGTGCTTCAGGGTTCCAATGAAGATCGAGGTCATTTAGATAAGCAGCTCCCCATTTTTGCTGGATACGGGTCACCAAAGGGTCCGTGCGAAATGCTTGGGCAAAACTAAAAGCAATATAACCATAAATGGCGTAGCAGTCTTCTATGGTCAATTCTTGTTTTTCTATTCCCAAGATTTGAAACTCTATCGGAGTTGGTCCATTTTTTATAAAGTTATTAACTCCTTTATAATAAGCCAGTACTGCCTTTTTCATTGGATCATTGGCTGCTATTTCATCAAAAGCTCGGGCTGCCTTTTTAGCCGTTTCCCAGGAATCAATGGTTCTAAAGAAGCGATCCGTTTTCGCGAGCGGTTCGCCCAGAATTTCTGCTAATTGCCCCTTTCCCAATCGCCGCAGCAACTCCATCTGCCATAAACGGTCTTGGGCATGCACATAGCCCAAGGCAAATTGGGCATCTTCTTCATTTTGGGCATAAATATGGGGGATGCCATATTTGTCAAAATAAACTTCCACCTCATTTTGTAAGCCCTGTAAAGTCAATTCTCCCTTATATATGGGCTTTAAAGATTGATAATAGACATAGCCCAGGCAGCAGACAATTGCCAATAAAAATAATAATCCAATAATAATTTTCTTTAATATTCTCATGGAAACGAAGATAATTTGAAAAACACAAAAATAACAGATTCTGTCTTCCTTTATTCGGAATATTTGATTACCTTTAGTTTGTTTGATGATTAGCTTCAAAGCTATTTTGAAAAAATAATGCCTTTTTTGTCTAAAAATCAAATTAGAACCCAACCAATTTATCTGTCCCCCCCCTCTTAGGTTTAAATCACTTTTTTGTAAAAAATCATGAAAAGACAAATGTTTTCCCACTTTTTAAAAATAGGCTTTACGCTCTTTCTGGCTATGTTTTCTACTAGTATCTATGCCAATGATTGTGCAGAGCTAGGCATTAGCGCGGGGATCAGCCATATTGAAATCAGCGGACTCACTGCGCCCATAGAAATTGTAAAAGTATATGACGCCAACTGGCAGCACGTTTTTGAGTGCTCTGCTGATTGTCTGGACAAAATTGATCTGCCTAATTTAGAAGCGGGAATTTACCACGTAGATGTGCAAATGTTTGATGAACATTGGGTGGGTATTTGTAGCGAACAAATGAGCATAGAAGTAGGCGATTGTCTTTGTCCTACCGTTGCGCTATTAGTGTGCGGGGCAGACGGCAAGACCTATGGAAATGCCTGCGAAGCAGAATGCGCCGGAGTCGAAGTAGTTGCAGAAGGACCTTGTGAAGATCCCTGTATTTGCCCACTAAATTATGACCCCGTCTGCGGCGTGGATGGCAAGACCTATGGAAATGCCTGCGAAGCAGAATGTGCCGGAGTCGAAGTAGTTGCAGAAGGGGAATGTAACGACTGCCAAGGGGAACCAAATGTATTGATTTTATGCACGGAAGAGTACCAACCCGTCTGTGGTTGTGATGGTATTACCTACGGAAATGATTGCATGGCACAACAAGCAGGCATAAAGAATTGGACAGACGGCCCTTGCGACTGTGCTTGTCCAGAGATCTACCTCCCTGTCTGTGGTGTGGACGGCAAGACCTATGGAAATGTTTGCGAGGCCCGTTGTGCGGGGGTGGAGGTTGCGCACCAAGGCGAATGCCAACCTTGCATTTGTCCGGATGTTTGGGCTCCTGTCTGTGGTGTGGATGGCAAGACCTATGGAAATGCCTGCGAAGCAGAATGCGCCGGAGTAGCCATTGCTGCCGAAGGCGAATGTGGAGAGCCAACCGAATGTGATTTGTTGGCTCGCATTACTTTCAGTCCCGATTTGTGTAGCCAGTGTTTAACGGAAATTGCCGTTTATACATTTGAAGAAAATAGTTATTTGGTCTTTTTGGGAGATAATGTAAACTGTTCGGATGCTTTGACAACTGTGCTGAGTTGCGATACAGGAGAAGAATTTTGCAAAGAGGGTGGCATCGCTGGATTTAGCTGCGGGGATTTTTTTGAAAAAGCAGTAAAGACAGAAACCATCTTGGAGGAAAATTGTGGAGAACCCTGTATTTGCCCATTAAATTATGACCCTGTCTGTGGCGTAGATGGCAAGACTTATGGCAATGCCTGTGAAGCGGAATGTGCCGGAATAGAAATTGCTGCCGAAGGGGAGTGCGATACTTGTATAGGCCCCTCTATAGCTGATGTTAGTTGCATAACCATCTATGACCCCGTCTGTGGTTGTGACGGCAAGACATATAGCAATGATTGTTTTGCAGAAATTGCAGGAATCCAATCCTGGACTCTAGGAGAATGCGAAACAAATACTATTGATTGCGGAGAAATTGCGATTACTTATGGCACAGACTATATTAAAATGGAGGGAAAAACAAACAATAATTATTTTTTTAAAATACATGATCTAAATAATAATTGGAAAGAAGTGTTTGATTGTTCTTTTGATTGCGGTAGCGAACAAATGGCTATGCTGCCTGCTGGAAGTTACCTCGTAAAAGTATTTGACGCTCATTGGGATTTGATTTGTAAGCAGGATTTAACCCTCCAAGGGGATTTAAGCGGAGAAGGACAGTTTGAGTGTGAGGAGGCAAGCATTACTTATGAAAACGGGACCGTTTATCTTCAAAGCAAGTCAGACAAGGAATATTTTATGAAAGTGATTGATACCAATTGGCGAGATGTATTTGCTTGTATGTGGAATTGTGGTGACGAGATCAAAGCAGAAAATATCCCGACAGGCATGTATCGAATCCATGTATTTAATGCAGAGTACCAACTAATCTGTGAGGAAGAAATTTACTTAACCAATAATGCAATTGATAGAAATACACCAACAGTGGTCAAACCCATACTGGTTTTTCCAAATCCTGCCCAAAATGAATTATTTATAGATTTAAAAACCTTTAAAGATTTAGACGGAACGCTTCAAATTATCAATCCTTTTGGCCAGGTGGTGTATAGCCGCAAAATGGAAAAAATCCCTAGCGAAATGATCTGGTTGAATTTAAGCAATTATCAAAACGGCTTGTATTATTATCGGGTAAAAGTAAAAACGCAGCTCTTTATTTCAGGGAAGTTTATGGTTAACAGGCTTTATTAGAAAAAAGTATGCCTGAAAATTAGATGAAAAAATTGCTTCTTTATAAAAATTGTTATTATTTTGAAACCAACTAAACCTCATTATGATTTTTAACGTAATTACAAACAATTGGTGGTGGCAAAAAACTTTACCAAAAACAGGGTGAAGGGCATCGTTTGTTTGTATGATTTAACATAAAAAGCGGCTTGTCGAATTTCACTCGGCAAGCCGCTTTTTATTAAAAAAGATTCTTCGACAAAATTGTGTTATGAAGGAATAAAGCCATTTAAAATGCTCGCCCTTAACCGTCCTCGTCCTTTTAAATGGCTTTATTCCACACAATTGGTCAAAGAAGGAAAAAAATTGAAAAATGGTCACAACCAGCAATAAAATTCAAATCAAAACAATCGTCAAAAAATACTTGGCAGACACAGCTACGCCAGTAACTTTATACCTTAAATTAAGGAGTCATTTTGAACAACCTGCCCTGCTGGAAAGCAATGATTTCGGAAGTGCAGAAAGCTGTTTTTCTTACTTGGGGCTGGAACCAATTGCAAATTTTAAGGTTAAAAATGGAATCGTTTCCAAAGCCTATCCCGATGAATCCATCGAAAAAGAAAAACTTGCAAACCCTACAGATGTGCCGAGCATTTTTCAAAATTTTATTAACCAATTTGAAATAAATGAAGTCAAAGAATTTGATATTATCAATGGCTTTTTGGGGCATACTTGTTTTGACGGCGTGCAATATTTTGATACTTTAAAGTTTGATCCAAATAAGCGCAGATTTGACCTTCCGGACATCAATTATTCCTTGTATCGTTTTATTATTGCAATCAATCATTTCAAGCACGAAATGTATATTATTGAAAATATTCCCGACGGAAAAAGCCGACTAAAAAAAGTAGAAAAGCTCATTCAAAACCAGGCCTATAATGCCTATGATTTTGAATTAAAAGGAGAAGAACACAGCAATATTACCGACGAGGAATTTAAAGAACTGGTTAGAAAAGGTAAACATCATTGCAAAGTCGGGGACGTTTTTCAAATTGTTTTATCTCGTCAATTTGAACAACAATTCAAAGGAGATGATTTTCAGGTGTATCGGGTTTTGCGCTCTATTAATCCTTCTCCATTTTTATATTATTTTGATTGCGGTGATTATACAATATTTGGCTCTTCTCCCGAAGCCCAAATGCTCATTAATGCGGGCATCGCTACGGTCAATCCAATCGCCGGAACTTACAAAAGGACAGGTGATGACTTCGAAGATGCGCAAGGAGCAAAGGATCTGGCAGCAGACCCAAAAGAAAATGCAGAGCATATTATGCTCGTTGATTTGGCTCGAAATGACTTGGGCCGGCACTGCCGAAAAGTGAGCGTCAAATCCTTAAAAGAAATTCACTTTTATAGTCATGTCATTCATTTGGTGTCCAAAGTAGAGGGCGAATTAGAAAATGGAGCTAATCCTGTCCGGATTTTTGGCGACACCTTTCCCGCAGGCACTTTGTCCGGCGCACCAAAATATAGGGCTTTGCAACTCATTGATGAGTATGAAAATCAAAACCGTAGCTTTTATGGCGGTGCGATCGGGTACATTGATTTCAATGGCAACATGGAGCAAGCCATTGTCATTCGCTCTTTTATGAGCAAAAACAACACGCTTTACTATCAAGCAGGTGCAGGCATTGTCATTGACAGTGTGCCAGAAAAAGAATTACAAGAAGTCAATAATAAACTGGGGGCATTGAAAAAAGCGCTCGTTGAAGCGGAAAAAATATAAGCTCCTTTCATCAATTTACAAACAATAGTAATGAAAGTATTAGTATTAGATAATTATGATTCTTTTACCTATAATTTGGTCCAATATATTCAGGAGATCATCGGGGACAAAATAGAAGTATTTAGAAACGATGCCATCTCGCTCGAAGCAGTATCGGCTTATGATAAAATCATCCTTTCACCTGGCCCAGGGCTACCAAAAGATGCAGGAATAATGCCCGAATTGATAAAAAAATATGCCCCTACCAAACAAATATTGGGCGTTTGTCTTGGCCATCAAGCAATTGGCGAAGCATTTGGCGGTATTTTGCGCAATATTGAAAAGGTCTATCACGGCGTAGCGACTTCTATCAAAATTGTAGATGGCTCTGAATTGCTTTTTCGAAGAATTCCTTCAACTATCAAAGTGGGCAGGTATCATTCTTGGGTAGTGGAAAAACACAACCTACCCGACTGCTTTCAAATAACCGCAATAGATGACGAAGGGGCCATTATGGCCATGCGGCACAGAACGTTTAACGTAAGAGGTGTGCAGTTTCACCCCGAGTCCATTATGACTCCAGAAGGCAAGCAAATGCTGTATAATTTTTTATTTCAAATAGAGACAAATGCCGAAAATTTGGAAGAACTCATTGCCATTGGAAAAGGAATGGCTTAGAGCCTGCTTAACTTTCATTCTTGATAGCGAGAAAGTTAAACGGACTATTGGACGACTATCTCGTGTTGATAAATTCCTTTAACTACTATTAGCGACTATCTCCATTTACTTGCTCCTTCATTCCAATTAACAAATTTGGGTTGGGACATAGGCTGGTCCAAACAGCCCTCTGGTGCGGGAAAGCGACTCCGGGAAAATCCCCGCTAAAACCAAGTAAGTCCAGCATCACCTGAAAATGCAAATGAGGTGCCCAGTTGCCGTTGACAGGCCTAGAGCCAATGGTGGCAATCTGTTCTCCTTTCTTAATAGGCATTCCTATGTTTAGCGCATTTAAGGCTGCCAAGCCCAAATGTCCATAAAGCGTATAAAAAGTTAAATTACCTTCGACCGAATGTTCCAAAATAATCGTTGGCCCATAATCTCGATCGGCTGCATTATTTTGAAAACTATGCACTTTCCCTCCTAAGGGTGCAAAAACAGGCGTGCCTGCTCGCATAAAAATATCCAAACCAATATGAACGGTACGCCATTGCGGCCCTTCGTTTCCTTCAATGACATAGCTATCCGTAATGTATAAGGGACGGACTTCATTATACTTACCTATGCTTATTTCTACGCCAGCAGCTTCCATAATTCGATTGATTAAAGCATCAAATCGAGCGCTGTCCTCAAAATCAAGCCTGTCTCTTAATTGTACACTGCCAACACCTAAATCAAGAATTGCTTTTTCTGCCTTCTTCAAATCCGGAAGAACAATAGAGGCAAAATTTTTTCCATTCTTTTTAATAAAATCTCGAAATACTGTATTGGTAGGACAAGGCTCTAAGCCACAAACTTGTCGAAAGGAATAGTGCGCCAAAGCTGGCGGAATTTCTCTCCATTTTTTTAGCAAATCCCAAGCGGGTTTTGCACTGATTTGCAAATAAGCATTATCGGGACTTTCCTTTTGATTAATTGAAGAAATCGTAACAGAAATGATAAGTCGAGCAGCTATAAGGGAGAAAATAAGGATACATTCCTCTTCCTTTATAGGAAAAATAGCATGAAACCCTTTGACAACAGCACAGGCAGTAGTCAAGGGGTCGGGCTTATTCATTAAAGCATAAGCAGCAGCAATAGCTACTTCATTGATAGTTGGTGTAAAGACGATATCTCCGAAGTCAATTAACCCTTTTACGGATGGATTTGTCCAATTTTCATTTATAATGACGTTATAATCATTGGCATCGTTATAATTGATGCTTTTTCGCAGGCCGTCCAATTTGGGAACGACAATTTTTTCATATAAGGTTAAAAAATGTTGAACTAATTCCCGTTTTTCTTTTGTCTCGATCCGGTCCAAATAACCCGCTATCCAAGTAGCCTGTGCATTGTCCCATCTAAAGTAGCGATGGGCTTCAGTATGCTCAAAATCTGCTAAACCTTTACATAAATGTCCACAAGCTCTACCCAGGCTTTCCATTAACTCTAGCGTATGTGGCTCAATTTTGGACAAGAGTCGTCCGGCTACCCAAGTAAGCAACCTAATAAAAACGACCTGCCCGTTTTCCAAATTAAACCTTGAAGTCAGTTGCCCGTTTTTATCCACCACTACCTGTGGAAGCACAATTGGCAGGTGTTTTTTGGACAAATGTTGCAAGGCCTCGTTTTGTAAATTCAAGGTGCGCTCAGAATGGGCAATTTTTAGAACGTATTTTTCTGTATGGCTAACTTTTATTAGAAAATTTAAGTTGCTCTCGCCGGGAAGTTTTCGGGCAATTCCTTTGATTCCAAATAACTCATCCGCCAGTAGTTGTGCTTGCTTCGTGGTCATCTTTTTGTCCTTTTAGAAAGCAAGTTACTTTCTTTTAAAGAAAAGCTAAACATTAAAATTTATCTTGCAGCCAATTTGTCAAAGAAGGAAATAAGATTTTCTTTGCTGTCAAAAAATTAACTGATTTTTATTATTATGAAACAACTATTTTATTGCAGCATTTTTCTAATGCTTGTCGCCTGTCAAAATAAAAGGCAAACATCCACTAACACAAACAGTTATGTCAAACTCGCTGGCCAAACCATGGGAACAAGCTATCATATTACCTATCAAGACGAACAAGATCGAAATCTAAAGGCTCCTATTGATTCCTTGTTGAAAGAAATTAATTTAGGCGTTTCTACTTATATCTCTACCTCTACCATTTCTCAATTCAATCGAGCAGAAAAGGAAATTATCCTTAAAAAGGAAGGCCCAAATGAGCATTTCATCAATAATATAATAGCTGCCAGAACATTCGTTGAAAAAACTACAGGTTTTTTCGACCCAACGGTTGCACCGATCGTTAACTATTGGGGTTTTGGTTTTGTGGAAAAAAAGCCGGTCTTAGAAGCAGACTCAACTACCATAAACACCTTGTTAAGTTTTGTTGGATTTGAAAAAATAAATATAAAAGTAGCTGAAAATCAAGTTTTTATAAAAAAAAGAAGCCCAGAAATTCAATTGGACTTTAGTGCCATTGCCAAAGGCTATGGAGTGGATGAGGTGGCTAGATTTTTAGAATCTGAAAAAATTCATAATTACCTGGTAGAAATCGGTGGAGAAGTGCGGGCAAGCGGTAAAAACCCCAAAGGAAACTGGTGGAAAATCGCCATTAAAAAACCGGCTGCTGCTGCTGCTGAAGGGCAATTTATGGATACGCCGCTCTTGAAAAATCGCTCTATGGCCACTTCAGGAAATTATGAAAATTTTCGAGTGATTAATGGTAAAAAGCAAGTACATACCATAAACCCCAAAACGGGCTTTTTTGAAATAAATGACCTGCTAAGTGCGACCGTTTTTGCAAAGGACTGCATGACGGCAGATAGCTATGCGACCGGATTCATGGCAATGGGCGCAAAAAAAGCTTATAACTTGGCCAAAAAGTTACCAGAAATCGAGGCATATTTAGTATATTTCAACGAAAATCAGGAAATCAAGGTAAAATACACAAAAGGCTTGGTCGGACTTGTCGATTAGCCACCTCTACTTAACTCAAATAACTGACCACAAGACGATAACATGGAATTTAATCTGGATAGGGATTTATGCTTTTTTGACGTAGAAGCGACTGGCTTGAATGTAATCAGGGATCGCATTATTCAAATTGCTTTGATCAAATTTTTGAAGACCGGGGGGGCACCAAAGGAATTATCTATGATGATAAATCCGGGCATTCCCATTTCAGAAGAGGCAATGAAAGTGCACGGCATTACGCCCAAAATGCTATCCAATAAACCAACCTTTCAGCAGATAGCCAAAGAACTGTATGAGTTCATTGGCAATGCGGATTTAGCAGGGTATAATTCTAATCGATTTGATGTGCCTATGTTGATGGAAGAATTTGCTAGAGTTGGAATAGAACTGGATGTTTCCAAACGGCGTCTAATAGATGTCCAAAGAATTTTTTATAAAATGGAGCCTCGAACTTTGCGAGCGGCCTTGCAATTTTATTGCAATAAAGAAATTGAAAACGCACATGATGCCTTAGCAGATGTCAAGGCAACTGTAGATGTATTAAAAGGACAGTTAGATCGTTATAAGGGAGTAGATTTGGTAGATGAGGACGGGAATGTAATCCAGGCACCGATAAAAAATGATATGCAAGTGATCCACGATTTTACGAGCGACTTAAAAACCCTTGATGCAACCCAGCGATTAAAATATAATCAGGAGGGAGTAGTCGTATTTAATTTTGGAAAGCATATTGGCAAGCCAGTTGCTGAAACATTGCACAAAGACCGACAATATTACCATTGGATTTTGAATAAAGAATTCTCCTCACAGGTAAAACAAATTGTAAAAAGATTAGTGAAGGAATATGGCGAAGAGCGTTGAGCAACGAGCGATTTTATTATTAGCTTTATTTGCTTTTTTGGAGCTTGGGTGTTATCAAGCCGAAAGGGGGTGTTTGGATGTAGAGGCAAGTAATTTTAATCCGGCAGCAGATGAAGGCTGTGCCACAGATGATAATAGTTCCAGCTGTCCTTGCGAATATCCAACTATATCCTTCGACACGGTGAGCTACAAGGCCGGATCGCTTGATTATATTCCTGGTAACACTTATCTAAATGACCAGAAACAAGCCTTTCAAATTCAAAATATCCAGTTTTATCTAAGTGATTTTCGGTTTATTAGCAATAAGGAAGATAGTGTCAGGGTAACGGATACTATCAGTCTGACAGTCTTGAATGAAGAAGGCGAAACGGTAAAAATGCTGACAATAGATGATTTTGTTTTGGTCAAGCAACAAACAAGTATTGATATTGGAATGGTTAAACAAAGTGGGCAATTTGAAAAAATCTGCTTTCGAGTAGGAATAAACGAATCAGAGAATACCAATGATCCTCAAACAGTAGGCAGCAGCCGGCACCCATTAGCCGATGAATCTATGCACTTTGGAGATCCGGCTTTGGGCTACATTTTTAATAAAATGGTCTTAAATATAGATACTTCTTCTGCCAAAGAAATAATATTGGATATTGGCGGAAATAACAATTTGGTAGAAGTAACCTTGCCTTTTTCCTATACAACAACCCCTGGAATCCACTTTTCTTTGCCAACTTTGCATATAAATCATCTAAAATGGTTTGATGGCATTAATTTTGTGGCAGATACAGAAGCAGTTATGATAAAAAAAATTGTTGACAATACCCCCAACGTTTTTTCTATTGGCAATTGATACTCCCCCTGTATTCTAAGTATATTTTTGTTTATTTTATAGTCGTAAAAATAATGGCTATGGCTTTTATTTTTTCCCTGTGAAATGGTTCCCTTTAACAAAAATTAATCGCCATAATCTACTTGGAATCTTTCAAAACAACTAACGTCAGTATTTAATCGTTTATATATTGAAAAAGGGTGCTATGCTGACTCCCCGTCCAGGGAATAAACTAAACAAAACCGAACAAATATGAAAAGAGCTATATTCTTGCTATCCCTATTTATTTTACTAATAGTTATCTCTTGTGGTAAAGAAAAAACCGCGCCAATTGCGACAACTACCGTAAATATTTCTTTTAAAGCAACCTTTGGAGAAGAACCTTTAGTATTGAATCTTAAAAACTATGACTACCTCGGCAAGCCAGTGAGATTTTCCAAAATCAATTTTTATGTGTCCGATTTGGTCGTTTTAAAACCAGATGGAGAAACAGAAATTTCTGATATACAATTTATTGATCTAACAAAAACGCATACGTCCGAACAGACCTCTCGGGAAGGGACGATTATGACCTTTCCGAAAATTCCCGTCGGCGAATACAATGGGCTAAAGTTTGGAGTGGGGGTTGCAGCTGACTTGAACAGAACAACTCCTTCTGATTATGCAACTAGCCATCCTCTTGGAGCGGACAATAGTGGCGAATATTGGGCTGATTGGAATAGTTATATATTCGCAAAAATAGAAGGACAATACGATTTGGATAATAATGGTTTTGATGGGGAGGACATAGCCTTTGCATATCATACGGGCACAGACAAAGTCTATCAGGAATTAGTATTTGAGAACCTAATGACCTTGAAAGGAGATAATTCAACCAATCTGAATTTTGAACTAGATATAAAAGAATTGCTAACTTTGCCCAGAGGGGACTTGTTGGAGCTAGAGCAACACGATCCCAATAACCAAATAGAGGAAATGTTGATTATCATGGGGAATTTCAAAGATGCCTTACAATTAAAATAAAAGAGAAATGGACATCATTTGGGTCCATTGATAAACTAACAGACAAGTATCAATCGTTTAGCTAAGACCAAACTTAAACGATCCATGTCTTCTTTTATAAAAAAAGTATTTTTCTTTCTTTTTTTAATTGCTCTCCTTTTTTCCTGCAAAAAAAGAGAACCGGCAATACCTACTCCACCTGGTACAGAAACGCAGGACTTGACCCATATCCCTTATAAACCTATTCCTGTTGAGCTTCCTCAGCTAGTACCGCTACCGATTATGGAGATTCCTCTAGATAATCCACTGACTCAAGACGGTATCGCGCTAGGGCAATCCCTATTCTATGACCCAATACTTTCTGCCAATAATCAAATGGCTTGTGCAGATTGCCATTTACCTATTGGTAGTTTTACAGATAATTTGACAGTTAGTAAAGGGATTGATGGGCTTCCTGGAACCAGAAGCTCTATGTCCCTTATCAATGTCGGTTATTATACCAATGGTTTGTTTTGGGATGGAAGGGCAAAAACACTAGAGGAGCAAGCACTTTTACCCGTAGAAGACCCTCTGGAGCTACATGATGATTGGGAAAACGTAGTAGAAAAGCTGAAGAAACATCCGCAATATCCCACTTTTTTCAGAAAAGCTTTTGGTATAGAAGCTACCGTAGGAATTAGCAAAGACTTAGCTGTAAAAGCCATTGCCCAGTTCGAGCGTACTTTGATTAGCAGCAATTCGAGATACGACCAATCGGTAAGGAATGAAATATTTCTGGAAGAAAATGAACTGAACGGCAGGGATATGTTTTTTGACAGAAACCCGGACTTACCTGACGCGGAGTGTGCACATTGCCATAATGCGCCGCTTTTTACAGGAAATCAGTATTTTAATAATGGACTGGACACGGTGGCCAATCTGGAAGGTTTTAAGGATAAAGGTTTGGGAAGTGTAAGCGGAAATGTTTTTGACAATGGAAAATTTAGGGCACCGACTTTGAGGAATATTGCCTTGACGGCTCCTTATATGCACGACGGAAGATTTGAAACCCTGGAAGAAGTCGTCAATCACTATAATGAAGGAACCCATTTTGCAGATAATCTGGACCCTTTGCTACAAAAGCCAAGCGGACTGGGGCTTTCTGAGCAAAATAAAAAAGATTTGATTGCCTTTTTACACACCCTGACTGATACTTCTTTTATTAATAATCCAGCTTTTCAAAATCCCTTTAAATAAAAAATCCTTCTTTGACAAATTGTGTGGAATAAAGCCATTTACAAGGCTCGTCCTTTTAAATGGCTTTATTCCACTATAACACAATTTTTGTCGAAGAACCTAAGTACTCAAAGTACTAAGAAATAGCATTGAACGGCTTAAAACCGTTCAATGCTTTAAAAAATTAATTGATTTCCGATGTTCGTTGAGCAACTTGTGTAAACAAAACCCCGCCATCCCTTAAATCGACGTGGTCCGCATCTAACTTGCCTGTTCTTCTTAGATCCACCCATCTATGTCCGCCTTCTGCCCAAAGGGAATATCTTCTTTGGAACAAAACTTCTTCAATCAATTCATCTAGTGACGTACCACCTTCATAATCACCTACCCCCCAAGCATTTCTGATGACATTAATCGCTTTTACCGCCTCATCTGCATTGCCGTTTAAAGCGTTGGCTTCTGCATAAATCAAAACCAATTCTTCATTTCTGATATAGGGAATAGGGGCAGTATTACTCGCCCAGCGCGCATCTTGGTACTCACCTATCAAACCGGAATTGGTAGCTGGATTATCTACTCTTTCAGCAAATTTAGCTAGCCGGCCATCGCCCGGAAGCGCGTCTTCAATCAAGGCAGGATGCACTATCAATATGGTACTGGTCGGCTTATCAAATGGATAAAACAATGGATTATTAACATCCGGTGCTTCTCCATATACATGGGCGGGACCTACGGACAAATCACCATTCAAATCCATAAAAGAACTGCCTAAAGCACTCAGTGCTCCAGCAGCATCGCCCGCATATAGCGCAACCCTAGCAGCAATAGCTCGATTAACGGAAGCCAAGCCTTGTGGGCTGGAAAAACCTGCATAACCCGAAGTCAAACTAAAAGGAAGGCCACTTCCTGCTCCATTCAACTCCTGAAAGCCTTCATCCAGGATAGCTCTAATAGCACTAAGGGCTTCATTAAAGCCAACAACTGGGCCGGGATTTAAAGGATCATTTACGTCAATCCGGATGCCATTTTGGTATTGTTGTAATAAAGGATAAAGCAATTGGTGCCCCTTTACCGTTTTGGCAAAGCCGGAATACGCCGATTCTTCGTTCCCACTTAAAGTAGAACTTGCCGCTGCCGCATCAATCAACACATTGGCCTGTTTTACTGCTAAATATGGCGTGACATAAGTGCCCGCCGAAGCAAAAAAATCAGGATAGGTATCGCTTACGCCCGTTCCTAACCAATGGTCTATAAATCGAGGGTCAGAGCCAAAAAAGGCCCAGACTTCCCGACCAAAGCTACCAAACATCTGCGTAGCACTGCCAAAATGCGCTCTATGGCGCGCTTCCAGACCGGTGACCAAAGACTGCAGCTCTGCTTTGGAGGCATCGTTGGTAACACTTCCCAGAGAAGGATTATTGGGATCCACCACCTCATCTACATCGCAGGAAGTGATAGATAAAAAGCCCATAATAAGGGCAAGTGAAAGTATATGATGAAATTTGTTTTTCATGTTTTTCAATTTTTTTTTCTAAAAAAAGATTTTTAACCAAATTTTTATAAAATCCCCGCCATTAAAAGTCAGCTTTTACGTGGAAAAATAATCTTCTGGAGCTTGGATAAGGCGTAACTTCAATATTACCTGAAATGGGTTGCGTACCAAAGTTGGATACTTCGGGATCATAGCTGCCGTAGCTTGTCCAAAGCAGGACATTATTGGCGGAAACACCTATTTTCAAGCGATCCAAAACATTCCCAAACAGATTATCCGGAAGGGTATAATATAAGCCAATCTCTCTTAGTTTTATATAACTGGTTTCTTCAATATAAGCACCCGTATTCCCGTCCACTGCCCAATTTAGCAAGCGATCCAGCCCGTTGGGGGTTTCATCGCCGTCGTCATCCAAATGCCAGTTTTCTGTTGTTCCTCCATCATCCCAAAGTAGAGCGGAAAGGTTGATAGCACTGCCCCCTTTTTGCCAATGTAATAAGAAAGATAAATCTAGATTTTTTAGAATATTAATTTCATTAAATAAAGACATGTGAAAGTCGGGCTGTCGGTCACCATAAATAGTAAAGCCGAGGGGCACGTCCGTTCCACTAGGCGTACCGACAATGGTAGTTGGCGAATAGCCTGCTGCAAATAAATAAGTTCCTAAGGAAGGTCCAAAACCGCCAACGGTCTGTGGCGTAACGCCCCATCTGGTCAGCTCTGAATCATTTTTCCAGAATAATAATTTGGAAAAAACATTAAGATTAGCGCTTCTAACAGATGCTACGCCCAGTCCCAATTCAAAGCCTTTATTTTCCAAATCTCCAGCGTTTGTTGCAATGGCCGTAATACCTGTTGACTCGGGCGGCACAAAGTCAAAAATTAAATCCTTCACCTTCTTGTTATAATAGGTGGCTTCCAAGGTGATCCGATTATTTAAAACGCCCAAATCCACCCCAAATTCCAGTTCTCGGGCAGTTTCGGGCTCCAAATTTGGGTCAACGCCGCGAATGCCTACCTGCCCGCCTAATTGCCCACCGATTAGCTGGGAGGAAAGGGCCTCAAAGGTGACTCCAAAAAGGGGCAATCCACCCGTTTCTCCATAAGCTCCTCTAAGTTTGAGTTGGTCAATCCCATTAATATTCCAAAAGTCAAAATTGTGTAAATTGACCGCCAAAGAAGCCTTTGGAAAAGCATAAAATTTATCCTGGTCGGCGTTCAAAGTAGATTTGTCAAAGCGAATGCCCAAAGAGGCAATCAATTTGTCGTCAAAGTTCAAGTCTTCCTGAGCGACCAAGCCAATATCTGTCACTTCTGTATTGGTATGGTTTTGGACGGAGGCGACCGTCGCCCATGCTAAGTTGGTCTGACCTCCTGATAAGCCGCGGCCTCTGGACAATATATATTCGGATTCTTGATCCAGTCGGGTGACACCAACCGAAGTGCTGGAATTTAATCCGCCTCCCAAATCTGTATTAAAAACCAAAAAGCCCTGAATGTTGGCATTAAATACATCTTGACGACCCCACATGACATCTCCGGGGTTGGCCGATGCTTGTTGGTGTTGCAAGATTTCAGGAAAATAAACTAGGGAATTTCCACTCAAATAATCAATTCCTCCGTTAATTTTAAACTTCAAATAGGACGTTTCATTCTGAAATAAGTCAATGTCTATATTCCCAGCCGTAATAAAACGATCTACTTTTTGATTATTCACCCCCAGATCGCGAATAGCTACAGGGTTATCATTAAAATAGGTGCTAATAGGATAATTGCCGTTTTCATCGGGTAATAAATCTGCAAAAGAAGGCGTATAGGCCAGATTATAACCAATACTGCCACCTGTGTTGTTTTGATTGCCAGTAAACCCTCGATCATTATCGGTTTTATTATAAGAAGTGCTTAGGGAAACTTTCACTCTTTGCCAAAGTCGGTGGTCAATATTAGCTCTTATAGAATATCTATCAAATCCAGTATTTTTAATAATGCCCGTTTCTGATTGAATGCCTCCCGAAACGTAAAACTGCGTCTTTTCTGTTCCTCCGGAAACGCTCAGTTGAGTATTGGAAAGCACTCCTGTTTCTCCATAGAAAAAATCTTCCCAATCTATATTTCTATTCGCTGCTTCCGCCGCTTCATACTCTGGTATTAAGTCCGCATTAAAGGTTTCTGTTCTCGTTCTGTCCCAGACGCCAAAGTTTTGGAAGTTTTGTCCTTTAGCCATGCCAATATCCTGGCTCAATCTTACTTTGGTTTCTCCAGCCTTACCCCGTTTGGTGGTAATAATAACCACACCTGCATTGGCACGAGTTCCATATATTGCAGCGGCAGAAGGGCCTTTTAAAACTTCGATTTTTTCAATGTCGTCTGGATTTAAATCTGCGATTCGATTGGCTGCATCATCCTGTGTAGCTGCATTTTGTCCACCACTTGCCCCATTGACTTGGGTTCGACCTGTCCGAATGACAGAATTATCAACATAAACGCCGTCAACGATGTAAAGCGGTTGAGAAGAACCTGCTCCTAGTGTTGCAATACCTCGCAGTTGCATGCTAATTCCGCCCCCGGGTGCGCCACTATTTGCACTCATGTGTACCCCAGGCAGTTTTCCGAATAAGGCATTGTCCAATGTTTGAGGGGAAGTTTTCCCCACCAGTTCGTCTGCGGTCACACTAGCCACAGAATTGCCAGAATTAGACCTCTTTATACCTGAGGCTAATCCAGTCACAACAACTTCGTCCAGCCTGGCAATATCTTCCTCCAATACCAGATCAACAAGGGTATTGTCCGCATCTACGGCTACCTCCTGTGTGCTAAAGCCAGTATAAGAAAAAACAAGAATCGCTGATTGATTGGCTAGCTCAATGGAAAAAACCCCGTCCAAATCTGTAATAGTACCTCTGGAAGTACCTTTTTCTAAAATAGAGACCCCGATGAGTGGCACTCCATTTGCATCTTTTACTGTGCCAGATGCGGTAAATTGTGCCAGCGCATATTGACTAAAGCACAAAAAAGCCAGTAGAACTGCACTGGCTCTGAAAAGTTTAAGTTTCATACTAATTTTTTTAGTTAACTAATCCTAGTTCTTTTCTCCAAAAAAAAATTGGAAACCAAATCCAATTGAAAAAAAATGGATTAAAGTTTAAAAAATATTAATTGGAATAAATTTAAAGCAACAGTTCTTTATTCTAAAAAACAGCCTATTTTAAAATAAAATCTTTTTTAAAGTGCTGTTGCTATATCCGCTAAAGGTAGGGAATTATCTCGTAATTCTAATAAAGAAATTCAGCAAGTATTAAAAAAAATCAACTTTTGTTGGAGGAGAAATAAACAGCCAATTTTACGATTCTTGACACCTAACTGCTATTTTTAAAATATTTAACACCTCTATACTTTACTTTTTCGTCTAAAATAGCGTTATTTTTATAAAAAGCTAAAAACTTATGACATGAGAATTTTATTAATTTTATTGCTTGGATTTTTATTCCAGACGACTTCATTGGCCCAGATTGATTCCGAAGAATGGCAGCGAGTATTGGAAAAGATGCAAAAAGAAATGCGCGAGCAAATGAGGGATTTTAGTTATAACTTCAAGGATTTTCACTTTGAAATCGATACCCTGTTTTTCGAACACTTCAATCTACCCGAAGGCTTTGAGAAGGATGGTTTTATCATGCCAGACGATATTGACATGAGCGAAATGATGAAAATGCTGGAAAGGAGTTTTAGCCAAATGGATATAGAAGGGATGATGAAATTATTTGAAGAAAATTTCAACCAAATGGATTGGTCGGAGCTAGAAAAAATGTTCGAGCCGTTTAGGGTTCCTGCTCCTGAAAATTTAAAAGAAGGAGAAAAGAAGAAAAATAAATCTTCTAAAAAGAAAAAAAAGACTTATTCTCTTTAAAGGTTTATTGCTAAACCCCACTCGTCCCGACAAAAAATATTTTTAATAATACGAATAAGGAAATCTCGTTGAAAATTTGTCCAGCAATAGGAAATTGCTGGACAATTGCATTGGTTTGCTGGACAATTTTCCATTGTCCAGCAAATTTATCCCTATTATTTCTTAATCATATTATGATTTTAATTTTTTGTCGGAGCGAATGGCTAAACCCAATATAACCAATCTTAAAAATCCAACACCCTGTCAAAAAAGATCATTCATATAGACATGGATGCTTTCTATGCCTCCATTGAACAAAGAGATTATCCCGAATTGTGCGGAAGACCCATCGTAGTAGGAGGGAGCGGCATTCGAGGCGTGGTAGCATCTGCTAGCTATGAGGCCAGAAAATTCGGAGTGCGTTCTGCCATGCCTGGTGTAATTGCTAAAAGGTTATGCCCTGATTTAGTCTTTGTGAAGCACCGCTTTGAAGTCTATCGGGCTGTTTCTCAGCAAATTAGATCCATTTTTTTTGATTATACGGACCTGGTAGAACCCCTATCCTTAGATGAAGCTTACCTGGATGTAACGAATAATAAAAAGAGCATCAACTCCGCCACTTTAATTGCCGAGGACATTAGACGTCAAATTGCGGAAGAAACCCGCTTGACGGCTTCTGCAGGGGTTTCCTATTGTAAATTTCTCGCTAAGATTGCTTCAGATATTCATAAACCAAATGGCATTAAAGTCATCCGACCGGAAGAAGCCATTTCCTTTTTGGAAACTTTAAAAATTGAAAAATTTCATGGAATTGGTAAAGTAACCGCCAAGCGAATGCACCAATTAGGCATCCATACAGGTGCGGACTTAAAAAAACGAACAGAAATAGAGCTGGTACAGCGATTTGGCAAAGCAGGGCGATATTACTATCAAATTGCTAGAGGCGTTGACGAACGAGAAGTAAATCCTAATCGCATTCGCAAATCCATCAGCACTGAAAAAACTTTTGATAAAAATTTAGATAAATGGGAAGATCTAAAAGCAGAACTGGAGCCGATGATCCAATCGGTTTTTGACTTTATGAAAGAACAAATCAATTATGGCAGGACGGTTACTTTGAAAATGAAAACAGCTCGCTTTCAGATCATCACTCGCAGTAAAACTTTTGGTAGTGAAGTAAAAGATTTTGAGGTTTTGCATCAAACAGCGCTGGAGCTACTAGAAAACAACTACCAGGAAGCAGGAAAGATCCGACTTTTAGGGGTGGCTGTTTCCAATTTAATGCAAGAACATTTTGGAAAAGGCATTCAACTAGAACTGGATTTTGGTGACCCCACGAATCTATTAGAGTAAGATGCGGCAAAACTTTGTGAAAGGCTTTTCTTACAATCCTTGGTTATTTACAATTAATTCTGCCAGATCATAAACCATCACCTCCTCTTGTTTTTCCTTTGCCTTTACACCATCGGATAGCATTGTCAAGCAAAATGGACAATTTGCCGCGATGATATTAGCTCCAGTTGCCAAGGCCTCTTCAGAACGTTCGATATTGATTCGTTTTTTGCCAGGTTCATCTTCTTTCCACATTTGGGCCCCTCCGGCACCACAACACAATCCATTAGTTTTGCAGCGTTTCATTTCCACCAAATCTCCATCCAAGGCTTCCAAGACAGCTCGCGGGGCTTCATAAACACCATTAATTCTACCCATATAACAGGAATCGTGATAGGTGATTTTTTTGCCCTTGAACACCCCCCCTCCCTTCAGCTTAATACGCCCATTATTGATTAGCTGCTGCAATAATTGTGCGTGATGTAAGACTTCGTAATTGCCGCCCAATGCGGGATAGTCATTTTTTAAGGTATTGAAACAATGGGGGCAGGCCGTTACTATTTTTTTAATATTATATCCCTTCAAAGTTTCAATATTTTTGCAAGGCTGACATCTGAAAGACAAATTCATTTCCTGCCCGCCTGGCCGGATCGCCCGTGCAACTTTCTTCATTGCCCAAGATGGCAAAATTAATGCCCACTTCGTTTAGAATTTTACAAAAAGCAACCATTACTTTCTGCGCCCTAGCATCAAAGCTACCAGCACAGCCTACCCAAAATAGAAATTCTGGCTCTTTTCCTTCGGCGGCCATTTCGGACATAGTTGGGATTTTTAGTGGTTCTGGCATGTTATTTATTTAGAATTTGCTTACTATTTAGACATCGCCTCCTTCGCCCACTTATCCCGATCATCTGGTATTTGCCAGACGGCTCCAGTGTTTTCGATACTGGTAAACATAGGTATCCAATCCGTTAGTCCAGCAGATTCGGTTAAAATCTCATAGCGGCGCAATTTTAAAATAGGCTCTAAAGGATTAATCATTACCGGGCAGGCTTCTACACAGGCGTTGCAGGTCGTGCAGGCATGTAATTCTTCTCGGCTGATATAGTCAAATAAGGATTTGCCGTCATCAAAATTATCTTTGGTCAGTTTTTGGGCTTCTGTTCTCAGCTCCTCTTTAACGTATTGTAAGTCGCCACTGTCCAGTTTTTGCCCGACCTCCTCTGCGCGATCTCGAATGTCCATCAATATTTTTCGGGGAGAAAGCTTTTTCCCAGTCAAATTGGCTGGACAAACAGAACTGCACCGCCCGCATTCGGTACAGGTATAGGCATTCAAAAGATTTAGCCAACTAAGATCAAAAATATCTTTGCTTCCAAATTCAGGTAATTCTTCCTCCATAGACATTTCTTCTGCGCCTTCTACCAGGCCCATCATGGTCTTTACTTCATTCATAATTTCGGGGCATATTGTCCATTTCGCCTCTAGGAGTCTGCTTTGCAAAAAAGGTATTTGGAAAGGCCAGTAAAATGTGCAGGTGCTTTGATTTGGGCAAATAATTGAGAAAAGCGAAAACGACCAAAATATGCAGCCACCAACCGAATCGCTCAATGCCATGCAATACATTTTCGCTCAAGCCCCCAAACAGCGCAGGGCCCAATTGGCTGCTCACCGCCAAAGTACCCGTATCTGCGTAGTGAGAAGGGTTGAGTTGCTGTAAAAGCACGTCCGCCCCATTCATACTAAAAATGCCAATGAGCAATAACAACTCTCCATAGAGAATAAGATTACCGTCCAGTTTTGGCCAACCAGTCATTTCGTCCATATGAAAACGAGGCACTCTTAACAAATTTCTTCTGCTTAAAAAGACCAAAGTTGCCACAAAAGCTAGTAAAGAAAGGATTTCTATAAAATTGATAATAAAGGTATAAAGCCCGCCCAAGATCGGTGCAAAAAAGCGATGTACTCCAAAAATGCCATCAATGAAAATCTCTATTAACTCCACTTGGGTCAACAAAAAAGCGGCGTAAATAAAAAAATGAAAAATTGCCGGTATCCATCTTTTAAACATCTTTTTTTGTCCAAAAGCCACCAATAGCATATTCTTCCAGCTTTGTCCAGAAACTCTTGGTGCGCGCTCCTCTTTTCCCAAAAGGATATTCCGGCGAATTTTCATAAATTGCTTCCAAGCATAGCCCAAGGCTACAAGCGCAATAAGGACGAAAAGTACTTGTTGTAGCATAAATCAAATTTTATTTTCTGACAGCCCAGGGATTCATTGTGGGGCGAAAAATCGCTAATTCTATCCTATTATCAAAATTCTTGGCCACATTATCCAGATAATCAAGTTAATTACTCTAATTTTACTTAAAATTCTATCATTCCGTACTCTATCGTCGAAAAATGAAAATACTCAATCAGCGGCAAATAGCGCAAAAAGTCAAACGATTAGCCATAGAAATACTGGAGCATAATTATGGGGAACCGGAAATTATTCTAGCAGGCATTAATAATAATGGGATGGTTTTTGCTGAAATGCTATTGCAGCAATTAACAGAGATTTCTAATGTCCCAATTACAGTTACTCGAATTTATTTGAATCCAGCTAAACCACTAGCTACAGAAGTTTTGTTGGAAATGCCACTCGAACAAGCTCATAATAAGGCGATCATTATTGTAGATGATGTAGCAAATACGGGCAGGACAATTTTTTATGCTATAAAACCCCTTTTAAACATTCTTCCCAAAAAAGTAGAAGTAGCTGTTTTGGTAGATCGAATGCATAAATCCTTCCCTATTAAAGTAGATTATTGTGGCTTGTCTTTAGCAACCACTTTGAAAAATAATATTGATGTACAAATTCGGGAAGTAGAAAAAAAAGCGGTATTCCTCAACTAATTTAATTTATAATAGACCTTATTCGGATTTGTGTGCAGACGCACACAAACCGCCTCCAATCAGTAGTTTGGAAAATGCTCTATACGAAATTTTTTAGAATAAAGTCTAATGTAATTAAGAAATGAGGGACAAAAAATCCGATTTGGACTTATAACCAAATCGGATTTTTTTTAAGAAAAGTCGCTAAAACGCAAGCTATGGCTTCATCACTTTACCTTTACCAACTGGTTTTCCATCCGCATCTACTTCAATAATCTGGTCGAAGCCCATTTCTTCTAGTTTTGGTAATACTTTGGCTTTATCGCCTACGATAAACCAATTCATCTGAGCGGGTCGAATCATGGCTTTGCTTACCTTATGGACATCGTCTAGTGTTGTATTTCGGACGGCAGAATCATATTTTTTATAATAATCTTTAGGCAGTCCATATTTGACAATATTTACCAGAGAATTAGATACCGCATTATTTGTCTCCCACTGCCCTGGCAACTGCAAAATTGTATTGGTTTGGGTTTTTTCGAACTCTTCTTTGGTGACGGGCTTATCGCCAATAAATTGCTCAAATTCTTTCATCAACTCCGAAACTGACTCGCTGGTTTTATCGGTTTGAACGGGGGCGTAAGCCAGTATGGGCCGTTGTCCTTTGGCATTTAGAATAATGTTAAAAGCACCATAAGCCCAATGTTTATCTTCTCGCAGGTTCATATTGATTCGAGAAGTAAATTCTCCTCCTAGTACATTATTCATCGCTTCCCTGGCGATTTCATTTACCGCTCCATAGGGCTTTGTAACATAGCCTCCAAAAATAATGGACTGTTGAGATTCCGGGCGATCCATTAAATAGAGTGTTTTTCCTTTACCAGGCTTAATAGTCGCAATATTCTTTTGGGGTACGGCTTTTTTCTTCCAGGATTTAAAGCGGTTTTCCAATTTTGCTTTCAGGTCACTCATTTCAATATCTCCCACGACCACCAAGGTTGCATTATTAGGTCGGATCCAGTCTTCGTAAAATTTCACCATATCTCCTCGGGTCATGGATTTAACGGTTGATTCATGACCCGAACCAGTTAAAGGCATGTTATAAGCGTGCCCCTCGCCGTAGAGGTATTGAGGCATTACGCGCAAAGCCATTTGTACAGGCGTTGACTTTTCCCGTTGAATCTGAGCCAATTTTTCATTTTTTAGACGATCAAACTCATTTTGAGGGAAAGCCGGATTTAATAGAATATCCGCATATAAATCCAGACTGGCACCCAGGCTAGGTTTTAAAGTATTCATGCCGACATAAGAAGCATCCAAATCGGAATAGGCATAAATAGAAGCCCCCAACAGCTGGGTCATTTCGTTGATTTCCAAAGCTGTCTTGTCTTTTGTTCCCTCGTCCATCATGCTCATCGCCAAGGCGGCTGTTCCAGGAGCGGCAAATTGATCCGCCGCATAGCCTGCATCAAAGACCATATTCATCACGACGGTTGGCACGCCTTTTCTCTGTGCCAGGACGACCTTCATGCCATTGTTCAAGGTCACCTCTTGCAAGTCGGGAAAGGAAGCAGCCTGGGGCTTACCCAAAGCAGGCAGTCCTTTGGAGCGATCAACTTGGGCCTCACTGACCGTATATTTTGGAAATGGCTCACAGACCAAAGTGTGTTTCCCCCTTCGCAGCCATTTATTAGCCGTTGCTTTTAGGTCGGCAGCCGTTGCTTCTGAAATGTATTTGTTGAAAGTTTATATTAATAATCTCCGTTTCCAAAATAGGTTTGATTAGACGCTAAGATGTCTGATTTGCCCTCCAAAGCCACCGATTCGCTCTACCCCTTTAATGAAATTTGAAAAATAAGAGGCTTTGGCTCTTTTTAGTTCTTCTTCTGTCGGTCCTTCTTCCAAAAATTTGGCTAATATTTCATTGATAGTTGCTTCTACTTGCGTAGCATCTTGTCCGGGCTTAACATTGGACTTGGACGATAAAATTGCTACTAATTTCCTTCGACCACTGGAAGGAATTGGCAGAACTGGCTGTCTGGTCTTCATAAATCAATTTTTTATACAAGCGGGAATTTTTGCCGCTTGATAGAACCGAGGCAATCAAATCAAAATGGGCATCTTCCCGCGAGCCAAATTGGGGCGTATTCCACACTTGTACAATCCTAACCTCCGGCACTCTATCTTGGTATTTCTGGCGAGTATCAGCAGTTCTTACGGGAATATTCACTTCAGGTCGAACAATGGTTGGCCCGGAAGGGATATGCCCAAAGTATTGCTTTACTTTTTCAAATATTTCCTGTGTATTGACTGCGCCAGCAATGCAAATAACCGCATTCGCAGCACCGTAATATTCCTTAAACCACTGGTGCACATCCTCTAAAGAAGCCGCGTTTAAATCCTCCATTTCTCCGATGACTGTCCAAGAATAAGGATGTCCTTTGGGATACATGGCTTTAGTAACTAGATCGTACTGTCGGCCATAGGGCTGATTTTCGCCTTGTCGCTTTTCATTTTGTACAACGCCTCTTTGCTCGTTTAGTAAAGCCGTATCTACTGCACCTAACATATGTCCCATACGGTCAGATTCTAAAAATAGCACTTGATCTAGTGCTGCCAAAGGCACATTCTGGAAGTAGTTGGTTCGGTCATTATTGGTCGTACCGTTCACATCTGTGCCACCGATTCGTTCAATTGCTTGAAAGTAATCGTCATCAAAATTTTCACTGCCATTGAACATCAAATGTTCAAATAAATGAAGCAAAGCCACTTTTGCCAGGTTTTTCATTTTTTGATCCTACATGGTACCAAACATTAACGGCAACAATCGGTGCCTTATGATCTTCGTGTACCAACAAAGTCAAGCCATTATCCAGCACAAATTTTTGATGCGGAATGTCTATGTCATCAGGACTAAAAGTAGGAATTTCCTGCGCGTTGCCAGTTATTAAAAATAGTACTAGTGCGCTAAATAATAGGGCGATTCTTTTCATCTTTGAGAATTCTTTTTGGTAGAGAAAAATAGGGCTTGGGAGAAAAGTAATGTTACTGCTTTTTTCTCCTGCCGATTGTTTTATAATCAAAAGTATCTATATTACGTTAATTTAAAGAGGGTTTGGGCGAGATTTCTACAAAAAAGCCCCTTTAGTCGATAAAACGAAGGGTATTCTGCAAGCGACTATTCAATTTTCTTAAACGAAATTTATCTGTGCGCGAAACGAAATTTATAGAAAATAACAAAGAAAAGTGGAAAGAATACGAGGAATTATTGGAAAAAGAATACCAAAATCCCGACAAACTCAACGAAATTTTTATTAAAATAACGGATGATCTTTCTTATTCTCGAACCTTTTATAAGAATCGCTCGGTTCGAGTCTATTTGAATAGTTTGGCGCAAAAAATATTTCAAAATATTTACAAAAATAAGCGTTCTCCTCTCAGTCGTTTTGGCAATTTTTGGAAAGAAGAGTTGCCTCGATTAGTGTATGAAGCACGCAAAGACTTTCGTCTGTCTTTTCTGGTTTTTTTAGGCGCTTTTTTAATCGGTGCTTTTTCTACGGCTATGGATGCAGAGTTTCCTAGAATCATATTAGGGGATAGCTATGTGGATATGACCATTGAGAATATTAAAAAAGGCGACCCTATGGCAGTTTATAAAGATAAGGGACAGTTTGGAATGTCCGTGGGGATTACCCTGAATAATATTTTTGTGGCATTTCTGACTTTTGTAATGGGCGTGTTTTTTTGCTATTGGAGCAATCGCTATTCTGATTCGAAACGGTGTGATGGTTGGTGCATTTCAATATTTTTTCTATGAGCAAGGGGTTTTTCGCGAATCTTTTCTAACGATTTGGATGCACGGGACACTGGAAATTTCCGCTATCATTATTGCCGGGGCAGCAGGTATTACTATGGGCAAAGGCTTTGTATTTCCCGGTACTTTGTCGCGCCTTAGGTCCTTTCAAATTACTGCTCGGCGAGGTTTAAAAATAATGATTGGCTTGATTCCAATTTTTATTATTGCTGGATTTATCGAAGGCTATATTACCCGATATACAGAGCTGCCGGATTTGTTTCGAGGTTTGTTTATTTTTAGCTGCTTGGTTTTTGTTTTGTGGTATTTTGTTTGGTATCCTCGCCAAAAAGCTAAACAGGGGTTTTTGGTAAATGAGTCCCGTTACCAATTGCAACCAGACCAAGAACAAACAATTGATTTTAGTCATATAAAATCTATCGGAGCATTATTTGCTGATTCATTTGTTTTGTACAAAAAATATTTTTGGAGGATGGGCATTGTCGCCGCTTTGTCCAGCATTTTTTATTCACTGGCTATTTTTCTTTTTCACAAAGCAGATGTTTTTTCCGGGCTTTTCCAGTTTTACGATGCCGTTGGCAATCTACGTCAGTTTTTTGTTCATGCTAAAATCCCTTACTTACCAATTATTGCGATTACTTTTTTTACGATTATGTCCGTTTTTGCTTGTCAATCTCTTTTGGAAGAAGCTCATTCTTCCAAAAACAGCAATTGGCTTTCCTGGCTACTGCTTGCTTTTAAAGCTTTGGTTCCGGTCACTTTAATGTATTTATTAATTCATTCTGGTGGCGGTTATACCTCCTTGTTCATTCTATTGCTATTTCCGGTGATTTTGTTCTGGCTGTTTATTCTTCAGCAAGAACAGATCTGGTACATTAAAGGTTTAGTCAAAACGATTTCTTTAATGAGTGGATCATATATGAAACTAGTTGTTCTAAGTTTTTTACTACTGATTATTTGCGGTTTATTTTATTCTCTATTAGATACCTCTCTTACCTGGTTTTTTGTGGATATTGTCAGTTGGAATTTGCCGATTAAAGGAGAGGAGGGCGCAAGCTTATTACACGGCTTAATGGTTTTTACCACTCTTTTTGTTTTATTTTTGCTCTATCCTTTACTACTGATTGGTGTCGGCTTGTACTATTTTTCCCAAAAAGAAATGAAGGAAGCCAAACATTTAAAAGCTCAAATTCAGCGAATCGGGCGGAGGAAAGAAATCCGGGGGATAGCTATGGAAAACTAAAATGGCTGATTCCGCTCGGCTTAAAACATAAAATTTTAATTTTTTGAAACAATCATTATTTAATCTTGCTTTAGTTATTGGTATTGCCATTTTTCTGAATGCTTTAGGCAACCGTTTTTACTCCTACTTGGACTTAACAGAAGAAAAGCGGTTTACTTTAACCCCCCACACACAACAATTATTGAAAAATCTGGATGATGTCGTGTATGTTCGAGTGCTTCTGGAAGGGGAGTTTCCTGCGGGCTTTAAGCGGCTACAAAAAGCAACCCGGGAGATACTAGATGATTTTCGAGGTATCTCTGGTTATATTGAGTATGAGTTCGAAGACCCTTCTCCTGCGGATGCCTCTGTTGAGGAAATCAATGCCCGCAGAGAGCAGTTTCGAAAGGATGACATTCGAGCAAAAAACTTATTGATACGAGGAGACGGAGAACGAAAACAACTGCTTTTTTATCCTTATGCAATTGTGCATTATAAAGGGCGAAGTATTCCTGTCGATCTCTACGATGAAGATGTGTCAGGAACTTCTAATCACAAAACACTGAACAATGCCATTGGTTTGCTGGAATATAAACTAGCTAGCGCCATTCAAAAACTACAAATGACCCGCAAACCGGCTATTGCTTTTACTACTGGACACGGCGAGGTCGCCGGTTTGGAACTGCGGGATTTTTGGCAAACTTTAACGCCTTATTATGACATTGGCTACCTGAATTTGGACAGTACAGTGCAAATACATCCAGAGTTAGCAGTTGTCATTATTGCAAAGCCGCGTGATTTTTTTAGCGAAAAAGATAAATTTAAACTAGACCAATATGTAATGAATGGCGGTAAACTGATGTGGTTAATAGATGCGCTAGATGTCCACTTGGATAGTTTAAAAAGAACGGGACAATATACCCCTTACCCCTTTTCGGACAACTTATTTAATCTAGAAGATTTACTTTTTAAATATGGTGTGAGAATAGACAATAGCCTCGTTTTGGATTTACAAAACACCCGAATTCCCACGGTGATAGATGAAAGGGGGACGATTGATTTGGTGCCTTGGTATTATCATTTGATATCTATTCCTAACCAGGAACATTCCATAACTAAAAGCCTTGCTCCAGTCAATTTACTATTTGCCAATACCATTGATACAACTGTTCGTATCAAGGCAGTTAAAAAGACCGTTTTGTTGAGTACTTCTGCCAATAGCCGAGTGCAGTTTTTTCCTATGCGATTAAATTTGGAAATTTTAAAAATTGAACCCAATCCAGCAAAGTTTAGCAAGCAGCATTTACCGTTGTCCCTTTTACTAGAGGGGACTTTTCCTTCTCTCTATGAAAAACGCCCCTTTGAAGAAGGATTCCTGAATATGTACCGCCAATTGGGCTACGAATTTAAGGCGAGTAGTGTGCCGACCACAATGCTGGTCGTAGCAGACGGAGATATTATTAGCAATCCTGCTGATCGCCAAAACAAAAGATTCGGTCCGCTCGGTTTTAATGAATACGAAAAGCATGTATTTGCCAATAAAGACTTTCTAATTAATGCCATTGAGTATTTAATGGACGATAGCGGTGTCATATCCGCAAGGTCAAAAGAAGTGAAGCTGCGCTTGTTGAATGAAACAAAAGCAAGGACCGAAGCAAGTAAATGGCAGTTGATTAATATCTTATTGCCCTTACTGTTTCTGGCATTATTCGGTTTTGGGTATAATTATTGGCGAAGAAGGCGATATGCAAACTAAAAAACTATGGAACGAAGTTACTTCGCTCCATAGTCAGTAATTCGTTAAATTTGGTGGGTATTGTATTGTGGATTTTCGTTTGTAATAATACAGCACGAATTTATTGCACGGGCGCATTAGCCGTTGCCTCCAAATCCAATACCAAGGCTATATCATTGCTAATCACTTTATCTTTGGCAATCCCCTCAATAGAACTAGCTCCATATTCTACTCCCCATTGTGTCCGGTCAATTTTAAAGGCAGGAGAAACAGCAGTCAGTTTATTGCCAACGATGGCTACGTTTGCAGGAATGGTAATGCTCTTAGTCATTCCTTTAAGCGTAAGATTGCCGGTTACATTATGCGTAATGTCTTCCTGTCCTGTAACAGGGTCAACGCTGGCGATTTCAAATGTTCCTATGGGAAACTGCTGCACATCAAAAAAGTCAGGAGATTTCAAGTGCCCTTCCAGTTTTTCCTTCCCTTTCCCGGGCTCTTGATCCAGATTCGTAATAGAATTCATATCAATGGAAAAGTTTCCTCCAACGACGTTGCCGTCTTTTACCTTGATGTTGCCGTCAGAGGCACTAATAGTTCCGGTGTGAAAAGAACCACCAATTGCTTTGGATCCCGTCCATTTTAAAATGCCTCTGTTCAGGTCATAAGTGGTGGTGGTCGCAACGTTTACCTTAGGAGTAGCAACGGCCTCTCCTGCTTCCACTTTTTTTCCTTTTGGTCCACAGGCAACAACCAAAAAGAGAAGTGCGAATGTTACTAATTGAATAGTAGCTTTCATTGTTTAATTCTTTTAAAAATGATATAATAGTTGTAAAAAAAACGCAAAGATATAATGTTTAAACATCAAATTGGTTTCAAATAAAAATTTTAGTGCAAGAAGCTATACAAAATCCAGGTAACTTCTCGAAAAAGATCGAACATTCAACTTACTTTTTCCTTAATTTGCAGATTTTTTATAAAAGGCTTTCTTTGACAAATGGTGCCTTTCGTTATAATGATTTTGAAACCTATATTTATATTATGTCTATAGACGATAAGTATGAAACTGTCATCGGGTTGGAGGTTCACGTACAGTTAAATACCAAAAGCAAAGCTTTTTGTGGAGATGATGCCAGCTTTGGGGCACCCCCAAATACACATATCAGCAGTATTTCTTTGGGTTATCCAGGTACGTTGCCGAGACTGAATAAAAAACAAATTGAATATGCCATCCGATTGGGTTTAGCTCTGAATAGCACGATTAATCAACATAATAGTTTTGATCGCAAAAATTATTTCTATGCAGATTTGCCAAAAGGCTACCAAATAACACAGGATCGGCAACCAATTTGTGTTGGAGGAGAGCTTGAAATAGAGGCAGACGGAAAAAAAAGAAAAATCAGGCTGCATCATATTCACATGGAAGAAGATGCTGGAAAATCCATCCACGATCGGGCACCTGATGCTTCTTTTATTGACTTGAATCGGGCAGGCGTTCCCTTATTAGAAATTGTGACAGAGCCGGATTTGCGTTCTTCGCAAGAAGTGGATGTTTTTATGGCTACTATGCGGCAATTAGTGCGATACCTAGAAATTTCTGACGGAAATATGCAGGAAGGATCGCTTAGATGCGATTGCAATATTTCTGTGCGATTAAAAGGAGATAAAAAATTGGGAGAGCGGTGCGAAATAAAAAACATGAACTCTATGCGATTTGCCCGAAAAGCTATAGAGTATGAACGCAAGCGACAAATTGAGTTGATCGAAGCAGGAGGGAAAGTAGAACAACAAACATTAAATTTTGATCCTGCCACAGGTGTTACCAGCCCCTTAAGGGACAAAGAAGACGCACATGACTATCGCTATTTTCCCGAGCCGGATTTACCCCCCGTCGTCCTTTCGGATAGCTATTTAGAAAATATCAAACAGCGGATGCCCCCGTTACCTTGGGCATTGCAACAACAATTTGTCAAAAAATATCAGCTATCTCTTTATAATGCCCAACTATTAAGTGAAGAAAAGGAAATTGCTTTATTCTTTATAGAGTTGGCAAGACATACTTCTAATTACAAAGCAGCAGCAAACCTGATTATCAATAAAATTAATCCTTGGTTAACGGAGGAAAAAACATCACTAGAAAACTTTCCTATTGCTACCAAACAATTGGCTAAACTCATCCAGCTAATTGATGATAACAAGGTTAGTAATTCTATTGCTTATCAAAGGATTTTTCCAGCCTTATTGGAAAATAATAAGCAAACGCCCTTACAAATTGCTCAAGAATTAAATCTTTTACAATCTTCCGACGATCATTTTTTGGAAAAGCTCATTATAGAGGTTATTGAGAAAAATCCAGATAAAGTGCAGGCTTATAATAAAGGTAAAAAAGGCCTGATTGGCTTTTTTATGGGGGAAGTCATGCGAAATTCTAAAGGAAAGGCAGATCCCAAAGCAACCAATGTCTTACTCAGAAAAAAACTGGAAAAATAGGCGTTCGCATTTAAAAGGAAAAGTTTCCTGATTCTAATCATCGCCAAACATATCTTCGTACTCATTTTTGCCTTCTCTTTTTTGCTTTTTTCGGATAGGAGGAGGAGGTAGTTCTACCAAATCTTCTTCAGGTACAACTTCTTCGTATTCCACATACTCTCCTTTTGTTTTTTGCTCGTATTGTTTTTGCACTTCATTTATTTTTTTCTTTAACATGGCTTTTCCGAACAAAAAGATGCTAACAACAGGAAAGCCAACAATAGTTAACAAAATGAGTCCGATCCCTAAAAGAGGGTTTTGTCGAAGCATATTGAATACCCATTTGCCATAATTGACCACCACTTTATGATCTATAAATAAAGTGATTATCAACAATACAGGAGCTAAATAGTAGAGAATGTTAAATACAAATCTTGCCAGAAAGAATAAACCCACCAGAAATAATAACCCAATAATCAAAGAGGTTACTGAATTAAAACCTCCTGAATTTGGAGTGGTATAGGGACGATTCGCCATTTTGTTTTTTACTTAAAATTTTCAAATAATGACATCAGCTAGTGTAGTGATCCGCAATTAGGTAGCTAGTGAATGATTTGACAGGGTATTGATTTTCAATATATTGCAGGCCAATTCTGCCTAACTGACAGGGAAATTAGTTGCCCCTCGTTTGTAACAAAACCCTAAGTTAATTCAATTGTTCAAACTCTAAAAATAACCAAGTAATCTTTTGATTAACAAAAATGCTCAAACGAGTTCGGATCGCTTGAGCATTAAAGGAAGGAAACCAGAAAACTTCTATCTATCAACCTATCTCCATTAGTCAGGATTCTTGGGCTACCTCCCCAGTTGCTGCTGCTCGTGGTTGGGTTTCCTCTTCTTCAGAAATTCCTAAAACAGCGGCTTTGATCTTATTTTCAATTTCCAGGGCTACTTCAGGATTGTCCTCCATAAACATTTTAGCAGCTTCTCTTCCTTGAGCAATTTTAGCATCATTATAACTATACCAAGCCCCGCTTTTTTTAATAATGTCATGCTCCACACCTAAATCAACGATTTCTCCTATTTTGGAAATGCCTTTTCCATAAGTAATATCAAATTCTGCTTTTCGGAAGGGAGGGGCCAATTTGTTTTTCTTTACAGTTACTTTTACATGATTGGCCACTATATTTCCTTCTTTGTCCTTGACTGCTGAACCACTCCTTCTAATATCTAGCCGAATAGAAGCATAAAACTTTAGTGCATTACCGCCAGTAGTCGTTTCAGGATTGCCGAACATTACCCCAATTTTCTCTCGGAGTTGGTTAATAAAAATGCAGCAACATCCCGTTTTGCCTATCGTTCCGGTTAGTTTTCTCAATGCTTGAGACATTAAGCGAGCCTGTAAGCCCATTTTTGAGTCCCCCATTTCTCCTTCAATTTCGCTTCGGGGAACAAGGGCCGCTACTGAGTCCACTACAATAATATCAATAGCTCCTGACCGAATCAGGTTCTCCGTAATTTCCAATGCCTGCTCCCCATTATCCGGCTGAGCAATTAAGAGGTTATTGACATCCACGCCTAACTTTTCCGCATAGAAACGATCAAAGGCATGTTCTGCATCTATAAAAGCAGCTATGCCGCCTTTCTTTTGAGCCTCTGCAATTGCGTGAATCGCCAAAGTCGTTTTACCGGAAGACTCTGGTCCGTATATTTCTACCACTCTTCCCTTTGGGAAACCTTGAATGCCTAAGGCAATATCCAACCCTAAAGAACCGGAAGGAATAGTTTCAACCTGAACAACTTGTTTATCGCCAAGTCGCATGACGGCTCCTTTTCCATACGTTTTCTCTAATCTGTCAACAGTGAGTTGAAGTGCTTTTAGTTTGTCATTTTTTTCATTTGCCATATCCGTATTTTGTTTGGACTAATAAATAATTTGTTTTTATATTTGCAAATATAAATAATTTGTTTAAAAAAACAAAGTCATCTTAAAAATATTTTGTCTTAATTATAAACGATACCACTCCTACTTTTCCTCTTTGGACTTTTGATGTAAAATTTATTTTCGTCATTCTTTTGTTTTATGAGCTTGTTTAGTAGGCTTGCTGATTTTTCTAAACTCATTGGTGATATGCTTAAATTGGTTTTCTAGTTCCGAAAATCGCTCATAAGCATCTGCGCCGGGTCTTTGGTCTGCCGCATCCAGCATAAAAGCCAAGTATCTTAACTGATCCAGTAACATGGGTTTCCTATAGCGACCCTCTTGGGTGATCAGTTGTTGTTCCAACTTTTCTAATTGCTTTATGTAATCTGGGTTTGCCTTATTCTTAGAAGTCTCTTTTAGTTTTTTGATCTGTTTATTAATATTGACTTGGGTTTGCTTCGCTCTACTCCTCAAGTCCCTTATTTTAATATTTAGCGCTTCTTGGACTAACAAATCCTCCACAGGTGTACCATTAATGGCTGCTCGCGGGTCCATTTTGACTCTAAAATTTTCTTGAAAAGTCTGCCCAAATGCTTTAAAACGAACGGTATATGCTCCTGGGGCGGCGGTAGGTCCACTCCTTCCGCTTTTTTTCGGGTCTTCATCCCAAATGCCCTCATGCCGCAAATCCCATCGAAAACGGTGCAGGCCAGGCGTTTTTTTCAAAATCGGAGTTGCCCCCCGCTCTGAAAAGCCCGTTGCCATACTAGGTTCTTTATCTATTTTTTTCTTTTCGGGTGCTGCACTTTTGAAAGAGCGAATCACTTTATTCTCTTTATTTAAAATTTCCAAACTAATCGTTCCTTTTGGCTTTTCTTTTAAATAATAATCAATTATTACCGCATTGGCCGGATAGTAGGGAATGTTACTTTTTCCCGTTCCTCGATAACGCATTTTGTAGGTGTCTATGGGTTTAAATAAATGAGCCTTGGAAGCAGCAATTTCATCTATGGAATGATGCAAGGGAGATAAATTATCCAATACCCAAAAAGAACGCCCCATCGTAGAGATGACCAAATCTTTTTGATGTACCTTTAGGTCGGTAATGGGCGTAATAGGCAGATTTTGTTGAAAAGCATGCCAGTTTTGCCCGTCATCAAAAGAAATAAATAAGCCAAATTCTGTTCCAGCGTATAATAAACCCTCCCTATCCGGATCTTCTCGAACCACCCTAATGGGATAGTCTGCAGGAATCCCATTTTTCCCATTTGTTAATAAAGTCCAACTTTCACCATAATTTTCTGTTTTGTATAAATAAGGTTTCCAATCCCCTAGTTGATACCTCAAAACGGCGATATACGCTTTTCCTTCTTGGTGAGGTGACGGCTCTACACAATCCACCCTTCCGCCCAAAGGCAAGCCCACTGGCGTTACCCTTTTCCACCCTTCCTTGCCACCATTTCTGGTAACGTGAACGGGGCCATCATTTGCACCGACCCAGATTAAGCCCTCTTTTAATCGAGATTCCCTAATGGAATAGATGGTGCTATAAAATTCTTCTCCTGTAATATCTCTGGTAATAGGCGAACCGGAAATCACTTGTTTATCTGGCTCAAAAGCAGTTAAATCCGGTGAAATTGTTTCCCAGGTTTCGCCGTCATTTACTGTTTTATGAACAAATTGAGAAGTATGATAAACTACATCAGGATTATGAGGTGATACATGAATGGGAGATACCCTTTGGAAGCGATATTTTAATTCCTTTGGATTATGCCCATACATATTCGATGCGCCTACATAGTAGCGTTTTTGCTGGCCCGTTTTTTTATTATAGACCCCAAATCGGCCTTTACAATTGGAATAGACAATATCAGGATTGCCGGGTTTGGGGACGGCAGGTCCCGTTTCGCAGCCACCCGCTACTGTCCAATACCCCATACTTCCGGAGGGTGAATAATAAGGCGGTAAGACTGGCAGGGCAATGGTCGTATTGTCCTGCTGCCCGGCATAGACCCAATAGGGGAACTGATCATCCACTTCTATCTGATAGAGTTCGGCTGTAGCCTGATTGGATTGGGAAGACCAGCTTTTTCCGCCGTTTAAAGTGACATTAGCACCACCGTCATTTGCCTGAATGAAATTCAAGGAATCCTTAGGATTGATCCAAATATCATGATTATCTCCGTGTGGGGTACGCATTCTTTTCCAGGTTTTTCCAGCATCCGTTGATTTCCAAAATTGCGTAGCGGACACGTACACCGTATTGGCATTTTGTGGATCGGCTTTGATATTACAATAATAAAAAGGACGGTCTAATAATTGCTTTTTTGTACTTACTAATTCAAAACTTTCGCCTCTATTGTCAGAGCGATACAAACCACCTTCGCCACCGGCGTCTTTTTCTGCGGGTGCTTCTACTAAGGCATACAAACGATTGGGGGCAGCAGGAGAAACGCTTAGATCAATTTTTCCAATCAAACCAGTTGGCAAGCCGCCATCCAGTTTTTTCCAAGTATCTCCTCCATCAGTGGACTTATAAATGCCCCCTTCCCTCATCCCGCCACTAATGATCGTCCAGGGTTTTCTTTCTGCTTTCCAGGCCGCCGCATAAAGAATACTGGGATTGTCGGGAGCAAGCTCCACATCTACAATGCCAATTTTATCAGAAATAAACAGCACTTGTTCCCAACTTTTTCCACCATCTTTAGTTCGGTAGAGTCCTCTTTCTTTATTAGCATTGAAAACTTGACCGATAGCGGCGACAAAGACGATATCTGAATTGTCTGGATGAATTTCTACAGCACCAATTTGTCCAGTTTCTTTTAGCCCAATATGTGTCCAGCTTTTTCCGGCATTGGTAGATTTATAGACTCCTTTACCCGTGATAATATTGCTTCTGATACCGTCAGACCCCGTGCCAACATAAATAATTTTTGGATTGTTTTGGTCAACGGAGATCGCTCCAATAGAGGGTGTTTCAAAATAGCCGTCGGATATATTTTTCCAATTAATGCCATGATCTTCCGTTTTCCAAACACCGCCGCCAGTTGCCCCCATATAATAAGTAGCAGACTGGGAGGCGATGCCCGCCACGGCAGTGACCCTACCACCCCGCGTTGGTCCAATGCAACGATATTCCAATTTTTTTAAAATAGCGGTATCCAACCATTCGGAATTAATTGTTGATTGGGCAAAGCCTTCAAAAACAAAGCCCATTGAAGTAATCGAGAAAAAGAGTTGAAAAAGCAGTCTGTTCATAATGATTTATTTCTAAAAATAATTAATTGATTAATTTGCAATGCCCTCTGCCAATGCCGTTTCTCCACTTTTCACAATCAGTTTTTTCCCAATTCTTTCATTTTTAGAAGGTGCATTAATCTTATCTACAAAGAACCATTCGGCTATGGCTTCTTTTTTATTTAAGGTCAGAACCATATAGCCATGATCTCTTAAATTGACATATTTTAAATGGGGGTTTTTGCCGGAATTTAACAAGCCCCCTTCCAATTTCTTTACCTCTTCAACGGGATATTCCTCATCAAAATTGGCAGAAGTAATGCTGGTAGTACCAAATTCAATGGCCACTGTATTTTCTTTGGCATTTGACTGATAACTCGCTACATCGACTGGCACTTCAAAAGCCCAAGAAGCGTGCGTATCTCCTGTGGTAATAATTACATTTTCAATTTGATTATTTTTTAAAAACCGGCTAATTTGTTGTCGCTCGTAAGGATAGCCATCCCAAGCATCCAAGTTAACTGGATTTTTATAACCTGTCGCACTCAAGTCCAATATAGAAAAAATCACCTGATTGCCAATTACTTTCCAAATGGCATCGGACGTTTTCAATTCATTTTTAAACCAGGTTAGTTGCTCCTTGCCAAGCATGCTTCTGGCAGCTTCCTTAAATTCAGCCTGACCTATGCTATCCATCGGATAGGTTCGTCCTGCCAATCGCTCATCCAGCATGATTAAATCCGCCAAATTTCCAAATCGAATGGTTCGATAAATATCTTTTGTTGGGTTATCGCGGACAGGCAACCATTCAAAATAGGCTTGTTTGGCTGCCTCTTTTCTGGTTTGAAAATTGCCTTCTTTGTCGGGCTGGTGATTTTCTGCACCCTCTTTGTAGGCATCATTAGCAACCTCATGGTCGTCCCATATCACAATAAAAGGGTGCATTTGATGCGCTTTCTGAAAATCCTTATCCAGGCGATATTGGGCATATCGCGTGCGGTAATCCGACAAGATCGTAATCTCTTTGGCCGGCAAATGCTTTCTGTCCAATGATTCATCTCCATAACCGCCTGGTTGGTATTCATAAATATAATCGCCCAAATGAACTACTGCATCCAAATCTTCTTTTTCCGCAATTCTCGCAAAAGCATTATAATAGCCTGCTTCGTAATTACTACAACTCACTATGGCTAATTTTATTTGATCTTCATCATCCACAGCGATTGTTTTTGTCTTTCCAATAAGGGACTTTTTGCCCAATGCTTCAAACTGGTAATAATAGGTAGTATTTGCAGATAGCCCAGTTACATCTACTTTGACGGTATAATTTTTGGAAGGACCTGTTTTCAAATCTCCTGTTTGGACAACTTGCTCCATATTCGCATTTTTTGAAACAGCCCATTTGACAGAAACAGACTTTGCTTCAAGGGGCGTTACTCGCGTCCATATTATAACTCGGTCGCTTAAGGGGTCGCCTGAAGCCACCCCATGGTAAAAGGGCTGTTGGTTTTGGTCAAAAAAGGCAGCTGTCCCGTCCTTCACAAAATATTCTTCTGCTTTTTTACTTACACAAGTGGCAAAAATGAGGAAGCAGGCAACAAGAAATAATAATTTAGTGTTCATTGCTGTTGGTGTTTACAGCGTAAAATAGCAAATATTACAAAAGCCTTCAAACAAGTATCCATTTGAAGGTCAATAAATGATTAAATTTGCTAAAAAGTAAATTCCTAAAAGATTTTTTAATGAAAAAAATAATATTCTTCGCCTTGTTTCCAATCCTGTTTTTTTCCTGTAAGGGGGACGGGACAGGATTTGATATGACCTATCAAAGAGACTTTGAAATACAAGCAGGGTTGGGCATATTTGATACGCATGGCTTTAAATTTGAAAATATCCCTACAAATATAGATGCCTTCTTAGCTGCAAATGGGGTGAATAAACAATCTATCACTGAAATAAAGCCGAAAACAGCTCGGCTTTCTATCAATTTTGAAGCGGTTGATTTTGCTTTTGTGCAGGAAGTAGTGGTAGAAATTTATACCAACAGCAATACAATTGGAAAAGAGATTTTTTTTAGAGAGCCTGTCCCGATAAATACGGGTATTGCCATTGATTTGATTCCGAGTCTTCCCGAAGTGACGGAAATATTAACCGGGGAGTTTTTTAATGTTCGGGTTGAAATGCTTTTACGAGACATCTCCCCTCAATTTATAGAAGCCAGATTGGATTTGGTGTTCTTTGCCAAATATGAGTAAATTACCGCGAAAATCTAAAAGAAGGGTCTATTTTTTCGTCTAAGAGCTTGTCTTCAATAGCGAAACCATGAAAGTTTACTTTGCCTCTGATTTTCATTTGGGCATTGATGCTAACAAAACCAGCAAAGAGCGGGAAAAGCAGTTGGTCAGATGGTTGGATATTATCAAAAAGGACGCTTCGGCAATTTACCTGGTAGGCGATTTATTTTTTTGGTTTGAATACAAGCGAGTCATCCCAAAGGGTTATGTTCGTTTCTTGGGAAAATTGGCGGAAATTAAAGATAGTGGCATTCCGATTTATTTTTTTACAGGCAATCACGATATGTGGATGTTCCATTATTTTGAAGAAGAATTGGGGATTCCAATCTTTAGAAAGCCAATTATTAAAACAATCAACGGCAAGACTTTTTTTATCGGGCATGGTGACGGTAAAGGGCCCAAAGATATTGGGTACAAAATTTTAAAAAAAATATTCGCCAATCCGCTTTGCCAATGGCTATTTGAGCGATTGCATCCCAATTTCGGTATCTGGCTAGCCAATCAGTGGATTCTAATAAGCAAAGGGAAAAAACCTGCCCCTCCCTCTTTTCGGGGAATAGAACGGGAACGGCTCTACCAATACGCCGTAAAAAAGTTGGAAAGTAAAGATATTGATTATTTCATCCTTGGCCATCGGCATTTGCCTATCAATTGCCAATTGCCCAACCAAAAAAGTCGTTATATAAATCTAGGCGATTGGTTATTTCACAATTCGTATGCCGTCTTTGACGGAAAAGAGGTCCGCATTAAATTTTTCGAAAGCGAACGGGAAAAAATATATACCTGATGAGAAGAAACTATTCGGGGTTTGAATTATTATTGATTTTGTTTTTTCCGACTTTACTTTGTAGTCAAGTAAAGGATACTGTTCTTCAGCTTGTTCGAGCTATCCCCATCCAAAGTATTTATGCAACAACAGATAATTTGCAAAATATTTATATTGCAACCGAAAAAGGACAGGTTTTAAAGTATAACAAAAACGGAGAAAAACTGTATGAGTACAATAATAATCGGCTCGGGCAAATAGGCAAAATTGATGCGGCTAATCCGTTTGTTTTATTATTGTATTATCCTGATTTTCAATTAATTATACTGCTAGACCGAACAATGTCTGAAATAAAGAAAATTAGCCTTTTTGATTTAGGCATTCTGGAGCCCCGTGCAATTGCCATGGCGAATGACAATCATATTTGGCTATTCGACCAGGTAAGTGCCGTACTAAAAAAAGTCCATCAGGCTGGACAAGTTCTCTTTGAAAGTAGAAATTTAAACCAAATACTCGGGCAAAATATTCGCCCCGTTTTTATGTTGGAACGGCACAACCAATTATTCTTAAGCGATCCCGAAAACGGCTTATTTATTTTTGACATTTTTGGGCAATTATTACAAAAAATTCCGATAAAAGGCATCCGACAGTTTCAGGCTTTTGAAAATCAACTAATTTATGCCCAAGAGGGTCAGCTGCATTCTATTATTTTAGATGTTCTGAAAAAAAATAGGATTAGATTACCCAGTGAAAAAAATGAAATTCAAGATGTTAACATTCAGGGAAACTTGATGTTTATTGCTCAAAAAGAATGTATAAAGGTTTATAAAAAAATTGAATGACTGGTACGACACGCTTCCGCTTCTACGACAAAAACGGATTATTCCGCTTTTCAAAACCAATAGTCGTCGCTTGCATATGTCCCGGATAAACCTTTACCTCATCCGGCAGCACAAATAGCTTGGTTCGAATGCTATTAATGAGGGTGTCAAAATCGCCTCCTGGCAAATCTGTCCGCCCAATGCTGCCACGAAAAAGGACATCCCCGGCAATAATAAACTGATCCTCTTTGCTATAAAAGGTGAGGCTTGCTGGAGAGTGACCAGGAGTCAAAAGGGTTTCCAATTGGCTATTTCCAAAAGTAATAAGTTCTCCTTCCTTGATAAAATGTCCAGGTGCTGGCGAAGGTTCTATGGCAACGCCATACATGGCCGCAGCTCTGGACGCATAGGTTAAAACAGGTAATTCTTCCTTATGAATTTCCAATTTTAAATTGTATTTTTCAGCTATAAACTTATTTCCAAAAATATGATCTAGATGACAATGGGTATTGATTAAACGTATCGGTTTTAGCTCGTTTTCTTCAATAAAGTCAACTAATTGTTGTTTTTCGGTGAGATTGCTGCAACCGGGGTCAAAAATGATGCACTCTTTAGTTTCATCATAAAGGATATAAGTATTTTCCTGAAAAGGGTTAAAAGTAAAAGTTACAACTTTGACCATGTTTTGAGCGTTTTTATCCAGTACACCTGTTCTTAATTTAAAAGAAAACACAAAGGTACATTTTGCCAGGAATAAATGTATGCTTGTTTTTATTAATAAAAATATTCATCTTTAGAATATGTTTTGGATAGAATGAACTATATCCTTAAACTCGTGAACAATAAGAAAAAAATATAATAAAAAGTTCTATAAAAAAATAACGGACTCGAAAAGCAATTTTATTGCTTTATTGAAAAATGGTAACAATAAAAACGAGTCCGCTGCTTGCAAAGATAGCGCAAGTCAGCGCTATTATTGAGCATTTAAAGGATGGAAAAATATATACTATCCTTGTATTGGCATGTTGTATTCTACGCTGCCGCAGTTGTTGTTTGAATCATTGTAAAGTCGAACATGAATGTGTAAGTGGTGAAAAAGCCAAATTAACTACTGTTTATGGTAGATTTAAGCGAGTCTTCCAAACAGGAAAAGGAGCTAAAGTCCACAAAACGGTATTTGTACTAATTCTCCATTTGGTTTACCCTTTTATCAGTCCTTATTTAATAGTTGATAGAACTGAATTTACAATAGGTTAATCTTTTAGTATTCGGTGTAGTATGCAAAGGCGTACTAATTCCTTTGGTCTGGCAAGATTTGGGAGAACGTAAATCTTCCTCTCAAAAAGAACGCCTGATACTGTTGGATAAACTGTTAGCATGGTGGAAAGCAAGCGGTTTACCTAGACCAACTTTATCTCTTTTAGGGGATAGAGAGTTTATAGGTCAAACGTGGTTAATGGCACTTCAAAGAAGAGACCTAACCTTTGTCATTCGCCTAAAAACCAACCTGAGATTCAAGGTTTGGTATAAAGGCGATTTGAAGGATAGAACCATTAGATTGAAAGTCCTAGAGAAATATATGCACAAAAAAGGACTGAATCATATGGAAATCGTGATTTTAGATGAGTTAATTCTAAATTTCGTGGTCATTCCAAATGATGATACTAATGCCAAAGAACCTTTTATTTACTTGATTACTAATTTGGATAACCTTTCAATCGTTGCAACACTTTATAGAAAGCGTTGGCAAATTGAATGTTGTTTCAAACATCTCAAATCAAATGGATTTGATTTAGAAAAAACAGCCCTAGAAGGGGCACACAAACAAGAAATCTTGTTTTCCATTCTTGCTTTAACCTATGTTTTGGCAATAATGGAAGGAATTCTTAATGATTACGACAATACAGTAAAACAAAGAACTTTTTCGAATGGCAAAACTTACAAAGAAAAATCGCTATTCGTTTTTGGTTTTGAAATACTAAAACCAAAGGTGGACAATATGAAATTGCTACTGAGGCATCTTAAACAACTTTTGATTTTTTGCCTAAAACAATTTAAATATCCACATTTTTATTATACTTGATTTTTATTGTTCACGAGTAAACTATATCCTTTGAGCCGTTACAGACAAACTATTTAACTATCCTCTATGCGAAAATTTACATTTCTTGCGACTTTAATTTTTTCCTTTTCTTTCGCTATTGCCCAACAAGGCCCTCAAGTCAAATTTGGCAAAAATAGGGTGCAATATCATGATGACTTGGATGAATGGCTTATGTATGAAAGCCGCAACTTTATCACTTATTGGTACGGCAAGGGGCGGTTTATTGGGCAGTCGGCTGTACAACTAGCAGAATTGGACTTCGAGGAGATCCAAGGTATATTGGAGCATCGTCTGAATAATAAAATTGAAATCATTGTTTATACTGACTTGACTGACTTAAAACAAAGCAACATCGGTAGTGAAGAGGCCTTTGAAAATACAGGCGGGCAAACAAAAATTGTCGGCAACAAAATGTTTATTCACTTCGATGGCAACCACAATCACTTGCGCAAAAAAATACGAGAGGGAATCGCCTCGGTCTATCTCAATGCCATGCTATTTGGCTCTAACTTGCAGGAAATTGTTCAAAATGCCGTTTTATTGAGCTTGCCAGGGTGGTTTAAAGAAGGCCTGGTTTCCTACGTAGGCGAAGAATGGAGTACAGAAATGGATAATCAATTAAGAGATATTTTGGCGAGGAAAGCACATAATAATTTTGCAGACCTGGTAAGAGATCATCCAAAACTGGTTGGACATTCTGTTTGGTACTACATCAATCAAAATTATGGACGAGCAACGGTATCGAATTTACTGTACTTAACCAGAATTAATCGCAGCATTGAAAGTGGCTTTTTATACGTGCTAGGCAATTCTTATGAAAAAACATTAGAAAATTGGCAAGCATTTTTTGAAAAGAGATACAGCGAAGAGGTGAAAACGATGCAACCTCTAGACGATAAAAAACAAATTGCTATTAAAAACAAGCATAATGTACCAGTTACACAGATCAAGCTAAGCCCTAATGGACAATATGCCGCTTATGTGCAAAATGAACTTGGAAAATATAAAGTATTCATTCAGGATTTGATATCTGGCGACCGAAAACTGGTAAAGAAGGGCGGTTTCAGAAATATGTTTCAGGCAACAGATTATAATTATCCATTACTAGCCTGGAGTCCAAGTAGTTTTGAACTGGCAATTATGTATGAGAAGCAGGATGTCATTTACCTATCTAAATATGACATTAATACCAAAGAAACCATTACGGAAGAGATGGACCCACAGTACCAACGGGTGTATAGCATGGATTATGTAAATGTAGTGGACATGGTATTGTCCGCCACAGTCGGCGGTTTTTCCGACATTTTTTATTATCGTTCTAATGTACGGGCTACCTCTCGAATTACCCATGATTTTTACGATGATTTGGATGCCGTTTTTGTACAAACGCGCAATCAAAAAGGGATTTTATTCGCATCCAATCGGGAGGCAGTGGAGCTATCCAATTTAAAACTGGATACTATTTTGCCAATAAAAACTTTTGATATTTATTATTATGATTTAGAAACCAAGTCGAAGGAATTAATACAAATCACCCATACTCCCTTTGCCAATGAGCGAAGCCCTATGGGGATAGATTCCACCTATTTTTCTTTCCTTTCGGACGAAACAGGAATCTATAATCGAAAATATGGTTATTTGGAAGATTATATCGCCTATTATGAAAAGGTGATTCAACTAAAAAAAGGGGAAGAAATCGTGTTGCACCAGGATTCTACGCTTGAAAATCTGGATAGCACGCTAATTGATACTTCTTTTTTGCGACCCGTTATTAAAACCAGAGCCATTAATCACACAGCGACCAACCTCAACCGCAATATCCTCACACAACATAAAGCGACCCGCTCTAACCGCATCGTAGAAACCGTTTATAACAACGGGCAGTATCAGGCATTTTTAAAAACTGCAAATCCCGAAGAAAGCATTACTCCTACCTTGACCAATTATCAAAGCCAAAAGGTATTTTTATTATCAAAAACAAAAGAAGAAATTTTACCAATAAAAACCACAACATCCAAAGACAAACCGCCAAGCCAAATTACAGATAAAGAAAAAGACAAACCACAAAAAGAAGAAGACCCTAACGAATATTCTTTTGAAAGTGCTTTTGAACCAAAAGAGGAAACACAAAAGTTAGAAAAGAAGAAAAAGGAAAAAGAATATTTATTTCAAAGTCGGTTCGATGAAACCCCAGAAGAAAAAATAGCCAATGAGTCAAAACCCACTGAGAAACCCCAGCGAGCGATTGATAAAAATCCCGAAGCCCCAAAGATTACCCTAGACCCTCCTGTTGATAATGTGACAATCGAATCTATCAACAATGAAGATGCTAATCAAAAAGCGGTGACCAAATTCCGTCCTGCAAGAATAACTCCCTATCGGCTCAAATTTAGAACCGCTTACGTTACGACTTCCTTGGACAACAGCCTGCTATATGGCGGTCTGGAAAGCCCTGCCGCCAACCCAGATGGCTTTGAAACGCCTGTTCCTGGCATTTTAATCAAAACAAACTTTAAAGACTTATTTGAAGATTACGAATTTGAATTGGGGGCTCGTTTTCCTACCACTTTTAATGGCGATGAGTATTTTCTAACTTTTAAAAACAAGAAAAAACGCCTGGATTGGACTTATACTGCCTATCGAAAAACAAGGCGATATACGCCAAACGATAGTTCTTTCCCTCCAGAAAAAACCAGAGAAGTCGTTTTATTAGGACAAGTGCAGGCTAGTTATCCCATAGATATTTTTAGAAGTATTCGGGGAATTATTAACCTTAGAAATGATAAACTAATCCAACTATCTACGGATGCTCAAGCCTTGGGCACGCCCACTACAAACCAACAACGAGCCGGACTTCGGCTGGAATACATTTATGACAATACGCTAGATGTTTCCTTTAATATTAAAAACGGGACGCGCTATAAAATATATGGAGAAATTGTCAAGCGTTTTGATTTAAGCGTTTTGGACGGCTTCAATTTGGACGTACCCAAAGGTGCAATGGGCATTGTGGGCATTGATGCTCGCCATTATCAAAGACTATGGAAGCACAGCATCATTGCCGCTAGATTAACGGGGGCAACCTCTTTTGGCTCGGAGAAAATCTTATATTATTTGGGAGGCGTTGATAATTGGCTATTCCCTCGTTTCAACGATGGCATTCCCAGCCCCAATACTTCAGCAGATAATTTCACTTATCAAACGCTAGCTAGTAACCTTCGAGGCTTCAAACAAAATATTCGAAATGGAAATTCTTATGCCCTGGTTAATGCAGAATTAAGAATACCGATCTTTAGGTATTTCAGTCGTTCTACGCCTCGCTCTTCTTTCCTTAGAAACTTTCAGCTAGTTGGCTTTTTTGATATAGGTACTGCCTGGCAGGGGCTTTCTCCCTTTGAAAAAGATAACCCTTTGAATACCGTTACACTCGAACGACCAAACAATCCGGTGACGGTAAAAATAAACTTCTTTAGAGACCCTGTTGTAGCGGGTTATGGAGCTGGCATTCGCACGATGCTATTTGGCTATTTTCTACGCCTCGACTACGCTTGGGGTATTGAGACGAGGGTCGTGCAAGACCCTATTTTATACTTCTCTATGGGAATGGATTTTTAAACCGAAAAGCTTTTGGCTTTTCCATTTAAAAACCAATACCTCGCTACTCACTTGATTCTCGCAAAAATCAAGCATTTCTTTTTTTATTAAGTGTGGATAAAAACAAGTTGGACCTTTGCATTTTGTCTTTTCAGGGTTACTAATAACAGATAATCATTCGCGGCCAATCCGCCCTTTCCGATCAGGATTTATTACTTTTGTACCCATCTTGTGAAAATAAAAAACTGGAATGAGTGATACGACATTTTATAAATTAACAGTAAAAGAAGTAATTCCGAAAACGAAAGAGGCCGTTGCCATTACTTTCCATATACCGGATGATTTAAAAGACAAATTTTCTTTCATGCAAGGGCAATTTTTGACCGTAAAATTCAATATCAATGGAAAAGAAGCAAGGCGAGCTTATTCCATGTGTAGTAGCCCCTTGGAAGAAAATCTAACAATTGCTGTAAAAAGAATAAAAAAGGGACTCGTTTCCAACTATATTAATAGCCATGTAAAAGCAGGGAGCGAAGTAGAGGTCATGCCTCCACAGGGCAATTTTTTCACTGAGTTATCTGAAGAAAATCGTAAGAACTATTATTTATTTGGCGGCGGGAGCGGTATTACGCCCCTCTTTTCCATCTTAAAAACCATACTAGAAAAAGAACCGCAAAGCGCTATTTTTTTACTCTACGGAAATCAGGATGAAGATTCCATCATTTTTAAAGAACAGTTGGCGAAAATTGAAAAAAAATACGCTGGACAATTTACTTTGGAGCATATTTTAAATGAACCTAAAAAAGTGAAGCAAGGTGGATTTGGCGGATTTTTTAAGAAAGCAAAAACTACCTGGCAGGGAAAAACAGGCTTTGTGACAGATAAAATTATCAATGAGTTTATTGATAGCCACAAAACTACCAACAAAGGATCTGAATACTTTCTATGTGGACCAAGGCCAATGATGGATATTATTGAAGCATCCTTACTAGGGAGGGGTATTGATAAACAATATATTCATCGAGAACATTTTACCGCGGCGGATTCTGAGGAAACGGCGAGCGAGGCAACAGGGCTAAATCGGGCAAAATTAATCGCTACGCTGGATGGAAAACAAATCGAAGTGACCGTGCCAAACGGGAAAAGCCTGCTAGACACCTTATTGGACAATGATTTTGACCCGCCTTATTCCTGCACTTCAGGAGCTTGTTCGACTTGTATGGCAAAGGTGGTAAAAGGGGAGGTAAAAATGGATGCTTGTTACGCGCTGGACGAGGAGGAAGTGGCAGAGGGTTATATACTGACTTGTCAGTCCCATCCAAGCACTCAGGAGGTAGAAATTTCTTATGACATCTAAAAGACAAGGCCGCCGTAAGGCGGATTAACAATCTGTCTTACAGTGCTAGCAAATTATAAGACCTTTTCAAATAAAATAAATTGCAACAATCAGAAATCTACATCAAGGGAGCGCGAGCCAATAATCTGAAAAATGTTGATTTAAAAATTCCCAAGAATCAGTTGGTCGTTGTGACTGGTGTTTCTGGTTCGGGGAAGTCCTCCATTACGATGGATACCTTATTTGCAGAAGGCCAAAGGCGATATGTGGAAAGCTTGTCTTCTTACGCCCGTCAGTTTTTAATGCGAATGAAAAAACCGGATGTGGATTATATCAAAGGTGTCTGTCCAGCCATTGCTATTGAGCAAAAAGTGACCCATCGCAATGCGCGCTCTACGGTGGGTTCGCTGACCGAAATTTACGATTACCTCCGTTTGTTATATGCTAGGATTGGCAAGACTTATTCGCCCATTTCTGGCAAATTGGTCCAAAGACATCAAGTATCAGATGTGCTGGATTTTATCCAGCGTTTCGAAGAAGACGATAAAGTGCAATTATTTATTCCTTTGCAACAAAAATATGAAGATCGCCTACTGGAGAAAGAACTAAACCTACTACTACAAAAGGGTTATACACGAATCTACATAACTAAAAAGTTGCTGCGAATCGAAGAGGTTTTGGAGGGAGGCATTTTGGATTTGGGAAAAAAGGTGGATGATTATAAAAATGCTGATATCCGAATTTTAATTGACCGGTTTGTGGTCAAAAAGGAAGAAGAGGAAAATATAAAACGAATCGGTGACTCTATTCAAACAGCTTTCTATGAAAGCGAAGGGGAGGCAATTGTAGAGATTATTGGAAAAAAGGAACAGTCCTTCAATAATCGCTTCGAGTTGGATGGGGTTCTTTTCCTAGACCCAACCCCGCATTTATTTAATTATAATAATCCTTATGGAGCTTGCCCTTCCTGCGAGGGATATGGCAAAATCATCGGGATAGATGAGCATAAAGTCATTCCCAATAGGTCGAAATCCGTTTACGATGGTGCCATTGCTTGTTGGAGTGGAGAAAAATCGGGAAAATGGTTGACCAGATTTTTAAATAAAGCACATCTTTTCGATTTTCCGGTTCACCGCCCTTATCAAGATTTAACCAAAGAGCAAAAAAAATTGCTTTGGGAAGGGAATAGACACTTTCGGAGTATCAAGGATTATTTTGCAGAATTGGAAAAAAAGACCTATAAAATTCAGAATCGAGTCTTATTGGCCCGCTATCGGGGCAAAACAGCTTGCCCAACCTGTGAGGGAAGTCGGTTGCGAAAAGAGGCAACCTATGTAAAGGTAGGTGGGAAGAACATTACCGAGTTAATCAATATTCCCATAAGTGATGTATTGACCTTTTTTGAAAAATTGGCGCTGAATAAATACGATGCGACGATCGCCAAACGATTGATTTTGGAAATCAGCAACCGATTGAAATTTATGATGAATGTCGGTTTAAATTATTTGTCATTAGACCGAATTTCTTCTACACTAAGCGGCGGCGAAACGCAAAGAATCAATCTGACTAGAACCTTGGGTAGCAATCTGACCAGCTCTATGTATATTTTGGATGAGCCAAGCATCGGTTTGCATCCAAGAGACACGAATCGCCTGGTGAAAGTTTTAAAAGAATTAAGGGATTTAGGAAATACGGTGGTTGTCGTAGAGCATGAAGAAGATGTCATCAAAAATGCAGATTACTTAGTGGATATGGGACCCAAAGCAGGCATTCATGGTGGAAAGGTCGTTTTTGCCGGACCTTATAAAGAAATTCACCGCGAAGCGGCTGACAGCCTGACCGCCCAATATCTAAGCAATCGCATGAGCATCCCCATTCCTGCCTCCAGAAGAAAAATTTATAACAAAATAATTCTAAAAGGGGCTAAACAATATAATTTAAAAGACTTGACAGTTGAGTTTCCTTTGAACACTCTGACCGTTGTTACAGGGGTTTCTGGTTCTGGAAAAACAACCCTAGTTAAACAAATTTTATATCCTGCTCTCAAAAAACATCTGGATTTACCGCACCCCTCTGCACCCGGCTGGCACGACAGTTTGGAGGGGGACTTGGCGATGGTCACTCAAGTCGAAATGATCACTCAAAGTCCAATTGGGCGCTCTTCTCGCTCTAATCCGATTACTTACGTAAAGGCTTACGACAGTATAAGGAAACTGATGGCAGGTCAACAACTTTCTTTAATCAGGGGCTATAAACCTGGACACTTTTCTTTTAATGTAGAAGGCGGACGTTGCGAAACCTGCAAAGGAGAAGGCGAACAAGTCATAGAAATGCAATTTCTGGCAGACGTCCGTTTAGAATGTGAAGAATGCAAAGGAAATAAGTTTCGAAGCGAAATACTAGAAGTTAACTATAAAGGAAGAAATATTTATGAAATTTTAGATTTGAGCATTGAGGAAGCATTGGATTTTTTCAGTGAACGAAAGGATATAGTCACTAAAATCCAACCTCTATATGACGTAGGTTTGGGCTATGTAAAATTAGGGCAGTCATCTAGCACGCTATCGGGGGGAGAGGCGCAACGGGTCAAATTAGCTTCCTTTTTGGGGAAAGAGAAATCAAAGGAGCATATTTTTTTCATTTTCGATGAACCGACTACCGGTTTGCATTTTCATGACATTAGGAAGTTGCTGGATGCGTTAAACGCACTAGTGGAAAAAGGGCACACTGTTTTGATTGTAGAACACAATATGGAAGTCATCAAGTCTGCGGATTGGGTAATAGACTTGGGGCCAGAAGGCGGTCGTGATGGTGGGCATTTGGTCTTCCAAGGAAGACCGGAAGATTTGACAAAGGTTGGTCGTTCCTATACCGGACACTTTTTAAAAGAAAAACTGACTGTTGTCGAAGCAAGTTAAAAACAAAAAATGATGCAATCAGAAAGAGTCCTTTTAGTCATTTTAGACGGATGGGGGCATGGGCCGGATCCAAAAGTTAGTGCCATTGCACAAGCCAACACGCCTTATGTTGATAGTTTGTATAAAAAATATCCCAATGCTGAATTAGTAACTTTTGGAGAACTGGTTGGGTTACCGGAAGGGCAGATGGGCAATTCTGAAGTGGGGCATTTGAATATCGGAGCTGGCAGAGTTGTTTATCAGGAATTGGCACGCATCAATAAAGCCATCCGAGATCGAACTTTACACAAAAATAAAAAACTACTGGAGGCTTTAAAGTATGCAAAGGAAAATAATCGCGCTGCCCATTTAATGGGCCTGGTATCTGATGGTGGCGTACATTCCCATATTGCCCATTTAAAAGCCCTATGCGATATTGCTACTGAACAAGGACTGAAAAAAGTATTTATCCATGCTTTTATGGATGGTAGAGATACCGATCCCAAAAGTGGCCTGGGCTATTTAAAGGAACTGCAAAAGCATATTAAAACACAACCAGCAAAGATTGCTTCTGTTATTGGGCGCTATTACGCTATGGATCGGGATAAACGCTGGGAGCGAATAAAGTTGGCTTATGATCTTTTAATAAATGCTGAAGGAGAATGTACCAACGATATTTTAAAAACGCTTAGAAAACGATATAAAGTAGGAGAAACCGATGAGTTTTTAAAACCAATTGTAAAAACATTTAGAAACAAACCCATTGGTAAAATCGAGGAAAATGATGTGGTGATCTTTTTTAATTTTCGAACAGACCGGCCAAGAGAAATTACTCAAGTATTGACCCAAACGGATAGACCCGAATTGGGTATGCAAAAACGCCCATTGCGTTTTCTGACGATGAGCCGCTATGATGAGTCCTTTAAAGGATTGGAAGTATTATTTTCAAAAGCGGATTTAAAAAATACACTGGGAGAAATTTTATCTAGCGCTGGAAAAACGCAGGTTAGAATAGCAGAAACAGAAAAATACCCCCACGTTACTTTTTTTTTTAGTGGAGGAAGGGAGGCGGAATTTGAAGGAGAAAGCCGCATTTTAGTGCCTTCTCCAAAAGTAGCTACTTACGACCTTCAACCGGAAATGAGTGCCATTGAGGTGACCGACCAGCTAATTGCTCGCATCAAGGAAGCACAACCCGACTTTATTTGCCTAAATTATGCCAATACCGATATGGTCGGACACACAGGCGTTTTTAAAGCAGCTATGAGAGCAGCAACAACCGTTGATAAATGCCTTGAAAAATTAATGGAAACAGCCTTGAAATATAACTATGATGCCATTATTATTGCCGATCATGGTAACTCTGATTATATGATAAACGAGGACGGAACGCCACACACAGCTCATACCACCAATCCAGTTCCTTGTTTTTTTGTAAGCAATGAGGTCAAGCATCGAAATGTTAAAAATGGGAAACTGGGAGATATTGCTCCGACCATTTTGAACCTAATGGGCTTGGACATTCCCAGAGAAATGGAAGGAGAAATTTTGATTACAAAATGAAAACCGGATTTCATGCGACCTTCTTTATGTTTTTGTCTATTTATTTGGCTCTGCTGTTTTTCTTGTCAACCAACTAACACATCTATGCCAGACAAAGAAGTCGCCAGTACTTTCTTTGATTTAAAAACATTTTTCAAGCAGGAAATAGCCCAATTGTCCGATGTGAAGCGATTTAAAAAAACGGTATCTATCAATGGAGTTAAAGAAGACAAACAATTGACGAAATTTAACTTGGAAGCAGAGTTAGTTATTTTTACCAATTCGGACATTAATCGCCCCGCATGGTCAGACAAATACCGCGTGGATAGCATTTTTAATAAAAAAAAAGAATTGGTTCAATTAAAATACAGCGTTTTAGACGAAAAATTAAAAACTCAAAATCTAACAATTAATTACAAAAATAATTCTGTAGCATCCATTGAAATTGTCAAAAACCTGGACAATGCCATCGCTACTGCTCACCAAACTTTAACTTATACTGTGGGAAGGGGTTATAGTATTCAAAGCCACCAGTCTTTAAGTTTTTCCGAAACAAAAAACATATTTATTGAAGTAGAATATTTGTTAGACTAGCTTCACAAAGCTCAGTAAATCGGATATTTTTTGAATACTGGAAAGATACTCTTCTTTTGCTATAACGGGTTCATTAAACCTATCCGTGACAATTTCTTCTTTCAAATCCACTAAAGCTAGCATAATCCTTTGGTTAGAGTTGTTGTCACTTGAAAAGTCTGCACCTTCGCGTACTTTTGTTTTCAGACGATACGCCGGTATTCCGTGGGCTAGTAAGTAATTCCGAACCATTCTAGCTCTTTGTCGGGATCGTTCTTTGTTATCTGCCCCATTAGTGTTAACTGCATGCCCAATAATTCGCAATTTGAGTTCCGGATGCTTGAACATAATCTGAAAAACTTCTCGCATCATACCGCTTAGATCTCCTTTAAAACTCAATTGTTCTTTTTCAAATTGAGCAGATCGAATGTACAGGGGGTCTTTGGCCGGAATATTTATCGTCAAAGAGGCATTAGGCGAATCGTGCTGACGGGCATACGTAGGGTGTTTTTCAGAGATAATTTGGGTATTCATAAAGCCCTGCTCTTTTGCTTTTTGGCGAACCTTTTCGGCTTCGGCATGTGAATACACGCTTCCAGTTGAATATTTAACAAAATTGCCAGGACCCTTTTTCTGGTGAATATCAGGGAATCCGGCAAAATCAAAAAAGGAGCGGTCAATTTCACTCGAAAAGGCAGCTATTTGGATTTTATAGTTTTGTGCAATCGTTTTGGATAACCCTAAAACCGATAGGGTCAAAAGTAGCATAAAGCATCGCTTTCTCATAAGAGAAATAATTTAAAATGTTAAAGAATGTCTTGTTGTAATACTTATAGTGTAATCTTGAAAAAAGAGTGATGCTTTTTTACAATTACAGGCTTACAAGCCTCGGTCTTTGGAAAGATTATAGTAGTCTAAACAAGGTCATACTTAACAAAAAGAAGGTTAATTCTTTTTGTTATTGATTGTATGGTGTAAATTTTGGTAAGTTGGCGAAACATTAAAAATGCTTCTGTAAGTAAGTCAAAGATATATTAAATCTTATTAAAATTCAATAGCCTTTCTATTTTTTGAGTTTCAATAGAGGGGTATGCAAATAAATAGCATTCTGACAAGAGGGAAGAGTAGCTTAAATTAATTGCTCTTCCCTCTGCGATCCGATAATTATCGAGATTTATTTAAAATTCCCATATTGCCATTTTCAATAGTTTTTATCAGGGTTCCTGCCGGTACTTGGGCGTTTAGGTCCATTCCATTTAAGAGCGCCAATTCTTCCAATCGGTTAGCGGGCGTTTTATAGTAAGTTAAAGCATTTGCCAGCGTTCCATTTGCCCGAACTTGCTGTATTTTTATTCGATCTGGTTGGCGGTTTATTTTAGAAGGATCGGTCAGCACATTAAATCGAGTCATGGTATAATCAAAAGTTCGCTCAAACCTTTGAAAATCCGCCATTGCAGACAAGCCATGAAAATTATAAATCAATCCATTGTACTGTATCCAAAAGGATTGTATCCTAAGAGTAGCCCCCGTTTGCGGGTTCTTTTGATCGGCAATTTGGGCATAGGCAGGAAAGTTATTGACTTTGGTGTTTTGGGACCTAACCACTGTTAGTTTTTGCTGTTCGTTGAAAGCCGCTGCTGCTTCTTGCAAACTATTCCCCTGTCCAGCCATCAAAACCATCATCGCTTTGCCGTCCTTGGAAGCCATTTGGAATTGCTGTGGCGAATTGGCTGTTCGCCAATCTCTGGGTACAGGAAATTTAAACTTTAATACTGGATGATAAAAATAATCATCTTCCACATAGCCTTGCTTGGGATCTTCTCCATAAACCAAGCCGTCAATCATTCTCAAATAGCTATCTCTATTTACGCTCAAATTGGTAGCATTAAGGTCCGCTTGCCACTTGTCTGCCAAGGCATTTACATTTTGATAGCGATTCAAAGGGTCGGGGTGGGTTGATTGAAAGGTGGGAATACTCGCTCCACTTTTCTCTCTCATTTTATTGAGCGTGAAAAAGAAATTGGCCATTTTATGGGCATCATAACCAATTTTGGTAGAATATTCGACCCCCAACTTATCAGACTCGCTTTCATGGTCACGACTAAACTTCAAAAAAAGCAGCCCCAGGCTTTGAGAGAGGGGTTCTGCAAATTCTCGAATGTCTTTAGAAACGGCGACCCCTACTATGAAGCCCAGTTGATAAAGCATCTGCTGACTCTGCTGTCTGACGGAATGTTTGGCAGTAATATGTCCAATTTCATGGCCCAATACACCTGCAAATTCTGCTTCATTGGAAAAGTGAGCCAAAATGCCTCGGGTAAAATAAACATAACCGCCAGGTACTGCAAAAGCATTAACAACGGGAGAGTCCAGCACTTTAAATTCGTAATTCAAGTTCGGGCGATGAGAAATTTTTGCCATTTCCTGCCCTTTCTTATTAATAAATTCTTGTATCTGTGGATTATCATATAGACCAAAACTGGCGACAATACTTGGATCGGATTGCTTTCCTAGAGCAATTTCCTGACTTTCAGACATAAGGCTGAATTCTTTTTTTCCAGTGACGGGATTGACCGCACAGGCATACATACAGTAAGCAAAAACAAATATTAGTAAACTTCTGATAGCCCATTGTTGTCGTTTCATTTTATTTAATTTTTGATTAAAAAACGATTAAATTATGGTAAGGCAAACGAAAAGAGTAGCCCAATTCCTATTTTGCCCTCTTATATTTAGATTGATTTTAACATACTAAGTCACCATTATTTACACAAAAAGTGAAAATTACGAAATGTTGATAAAAAGAAAGAATATCTTATTTTTTAAATGGGAAAGGAAAGGCGCTCAAAGAAGGATTTCTTTTAGAAACTGATTTACTTGTTTATTCACCTGGGCGTAGTGGAACAAATAGGTTCCTGCTAATAAAATAATTCCTGCCAGAAAAGTCCCTATTCTTAAGAACTCTGATGTCGCCTGAAATTCTGATTGAAAAGGACGAATAATAATTACTTCAGAAGCAGAAATCAATGCCGAAATTAAAAATAAAAAGATACAAACTGCCCGAACTTTCTGGAAATAAGGGGGCTGATTTCGTCGCAGGCACTTTCTTAAAAACCGGATGGTCAGCCCGTGATTAGGCGCTATTTTTAATAATTCTTTCAAAATGTGTTCTGCCTTTGCTAGCTCCAGCGTATTATAAAAAGAAGCCGCTTTTTTGAAAAGGCTTTGAAAATAAATGTCTTCTCCTTTGTAGAATTTAATATTATGTCGAATAGACAATTCAATAACTTTATCCACCTCCACTATATGCTTGCCATAAGCTCCGATCTCAAATAGGGCATCTGCATAATTTACCAAAACATCGAAGTAGGTGTCAAAAACTAATAACTCCAGTTCAGGTTGATGCGCTTCATAAAAATGAACGATCGAATGGTAGGCTGTTTGGTCAATTTCTTTAAAATCTTTATATAATTTGGAAGCAGCAGATAAAGAGTGCATGTACATGTTCGTTTTAGCGCATATTTTTAAATAAACTTTTATTGAAAAACGGGAGACAAGTGTGCCTTTCTAATTTCCATATTTTCCTGGTCAAATCCAAATGAATAGATTGATTTTTTTAACAAAAGTCCAGCCCAATAAAAAATGCTTCTTCGTTTTATTTTGCTCTTTTTAACTTAACTTTAGTCCTTTTTAAAGACAAGCTATTTACTTTGTCCAAACGCCTTCTAAAAAAATTTTACGTCAGAGAAGACGTGCTTCAGATCAGCAAAGACCTGCTGGGCAAATTTCTGGTTACCAATTTTAATGGACAATTGACTGCTGGAAAAATTGTGGAAACAGAAGCCTATCGCGCTCCCGAAGACAAAGCCTCCCACGCCTACCAAAATCGCTTGACTCCACGAACAAAAGTAATGTTTGAGGAAGGGGGAATTGCCTATGTCTATCTTTGCTATGGCATTCACCATCTGTTTAATGTAGTGACAGCGATTATCGTTATTAGAAAAAAATAAATATAACCTATTCGAGCCGAGGGAAATTAATCTTGATTTCTCTAGCTATGAATCGGTAAATAACGTTCATTGACATACAAGGTATTAAATCAAAGACTTGACGGATTCTTTCCCATAGTTTTTTCTTGGTTTTGCAGTAGTTCCAAGCTTTTTTGAATGCCTCATCTAATTTTTGCGCAATTTGGTCAACCAAAAATGCCAAAAATGTAAGCATCATAAAGTTGGTAGCAAGGAATTGTTTGCCATGCCCATAGGAATGTTCCAAGTTGTACCCTTGGTTTTTAAGTGTATTAAAAGTTTCATTCTCAATTTTCCAGCGGCTGCGCCCTATTTTGACCAATTCTTTGATGTTGTCTTGGTCAATAGGAATATCAGTTATCCAAGAGTTAAAATAGGTGCCTTTACCATTAGCATCAAATTCCTCATATTCAAAATAATTGGTACTAATTTCTTGATGCTGTCCATTAAGTACCAAATGATTTGTCCAACGAACCGTACTTTTTTTACCTTTTAATCCGCTGTACTGTTTGGTTTGTAAAGCATTTTGGGCTTTTAAAGCAGCCACCTGAATTAAAACATAACCATCTTGAATACCAATGACATAGCGCATGTGATATTCTGCTAGTAATTTGATATGTGGTCCATTAGGATATAAACCATCGAAAACGCCAATTAATTGGTAATCTTCGACTGGTAACCTACTACGGACTTGGGGTATCAGTCGCTTAGAGGCATTAAGTTCGCAATCATTTTTTTGCGAACCATCCTGTTTAACGATTGCTTCACAAGCTATTGGAAATACTTCTTTATGGTCTGGATGTGCCATAACCGCAGCTAAAGCTTGATGAGAATAAGTCGTTTTAGTAATTTCTCCATTTTTATTGCGATATTCCTTCTGTAGGCAATGTTCACAAGGCGTTTTAGCACTACAATAATGTTGAGTACCATCAAAGAGAATAACTTGATAAGGGTCAAGTACCTTATACTCATCCATAATACCATGTTCTACCATTTGCTGATGAGGAATTTTATAGCATTCTTGAATATCTGCAGGATTAATTCCATCAATGCCTTCTCGCATTGCGCAATCGGAAGGTAGAAAATTGACATGGTATATATTTTGTAAATTTTCTTCCCTCTCAGGGTAGTTCAAACGGTATTGATGTACCGAAGGGTCTTTTAAGTGAAACATGGCAAATGCCGATTGTAAATAGTCTTCCAAGTCTATTCGAGCATTTTTATAACGGTGTTCCGTTACTTGTTTAAATCCAATTTTAATACTTTGTATTAATTTGTCAACCATAGGCTATCTCTTTTGATAACCAAGATAGGGACTGATTTTCTAACAGTCACATATTTTTTTTCTTAATAGCGAGAATCGCTGATGTAGTGACCGCACCCAAAAGCCAAGCCCATGCGGTCTTGATTAGGGCAATTGAGCCAGTTGATAATATCCAACAAATGCTCTTGAGAAGAAATCAACGACAACTAAAGCCACAATTAACCGCAGGGCCAGGCGTTATGAGTAAGGCGCTAGGCATTACTACAGCATATACTGGCCTTACTTTAGTCCAAAGAGATAGCCTTATTTGGATAGAGGACAGGGGCGTTCAGGTCCCGGAGAAAGAGATTATTGCCAGTCCAAGAGTAGGCGTAGATTATGCAGGCGAATGTGCGTTTTGGAATTGGCGATTTCGAATAAAAGGGTCTAAATGGACCAGTAAAGCAAAGTGATTTTGCCTTCTTTGACAAATTGTGTGGAATAAGGCCATTTAAAATACTCGTCCTTTTAAATGGCCTTATTCTTCCATAACACAATTTTTGTCGAAGAACCTAATCTTGTAAGCGATAAACTCTTTTTAATGAAACAATTTTTAATAGCTTCTTTTACTTTACTAATCTACCATTTAGCTTTTGGGCAATGGGAAAATATCAAATTTGAAGATACAGTTTATAATGAAAGTATCCACTCCGTAAAGTTTCATTTAACAGACTTTCCACTTACTCAGCCTATTATTGATCTGGAGTCAGCAGCCACGCTCGCGCTTACTTTTGATGATTTAGATCGGGAAATAAAAGATTTTTATTATACCATCATTCATTGCAATGCCGATTGGCGGCCCTCTGATTTGAGTACCATGGAGTATATTGATGGTTTTGATGAAGACCTTTTAAGAGCGGCAGATTTTTCTTTTAATACCTTGACGGAATTTACAAACTACCGCCTGACCTTGCCCAACGAAAATATGGCCTGGACCAAATCGGGCAATTATATCTTGTTAGTTTATGAAACTGACGGCGACAAGATTCCATTAATTACTCGCCGATTTGTGGTGGTGGAGCCATTGGTTAGAATTATTCCAGAAATGGTACGACCCACAAACATTCAAAAAGCAAAAACCCATCAGGAGTTTGATTTTAAGGTTGCTTTTGAAAAAATTAAAGTAAGGAATCCCAAACAGGAGTTAAAGTCCACCATTTTGCAAAATGGTCGTTGGGACAATGCCATCAGCAATTTACCCCCTTATTTTATTTATAACGGAGAAGTGATTTATGATTATCAGGATAAAATTGTTTTTCCGGCAGGCAAGGAATTTCGATATGTCGATTTAAGAAGTTTTCGCTATCGAAATGACGGGGTAGCGGACATTAAAGAGTTTCGGAATGTCTATGAAGTCACACTCTATCAAGACCCGCTTCGCGCATTTACTACCTATCAATTTTTTACAGATATTAATGGAAATTATACCGTTGAAAATGTGCATGAAGAAGATAATGATTTAGAAAGCGATTATGCACAAGTATTGTTTTCTTTAGAAAAAAACAAGCCGTTTGAAAATGCCAATGTTTATTTATTTGGAAAAATAAGCGACTGGAAAATTCAAGAGCGATTCAAACTGGCTTATAGCGACAAACTGCAATTATATGCAGCAGATATTTTGCTAAAACAGGGCTTTTATAATTATGGATACGCCTTTGTCCCAAAGGGAACGACGACCGTTGATTTAAGTGAAATCGAGGGCGACTGGTTTGAAACCGAAAATGAATATACCATTTTGACTTATTACCGGCCATTTGGTGGGCGATACGACCGCCTAGTCGGGGCGATCACTTTTAGGTCGAATGAATAAAATAGCTGCCTTTAATTATTTCCTTTCCCCATTGTCAGGAATTCTTCTATTTTTGTCACAAGTATGCTTTTGAAAAAAGAGATCTATTGTATCTAAATTTGTAATTAGAAGGGTAAAAAATGAAATTACTAGACAATAAAGTAGCTTTGATAACTGGAGGTTCTAGGGGAATTGGCGCAGCCATTGTTCAAAAATTTGCCGAACAGGGAGCAAATGTAGCCTTTACCTATCACTCTTCTGCTGAAAAAGCCGATGCCATTGCAAAAAAGACAGCCGAACACGGTGGAATTATAAAAACCTATCAATCCGATGCCAGTTCTTTTGAACAATCTGCTCAGTTAATCAAAAATGTGCTGGAAGACTTTGGACGAATTGATGTTTTGGTCAATAATGCCGGCATCACCCGAGATACGCTCCTGCTTCGGATGAGCGAAGACCAATGGGATCAAGTAATTGAAACCAATTTGAAGTCCGTTTTTAATTTGACCAAACATGTATTGCGTCCAATGTTAAAACAAAGAAGTGGGTCCATTATCAACATGAGTTCTGTTGTCGGCGATTTTGGCAATGCAGGTCAAGCCAATTATGCTGCCTCGAAGGCAGGTATTTTTGGTTTCACAAAATCCATTGCCAAAGAAGTTGGGTCCAGGGGAATTCGTTGTAATGCGCTAGCTCCGGGCTTTATTGAAACAGACATGACTGAGGAATTGGGCGATAAAACCAGAGAAACATTCCTCAATAGCATTCCTTTGAAAAGATTGGGTAAAGCAGAAGAGATCGCAGATGCCTGTCTATTTTTAGCCTCTGATTTATCAACTTATATTTCGGGACAAACATTGAGCGTTTGTGGGGCCTTAAATTGCTAATTATCTCATAATCCGTAAACCTACATTAAAAGTCTGTGCCCGCCGGTCATTGTTAATCGCTTTGTCAATAGCGTAGTTCGTGTATAATAGCTCTACTTCCAATCGGTTATTTATCAAATACTTCGTGCCTATACCTACCTCGTTTGGTAGTCCTATCATTCCATAAGCACTCCATCGAGAACTAAGAAAAAAAGTGTAAAAAACTTTTAAGAATGGGTCAAGCCTAAAAGTCGGAGCAAGGGGCATCCAAAAACTGGCTTCTACAAACAACTGTGCGCGTGTCCCTATTAGCTTATCATAAAAAAATTGGGTGAAAGAAATAGTTTGACCATCTACACTCATTTGTATGGGAAAATAGATTGCCTGTTGCAAAGAAGCTTTTCTGTCATTTTTTAGGGGGTGAAATTTAATTTTTGGGCCAATGTGAGCAAGACCAAATCTACCGTAAGTCGAAATAGGTATTCCTTCCGCATTTCTCAAACTATCGCCTTCGGGAAGAATCCGAAATTCCTCAAATTGGAATGGCTGAATGGCTTTAAAAGGAGAGCGATGTACAAAATCATTGACAATATGAGAACGAATGACCAAGTCCATTCCTATATTAAAGCGTTTATTACTGCCATGAAGGTATTGAAAGAAGGAAGAGAAATAACTGCTTCTAGAGTTTAGTTGGTCGAAGCCATTATAGTTTTTCTGAGTATAAAGTGCATTAAAAATTTTTAGCTCATATTGCCCTTTATGCAATAAACGAGAAGCCCTTAAAAAACTCGGATTTCCTGCCCGCAATACTGGACGAGCATCGTTCAAATGCCAATCAAAATCAGAATAGCGGATTTTTGCACCACTAAAAATTGGCTCTGCTCGATAGGAATTAATGAAATTTAGAATGCCCCCAGCACGTTCAAAATCATGGACATACCAGCGAAAAATCTCGGAAATAAAGACCTCTTTCGTTCCTTTTTTTTCAACAATGAAGGAAGGATTATTGATGGCTAACGCCGTTTGTCGCTCCAATTGTTGATCCAGATTTTTTGGTACATAGGCTCCCTTTTTTATAGGCGGGCAACCCTTTGCTCCACAAACCAGGACAAAATGCAATCGAGGGTCTTTAAATTTTTTTAATATTAGATCCTTTTCCAAGCCCGTTAGGGTCATTTGCTGGCTGCCAATCTCGTATTTTTTCCAGCCAAAAAATCCAGTTATTTCTTTGGGAGAGGCAATGGGATATTGTTCGATAACCGCTTTAATAACCAACAAATTATAGGCATTAATAAAGAACGCTTTTTGGACAGGTTTGCTTTCTTGATCCCAATCAAAATGGCTAATTTGATCAATCAATGATTGAAGTTCTTTTTTGTCAATGGAAGTATATTGAACCTTTCCAGCTTCGACATATTTTTTTAAAAAGTCGTTTGTTTTTTGGAAAAAAAGGTCAGCCGACTGGCCAGAGGAAGGAGGGCAGGATAGAAGTACCAGCAAAAAAAGGAAAACTCGATGCATAGAATCAATTAAATTTGATGCTAAAAAATCAGAACCCAAACTATCTAAAATCCGCCTTTTCAGCATCAAATTTAAAGACTACCTCAATAAGAAAGGTTTACTAAAAACGCGACTGCCAACCTGGATTCTGTAAAAATACTGTCCACGAGCTAGCCTTTTTTCTCGCCCCTGAAAGACCGTTTTGTAAGCTCCAGCCGGCTGATAAGCGTTGACCAGGGTGGTAATTGGTTGACCGATTAAATTAAAGACCTGAAGGTTTATATGGTTGCCCTCTTTGAGTTTATAGCGAATATATACTGCTCCACTTGAAGCATATTGTGCTTCGTGCTCGATACCTTCTTGAAGAACTTCATTGATAGCAGTTGTTTGATTGTTACAACTGATGCCTAATTGGGTGATTCGGTCAAATTGCTGCCCCATGATGCCATCTACTTTCGCCCCATCTACACACAACCAATTTTCCATAACGGTCGCATAGACAGATCGAAAATCTATAGAGAATATTAAATTCCCCACCTCATCCACCTCTTTCAAATCAGGTGCATTTCCAATAAAACCATTGCCGTTCAAACCTTCACCAAACAGCAGCATGGGGGCTGCCGCGCCATGATCTGTTCCGTCAGAACCATTTTCTTCAATACGGCGACCAAACTCGGAAATGGTCATAGATAGAACATCTTTATCCCTACCTCCGGCTGCCAAATCCTGATAAAAGTTTTGTATAGCAGAAGACAACTCCCTCATCAATGGCGGATGGTCCTCAATTTGATTGGCATGGGTATCAAATCCATCAATAGAAACCATATATAATTTTGTGCCCAAATTCCCTTTTATCAATCGGGATACAATGGCTAATTGTGAACCTAAATCGCCCTGATACTCTACGCTATTGGTAGCAGACTTATACGCCTCGGACAGAATTCCTGCATAAGTGAATGTGTTATTCGCAACGGCTCTCACAAAACCGACTTGTTCTCCATAATAACATTCTGGCAGATTAGCTATGCTGTATAGCTGACCGGTTTGAGCAATTTCTGCAATTTCTTCCGGATCTCTTACTGAAATCGCCAGGTTTGTCATACTAGTATCATTAAAAGCGACATTAGCAGAACCCCCAATTTGAATAGCTGGAGGTACCTCTGGTGGATTAGTTAGAAAATCGGGGTATTCATCAGCGATATATCTGCCATACCAACCAGAGGCATCGAATATATTTGCATCACTCGCCGATGCCCAAATATCGGAAGAACGGAAATGAGATAGGTTTTGTTCTGGATAGCCAACGCCATGGATTACTTTCATCTTTCCCTCCTCCCAAAAAGGATAAAGCGGGTCAAATGTTTTGGGGATCCCAATGGCATCGGTCAGTTTGGTGATTTCATTTTGTTTAAGTCCTACTTTTGGGCGTTTATTAATATAGGTGCTATAATCGTACAAAGGCACAATGGTATTCAGTCCGTCATTTCCCCCTTTTAATCGAATCAAAACTAAAATTCGATCCGTTTCTGAATTATTTAGAGCATAGCTCAAGGGCGATGCCACGGCAGCCGTTACAGGTAACTTACCCAGCATCATGGACATACTTCCTGCAATTCCTATATTTCGCAAAAAACTTCTTCGGCTCCAGGTGCTGTGGTCTTCTGTATGTGCTTTCCCATGTGTTAAAGCACTCCCAGGGCGCATTTTTTTTGACGATTTGTGCTTTTTAGGATGATTATGCATGGTTTTTAATTTTGGTTCCTTGACAAAAATGGTGTTTTAGCAGAATAAAACAATTTGTCAAAGAAGGTTAATTTTAAAAAAAGAAGAAAAAATCATTACACTAAGACAATTGAAATTCTGGTATCCTAATCACATACTGGATCAAAGCTGTCATTTGCCAGGGAACAGTATCCCAATGCAAATTCCAGGTACCTTCATCAAAATAGTTTTGTGGGATTTCTACCTTAAAAACTTCCGTAGCTCGTTCATAAATTTCGGGCGTATGCAGGCTAGCGGGCAAAAAATAATCAATTAGTTTTTGAGTAACTAACGCCGGATCATTCGTGTTATAATCTCCAGTCAAATCATAAGCCAACTGGATCAATTTGTCTGGTGATTGGTCCATCACTCCATATACCAACCAACTGAGTGTTCTCCATCGCCCCGATAAGCGAGCTGTATCCACCCAAGAACGATTACCTTTCCAGCCCGCTACGTCAATTGGAGTTGCCAATTCTTGGCCTAGCATAGACGTAAAATAAAACAATCCTTCATACTGCTCCCTTTCTTGTATTTGAAAATCTACTTCTTTGAAAAAAGAAAAGAATAGATCATAGGGGCTTTTTACCAAAATGCCAATATTGGCTTTATCAAAAAAGTGCTCACTTTTAAATAGTTGCTTCAAGACAGGAACTATCTCCCAATCGTTGGTTTTAAATGTTTCAGCTAATTGGCTAATAATTTCTTCATTAGGTTGCGGGTTGACAAAAGCCGTATAAATTTTTTGGCAAATAAATTGAGCTATTTGGTCTTTTCGCTCCGTAAAAAGTATTTCATGTACCTCCTCATAGCCCCAATTGCCCGTTTTGCCAAAAATAGTTTTTTGCTCTTGGTCAAAGAGCTCCTCTACAAAATGAATGGGCGCTCCCCATATTGCCATTCCATTCCAGCCGGTCAAAGCCCTGGACGTTTCTTCGATATCAGCCTGTGTATAGCCATTATCTCGCCCCAAAGTAAATAATTCGTATAACTCTCTGGCATAATTTTCATTGGGCTCGTATTTGGTACTTTCTACCCCATTCAAAAAAAGGAGCATCGCCGTGCTTTTTCCCATTTCATAGACAAAATCCCTAAAGTTTCCCAAAGCCATTGATTGGAGTAATTTGTGATAATGGTATAGATAGGCCGGGAAATAATGGGTTTCTAATTGAGTAACAAAATGATTGTGCCAAAACAAAATGAATTTTCCTCTGACATCATGCTGCATCATGTCCTTCATCCACTCCTTCAGCCAGCTATTGATATCTTCGCTGATTTGATCTTCATCTTTATTATAGGTTTCATAGGTCCATTCCGCCCACGAAGGCACTGCTGATAAAGGGGCATTTATTGCTTTATCTAGTAATTCATCTACCAAATCGGCCGGTGACTTGTTCAGAGCAGAAGCTATTGCTGCCCTAGCAGCACCATAACCTAATCTTCGATGGAGGTGCTTGATTTGTATTTCGCCCCAAGGATTTTGAGCAGAAGGTATGTAAGGACTCAACGTTCCAATAGCACAAGCAGGATTACTCATATTCAAAGTGTTTTAGGTGAAAATATAATAGCTGGTAGCCTTTAGAGCAGAAGCAAAAATGATGCTTATTGCCATTTTAACGAAAAAATTGTGTTTTTTTATATTTTAGACAAATCATTTTATAGAAATGACTGCTTGAAGGCAAATAAAAAGAGGATAAATCCACTAATTTGTCTTGAAATGTAGTTTTGCAAAAGATTTACAGCATAAGAAGTGCTTCCATATTTCAAGAGCGGCCGCTCTTGAAAATTCGCCGTATTCATTTTCAGTTTATTTTTATTCAGAAAATAATTAGTGTATTAAAACACACAAAAACCATACTGCCTCGTTATTTCTTCGTAAATTTCCTTTTTAAATTTGTGTCAGTAATGGCAAGCCAGCATCTTTAACCAATAAGGAGGGATTCCACGGGTGAAAAACTTAATTCCATATTTTATACAGCAACAGTTTGAACAGGGCAATGCGCATGGATACTTTTCTGCCTATACCATGTTCATTGATTTATCTGGTTTTACCCCATTGACAGAAGTCCTAATGGAAAGAGGCAGCGAGGGCGCAGAGGAATTATCTATTATTTTAAACAAGGTCTTTGATCCTACGGTTCGCTTAGTCTATCGTAGAAAAGGATTTATCCCCTATTTTGCAGGGGATGCTTTTACGGCTATTTTTCCCCGAAACAAAGTTCGTCACCCTTGGGAATTAATTTTAACCGCCCAAAAGCTAAGAAATTTGTTTCACAAAAAAGAGGCTTGGCAAACTTCTTACGGGGAGTTTAAAATTAGTATAAAAATAGGTCTGGCTTGTGGCAATGTAGAATGGGGAATTGTGGGAGATGAGAATCACAAATCCTTTTATTTCAGAGGCAATGCAATTGACAATTGTGCCCAAAGTGAGCATTATGCTCGACAGCAAGAAATTGTTATAGACCACCGATTACAAGAAGAATTAGCTAGTGCTAATGGGCATTTTGAAACGATCGGCGATGGCTTTTACCGATTAATAAAAGATTTTGAGGAGGAAAAGACGGTTACTTATGCCGATGCCAAATTGAAGCCTCTTTCTGTCAAAGTTGCCAAAAAGTTTTTATTAGAATCCGTTATCAAATTCAACCAACAGGGTGAATTTCGCTCTGTTATTTCCGTGTTCATTTCCTTTAAAGGTGTTCAAAATCATCAAGTACTCAACAGCTTCGTCAGCACCATTATTAAGCAATTTTATAAATTTTCTGGTTATTTTAAGGAAGTAGATTTTGGCGATAAAGGAAACGTGATGGTCGGTTTTTTTGGTGCACCCATCAGTTTTGAAAATAACGCAGAACGCGCCTTAGAATTAGTAACTGAAATTGGAGAAGAGATAAAAAAAATCCAAAAAAAATCAAATATCCACTACCGAATTGGCATTACTTCCGGCATTGCCTATACGGGAATTGTGGGCGGAAAGGAACGCTGTCAATACGCAGTAGTTGGCAATCGAGTCAATTTGGGAGCTAGGCTAATGATGAATGCCGATTGGGGCGAAGTGTTGGTAGATAAAGAAATCCAAAAAAGCAGGAACTTTCGTTTCAAGCATAAAGGAGATATTCAGTACAAAGGCATTTTAAAGAATGTTCCGACTTATGTTCTGAAAGGTCGAAATACAAGCGAAGGGCCAGAATACATTGGCAAAATGGTCGGCCGAGATAAGGAATTGCGGCAATTGAAAAATTTTGCTAAAAGAATTTTTCAGGCAAACAAACTCGGTCTAGCCTATGTATATGGAGAAGCGGGGATTGGGAAAAGTCGCATTTCTTTTGAACTAAAACGGTATTTTCAGAAGCAAGAAAAATTTTCCTGGTTTTCTTGCCAAGCAGATCAAATACTTAGGAAGCCCTTCAATCCGTTTGTTTATTTTTTAAAAAATTATTTTGAGCAATCTCCTGAAAACTCTAAGGTGGACAACCGGACGGCCTTTGAGCGGCGATTTCAGTGGTTACTAAATGATGTGAGTAGAATTGAGCATTTGGAAGTCAATGATATTTATCTGGAAATATCCAGAACCCGCTCCATTTTAGCTGCTCAAATCGGTATTCGCTACGCGGATTCGCTATGGGAACAGCTAGATGCAAAGGGACGATACCAGAATATATTATCTGCGCTTCTAACACTTTTTAAGGCAGAATCATTGGTTCGTCCCCTAATCGTAGAAATGGAGGACGGGCATTGGTTCGATGATAGCTCTAAAGAGTTACTCAACGAATTTGCTCGACAGCTAAAACACTTTCCCGTCTTTTTGCTGATTACTTCCAGATATAATGATAATGGTACCAAACCTTACCTGATACCCAATCATACCCTTCTAGAGCATGGAGTTGATTCCATCGAAATTGATCTAAACTTTTTGCAGCCAGAAGCATTGAGGACTTTTGTAATCAATAGGTTAGAAGGAAATATCAACAACGAATTTTTTGAGCTATTAACGCGCACAACCAATGGCAATCCTTTTTATGTAGAGCAGATTTTAGAATATTTTTCTGAAAGTGACTTGTTACAACTAGATCAGGGAACCTGGCACATCAGAGATAAAAGCATCAAAGTTTCTTCTTCTATCAATTCGGTGTTGATGGCCAGAGTGGATCGCTTATCTTCCTTAGTCAAAGAAACCGTAAAAGCGGCTGCAGTCATTGGGCGAGAATTCGAGCTTCCCGTACTAACTGAAGTGATGAAATCTCAGCGTTTGTTCAAAACGGACGATGATACCACCCAAACAATGGCATTACTCAAAGAGCAGATTAAAACCGCCGAACAAGTGCAAATCTGGCGAGCCATGAATGAACTGCGTTATATTTTTAGACATTCCTTACTGCGTGAAGCTGTCTATGAAATGCAATTGCGCACCCGACTTCGAGAACTCCATTTCTTAATTGCCAAGGCCATTGAAAAAGTATATATGGATAATTTGCAAGAAAAATATCTAGACTTATCTTTTCATTATGAACTGGCGGATTCCAGAAAAAAAACCAATGAATATACCCAAAAAGCAGCAGAGTATGCCAGAACCAATTTCCAAAATAAACAAGCACTGATACTTTATGAAAAATTAATAAAAAATTTAAAATCAAATAAAGACAACGATACCCGACTAGCAAAGGCGCTACTAAAAAAAGCTGCTATCCTGGAGTTAATTGGCGAATGGAGCAAGTGTGAAAAAATATTAAAAGAATCGCTGGAAATCACCCAAAAATTAAAAGAACCCGCACTCGCCGGACAGGCCTTTAATAGCTTTGGAAACCTATTAATGCTAAAGGGGCAATATAAGCAGGCGCAAAGCCAATTGGAAAAAGCGGCACTTTATTTTGAAAAAATAGCAGATAGCTATGGAATTTTTAGGGTTTATGGAAACCTCGGCAACCTTTACTTCCGTCAAGGCAACTATAAAAAAGCAGAAGAACATTTTATTAAAAGCATTCAACTCAGCCAAAAACATGGGTATGCTGCCTCTAGCGCCCAAATCGTTGCCAACCTAGGGCTAACCTATATGAATCAAGGCACTTATCAGGAAGGCATCAAATGGCAAATGTCACAGCTAGAAATTTGTAAAAAAGCCAAAGACAAGCAGGGTATGGCGACTCTTTATACCAATATGGGTATTGTGTATTTTGAGCAGGGAGATTATGATGCTGCCTTAGAATGCTATACGGAAGGCTTGGCACTTAGCCAAGAACTGGGGAATAAACAATTAACCGCCATTGCCACCGGTTGCATTGGCAGCGTATATGAACGCAAAGGAGATTATTCAAAAGCTATGCATCATTTTGAAAAAGATTTGGAATTGGTAGAGGAATTGGGTGATAAACAGGGGATTGCCATTACTCTGGGGCTAATCGGGGACTTGCATACCGTAAAAGGAGAATTTGACAAGGCTATTCAGTTTTTGGAACGACAATTGGCTTTGTGTAGAGAACTAAGCTACCAAAAGGGAATCGCAAAAGCTGTAAATACATTAGGAGATATTTATTTTTATAAAAACCAGTTTGATATTTCTGTCAATTATTATGACCTGGCCATTGAGGTAACCAGACAGATCAACAACCGCTTAGTACTTGGCAGCAGTCTGATCGAAAAAGGAAAACCCCTCGTTGCTCAAGGAAAAATTGGAGAAGCTCAGGCCGTTCAAAAAGAAGCCTTAGCAATTGCAGAAGAATTAGGGAATCCCGATTTAGTTTTTGATGCCAGAATATTAGGGGCAAGGGTTGCGTTTTCAAAAGGAGATTTTGCTCAAGCAGTCTCTATTTTAAAAAAGCTATTATTAGGGCCTCGAAACCAAAAAGAAAAAGCGGATATATTTTTTGAGCTATACAAAATTGACCCAGAAAATAATCACTACCGGCAAAATGCCCTAAATCTATATCAGGTTTTATATAATGAAACACCTCAATTTTTATTTCAAAAACGAATACAGCAGCTAATTATGGGAAGATAATTGATATACCTAGCTGCCTTTAAAATTTAACCTTCTTTGGCAAATTGTGTGGAATAAAACACAATTTTTGTCAAAGAATCAAATTTAATAGTCCATTGAAAATAACTTATCGCCATTCCACTTTCATTTATCATTGCTTATTGCTTACTTTTTTCTCCATTTTTTTGCCGAACTGCAATGCTAATACAAATACAAAAAAATGGGCCGAAGCGAAAACAAACATTCCTTCTGAAACAACCACCGATTCGGTTGATAAGCAAATAGTGGAATCCTATAATTGGGTGCCTGGCCAGACCTTCCCCTACCAATTGGATGTGCCGGATGTAGAATTTAAGTTGCCTAATAAATTAAGAGAAGTATCAGGCTTGGGAATTGATGCTGGCGGGCATCATCTATATGCAGTACAAGACGAAGAAGGAGATTTATTCCTTATAAATACAAAAACGGGGCTTGTTGACAGAGACTTTAAATTTCATAAAGATGGCGACTACGAAGGCATAGAATTTGTAAAAGGACGAGTATTCGTAGTAAAAAGCTCTGGCACACTCTATGAAGTTTTGAGTCCAGGAACGAACAACCAAGAATTGATAAAGCACAAATTCTCTTTCAGCAAAAATAGTGATGTAGAAGGACTTGGCTACGACCCAATTTCTAATTGCCTCTTGTTGAGTTGTAAGGGAAAAGCGGGTCAAGGAGCTGAGTTTGAGCTAAAAAAAGGCATATTTAGCTTTAGCTTGGACTCCATGAAATTAAGGACCGAACCAAGCTATATAATTAGCTTGGAGGCAGTAAAAGATTTTTTGCAACTCAATGATAGTTCTTTAGAAAAAATAGATAAATTGATTAAGCTATTTAAGCCTGGTGAAGAGTTTATTTTCGGCCCTTCTGGCATCGCTGTTCACCCCAAGACTAAAGACATTTACATCATTTCCTCTGTGGGAAAAGTATTAGTCGTATTGACCCAGTCTGGCGATATTAAGCATATGGTCAAACTAAAAAAGAAGGTTCACCCTCAGCCTGAAGGCATTTGTTTCGATCAAAACGGGACCCTTTATATCGCTAATGAAGGAAGAGAAGGCAAGGGAAAAATCTATAAGTTTTTATGGAAAATGTAACTGGAAAGAAGGCCCATTTTCTTTTTACACTGAAAAGTTTGATTCTTTGACTACAAAATTGCCAAAAAAAGAAAAACCTATCGAATTGACTTTTAGATAGGTTTTTATTTTGAGAACGTAACAATAAAGTCCAATAAAGGTTTTACTAAATAATCAATAGTTTTCTGAAGAGACACAGGAGTTAAAATCAATATGAAAAATTCAATGCGCTTATTCCCTATTTTTTCCCTTTTTTTCGTAATTATTGGATGCAGCAATGATAAAAAAAACTATGACCAAATGGCCATTGATCTTTGCCAGTGCATGCGTCCCCTAGCAGATATGAACAAAGAAATTAAACGATTGGTAGAAGAAGGAAAAACATCGGAGGTCGCCGCCCTATTCAGCGAAGTTGAAAAACTAGCCACGGAGGGAGAGAATTGTGCGAATGCTTTGGAAGACAAGTATGGTATCGTGGATAAAAAAAGTGAAGATAAGGCATCTGCAGCTTTAAAAAAACATTGCCCGGATATTGCTGAAATGCTAGAACAAACAGAAGCATTAGAACAATAAACGCCTCTGGGCATTTTGGTAAAAGAAAGGTACATTGGGCAAGACAAACCAGCCCAAGCAAGCCTGTATGGGGGCTACTTATTTGTGGTACAGATTGTGTATATTTGCTTTTCAAAACATTAAAAAATGAAAAATGTTTTGAAAAAAGTAAAAGGGGAGGTTAAAAATTAGAAAATTAAATTGAATGAAAAAAAAACTGAAAATAGGTATAAGTATAGGAGATGTTAATGGGATTGGGTTGGAAGTGATTCTTAAAACTATTTCCAATAGAAATATTACTGAAATCTGCACACCTATCATTTACGGGTCTTCTAAGATCGTTTCTTATCATAAAAATATTGTGGGCATTGAAGATTTTAAATTTCAGAGTCTGCGTACTGCTGAAAGGCTTCATCTTGCAAAAATAAATATCATCAATTGTTGGCAAGAAAATGTAAATATTACGCTGGGGAAGGTATCCGCAGAAGGCGGACAATATGCAATTATTTCTCTGGAAAGAGCTGTAAATGACCTCAAAAAAGGGTGGATTGATGCAATTGTCACTGCTCCCATTAATAAACAGGCAATGGATATGGCAAACTTCTCATTTCCTGGTCATACAGAATATCTTACCAGAGAATTTGAAGCAAAGGAGAACCTGATGTTTATGATAATGGATGATTTGAGAATTGGCCTAGTAACCAATCATATCCCTGTCAAGGAAGTGGCGCAATTCATTACTAAAGAAAATGTACTCGATAAGCTTCGCATCATGCACAATTCGTTGAAAATAGATTTTGGTATTGAGCGACCAACGATCGCCGTTTTTGGTTTAAATCCTCATGCAGGAGACGGAGGAGTATTAGGAGAAGAAGAAGAAACAGTCATTCGCCCTGCTGTCATTGAAGCCAAGAAAAAAGGGATGTTGGTTTTTGGACCTTACGCTGCGGATAGTTTTTTTGGAACGCCCAATTATCGGAAATTTGATGGTATCTTGGCAATGTATCATGACCAGGGACTCATCCCATTTAAAACCCTTTCTTTTGGTAAAGGAATAAATTTTACAGCAGGGCTTCCCATTGTAAGAACTTCTCCGGACCACGGCACTGGATTTGATATTGTCGGCAAAAACGAAGCAGATCCCTCTTCTTTCCGACAGGCGATATACAAAGCTATAGATATCGTAAAAAACCGAAGGGACTACGAGGAAATGCATCAAAATCCAATCATCAAAAGAACGCTAGACTTGAAAGAAGATGATCCTAATGCAGGAGCTTTGAAAGAAGACGTTGAAGCAGAAGAAACAGCATAGCGTAGCGATTCGTAATTAACTAGAGATAAATCAATAAATCAGTACCTTCCAAATTAGCTCACTCTTTCTTTGAATAGAGCAATGAGCAAATCTACCCTTGGCAAGCCCAATAAAAATCCTACTCCAACTCCTGCTAAAAGTGCTATTGAAAAATTAGTGAACCAACAAAAGGGGAAAAAATGATAGGCATAATAGGCTATTCCTGCCACGATTATGCCCAATAATGAAAACTGACCAATTAATTGAAAGTCGCTGGCAAGGTTAAATTCCTTTTGGGCTATAATAAGCTGACCGATAAAAGCAAAAATTTGGGTCAGCAAAGTGGTAATTGCCGCACCGAATGCCCCATAATGGGGAATTAGTTGAAAGTTCAGAAAAATGTTCAAACCTACACTAATTGTAAAAATCCAATTTAGTTTAGTCAAGCTATTATTGGCCGTCAACAAAGTGCCATAAATATAAGTCCCACTTACCATGACAAAAACAAACATTAACACACCCAGAATATCCGCTGCATAAAAACTCGCATCCTCGTACAATAAAAACATGATTTCCTGCCGAAAGAAAAATACAGAGATAGCCAATACAATGGCGCCATTTAGGAGAATTTGTAAACTCAATCGCAGCAGAGACTGAATGGGTATTTTTTCTTTTAACATTTTGGCAAACATGGGCAGTAACAATCCAGCAAAAAGCAAACCCAGGATATTAGCAGCATCTAATAAACGATAAGCAGAGGCATAGATGCCTGATTCTTTTTCTCCTTCGACTAATAGCCTTTCGATCATTACAAAATCTATTCGAGTGTATAAAGTCATTAAAAAAATCGCCAAAGCATAAGGATAACTTTTTTTTAAAATCAAGTATAAAAATGCAGGCTTAAAAGACCATTTAAAATAGGGTAAGGCTCCAAAAACAAGAAGAAAAGAAACAATTGTCGTAATTAATAAAGAGGATGTTTGTGCATATACCAGCCATTCAATTTGAAAATTCTGATCTAGTAAATTCCCCCATAATAGATAGCCACAGATGATAATTAATAACAACTTGTCCAAAATCGTCAATAGACTATCTACTCGATAAAACCCTAGGCCAGAAATGTTGGAACGAAAAAATAAAATAGCCGAAACCAATATCTGATTGATAATAAAAAAAAAGAGCAAGAAAAAGTGAGAAGACTGATACCCAACCAAATACGCAGCAGTAATTGTTAGAGCTGCGTAAATAGTCCCTAACCCAAGCTTTAATGTAAGGATATTGGGAAAATATTTGGGTAGCAATCGGTGATGTTGGGCAATATTTCGATTATTAAAATTTTGAATGCCAAAATCATTGATAATTTGCAGCAAAAAAGTAAAATTGAGCAAGGCGGCATAGATGCCATAATCTTCTAAGCCTACCCGATTTTGGATGGTTCTATCAATGCCGAAAATGTAAAAAGGTTTAATTAGTAAGTTAATAAAAATCAAGAAACTAATATTGAGAAGAAATGCTCGCCTCATAAAGAAAGAAGGAGAAAAAAAAGCCCAGGCTTGGACCACAAAAAGTTTCCATACAACACTAGACTTGTTCACAAATACCAATCTATCCCACCAAAGTTAGCTAAATATTCATCTAAATTAGTAAACTTGGTAGTTTTTCGACAAATAAAAAAGGGAGTATCAAACGATGATACTCCCTTTATTTTTTATTCTAAACCTGTTAGCTTTCATCTCATCTGCAATAGCTTTTACCTGTTCGAGTTATAAAAGGGCCAAACTCGATCTTTTCAGCAAAGGAACCTCCCTCCGTTACCCGTCTCTTGTTTTTTAGATTAGGCTGATTTTTCGGATTACTTTATATAAGCGAGTATAGGAGTTGACTTCTTCTTCAAACGGGTCAAATTCGAGATAATTAGCAGAAATTAATTTTAGTCGGTCAATTCTTCCTTTTGAATTATAAATCAATTGTACATATTTTACCCAAAGCGTTCCATTGCTTTTGACCGCATAAATATCGTTATCCTTTACTTCTTTCAAGCTGGAAATTTCTTTGCAAATAACAATATCCCCATCCTGAATAACTGGATCCATGCTATTTCCATCAATAGGGAAAGCCACCAGACCATCCCCTGCTACACCTGGAACAGCAAAATATTCGTTTTCTTCACTTGCAAAGCTGCCTGCATCTACAGAGGTACCGGCAAAAGCACTCACGGAGGTATAGAGAATATTCCCTTTGCTTTGATTAACTTCATCCGAAATGTTGCTCTTGGGTAAATCGAAACCAAATGGAGTGCCAATGCCGTCGATCAAGTAACTTTCATTGACCCCATAAGTCTTACAAAGTGTCTTGGCATGGCGATAATCAATTACTCTCTTATCATCGGGGTTAAGGAAAGCACGCACAATATGTCCATAGGCTCGATTGCCAAGAATTTTGTGAGCAAAATCTCCCATTCCCTTGCCGCTTCGGTCGTTTAACACAATGTCCCCTCTTTCTTCTAATAACTTAAAAACGACAATAAATCTATTGTTTAATTGGACCCTGTCTTCTCTAATCATTTGTTTGGTCTTTAAAGTTAAATAAAAATGACGCTGCAATATAAAACAAAAAATTTTACAAAACAAATGTTTTTAATTTTTTTGTTTACAAACATAAATTATTTTAGAAATGAGACATTGGCAATATCTAAAAATCATAGGACGCTGATAATCAACTACTGAAACAATTAATCAGCTTGTAAGTAAAAACGGAAAGTATTTATTTTGGATATTAAATTATAAATTCAAACCTTCTTCGACAAATTGTGTACAAGTCTATTCTACACAATTTGTCGAAGAACCAATTCAAATTTACATGAAAGGAATTATTCTGGCAGGCGGGTTAGGAACGAGACTTTACCCCCTCACTATGGCCGTAAGCAAGCAGATGATGCCTGTTTATGACAAGCCTATGATTTATTATCCATTATCCACCCTGCTCTCTGCTGGAATCAAGGAAATTTTGATCATTTCTACCCCGCACGATTTGCCCAATTTTTGGAAGTTGTTGGGCGACGGTAGTCAGATCGGCTGCTCCTTTAGTTATAAGGAACAAGCCATTCCGAATGGCTTGGCGCAGGCCTTTGTTTTGGGAGCCAATTTTATTGGGAATGATAGTGTTGCCCTTATTCTAGGAGACAATATCTTTTATGGAAATGGTCTAAAACAAACCTTGCAAAGCAGCATTGATCCGGATGGAGGGGTGGTATTTGCTTATCGGGTTGCAGATCCGGAGAGGTACGGAGTCGTAGAGTTTGATAAGGATTTTAATGCAATTTCTATTGAGGAAAAGCCGGAAAAGCCCAAATCCAACTATGCTGTTCCTGGACTTTATTTTTATGATAACCAAGTGGTTGAAATTGCTAAAAATTTAAAACCAAGCCCACGGGGAGAATACGAAATAACAGATGTCAATAAGCACTACTTACAGGAAGGCAAATTAAAGGTTGGCGTTTTTAGCAGAGGGATTGCTTGGCTAGATACCGGAACGCATGCTTCATTGATGCAGGCGGGGCAATTTATTCAGGTAATTGAAGATCGGCAAGGGCTAAAAATCGGTTGTATTGAAGAGATTGCTTATGAAATGGGCTTTATTGACGATGCTCAATTGGAAATTCAGGCGAACCGGTTTATTAAAAGCGGCTACGGAGAGTATTTGATGAATTTATTAAAAAAATAGCTCATTTTTGTGCTTTACTTATCAAAAAAATCAAAATCCCGCTAAAAATAATATTCGGAACCCAAACTGCAATGACCGCTGGCAGGGTCTGGTTAGTGGCAAAGGTTGTTGAAAATTTGGATAAAAAAACATAAGAAGCTCCAAGCGCAATACCCAGTGCCAAGTGTAAGCCCATGCCCCCTCTTACTTTTCGAGAAGCAATGACCATACCGATTAGGGTGACGATGATGATAGTAAAGGGTTCTGCCGTTCTGCGAAAAATTTCTATGGCATAGCTTTTAGTCGTTTTTACTCCTCTTTGTTTTTCAAGTGCAATGGCTCTTCGAAGTTCGGGCGTCGTTAAAGTTAGCTTATCATTTTCATAAAAAACAAAATCCTCCGGATATAGGTTAAGCGCGGTATCAATAGTTTGGCGGATACCAAAAATCATCTCTTCACTAGTGTCATCGAAAGTGCGGACCTCGTAGTCTTTTAATCGCCAATGATTAGGAGGGGAAAGCCACTCAGCGGATTTGGCCTTTAAGCGATAGGTGAGGCGATTGTCCTTAAATTGTTCTAGGATCAAATCCTTAGCGGAAGTATCTCGTTTTCTATAAAATCGAATGTAGGCCTTTGATTGGGTATTGTTGGCTTCGTCTTTGCCCAATAATAAATGAACATCTCGGGTTTGTCCCTTATCTTCGCTTTTGTAAATATACGTATGCTCAAAATCAACCTTATACTTGTTTCCCAAAGGAATAATGTAGTGGTTGCCGATTAAATGCAACACACAAATCAAACTGGAAGCCACTAAATAGGGAACCATCATCCTCCTAAAACTCACGCCTGCATTCAGAATGGAAATGATCTCTGAGTTATAGGCCATGCGAGAGGTAAAAAAGATAACTGCAATCAAAGCAAACAAGGGAAATAACAGACCATTGATCCAAGGGATAAATGCCAAATAGTAGTCAACCAGGATTTCTTCTAATGTACAGGCTTCTTCTAAAAAATTATCTACCTGATTGCTGAAATCAATAATCACCGATACCATTGTAAAGATTAATACCGTGAAGAAAAAGGTCTTCAGGTACTTGACAATGATATATTGGTCGAGTTTTTTTAGCATAAAATGGATGATTATAATTTGCGCTGTACTTTTTCAATCATCGCTTGCTTCCAGTTAGTAAAAGTATTAGCTTCGATTTGCTTTCTGGCTTCACTTACCAACCAAAGGTAAAACGTTAAATTGTGCAAAGTCGCTATTTGCGCGCCTAGTATTTCTTTGGTTGTAATCAGATGCCGAAGATAGGCTTTAGAATAAAAACAACTAGTTGGGCAAGTACTATTTTCGTCTATTGGCGAAAAATCGTCCTTCCATTTGGCATTTTTAATATTAATGACCCCTTCGGCGGTATATAACAGCCCATGTCGAGCATTGCGGGAAGGCAGCACGCAGTCGAACATATCAATGCCCAAGGCAATGCTCTCCAATATATTGGCAGGTGTACCGACGCCCATTAAGTAGCGCGGTTTTTCTTTGGGTAAAATATCGCAAACAATGGCGGTCATTTCGTACATTTCTGCTGCCGGCTCTCCAACAGATAAGCCACCAATAGCATTGGCTGACTGATTAGCACTAGCAATTACTTCTGCGGATATTTTTCGCAAATCCTTGTAGGTACTGCCCTGTACGATTGGGAAAAGCGTCTGGTTGTAGTTGTAATAGTTTTTCGTCTTATCAAAATGATCAATGCAGCGTTCTAGCCATCTATGGGTCATCTCCATAGACTTTTTAGCATAAGAGTAGTCGCAAGGATAGGGGGTACATTCGTCAAAAGCCATGATAATATCTCCTCCAATTGCCCGCTGAATATCTATGACTTTTTCGGGGCTGAAAAAATGCCTCGAACCATCTATATGCGACTGGAAAGTGACTCCTTCTTCTTTGATTTTTCTGCGCCCGCTTAAAGAATAGACTTGATAGCCGCCACTATCCGTCAAAATGGGACGATCCCAGCCATTAAAGCGGTGTAATCCGCCTACTTTCTGGAGTGTTTCTATGCCTGGCCGCAAGTACAAATGATATGTATTTCCCAAAATAATTTGAGCCTGTATGGTTCCCTTTAGTTCGTGCTGGTGGACACCCTTTACGCTGCCTGCTGTTCCAACAGGCATGAAAATAGGAGTGACTATTGTCCCGTGGTCTGTTTCAATTACACCAGTTCTAGCAGCAGAATTTTTATCAGAATGAGCTATGGTAAATTTCATTAGTAGGCAAAAATAGGAGAACCGAGCCAAGTTTTGAAATTTTATTTCGCCACTTTTATGAATACCTGTCCATTAGGAGAAGCCCTTTGCATAAAATAAATACCTTTTGCAAGGTTGGCACTGCCACAATTATTAGATGCTTTTGGATTAACCACATCTGGTATTTCTGAACAACTTACAGTAATGTCTGCTGTCACAGAAAATAGAAAGAAATTAGTGTTAATTGTACGTGAGAATTGATTATGAGGTAGGTATATATTACAAGCTTAATTTAAAGCTGTCATAACAGTATAAAAAAATACTATAAGGAGTCAAAAGAAATAAAAAACAATTCAGAAAAACTGGTTTGTGACTTGACAAATCAAGTGGAGGGGGCTATATTTGCTCTATAAAACAAACACATTTATTTCTCTTCCCCTTTTACATTAACCCTCTTTTATTTACAACCAATTACCCTAAATCTCCCCTTTAAACTTTAAGGCTGGTTAAATCGTTTTTCATTTTTTCAACAAATAAATGACGTAGTAGAAAATTGCTTTATTCAATAGGCAATGTTAGAAAGAGCGCAATTGAATTTAGATTTTCAGGGAGAGCATACCGAAAGCAGTTGGTGATTTTCTAGCTAGCACTATTTTTTAGAGAATACTCTAAAAATCAATAAAACAATCTCTAAAATTATTTTGAATCCCTCCCTATTTATTAACATTTTAATTTTTTTTTAAATGAAAAATTTCAAAGACTTCGAACTTACAAACGAGCAGCAAAAAAACACTATTGGTAAAGGCAAACCAGAATGGGCTGGTGTTCCTGCTCATATGAGAAACTCTAATAATCCAGATTATGTAGATGGCGACGGCAACCCATACCCGTCATGGGGAGAACACGATAAGGATTCAGGATTAGAATATGAAAATCCATACGACACAGGAGATGCCGAAGATTAAGTAGAATTTGATTACGTTTTTAGCTTGACTTTAGCCATTTAAGCAGCTCTGGTAGCCATAAAAAATAAATGGTCAAGCCAATGTTGATTTAATTTATGAATGTCAGGTTTATCCCTAGACATTGAAAAATAATTATTTCGCCAAATTAGCAATCTAACAGAGGCGATAGCATCCGAAAAAGTCGGATGTGATTTTTGATACCATGCTGTCGTTTTTACTACTAATAAATTTTGTTGGTGTAGCTTATCGGTCATAATGGTGATGATGCTAAATAACGCCATCAAAATTGGAGTTGTTCTAGCTATTGCTTTATCAGACCATTGTCTTTGAGTTTCTACTCCTAAATGAGTTCTGACTTCTTCAAAAGTGACTTCAACCGTCCATCTTCGGATAAAGAAGTTAATAATCTCAAGAATAGGTAAGTCTAATTTAGTACATAATAAGGCACTTGTTTTAATAACTCCATTAGGGTCCTTAATCAAACCCCATCGAATAGGTAAAGGCCTCATTCCTGAATGATACCAAATGGCAGTTCCTGTAGCAATTAATAATTCTACTTGTCCATGATTGTACCATTTAGGAATAGTCAGTTTTACCCATTGAGTGGTTGGGTCATCAGCTAGTTGTTCTAGATTTTTTAATCGCTGACCCTTTTTACGATTTCGTCCAGGACGCCCTTTAGGTCTTTGAGGAACAAAATCATAAAGTGCAGCATCTAGACGCAACCGAGTGATGACACAAACATGATTACGCACAGCTGCTAGTAGTTCAATGACCGCATAAGAAGAGTCTGCCACAATGATAATCAAGCGATTAGGCAACCAACGACTTAGTTGCAACATCATCTGGCGAGCCCAATCGGTTATTTTCTTATGCTGTTTGCCATTTTGCTCATTGTACCGTTCAGAAGGAGCCAGTACCGTCAGAAATGGTAATGCCCATACTCGGTTAGCCCAACTGATGGGTGTTAGAAGCATCATACTAATCCATCTTAGACCGCTACACTTGACAAAGTGACTTTTGGAAGATCGCACTGGGTCTCTATAAATGCCTTTTGTCTTTATTGCTTTTCCTCGTCTTCTTTCTATTGTTTCATCTATGCCAAAAATTAATGGCTCAGACGATAGGGAAAAATGTTTGACAAGTTGAAGTAATAAAATATGGGCTGATTTATAGCACGACCACTTGGCTCTACTTAGGACTCGATGGTATTTATGAAAACGTTTTTCGTTACTAAGTCCAACTGCTCTTAAGGCACTACAGACTGTACGACGACCGACTACTAAAATACTACCTAGTAGTAAAAATTTTGCATGTTCAAAGACCTTGTGGCTAAATATCGGAGCAAATACCGATATTTGCTGCAAGAATTCTTTTGGAAGAGTAAACATTTTTTATTGATTTTGGCGAATCAAATTTACTCATCTTTAAGAATTCTCTTTTTATTTTCAAATGGCTAAAGTCGAGTTTAGAGTATGTTTAAATTTCATCCTTTGGGTTAAATTTAAACATACTCTAAATAAATGCGATTAGTCTATTCTAGCGTAAAATTATGATACAATCTACTTTTCTTTTTACATTTTAGGCTAATCCCTTCTTTTTTCAAAAACAATTTTAAAACACAAAACAATCTATAAATGGACACTTTTAAAACTTTTGAGCTAGACAGCACACAACAAAGAAATGCAATTGGTAAAGGAAGACCAGAATTACCCACCTTGCCAGAATTACCTGAACAAGCAGGAGAGGTGACAATACCAGAACTACCTGAATTGCCAGAAATTCCTCAACAAGGACAAGATGGTATGGCTAATAAGCCAGAATAAAACAATCCCCATAGATTTTAAATGAATTTCGCTTGAATAAAAGAGCATAAAGTCCAATTAACTTTATGCTCTTTTTTGCTAAGTCAATTTTTATTTAGATAACCAAATTAAAAATTGATAAATACCTGTTGGTCCTCCATTCATTGGCAAAAAAATAAACCACCAACGGATAATACAGGTAAATTGTCAAATTACAATTATGTAACATATTAATTTATTAGCTGACGCTCTCTTTTTCGACAAAAAGTTGATAACCAATTTAATATATGCTAAAAACATAGGTTATAGGATGTGAAATTTTTATCCGAGAAAAATGATTTTTGGTATTATTTTTGCCCTATAAAAAATAGATAAATAACCTTCCATTCCTCCCTTAATATATTTTTCAAAATTCCATTTTAATTTTAAAAAGCAGCAATTAAAGTATAGACTACTGCCCCTCCAAAAGAGTATTTAATTCATTCCTCCTTTGTTCCTCTCTATTTATGTATCAATGTTATTGGACTTAAAGAATTAGTGCTAATTCTTCTAAAATAACATGCTGTTTTTAATACTAAAATCAACTTAATTTAAAAAGATGAAGCAACAATTCACTTTATTTACCCTACTTATTTTTGCTATTTTATTAGTACAATGTACTAAAGAAGACATTGAATTATCAGATGAAAACTTAGATACAGAATTGAATTTCCTAATTCAAGAAGAAAATACGGAACGTGTAAGAACTACTATACCCAATAAATACATTGTTGTTTTAAAAGAAGACAATACGCTGTTGGATGATATTGAAAAAATTAGAGAGAAAGCAAAAGGTTTGGGTAAACAACATGGCTTTTCAAAAGACAGTGTCCGCTTTGTATACGGCAAGGTTTTTAAGGGTTTTTCTGTTCATCTCAACACAGGGCAATTAAAAAAATTAGAACGTAGTAATGCAATTGAAGAAATTATTCCCGACAGAGTTGTACAATTAGCCCCTCCTGCTGGAAAAGGCCCTAATAGAGATAATGGTGGTGACGACGGTGGAGAGACAGGTCCAGCACAAACTACTCCTTGGGGCATCTCAAGAGTTGGAGGTGCGGCAGATGGAACTGGAAGAACGGCTTGGATTATTGATACCGGAATTGATTTAGACCATGCAGACTTAAATATTGACCAAAATAGAGGTTGGAGTGCTTTTAGAAGAGGCAAAGACCGAACACCTGATGATGGAAATGGACATGGAACGCATGTCGCTGGAACCGTTGCTGCACTTAATAACAGTATTGGAGTAGTTGGCGTTGCCGCAGGAGCTACCGTTGTTCCTGTAAAAGTGCTAGATTCAAATGGTTCTGGAAGTTATTCAGGAGTGCTTGCAGGTGTTGATTATGTTGCTAGAAAGGGCAATGCTGGAGATGTAGCCAATATGAGTTTAGGTGGACCAGCCAGCACGGATTTAGATAATGCAGTAAGGAATGCTGCGAATAGTAGTGGGGTAATATTTGTCTTAGCAGCAGGAAATGAAAGTGCAAATGTAAGTACCACTTCTCCTGCTCGAGTCAATGAAAATGGAATTTATACCATTTCTGCTATGACAAATGCAGATTATTTAGCCAGTTTTTCCAACTATGGCTACGGAGTTGATTATGCTGCTCCAGGTGTTAACATTGCTTCTACCTATAAAAATGGAGGGTATGCCACTCTAAGCGGTACATCCATGGCAGCCCCGCATGCGACAGGGGTATTGCTTTTAGGAAATGCTACTTCAGACAGTGTAATCAAAGGAGATAGAGATGCTTATAACGAACCTATCATTCATCGATAAAAATCCAATCGGAATAGTGATTAACAAATACTCATTTTATAATTAATAAAAACTTTTTTATGAAAAATTTCAAAGACTTCGAACTCACTAATGACGAACAAAGAAACGCAATTGGTAAAGGCAAACCTTCTTTTGCTGGTGGAAGACCGGATTGGGCAGGAAATGGCCGACCCGATTGGACAGGTGGCAAACCAGAATGGGCAGGCAATCCAGTAGACGAAGACCCAGAGGTAGAAGACCCGATTGATGAAGGTACAGATGGAGTAGAAGATACAGAATAATTTTTTTTGTATAAAAGAAATAGGAAGGCGACAGCATATACTGTCGCCTTTTCTAGTTTTAGGCATAAACATTGCACTATATTTGATTGCCCTCCGATTGTAATTACACATTTAAAACAAGTACGGTTAAGTACTAAAATTCCAAAGGATTTATTCTTTTTTCAACTCTTAATAACACTACGGGGGAAATTACGCTAAATGCCAAAAAAATTTCCATTTTACAAGCAATTGGACCAATCCGACTGTGGCCCTACTTCCTTGCGGATGGTAGCTAAATATCATGGTCGGTCTTACCCTGTTGAGTATCTACGGGAAAAATGCTACATTACCCGAAATGGTGTATCGGTCCATGGGTATTAGTGAGGCGGCTCAAGCAATTGGCATGCGGACGATGGCAGTGCAAATTCCCTTTTCTAAATTGTTAGAAGCTCCTTTACCTTGCATTGTTTATTGGCGACAGCGGCATTTTATAGTGGTCTATAAAATCAAAAGAGGCTTAGTCTATGTAGCTGATCCCGCTTATGGAAAAGTGACTTTTTCTCAAAAGGAATTTATGGGCGGCTGGCATGGCGAACCGCACAATCCTGATAAAATAGGCATTGCCTTATTATTAGAACCTACTCCTGCTTTTTATGAAAATGCGCCAATTAAAGAAGGAAAAAATTTAGGATTAACCTATCTATTTAATTATCTAAAACCCTATAAAAAACACCTAGTTCAGCTCTTTTTAGGGATGCTATTGGGCAGTTTACTGCAATTAATTTTCCCTTTTCTGACCCAAGCTATTGTTGATAGAGGAATAGATTATCGGGACTTAAATTTTATCTATGTCATCCTATTAGCTCAATTGATGCTCTTTTTTAGCTTAACGGCAGTCCAATTCATTCGTAGTTGGATTTTATTGCATATGAGTACTAGAGTCAATATTTCTCTAGTCTCCGATTTTTTAGCAAAATTGATGCGCTTACCCATTTCTTTTTTTGATACCAGAGTAGTAGGTGATATTTTACAACGCATCAATGACCATAATCGGATAAAATCTTTTTTGACTTCTTCTACGCTTTCCGTTGCTTTTTCTTTTCTGAATTTTATTGTATTTGGCTTAGTACTAGCTTTTTTTAATTTACAGATTTTTGGTATTTATTTATTGAGTACTGTTTTGTACTTGATTTGGGTAATGGTCTTTTTGAAAAGACGAAAAGAATTGGACTTTAAGCGTTTTGACCAATTATCCGAAAATCAAAGCAGTTTAGTACAGTTAATTAATGGAATGCAGGATATTAAACTCAATAACTGCGAAGAAGAAAAACGATGGGAATGGGAACGTATTCAAGCCAAATTATTCCAAACAAGTGTGGATGGTTTAAAATTAAGCCAATATCAACAAAGTGGAGCTTTTTTTATTTCTCAATTTAAAGACATCATTATTACTTTCATCGCTGCTAAATCGGTGGTTGACGGGCAAATGACCCTTGGGGCGATGTTGGCGGTACAATATATCATTGGCCAATTAAGTGGTCCATTAGAGCAAATTATTGGCTTTGTACAAAAAGTACAAGATGCCAAAATAAGTTTAGAAAGATTAAGTGATATTCAAGGAAAAGCAGATGAAGACCCCTTCGAGGTTAAGAAAATATCTCGATTGCCAACTAATAAACATCTTCACGTAAAGGATTTATCTTTTGGCTATGAAGGGCCCAATGCGCCCTTAGTTTTGCAGGGGGTGAATTTAACCATTCCAGCAGGAAAAATAACCGCCATTGTGGGGGCAAGTGGAAGTGGTAAAACAACTATTTTAAAATTATTATTAAAATTTTACCCACCCACTCAAGGAAAAATATTGGTGGACTCCTACAACTTAGAACATTTTCATTCTGCTTGGTGGCGCAGCAATGTCGGAACAGTGATGCAAGAAGGCTTTATTCATAGTGGAACGATTGTCAAAAATATAGCCATTGGAGCAGAGCAAATTGATTATAATCAATTATCTTATGCTATACATATTGCCAATTTGTACGATTTAATTGACAAATTACCAATGGGCGTAGAAACGAAAATTGGCGCAGAAGGTATGGGATTGAGCCAGGGTCAAAAGCAAAGAATTTTAATTGCCCGAGCCATATATAAAGACCCTGAATATTTATTCTTTGATGAAGCGACCAGTGCTTTGGACGCCAATAATGAAAAAGTGATTATGGATAATTTGAATCAATTTTTTAAAGGAAAAACAGTCATTGTCGTGGCTCACCGTTTGAGTACCGTAAAAAATGCAGACCAAATTATTGTACTTCATAATGGTACAATCGTAGAATCAGGTACACATAGGTCTTTGGCTTATCACAAAGGGTATTATTATGGTTTAGTGAAAAATCAATTAGAATTAGGTGCTTAAAAAAATATAAGAATGGTCCAAGTAAACAATTCAATTCCGAAAGCCCCCTCCATAAAAAAAATTAGACCTACTCACAGTCAAGAAGTACATGAAATACTGACCAAGATGCCATCATGGATTATTAGGTGTGGAATTACCTTGTTATTTTTGATTGTAATGGTATTATTAACTTTAAGTTGGTATATCAAATATCCCGATGTAGTAAGAACTAGAGTAGCTATTGTAACTGATAAAATTCCTTCTGGCGTAATGGCTAGAACTAATGGTGCATTGGATTTGCAAGTCACAGAAAATGAATATGTTTATGAAGGAGATTTATTAGGTTTTATTAAAAATGTAGCCAATTTTGAAGACGTACTTGCGCTAAAAGAACAACTTTATACTTTGCCTACTTTAAACGCACTCGATGAATATTGGCAACTTGGAGAATTACAACCCTATTTTAATAGCTTAGTGACTAGTTTAAAAAAATCAAAAAACATCAATAGGGGTGCACAGGATGACCAAGTTAGAAAACAAGTTATCCAGCAACAAATAGCGGAATTTAAAGCCGCCAATAAAAATGCTCAACGAAGATTAGAACTAGCGCAACACGAATATGATTTTGCGCAGAAAACCTTGCAAACTCGCCATCAGGTCTTATTATTAGAAGGGGTTATTTCTAAGGCAGAATATGAAAAACATGCCAATGAATTAGTTCAGCTAAAAAAAACAGTTGAAAGTGCCAAAACCACCCAAAATGAAATTAATAACCAATTGCTATTATTAAAAAAGGAAGCGCAGAATTTAGATTTTAGTAGAGGTATGGAATCTGTAGATGCCCGAAACGAAATAGAGGATGTCTATAGCCGTCTGATTAGCCAAATTGCCCTTTGGGAACAGCGATATCTATTAAAAGCAGTTGCTAATGGTAAGGTACAATTTCTTGATTTTGCTAAAGAAAATATGTTTGTTCAAGCCGACCAAGAAATTGTCCGAATCATACCTGAACGCAAGGGTTTTCTTTATGGAGAGATGTTCATCCCTCCCACGGGCTTCGGAAAAATAGATACAGGTCAGACGGTATTAATAGAATTAGACCATTATCCTAAAAAAGAATATGGCACCATAGAAGCAACTTTACAAGAAGTAGCAGATATAGGTACTTCAAAAGGCTATAAATCCATAGTAAAACTCTCTGTTCAAGACAAATTAATAACCACTTTTAATAAAGAGTTGGATTTTAACTATGGTATGGAGGGGCATGCTCAAATTATTACGGAAGATATTCGTTTATTACACCGTTTTTTGTATCAATTGCGGGAAGTTTTTAAAAGTTAGGAACTTGAATAACTGTAACTTGGATCTTGGCGGACATTGTATTATTCTTGAAAAGTAGAAAAGAACCTAATCTAGGTCTTTGTTTTCTGATTTCTAATGTTTTTTTGTTACTATTCTGTTACTCAAGAAACAAAAAAGCCTTGTAAAATATTAATTTACAAGGCTTTATGCTTTTAGTTTTGTACCCGGAGCGGGAATCGAACCCGCACGGCCGTGAGGCCACAGGATTTTAAGTCCTGCGTGTCTACCAATTCCACCACCCGGGCGGGAAGTATGTGCTAAAGTTGACACAAAAAAAGCCTTCCCTTTGAAGGCTTGGAGCGAAAGACGGGATTCGAACCCGCGACCCCGACCTTGGCAAGGTCGTGCTCTACCAGCTGAGCTACTTTCGCTTAGAGTGCCGCTTTTTGATTAAAAGCGACTGCAAATATAAAAAATTTGAACGGAATAAGTCAAGGTAATAGCTAGTAATTTTTAGGTATTGCTTCTGAATTACCTGCTTAATTTAAACGGTAATTCGCAAAAGAGTCAAACGTTTTCCTGAATTAAGCCGAGTATTTCCCTAAGGTGTTTTCGATGATTGGCCAGTCGGGGAATTTTGTTTTGTACACCAAATTTTCCCCTTGCTCGCATCCAATTATAAAAAGTACCTTTTGGCAGAACAATGAGTTGAAGTTGTTCCAAAGCCATACTTTTATACCGTTTGGCTTCGTAGTCAGAGTTAATTTGCTGGAGGTTTTTGTCTAGCAAACGGGTAAATTGAGAAATGCTGGCAGGGGCTTTTTCAAATTCTACCAACCACTGGTGTCCGCCTTTTCCGCTCCTAGAAAAATAAATTGGACCAACTGTATATTCGGTCACAATAGAGCAAGTCTGTCGGCAAGTTAAAGCTAATGCTTTATCTGTATTTTCGACCATTACTTCTTCTCCAAAAGCATTGATAAACTGCTTGGTGCGACCAGTGATTTTTATCTTATAAGGATATTTAGAAGTAAAAGTAACCGTGTCTCCAATGATGTAGCGCCACAAGCCGGCGTTGGTACTCACTACTAACGCATAATTTTTACCAATTTCTACCTCTTTTAAAGAAATCGCTTTAGGGTTGGGGCTATCCCATTCCTCCATTGGCAAAAACTCGTAATAAGCTCCATTATTCAGTAATAATAGCATATCTCTATCCCTCAAATTTTGCTGAACAGAGAAAAAGCCTTCAGAAGCATTATACGCTTCCATATAAACAAAATCTTTCTTGGGGATCAACTGGCGAAACTGTTCTCGGTATGGTGCAAAACCAACGCCTCCATGCACATAAACGCTTAAATTTGGCCAAACTTCTGTAATATTTTCTTTGCCCGTCAATTCCAGTACTCGTCTAAACAAAACAATAATCCAGGTAGGAACTCCGCCAAGCATAAAAATGCTTTTATCTTCTTTAGTCAATTGTGCAGTCCGTTCGATTTTTTCCTCCCATTCGCTCATTAAAGCGGTCTTAAAGTCAGGGGTGTAAAAAGGGCGACCAACCATGGGCATTCGGGCAGTCATAATTGCCGAAATATCTCCAATGGTCGTTTCAGGATTAGCTGGGAATTGGCTCAAGCTACCCGCTAAAACCAGACTCTTGTCTGCAAAAACCCTGGCATCTGATTTGTTTTGGTATAAAAGAGATAAGGTATCCCAGTTACCTCTAATATGATTGGTAAATAAGTTTTTATTAGTGACGGGAACGAATTTGCTTTTGTCGCTTGTCGTGCCAGAAGATTTGGCATACCATTTTACCTGCCCACCCCAGAGTACGTCTTTCTCACCGTGCATCATCCTTTTAATATAAGGCTTTAGCTGATCGTAGTGGAAAATTGGGGTTTGACGAGCAAAATCCTTTTCCGACTTTATATGTCGATAGCCGAATTTTTTTCCCCATTGGGTATGTTTACTGGCAGCAATTAGATCCCTTAGGACTTGTGCCTGAACCAAATGAGGATAATTCATAAATTTTTGAATTCGTCCCATGCGTTGCTTCAAATACCAACGCATGATTTTATTGATTCTTTCTTTCATCGGTGCTGCAAGGTCTATTAAAATAGTAGCAAAAAATTAAACTTTTGGTCTTCAGCTAATCGCAATGTATTTTTTCAATATTCTATTAAAAGTAGGGAAATTATCTAATTGCTAGTTAATAGAAAGGGAAATAATTTGAGGGAAATGTAATCAAAGTCGGCTTCTTAATTACTGGAATTGCTGCATGGCTCTAATGAATGATTGCTCTAATGGGTACTTTTTTTTTGAAGTAAGCTTTTCCGTTATAACAGGCTATCTATTTTAACAATTCAACAATTTTGGCTTACTTTATACCAAAAATAAGCATATGATACCAGCAATGGAAACTTTTGGTGGCACTTTTCCTTTTAAACCCAATTTTTATGAAGGGCGCGGTTTTAAAATGCATTATGTAGATGAAGGAGCGGGTGAGCCCATTATCTGTTTGCATGGCCAGCCAACTTGGGGTTATTTATATAGAAAATTCATTCCTTCTCTAGCCAAAACTCATCGGGTCATTGTGCCTGACCATAAAGGCTATGGCAAAAGTGAAACGCCCCAAGATTCGGAATATACGTTTAAAAATCATGTCGAAAATCTGGCAGCCCTCATTGACCATTTGGGCTTGGAGCAGATTACTTTTGTCTGTCAGGACTGGGGTGGCCCAATGACCGGGGCTTACGCTTTGCGCTACCCTGAAAAAGTAAAAAGAATCTGTATGATGAATACGATGTTGGGCTATGGGTTTGCGGTAAGGGATATTCCCCCTGCGGACCCAAAGCCACCTGCGCTGCACGATTCGCCCTGGTTTCAGTGGGTACTCAAGACTTATAAAGCAGGAACCTATCAGGATATTATGAAAAACCTAGGCGATCAGGTATTGAGCAATATGAAAAAGCTCTATTTTCACAATTCAGCCGTAATCACTCCAGAATGGGTCCGTGCCTATTCTATGCCCTTTGAAACGGCAGAAGAAACCATTGCAGCTATCGAATTTCCATTGGATGCTGCTCTAGGAAGGATTCGAGATTATGTGATAGAAGGAATCAAAATAGGAAACTTGGACAAATTGCGTTCCAAACCGGCAATGCTGGCAGAAGGAATGGCCGATCAGGCAATGCTACCAGGAATGGTTATGGATGATTTTAGAAGATTATTCCCGAATGGACCGATTGTAGAATTAGAAAACGTGGGACATTTTTGTCAAGAAGATGCGCCAGAAACACTTGTTGCCTTAATTCAGTTATTTATCCAAATGACTGAATAGCCAAGGGAGGGTCAAACAACTAAGCCTTTTACCGCTTTCATCGGGATGCTAATGCACTTTTTCTCCATATAGGTCATCATTTTTTCAAACAGTGCCTTCGTATCATCATCCAGCGAATCCATATCTTTTTTAAACACTTCATTCAAAGCGCGGGCCTTGATGGCTTTTATTTCGGTAGGAACATTTTGCAGGGCTTTTGTAATCTGCCTTTGCTGATATATCTTTTCAAAAGCTTCTATTTGATCTTTCAAAAGCAGTTTTGCTTTTTTGACTTCCTCTTTTCGAAAGGATAAATTTTGTTTAGCCAACTGCTTCAAATCTTCAATTTCTATATATCGGACGTTGAATTGTTCGACTACTTCTTTAGCAACATTATTGGGAACAGATAAATCCACTACTATTTTCTGACTAACTTCTCCTTTGAGTAATTGAGCATATAGGGTCTTACCAATAATTGCTTCTGTTATGCCTGTACAAACAATCATGCAATCAAAACCTTCTTCATATTTCGGCAAATCTTTCAGCGCATAGGCACCGCCCCCAAAACGATTAGCTAATTTCTGCGCCTTTTCTACGCTTCTGTTAAATACGGTCACGTTTTCAAATTGGTATTTTAATAAAAATTTGGAAACGAGTGAGTTGGTTTGCCCTGCTCCAATGAGTAATATTCTAGCTTTTTTGGATAAATTATTTTGTAATAATTTTTGAATAGCTAACGAGACGACGGATACTGGCTTTTCTCCAATTCTAGTCTTTGCATAGACCTTTTTGGCAGCTTCTACAACGTATCTCATCAATAGCTGAATACCCTCATCCGTTAAACCCCAACTATTGCATCTATCAAATCCCTCTCTAATTTGCCGCAAAATTTCTCGCTCTCCAACCACCAAAGAATCAATAGAAGAGGCTACTTCAAATAAGTGCTCGATAACCCTTGTGCCTTCGTAAATCTGAACGGTGTGCTGAATATCATCCGGTGACAGGTTCGGGTTGATCGTTTGAAACAAAGACTGAAGAAAACGAGGATCGGGAGTAAAAGAAGATTTGTATAAATAAATCACCCGATTACAGGTAGCGACATATAGTAATTCTTCCAGGTCGAACTTTTCTTTCAGTCTCGTCAACTTTAATTTAAGCTCTTCCTCATCAGCATGGGGAATGACAAAATCGGCAATTCTTTCCAGACGGACGTCTTTATGTCTTACAGTAAGTATCTTGTATTTATCTAACATATTCTCCCTTTGTCCATGCCAGGAATGAAGCATTTGGTAGCATACTTTAGTTTGGAACTAAATTTCAACACGTAAAAATAGAATTCTGCTGATGTAAAAATGTCATATTTTTGTAAACATGATCGGCAAAGGACAAATCTTGTTAATTCTGCTGGTTAAAAAATGAGTTCTTTGATATTTTTACCAGTATTTATCAAAGAACCACTTTTCATTGTATGCCGAATCTTCGGATTAAGGGAATAGGAAAAATATAACCTACCCATTCTGCGGCTTTACTTTGCCCTTCTTCTGCGTTACAAAAATACTCATTATGCTACAGCATAACTCCGTTTTTTGCGCCTTGAATAAGAACAAATTAAAACCACATTTTGGGGTACCTTATTTATCTCCTATTCCCTAAAAATATAAATACCAAGATCATGACTGCTTATAAGTTTTTATCGAATAATAGCAAGATTTGGATATATCAGGCGCAACAGCCCCTTTCGGAAAAAACTATTCCCGAAATACGCAAACATCTGACAAATTTTGTCACTCGATGGGTTAGTCATAATAATCAATTAAAGGCATTTGGTGAAATTTACCATCGCCAATTCATAGTATTAATGGTAGATGAAAGTCAGGTGGTTGCAAGCGGTTGCTCCATAGATGAATCTGTTCGTTTTCTCAAACAACTAGAGGAATACTACGGACTTAATCTATTTGATCGCATGACGTTTACTTATAAAGATGGAGATACGATTAAATCCGCCTCCAGTAAAGAATTTGGAGCACTTTATCGGGCGGGAGAAATTAGCGACTCGACATTAGTTTTTGATAATTTGGTAAAAACAAAAGGCGAATTTGAGGAAGCATGGCTCAAGCCACTAAGCAAAAGTTGGCACAAGCGGATGGTTTGAAATTTAGTAGGCTCGTTTTTTATTAATGAGTAAATCTAATTTTCTTCCTTAAAGCCCAATTTTTATCAAAAAACCAAATTTAAAAGTGGAGAAACGATTCTTGTCTAAAAGGCGTTTTATACATATATTCAATTCGTTTTTATGCGCCTTTTGAGAAACTTTATACTTGTTTTTTTTCTTTCTCTTTATTCTATAGCCGTCTCTGCCCAGTTTTGGGAAGCATTGCTTGAACCTCTTTTTGTCGAAGGTTTTTGGTACACTTTTATCGGCTCTCCAGATGAGCCAAGATGGTACGAAACGACCTTTGCCGCTTATCCTTATGACCTTCAGGAAAGCGGGCTGTTTTTGCCAACTGATTTGGAAGGAGATAAAAGTAGAGGGCAGATAGCTTTACATTTTCAAAATGATGAAAAAAGTATTTCCGGCGGATTTTTTCAGGCTAAATATGCCCCAATTAGTTTATTTACGATAGAGGCTTATCGCTTGCAACTGTTTGATAATCAGAAGGCGGACAGATCGGAAAATATAAAGATCACTGGGTTCAATGCAAACTATAATCGCCTTCGACATCACAAAATCCATGCTTGGTGGGGACTTGGAGGCGTATGGATGGACGCAGACGAAAATTCGAGTTCGCCCAGTTTTAACATGGGAGCTAATTATTTTTTCAAAGACCCTTTAAGTCTTTACGGGACCATTCAATTTGCCCGCTTGAATGAACAATTAGCCACACTAGGAGAGTTGAGGATTCAGGTGCATTTGCGGCGGTTTTTGCTTTATGGCGGCTATCATAGCTTTCAAAACGGGGATTTAAGCATTTCCAGTTGGACAATCGGGGGAGGTATTTATTTTTAACCTTTTGGTTTAAACGGTCGGCTTGTTCGTTTTATATCAATCTATTTTTTTATCCAAAAAAGAAAAAATGGGACAAAAAGCATACGACAAATTATGGAAATTAATTGGTTTAAGGTATAAATCGCATCCCTGGCACGGGATAGAAATAGGGAGTAGGGCGCCTCAAATAGTTACCTCCTTTATCGAGGTCATTCCTTCTGATACCGTCAAATACGAAGTAGATAAAAAGACCGGGTATTTAAAAATTGACCGTCCGCAAAAATTTTCTAATATTGTCCCTGCATTATATGGGTTCATTCCCCAGACTTATTGCAAGGATAATGTAGCGGCTTATTGTATGAAACAAACTGGTAGAAAAAATATTCTGGGAGATGATGATCCCCTGGATATTTGCGTCCTGACCGAAAGAGAAGTGACCCACGGAAATATTATTGTAAAGGCTAAACCAATCGGTGGTTTCCGAATGATTGATGGAGGGGAAGCCGATGATAAAATCATTGCCGTTTTAGAAAATGACGAAGTATATGGAGCTTGGGAAGATGTTTCCGAATTACCCCTATCAATTATCAATCGTTTGCGACATTACTTCTTGACTTATAAGCAGTTGCCAGGCGAACAGCCCAAGTGCGAAATCACCCATGTCTATGGAAAGGGAGAAGCACAGGAGGTCATTAGAAGAAGCCAAAAAGATTACCACAAAGTTTATGGCAACCTGGAAGATGTTTTGTCTATAACCTTGATGGAGGCATTTAATTTTGGGCAGCGACAGCAAGAAATTTTAAAGGAATTATAAGGGCATACTGAATTAAATGAGCAAGAGAAATAAATTACAAAAATTTGCAGAATTATTGACCTTCCCCAATGTTTATGAGAATTTTAATGATTTTTCTTCTCCGCAACTGACGAGGAAGCATGGCGAAAAAATTGCCCTGAAAGGGAAATGGCAGGAAAAGCATTTCAAAAACACCTATCCAATTACACTAGAATTAGCCTGTGGCAGAGGAGAATACGCGCTGGCACTGGCCAGAAAATACTCCAGTAGAAACTTTATCGGTGTGGATATTAAAGGTGCAAGAATCTGGAAAGGCGCCAGCATTGCGTTGGAGGAAAACCTAACCAATGTCGCCTTCCTTAGAACCAGAATTGAATTAATTGCTGCTTTTTTTGAGCCGGGAGAAATAGACGAAATCTGGATCACCTTCCCCGACCCTTTTCTTAGAAAAAGCAAAAAAAATCGCAGACTGACCTCACATTATTTTCTAAATCATTATCGAAAAATTTTAAAAAAAGGGGGGGTTGTTCATTTAAAAACGGACGAACCGGTTTTGGTTGATTTTACCTTGCAAACTTTAGCCGAAGATAAGACTTGCAACATTTTATACCAAGATCAAGATATTTATGCCAGACCTTTGCCGACGGAAGAGTTAGCTATAAAAACGTACTACGAAAATAAGCACTTGGCTATAGGAAAAACAATTAAATATATCCGCTTTACCATTCACTGAGCCAATGAATATTCTTCATTTTTCTTCTGCCATTACCTGGAGGGGAGGAGAGCAACAAATTGCCTATCTTTTTGAAGAACTAGCTTTACTAGAAATAAAACAATGGGTTTTTTGCGTAAAAAATGGGGCTTTGGCACAGTATTGTAAAACAAAAAACATCCCACACATCACCTACACCAAACGTTTTTCTGTAAATCCCGCTGTAAGTTGGCAACTTAAAAAAACAGTTGCTCGACTAAAAATTGACCTGGTGCATATTCACGATTCTCATAGCCATACGTTTAGTTATATTAGCACCTATTTGAGAAACAAAGTGCCTTTTGTATTGAGCAGGCGCGTGGACTTTCCCGTGCAAAAAACCTATTGGTCCAGAAAGAAATACAACCACTCCTCTATCAAAAAAATTATTTCTGTTTCTAAACATGTACAGCAGGTTCTTGCACCAGCGATTAGCGATAAAAGTAAACTCCAAGTCATCCATAGCGGTATAGACACCGAGCGGTTTGCATTTGATAAATCACAAACCCTTAGAAAACAATACAACCTTCCAAAGTCAGTAAAAATAATTGCCAATATTGCTGCTATTGCCCCTCATAAAGACTATTTCACTTTTGTAGATACTGCAACATTACTGACGCAATCAGAGAATAAGTTAAAGTTTTTCGTTATTGGTGCAGATGGAGGAGAAGAAGCGGCAATCAAAAATTATGTCCTCCAAAAAGGACTGAAGAAACATTTCATCTTTACGGGCTTTCTTAAAAATATCCCAGCACTACTGCCCGATATTGATTTGCTGCTAATTACCAGCAAAGAAGAGGGCTTGGGGACCTCTATTCTGGATGCACTGGCTTGTGGCGTTCCGGTGGTTGCTACCACCGCAGGCGGAATTCCCGAAATAATCAACCATGAAAAAAATGGTTTGCTTGCTCCCGTAAAAGATGCAGCGGCTTTGGCTCAAAGTGTCAAAAGACTATTAAATGATAAAACGCTCCGCAACCAGCTATCCAAAGCAGGAAAAGTGACGGCGAGTAAATTCTCAAAAACAATAATGGCTTCCAAAACATACGCTGCTTATAGCACCATTTTACTGGGACAAATTTAGTTCCTTTTGCATCTCTCTGAATATTTGTTCATCCAACTCATTAACTGACTCATCTTCTTCAATATCTACCAGCCATTGTCCGTCTTTTTTAACCAGCAAAAAGTAATCTTCAATCCTTTCTCCCTCTTCCTCAATCATATAAGTACAAATAGCTTTTTCCGCTTTTTCTACACAGCTCATTGTCAAAAAATTGGTTGCATAAAACTGGTCGTCATTCAAAAAGATGGCTTTATTTTCTTCCAACCACTTTCTCGTATTTGGTGTGCTGAGCAATGCCGCTTTTTCAATCTCATTGCTATCCAAGTGATCTTGCCAAGCTTTACAGACCGTTTCCGGCGTATTTGGCAAAGGTTTTTTTTGCTGCTTAGGTGTTTCACTGCTACAAGCATGGAAGAAAAAAAGGCAAAAAGTATAACCGAAGATTATTTTTGGAACATTCAAAAAATCAAATCGAAACTTTAGCTCTTTGTTCCTACTAGTAAGCTTTTTTAAAGATTTGAAATTCAAAAGATTGGGTTTTTGATTTTTTCTAAAAAAAGAATCCTATAAAATTGAGCGTTGATGCCAGCTGTTAATGTTAAGTTAAAATGCTCAAACAGAACTTAAGGTAAAAATACACCATTCTAAATTAGCAATCTTTTCCTAAAAAATAATGACCTTTGTATCCGTTTTTGTAATAGCTTTATTTTTGTATAAGCAACTTTGCTAAAAGCCTAACTTGTTTTTTCATGTACTAGCTGAATTAAAAATACCCTTTATGCAATCTGTGGATATTGAAGCACTCAACCAACAAATTTACATTGAAAGTGCCTTTTTAGAAAAACTTAATGAAGCAACCGCCAAAGTCATCGTAGGACAGGAGTATATGATCGAGCGACTCCTGATCGGCTTGTTGTCTAGCGGACATGTGCTTTTAGAAGGACTTCCTGGATTGGCTAAAACATTGGCAATCAAAACCTTGTCCAATGCAATCAATGCCCAATTTAGTCGAGTCCAGTTCACGCCCGACCTGCTGCCGGCCGATATTATTGGCACGATGATTTTCAATCCTGCCAAAAATGAATTTACGGTAAGAAAAGGGCCAATTTTTGCCAATTTTGTATTGGCAGATGAAATTAACCGCGCGCCGGCAAAAGTGCAAAGTGCCTTATTGGAAGCCATGCAAGAACGGCAGGTAACCATTGGCAATGATTCTTTCAAACTAGAAGAACCCTTTTTGGTTTTGGCAACCCAAAACCCCATTGAGCAAGAAGGGACCTATCCACTTCCGGAAGCCCAAGTGGACCGATTCATGTTGAAAGCCAAAATCACCTACCCCAATAGAGAGGAAGAAAGAGAAATTATTCGGCGAAACCTAAAGGGCAATTTTGAAAAAATAGAGGCAATTATCCAACCGGAAGATATTTTAAGAGCCAGAAAAACCGTTCGTAAGGTATATATGGATGAAAAAATTGAGCAATACATTTTGGACATTGTCTTTGCTACTCGGGAGCCAAAGGCTTATGGCATAAACGATCTAAGCCATTTGATTAATTATGGCGGATCGCCCAGAGCGAGTATTAATCTGGCGATTGCTTCAAAAGCTTATGCGTTTTTGAAGCGAAGAGGGTATGTTATCCCTGAAGACATCAGAAGTATTTGTCATGATGTCATGCGGCATCGTATTGGCTTGACTTATGAAGCAGAAGCGGAAAATATCACACAGGAAGACATTATCAGCAAGATTTTGAATACGATTGAAGTACCTTAGCAACGGTCTCCTTCACCAGCTATTAGACAACCCGTTACTCCCAGTCCCAGATTTTTTTATTAGAGATTTATCAAAAATGTACACCAATAAATTCATTTCGGGAGTTTTGGTTTTGTCGTTTGCTTTTTCTTTGATGGCACAAACGAGGACTTCTGGCATAACTTCGGAGAAAATAACCAAGCATTATAAAGGACGGATTGATGACATTAATGACATTACCGTTTCGCTAACTTGTGAAAAGAAAAATTGTTGGGGAGAGCTGACCTATCTCAGGAGTAAAGATCAATTTCGTTTACAAGGAACGCGCAAGGAAACTACCCTACAATTGAGGGAATTGGACCAGAAAAATCAATGTACGGGGTATTTAAATGGAAAAATTATCGGCAATTCTATTGATTTGAAATGGAAAAATGCAACAGAGACCATTGGACATTCCATTCGCCTTGAAGAAGTAAATAAAAAACCAGAGTTTCCTACCTTTTGTGGAGATAATAAATGGATTCGCTCCTACAAAGGAGTAATTGAGGACGGGGAAGTAGAAATGATTTTACAAAGAGTTGATAATAATCGGATACTTGGGCAAGCTTTTTTGAAAAATGAAAAAAAGAAACTGATAATCAATGGAAAACTAACCAATAACGACAATTTGCATTTGAGATTGTCTGATGAAGAAACGCTGGAGGAAATAGGGGTTTTAAGAGCTGTTTATAAAAGCACGAAAGAACTAAGGGCTAGTTTTTATGACACTCGGAATATTCAATATTTTGTCAAATTTGAATTGCAAAAAAATTTAAACATTAGCTGTCTGGAATATGCAGATTATTATACGAGCTATGATTTTTTATTCCCCAAAAGCAATAGTGCTATTTTCAATGAGATTATGATCTTGCTAACCAAAGATTGGATTAATGAATGCAGGAATCACACCCGACGAATGCGGAAGAAACCTTTGGAAACACAGTTGCGCGCAAGCCAAAGAGCTTACGGTTGGACGGATATTGAAATATTAAATGATGAATTTATAAGTGGGATGTTAACTTTTCATAATACTTGGTCGAATATGGAAAAAACCAACGCTTTTAACTTTAATTTTTCTACCAATAATAGCATTGAGCTAGCGGATATTTTTAAAAGAGGATTTAACTATACCGACTTTATAAAGAAATATATACAAGAAGAAATTAAAAAAAATGCTTTTTATAAAAGCGATCCCAATTTTAGAAATTGGATTATGCAAAAAGATTTTTCTTTTTTTACGCTTGGCAGAGAAGGGATTTATTTTTATACAGATTTTCATATTGTCTATGACCGGCAAAAAGTGCTAATTCCTTATAAAAAATTAAAATCGAATATTAGGAAAAATGCGCCCATTAGAAGCCTCTTATAGCCTACTCTCTAAAGCAAATCCACAATTTTTATTTTATGGAAACAAGCGAATTGCTAAAAAAGGTTCGGCGGATAGAGATAAAGACCAAGGGCTTGAGCAAGCACATTTTCTCAGGAGAGTACCATAGTGCATTTAAGGGGCGTGGGATGTCTTTTAGCGAAGTGCGCAGCTATCAATACGGCGATGATGTACGGAACATTGACTGGAACGTAACCGCCCGAACAGGCGAGCCTTACATCAAAGTTTTCGAGGAAGAAAGAGAACTGACGGTCATGTTAGTCATTGATGTCAGTCAATCTTCTTTTTTTGGAACCCGCAATCAGATGAAAAACGAGATTTTGACGGAGATTTGTGCCGTTTTGGCCTTTTCGGCGATCAATAATAATGATAAGGTGGGCGTTATCTTTTTTTCTGACCAGATTGAAAAATTCATCCCTCCCAAAAAGGGCAAGCAGCATATTTTGCGAATCATCAGAGAGCTAATTAACTTTGAACCCAAAGGGCAGGGAACAGATGTTTCCAAAGCATTGGAATACTTAAATAATATCATCAAAAAAAGGTGCATTGCTTTTGTGCTATCTGATTTTTTTGCTAAAGATTATGAAACCTCCTTGCGCATTGCTGCTCGAAGACATGATGTGGTGGGGTTGCATTTATACGACCCCAGAGAAATGAATATTCCAAATGTTGGATTGATTCGGGCGGTAGATGCCGAAACAGGCAAAAAAATATGGCTGGATACTTCTCGCAAAAGCATTAGAGAAAGATACAGCGATTGGTTTCAAGGTAATTATGATTATTTAAAAAAGACCTTTTTAAAAATGGGCGCAGAGGTGGTTAGCATCCAGACGAATGAATCTTATGTGAATGCGCTATTGAAGTTTTTTAAGAAAAGAACCGCTTGAGATTTTATGCGATTTTTTATACTCTTCATATTATTGGTCTGCTCCCTCAGAAGTATTGGACAAGTGTCTGTTGCAGCATCAGTAGATAGTACCAATATATTGATCGGCGACCAATTCCGGTTGCACCTTTATGTAAATCACCCGCCGAATACCACTATTCAACAAGTGGACCTGTCTAAGCTGAAACATATTGAAAACCTGGAAATTATTGCAGAATCTCCCTGGGATACCACGAGAAGCGGTAGCGAGGTAGTTTTGCAAAAAGACCTTACACTCCAAGTTTTTGATTCCGGTTATTATTGGATTCCTGCTATTCCTTTTAATTATGTTTGGAATGGTGCGGCGAGGGTTGCAATGACCGATCAGATACCCATTGCAGTTTCTACCGTAGTTTTGCCGGATAGTGTTCAGTTAGCAGATATAAAGGATATTCTTCGAGAAGAACAAAATTGGGAAGATTGGTTGCCCATTTTATTGGCTATGTTAGCGATCGGTTTAGTAGTAGGCTTATTTTATTTTTTGAAAAAAAGAAAGAAAAGAAAAGAAATACCTCCGCCACCTGAAATTAAATTGCCTGCCCACGAAATTGCCTTAACGGCTTTGGCTCGACTAAAAAGCGAAAAATTATGGCAGCAAGGACAGGTCAAAACGTATCAAAGCCGACTGACACATATCATTCGGGAATATTTGGAAAATCGCTATAATATCCCAGCACTAGAATCTACTACGGATGAAATTTTGCGCTATTTAAAAAAAGTGGACTTTGATAACCAATGGAAAGACAAATTGCAAAATATTTTGCAGATAGCTGATTTGGTGAAATTTGCGAAGGCAAAGCCTGCTGTTGATTTTCACGATAAAGTATTACAAGAAGCGAAGGCATTTATCCTAGCCACAAAGGTACAGCCCGTTTTAGTAGAAACAAAAGGCGAGTAAACTATCATTAAAAATTGGGAATCAACCTTTTTCTAATAAAAATTTTAAAGTATCTATCACCCTGCCGAAATGTTCAATTTTTTCAAAAATATCCATTTTGTAAATCCAGAACTCTTATTGCTTCTGTTGCTTATCCCAGCCATAGTCATTTGGTTTTTTTACAAACAAAGAGCGCATTATGTCGATCTAAAAATGCCTACGCTAGAAGCTATTTCTGGGATGGGGTCCTGGAAAAGCACATTGAGAAAGTATTTGCCTATTCTAAGAGCTTTAGCTTTTGCTGCCTTAATAATTGCTTTGGCAAGACCACAGGAAACCTTAAAAGAAGAAGAAATCAAAGCGGAGGGGATTGATATTTTTCTAGTAATGGATTTATCGAGTAGCATGCTGGCGCAGGACTTCAAGCCGGATCGCTTGGAGGTCAGTAAAAGGGTAGCCGCCGATTTTGTCAATAAAAGGAAGTACGATCGAATTGGTTTGTCTGTTTTTTCGGGAGAAGCCTTTACACAATGCCCGCTAACGACCGATCACAGGATCGTTAAAGAATTCTTGGCTACTTTGAAATGTGGTTTGCTAGAGGATGGCACTGCTATTGGCATGGGCTTGGCCACTTCTGTTAATCGCCTAAAAGACAGCGAAGCAACAAGCAAAGTAGTTATTTTACTAACTGACGGTGTGAACAATGCAGGCTATATCAAACCTTTTACTGCTGCAGAAATTGCTCGGGAATACCAAGTAAAAGTTTATACAATTGGTGTCGGTTCTACGGGAGATGCCCTAACACCGGTCAGCCGAAGAAGCGATGGCAAATATATCTTTGGATTGGCGCGGGTAGAAATTGATGAAGGCCTACTAAAGCAAATCGCTGAAATGACTGGCGGCAAATATTTTAGAGCCACTTCTGCTGAAAGTCTCGAACAAATTTATGCCGAGATTGACCAATTGGAAAAAACGGAAATTGAAGTGACCAGCATTCGGCGATACAGCGAAGAATTTCATCGTTTTGTTTTTTGGGGATTGATTTTGCTAGTGTTGGAGTTTTTGTTGCGTTATACAATTTTTAGAACTATTCCCTGAATAAGGGGTATAAAGGGGCATTTAAGAGAAAATCAACCTATAAATCATAAAATTCGGCTAACTTTGTGGGCTTAAAAAAGCTATAAAAAATGACAAAGCCTTTAATTCTAGTGACCAATGATGATGGCCTATTTGCGCCAGGTATCAAAGCTTTGATAGAAGTTGTGAAGGGAATTGGAACCCCAATAGTCGTAGCACCGGACTCTCCCCAATCCGGAAAGGGACACGCTATTTCCTTACACGATCCGCTTAGACTCCATAGGGTTGATACCTTTGGGGAGATAGAGGCCTACGAATGCTCTGGTACGCCAGTAGATTGTGTCAAATTGGCCAAGCACGTTATTTTAAAAGGTCGAATACCTGATCTATGTGTTTCCGGTATCAATCACGGTTCTAATGTAGCCATCAATATTTTGTATTCCGGCACGATGTCAGCAGCAATGGAAGCTTCCTTGGAAGGCATTGATTCCATTGGCTTTTCTTTATTGGATTTTTCTTTTGAAGCAGATTTTGAAACGGGAAAACCTTATGTCAAATCCATCATTGAATATACGCTTGAACATGGGTTGGGAAAGAGCCAATTGCTCAATGTCAATATTCCCAAACTGGGAAAAGACCGTATTAAAGGAATGAAGGTTTGTAGGCAGGCAAATGCTCGGTGGAAGGAGGAATTTGTCGAGCATAAAGACCCACTAGGCCGTCCCTACTATTGGATGACTGGCGAATTTGTCAATGATGATAATGGAGAAGAAACGGATGTCTGGGCCCTTGAAAATGGCTATATCTCCATTGTCCCCTGTGGGCATGATTTAACGGCTTATTCCGCCATTAAGAAGATAAAGGAGTTGGAAGGAATGGTTGAAATCTAAACCGTAATTCACTCTTTTTGATAAAAAAGTGTTGATTATTCCAACGCTTACTGTCCAGCAACCAACACCTGTAATATTTGTTTTTTAATGACCACTTAGAGAGACCATAAATAATCTGTTCCATGTTAGAGCGAAACTCCATACTACTCGGCATTATTTTGGGTTTGTGTGTTCCCTTTGTGGGCTATGCCGTTATTTTGATGATCTTTGACCAAATTGGTGCAAGTGAATGGCTGAATTCAGAAATGCGGACGATTAGTTTTCGGGCGCGAACCATTGGCGTATTGGCGATTTGCCTAAACCTCATTCCCTTTAATATTTATAGAAAATGGCGTTTCAATGCCACCATGCGGGGCATTATCATCGCTACTTTCATGTATGTGGCAGCCTGGATCATTCGCTTTTCTGGTGATTTATTTAATGCTTAACTCATACACAACGGCCTTAGTCTATTGAAAATACTCAATGGGGCTTTAATCCTTCAAAATTGAAATACTACCTCATCGCCGGCGAAGCATCAGGGGATTTACATGCAGCCAACTTGATGCTTGCCCTAAAACAGGAGGATGCCAATGCGCAGTTTCGTTGCTGGGGAGGGGAGCTAATGCAGCAAGCCGGAGGGGAATTGGTCAAACACTATCAGGAACTGGCCTTCATGGGCTTTTGGGAGGTTTTGCAAAACCTCCCTGCTATTCTTAAAAATATTCGTTTTTGTAAAAAAGATATTTTCCGCTTCCAACCAGATGTATTGATTTTAATTGATTACTCGGGTTTTAATTTGCGAATTGCCAAGTGGGCAAAAACAAGCGGACTCAAAGTTTTTTACTACATCTCTCCCCAGGTTTGGGCTTCTCGGCAAGGGCGAGTAGCGAGTATCAAAAAATGGGTGGACCGGCTGTTTGTTATCCTGCCTTTTGAGCGAGCATTTTATCAAAAATTTGCAATAAATGCGGATTATGTAGGGCATCCCTTGCTAGATGCTATCGCTCAATTTGAGCCGGATGCTGATTTTACGGCCAAGTATAAAATTACCAAACCAATTATTGCCTTGTTGCCAGGAAGTAGAAAGCAGGAGGTTCAGCGCATTTTGAAAATTATGTTACCTTTAGCAAAACAGTTTGTTGATTACCAATTTGTCATAGCAGCCCCCCCCTCTATCCCTTTAATTGTTTATGAAAAGATTATCGAGCAAACCGGCATAGAAAAAGCAATGATTATTCTGGTACAAAACAAGACTTATGACCTGTTGAAACGGGCCCAAGCAGCACTAGTCACTTCCGGAACAGCCACCCTCGAAGCGGCCCTCTTTGAAGTCCCCCAAATCGTTTGCTACAAAACGAATCCATTGACCTATCAAATTGCTAAAAGCCTAATTAAAGTGCCCTATATTTCTTTGGTCAATCTAATCACAGGGCAACCCCTAGTAAAAGAATTAATTCAAAAAGATTTGACCTCAGAAAACTTAAAACGAGAACTGGAAGGAGTATTGGCTGCCAAAAAGACCAATGCTATAAAAACGGAGTACAAAGCCTTAAAAAAAAGGCTGGGAAATAAAGGTGCCTCCAAAAAAGCGGCAAAGTTGATGGTAAAATATCTAAATTAACCGTTCACCTTTTAAAATCAACAACTCGCACTTTATGGCTGGAAATAAAGTTGGCTATTTGGGCTATTAGAAGAGATCGGGCAAGCAATTTTAAAAAATGGTTGGATAAATAAAAACCTTCTTTGAGTGAACTAAAAATCATAGAATTTGTCAAGGAATTATAAAAAATGATGCTTTCAAAAAAACTACTACAAGGCGTTTTAAAAGAGGCACGTCTTTTTCCGAAGCACGCCTTTAAAGTGATTACCTCTTCTCGAAAAGTAGAGCCACACCAGAAATATTTTTATGGAAAGCAGCGCAAACAATACTTGTGTTGGTTCGAGCCAAAAGAACCGACAACAGCCCCATTGATTATTTTTTTTCATGGCGGGGCCTGGACTTTTGGTTCTCCCGAAATGTTTAGCAATCGAGCTAGGCTTTTTATAAAAAAAGGATATCGAGTAATAATGCCCGCTCATAGAAAATTACCTAAATTTGATTATAATACCATTCGAGAAGACCTCATTTTGATGATGAGAAAAGTTAAAGTCCTAATGAAAGAAAAGGGCATAAGCAATCAAAAAATAATCCTGAGCGGGATGTCCTCCGGTGGAAACCTGGCTGCTTTATTATTATTGGAAGATACATTATTAAAAGAAACGGGATTTGCATCCAATGATTTTATTGGTGCATTTTTTTGCGCTGCTCCCCTGAATTTGGCGGGTATGACCGATTCTTTTGTCCTGGATATGTATGCTGGAAAAAAGGATTCAGACTCTTTCAGGTTGGCCTCTCCGATCAACCATTTACAGGATGATTTTTCAACGCCCCTGTTAATTATTCATGGCACCCAAGACGGCATCGTGCGCTTTCAAAGCACCCTTGACTTTGTGGAAAAATTAAAAAGAATAAACCCTGATATTTTAGATTTTTACACCATTCAAAAAGGTTCTCACCTGGATGCAGTAAGCTGGGCTTATAAAAATAATGCAACTAGAAAAGTAATTTTAAACTGGCTGGAAAGAATTAGTTTAAGAGCTTAATTCTATTTACTTTATCATTCCGATTTGATTTTTCATTTTCAAGTTACCAATTACAAACTTGCCTACTTTCTCCCCTTGTTCTACGCCATTAAAGCAAGCCGGGGCATAATGAATGCCCCCATACAAGCGGCTTATTGCTGCTTCGTCCGATGCTTGCAAAAAAGAAGTAAAGGATCGTGCAGGCAAACCATATTCCTCTTCTGTATTGTCTAAAAAAGCAAAACTACTACCATAAATGCTGGTTAAGGCAACCGCTGCCGCACGAGAAATGACGCTGTGTCCGCTAGTATATTCGGGAAATGGGGGTGTTTGTAAAGCGGGTGTCCAACCCTCATCTATTACCCTGTTGATGATCGTTTCTGGTCGAAGGAGATTAGACCGGTATTTTTCATCCCAACAACTGATAAAAGCATCTGCCAAAGCAATAGAGGTCAGGGCGTAAGTTTCCACCGTCTTCATAAAATCAGCATTGGTTTGTCGAGCAGCCAGAGCAGCGATATTTATCCAATGCCCTCCGGGTGTGATTTTTTTAGTGGCAAACATCACATGCCCTTTATGATGAGAAACATACGGGTTACAATCCCAAAATTCGGCAATGGCAATTTTTTCTTCTTGCTCTTCTTCCAAGGCTGTATAGACTTCTATCATTTCTTTATAAAAAGGGCTGTTTTTGTCGGTATCAAAGGGCGTTGGCGGTGGAGGGGGGAACTGGTCAGCAGACTCTAGCACAAAAGTTCTAATTTTATTCCAATGCGGTTCAATTCCGTCCATATAATCGGGTGGCGTGGGCTGCCATCTGCTCGGATCGTCCGTGATCGAGTACTTGGGATAAGTGCGAGTTTCTTTATACATATCCTTATCTGCCCAGGCGAGAATATGGTCTGCTACCTGCTGCCCATAAGCTACGGATCGCTCATATACCCTAGCAGGAATACCCAGATTTTTAAACGATTTATAAGTTTCATCCTGAAAGGTTTGCATTTTTTCTTCTGAAAAGATGAGGGCTTTTCCGACCGTTAAAAAAGCATGAACACTCGCTAGAGGAAAGCAATATTCTTCTCCTTTCACCGGTTGAGGGATTTTTGTTAATCCATGGACTTGCCCTTCCAAAGTTCGATATTCAGGAAAATCGTGAATAGCGGCCTGATAAGCCGCAATACTCGGATATACATAAATTCGACTGGCGACTGGCGGAGAAAAGATATCATGTACGATCACATCGGTCAATTGCTTCATTGCCTTATGTATATATGCTGCATTTCGAGCTTCCTGTTGAAAATTTGGGTTTACTTTTTCACAAGAAGGGGCCAGCATTACTATAAAGAAAAGCACTAAAATGCTCCAAAATAAACTTCGAATTTTCATGCGTTTTATGTTTAAATGACCATTTTGTTTAAACGCAAAATTAAACATCTTCCGATAAATACTGACAATTTAGAAGCAACCAATAAAAACTTTTCTTGCTTACTAAGAAAGCTAGTCTGGCCTGTATTTTGATACTAAAAAATAAAAATTAATTAGAACAAACAACCTATTTTTAGAATTTTCGTTATATTTGTAGCGAAAATTCGCTAACTATTCTTTTACTTAAAAAATCATCGAATTTATTTTTTTAATGTTCCATAATTGACAGAATTATTTCAGATGTAATAAAAAATTAAAAAATGGCAGATCAATATTGTAATGTAGGAAACTTGAAATTTCTTTTGCACGAAGTCCACAACATTGATGGTTTACTGAATGCGCCCAGATATCAGGATTATGATGCAGAAAGCATTAATGCCATTATTGATTCGGCTAAAGACCTAGGTGATAAAGAATTTTTTCCCTATTATCGAGAAATGGATGAAAAACCAGCGGCCTATAAAGATGGTGCCATCATCGTGCATCCACAAGTCAAGAATATTTTTGAAAAGGCCGGAGAAATGGGCTTGATTGGTGCCACATTTAATTATGAACATGGAGGCATGCAATTGCCTTTTATGGCTTCTCTGGCAACGGGATACGTCTTGGCAGCAGCTAATAATCCCCTGGTTATGTACACGGGTTTGACCTCCGGCGCTGCTCATTTGATTACTTCTTTTGGCAGCCAGGAATTAATTGATTTATATGTGGGAAAAATGATTAGTGGAAAATGGGGGGGGACCATGTGCCTGACCGAGCCACAAGCGGGAAGTTCGCTTTCTGATATTACCACTTCTGCGACGCCGCAGGCAAATGGTTCTTACAAAATAAAAGGACAAAAAATCTTTATCTCCAGTGGAGATCATCAATGTACCGAAAATAATATTCATTTATTACTGGCCAGAATTGATGGCGCACCTGCCGGCACAAAGGGCATTTCTTTATTTGTCGTGCCCAAAATGCGCATCAAAGAAAATGGCACCTTGGAAGACAATGATGTGCAAGCAGCTGGCGACTTTCAAAAACTGGGACAACGAGCTAACGCCACTGCTCATCTAGCCTTTGGCGAAAAAGACGACTGTTATGGTTGGCTGGTCGGAACAGAAAATCGAGGACTGGCCCATATGTTTCAGATGATGAACGGGGCGAGAATTGATGTTGGTTTAAATGCAGTAGCCATTGCTTCTGCTGCCTATCACGCTTCTTTACAATATGCTAAAGAACGGCCACAGGGTAGAAAAATTAATAATGCCGGCGTCAAGGATTTATCCAAAGAGCAAACCCTTATCATCAATCACCCCGATGTAAGAAGAATGCTTTTATTACAAAAAGCCATTATAGAAGGGGCTTTGAGCTTATTAATAGAAGCTGGACGCTTAGTTGACCTAAAAATTAACTCTGAAGGAGAGGAGCAAGCAGATGCCCATTTGCTACTAGAATTATTGACCCCTATCGCTAAAACTTATCCTTCCGAAATGGGGCGAATTGCGGTCAATAATGGCTTGCAAGTACTAGGAGGCTACGGTTTTTGCCAGGAATTTCCTTTACAACAATACTATCGGGACATTCGCATTATGGCTCTATACGAAGGTACTACGGGGATTCAGTCGCTAGATTTATTGGGTAGAAAGGTAACCGCTCAAAATGGTAAAGGCATGAGGCTGTTGATAAAAGAAATGCAAAACACCATTCAAAATGCGGATACGTACGATGATCTAAAGCCCTATGGGGCTATCCTAAATGGCAAAATAGGAGAAGTACAAGAAGTGATGCAGCATTTGCTACAATACGCTATGAAAGGGGAATACGAAAAGTTCCTGGCAGATGCGACGATTTTTATGGAATTTATAGGCACAATTGTCGTTGGTTGGCAATGGCTAAAAATGGCTATTAAGTCCAAAGAAGCCATTATAACCGGAAATATGGTGCAATCTGCAGATTTTTACGAAAGTAAAATTCATACTTTGAAATTTTTCTATAAATACGAAATGCCCAAAACGATTGCCGCAAAAGAAACCCTGCTAAATTCAGCCCTTTTAACTATTTTGGAAAAAGAAAGAGAGCTGATTATGTAATTATGTCCAGCAGTTTTATCGTTACCTAATATCGCCAGGAAGTCAGGTCTGCTCCTTCCGGTGCGCGGCTGCTAATTTCCTTAGCCCATTTGGAAATAAACATTTGGTGGTAGCGCAGTCGGGAAATCGCGTTCGGTTGGATTTGATCGCCATTCCAGCAATGTTCGGCTTTATCTCCATAATCAAATTCTCCGTCATAATACGGCTCTGAAGTGCTTTCTAAAAAATCTTCTGCCAGATAGACCGCATTATTCAAGTAATAATTGTCCATATCTCCACAGTAAATATGGATTTTCCCCTTCAATTTAGGGCCTAGTGTTGTCCAGTCCCGTTTCATAATATAGGTCAAATCATAGTTTTCTTTCCAATATTCAGCAACTTCGGGATTGATTTCGCCTGTCATTTTGTCCCAAATCCGCTTAGGATAACCATCTACTCCAACTGGAGAATAAACTGCTTCCCAAATGTCCCATTGTTGACCGGAACGACTCTTCGTGCCCAAAACCAACTCTCGATAATTGGCTTCTTGCAAGGTAGAATTGACCTGCCCCAAGTAATCTCGGTGCATGGGGCGAGGCGTTTTTTTAAAATCGCTTTCCAGAAAGTAAGCATTTTTATCCTCATATAAATTAACCAAACAATAAGCCCGAAAATCAATTGGATCCGGACAGGCAGCATAGCAACCATTATACTCCTCCGGATAAAACACCTGAACAGCCAGGGCTTCCCAACCTCCTGTTGAGCCACCATAAACAAATCGGGCCCAGCCTTCTCCGATTGCCCTAAATTGCTTTTCAATATAGGGGATCAACTCATAAGTAATCGCATCGCCGTAAGGGCCAATATTTGCAGAATTGACGGCATAAGAATCGTCGTAAAACGGATTGGCGTGCTGAATTTTAATGGCAATCACTCTAGGAAAATCAGCACTTGTCCACGTTTTATAAAAATCATAAGCCTCCTGCTGTACGATTTTATTATAGCCGTGCAGATCAAATCTGGCACTATAAGTAGGCTCCAAGTCAGGATCGGGAGGCTTCTCTCGGAATTCACCGAAATCATAGGGGAAATGTCCATGCATAATGGCCAATGGATATTTAATTTCTGGGTGTGCTTCATAGCCTTCTGGCAATAATATATGCGCTCCCAAGTGCATATCCCTACCCCAAAATGCCGATAAAAGGTCACTTTTATCTTTATATGCTTGACATATTTACTGTCTTTGGGTGGCTCAATCGGGGGGATTTTTTGGGTTAAAGCGATCTTAATATTTTCCTTGTTAGTAGGGTTAATAGTGATTTTTTGAGGTATGCTGTACAAATTTCCTGGTCCCCTATTCCATTGCTGCCCTTCCCCCCCATCCATAGGCATTTTTACCGTGTGCCCATCTGCTCGGTGAAAGGTTTCATAAATATGAAGCAAGGCTTGGACATAATATTCTCCTTTGGGAAGGTCTGCCAGACTTTTAATTGGATAGCCAAAAGTAGTGGCATCAATGATGACCGATTTTCCTGCTGTCATTCCTTCTACATCCACGCCAAAGGCCAATTGAGTATTGGGTCCATCTGTTATCTGAAAGCGCGGTTCGGCTGTATTATCATTAGAAAGCAATAATAATAGTCGGCCATCTAGTGGTTGACTGTGGATTGATTCTTCAAAGACAATGGAAAAAGTGGTCTTACTCGTAAGGGCAGTTTGCAGATTATTTTTTACTGTGGCACAAGAAATAAGGATAAAAGTCAGCAGTAAAAGCGGGAGGTAGTAATTCAATTTCATTGAGTGTAGTTGTATTTATTGGCTAAAATACATAATGGACTTTATTCTAAAAAATTTCGTATGGAGCATTTTCCAAACTACTGATTGGAGGCGGTTTGTGCGCGGACGCACACAAATCCGAATAAGATCTAACATACGCCTAAAATTTAAACCTTTAAAGCCTCATAAACTTGCTCTGCCAATTGGAAGCTGGTGCTAGAAGAAAGCCGAATCCGCTTTACAGGACTATCCCAGATTTCCGCCTTAGCTGCCCAAACGTGGTAATTGCCCATTTGATCTTGCTCGCAATAAACACCTAAAGGCAGGTGACAACCGCCTTCCATTAATCGCAAAACTTTGCGCTCTATATTCGTTGTAGCAGCTACTTCTGGATGATGCAATTGCTTGATTATTTTTCTGATTTCCAGGTCTGACTCCCGAGCTTGGAAAGCCAAAACGCCCTGGGCTGGAGCAGGAATAAACTCTTTGACATTTAGCTTTACGACTACAAAGTTCGATAAGTCCAAATCGAGCCTGGTCAAGCCTGCCGCTGCCAATATAATGGCATCAAACTGTCTGTTTTTTAATTTTTGCAGGCGGGTTGGTACATTTCCCCGAATATCTTTTAATTGAATATCCGGTCGAAAGGATAATAATTGCGCTTTTCTTCTGGCAGATGAAGTCCCAACAACTGCATTTTCTTTCAAGCCATATATCTTTGCAGCCACTTCTTTTCCCTTATTAATAATCAACCAGTCAGCAGGGTCTTCTCTATAAGAAACGCCTGCAATGACCAGTCCTTCAGGAGATTCCGTTGGCAGGTCTTTCATCGAGTGTACGGCTACATCAATTGTTTCTTCCAATAAAGCTGCTTCTATTTCTTTGGTAAAAAAACCTTTGCCTTCAATTTTGTCAAAGCTCAAATGCTGGATTTTATCCCCTTTGGTCTTAATGATTTTTAGCTCAACTAATAAGTCAATTTTTTCCAATTTCTTTTTGATAAAATTGGCTTGCCATAGAGCCAATTTACTCCCTCTGGTACCAATAATTATTTTTGATTCCAAAATTTTGTAGGTTTGATTTTTCAAAAGGCTCAAAGATACCACCTTAATTGAAAGCACTCTAAGCCCTTCATCGAAAAAAAACACTGGATTCTTTTCGATTCGGTCTATTGGTTGGATATTTTTAGTTTTTAAAAGCCCGCTATGAAATTTGGAAAACTACTAAACATCAGCCAGGTAAATTTTTCCCTGCCCAATGACCCCAAAAGTACCGATGAAATGCTCCATAAACTACCCAAAACCGAGCAACCAAAACTTTATGTGGGTTGTACTGGCTGGAGCATGAAAGAATGGGTCGGGCATATTTATCCCAATAATGCAAAAACAAAAGACTTTTTAAAATATTATACCCAGCAATTTAATACCATTGAATTAAATACTACGCATTATCGAATTCCCGATTTTGATATGGTTCAAAAATGGCAAACACAGGCCGTAGCAGACTTTCGATTTTGCCCTAAAATTCCTCAAGCGATCAGTCATAGTCGAGATATGGGCTTATCGGACGGAAAATTACTCGCTTTTTGTGAGTCCATTCAATTATTTGGGAAAAAACTGGGTTGCTGTTTTATACAAATGCCGCCTTATTTTGGGGCGGATCGATTGGCAGTTTTAGAGGTTTTTTTAGAAAAATTCCCTAATTCCATTCCATTAGCCGTAGAAGTTAGGCACGAAAGCTGGTTTAGAAATGAAAAAGCAATTGAAAAGCTAGCCAATTTATTAAGACAAAAAAATCGGGCTTTTGTAATAACGGATGTAGCGGGTAGAAGGGACGTTTTGCACCTACGAATTACGAGTGAGCTTGTTATGATTCGATTCGTCGGAAACGCCTTGCATCCAAGCGACTATACCAGAATAGATCAATGGGTAGAAAAATTAAAACATTGGTTTGCAAAGGGCTTAAGAGAAGTTTATTTTTTTACTCATGAGCCCCAAAACCTACAAGCACCGGAAATCGCTAAATACTTAGTAGAACAAGCGCGGAAACAAATGCCCGAAGTTCAAACGAGAGGTCCTGAATTCATAAAAAAACAGGGCGAACAAATGCGACTTTTTTGACAAGTGCGAATTTGCTACTTTTGTTTTTAATCTAAAATTAATTACTTTAAACCTTTCCTTATCTCGTCACTTAGTGCCTTAATAAATGGACAACTTTCCCTTCCCTTATGTACACAGAGATATTAGTTGGCTCTCTTTCAATGACCGAGTCCTTCAAGAGGCAAAAGACCCCTCTGTACCCCTCTTTGAGCGAATCAAATTTTTGGCTATCTATTCCAATAATCTGGACGAGTACTTCAGGGTTCGGGTTGCTCAGCATCGAAGTTTATTGGGAATAGGGAAAAAGACCAAGCGAAAGCTCGACTACGATCCTAAAGAAGTATTAAATAAAATCCAGGAAATTGTTAATAAACAACAAGAGGACTTTAGCAATATTTTTGAAAATCAAATAGTACCAGAGTTAAAAAAATATAAAATTTTCCTGCTGAGAAGGTTAGATTTAAATGAGGAGCAAAAAGTTTTTGTAGAAAATTACTTTCGGGACAATTTGCTGCCTTTCGTTCAACCGGTACTTTTATTAAAGCACAAGATTCGCCCCTTCCTAAATAATGCGGCTCTCTACCTAACCATCCGGATGAAAGATCGGGACAAATCTATCACGGAAGAACGCTATGCAGTCATCAAAATTCCTTCGGATCATATTCCTCGTTTTATCTTGTTGCCATCTTCTGCTCCGGGGAGAAAGGATATTATTATGCTGGATGACATTGTCCGGCATAGTGTAAAGTCCTTGTTTCCTGGATACAAAATTCAGGATACTTACTCGATAAAGCTAACCAGAGATGCTGCTTTATACATTGATGACGAGTTTTCGGGAGATCTTTTAGGGAAAATAAAACATAGCCTGATCAAGCGAAATGTAGGGCCCCCTTCTCGTCTGGTTATCGATCGGGAAATGCCTGCCAAATTGCAAGAATTCTTGATTGATACCTTTCATTTGGAAAAGAGGGGGGTATTATTGGAAGGTCGCTATCATAATAATTTCGATTTTTTTAAATTTCCGGATTTTGACCTTACGCATTTAAAAAATATCCCCTTTCCGCCTTTGCCCTACGAACCGCTTGAAAACGCCAAAGATTACTTCGCCGCTATTCGAGCAAGAGATCACCTGATTCATGTGCCTTACCAATCCTACGAGTCTGTGGTATTGTTTTTTGAAAAAGCAGCTATTGACCCAACAGTCACTCATATAAAAATCATCCAGTACCGAGTCGCCAGCAAATCCCGAATCATGAATGCCCTGATACTGGCAGTCAAAAATGGCAAACAAGTATCTGCCTTTATCGAAGTAAAAGCCCGTTTTGATGAAGAAGCCAATCTCAAATGGGGCGAAAGACTGGAAAAAGCGGGCGTTGAAGTGCATTACAGCTTTCCAGGACTTAAAGTACACTCCAAATCTGCTTTGATTAGGCGAGTAGAAAAAGGAAGAACGAAATTATATGCCTATATGAGTACGGGTAATTTTCATGAGGGAACCGCCAAGGTGTACAGTGACTTGGGCCTGTTTACGACCGACAGAAGAATCACCAACGAAGTCGCCCGCTTGTTTTCCTATTTAGAAACAGTGAAAGTCCCCAGATATAAATTTAAGCATTTATTAGTTGGTCAGTTTTCTCTAAGAGAAAAACTGGAAGAAATGATCGAGCAGGAAATCGAAAATGCAAAAGCAGGAAAAACAGCAAGGATTATTTTAAAAATGAATAGCTTGCAAGACCCCGATATGGTTGAAAAACTTTATGAAGCAAGCAAGGCAGGAGTAAAACTCAAGTTAATCATCAGAGGGATATGTTCATTGGTGCCAGGCTTAAAGGGATGGAGTGAAAATATAGAGGCAATCAGCATTGTGGATCGCTTTTTAGAGCATTCCAGAATTTTTATTTTTCACAATAATGGGGAAGAAAAAATATACCTGTCCTCTGCTGACTGGATGACCCGAAATCTAAGCTACCGAATCGAAACGGCCTTCCCGATTTATGACGAAAAAATAAGCGCGGAAATAAAAGAAATGATCCGAATTCAACTGGAAGACAACGTTAAATCTAGAATCATTGACGAAGAAGGGTCCAACGAATACAAACAAGGCGAAATAGATTTGGCTATTCGCGCGCAAGTTGAATTATACTATTTTTACAAACGAAAAGGGGAAAACCTTTAAAAAGAATCCTTCTTTGACAAATTGTGTGGAAGAACCAAAAGAATAATATTCTCTTTTCGAAACTTCCTTCCAGCCTGCCTTTGCTAAAGGCATTAGACCTTCAACACTTTGTTAAATTATTGCCTTTGAACTACACTAATAAGCCATTAAATTCTATATTTACTATCCCAAATAATTGGAGAAAACTATAAAGAACACAACATGCTGGTCAAAACCTACGCAAGTGCTGTCCATGGAGTGGATGCACAAACTATAACGGTCGAAGTAAACGCCGGAGGCGATGTACCACAAGGAAGCCCTTTTTACCACTTGGTTGGACTACCGGATAGTGCAGTCAAAGAAGGGTTTCAGCGATTTGAAGCCGCCTTGAGCAATATCGGATACAAAGTTCCCCGATTAAAACTGGTTGTCAATCTAGCCCCCGCCAATATTAGAAAAGAAGGAAGTGCCTATGATTTGCCTATTGCTATGGGTATTTTGGCAGCCACCCACCAAATCAAAAGTGAAGGAATGGATCAGTATATGATGATCGGAGAATTGTCGCTGGACGGTGGGCTGCGTCCCATTAAGGGTGCATTGCCCATTGCTATTCAAGCCAGATCAGAAAAATTTAAAGGCTTTATCCTTCCTAAGCAAAACGCCAAAGAAGCAGCCATTGTGAATAATCTAGAGGTTTATGGTATTGACAATATCAAAGAAGTAGTTGAATTTTTTGACGGAGAACGACAATTAAAACGTACCCTTATTGATACCCGAGAAGAATTTTCCAGTACTCAAAATGCGTATAGTATTGACTTTTCTGATGTGAAAGGGCAAGAAAACATTAAAAGAGCTTTGGAATTGGCAGCTGCAGGGGGACATAATGTCATCCTGATTGGTCCACCTGGAGCGGGAAAGACCATGCTTGCTAGAAGGCTACCTACTATTCTTCCTCCCTTATCCCTATACGAAGCCTTGGAAACTACTAAAATTCACTCAGTCGCGGGCATTTTGCCCACTGATTCCGCCTTGGTTCCGATTCGCCCTTTTCGTCATCCGCATCATACAATTAGCGACGTCGCCTTGGTAGGTGGAGGGTCCAATCCGCACCCAGGGGAAATATCCTTGGCGCATAATGGTGTGCTGTTTCTAGATGAATTACCAGAATTTAAACGTTCTGTCCTGGAGGTATTGCGACAGCCAATGGAACAACGAAAAGTGACCATTTCCAGAGCTAAAATATCGGTGGACTATCCGGCAAGCTTTATGCTGATTGCTTCTATGAATCCCTGCCCCTGTGGCTATTTTAACCATCCCAACAAGGATTGCGTCTGCGGTGCAGGAGTAGTCAAACGTTATTTGAATAAAATTTCTGGTCCCTTATTAGACCGTATTGACTTGCATGTCGAGGTCACACCTGTTCCTTTAGAAATGCTCGCCAATTACGACCGACCTTCCGAAACAAGTGGCGATATTGCCAAAAGAGTCATTGAAGCTCGTAAAATTCAGGAAGAACGCTTTAAAAATTTAAACTATGTGCATAGCAATGCACAAATGCCTAGCCGTATGGCAAGGGAAGTTTGTAAGCTCGACCAGGCTGGAATTACTTTATTGAAAACGGCTATGAAAAAATTGCAGCTTTCCGCTCGTGCCTATGACCGCATTTTAAAAGTAGCTCGAACAGGAGCAGATTTGGCAGGTAGTCAAGAGATTAAGATTGAGCACTTGGCAGAGGCGATTCAGTATCGGAGTTTGGATCGGGATAGTTGGGGTGGGTAGCAAAACAATTTGCATTACTTTAGCCGTTTGCAAGTATCATTTTACAGTCTGACATAGAGCGTCAAGTGACACTTTTCTAATCAACCAATTTCCCAATAAAAGAAAAATACTGCCATAGTCCTAAGTAAGCTTTATCAATAGAATTCATGAATGGGCTCAAAATTAGCCCGTAAAAAAGGAAGTAAATGACCATCCATTCGAACATGATGACCTTGCATATGGTTCCGAAACCATCGAAAAGGGCTATTATGAAAATCGACCACAGCAATCTAACCAATAGTCGTTAAATCTTTCTTTGCCTGCAGAATTAATTGTTTCCAATGAAGATTTATCATCGTCAAAACATAGGAAAAAAGTGAATGGTTGCTGCTGCTGATCGCATCAAGATTTTTGTTCCTTTAGCACTATTTTTTAAAATAAGCTGCCATTCTCGTTCTAATTCGACTTAACGAAAGGAAACTGAAAGGTATGTTAGAAAATTATTAAGAATAGATTAATTCTTTGGCATAAGAAAAAAATGAAATTACATTTTGCCTAATACATTCACCGCTGAACAAGAATTTGGATTTACCAAATCAGCGCGTTCTTCAGTTTTCTATTTTATCTTAAAATAAGTCATAAAATTTTAATTTAAGCATATCTAATTTATTGTTCTAAAAACAATTCATTTACAGCCTGTTACTAATCTAAAAATAACCCTCTTAAAATTTAACATTGAATCGCTCCAAAACACTTTGCTTTTTAATTAATTTCGCACAGTTAACGTATATTTTACCATAAATTAATATTTCAATGAATCGAAGAATACTCCCTAGTTTACTATTTTTCCTTATAGGAAGTGTATCCTTCTTACATGCTCAGGTAACAACTGCTGCATTAAAAGGTACTGTTTTTGACAAGCATGGAGAAGCCCTAATTGGTGCTACGGTAGTCGCAACGCACTTATCTTCTGGAACAGAATATGGAACAACTACTCAAATTGATGGCCGATTTAGTATTGCCAATATGAGAGTCGGTGGCCCTTACAAAGTTGAAAGCTCCTATATTGGCTATGAATCCCAGACTTTTGATGAAGTTTACCTAAATTTAGGACAGAAATTGGCCCTTAATTTTGAAGTAGCGGAAACTGCGGTTGAATTGGAAGGCGTAGTAGTTACAGCCAAAGAAAACGAAATTATCAATAGCAACCGTACTGGTCCTTCCACAAGCATCAACTCCCAATTATTGAGAGACTTGCCCACCATTTCTCGTTCAGCAGATGACTATACTCGACTTAACCCAATGGCATCCGATGGAGGTTCTTTTGCGGGTCGAAATGACCAATTTAATAATTATTCTTTGGATGGGACTATTTTTAATAACCCTTTTGGGTTAGATGCTGCTACTCCAGGTGGCCAAACCAATGCGCAACCTATTTCCTTGGATGCTATTGACCAAATTAATGTTTCAATTGCCCCTTATGATGTGACTCAATCAGGTTTTACGGGGGCTGCTATTAATGCAGTTACTAAATCTGGTACTAATGAGTTCAAAGGAACAATTTTTGGTTTTTTCCGAAATGCAGATATGACGGGCGGCAAAGTGGATGGAGAAGAAATTTTCAAGGGAGACTTAAAGCAATTACAAGCAGGATTCAGTTTAGGTGGACCAATTGTAAAAAATAAGGTTTTCTTTTTTGCCAATTTCGAGTTAGAAAATCGATCGGATTTAGGTTCTTTCTTTGTTCCTAATTCGGGAACTACAGGCTCTAATGTATCTAGAGTATTACAGTCTGATATGCAATTAGTTTCTAATTTACTAAATCAAAGATATGGCTACGATACTGGTTTATTAACTGGATTTACCCATGATTCAGATAATAGAAAAGGAATTATCAAATTAGATTTTAACCTTAGTAAAAATCATACCCTAACTGCTTCTTATAACTTTTTGGATGCTTTTAGAGATTTGCCAGCTCACCCTTCTGCAATTGGTAGAAGAGGACCTGATTTTCAAACCTTACAGTTCCAAAATACTGGTTATAGAATCAATAATAAAATTCATTCTGGAATTGCAGAATTGAAATCTATTTTAGGGCCAAAAGTTTCCAATAAATTACAAATAGGATATACCGCCTTTAGAGACCATAGAGACCCTTTCTCTACGCCTTTCCCTATGGTAAACATAAGCAAAGATGGTATTCGATATATCATCGCTGGTCACGAACCGTTTTCTATTAATAATGTATTAGACCAAGACGTTTTCCAATTTAGGGATGATTTAACTATTTTCTCTGGAAAACATACTTGGACGGTTGGTACTGCTTTTGAAAGATTTGACTTTAATAACTCCTTTAATTTAGGCGTTTATGGAGGTCGAGTGTTTGCACCAGATATTGACATTAATGACTTTGAAACTTTCATTAATGATGGAGGTTTAGACGAGGCAGTAGATGCAGCACAATCAACTTTTGATGGTAATAATGCGAGTGGCGGTTGGGCTTTAGCAGAAACCAACCTTGGACAATGGTCTATTTATGGGCAAGATGAAATTGCTGTAAATGAGCAGTTAAATATTACCGTTGGTCTAAGATTAGATATTCCTTTATACTTTAATACAGATGAGAAAATTCGAGAGAATATCGCTCCTGAAAGAAACTGCTGTTATGACCCTTCTATTACTTACTTTGATGAAGAAGGAACTCCCATACAATTTGACCATACTGTATTGCCAGATAGTAAGCCACTTTTTAACCCTAGATTTGGATTTAACTATGATGTTAAAGGAGACGGAACTTCTCAGCTAAGGGGTGGAACTGGGCTTTTCTCTGGTCGGTTCCCCTTTGTTTGGATAGGCAACCAAGTCGCAAATCCCAACTTCTTCTTTTATAATATGACGGCTTCTGACTTTAAATTTCCGCAAGTATGGCGAACTAACGTTGGCTATGACCAACAATTCGGTGACGGTTGGACAGGAACCGTTGATTTATTATATACTAGAGATGTCCAATCCCATATCGTAAGGAATTATGGTTTAAAACCTCCAACAGGAAGACTTCAAGGTGTGGATAACCGTCCGGTTTACACAATAGATGACCGTGCCTTAGTCTTCGGAGGACCTACTAATGCTTATGTATTTACCAATGCTCAAAGTGGCTATTCCTTCAATGCTTCTTTCCAAGTTGAAAAATCCTGGGAGAATGCCTATCTCAAACTTGGCTATAATTACCTACAAGCAGAAGATGTTGCTTCTCTAGATGCTGAAATTTCTAGTGATGCCTATGATAGAAACCCAGCTAATATTCAGCATACAAATGACCCTGAATTAGCCCCCTCTCTTTATGGAAATAGACATCGGATTTTAGGCGCATTTTCTAAAAGATTCCCTTGGAGTAATGGCAAAAATGCAACTACGGTTAGTTTATTTGTAGAATATTTAGAAGGCAGTCGATACAGCTATACTTATAGTGGCGATTTGAACAATGACGGTTCAGTATTAAATGATTTATTATACATTCCTACAGATTCGGAAATCGACCAAATGAACTTTGCCGATAATGCTCAAAGAGCAGCTTTAAAATCCTATATTGCACAAGATGAATATTTATCTGCCAGAAGAGGAGAATACGCTGAAAAATATGGTGCATTAGCACCATGGTTTAGCACAGCAGACTTAAGAATTTTGCAAGATATTCACATAGCAGGAGACAATAAATTCCAAATTAGTTTAGATATCTTAAATGTTGGCAATTTAATTAATTCTAGCTGGGGAGTCCGTCAATTTGCCACAATGACTTCTTTAGCTCAGCCAATAGGTGTCTCGGTTACCGACGGTGTACCAACTTATTCTTTTGATACCTCTCAAACGCAAACTTTCTTTAATGATTTTAGCCTGAATAGCCGTTGGCAAATGCAGTTGGGCTTGCGTTACTCTTTCTAAAATTTATTCAAAAAATATTACTAAAAACAAACCCTTTGCTATTTATTCAGCAAAGGGTTTGTTAATCATCATCAATAAAAGATAACCAACACCTTTATGTTTTGATATAACTAATTGCCGGCTCCACTAAACTCAGGTATAAAGCGCCAAAATTCATCATATCTATCTGAAAATACTTCATTCATTTCTCTTATCCAGTTTCGATAAGTATTGACTCCATGAATTTTTTCAAATGCCTTCACAAATTCCCAATTTTCATCCAATTCTCCCCATTTATTAAAGCCAGTAACAGCAGCATAATGGCGACCTCTACTGCCTTGCAAAAATTCATTTACATAAATCTCAAAGGAAAAATTTCGATCTAGAGACATTATTGTTTCCTTTAGTTTAGTCAACAATTCTTTTATCCGGTATCCCTGTCCTTTTTCTACCACCATATACCGAACTCGAACCATTGGAAAGGTAGTGCCTGTCGAAGGTTTGGATACATCATCCCTTCTTTTCCAGTATTCGACATTACCAGATTCCGTAGTGTGAACTAAGACATTCTCTCGCCAGTCTTTGCCATGCGCTTCCATGTCTGGGCGATCATCTAAATCACTAAAAGTGCAAGGCCCCATCATCCAGACTAATTTACCAGCATCCGGGCCAGTTGTAATAGACCAAACGCCCGCCGTATAAGCCCCTTCGCTATGGTATTTTTTATTATGCGCAGTCATGCCTACCCTAAATTCCTGCGCCTTGGCTGGATTTACCTTTAATTGTACGGTCTGAAACATGGTGTAGGATTCCGTATCCTGTGCCACTAGGAGACCGGGCACACAACATAAGATGATTATTAATAAATTTTTCATAAGAAATGATTTTGTAGCGGCGAACCGCTGGTTAATATTGGTTATATCAGGATATTTGCCTGCTTTAGAGTTGTTCCTCCAAAGCTGCATTCAAGGTCTTTAAATCCTTATTTTCAGGAATCATGGCAATGCTATAAAAGTTAACAAGCCATTTATTCTAAGTCGTGCTAGCTTGCATAGCACTATCCACTTCTTTGCTTTCCAATCGCTTGATTGCCAATGCAAATAGAATAGGGATGAGCCCTAAGCCTAGAAAATAATAATTGGCGTTTCTAGGAGACTTTTTTTATTCGCTTCTGGGATATTCAAATTAACAAAAGGCTTCCCCCCAGCTTTGGAGACAGCAACGATAAAATCAGTTAGCATATCCAATTCAGCGGGGGTGGCAGCAATAGAAACCACTTCGCCAGGCTGTATTTCTAATACTTGATTTACAATTTTATCAGCTATCGCTTGATAATCTGTAGTCTGTGCAACTACGGAATTTAATTGGAATAAACAGAGAAGCACTGCAAAACAAAATAATTTACTTTTCATGATAAATAGTTTTAATTTATTTTAGCTAAATTCAGGATAAATCCGATTAGATGATGATTCGATTATTTGTACTTCTCTCTGGTGGGGGCTCGCCCGTTTAGGTACTGTCGATTTTTGAGTTTTGCTACTATCGGCAATAAAAACCTTGCGCCTTAATTGTTTTATTATTTGAATATTACACAACAGGAAGCAAGCCCAAAAGAATCCAGCAGCTATCATCAAACTACCTAATAAGCATTTTAAATAATTAGAAGTTAAATATTTCCATAAATAGGAGTCTTTAAAATCAAATAAAGCATTTGCAAGAAGGGAAAGCATTTGACCATCTTCCATAGTTCTTATTTTTAGGGTTTTAATGATGATTCTCTTTTATTTAAAATCAACTAAGTACTGTTATCTCATTTCGATTCAGGTGAACTTACCAATTCATGGCTTACTGATTTGATGCTATCCATTTGTAGAAAAGTAATTTTGGCTTGATAAACTCCTGCACCCACGCAATTCAATCTAGTTCCCGCTTTCAGATAATTATCTGCTTTAAACCATTCGACTTTATATCGTTTCTCATCTTTGTAATAATAATTATCATCGGGATGCGCTAGGATTAAGGTGCGACAATATGGGTTGAAACAGGCTTCTGTTTGGATTTTTATGAGTAGTAATGGTGTATTTTCTATCGTAGGTTGATTGTCTTTCTGACAGCCTAAGAGCGTAATTACCATTAATAAGGGAATTAATGGAAAATTTTTCATAGTTTCTAAATTTTAAAGTTTTTGAGATTTTTTTCAAATAAAGGTCTGAAACTATGTTTTTAAACATCTGGACTATTTTTTCAAAAACTAGCATTATTCTTTCAAAAGCAGGAAAAAGCTAGTATAAAATTATCAATCCTTGTTAATCAATACCCAATTGATTAATTATAAGCTATTTATTGCCGAATTGAGTTAGGCGATTGCCCAAATAATGCTCTAAAGCTTCGGCTGAAATAATTAGGGTCTGTAAAGCCCACTTCGTAGGCAATCTCTGATACATTCTGGTGATTAGCAGAGTCTATTAAAAATGTTTTAGCCTTTTCGAGGCGGAATGTTTGCAAATATTTGGCTGGTGTTTTGTTAGTAAGTGCTTTTAATTTACGATTTAATTGGAGATAAGTCATTTGTAGGAACTCCGAAATTTGCTTGACGTTTAGTTTTTCATTTTTATAATGACATTCCAATACAGCGTGGAATTTTTCCAAAAAAATATCGTCTAAGGTTTTTTCTTTTTGAGGGATAATTTTAGGAATAGAGGTGGTCACATATTTTTCTTGTAATTGTTGCCGCAAAACCAGTAACTTTTCCAGCCTGATTAAGAGTTCTTCTTTATCAAAGGGCTTCATTAAATAGGCATCTGCGCCAAATTTTAAGCCCACTAATTTGTCTTGTTGCGTCGCTTTTGCCGTTAATAAAATAATGGGGATATGGCTCGTTCGTTCATCCTGTTTTAAAGCGGTGACCAATTCAAAACCATCTTTTTTGGGCATCATTACATCACTTATGATAATGTCGGGAATAACTTCAATCGCTCTTTGAATACCCGCTTCTCCATTATTGGCTAACTGGATATCGTATTGCTTACTCAGGAAAGATTGAATATAAATAATCACGTCGGGATTATCTTCGACTATCAGTAACTTAGGAAAGTCCTCTTTATTTTTTTCACTTTCAATTATTTCTTTTTCTATAATGGCGTTATCAATTTTTATATTTTCAAATTGGGTTAAACGATTGGATGCCGTAAGATGAATGGGAAGCTGAATGGTGAAAACTGTTTTTTTACCTACTTCGCTTTCTACTTTTATCGAGCCGTTCATCAATTCCACTAATTCCTTCACCAAAGCCAGCCCAACTCCTGTTCCTTTTCCTAGTTGGCTGTGTGTATTTTCCACCTGATAAAAACGGTCAAAAATAAAGGGTAATTCACTTTTGGGGATACCGATTCCATTATCTGTGATTTTCAAATAGAGTTGTTCGTCTTTTTGAAAAAGATGTAAAACAATTTTTCCGCTTTCAGGGGTGAATTTGATGGCATTGGACAATAAATTACTGACGATTTGGCGATATTTTTCCTCGTCCATATCTAACCATAATTCATTGATTTCGCTATAAATACTCAACCGGATGTATTTTTTATCCGCTAAAGACTGGAAAGATTCGCCAATGTATTGGGTAAAAGAGGCAATTTCGATTTGCTGATAATCCGGTTTAAGATGCCCTGCATCTAGTTTGGATAAATCCAGTATTTGATTGATTAAATGGAGCAATCTTTGCCCATTCTGGCGAATGAGTGGAATGGCTTGGGGGTGATCTTTTTGTTCTGCCATTCCTAATATAATTGTAAGGGGCGTTCGAAATTCGTGAGTAATATTGGTAAAAAAACGGGTTTTTAATTGATTTAATTCCTGCAAACGCAAGGCTTCTGTATGCTCTTTTTCTCTATTCATTTTGGAAGTGGCCAATGCCAGTTTGGTTTTCTGTTTTTCTCTTTCGCTTATTAATTGCTTAAAGCCCAATCCCAAAGAAAAACAAATCACCTCCAATATTGCTCCTAATTGAAAATAAAATAAGAACATTGGACTTCTGCCATGTCGAAAAAACGTATAAGCTGCCAAAAATACGCCACTACAAAACAGCAGCAAACCTACAATGAAAAAATAGGCTTTTTTATCACCTGTTTTAAAAAAAGGAATCGTCATAATCAATCCCAACAGGCTGCTGCCCAGAATATACATCGCCATAATTAGCGTTGCCAGCCTGTTATCTAAATCAGTACTTGCTAAAATAAATAAACAACCTAGTCCTAATCCTAGCCCAGACATTATAATCCCATTCAATGCAATATGCCACTTGGGTAAAACTATTTTAGTTTCTAAAAAAGATTGTAAAAAGAATGTATAACAGATGACGCCCGGAAAAATCTGAAGAGCAACAAAGTCAAGCAGGCCAGGGTTATCGGGCATTATGCTAGCCGCCAAATAGGTATCCAGTCGCATCCAGACATAAAAAATATAAGAGGCATTGCTCAACAAATACAAGCCATAAAAAATATAACTCTTATCCCTCGTTAAGAAAAAGAAAAGCAGGTTATAGACACATAAGACCAACATGGCCCCTATGCAAAGGAGATTCGCCCAAGCGTTAATAGTGGAAATGCCTTGTTGTTTAGGCAGGAGAATGGCTCGAAAATCAGAATATTTTGCATTTATTGTCGGTTCAATTTTCAGATAAACAAAGAGTGGCTCATTCGTTTTTAATCGAACAGGGAGAGATAAGGCATAGCCTTTGTGAATCCATTCTCTATTTTGAACATTTCCTATAATTTGCCCTTTGCGCTCAATAATGGTAGTGTCTGTTGTGCTAACTAGGTAATATTCAATATCGAATGAATCGTTGGGAAATAGTAGCACCCAATCTTCTTGATTACTGACGGCTGTATTGTGGCGGGTCAGTTCTAATCTGGCCCAATAAATTTGGGCAGAGATGAACGAGGAGTTGTCTAAGGGCTTCCATAAAAAAAGGGAATCAAAAGCGGGTAGCATTAATGCTTCAATACTAAAGTTTTTATCCTTTAATATTTGAAAATAGGGAGCTACCTGATAAAATGGTCGATTTTCATTTATTTGAAATTTTGCTGTGCTTATTGTACTAAGTGTCTCTGAAGGTATGGGAGTGGATTGAGGCTTTAGCTGCCCATAAACAAGTAGCAAACTGGCAATTACTAATAACCGCCAGAAAATTATCTTTTTCTCATTAGTACATATAATAGGCATAGGGTTTTTAACAAAGATAATCAACAATTCCTAAAATTATCTATGTGCACAGAGTACTTTTGGGCGAAAACTTTATGGGGTAATGGGAAATTATCCCGTAAGGTGACCCATTTTACTCCGATATCTCAGCGAATTGAAAACACAGAAAATTTTGCCTTCCTACGCTTTTTATGTCATTTTTTACGACTTTTGAACTGCGGCAGCGAAGTACATCAACCTGGATTTTTTATTAGACACATTTGCCTAAATTAATGTCTCGATCCTTTTTCAGATGTTTTATGCTGCCTTATCACTTAAATAGAATAGAACCAGCTAATATGAAAAACCTTCAATTTATCTTAGGGCTTCTAATTTTATTACTCCTTATCTTTTCAATCAATTCCTGTTCTAAACAGGAGCAAAAGAAAATCACCAGAGTAGCTCCTCTACAATCTATCGAAGAAGTCCACCAACAAGTTTTAAAAGACTTGCCTTTTAAAGACCAGAGCGATTTTGAAAGAGCCACCCGTGGTTTTATCGCCACCAGAGAAGACCCTGTCATCAAAGATGCCGAGGGCAATGTCGTAATGGATCTCAGTTGGTTTGACTTTATAAAGGGCGATGCCCCCAAAACCGTTAATCCGAGTCTATGGCGACAAGGACAACTGAATCGCATGCACGGTTTATACCAAGTGAGGGAAGGTATTTATCAGGTTAGAGGGTTTGACCTAGCTAATATGACCTTAGTGGCAACGGATAATGGTTGGATTATTATCGACCCTTTAACAACAGAGGAGGTTGCTCAAGCGGCTATGGAATTGGTTGATAAACACTTAGGCAAAAAACCGATTAAAGCGGTTCTTATTACGCATAGCCATATTGATCACTTTGGAGGTATAAAAGGAATCGTTACCCAAGAACAAGTGATAGAAGAAGGCATAGCCATTATTGCGCCAGAAGGTTTTTACGAAAGTGCCATTAGTGAAAATATTTTAGCAGGTAATGGGATGGTACGACGGGCTATGTATATGTTTGGCTCTTTATTACCAATAGATACGGCTGGTTTTGTGGGAAGTGGATTGGGGCAAAGTGTGAGTCTCGGCACTACGGGCATCCTTAAACCAAGCATTACGATTAAAGAAACGGGGCAACGGGTGACCATCGATGGCATAGAAATGGTTTTTCAAAACACGCCAGATGCAGAAGCGCCCGCAGAGTGCATGTTTTACTTCCCTAAGTACAAAGCTTTTTGCCAGGCGGAAGAGATCAACCACACCCTACACAACCTTTATACCCTTCGAGGGGCGCAGGTTCGCAATGGTCTGAAATGGGCCAAATATATTGACCAGAGTATTCAGCTATTTGGAGAAGAAGTAGCCATATCTTTTGGTTCTCATCATTGGCCGACCTGGGGAAAAGAAGAGATATTAGAATTGTGGACCAAACAAAGAGATGTCTATAAATTTATACACGACCAAACGTTGTATCTGGCCAATAATGGCTATACTATGCTAGAAATTGCAGAGAGGATTCAATTGCCCGAATCCTTAGCTGCTTTCTTTGCCAACAGAGGCTATTATGGCACGCTAAGTCATAATGCAAAAGCACAGTACCAACTCTATTACGGGTGGTTTGATGGCAATCCGGCCAATCTACATGCTTTACCACCTGTCGCTGCTGCCACCAAATATGTTGAATACATGGGAGGTGCAGAGGCAATATTGGAAAAAGTACAATTGGATATTCAAAAAGGGGAATACCGGTGGGCAGCAATGGTTTTAAATCAAGTCATCTATGCTAATTCTAACAATAAAAAAGCTCGGAATTTATTGGCAGAAGTATATGCTCAAATGGCTTATGTGGCAGAATCTGGCCCTTGGAGAAATTTTTACTTAACGGGAGCGCAAGAATTACAGGAAGGCATTACACTTCAACATCTGAAAGGAAATTCTTCTAGGGATGGCATCATTAGCAACCTATCTTTAGAAAAATTTTATGACTACATGGCGGTTCGATTAGACCGGAGCAAAGCAAAAGGCAAAACCTATCGCTTTAATTTAATTTTTCCAGATACCCAGGATTCTATTTCTCTTTATTTGGTCAATGAGGTATTGCATAACAGACCTGGCCTACTAGCTGAAAATCCTACTGCGACCATTACCATGAATAGGAGTGTTTTTAACGCTATTATCACCAAAAAGACAACAGGCTTGAAAAAAGTATTATCGGGTGATATTAAAATTGAAGGCAGCAAAAGTGATTATACCGATTTTCAAAGCATGATAGAAGCACCTTTTCCGCCCGTTTTTAATATTATTGACCCATAAAATAATTATACAGTATTTTTAATTTTACTTTGAAAACAAGCGGGTAATATTGATCCAAAAATAAGGATCAAAAACACGAATAATAATTGCTCTATTACTTTGTAAACTAAATTTCTTAATTTTTTGAACATGTCTTTTTCTCCAACTCTTCGTTGCGTACTCGCCTTGACAGCTACGGCTATGGCCAGCCCACCCGTTTCGGTTCACTCACTCAAAAGCTCATCGAGCTTTTGCCCTTCGGATTCGTTCGCTCATGTCGCGCCTTGATTTGAAGGAAAATTCAAAGCTCAAAAAGGTCAATTAACTTAATTTACAAAGTACTATTCTTTTCATTAAAATAAATTATTCAAAAACTCTCACATAATCCACAATCATCCGCTGGGGAAATTGGTTGTACCATCGGGCGCGCCAGGCAAATTACCCCCTACGGCAACATTAAAAATAAAAAAGAAATTATCATTAAAAGGATAAGGCTGGTTGCCCACGTCATTGCGAATAAATTCAAAATATAAGATATCATCTACGTACCACTCTATCTTGTCTTCATTCCAGATAATAGAAAAAACGTGAAATGATTCTGAGAATTTATTGCCATCAGATAAAGTAATTGAACTGCCTTTAAATTGGTGGTTGGCAAAATTAGCCCCAAAATGAGCCGTTCCCAGCACTCGTCCTGGCTGATGCCCCACTAACTCCATAATATCAATTTCGCCGCATGCTGGCCAACCCACTGCGCTAAATTTTGTGCCCAGCATCCATAAAGCTGGCCACAAACCACGCCCTTCGGGCAAGACTGCCCGAATATCCACTCTACCAAAGCGAAAACTTTTTTTACCTTGCGTTTTTAATCTAGAAGAGGTGTATTCCCTACCTCCAAAAGCTTCCCTTTTGGCCTCAATTATCAAATATCCATTTTCTACAAAAGTATTTTCGGCTTGATAATATTGCAATTCATTATTCCCCCAGCCATTATTGCCTGTTCCTATTTCATAAGTCCAATCATCCGTATTCAAAGCATCTCCTCCAAACTCATCTGCCCAAGCCAACTCCATACCTGCATAAGATTGAGGGGTCGTATATCCGGTTGCGGGGATGACTAATTCATTAATATCATCATCATTTTTTATCGTGCCAATAGCACTGCCGACTAAAATGCTGGCGTTGACAGGATTGGATAATTCGACTTTGAAAGTTTCATCATTTTCAAAAATATTTTCGCCAATAACTGGAATGCTTATCCTTTTTAGGGTTTCCCCCGGAGCAAAGGCCAAAGTACCACTACCCGTCTGATAATCGAGCATTTCTTCTGCTGTTTCTGGAAGTGTTTGATAATCTACCTTCACCTCTTGAGTATAATCCCAGGATAATTCGACATCAAATTCAATGACACTATTTTCATCCGCTTCCAAGGCACTTGCAGGTAGAATAGAAATTTTAGGAGCCTGGCGAATTTCATTTATGGGCAATTCATTTTCTATTTCGCAAGCAATAGTGCAGGTGACGAAGGCAACTATAAGGGTTATTAGGTATTGTTGGAAATTCATGTTTTTTACTAATTTTTTATAAAAATGGGGTAGCAAGCCGGATTCAGTAATTCTTTTCGTGTTATAAGAATGGATAGAAGAAATAAAAACGGATAAAAAGAATGCTATTTGTCGTATCATTATGTTCTTAGCTACTCTGCTATCTTTCTAAATATTATCGTGGGACAAAATATAAATCGAACCAGCCAGCACCTCCTATTATCTGACTTCTCACTACTAATTCTTCCTCTGTTAATAATATAATATCATATAGTGGTCCGGAATCCCAAACACCCATGAATGCACCTTCGGGCAACACAATACGGGTTTCTCCATTTGGTCCGCCATTAGACTCTAAAAAGTAAGTAAAATCTGTTGGTGGGCTATAATCAACTGGAGCATATCCATTCCAGGGGTCAATCGTTTGCCCATTATTCAGATAGGTAAAAGCAGAGCCATTAAAATTAAAACAAAAAGAGTCATCATATTGGGTTGGTTCTAAGCCTCCGTCGCTAGAAGAAAACCATTCACTGCTACCGGGTTCAGGTCCAACGGAAACAGCGCCTGCCAATTGTGAAAAAGTCCAGCATTTGCCTAGTAAATTGTCGCAGCCCCCTGTTAGAAAAGTAGTTTCTTCTGAACAAGCCAGTACTGCATCTGCTTCAATAAAAATAGTTTGAGCGGCACTCGAAGTGCCTCCACCGCCTTCTTTGACAGCATGTAGTGTAATTGTATAGCTCCCCGCTTTTCGATAGAGCACTGTATCTATTGCCAAAGTAGATTTATCGGGTGTGGCACCAGGTAATTCCCATACTCTAGAAAAAAAACCTTCCGACAGGTCTTTAATGATAATTTTATTGGGATCATCGGACGATACTTCAATGGACATGGTCGGTGCTTCTGGCAAGGCAGGAATCGTAATGTCTTTATCAATAGACGGGTCGCAAGCAGAAAGCAAAACGATTCCTAATAGAATTAACGTGTACTTATTCATTAAATTAATCATACTGTTTCAATTTTCATTTTCTATAAGAACTCTAGTTAAAAAGCTGGTCTTTATGGCCTTATACAAGATTAGTAGCCTGGATTTTGGGTCAAAGCTCCATTTGAAGCTTGAATTTGTGAATCGGGGATAGGTAACACTTTGTGTACGTCATCTTTATAGCCTAAAGGTCCCAATATCGTCGCTGCCCTACCGGTTCTTACTAAGTCAAAGAAGCGATGCCCTTCCAAGCCTAATTCTACCCTTCTTTCGTGATAGATCGCAGCTAGTAGAGCAGGGCCACTAGCTGTCACATCAGGCATATTTACTCTTTTTCGTACTTGGTTTAAGGAATTTCTAGCCGCATCTTCATCACCTGTTTGATAGGCAGCTTCTGCGTGCATCAATAAAATATCTGCATAGCGAATGACTCGGTCATTAGTTCCACCATTGGGATTGGGGTCGCCAAAAGGAGCCTCTTCGCTCTTATTGCTAAAATATTTTTTAGGGTAGTAATCATGGGGATAACCCGTTGCTTCTTTGGTAAAAATGCCTCGATCCCCCATTAAGTCTCCTTCCCGAAAAACGGTGGCTTTTAAACGAGGGTCTTCTATTCCTTCTTTAAAAAATTCATCCACAAAGTCCTGTGTTGGTAAATTAAACCCATAGCCTTCAAACTGTCCCCTGGCTCTTTGAAACACATTGGTAAAAGTGCCTTCATTAGCATTATTCCTCCCCCAGTTTCCGCCAGAGGCATTCATATACTGAATTTCAAAAACGGATTCTGAGTTATTTTCTCCCCCAGTGGTGAAAATTTGATTATAGTTACCTACCAAACTATATTCTCCTGATTGAATGATATTTTCTGCCACTACTTTAGCCTCCGTCCATTTGGATTGAAATAAATAAGTTTTTAATAATAAACCTTGTGCCGTTCCCTGGGTAATACGTCCCAAATCTTCTATTGGATACTCACTTCTTTTGGGTAAATCTACAATGGCCTGCTGTAAATCTTGTTCAATGAATGCCCAAATTTCTGCAGCAGATGATTGGCCAATCGTATATTCGCTTGGAGCTAATACATGGTCAACCAAAGGCACATTGCCAAAATACGTTACCAATAGAAAGTGAAACCAGGCTCGAATCGTTCTTGCTTCTCCAAGTATTTGTGCTTTTTGACTGGCATCCATTTCAATATCTGGCACTCTTTCCAAAACTACATTTGCTCTATAAATACCCTCGTAGTTTGCTGCCCACTCTGCTTCTAGGTAATCCGTATTCGTTGGCCCTTGAAAATTTTCCAAAGCTGCTAAAGCTGGTTGGTCATTGGCTCCTGAACCGCCTTTCACAGAATCATCGGACATAATATCTCCCCAAAACCAACGGAAGTGCCCTGCGGGGGTCAGTTCAAATTGCAGGGCGGCATAAGCCGCGTTGACCGCCGAAATAGCATCCGCTCCCGTTTGGTAAAAATTTTCCTCTGTGACTCCTATGATTGGATCTTTTTCTAATAAATCCTTTCCACAGGCGAATAAAAAGATAATAGATAGGAATAGGTATTTTGATAATTTCATTACTGTCTTTTTAGTGGTTAAAAAGTAATGTTCACCCCTCCCAAGAAGGTTCTTGATTGCGGATAAAACCCTCGATCAATCCCCAAATCTAGCCCGCTATTAGCTTGACCAGAGTTTGCTTGTGTAGCACCTATTTCTGGATCTAAACCAGAATAATTGGTAAAAGTTAGCAAATTTTGAGCACTTATATAAAAGCGAATTTTGTCTAATTTGATTCTAGAAAGTAATGCCTTGGGCAGACTATAGCCTATTTGTACATTTTTTAAGCGTAAGTAAGATCCGTCTTCTATAAATCGGTCAGATGCTCTAGCATTAAAATTAGGGTCGTTTATCGTTACCCTAGGCTCAACATTGGAAGTGCCCGGTCCTGTCCATCGATTTAAAACGGATTGTGGACGATTGGTATAGGAAAAATCATATCGGACAATGCCATTATAAATATCATTTCCTTGTACTCCTTGAATAAATAGACTAACATCAAAGCCTTTATAAGCTAGGTCAGCATTAATTCCATAGGTGAAATCGGGGGTTGGATTACCAATAAAAGTACGGTCCTCATTATCAACGAAACCGTCATTGTTTAAATCCTTGAACCGGATATCTCCCGGGGCAGTCTGTTCATTTTGAAATGCATGGGCTTCTATTTCCTGCTGATTTTGGAAAATGCCATCAGTTACGTACCCATAGAAAGAGGCGATTGGATGGCCGACTTCCGTTCTGGCAACTGCACCTGCAGAAAATACATTGCCAGTCGTAATTGGCTCTCCCCCTTCTCCCAAACTGACTACATTGGTTGAAACAAAAGCAATATTGCCACCAATACTATATTTAAAAGCCTGGTCTCTATTTCGATAACTCAGGGCTAGTTCCAATCCTTTATTTTCCATTTCCCCGATATTTCGGGTTGGGGCTAAAGTGCCTGCCACAAAAGGTATAGGAGCAGCATAGAGCATATCGGAGGTGTTTTTAATATAATAATCAGCTACGAAGTTGATCTTACCATCGTATAGCTCTACATCTAAGCCAATATCTGTTTGGGTGCTGGTTTCCCATTTCAAATCAGGATTAGCTGATACCAGAGGAACATTTCCATTGGTAATTATTTCGTTTGGTCCAAAGGTATAATTTTGGCCTGCATTCACAATCGTAGAAAAACTGTAGTCGCCAATTCTGTCATTGCCGTTTTGCCCCCAACTTGCTCTTAATTTAAATAAACTAACCGCATCAAAAGCCCAAAAGTCTTCTCGATTAATAACCCATCCCAAAGAAAAGGAAGGAAAATAACCATATCTATTATTCCTGCCAAAACGGGAAGAGCCGTCCGCTCGAAAGGTAGCAGAAAACAAGTATTTATTATCTAAATCATAATTTACTTTTCCAAAAAAAGACAATAAAGCAGATTCTGTGGCACCAGCATAGGCACTTTGCGAAGCGATAGGGTCAATCGTATTAGAAATATAAGCATCTCCGGGATTATTGCTCGGCAAGTTGGTGTTGCCCCCGCCGGAGAAGTCAAAGCGATTATTTAAAACAGTGCTACCCAGTGTGAAGGTTACGTTATGCCTATCTTGAAGCACATCCGTATAAGTCAATACATTTTCCCACTGCCAATTGCGCCAAGTATTATTTTCTTTGGAGACGCTGTTAATGTCATTTTTTTCGCCAGCAGGGGCATCGCTTAAAGTTGAATTGATGCTTAAATCAAAAATAGGGCGAAAAATATCACGGGTGGCAAAAGTAGCATCTACACTATAAACTGATCGAAATTTTATTTTTTGCGTAATATCTAATTCTCCAAAAACAGAACCTACAACTCTATGCGTTGTCCAATGGTCGTTAATTTGCTCAATGGCATTTATCGGGTTAGTAATATCGGTATCCGAATAGTAGGAATAAGCAAAAGTGCCGTTGGGTTTTCTAACGGGTGTGACGGGATCCATATTTAAGGCACGGATGAGCGGGGTGACAAATTCATTATTTTCTGGCACAAAATTTCTACTTAGGTACGTGAATCCGAGGGTATTGCCAATGGTCAACCAATCTTTGATATTATTTTTGGAATTTAAACGAACGGTGTATCGCTCAAAACCTGACTTTCGCCCTCCGATAACACCATCTTGTAAAAAGTAATTGCCAGAAGCAGTGTAACTAGAACGCTCCCCGCCCCCTGTAAAGCTCAATTGGTGACTATACATGGGTGCATCCTGAAAAATGGCTTCTTGCCAATTTGTGCCCTCGCCCAATAAATCTGGATTAGCAAATTCTGATAAAGGAATTCTTCCAGAATTAATATTCGCCTCATTGGAAAGGATGGCATATTCTCTGGCATTCAATAAATGCATTTGTTTCCAAGCACTTTGAATACCATAATACGCATCATAGCTTATTTTTCCTCTCTGATTGATTTTTCCTCCTTTAGTCGTAATTAATACCACCCCATTCGCTCCCCTCGCGCCATAGATAGCAGCAGAGGCCGCATCCTTTAATACATTAATAGATTCAATATCATTGGGATTTAAAAAATCAATGCCTTCTACGGGAATGCCGTCCACAATATATAGAGGGTCGCTATTATTAATCGTCCCGATGCCTCTTACCCGAACGGTTAAAGCACTTCCGGGCGAGCCTGAATTTTGCGCCACCTGTACGCCTGCGATTCGACCCTGCAAAGCTTGTTCGGTTCTTAAAACCGGTGCTTCTGTGATTTCTTCGGCTGTTACTGTGGATACAGCACCGCTAATCTTACTTCGCTTTTGCGTACCATAGCCAACTACCACTACTTCTTCTAATAAAGAGATGCTTTCTTTTAATATTATATCAATAATGATACGATTCCCTATGGCAATTTCCAGATTTTCGTAACCGGTGTAGGAAATCTCCAAAAAGTCATTTTCTGATTGAACCGCCAATTCGTATTTCCCGTCATAATCAGTGACCGTACCCCTTTGAGTCCCCTTGATTAAGACAGATGCTCCAATTAGAGGTTCTCCAGCCGCATCAGTTATAACTCCTTTGATTTGATTTTGAGAAATCAGCACAATCGCATTCAGTAAGCATAGGATTATAATTACTATTTTTTTTTGTTCCATATCTTTTTTAGAGTTTTGACAACTTCCTCTCCTTTCAGTGGGGAGCTGTTAAAAATAAAGTTAATATGACTTGGCTTAAAGAAGCCAAAGATCATTTATCAGGAGGCTTTTTCTTAACTTTTTTGACCACTTTAAAGTGTGGTCGCTCCTTTTTGATATTGCCTTTTCCTTTTTTTGAAGGTTTTGGCAAAAAGGGTGCTTTGTCAAAAGTTAAAAAAAGTCCTTCGGCTGAGCGACGAGTTTTAGCAATAGATAATTTATCAGGTTTCGGTGGTGGATTAGCCTTATTCCGTTCCCATTTTCTGGGGATAAATTCGACTTCATCTGATGCTACATAAAGTAACCAATTGGCTAATTGATTAATCAGTAGAAAATTATCTAAATGCTGAACATCCTCGCAATCATAACTATCTAAGAACATTTTTTGCTTATTGAACCGAAAAGACGGTTCAATATCATAGCGATGCCGATAATCCCAGTAAGATTGCCCTAAAGAGATTTCGGTTTTTCTTTTTCCGAAAATACCGAAGAACATTTCTCTTTTAAAAACGAGTGCTCCTGTATCGGCATCTACTACTTTGACACCTACTAAATCAAATGGTTTATGCTTCATACAATGACCATTTTTGGAACGAATTTTTAAATCGTTCCATCGATAAAGCTGGATAATTATCGGTCTGCCTTTTTTAGTAGTTGTTTCAAAGTGTTGTTCTTCTGAGCAAGGTAAATCGTAAATAGTGACTTGCTCTTTTTCATAAACTTCACCTGTTTTGGGAGCTTTACCTTTATGTATTCGGGTCTGATTTCTCAAATAAAAACAGTCTTCATATACTCTTGGTGTTCCTCTTGGATTATCCCCGGCAGCAGATGTAAAAACTTTTGAACCACAGCGAAAACGACTGATACAGACTAAGTTATCTTCTTCATAAAGCGGACTTAAATAGCCTGCATGAGTATAACTACTGTCTGTGGTGTTGATGATTAAATCATATTGCAAGCTCAGCAGCAAAGTAGGCAAAAGTGCCTTAATCTGTTCCACTGCATAACTACTTTCGGTATGTTCTAAAGGTACTCTACCTCTTTGTAAGGGTAAAGACCACTTAGATTCAGCCGATAAATTGATGCTTGATAATGGGTAACCTATTCCTAAAGGTTTATTCCCCTTGATTACATTATTGGATTTTTTGACATGCTGTCGATTTTCCAATGTGGGGGAATGTTCCTTTATCAAAGAGGTAACATCTGTGTGTAACAATACTCGTTTTTGCGGCTTTGCATATTTCAAACATTGTCCAAGTATTTGCGCTTTTCGGTAGTCATAACCTTTCTCTGTATATGCCAAATGATGTATTGGTTTAAATATACTAGAGAATTGATAATGAAATACTGGACTGTCACTTATTTGGACTAAACTATCAGCTTTCTGATAACTGGACAGAGCCATGATTAGGTTTGTTAGAGATTTGGAACGATTTATGTCCATCTCTAATATGTCATGGCAGAATTGCTCGCTTAGATTTTTTTTTGCTTTTTCACACTTTTTCTAATGCAAGCACTCTGCCTTTTTTTTGCCCACCTCATTTTCTGTCAAAACTCTAATATCTTTTATAGCTTACTTAAAAATCAGGAAAGCAGATGAATATACTTTTTAATAATAGACTTTATTCTAAAAAATTTCGTATGGAGCATTTTCCAAACTACTGATTGGAGGCGGTTTGTGCGCTGACGCATACAAACCCGAATAAGGTCTAATTTACTCATCGTAATTTTACCTAACCTAAAGTTATTTTTATGGTTCTTCGACAATTATGTTTTAGAGGAATAAGGCCGTTCAAAATGACAAGCATTTTGAATGGCTCTATTAGAATTTATTTTGAAAAATTTCGCATAGAACATTTTCCAAACTACTCATTGAGGGCGATTTATGCGCTGACGCATACAAACCCGAATGAGGTCTATTCTACACAATTTGTCAAAGAAAGTATTTTACTTTAAATGCAGCAACCAAAATGATGGGTTTGTACTTTTATTGCTTCACAATTCTTTTAGTGGCAATCATCGTTTCTGTCTGAACCGTTATCCAATAAATGCCTGCTTCTAAGTTAGTCAGAGACAATTGATACTGAGCAACCAAGCCTTCAACTGAGGTAGATTGAACCTCAATGCCAGCAATATTAAATAGTGAAATTTGTTTTTCAGCCATATTATTCGGCTCGAATTTGAGTATAGTCCTATTTTGTGCCAATGTTGGACTTACATTAAATAAATTATTATTTATTATTAAGTCCTCCGTTCCGACGGTAGCGCAACTAGTACAAGTATTAAATTCAAAACAAATGGAAGCATCGCCATTCACCTCCAAACGGCGATTAGTAAACTGGCCAGAAGGGTCAGTGATTGTACAATCTTCTCCACCATCAAATTGCTCCTGTACCGCCCAGTTATCAATAGTAAATTTATATTCGTGTAAACCTCCTGACACCTCGAATGTCCCAGACCAAATGCTATCACCATCTTCATCCGCTAATGGATTGGCGTCTCCTGACCAACCATTCATAGTACCACTTACATAAACAGTTCCTATCGCTCCTTCATATTTAGACATATCCACAGAAAAAGTCAGCATTCCCCCTGCTGTTGCTCCCTGACAATTAGTGTCGGTAGTACATTCTGCAAAACAAGTATTGATTACAACATCTCCAGTCAGACTATCCAAAAACCGGTCATTAAAGTTTTCTGGTCTGGCACAGTCCTGGCCGGCAATGTTCTCTTTACAAGAGAAATCGGGACAATTGCCATTCGTAAAAGTATAGTAAGTGCTATAGCCTAATGGTCTTTCAATAGTCAAGCTAAATACCCCGTCGCCATCTTCATCCATTAATCGGAATTTCTCATTGGAAGGACCAAACTCTGCCCCTCCTGCTAAAAAGACACCAGATTCTGCTGCTTCAATGGCAGTCATACCCAAATTGAAAGTTATAGTGGCACTTTCTCCACAAGCAAAACAGCTATTAAAACAGGCAGTAGGAGGGCTTTCTCCATCTGCTGTAACGGTAATTAATCTATTGACAAAACGTTCGCCATTATCTCCTAGGGTCAATTTAGTGCAAGTCTCCGAGCCACTAAATTGCTCCTGAACGGTCCAGTTATCTAAGGTGAATTTGTATTCATAAGCACCGGTCGGCAAAGTCATTGTTGTTGTCCAAACGCCATCGCCGTCTTCATCATTTAATGGATTGGCATCCCCTGCCCAGCCGTTCATTGAGCCGCTCACATATACTTGCGTGAATGCTTCGGAATAATTACTCATATCCACTGAAAACGTGATTTCCTGGTCAGGAACGGTTACTCCTGAGGAACAGAAATCAATATCATCGAAATAGTAAGTCACATCCGAGTCTCCTCCTGCCACTCCAAAATCAAAAAATAAAACCATCTGCGCGTAAATATGACCCGTTGCTGGCGCATTCCCCCCTTCAATGGAGGCGGCATTTAAATCAAAACATAACTCTTCCCATTCACCGATCTTAGTATTGGCGACAGTAGTAATCCAGTCTTCTCCACCCGTGGAGGACTGTTCTAATTTAAAAGCTAGATTGCCAATATGGTCAAAATGAACTTTTACACAAACCTGACCTCCATTGGTTGCGTCAATAGCCGTAATAGGTGCCGGATTCGCAAAAGCCCCTGCCCAGGTTTGTGCACCTGCCGGCTTAATGTATTCAACTACTTTGCTACTTGTATTAACTCCACTTGCGTTCGGATTATCAATAATGGCGGTCAGTGAGCCTTCTAAAGAACTACCAAATAGTTGGAAATTGGTGCTTGTTTCCTCGGTTTCAAAATCATAAATAGTAGAACAAGTGCTTTCCCCACCTTCTCCACAGGCATCGCAAGTATTCCAAGCGAAGCAAACTTCCGCATCGCCATTGACTTCTATGAGCCGGTTGGTGAACTCCCCTGTAGTAAGCGTACAGTCTTCCCCTCCAGCAAATTGTTCTTGTACTGCCCAATTGTCTAGCGTGAATTTGTACTCATAAGTACCATTATCTAGTGGAATTATTCCTGACCATACACCGTCTCCATCTTCATCCTTTAAAGGGTTGGCATCTCCTGCCCAACCATTCAGTGAACCACTTACATACACCTGTACAAATTCGCCCATATAAGCATTCATATCAACGGCAAAGCTTACATTGGAAGTGCCTCCTCCCTCACCAACGACTCCCGTATAGGTAATATCATCCATATAATAGGTTTGTTCTACATCAGGGCTTATACCAAAATCAAAAAATAGCACCATCTGTCCAAAAGTTCGTCCAGTTGCGGGTAAATTGGAGTCTTCAATAGAATTGGCCGCTAAATCAAAGCATAGCTCTTCCCATTCCCCTGTTTTAGTATTAGCAAGTGTAGTAATCCAGTTTTCCCCTTCACTGGGCTGCTCTAGCTTCAAAGCTAAATTGCCAATGTGATCAAAGTGTACTTTAATGCAAACCTGTCCGCCATTGGTTGCATCTATTGCCATTGCAGGAGCGGGATTGGCAAAACCACCGGCCCAGGTTTCTGCTCCAGCTGGTTTTTTAAATTCGGCTACTTTTGCACTGGTATTAATTCCGGAGGCATTCGGATTATCAATCGTAGCGGTCAAACTTCCTCCCAAACTACTACCAAAATATTGGAAAATCAGACTGTTTTCGTCTGTTTCATAATCAAGCACCGTTTGACCAATTAAGGCTATATTAAGGCCTGTAAAAAGGGTAAAGAAAAGTAAACTTTTTTTCATAAGTAAGCAGGTTTTTCTGTTTTTAAAATAACTTTTAATCAATACTGCAAGCAAATAGTGGGGCTAATATTAGTAATTTTTATAAACTATTCATTGATTAGTTATTTAATAGAATATTATTTTGGGAATTAATTATTTCTAAAAACAAAACTAAGAACTATGGCTAGTTAACGATAAATAATTGCTACTTCTCTATTACTACATATTTGTTTTTTTTGTTAAATTAGCTACGTCATTACTACTACATTTTATATTTTATTAGGAATAGCCGATGAGTTAGCAATTTTAACTACAAATGCAGGAAGACATATCTTTTAAAAAAGGATTTCTTTTTTTCTATGCTAGTAAATGGAAGGTTTTTACAGCCGGCATGCTGTTAATAGTTTTTTCTTTGGTTGGCCAGCCTAATAATATCGGTATTCCTTTTATCACCAATTATTCAAATCAAACTTATCAAGCGGGAACTCAAAACTGGGATATAGCACAGCATCCCAATGGCTTTCTATTTTTTGCTAATAATAATGGACTACTACAATTCGATGGTGCTAATTGGGAATTATTTCCTTTAAAAAATAAAACCATTGCACGTGCGCTACACATTACCCAAAGTGGAAGAATTTATATTGGCGGTCAGGGAGAATTTGGCTATTTTGAACCTGATGAATTAGACCGTCTAATGTTTCATTCCTTATTAGGCTATATCCCAGCAGCACATAAGGTTTTTTCAGATGTTTGGGAAATTGTTGAGCAGGCAGGTGCCATTTATTTTAGTACCTCCGAAAAAATTTATGTTTTTGATAATCAAAAAATCGAGGTTATTCAAAATAAAAGAATCCATTTTCTGGGCAAAGCACAGGAAAGGCTGTTTATTAATAATGAAAGCGGACTGCATGAAATAGACGGGTACAAGATTAAACCTATTGCAGCAGGCGATAAATTGGCAAATAAAATTGTCACAAGCATTTTAAATCTGGAACCAGATAGGCTACTCTTAACAACCCTGCACAGCGGATTTTTTGAATTGAGTGCTAACACGATACGGCCCATTTATCCCGACGATAATAATTTTTGGGCAGCCAATAGGATTTATAGTTCTATTGAATTATCAGACACTAAAATAGCGACTATTACTAATAATGGGGGCTTATTTATCTTGGATAAAGACGGGCGGGTCATACAGCAGTTAAATAAACAAAATGGTTTGCAAAACAATAATATTCTTAGTGTTTTTAAAGACCGTTCTGGTAATTTATGGCTAGGATTGGATAATGGAATTGATTATGTTGCTATTAATTCCCCTTTTACTAGAATAATTCCCGACAAAGAACAAGAAGGAACGGCTTATGCTGCTAAAATTTTTGATAATACTATTTATTTAGGTACTTCTTCTGGCCTGTACCAACAGGATTGGAGGGCTTATTATAACCCATTGCAAAAAAATGATTTTCAATTGGTTGAAGGAAGTGAAGGGCAGGTTTGGGGACTGGATATAGTGGACAGGGAACTGTTTTTGGGACACCATGAAGGGGGCTTTTTAGTAAAAAGGTTCCGCCTAGAAAAAATCTCTCCAACAATAGGCAACTGGTCCATTCTTCAGTTGGGACAACATCCCAAATACTTTTTGGCGGGTACTTACGAAGGGTTGGTCTTATATCACAAAGAGCAAGGTACATGGCGCAGGCTTAAACAACTTGATGGCATCAAAGAGTCTTGCCGTATTTTAGAGCAGGATGAATTGGGGAATGTTTGGGTAGCACATCCTTATCGAGGTATATATAAGGTGCAATTGGCAGATGATTTATCAGCTATAAAGATCAAATTATATGGTAGCCAAGATGGCCTTCCCAGCAGCAACCAGAACCATGTTTTTAAAATTAATGACGAAGTCATTTTTACAGGCGAAATCGGAATTTTCCAATATGATGCCCGATTAGACCGATTTTTGCCGCATACAACCCTGATAAATTTAATAGGAAAAGATAAAAGCGTTCTGCGGTTTTTTGAAGATGACATCGGCAATATTTGGTTTGTCACAACTGAAGAAACAGGGGTATTAAAGATTGAAGACAAGGGGTTAAAAAAAGCTTATTTCAAAAAAATTTATCCAGAACTTAATAAAAAACTCGTTAGAGGCTTTGAATTCATCTATCCTTATGATGCTAATAATATTTTTGTAGGTGCTGAAAAAGGATTTATTCATTTTGACCCAACTAAAAGTTTTGACTTTATTGACGAAAACTTTGCTGCCAATATTGTAAAAGTTCAGTCCCTCCAAAATAATCACACCTTATTAGCTGGACAATATACTAGCACGGAAAGTAAGGCGGACACTCTTTTTCCCTATCACAAGAATGCTTTCAGGTTTAGCTATTCCGCACCCTATTTTCGTTCTCTCAATAATTTGCGTTATGCTACAAAATTGGAGGGTTATGACGAAGATTGGTCTATCTGGACGGACAAAACCGAAAAGGAATTTACCAATTTACGACCAGGAAACTACCGTTTTATGGTCAAAGCAAAATCTATTTACGAACAAGAAAGTAAAATTGCTTCTTTTTCTTTTGCTATAAGCCCACCTTGGTATGTTTCTACTCAGGCTTTGGCCATCTATATCTTTTTAGTAGTTGCCTTTTTAGCCAGCCTAATTCTTATTCCTCAAAAGCGATTTCAGGAAGAAAAGACTTTATTAAAATCAGAACAAAAAAGGAAAGAGGCCGCCCACCAGGAAAAAGTAGCTAAAAATGAACAAGAAATTACTGCCCTTAAAAACAAGCAATTACAAATCGAAATCGCCTATAAAAATCAAGAACTAGCAATGTCCACAATGCACCTTGTTCAGCATAGTGAGTTGATTCACCAATTAAAAGAAAAATTAAATAAAGTTATCAAAACTACTGATGACACTACAGTCATCAAGGAATTGGCGAAAATTAATCGGTTATTAGGTGAGAATATTCAATTAAATGAAGTCTGGAATCAATTTGCCTATCATTTTGATCAGGTTCATATTGATTTTTTAAAGAAAATAAAAGAAAAGTATCCCAGGCTAACTGCTAATGACCAAAAATTATGCGCCTATTTAAGAATGAACTTATCCACCAAGGAAATGGCACCGCTTATGAATATCTCCATACGCGGAGTAGAAGCAGCCCGCTATCGGCTTCGAAAGAAACTGGGTTTGGATAGCTCAGTTGACTTAAATGAGTTTATGTTGAATGCTGGCTAACATTAATCTTTTTATTGAAAAAAGATGGTGTAAAATCCGCCTGAATTGTTATAACCCTTAAAGGAATTCAAGTATTCTTACTCGATAATACCGAATTATATTTCAATACTGGAAAGTTAAAAAACTCCACCACAGCAATTGAAATAGATATCAAAAAAGTCTTTGAAGAAATAGATTAAGCTTTATTCCCCTTTCAACACCTCTGCCGGATTCAACTTCATTACTTGCCAGATTTTGATACCAATAGTAGAAACGACGACCAGAAAGGCAGTAATTCCAGCGACTATCATAATAATAGAACTCAAACCAGCATGAACATTGTAAATGCTATCCAGTAAAGTGATAGCGAACCAAGCACCAGCCCCACAACCGACTAAAATACCTCCTAAAATTATCCAGAAATAATTGCGGTTGAGGATATAAGAAATATTGCCAATAGAGGCACCCAACACGCGCCGTACTGCTATTTCTTTCATGCGTTTTAAGATATTCAGGGACATCAAAGCAAATAAACCCGTAATGGTCAGCAGCAGGGTAATAATGGCCAAAACGCCCATCGTCGTTTTGATATTATCGGTCACTTCCATCGCATTCGCTAGAAATTCATCTTGAAAATTATGGTCAAAAGGCTTGGTGGGGAAATTGGCTTTCCAAGCACTAGCGATAGCTGTTTTGACCGGATGTAAATCTTTGGATTCGGATTTGACCGCTAGGTATAAATAACGATTAGGTTTACTAAATTTTAAAACTAAAGGACGCAAAGGGTCAAAAAAGCTGTCTTGCATAAAATCTCTAACCACCCCAATAATCGTACAGTGTAAGGTGTCAAAAAAGGTAATTTGTTGGCCAATAGGGTCCACATTTTGAAAAAAGTCCCGAACCATTTTTTCATTGACCATAACAGCATTTTCATAATCCGTTTCCAAATCAGGATTAAATGCCCGCCCTTGAACGGTTCGGATGTCCATCACTTCGAGGTAATCCTCCCCTATTTCCATATACTCCGCTTCGTGTTTTTCTCCTTTTAGGTCAAATTCGTAGCGAGGACAAGAATCCCCGATATGAAAACGTACCCCTGCTGTACCCATTACCATTGGATTCTTTTTAATTTCATTGTTCAAAACCGTAAAGGTTTGTTCATTCCCTGTATAGACCGCCTGAATACCGGTTCGTTGAAAACCTAAATCCGCCGTTTGTTGGAAATGGGCATTGCGAGCAAATGCCAATCCAACTACAATAGCAATTAGGGAAATCGCTACTTGAACGCCCAATAATATTCTGGATACCAGATTGGAGCCACCAAATTTGACCGAGCCGTGAAAAATCCGATTGGGGTTGAAGGAACTCATATAAAAAGCTGGATAAGCACCAGCCAATAGCGTTGTTATTACAACCGTTCCGCCTAAAAACCAAAGTAAGGGCGGATTATCCAAAAGGCTTAGTTCTAAATCAATAAATTTCCACATCTGATTATACCATTCCAATGACCAATTCGATACAGCTATCGCCAATACCAAGCCTGCCAAACAAATTATCAAACATTCCATCAATAATTGCTGGATGAGTTGGCCTTGCGTACCTCCCATTACTTTGCGGACGCCAATTTCCTTAATGCGCTTGCCTGCCAATGAAATCGTGGTATTCGTAAAATTCAAGCAGGCCGTTAATAATAGCAATATGGCCATAACAATATTACCCCATACCGCAGAAGGGGGCGTACTTTCCATTAAGCCATTCCAGCGCAAATTATCCGCTTCTTGTGCCATCCCTATTAACGGCTGCATGGCATAAGATTTGGTCTCAAATTCAGGACGGACTGCTAAGTGTGGTTCCACATAGCGATTGAGTTGGGGAATAATATTTTTTGCCGCTTCAGGCTGATTTAGTACTAGAAAAATAGCATCTCGCCATACTTTCCAATCGTTGCTCTCTGGACGTTCGCCACTGCTATAGGCCTGATTGCGAACATTGGATACAAAATCGAAAAAGATACTGGAATTTTGAGGAGGGTCTTGTAGTACACCCGTAACGACCAAATCTCTCTGACGGGTAGGTTCGGGATACAACTTTAGGGTTTTTCCAATAGGATTTTCATCGCCAAAGTATTTCTTCGCGCTTCGTTCTGTTATTAGTATGGTACTGGGGTCGTCCAGTTTGGCTTCTCCCTCCAATAAAGGAAAGTTAAACCACTTCAGGAAATTAGGCGCTGTAAAAAGAATTGTTTCATAAAACGATTGGTCGCCTACATTGATAGAAGCCCCCCAAATATCCACCACCACCGCATCTTTGACCCCTGCAATATCATTTTTAGCCGCTTCCGCCAGCGGTGCTGGGGATACCCCGTGCATTCGATGCACACTGGATTTGCCCAAGGTCGTTACCCGAAATAACTGCTCGGCTTTAGGATGAAATTTATCAAAATCGGCATCAAATTTCCAATTAATGTAGGCGATAATACACATCGCCAGACCGACCCCCAAGCCAGCTACATTAATGAATACATAGGATTTGTGTTGTAATAAATGCCGAAAAGCGGTTTTGAAATAATTTTGTAACATAACGGATGATTTATTATTCGGATTTAGATTTTATTCCCTACGCAAAGCATTTATCGGATTCGCCAAAGCTGCTTTGATGCTTTGAAAACTCACCGTTATTAAAGCAATTCCAATTGCCAAAACCGCTGCAATGACAAAAACCTGCCATCCTATCTGAATGTGATAAGCAAAATCGTTCAACCAATTTTTCATAAAATACCAAGCAAAAGGAGCAGCTATTACCAATGCGATTAAAACAGGTTTCAAAAAGTCTTTAGATAATAAGCCGACAATGCCACCAACAGAAGCCCCTAGTACTCTTCGGATGCCAATTTCTTTGATGCGGCGTTCGGCGGTAAAGGTGGATAGTCCAAACAAGCCTAAGCAGGAAATAAAAATGGCCAATAGCGCAAAAATAATCGATAGGCGACTGACTACCTGTTCGCTTTTATATAAGCGATTATAGGCTTCATCAGCGAAGTCATATTGAAAAAGATAAGCAGAGCTATATTTTTTACAATGGGCTTCTATATCGCTCAATATTTGCATGGTTTGTTGCCCATTAATGCGTAAGTACATCGTCCAGACATGGCTGTTGCTCATCGTTAAAACAAGCGGCTCAACGGGCTCTTTTAAGGTGCTAAAATTGAAATCCTTTACCACTCCTACAATTTGTCCTTCCTGTTGCCAAGCCGTCATTCGTTGACCAACATAGGGTGTTTCTAAGTCCATTAATTGAACAGCCGATTCGTTTAAAATAAAATTGGCACTATCTGCTGGATGTTCGGTTGAAAAATCCCTGCCTTCCAATAGTTCTGCCCCTATGGTCGCTAGGTAATCTGGTTTGACCGTTTCGTAAACAAAAAGGTGGTCTTCTTCTGGATTTTTTCCTTCCCAATTGAAATTACTGGATGAATTGCTAAAGCCGGTAATGCGAGAATGAGAAGCCGACACAGATTGAATCTCTGGCAATTGCTGCAAATCTGCTTTGAGGGCAGGGTACTTAGTTTGCAGATTTTTATCCAATGTTACTAAGACTAATTGTTCTTTTTCATAGCCTAGATTTTTGTTTTGCAAAAAACTCAATTGTCCCTGCACCACCAACATTCCAATAATCAAAAAGGCAGCAATGCTAAATTGAGCCACCACTAAACCTTTTCTAATCCATGCTCCTTTTGGTGTTTTATCTAATTGTCCTTTTAATACTTTAACGGGTTGAAAGGCAGAAAGAATAAACGCTGGGTAACTCCCCGCCAATAAACTCATCACCAATACCATTGCACCCAATCCCCACCAAGTGGAGGCACTCATAAACGGAAAGAGCACTTCTTTTCCGGTGAATTGATTGAACCACGGCAATAGATAATCTACGGCTACTAAAGAAAGGCCCATTGCCATCAGACAAACCAATGCCGCTTCTCCTAAAAACTGTAAAGAAAGCCATTTTCTATTGGCGCCAACTACCTTTCGGATGCCCACTTCTTTAGCCCGCACACTTGCCCTTGCTGTAGAGAGGTTCATAAAATTGATGCCCGCAATGAGTAAGACCAATAAGGCAATAATGCCAAAAAGTCGTACATATTGGATGCGACCACCACCCTGATAAACGCCATTTTTAAAATCATTCCGCAGGTAAACATCGGCTATCGGTTGAATAAATAACTCCGTATTATCTTGCTCACTACGAGCTTTTAAAACATCTTTTATCTTGGCATTGACTGCCAGATAATCCGCCTCTTCTTCCAGCATCACAAAAGTTCGCAGTCCATTATTATTCCATTTTCTCGCCCAAGCATTTTTATCCAGAAAAGCTTGCAGGGGCAGTAAATAATCAAACTTAAAAATGCTATTAGTCGGTAAATTTTCCAGTACGCCCGTTACTTGGTGGTCAAAACGGTCACTAATTCTCAAGGTCTTTCCAATAGGGTCAATACCGGGAAAAAATTTGTCAGCAAGTTTTTGGCTGATGACCATGGAGGTTGGTTCGCTCAATGCGGTTTCCTTATCCCCTTTTGCCAATGGAAAGGAGAACATCTTCAGGAAATCTTCCCCCACATATCGTCCTTGTTCTTTGATATGCTTGTTTTCATAACTAACCAGTGTATTGGTCCACCAATCCATCGTGGTGGCATAGGTCAATTCGGGAATGTCTTCTTTCAATGCCTCCCCCAATACACCCGGAGTGGCATAGGTGGTAAAAATTTCTCCACTAGAATAGTGTTGATTCTCCATAACCGCATAAAGTCGGTCTTCAAACTCGTGGAATTGGTCGTAGCTTAACTCGTCCTTTATCCACAAAGCAATCATCAAAAAGCAGGTAAATCCAACCGCTAAACCCAGCAAATTGATAATGGAAAAGGTTTTGTATTTGAATAAACTGCGAAAGGCGATTTTTAGATAATTTTTTAACATAGTGGGCGATTTTACCAAATAATTGCTTAATCTAAAAATTACTCTAATGTAATGCCAAATAATTAATTGATTGATAATCAAATTATTTTAAATAGAAAAAAGAAAATTTAACAAAAAAATGTCCGGATGTGGACGGTAAGTGTTCGGAAATGAACAGTATTCTCTGTTTTTGAAAACCGGATAATGATTGATAACTCCTTTTCGTGGTCGCAGAGAAAGCTGTTTTTTTGCAGTCTTCAAACAAAAAACCAAAATGGGGTCCATTAATGATTAGGCGCTCCTCTTTTTTAGGAAATAAATCGAAGATCGGAGATACTTTACCCTAATGGTATGACTTAAAAATTGAGGTATTCCTTTATAAATAGATCGCCTCTTCTTTTTGCTTAATTTTTTGAATCTTTATCTTTGAGTTGAAAAATCATTCAATTCATGATATGAAAAAAGAGCTAAAAGTCATCCTCCTTGTTTTATCATTTAATTATGTATTAGGCTATTTGTTTCAATTGAGCAACGAAATTATCTGTTTTACGGAGTTGAGTTTTTTAGCCCTTGGTGGCACTATTTTTTGGCTGGCATTTTATCAACCTTTAAAAAAATATACACTTAGGCTTTTTGAAAAAAATGGACTCGTTAGCAATCATCTATTAACTTTAGGAGGATTGGGCGTTTTGACAAGTATATTAAATCTTTTCTTTTGTCAATTTTTTGTTATTAGCACATTTACCCTATTGTTCGGTTGCGAAAGCCCTTCTTTCAATACTTTGACCGCTTCTTTAACCAATAATATTGCTGGAAACTTTATTTGCTATACCGCTTTAGTGGGATTGATCATTCATAATTTTTGGCAGCAGAAAAAAAATATTGCAACTCCTCCTGAAAAGCTTATTAATAATAGCAATTCTTGTATTTTGCTGCCCTATTTAAAAACCAAAATCAAGGTTAATTTAGATGACATTAGTCATATACAAGTGACTAATAATTGTATTACTATTTTTGCCAATGATAAAAAATTCGTAAAATACCAAAGCCTTAGTTCTTTTGCTAAAGCACTACCTGCCGATATATTTAAAAGAGTTCATCGTTCCACTATTATCAATATTAACCACATTCAAGAAGTGGAAACCAATGCAAATAATGATGGTTTTATCTTTTTAAAAAATGGAGAGAAAGTTCGGTTTAGTCGTTCTTACAAAAAAGAATTTTTGGTATAAATTCCCACAACTTTTCTCCATTTAATTTTTTAAACAATATGACATTAAAGGGGCAAGTAGAAAAAATAATAAGTATGCTAAAAAAATAGGCTCAACTCGCCCTGTCTTTTCCGCAGCCTACCACATTCCTCCAATTTCTATCGGCATTTCTCAATTAATTTGTGATTCAAAAACAAATCAGTTATGCCCGATTTTCAATTATCCATTAACGGGGAAAAATACAGCATTTCCACCCAGCCCGAAATGCCTTTATTGTGGGTGCTGCGAGACTTGCTCCGGTTAACAGGTACTAAATATGGCTGCGGTTCTGGGATCTGTGGCACTTGTACAGTACATGCTGATGGTGAAGCCGTACGCTCCTGCTTATTGCCTGTCCAATTTGCTGTTGGGAAAAAAATTACCACTATTGAGGGCTTGTCCAAAAATGGTGACCATCCTGTACAGCAGGCATGGAAAGCCGCTAAGGTGCCACAATGTGGCTATTGCCAGTCGGGACAAATTATGCAGGCAGTAGCCTTGCTAGAAAATAACCCACAGCCCAATGAAAGTGAAATCAACGCCAGTATGTCCACCGTGCTTTGCAGGTGTGGGACTTATCCAAGAATTAAAAAAGCTATGCAATTGGCAGTCGAACAATTGAAAAAATGAAACTTACTATGAAACGCCGAAATTTTCTAAAAACCACCGCCCTTGCGGGAGGTGGTTTGTTATTTGGAGTTGTCAGTTGCGAATCTGAACCCATGCCTGCGTTCCAAGCCAATCGCTTTTTGATTTTTCAGCCCGATGGATTTGTCCGCTTGTTTTCAGGAAGAACCGAAATGGGACAGGGAACGAATTGGAGCATCAAATTGATGGCAGCCGAGGAATTGTGTATGTCGCCAAATAAAATTTTATTGGAAGTCAAATCCCCTGAAGAGGGCTTTTGGGTAGGTACAGGTGGCAGTTGGGGAATAGCTGGTTATTTTCGGCAAGTCCGTCCAATATTTGCGGCTGCCCGTCAAGTATTTATCCATGCTGCCGCCAAAAAATGGGAGATAGCTCCAACAAGCTGCACTACCAAAAACGGAATGGTCATTCATGCCAATGGCAGAAAGCGCATTGCTTATTCCACATTATTGAATATTGCCACCACGCTGGAAACCCCAGCAGCAGCAGAACCCCTTCCTTTTTCGGATTATCAATATTTGGGCAAATCCCTTCCTTTGGAACTTTTAAACGATCAAGTGACTGGCAAAATTCAATATGGCATTGACCAATATGTGGAAGGAATGTTACATGCTTCCATTGAACGCTGTCCGGTGGTGGGAGGACGACTCAAAAGCTTAGCGGACTCCGAGGCATTGGCTTTTGCAGGCGTTGAGAAAGTCCTTCCTTATGAGGGTACAGCTTGGGAGGCTTATGATTATTACCCCGCAGGAGTCGCAGTGTTAGCCAAGAATTCATGGGCGGCACAAGAAGGTAGAAAACGCTTAAAAATAGAATGGGTAGCAGAAGGTAACCAAAAAATAAACAATGCTTTTGTCCAACAGATTTTCGACAAAAAATTAAAACAGGAAGGCATTGTTTTTAAAGAAACAGGGAATTATAAAAAAGCTATTCGAGAAGCTGATGAAGTCATGGAAGCTATTTACAACACCCCATTTTGGTCGCATAGTCCTATGGAACCTATGAATACCATTGCCCATTATCAATCGGATAAATGTGAAATTTGGTCGCCTTGCCATGCCCAAACCCGCTTATTGGAAGCCATAAAAAAAATAACGGGTTTTAGCGACCAGCAAATCATTATTCACACGCCTTATTTAGGTGGAAGTTTTGGTAGGCGTTTGTTAGTGGACTATGCCATTGAAGCAGTATTGCTATCCCAAAAAACCAATGCTCCCGTCCAAGTTTTGTATAGCCGAGAGGATGAGACCAAATTTGGACATTTCATGTCCGCAGGCAAATACCATTTCAAAGCAGCCATTAAAAACAACCAGCCTACTGCATTCGGCGTGAAGATGGTGCATTTGAGTACCTGGTCTCAACGAGAACCCAATTTGTTGGAAAACGGAATTGACTATTCTATTGTAGATGGTTTGCTGCGAACCCCTTATGAAATCCCTAATCAAAAACAGGAACAACAGTTTGCCAATGAAGTCCAAATTCCAGTAAGCTGGTGGCGAGGAACTTATGTCAACACTATTGGTTTTGCAGTAGAAAGTTGGATAGATGAAATAGCCATAAAAACCAAAGCCAACCCCTTGGACTTTCGCTTGTCTTTATTAAAAAATGACCAGAAACCCCATACCATTAGAAAAGATGAAAAAATGGACAAACACTTGTTTAAGCGGGTGCTGGAAGTGGCTGCGGAAAAGGCAAACTGGAGGAGTGACCGCAAGGCAAATGAAGGAAAGGGCATCTCCGCTTGCTTTACTTTTTTTGAATCCTACGCCGCTATGGTTGCCGAAGTCCGTTTTGATGAAAACAGGCAGTTAAAAATAAAAAAAATGACCTGTGCAGTGGACTGTGGGACGGTTCTCCACCCAAATATGGTCAAAGCCCAGATAGAAGGAGGGATTGTATTCGCTTTGTCCGCCATGCTGGGCGGTTCGATTAATTTTGAAAATGGGCGGGTAGTGGAAAATAATTTTACCGATTATGCTATTTTGCGGTATGAGCAATGTCCGGAAATTGCAGTTCATATTTTGGAATCTGACCGTCCTGTTTGTGGAGTTGGGGAATTAGCTAATATCCCCACCTTTGCGGCTGTCAGCAATGCGATATATGATGCCATTGGGGTGCGGGTGCGGTCATTGCCTTTGAAGAATAGCGAGGAACTTTAAAATGGACGGAGAGTTATTGAATGGCTATTTGCCAACAACCAAACGACTTATTCACTAAATCCATGCAAGAAAAATCCAACTTTTCCAAGTTCTTAAAAGTAGCAGCTATTTGTTCTTTTTTGGGAGCAACCACCACTGCTTTATTGATTTTTTTGCCCAATCCCCCTGCCGCTGATTTTGAAGCTCAAGCGCTGCTGCATCAAAACCCTTTGTATTTATTTAAAAAATGGCTTTTGTTTTTGCACCCACAAGTCAATTTCATTGCCAGCCTCGGCATTGGTGTTTTACTGTTTAGAAAATATCCGCTATCCATTATCCTCGGCACTTTATTTTTGTTTATTTGGGCTTACACAGAAATGTCGCAACAAGCCTTATTGATTGATGCCCTGAATCAATTGTGGCGACCAAGTTATGTCGCCGCAACTGATGAGGTAGCCAAAAATACTTTTTCCACTTTAATCAAAGCCGCAGAAGGTATTTCAGATAGCCATTATTTTTTAGTAATCTATGGGTTTGGATTGGGTTGCCTTTTTTATAGCTTTGCTTTTATATCAGAAATGGGCTGGGAAAAGTGGATTGGTTATGCCCTTTTATTTATTGGTATTTTGAGCTTATTATCTTTTGGACGTTATTATTTAGGGTTAGATTTTTTAAGCCCTATAGTCAACTGGTCTTATACTTGGATTTATCCGTATTTGCAGCCTGCGGTGAGGGTGGCGATTGGGGTTTGGATTTTTAGGCAGCTACCTAATTATTTTACAGCCACAAATGCTTGAATTCACTAAAATAAACGAGTTTTTAGATAAAAACAGCGCCATTGGGATTCTGTTATTGCGGATTTTTATCGGCGGTCGCCTATTATATGGGGTGATAGATAATATTATAAGTTGGGAAAGGATGCTTGAATTTTCTACTTTTTTGGAATCTTTTCATTTTCCATTTCCACTAGCCAGCGCTATCGTTTCTGTTTATATCCAGTTTTTGGGAGCTATTTTGATACTGATAGGATTCAAGATTAGATTTGCTGCTTTTATACTCGTCCTTAACTTCCTAATTGCTTTATTTGCGGTACATTTTCCATCCAATGACTCCGTTGAAGGTATGACCCCAGCCTTAGCCATGTTATTTGGATGTCTCACTTTTTTATTTACGGGAGCTGATAAAATTTCATTGGAGCATTTTCTTAAATCTCCATAAAATGAATGGTTCATAACTCTATATACATTTTATTGGTAATTTTCCAAGTATTATTGATTTTTTGCAAAGAAAGCACATCCAGATAAGTCTGGTCGCCAATCCTCATTTTTAACTTTACGATCGCCATTTTATATTCCACTATATCGATATGTAAAATCTCCAATTGACATTTAGTCCTAATAGGAGCAGGCATTTGGGGTTTATTCGCCCAAACAGGAATGATTTCTTTGAAATAACCATTTTTAAAACCGGCTTTTCCATCTTCAAAAGTATAGGGCAACTTCATAGTTCCATGCTCGGTGTCAAAAGCTCGATAGAGGCGATTACTGTCTCTTTCTATATATCCATAAAAATAGTCCTCAACCACTTTATTAATAGCTTCCATATTGGAAGGAGTAGGTTTTAAAGCTTGAATAAAATCGGTAGCAACCCAATAAATATCCTGTGTTCCATTTATCGGACGGTCAAAAAACATATATTTCCCGTCAGGGCTGATGCGAGCAGCCACTTCGTAGTCCGGTGTGTTTATTCCATTTCCCAAATTAATTGCCTCACCCCATTCCTTATTTTTATCATCCCAAAAGCTGATGTATAAATCAGTTCCACCCAGTCCCCCCGCTTTATCCGATGCCCAAAGTATGTAAGATTCATCGGGAGCAATAAATGGGTCCCATTCTTCAGAGGCAGTATTTAACTTTTCCAGATTATACACCCTTTTGTCTGCTATATCCCAGTAGTATAAATCCCCTTTTCCTTTATTACCTGCTGCCGGGAAATTACCTCCAAAATATAGATTTTTCTTTAAGGAAGTGTTGGGAAACCAGTAGCCATTTTTAGTAGCATAACCTAAATCAATCAAGGTTGGTTTAGCCCAATTCTTATTAGGCAAACGCTTTGATTTCCAGATTCTTCCATTCCACTCAGGAGTGCCTGGAGGGCGGGAAGATATAAAATAAAAATCTTTTCCATCCAAGCTGATAAAGGGTTCCCAATTATTTTCTTTCCCAATAGCTTCAAAGAGAGAAGGGGGGGTCCAATTTCCATTGATAAAACGGCTATGATAAATGGATTTGGTAGAGTCTTTGAAGACATTGAAATAAAACTCCTTCCCATCTGCGGAAAAATTAGCATTTCCTTCCCAACGGTCATTTAAAGAAATCATGTTAGGGGCAAATACTTTGGGAGTATTTTCGGGAGGGGGTTGATTAAAATAATTTATGGATGTAGTTTGTGCGGTGAGACCTAAATTCAGAAAAAATAATAGGTACAAAAGCATTCCTTTCATTAATTGAGGATTAGGTAAAGTAAAATATATCCCTTTGTTAATAAATGACTCCATTTGGTGAACAGAATACATGGGAAAGACATTTGTTTGGTTGCTTTGTTGCATGCTAAGTACTCTATTTTTATTAAATCGCTTCCCCAATAATAAAAATCAGCTTCTTTAGACTCGCATCTCTCTTTGGAAAAAGTGCCTTCATACGGCTATCTGTTACCATATTTTGCATCCCTTTTTGACTGTCGAAATAAAATCGGTGGATTTCATCAGGTTGTTCCAACCTATCATTGGCAGAAGCAAATGGAATAATAAATCGTTCAAAATGTGTCCCAAATTCAGGAATAATTTCACAGGCTTCTTTGTGATAATCTGCAAACTGCTCCTGATACTTTTTCCCTTCCTTGTAATAAATTAAGGCAATTCCATAAGTTTTGGTGGCATCTCCGATTTCTCTGAAAAAATCAAAATCATCATTTCGGCTTATAAAACCAACCATTTTTTCAACAGAAGGAACGACGTAATCCTTCTTTAACTGAATAAATTCAGGATCATTGTCAAAGGCTTCTTTAGCAGCCATGTTGGGATAAACTGCGAAATGAATTTCATCCGGTAATTCTATTTCGCCTGCTGCCAACACTTTGGGTCTTATAACCCGCTCAATTTTAGCTCCATATTTTTCGAGTAATACATTACCACGGCTTCTCAATTTTTCAAAGTTTTTTTCCTGTCCCTTTCTTAAATAAAAAAAAGCGGTGTTAACAATTGAGGCTTCCTGATTTGGATTTGACATACTTTCCATTGGTGTTAATTTTTGATTGTTAAAAAAAATCAAACTGCTCAAGGTCATTACGGACATGAGCACAAATACGGCAATTGATAAATTCCTCATAATTGCATCGTTTTTTGTTCATCATTGAATGGTGCAAAGATGAACAAAGAACATGGAAAGTATTTTTTTGAAAAGTTCAACTATTTTTCTGAGCGGGTCAATCTGTAGTTAGATGGGGATATTCCGTAGTTTTCTTTGAATTTTTTGGAAAAGTGACTAATGGCTTTAAAGCCACATTTATAAGCAATATTTCCAATAGACAGGTCAGACACGGTTAAGAGTTCCTTTGATTTTTCCAACCGTTTTTGTTGAATATAATTTGAAGGAGTCGTTTGATAAATGGATTTGAATTTTCGTTTGAAGGAAGACAAACTCATATTAGTCAATTGAGCATATTCAGCTAATGATATTTCCGAAAATATATGCGCTTCAATGCATATTTTAAAATCTACTGTTCTTTCAGAAAACAAATTTTCAAGAATTTGCAAAACACGAGGGGCATCTTTGGTCTGCATCAACAGCAGAATAATTTCTTTTGTCTTTAAAATTAATATATCTTCATTGGCTAATTGTGGGTGTTCAAAATAAAAAAGAATATCCTCGATATACTTGTCAATAGGAATAGACGACTTTATCAATGCCATATTGGTATTGATTCTCTTTCTTTTCTTAGTTAGGAAAGAGGGCAAATCATTGGCATAAATCTTTCGCAAAACCTCGGGATGAAAATGAACTGCTACTGCTTCGTACATCCCAGTTTGTTTATCAGGAATCATTTGAGAAAGAAAATTTCCACATTTCATCAAAACAGATTGCCCCTTATAAATGCTTAAAAATTCATCTTCAGAAATGGAATGATACCCTCCTTCACGAATATGAAGGAAACAAGCTTCATTAGGCATTGGGTTTGGCTTTTTGAAGGGGGATTGTATAATGGCTTTTTCAAAAAGCATTTTGCCAAATAAATTTATTCTTTTGTGGTCTGTTACCATTGCTTTGTTAACATTAATTTTACAGTGGCTCTTATTTTATAGCTTTACGATTGCTATTCTAATTTCGACTACATCAAATCGCCAAATCTAATAACGGATTGTACACCCAATAATAGGTAAAAACTCTATTTTATGTTTTAAAGCGATCTCAGTCAGCCAAATAAATTTGGCGAATACATTGACAATATGTAAAGCAATAAAACATACTCTTATTGCGCTTTTCGAAAACTGCTTGGCGTTTTTCCTTCTTTTTTTAGAAAAATTTTTTCCAAAGGTAGAATGGTCTGCAAAGCCTAATTTTTCGGCGATTTCTGCTATCGTATATTGGTCTTTTTTCAAGAATATTTTGGCTCTTATGATTTTTTTGTTCCAGTATGTATTGATAAGGTGTGATACCATAGACCAAGCGGAAAAGACGAATGAAATTATACTCCGTCATCCAGCATAATCTTGCCAGTTCTCTTACTTGAAGCGCGCTTTCTATGCAATCGTGAATATAGGATTTTGCCAACTCCAGTCGGTGATATAATTCGGTTTTGGTGGCAGGTTTAACGGCAGGAATTAGACTTATATTCTTCAAATGGTCTTTTTGAGAAAGCAGCAACCGTTCAGTAATTTGATAAAAAACCCACTTCGACCGCAAAGTGTCTTCTTGCATACGCCACAACTGTTTTAAAAACAAGCCTAGACAATCTGCTTGGAAAGGAGTGGATTTTTCATAAAAAAAGGGAATAGAGGAAGTGGAGTAAATGAGTGGCTCTGCTATCAGTCTTTTCTGCTGTAAATGGGCATACACTTCGCTTACCAGCGCATAATCGAGGAAAATGGAAATGCCCTCTACGAAGTCTTTGGAATTTACGTCACTTACTACTTTCTTCTTAGGGTTTAACACACAATACTCTCCTGCCTGTATAATATAATCTTTACCGTCTCCAATATATTTTTCTGGTAATCGAATAGCAGACTTTATGGATAGCAATGTTGCTTTCGTTTCAAAGGAAAACCTTTTTACCTTAGATTTAAAAATCTTATTGCTATAGTCTCCATGAAAGGTATCAAAAAAACGGACGGAATTGAATTTAAAAACCTCCATGAGTCAAGTTTAGGTTTAAAAATTAAAAAACAATCCTTACCATCTGTTATAAGTAAACTCAAAAACAGCTAGAAACGCTGTTTAAGTAGTAGAGGGCTTGCATAAAATAAATCTTGTATTGAGTGCATGGTCTTATTGCTTTCTTATTGCGTTGTTAAAGCAAAATCCTAGCCTGAAATAGTATCATTTATTGCTACGCAAGCCCTTGAAAAAGAAAAGTTTTATAAGACCAGTACTTGTTTTGATACTTTTTTATTGGCTATATTTAATTGAATGAAGTAGCTGCCTGCTGGAAGATCTTCAAAATATTTCCCAATGGAAATAGAATGCCTCCCCCATAGATTTTTTTGTATCGGTAGTTTAAAAATAATTCTTCCTAAATTATCAACCAGAGCAACACCAACAGTAGCTTTTTCATTTAATTCAATTTCTACTATAGAATGATCATTAATTGGATTGGGATAAATATTCCAATTGTTCAAGGCTTTGATGCTTAGCTCTTTAGTTGCGGTAGGAATACCCGAAGCCAATGGTCGCTCCCAGATACCTCTGCCATGCGTCGCCATTCTGATTTTTCGGTTAATCGGCGAAATGCCTAAATCTACTACCAGCGTTGCCTCCGGAAGTCCGTCTGACCAAAACTCCCAGCTATCTCCTTTATTCGAAGAATAATAGACGCCCAAATCATTGCCAATATAAATATCCGAAGTGTTCAAAGGGTCAATTATAATAGCGTGAGTGGGGAGGTCTGGTAATCCCCGACCGATAGGCTGCCAGCTATTTCCACCGTCTATGGTCTGATAAACATGGGCGGTTCCAAACCCAGAAAATGCGACAAAAATCACATCGGGATTGGAAGGGTCAAAGGCAATATCTTTACACACTCGGTTGGGCAACCCTCGCATAGTCGTCCAGGTTCGTCCTTCATTGACGCTTTTTAAAATTTTAGGAGATTGAGTTCCTCCGAATGGGTTGGAGGCAGTCCCAATATAAAGCTGACTAGCATCTAAAGGATGAACAGCTATGGTTTTGATAATATTGCCGCCATCAACCGGGCCTAATGATTGGTCCTGCCAAGTGGTTCCTCTATCAGAAGAGCGATACATGTTTTGCCCTCCTGCATAGATAACTTCGGGGTCAGAGGGAGCTAAAGCATAAGGAGCATTAAAAGCAGAAAATTCATTCATACCAATCGGAGGAGATATGTTCGTATAGTTTACTCCGCCGTCAGTAGTTCTAAAAAGAGCCAATGCTTGTGCTGAGGCATAAAAAATATCCGTATCATTAGGGTCAATCGCTGCCGACATACCATCTCCGCCGATAATTCTGTTCCAAGAGCTTATACCAATTCTTTGATAAGAAGCATTATCTTGTGCCCCTGCAACAACTAACGTTGAATCAAGGACAGCATTAGCAAATTGAGCATAAAACTGGGTAGTAATATAGCCGCCATTTCTACTTTCATAGGAGTTTCCACTATCTTCTGAAACATAAATACCTCCATCCGTAGCCAAAAAAATCTGGTTAGTGTTTTGGGGATGATAATAAACAGCATGGATGTCTGAGTGCGCATAATCAGGTGGCCCATCTGGCCCATCTTCCGGAACCAGCCCAAATGGCCAGGTTTGCCAAGTAGATTTTTGAGCAAGGTTAGTGCCTCCATCGTCTGACTGCCAGGTGTCTATCCCAACGTAAGTGATTTTATCTGCATTTTCCGGATGTACAGCAACATCGTGCGAATACCATCCTTGAAACATAGCAACATTGATATTGTTAACATTAGTCCAGGTCTCACCGCTATCTATTGATTTGTACAATCCTAAAGGAGTTGTGGCTTGTTGAGGAGAAATAAAAATAGCCTGAATAGAAGCATACACCACATCGGGATTGGAGGGGCTGAATGCCAGGGTAGCTTTTCCTGAATACGCTGCAGGCAAACCACTGGTAACTTGAGTAAAAGAAGCCCCTCCATCTTTGGACAGAAATATACCGGAAGGGATAGTATTAGCGTTAAAATTCAGATTTCCATACGATACCAATAGCGTGTTAGAGTCATCCGGTTTGATAGTTATGTCCACAGCCATTCCGATAGCATGGATTAACTCCCAGCTTTCTCCAATATTCATACTTTTGTATAAGCCGTCTGTAGTAGCGGCATAAATAATTTCAGGATTATTTGGGTCTATTTCTAAGTCTTGAATGCCTTTTAAATCATCCACTTGCCAATCTAGAGATTTTGTCCAGCTTTGCCCACCATCTATAGATTTTAGGACACCAATCCCATAAGTTCCCCTAGTGAGTCGGGCCACTTCACCGGGCTCAGTTACATTAAAAACACTATACACTTCGCCGGTCCCAATGAACATTGTGTCAGGATGTTCTGGGTGGATAGCAATACTACTAACCCCTAAAACGGGGAAGCCTGTTTGTATGGCTTCCCAAGCAAATTTCCCTTTTCCAGCAGTCGTTGTTTTCCATAATCCGCCACTTGCTGAGCCCGCAAAAATTACTTCTGGGGCAGTTGGGTGAAAAGCTAAGTCAAGGGTCCTGCCGCCTACATTATTCGGGCCAATACACCTCCAGGGTGTTTCACTGGAGCGATTTACGGATTTATTTTTTTGATTTTTAAAAGCTTCTACTAATTTTTCGGTTGGTATCTTTTGATTAGGATACCATCTCTCCCAAGTCCATTCATCTAAAGCCAGACCCGCACCAGAGGTAGTAGATTCCTTAGATAATTGTTCTGTTATAAAACGAGGAACATAAAATAGATGAGCTATAAGGATGCCAATAAATATCGCCACCAGTAGAAGGGTGTTTCTCGAAAGCATAGTTTTTATTTGTTGATTTAAAAAACTATCTCCAAGATACACGCTGCCTGTCGTTGCAGGGTAGTCAAAAATTGCTAAAAATTAATTTTTTATTCACTTCGCAAAATAGCAGCCGGATTGCTCAAGGCCGACCGAATAGATTGCATACTCGTGGTAGCCAGCGCAATCAACAAGATAATGCCCCCTGCGGCAGCAATCAACCACCATTCTATGGTGATGTGGTAAGCAAATTTTTGTAGCCAATTGTTTAAAGCCCAGTACGCTACTGGTGTGGCCAATACAAAAGCAATACCCACCAATTTCAAAAAATCTTTGGAGAGCAAGGTGATAATATTCATCACGGTGGCCCCTAATACTTTTCGGATGCTTATTTCTTTGGCCTTTTGCTCTGCCAAAAAAGCAATCAAGCCAAATAGCCCCATACACGAAATAAAAATAGCGATGAGTGCAAAATAATTAGCCAATTTCCCTATGATAAATTCGCTGCGGTAAGCACGCTCCAAAGAAGCATCCAAAAAGCGATAATTTAACGGATAGGCTGGTGCATACTCCTGCTGCGCTCTTTCTAATACCGCAATCGCCTCCTTCGTTTTTCCCGGATAAGCACGGACAAATAGTATCCCCGTATTTTGAGGCGAACACCTAAGAATGAACGGTGTGATAGGCGTGTGCAAAGGCCGGAAGTGATAGTCTTTTATCAAACCAATAATACGTCCGTCAGAACCCCACACTTGGAGTCTTTGGCCTACGGGTTCTTCCATGCCCATTACCTGAGCAGCCGCTTCATTGATGATATAGGTAAGCGAATCTTTGGAGTAGGCCTCCGAGAAATCACGACCTTGCAGTAATTGTGGTTTCAGGGTTTTGAGGAAATTGTGGTCGGTATTCACCACACTAAAGTAGGTATCGTCATTTTCAGGCATTTCTTCCCACGTTACGCTATTTGTATTATTGCCCACATTGATGGGGTTTTGGTTGATTTGAGTAAAGCTCTCAATGCTCGTTTCTTGGGAAAGAAATTGCCGGAAGCTTTCATTTTGTTTAAACATCTTATCCTTCATAGAAAGGTACAGCACATTGCCGCTATCTACCCCTAAGTCTTTGTTTTGAATATATTGGATTTGCCGATGGATGACCAATGCTCCGACGATGAGGAAAATGGAGAGCATAAACTGGCAGACTACCAATACTTTCCGCAAATGCCCGCCTTTGAATTTGCCTAAACCATCGCCTTTTATGACATTAACGGTATTCACGGAAGACAATAAGAATGCAGGATAAGCCCCTGCCAATAAGGCTGTAAGAACCGTCAAGCCGCCCAAGGTCAGCCAAGTAGAAATGCTTGTGTAATCAAGATATATTTTTTTGTCAACGAGTTGATGGTATTCGGGGAGCAAGAGCCCAGTTAAGCCAATAGCTAGGGCAACAGCTATTACAGTAAGCAGCAAAGCCTCGCCCAAAAATTGAAAGATTAAGGATTGCCGATTAGCACCTACGGCTTTGCGTACCCCTACCTCTTTGGTGCGTTTAGAAGCACGTGCGGTGGCGAGGTTCATAAAATTGATACAGGCAATGAGCAGTAAAAAAACAGCCGCAAAGAAAAAAATACGGACATACTCAATGCGTCCACCAACTGCTTTTCCATTTTCAAATTTGGAGTGGAGATAGGTATCCTTAAAAGGCTGCAAAAAGATGGCTACATCTTCATTCTCTCCGGTTTCCTCAAAAATAGCAGCAGCAATTTTTTTATTCAATGCTTTCACATCAACGCCTTCTTGCACTTGCACATACATAGTATGATTGAAGTTGCCCCAGTCTTTGTCCCATTCGTGAGATTTCAGCCAATTGTCTAGTGTCATCACAAAGTCAAAATCCAAAGTGGAATTATCAGAAGGCGTTTCAAATACAGCACTGATACTATAGATGACCGCATTTTCAAGCTTAACCGTTTGTCCAACCGCCTCCGTTATAGTACCAAATAATTTTATTGCCAAGCGTTCAGAAATCGCCATAGATAAAGGCGTACTAATAAGCATATTGACATCTCCTTCCAGAATAGGAAAGGAAAATACGTTAAAAAAATCGGGTTTGGTATAGATTCCTCTTACGGTAAAGGGTTGATGGGCATATTCCAGCAGGTGCGAGGTTTGAGGGATTAGGAGTGCGTGTTCGATTTCAGGATATTTGTCCTCTAGTACTTCGCCCAATGGCTGCGGTGCATTGCCCCAAGTATCTATTGTTCCACCGGAAGCAATCATATTACAACGTACCTGATAGATGCGGTCTATCTTTTGATGAAATTGATTAATGCTCAATTCATCTTTTACCCATAGCAGAATAAGCAGGCTGCACGTCAGTCCAATCATCAAGCCAAAAACGTTGATAAAAGAGTAGAGCTTGTATTTCCACAAGTTTCGGATGGCTATTTTGAAATAATTTCGAAGCATGACGTATGATTAAGTATGTGGGCAAAATTATTCGCAGAATAACAAAAAAGTTTGAAATAGTTTGATAATGGTTTGAGGTAGTTCGATATAGTTATAACTACCTCGAACAAATTCAAACAAATTTGCTGAACGCAGCATGGAGACTTTAGGGTTAAGAAGCTATCAGCATCGGAAGATTACCTCCTATTTCATATTTTACTCATGGTTTTTCTATTCATTCTTTAAAGCGTGTATGGGATTTGCCATAGCCGCTTTTATACTCTGAAAACTCACCGTCAAAAAAGCTATTAAAATGGCCAATACTCCGGCAATTACAAACATCCACCATTGCATTTCAATGCGATAGGCAAAGCTTTGCAACCAATCATTCAAAAAGTGAGCAGCAATCGGCGCAGCAATTAAAAGAGCTATCACCACCAACTTTATAAAATCCTTGGACAATAAAGCGACTAATCCAAGGACATTAGCCCCCAATACTTTTCGAATGCCAATTTCTTTAGTCCTATTGGCAGTAGCTAATGCCGCTAAACCCATGAGCCCTAAGCAGGCTAATAAAATGGAAATGCCGCCTGCCCAGGCAACTATTTTGCTATACCGCTCTTCTGCCCGATAAAACCGATTGACATCATCGTCCAAAAAGCTGTATTTAAATGGAAAATCAGGCATAATGGACGACCATTTTTCTTTAATTATCGCCAAAGCAGGAGCAGGGTCCCCTTCTTTTATCCGAACTAAAAACTTCATAGGAAAGTAATCGGTATATTGGTGAAACATTTGCGGTTCAACTTCCTCTGCCAAAGAGCGATAATTAAAATCTTTGACCACCCCAATTACTTTGGGTTGATTCCCTTCCTCAAAATAGCCAGATAATTCTTGCCCAACTGCATTATCTAGTGTCCAATCAAAATCCTTGACCATGCTTTCATTGACGATTACAGAAAGGTTTTCGCCATCTTGTCGCCCTGCTTCAAAGCTCCGCCCTCTTAACAACTCCATATCCATTACGGTCAAATAATCATCATCAATGTAATATTCAAAAACCTCTTTGTGCTCGCCTTTGTAACCAAACCCTGCTCGACTCCAACCCATCCGGGCCCCTAGACTCATATCTGTGCCAGCGATATTGATAATGTCCGGTTGATTGCTCAAAGCATTTTTAAAAAGGGGATAAATCTTTTCGGTATCGGTTCCTTCAGCATCTACGACTACTATATTTTCTTTATTAAAACCAGGGTTTTTAGATCGCAAATAGGACAATTGGCTTAGAATCACCAAAGTAGCAATCACCAAAGCGGAAGAAAGGACAAATTGAGTGGTTACTAAGGATTTTGTAAAAAAATTCGCCCCCCCCAGTCTGACTTTATTTTTTAAAACTTCAATGGGTTTAAAACCAGATAATAATAGCGCGGGATAACTGCCGGCTAGTAAGCCAGAAAGCAAAGTCACACCTATAATTAACCAAGCTATTTCAGGAAATTTTTCAAAAGAAAAAACTAATTCTCGACCAGCTAATTGATTAAAATAAGGTAAAGAAAATTGGGCGAGTGCCATCCCCAGCACGATAGAAATCACACTCAATAATAGGGCTTCTGTCATAAACTGCCCCACCAAGGCAGAACGCTTGCTACCGATGACTTTTCTGATGCCTACTTCTTTTGCCCGACCTGCTGAACGGCCAATTGCCAGGGTGGTAAAATTAATAATCGCTATCAACAAAACCCCTGCTGCAATAGCTAGTAGAATCCATACATTTTGGGGGTTGATAGCAGGCACATCGCCTCCATAAATAGCAGGGTCGGTGTGCATCGCCGCTAAAGGTTGCAAGCGATAAGTTACCGGTGCGCCTTCTCCTGTCCAAACCCCGGACGCTCTTAGCTGACTTTCTTGATTGGGATAATATTTTTGGCGAAACTGCAATAGGGATTTTTCATTCGTTGCCAGCCCACTTCCTTCCTTTAATTTGACGAAAATGGACAAAAAAGAACTCCCCCAGTTATTGGCTCTGCGTTTTCCATAAGCAGTTCCTTCAAAATAGTCAAAACTGCCCATTACCTGAAAGGACTTCGAGGAATTGGTCGGTATATTTTCTGCTACTGCGGAGACTGTAAAAGGTTGAAAAGTGTCTTCTATTTGAATGTCTATTGTTTTTCCAGTTGGATTGCGCTCTCCAAATAATTGTTGAGCCATTTTTTCGGTGAGCACTACATTTTTGGGGTCGCTTAAAGCAGTTTTTGGGTCGCCATATTTTAATGGAAAGGAAAAGACTTCGAACACATTTTTTTCGATGTGAGACACCTTTGCCCTACTCGTCATTCCATTCACTTTTACAAAACTTTCCCCCCAAGCTTCTTTCCACCTAACGACCGCTTCTATATCAGGAAAATCTGCTTGAAAAGCTGGACCTAATGGCATTGGCAAATGAGGGTCGCCTTCGGGGTCGTCGCCATTCATGGCTTCTGTCCAACGATACATCCGATAAATGCGGTCGCCGTCCTGATGAAAATTATCAAAATTAAATTCATGTACAGTATATAATAAAAACAGGCAAAAGCAAGCAAGGCCAATGCTTAAGCCAAAGATGTTAATGAAGGATAAGCCCTTCTGTTTGAATAAAGTACGAAAAGCAATTTTTAAGTGATTTTTTAGCATAGTAGAGTAATTTCTTAATGCATCAGATATAATTAGGAAAAAACGCCCAATGTCTATGCCAAAGTCACAATTAATTGGTTATCAGATTCTTAAAAATAATTTTCTGACTCTTTTCTCAGGTTAGTGTCCAGAAATGGACAGGGGGTGTTCGAAACTGGTCAGTGGCTTGTTGAATGTATAATTAAATAGTAAATGAAGAGAACGTGAGGTTTGGATTGGAAGAGGACTAAATAAAGCTGACTTCAGCCTCTTTGATTTGTCGAATTCCAACCTTTTGTTCGTAAATGGGAATACTTGGCGTATTATCCCAAAAAGTATAGGCAATAATTGCTGCTAAAATACCATTTAAAACATTTGAATCCAGAGAAATGATAGAAAATGGAATCCATCCACCCTGTATCTCCAAATCGGGTTTTAGATATTGCTGCTTCAGCCGCGTATTTCGCCAATAATCTCATAGAATCCAAAACTCTAACGACTTGCTCTATGCCTTCTAAAAGATGACTTTCCAACTTCGGCATAATCGCCAGACTCCCAAGCTGGCATACTCAAGCCCATAGGAATATACTCAACACGACTGTTGGGGTGTAAATCTTGGTCTAAGCCTTTTATACCTTCCCTGCAAACACTTTGATAACATAAAGCCCCACCTTCGTAACTATGGGCAACGATTCCAATGGTTTTATTTTTCATTTAAAGCTCAATTTAATCTCTTGTACTCCAAAAGGTTTGTAGGCTTCTAAAACTCGCATCATGGCATAAAAACAATTTATATGTTCGTACTGTTTAGCAAATAAAAAATTTTACTCGTGAACAATAAAAATCAAGTATAATAAAAATGTGGATATTTAAATTGTTTTAGGCAAAAAATCAAAAGTTGTTTAAGATGCCTCAGTAGCAATTTCATATTGTCCACCTTTGGTTTTAGTATTTCAAAACCAAAAACGAATAGCGATTTTTCTTTGTAAGTTTTGCCATTCGAAAAAGTTCTTTGTTTTACTGTATTGTCGTAATCATTAAGAATTCCTTCCATTATTGCCAAAACATAGGTTAAAGCAAGAATGGAAAACAAGATTTCTTGTTTGTGTGCCCCTTCTAGAGCTGTTTTTTCTAAATCAAATCCATTTGATTTGAGATGTTTGAAACAACATTCAATTTGCCAACGCTTTCTATAAAGTGTTGCAACGATTGAAAGGTTATCCAAATTAGTAATCAAGTAAATAAAAGGTTCTTTGGCATTAGTATCATCATTTGGAATGACCACGAAATTTAGAATTAACTCATCTAAAATCACGATTTCCATATGATTCAGTCCTTTTTTGTGCATATATTTCTCTAGGACTTTCAATCTAATGGTTCTATCCTTCAAATCGCCTTTATACCAAACCTTGAATCTCAGGTTGGTTTTTAGGCGAATGACAAAGGTTAGGTCTCTTCTTTGAAGTGCCATTAACCACGTTTGACCTATAAACTCTCTATCCCCTAAAAGAGATAAAGTTGGTCTAGGTAAACCGCTTGCTTTCCACCATGCTAACAGTTTATCCAACAGTATCAGGCGTTCTTTTTGAGAGGAAGATTTACGTTCTCCCAAATCTTGCCAGACCAAAGGAATTAGTACGCCTTTGCATACTACACCGAATACTAAAAGATTAACCCAACGGTCGCCTATTGTAAATTCAGTTCTATCAACTATTAAATAAGGACTGATAAAAGGGTAAACCAAATGGAGAATTAGTACAAATACCGTTTTGTGGACTTTAGCTCCTTTTCCTGTTTGGAAGACTCGCTTAAATCTACCATAAACAGTAGTTAATTTGGCTTTTTCACCACTTACACATTCATGTTCGACTTTACAATGATTCAAACAACAACTGCGGCAGCGTAGAATACAACATGCCAATACAAGGATAGTATATATTTTTCCATCCTTTAAATGCTCAATAATAGCGCTGACTTGCGCTATCTTTGCAAGCAGCGGACTCGTTTTTATTGTTACCATTTTTCAATAAAGCAATAAAATTGCTTTTCGAGTCCGTTATTTTTTTATAGAACTTTTTATTATATTTTTTTCTTATTGTTCACGAGTTTAATAAAAAATAATAAAATTAACAAAATGAATGTAACAATTAAAGGAAAGTCCGCTTTGGTTAGCGGAGCAAATAGAGGCATCGGAAAAGCAATTACGGAAGCTTTATTAGACAATGGAGCTAAAAAAGTATATGCTGGAGCCAGAAAGGTAGCCTCTTTAAAAGAACTAAAAGAAAAATACGGAGGCCGCTTAATCCCCGTAGAATTAGATGTAACAAAAGACGACACGATCGCAAATGCTGCAAAAACAGCAGCAGATGTTGATATTTTGGTAAATAATGCAGGTGTTTTAGTCCCAGGAAATTTTACCTATGGGAACATCTTGGATAGTTTGCATGCCAATTTAGAGGTAAATCTCTGGGGGTTAGTAAAACTTACCAACGTCTTTTTTAACAGCCTAAAAAGTAGAGAATCGGCAGCAATTGTGTCTGTTTCCTCTGTTGTAGGTTTGGCTAATATGCCTGCTGCATCCGGCTACTCGGCATCAAAAGCTGCTGTTCATAGCATCGTTCAAGGGTTAAGAGGAGAATTAAAAGGCTCTAACGTTCTTGTTTGTGGAGTATATCCAGGACCTATTGATACAGATATGGCAAAAGGGTTTGAAATGGAAAAGGACTCGCCAGAAAACGTTGCCAAGAATGTGATAAATGCCATCGAAAAGGGTATAGAAGATGTCTTTCCTGATGTGATGTCTCTTCAGGTAGGACAAGCTTATGCATCCAATCCAAAGGGAGTGGAAGTTCAATTTTCAGGTATTTTATAGTCTATATCCAGCAGTGTTTCTCAACACATTGGAAAAAAATTAAAGCGAATTTTAGTTAGAGGGTATTTTAGAAATACCTTCTAACTACCCATTATATGAACGTGGGTTTTGGATAAGAAAAAACCCTTTAGGACTGCCCCATTTGTAGTAGTAGAAAATGTTGATTTCCAGAGTTTAAAGCGTTTTATCTTCTTCTTTCTATAGAATAAATCACCAAATTCTTCAGAGAAGTTTTGGCGGCTGAATCTGGAAATGTTTCTAAGGATTCAAAGGCTTCCTCTTTAAATTGGTGCATTATTTTTTTTGCATATTCTAAACCGCCGCTTTCCCTTACAAAATTGACCACTTCTGCTACTTTTTCTGGCCGATTATTATTTCTTTTAATAATATTAATAATTTTCCTTTTAGTGCTGCTCGGGGCATTGTCCAACGCATAAATCAAAGGCAAAGTCATCTTTTTTTCCTTGATATCTATGCCCAAAGGCTTGCCAACATCATCGGTGCCATAATCAAAAAGGTCGTCTTTAATTTGGAAGGCAATACCGATTTTCTCGCCAAAATTCCGAATTCTTTCTACCACTTCTGCTTCTTCCGTGGTAGAAGCTGCACCCGAAGCACACGCTGCTGCAATTAGAGAAGCCGTTTTATTTTTAATAATTTCATAATAAATCTCCTCTTTGATATCCAGTCTTCTGGCTTTTTCAATCTGCAAAAGCTCTCCTTCAATCATTTTTTCTACTGCTCCTGCCATGATCTCTAAAAGTAGAAATTCTTTATTCTTAATAGCCATTAACAAACCCCTCGAAAGCAAAAAATCGCCGACTAGCACAGCGATTTTATTCTTCCACAAAGCATTAATAGAGAAAAAGCCCCTGCGCTCATTGGCGTCATCCACTACGTCGTCATGTACCAAAGAGGCAGTATGCAACAATTCGACATAAGAAGCCGCCACATATGTTGAGTCACTAATCGTTCCACATAATTTGGCACACAGGAAAACAAACATCGGCCGCATTTGTTTTCCTTTTCTTCGGACAATGTAGTAGGTGATTTTGTCCAGCAAAGGCACTTTGCTGGACATAGCTTGTCGAAAGTGAGCGTTAAACGCATTCACCTCTTCAGCTACGGGAGCCTTTATTTCCTCTAGCGATTTATTACTACGAAGTATTGATAGCATAGTTATACTACTCTACAGTGATTGGTCCCGCCGGCTAGAAGGGATAAACCACACTATTCTGTTCTAATACTATATAATTTATTCAATCGTTCTGTAACGCCCTGCACGACTCCTCTCTGCTTTTCGATTTCTACTTCTTTTTCTTTCTGATCCTTTTCATTAGTAACGATGTCTTCTTTTGCCCGCTTGATTTTCTTTTTTGAAGAATCTATAGTTTTATACAATTTATCTTCTTCTTTCTCCGCCTTTTTCTTTTCCCCCCTTGCAGACTTCACCTTTTTTTCCTCCGCTTTAAGTTGCTTTTTAAGGCTTTTTTGTTCGTCTTTGGTCGTGGCATCTAGCAAAAGTGCATTAAGGCTGTCACTTTCTACCTCAAAAATATCTTCGGCCATTCTAACATTTTTCAGTGCTACTTCCTGATCTTCCTTATTTTGGATCAAGTCTTTCTCCGCTTTTTCAATTTTTCTTTCAGAATCTCTGATAGTTTCGTGATAATCTTCATTGTCTTTTTTCAATTTTTTTAAGTCCTTTTCCAACTTGGACAGAGTTTTTTCTTCTTTTTCCAACGCTTCTTTGACGGTTTCAATCCTTACCTCCAAAGCATAATCATTAAGCATTTTTTCCGCCGCTTTATACCCCTCTGGATGGCTGGAAGAAGACAAAAACCCATCCTCTAGAGGTACCCACATAGCCAATTCAACCTCTTCTTCATCCCCCTGAATATGTGCATATATATTGACCGGATTAGAGTCATTGAATGCACTAATGGTTGCATTTTCTGTTCTCCATTCATCTGCTTTCCTGTTTCTCTTTGTTTTGCCATAAGCTTTCATAAAATCTTTCCAGACCCTTTCAGCCATTTTTTCATTCGTTTCAGGTATTTCTACTACAATGGCATTATTGACGCCCATGCTCATTGCTTTTTCCTCTTCTGATACCTGCGCAAGTGAAAACGTGACGGTGGCAATTAAAAATAGTAGTATAAGCTGCAATCTTTCTTTCATTATTATTGTTTTTATTAAAAAATATGCATTGATTTAGACGCTATTTTATAAAAATAGACACATAAATTATTGATATTTCTCGCATAGTTTTTGCTGATTATATAAATATAGGAAAATTATTTTTGGTAATAAACCTAAAAATAACCCGTTTTTTAAACAAATCACGCCTATTGAATGAAATTTGAATCAATACTAAGACGCGCTTTTAGGCGATAGCCCTCCTAAAAAACAACAATCTTCTACTCTTTAAATGTCCTTAAAAAGAAGATTGTTTACACTGAACAAACTTTTGATTATGAGATTGATAGCTATTTTTGTTCTAATACTATTTTGCTACTGCCCTTTTGCCTCTGCGCAATCAGCAAACCTCAAAAAGGCTGCTCAACTTTTTAAGGAAGAAAAATACGCTGCTGCTATCCCTCATTATGAAAACGCTTTGGCGGAAAAACAAAGTTTGGCAACCAAAACAAAACTGGCCTTTTGCTATAAAATGACGAACAAAATGGATAAAGCAGTATCCCTTTACGAAGAAATCGTCCAGCATGAGCGAGCAAAAGACAAAACTTACTTTTATTACGCAGAAGCACTGATGAGTAATGGGGAGTATGCAGCAGCCAAAAAGTGGTTTGAAAAATATGCGGTATTAAAGCCGGCGGACGAGCGAACAAAGGAGCGGATAGCTGCCTGTGATTATGCTAAAGCCATTCTTCCCTATTTTAGGTCTATAAAAATAAAGCCTTTTTCACAAAACTCAGACGTGGACGATAATTCCCCTGTTTTTTGGGATGGAGGGGTGGTTTTTACTTCTGACCGAAAAGGAAAATTAAAATTTCTAGATACTAAATCCGGTTGGACGGGGAGGGATTATTTGCAAATATATCACAGCAAACAGCGGCCGGATGGTTCCTTTGAAAAACCTAAAGAATATATCTCAAAAATCAATGGAATCAGAAAAAACACGGGAATGGCCTCTTTCCAGCCAGATGGGTCAATGCTATTTTTCACCAAAAATGGCAAGCATCTAAGTCGGCAAAATGCCTATTGTTTACAAGTTTTTCAAGCGACCTCCAAAGATGGAAAAAGATGGAAAAATATAGAACTACTCCCCTTTTGCTCTAAGGAATATAATTATATGCACCCAGCTATTTCGCCGGACGAGACAAGGCTGTTTTTTGTTTCAGATAAACCCAAAGGCATCGGTGGAATGGATATTTATGTATCCCAAAAAACCAAAAAAGGTTGGGGAAAACCGGAAAACCTGGGTAAAAGAATCAATACAAAAGGACATGAGGGCTTTCCTTTTATGCACCAAAACGGGCAACTCTACTTTTGCTCCAAAGGGCACCCGGGGCTAGGCGGATTTGACATTTTTGTTACTTCACAAGATGAAAGTGGAGCATGGAAAAATCCCACAAATTTAGGGCGACCTATTAATAGTCCTGCTGATGATATTTCCATTTTCATTGACAAAAACGAAGAAAAAGGTTTGTTTACATCATCCAGGGAAGGAGAAGACGATGACATCTATCTGTTAACCTTTTTGGAAAAGGCTGTGGTTAATACATCCGCTGCCAATCCACCAAAAACCAACCCTACTCCAATAATAAAAACGGAAGACACCTCTACTAGTCAGTCCTCTAATACTGACTTCAAAACCTTACAAACAAAAACAACTATTTTAGAAAAAGAAGTTCGGAAAGAAAAAAATCATCCGCAAAAGGTAATTATTGCTCCTCCACCAATAGAAAGAAAAGACTTTTCGCTTTTTGAGGAATTAATAAAAAACAATCAATTGGAAAAGGGGATGATTTTTTCTGTGCCAGCTATTCAATTTGCAGCAGAGGAATATTTTGTCACTTTCAAAATGACTTCAGAATTGGATGCATTAGCTAATATTTTAAAAAAGTATCCGAACCTTATTGTCGAAATTGCGGCTCATACGGCTAATCTGGGAACTTATGAAGCCAGAAAAATACTGAGTGACCAACGAGCAAGGGCAGTCGTTGCTTACCTAAAGGAAAAAGGGGTGGATTCCAATCGCTTATATCCACAAGGTTACGGAGGCAAATATCCTTTGAATCACTGCAAAATAGACATTGATTGCGCTATCGAAACGCATCGGGTCAATGATAGAATAGAGCTACAGGTTTTGACTAATTGAGCTTAATCAATCTTTCTTCCCTTAGCCGCACGGGACTTGACGCTTGTCTTTCCCGATTTTTTCAAATCCACCAATAAAGTCGCCAAAGCACTTTCGGAATTCGTATAATAGGTGCGCCCGTCATATTTTACTTTCCCCCTCCGGTTTTGCCAGTCAGCAGCCAATAATACATAATTTTTTCCTCTTTTTGGATTGGGTCCAAACATGAGATAACGGCTGTCTTTTCCTTCCTCAAAACTAATGGCCATTCGATCAGATTTTGGTTGGAACAAGAGGATACCGGGGGTGCCTTTTGGTATGGTCACCTGTTCTATTTGCCGACCATTTACCATTTTAATTTCTCCGGCAATAATCTCGGAAGAGCCCCGAGTGTAATCCCTTTTTAACACTATATCATTCGACAGATAAAATTGAATCTGCTTTAAGTCCTCTTCTGACCAATCATTCTGGTCAATCAGGCGCTGAGAAAATGGGCTCAAGGAAGGACTGCAAGCCCCTAAAAAGAGCAGGCAGAAAAGAACGATACCATTAATCAATATTTTCATAATAAAACAATTTAAAGTAATGCTCAAAAATTAGCATCGCCAATTAAAATTATTTGGATTTACCTAGAAAAACCAAAAGCCAAATTCTGTTTAACTTATAATTAACGGAATCCATTATCAAAATATTAATGTTTTTAAGCCTATGGTTTTGGTATTGTTTTTGCACTTTATTCAGTAGTTGTTTTACCTCCTACCAGAAAAGCTCCCTTTTTTATCATTGCATTCAACTTGACAAGGTTATGAAAAAAAAGTTTCAACTATTTGCCTTCTTTTTTCTCTGCATTTTCACTTATATTCAGGCCACCGTTGTTTATTCCTCTCCACTAGATGGAAAAGAACTCGGCGTAGGGAATCTGTTGACCTGGAAAACTGCTTTTGAAGAGAATATCCAGCTTTTTATTATAGAAAAATCTAAAAATGGGCTTGATTTTGAAAATGTAGGAACAGTGACTACTTCAAGCGAAGCTCATGAAGAAAAGACTTATCGGTTTTTTGATACCCAATTAGGAAGTACCAAAAATTATTACCGACTCAAAGCTGTCGAATTAGACGGAACGTCCAGTTTTTCCCAAACTATCTTGATCCATAAAGAAAAACCCAACCAGTTTGCAGTAGTCGCTTACAGTGGTATAATGGTGAAAAAATCTTTTGATATCACTTTGGATGCCCTTTCAGAAGGGCAGTTGGATTACACTTTAAGTAGCTATAAGGGAGAATTAATATCTGAAGAATTCAAATACATTGTTCCGGGACTAAATGATTTGCAAATTAACTTGGCAGATCTTCCAGAAGGCACTTACCGCATAAAGCTAAAACTGGACGAGGAAGAAGAAGAATTAATTATTAGAAAAATTCAGAGAGAACTTCCCCAAAAAGCAAACGTAGCTTCCAGCAAAAAAATTAAGCAGGAGAATTAAGTCGAATGCTTGCTTAGAATTTGTGAATTATTTTTAAATCAAAGCCTCCCAATTCTCTCTGCGTTTTCAAAAAATCAGCACTGACTCCCAATAAAAAACCACCTCCGCCCGCACCGCATATTTTTAATTTAAAATGATCGCTACTCAATCCTTGTAGCCAAATCTCCCTGAAATCGGAGGGTATCATAAAATCAAAATAGCGAAACTGAAACAGGCTCAATTCATGCAGGATTGAAAAAAGCACCTTCCAATACCCATTTATAAAAGCATGAATAGCATCATCTACCAAAGGAATCAACTGACTTTCACATCTCTTATTATACAGTTCATTTTCACATCTCTCCAAAAAGCCATTGACAAAAGGATTGGTCGTTCTTTTTATTTGAGTATCCAATAAAAAAATGGTCCCTTTCCCGTTTTTGTTTTCTTTTGGCAAATCCACTTCTCTTATTTGTCGATCGATCAAAAGCGGTTGGTTCATATAACAGATCAGTGGGTCAATTCCCGAACTGGAGCCATGAAAAAAACTTTCCATTTTACCCAATATCTCTTTCAAATCCAATAAAGAATTCGGTTTATTTTCCTTTCCAAAAACATCATAAATGGCTGCACATAAAGCTCCAGAGCTCCCTAGCCCATAACCCAAAGGGATATTGGAGTCAAAGTACAGGCCTTTATCCAAATGATATGAAAGCAGAGTAATATCAATAATCTGCTCTAAATTTTGTACCTTTAAAAAGTCTTTTAATTGGGGGAGTTCTTGTTGTAATTGCTCAATATTTTCTACTTTGGAAGCATATTTCCAAGTGCCCAAAAAGCCATTAATTGGCATAGCTAATGCTTGAGACCCCTTTAGTATGGTATGTTCTCCAAAAAGCAATATTTTTGCATTATAGTTTTTATCAAACAAGATAAGGCAGTTTTACAAGATAATTAAGAGTTAACTTTTGTAAAAATTCAGAATAAAGTATTCATCCATTTTCTCATTTATTTATTTGATATGATAAAAAGAACGATTCCAGTTGTTGATCTATCTCAATATACACAAGGAACTTTCCAACAAAAGGCGACATTCGTCCAAGATTTGGGCAATGCTTTCCATAAAATTGGCTTTGTGGGCGTTAAAAACCACGGCATTCCCGCGCAGTTGATCGAAGATTTTTATGCGGCCTCTAAAGCCTTTTTTGCTCTGCCAAAAGCAGTGAAGCAAAAATATGAAATACCGGGTTTAGCTGGACAAAGAGGCTATACTTCTTTTGGTAAAGAGCACGCCAAGCAATCAAAGGTAGCCGATTTGAAAGAATTTTTTCAAATAGGGCAAACAGTTGCTGATAACGATCCTTTAAAAAAGGAGTATCCTGATAATGTAGAAGTAGCAGAAGCGGCAGATTTTCTTTCTTTAGGGGTTCGATTATATAGAGCTTTTGAAAAAGCTGGCGCCAGCTTATTGGAAGCCATTGCCATCCATCTAGACCTGGGCAAAGATTATTTTAGCCCGCATATTGACAAGGGCAATAGCATCCTTCGAGCCATTCATTATCCTCCGATTACAGAAGAGCCTAAGTCAGCAATCCGAGCAGAGCAGCACGAAGACATTAATTTGATTACTTTACTTGTTGGGGCTTCTGCTGGTGGCCTGCAAGTATTGAATATGGGTAACGAGTGGCTGCCCATTATGCCCGAAGAAAATGAAATCGTCATCAATGTAGGTGATATGCTGCAACGATTGACCAATGATTACTTGAAATCCACGACCCATCGAGTGGTCAATCCGCCAAGAGAAGAATGGCATAAACCAAGATTGTCTATTCCGTTCTTTCTACACCCCAAAAGCAGCATGGATTTGACCTGTTTGGAAAATTGTGTGACAGCAGAACGCCCGTTACATTACGAACCTATGACCGCAGGCGAGTATTTAGATGAACGTTTACGAGAAATCGGCCTGAAAAAATAAGAATTTTGATGTGATTGGGTGGTTTGAGAGAAATTGAACAAGCTCGGTCGAAAAGTAGATTTAAAGTATTCGTATCGTCTAAAAATCGTACCTTTGCTTTGGTGTAGAGTGATATTGGGGTAAAGTTGTTTTTCATCAATATTAAAACAAAAAAATAGCATGAAATCAATACTATTCGCATTTCTTCCTGGTGGAACAGAAATTTTCGTCGTTCTCTTTGTCATTTTATTGCTCTTTGGTGGAAAAAAAATTCCCGAACTGATGCGCGGCATTGGAAAAGGCATCAAAGAGTTTAATAATGCAAAAGCTACCATAGAAAGCGAAATCAAAGAAGGCATGAAAGAAGGAGATAGGAAGGAGTTAAAAGAGTAGGTAGTAGGTACTACACATAGCCTGCCGCCTGCAATTGAAATAACTCTGCATATTTTCCATTTTGTTTCAATAATTCCTCATGGCTACCGAGTTCTTTCATTTGTCCGTTTTCCAAAAATAAAATCCTATCGGCCATACGAACGGTAGAAAAACGATGCGAAATCAAAACCGCCATTTTGCCTTCGATGAGTTCTGAAAATCGCTTGAAAACCTCGTGCTCTGCGCGAGCATCCAAGGCGGCAGTTGGCTCATCCAAAATCAATAATTGAGCATCCTTCATATAGGCGCGAGCAAGGGCGACCTTTTGCCATTGCCCGCCGGATAGTTCCACGCCATTGGCAAAACGTCTTCCTAGTATTTGTTGGTATTTTTCAGGCAATTCCTCTACGACTGTATCTGCCAGACTTTTGTGTGCGGCATCTTTAATAACGGGTAATTGGTCCAGTCGAGGAATATTGCCTACTGCAATATTTTCAGCCACTTTCATTTGAAATCGCACATAATCCTGAAAAATAATGCCAATTTCTTTCCTCAAGTCCTTTATATCGTAGGTTTTCAAGTCAGTGCCGTCTAGCAAAATTCGACCTTCTGTGGGTTCATATAGGCGAGCAAGTAGTTTGACCAAGGTAGTCTTGCCGGCTCCGTTTTCACCTACTAAAGCCAGCTTTTGTCCAGTTGGCAAATGGAAGTTGAGGTGGCGCAAAGCCCATTGTTCGCTATTGGGATATTTAAACCCCACATTTTCAAAAGTAAAGCCCTTTTGAATAGGTTTGGGAATGGACTTAGCCTGCCCTTTCAATTGGATAGTAGGTTTAATTTTAAAAAAACCAAATAAATCCTCCAGGTATAAAGCCCCCTCCGCAATGGTAGAAAAGCGATTCATAATGCCCTGAAGCATATTTCGCATCCGCTGGAAAGAACCTGCCAAAAAGGTCAAAGTACCCACCGTAATGAGGGCACTAATAGTTTGTAAAATAATAAAGACATAAGCTCCATAATAGGCCAATGTGCCAAGTATAGATAAAAAGCTACCCCAACTGGCTCGCTGAATGGCAATCTTTCGATTCGCCAAATAATACTTATCGGCAATGTATTCAAATCGCTCTGCTAAAAAATCTTCCAATCCAAAAATCTTTACTTCCTTGGCAGTTTCATCGCTTGCCCCGATATAGCGCAAGTAGTCTAGTTCCCTGCGCTGGGGAGTCCAACTTCTAGTCAAAGAATAGGTATGCCGATTGAAATGGGTTTCGCCCAAAAAGGAGGGAATCACTGCAACGATCAACAAGACGATCAGCCAAGGATTATAAGCAATCAAGCCAATGGCCAAAAAGCCAATAGTAATCATATCTTGCAATTGAGCTAAAACTTGTGACATTAAAATAGTCCGTCCAGTCGTTTGTCGCCTGGCTCGTTCCAGTTTATCATAAAAATCCGCATCTTCAAACTGGTACAAGTCTAAAGAGGCAGCGTGTTTGATTAATTTCACAGAAGTCGCATTGGAAAATAAATCGCCCAATAAGCTGTCAATCAGCGCGATACCCCGATTTAACAATTCGGATAAAACCGCCAACCCTAACTCTATCCCAACCATTAGCCATAAATAATTCATCTCTTTTTCTGCCGCATCAATCAAGCGAATGACTTCATCAATAATCTCTTTTCCAACCCATAAAACGGCTAGTGGAATGGCAGATTTTAATAAACGAAGTAGCACATTGGTCAGAGCCAGCCATTTATTGGTTTCCCATATTAGTTTAAAAAATGGGGGAAGGTTTTTAAGGGCAGCAAATTGATCCTTAAAGGAAACTTTATCCGTTTGATTCTTACTTTTTGTTTGATTAAGCACCATTCTCTCTTTATTTCTGCTCATATTTTGTGCTGTTTAGCTTAGTTTTTTATTTTGCAAAAGTAATAGATAATTTTTTCGCTCTTAATAAGTGAAGGACAAGGCAAGGTAAAATTGCGAGTCTTAAAAAAAGAAATTTCATAAAACCAAAATGCAACGATGCCCCTGCTACTCGTTGTATCAAATTTCAAAAAGATGAAAAACGTTTTTTGTTTACTGACCCTATCGCTCTTTTTATTTGCTTGTAAGCAACCTGCAACTGATCAAAAAGCAAAATCCAAAACAACTGAAGTTACCTCAACACCGTCGCCAACCATTTGTTCTCCCAAAAGAGGTTTGGCTTTGGCTCTAAACAGCAACCAGATTCCACCATTATTTAAGGGCTTAGGCGACCTGCACTATCCAGTTACCACCAAATCTGATTTGGCACAAAAGTATTTTAATCAAGGCCTAGCCCTTGCCTATGGCTTTAATCATGCCGAAGCGGCCCGCTCTTTTATCGCCGCCACCAAAAAAGACCCTGAATGTGCGATGTGTCATTGGGGTCTGGCTTACGTACTGGGGCCCAATTATAATGCAGGCATGGAGCCAGAAGTGGTGGCTGTTGCCAACAAAGCACTAGAAAAAGCCCGTGCAATTAAAAACATTACAGAGAAAGAGAAAGATTTAATAGCTGTCATGTCAAAACGCTACCCTCCAAAACCGATAGAAGATAGAAGTGCTTATGACGAGGCTTATGCTACCGCTCTTAAACCTTTAGCAAAAAAATATCCAGATGATTTGGAAATAACTGGACTCTATGCCGAAGCCCTGATGGATCAGCATCCCTGGGACTTGTGGAAAAAAGACGGCACACCACAAGCCTGGACTCCCGAAATACTCCAAGTCCTTAAAGACGGTCTTCAAAAAGACCCCAATCACCCTGCACTCAATCACCTGTATATCCATGCAGTGGAGGCCTCTTCTACCCCTGAAGTAGGTATTCCGAACGCAGACAGGCTGGGCGGTATAATGCCCGGCTCCGGTCATCTGGTACACATGCCTTCTCATATTTACATCCGTTCAGGTAAGTATCACAAAGGAAGCATTGCCAATCAAAGAGCCATATCGGTAGATAGTACTTATGTCAGTGCTTGCCATGCAGCTGGCATTTACCCCTTGGCTTATTATCCACATAATTATCATTTTCTATCTGCTTGCGCTGCTTTGGAAGGCAATAGCGAAATTGCTTTAGATGCTGCTCTCAAAATGGTCGCTGAATTGGATTTGGACTTAATGGGAGAACCCGGATGGGGAACGCTCCAGCATTATTATACGATTCCTTGGTATATTATGGTAAAATTTAAAATGTGGGACAGAATCCTTCAGGAAAAGACGCCCGATACCGTTTATAAATACCCTTCTGCTATTTGGCACTATGCTAGGGGAATGGCCCATGCCGATCAAGGCAATCTAAAAGAAGCCATGACCGCATTGGCCATTTTAGAAGAATATGAAAAGGATGAATCTATAAAAGAAGTAACTATTTGGGACATTAATAACTGCCACGATTTGATTCGGATTGCCCGAATGGTACTGGCTGGTGAAATTGCCCAGCAAAAAGGCGATTATGAGGCGGCAATAAAATTTCTAACCAAAGCCATTGCTTTAGAAGATGCCCAAAATTATAATGAGCCGCCCGACTGGTTTTTCTCTGTCCGCCATTATTTAGGTCCCGTTTTATTAAAGGCAGGGAAGTATGCAGAAGCAGAAAAAGTGTATCGGAAAGATTTAGAGTTATTTCCCGAAACGGGTTATGCCCTCTTTGGTCTTCATAAAAGTTTGAAAGCACAGCAGAAAGACAAAGCTGCCGAAGAGATTCTGAAACGGTTTAAAACAGCCTGGCAATGGGCGGATATTGAGTTGGAAATTTAGTATGACACTCCCAATTTTATTCAACTGTATCCGGTTAAAAGACGAAAAACTAGGTCTGTTAAATCATTCGGTCGGAGGCAGCAAAAGTTCCTCCTTCCCTTTGATAAAGGGGTTCTTAAACATTTAATATTTTTACAAAAAAAAATTTTGGCAGGACTTTATATCCATATCCCTTTTTGCAAGCAAGCGTGCTATTACTGCAATTTCCATTTTTCTACTTCACTTCGGCAGAAAGCGGCTATGCTAGAAGCCATTTTAAAGGAATTAGAATTGCAAAAAGAATATCTAAACTCAGAAGCACTGGCCACTGTTTATTTGGGAGGCGGTACGCCTTCTTTGCTCTCTCAAAAAGAGCTATTGCAAATTTTTGAAGCAATCAACCAGCACTATTCTCTGGCCAAAGATGTCGAAATTACCCTCGAAGCCAACCCTGACGACCTATCTAGGCAAAAACTTCAAGCACTAAAAAATACCCCTATCAATCGCTTGAGCATCGGTATCCAATCCTTTTTTGAAGAAGATTTGCGCTTTATGAATCGGGCACACAGCGCACAAGAAGCAAAAGAATGTATCAAAAATGCGCGGGACATCGGTTTTGAAAATTTGACTATTGATCTGATCTATGGCTCCCCTACAACTTCTACTGCCAATTGGAAAGTTAATATACAAACTGCGATTGATTTTCAGATTCCACATATTGCCTGTTATTGTCTGACCGTAGAGTCCGGCACGGCATTGGCCCATTTTGTAAAAAAAGGAAAGGCTCAACCCGTTGACGAAGAGCGAGCAGTAAGGCAATTTGAAATGTTAATGCACTCTTTAAAGGAAGCGGGCTATGAACATTATGAAATTTCTAATTTTGCCAAACCTAGCTGGTATTCTAGGCATAATTCTGGCTATTGGCTAGGTGCGAAATATTTGGGCATTGGTCCGGCTGCTCATTCCTTTAATGGGACAAGCCGACAATGGAATATTGCACATAATAGTAAGTATATCAAGGCTTTGCAAAGAGGAAATCTATTTTTTGAAAAAGAAACTCTCAGCCAAGAACAACAATACAATGAATACATTTTAACCGCTTTGCGCACTAAATGGGGTTGTTGTTTAAGTAAAATAAAAAACTGGGGCAAGGATATTGAAATCCATTTTAAAAAAGAAATTCTTTTTCAACAACGAGCAGGCCTCATCAAAGAGGAAAAAGGAATTTTTACTTTAACGAACAAAGGAAAATTATTGGCAGACAAAGTCGCTTTGGATTTGTTTATAGACCATGATGTCAATTAGTAAGCCCTCTCACCACTAAATCCACGAGCCGAGCCGCCAGCCGAGCCGTCCAATTATCTATATCGTAGGTCGGATTACATTCTGCAATATCCAAGCTAATCAATTTTTTTGATTGAAAAATTGTTGTCAGGAGTTCGGGCACTATTTCGGGCAAAATGCCAAAGGGGGAAGACGCGCTCACACCAGGCGAAAAAGCAGCTGCAAACACATCCAGATCAATGCTTAGATACAAATGGTCTATTTCTTTTAAAAAAGCATTAATTTGCTTTTTTAAAGTTGTCATTTTTAGCCAATTTGCATCTTTGTTTTCAACGTATTTTACACCTAGCTTATCAGCTGTTTGGAATAGTTTACGAGTGTTAGCCGCTTGCTGAATACCGATGACCAAATAGTAAAACGGTAAATTATGGGCTTTTCGGTCCAGAGCAATTTGGTAAAATGGCGTGCCAGAATTGGGGCCTTTGGTGGGAGCTCTCAAATCAAAATGGGCATCAAAATTGAGAATACCCACTTTGGCTTTGGTAGTTTTTTCTTTTAAATATTGAAAAATGCCCGAATAATGCCCATAAGCAATATCATGGCCTCCGCCTAACACCAAAGGGAAATAACCTGCTTTTAAAACCTGCTTTACCAAAGTAGCCAGAGCAGCTTGTGTGCCGATGAGATCATTATTAATGCAAGTGATATTCCCCACATCCACTAAGGGAATTATCGGATCCAAATGGATGGCGGTAGTCGCCAACATCTTTCGAATCGTTTTCGGACCCTTTGCGCTCCCCGTTCTGCCCTGGTTTCTCCGAACCCCCTCTTCACAGGCATAGCCAACTAGGGCAAAGCCTATTTGTTCCTTTGATAAAGGAGCTAAAGTTGCTTCTTTTAAATTAAGGCACTGAATCCGCTGATACCAATAGGCATTTTTTTCGATTGTTTCTCTACCTGACCATAAAGCAGCATCTGTTTTTTTATAATAATCGAACATTTGCACAGTAGTTTACTTAAGTAGTAGGATATTGACATACACCCCTTTTCCAAACTATTTCGGGCTTTAACTTTCCCTGATTATACAAAATTGCTCGATAATCCGAGCAAGGGAAGGCGATAAAATCTGCCAGTTTATTCATTGTTAAGGTTCCCCTATCTTTTAACTCTAAGGCTGCTGCTGCTCTAAAAGTAAGGGCTGCCAACACTTCTGCACTACTCAGTTTTTGATAAGTTCCTAAAACGGCTGCCTGCATCAATAAATCTCCCATTGGCGCAGAGCCCGGATTCCAGTCGCTAGCAATCGCTAAGGAACAGCCCGCATCCAGCAATTTTCGAGCAGGCGTAAAATCGCAACCAAGACCCAAAGATGCTCCAGGCAAAGCAACAGGGATGACCTCGCTCCAGGCTAATCGCTCAATTTCCTTCGAACCACTTGCCTCTAAATGGTCAGCACTAACCGCCCCCGTTTCTATAGCAATTTGGCTGCCGCCTGTCGAAAACTGGTCAGCATGAACGGTCAGAGAAAAGCCCTGCTCTGTTGCCGCTTCTAAATAATATTTAGCCCCTTTTTCGCTAAAAGCGGTATTTTCAATAAAAATATCCACTCGATTGCCCAATTGCGCTTGCTTAATTTGAGGTAGCAATTCAGTTAGCAGATGATCCAAATAGGCTTTTTCAGTACCCACAAAATCGTTTGGCAAAATGTGAGCGGCCAAGCAAGTGGCAATTAGGTCGCAAGCATGCCGAGCATTAGCTGATTTTATTGCCCGTAGCATTTTTAATTCTGACTCATAAGATAAGCCATAGCCACTTTTTATTTCAATCGTAGTTATCCCTTCCCTCAAATGCCGGTTGGCACGGCGAATGATTCCGCTTTCCAGTTCTTCCTGACTGGCAGCTCTAGTGCATTGGACCGTACTCCAAATGCCGCCACCTGCTTTGGCAATATCCAAATAAGACACCCCAGCATTTCGGGCGGCATAATCCATTGCCCTTGATCCGGCAAAACAAATATGGGTATGCGCATCTACAAAACCAGGCAAACAGATATAGTCTTTTTCCAGAAAATGAATAGTTGCTTTTAAGTTTGTGGCTTTTGCTTTTAGATCTGAATAGGCATCAACTTCCCATATTTTATCATTTTTTACTAAAATTCCCCCATTGGAAATGATCGTCAATGCTTCCTCTGCCAAAGCTCCCCTCGGGGACAAATTACTCATTGGCAGCAGTTGCTTAAATGGGCCAATTAATTGGAAAGTATTTTTGAATGACATCTTTATAATTTTCTGCAACAAATGTATATGAGAGTACTCCTGTCATAAAACCTAGGTCACCATTTAATCTTTTATCACCGAAATATTCAATTTCTTAAAATGAACTAGTTAATTTTTATGGTTCTTCGACAAAAATTGTGTTACGGAGGAATAAAGCCATTTAAAATGCTCGTCCTTCATAGTCCTCGTCCTTTTAAATGGCTTTATTCCTCACAATTTGTCAAAGAAGGATTTTTATTAATAAAAATCAAAATTTAACAGAAAAATATCAAAATTGAACTAACAGCTAAATTAAAGATGTGGCAAAAATTCGCTTTATCCAACTATAGCAGGATTTAGTTTTTAAAAATTAATAGCAGTACTTTTTAAATAAAAAAACAGGATTTTCTAGTTTTGTGGAAATAAATATCTAAAATTTAAAAAAGAACTTTCTCTTTTAAAACATTCGATGATTTCCTATATCAAAGGAGCCATTACCTTCAAGAATCCTACTTTTATCATAGTAGAAGCAGGAGGCATTGGCTACCGAATAAATATTAGCTTAAATACCTACGTCAAAATTGAAAAATCCGAGACGGTAAAAATCCTGACCCATCTCCAGGTCAAAGAGGACAGTCATACGCTGTATGGCTTTGGAGATGAAGCCGAGCGCAGCCTATTTCGCCACTTGATTTCTGTATCCGGAATTGGGCCAAGCACTGCCCAAACACTCCTTTCTGCTATGAGTCCAGAAGAAGCCAGAGCGGCCATTATTGGGGAAAATGTTGCTGCCTTCAAGTCGGTTAAAGGTATTGGTCCCAAAACCGCAAAGCGACTAATTCTCGACTTAAAGGATAAATTATTAAAAGATGGCGGAGCTGCTCCGCTAGTTGTCGGGGCTGCAAACAATACATTCCGAGATGAGGCGTTATCAGCTTTAGTTTCTTTACGATTTAATAAAGTTCAGGCACAAAAGGTGTTGAACAAAATATTAAAAGAAAACCCACAGATAAAATCTGTGGAAGAGTTGATACGGTTGGCATTAAGGCAGATGGGTTGATTATAAAAATTGTTGCATTACTTAAGTTGTGAATTTACGCTGCGAATAATATAATTGAATAATTATCGAACCATATTGCTCCTGCTTAAAAACAGTGACACGAGAGTGAATCAATAAAGCATTGCCTAACCAAAATTACCGCTCACTTATTAAATCAACCAACCAATTAACCTTTCATATCCTTTTTCGTAGAAGGAGGGGGGCTTTTTGAAATATTTCATAAAATACTGACAATCACGCCTCATATACTTAAGCATAGAATTTATACTG
>CBDCUO010000056.1:0-17415 GCA_965222705.1 Saprospiraceae bacterium | reverse complement strand
TCAGGAGGATATTTTTGAAGAAATGCTGATGGATTGCAATGATTTGGCGAGTATTTGTATAGACCTTGACGCTGCTACTATGGCTAATTATCAAATTGAAATCAATAATACGGACTATACTGGCCCCAAGAATGCTTGCGCCAATGGGACAGGTATGCAATTATTCTTTGGTTTAGGGCAGCACCAGGTGGCTCTAACTAATAAAGAGAATGGCTGTCAGGACCGTTTTATAGTTAATGTCTTATGTGCAGAAAACAAAATAACGGATGCGACTATAAGAATTGGAGAAAAAGGACAATACTGCCTCGCAGAAATTATTAATGAGGAAGACCAGGTTGGAAATATTACTACAACTACTATCATTTGTGCCAATGCGATTAATCCAGTGGTTGCTTATTTGCCAGCCGGTGAAAACTGTTTTGACTATCAAGGCTTGGCAATTGGCAGTGACACGCTGTGCCTAAAAGTTTGTACAGATTTGAACCGTTGCTTTAACGTCCAAATGGTCGTCAATGTATTAGCATCCGAATCTGACCCTGGATCCAATCCGGAATGCGAAAATTTTATTGGCGAAAATGCGCTATCTGCCAACTTATCGAATTGCGATTCATTAGCTTCGTTTTGCATTGATATTCCTTTTGATTCCATCGGACTTTATACCATCACTCAAAATGAAGGCACATTTAATGGAATGATAACTAATTGCGAATCAAATACTTATGTGAATATAGGACCGGGCATTCACAATATAATTTTTCAACATCAGCAAAATACTTGTATAGATAGCTTAAGCCTCGCAGTTCACTGTATTACCCGTCCTTCCTTTTGGGCAGATACGATTGAAGTAGGCGAACAATTTACTTTTTGTCCGGAACCTGATGATCTAATTGGAGAGATAAAAAGCATAGAGAATATTTGCGCCAATACAGCTGGAATAGCAGTCAATTTTGATATAAACGATACCTCTTTTTGTTTGGATTATGAAGGCCTTACCACAGGCTCTGATTTGGCTTGCTTGGTTTTATGCGACGAATTAGGAGTATGCGACACTATTTATTTCAGTGTTTTGGTAACTCCCAAAGTAGTCAGAAACCCCATTGCTATCAGAGATGTAGATACGACCGAAGAGAATAAATCTATTGTGATTGAAGTGTTGGCAAATGATTCTGTTTTTGGCAATCCTCAAAATATGGGGATTTTAACAGAACCCGCTAACGGGATTGCGATGCTTAATATTGACCATACCATTACCTTCACGCCTTCATATAGTTATTGTGATTCGGGGACCCCCGAAATCTTTATGTATGGAGTCTGTAATGACACTGGATGCGATACAGCGATAGTAGAAGTCTGGATACCCTGCCAGGAAATGAAAATTTTTACTGGATTTTCACCTAATAATGACGGGGTCAATGACTTCTTCCGAATACAAGGTGTACACGCATTCCCCAACAATAATTTGAAAATTTTTAATCGTTGGGGTAGCATGGTTTTTTCTCAAAAGGGCTATAAAAATCAGTGGGATGGGAAATGGGAGAACAAGAACCTGCCCGATGGGACCTATTTTTATCTTTTTAAAGACGGAAAAGGAAAAACCTATTCGGGTTATTTGCAGCTTGCAAGATGATTGTTTACTATAAATTTGCTGTCTTGAAATCGTACTATGAGAAAACATTTTTGATAACTGTTCGACTGTTTTTTGCAGTCGAACTTTTTTTTACTTGCCATTTTTAGTTTTTTTGTTTTTGGGAGCTAATAAATCCTCAGTGAGAAAATCCAAAACATACCATGCGCAAACAACCGACAGACCATTTAATCCAGTTAATTACTTCTTTAACAAAGGCAGAAAAACGCCATTTTCGGCTTTTCGTTACCAGGAATCAGGCTTCCGATGACATCCTTTTTTTGCAATTATTCGAGATGATTGATAAGCAAGGGGATTACGACGAAACGCTTATTTTGAAAAAAATACCCCAGATTAAGAAAAGACAGCTTTCTAACTTAAAAGCCCATTTATACAAACAGCTATTGTTAAGCCTTCGCTTATTAAGTAGAAATTATAATGTGGACATTGAGATTCGCGAACGCATTGATTATGCCAAGGTTTTATATAATAAGGGTTTGTATAGGCAGGCACTGGAAATGTTGGATAAAACCAAAAACCAGGCCATAAAATTAAAACAAAATACTTTAGCATTAGAAGTTGTAGAATTTGAGAAATTGATAGAATCTCAATACATTACCCGAAGTATTGATACCCGTGCTGAAGCCTTGACTAAAGAAGCAGAGCTCATCGCCCAGCGAGCTGTTCGCACACAGCAATTCTCCAATTTATCGCTCCAATTATATGGTTTGTATTTAAAAATTGGCTACGTTAGAAATAAAAAGGACCATTTTTTTGTCAAAGAATTTTTTCATTCCAATTTGCCTAAGTATAATATTGGGGAATTAGGGTTTTATGAAAAGTTATATTTATATCAGTCTTATGTCTGGTACCATCATACCTCCCAGGACTTCCTATCTTGTTATAAATATGCCCAAAAATGGGTAGATTTATTCCATGAGGAGCCAGAAATGAAAGAAATTGCGCCCCCTTTATATATTAAAGGGCTGCATAATTTATTAAGCTCTCTTTTTTATCTTTCCCACTACCCTCGTTTTATTGAAGTGTTGGCTGAATTAGAGGATTTTAAACTAAGCGAAAAAAATAAACGCATTACTAATCACCAGAGCCTTTTACAATTGTTCAAATATGTACATCGCATTAATTTGCACTATATGGAAGGTACGTTTTCGGAGGGCTTGTACCTCGTACCAGAGTTGGTTGAAATCATAGATTCTGAAAAATACAATTGGGATTATCACCGCATTATGGTCTTTTATTATCGAATTGCCTGCCTCTATTTCGCAAGCGGAGACAATGATAATGCCATTGATTATTTGAACTTGATACTCAATGCGCCCAATCCACAATTTCGGGAAGACATTCAATGTTTCGCTCGGTTTTTAAACCTGATTGCTCATTATGAATTGGGCAATATGCAATTGGTGGAGTATTTGGTGAAGTCCGTGTATCGTTTTTTGGTTAAAATGCAAGAATTGCACCAAGTGCAGCGAGAAATTTTACAATTTTTAAGACGTCTGCCACGGATTCAAAAGCACGAGATACGAAAGGAGTTCGTTAAATTGCGCAATAACCTCGTTAAAATTCAGAATGACCCCTACGAAAGGCGTCCTTTTTTGTACCTGGACATTATTTCCTGGCTGGAAAGTAAGGTCGAAAATAAACCTGTGCAAAGTATTATTCGAGAGAAGTTTTTGCAGAAAAGATTTAATATGGAACGGCAGTGATTTGTGGAGTGCCTCTTGATTAACTTCTTTTATCTCTTTGAGAGGAAAATTTCTGCTTATTTTGCCTATGCTTTCCTTTCCTTGTCGACTTTTTGAAAGATTTGCTACGGAACTTGTACTTGCCATTGGTGGAAGTCTTGGGCAATTTATTCGCTAATGCTTGAATAGAAGGAGGGAGCGGAGATTTGCGAACTTGCGCTTCCATCAAACGCTCGATGCTTTTAAATTTTCGACGATCTTTTTTATTGATTAGCGTAATGGCTATGCCATCGGCATCTGCTCGAGCTGTCCGGCCAATCCGATGGATGTAATCCTCTGCATCACCAGGAACGGAATTGTTAATGACCAGATTGATCCCCTTTACATCAATACCTCTGGATAGAATGTCTGTAGCTACTAAGACCTGTAAGCGTCCGTTTTTGAATTTTCTCAACGCTTCTTCCCGCTCAGATTGCTCAAAATCGGAATGAATTTCCCCAACACTTAGACCCGTTCGGATAAGTGCCTGGGCTATTTTGTTGACATTAGATTTGGTACTGGAAAAGATAAGGATGCGCTCGTCTTTACCCTTTCGATTGCCCAGTAGGTATTGAAGCAATTTGGGTTTTAATTCATCTTCGATTAGGTAGGCTATTTGCATGATTCCCTCCGCGGGCTTGGATACTGAAAAGGAAATTTGCTCGGGCTTATTTAATATTCTAGCCGCAAATTTTCTAATTTTTCCAGGCATTGTTGCCGAAAACATCAATGTTTGCCGCTTTTTAGGTAGATAGGAAATAATTTTTAGCAGATCATTGACAAATCCCATATCCAGCATTCGATCTGCTTCGTCGAGGATTAAATGCTGAAGTTTATCGATTTTAACATAGCCAAGGTTTAGATGAGCAATTAATCGGCCAGGCGTTGCAATGACAATATTTGCTCCCGTCGTCAGGGCTTTTTTTTCCTGGTTGAAGGATTCTCCACTTCTTCCACCATATATGGGCAACGAGCTTACATTGCAAAAATAAGCGAAGCCTTCTAGTTGTTGATCTATTTGAATGGCAAGTTCTCTAGTTGGCACCAGTATCAGGGCATCGATAGAATCGCTGTCTATATTGGTCAAGTAATGAAGAATAGGAAGGAGGAAAGCAGCAGTTTTACCTGTACCCGTTTGAGCGCAAGCGATTAAATCTTTTCCTTCTAAAATGATTGGGATTGCTTTCTCCTGAATTGGTGTGGCGGTTTCAAATCCCATCGCATCTAATCCTTCGAGCAGTTGCTCGTTTAACGCCAGTTCTTTAAATGTCAAAGGTTATCTTTTTGGTTCTTCGATAAAAATTGTGTCATAGAGGGATAAAACTATTCAAAACTCTCCTTATTTTGAATTTTTTCATTCCAAACAATTTGTCAAAGAAGGATCTTTTTTAATCGAAGTAGTATATGGAGGAATCTTCGATATCGTTATTATCTTTTTTATATCTATGCAAAGATAAGGCTTTCTCAAAAAACTTGATGGAAAAATTAATTTCAAAAATTCATACAAGCACCAGGGCTGTTTTGGCCCCTGAGCATCAGGAATTAGCCAACCAGAAAGGTTCAGTAATCTTCTTGTTAAATTGATGGAATCAAATTAAAGCCGGACAAGTCAACGGCTGAAGCCCGCCTTAGTCTTTCTGAGTTTGGACAGTATGTGATAAAGTGTTGGACCCGAACAAAATTTGATGCCTGTATGAAAAGACCTTACACTTCAAAAAGGCTTTCAATCTTACTTAACCTTTAGAAATGCTGTCGGCAATTTAGGAATTTTCTGGCTTTGAAAAAAGTTTTGTGAAAAGATTCTTTTTTAATAAAAGGTTTCAATTTTTATTCATTATCTGGCACTTTCACAAAAGTAATCCCATTGAGTCTTTTATCACGCCTTAAAAGTATTTTGTCTTGTTTGAACTGTATATTGGCAAATTAATTTCTATTTTTGTATAGAAACTCAAAAATTGCTCTCCAACTTAAAATCGTTTTTGGGTTAAAGATATAGTTAATGTAAAGTATATATGCCACTCGACCAAGTAGATGTAGATAAATTGGAAGTTGCACAAAATGGACAAGAGAAAGAAATGACTTTTCTGGAGCACCTAGAGGAGTTGCGCTGGCATTTGATTCGGGCGATTAGCGCAGTTGTAGTATCCGCGATTGTGGTCTATGCTGCAGGTGTGCGAGTGCTGGATTGGACGATTTATGCCCCCAAAAGCCCCGATTTCCCAACTTATCAAGTTATTCAAAAGGTATTCCCTGCATTCCAAGCACCTAATTTTGATTTAGTCGCCATAGCTTTGGGAGAAGAGTTTATTGTTCACTTGAAGGTATCTTTTATTTTAGGGATTGTTTTGGCTTTTCCTATTATACTGTGGGAAATTTGGAAATTCATAAGGCCTGGTTTGTACGAAAAAGAGCGAAAGGCGGCTCGGGGCTTTGTACTGATTTGCTCTACGTTATTTATAATGGGGGTGCTTTTTGGCTTTTTTATTATCTCTCCCTTTGCGATTACCTTTTTGACCAATTATAATATCGGTGCGATTAATACGATTACCATTGATTCTTATGTGAATTATATGGTGATGTTTACGCTGCCAACAGGAATCATTTTTGAATTGCCAGTGGTGGTTTATTTCCTGACTAAGATCGGCTTGATTGATGCTTCTTTTATGCGTTCTTATCGAAAGCATGCGTTTGTTTTGGCATTAGTATTGGCAGCTATTATTACGCCTCCCGATGTAATAACGCAGTTTTTGATCGCTATTCCATTATTTATTTTATACGAAATTAGTATTAATGTTGCCAAGCGAGTGGATGCCCAGCATGAAGCAGAGATGAATGCTTAGTGCTGTGTTTCAAAGGTTTTTGCTTCTATTATTTGCCCGACGCACTATTATTCACGAAGTACATGCTGTAGGTCTTTCTATTTTTAACTGTTATTTCTCTCCGATGAACGCATTTAAATTTATCCTTCACCAACTCATGCGTTTCTCCTGAAATATTGACTTTTCCCACCTCACCATGTTGTTCCATTTGCTGTGCTACATTGACGGTATCGCCCCAAACATCGAAGGCTATTTTATTGGTGCCAATAATTCCTGCAACCACAGGCCCCGTATGGACGCCTACTCGGGCTTCGAAGAAGTAGCCGCCTAATCTATCTCTTTGTGTTTTCCGGCTCCTCAAAAATTGTTGAATTTCCAAAGCAGCCGAGACCATTCTTTGCACATGATTGCCCCCTCTGGTGTAAAGTCCTCCTACGCACATATAAGCGTCTCCGATAGTTTTGATTTTTTGCAAACGATATTTTTCAATAATGCTGTCAAAAGCCGTAAAGCAGTGGTCTAATTCTCTGACTAGTTCTTCGGGTGGAAGGTTTTTGGAAATTTGGCTAAAATTTTGAAAATCGCTAAATAACACACAAACCGATTCGTACCTTCGAGCTTTGGCGGCCTCTTTATTTTTCAATTGACGGACTACTTCATTGGGCAGCATATTGGCTAATAAATCATCAGACCGTTTTTTTTCTTCCAAGAGCATTTGATACTTACTCTTAAGTTGTTGAATGTTCTTTTGCCAGAAAAAGTATCCCGCTATAAATAGTGTGCCCACAATTCCCAATATCAGGTATTTCAGTTGCCTATGTTGACTTTTGATCGCTTCTGTTTCTTTTTCGAGTTGGGTCGTTTTTTCCAGTAGATATTTGGTATTAGAAGAATGATCATCCACAATTTTCCAATTCGTTAAAGAGTCTAGTTGGTGTTGCAGACGAAGGCGAAGTAATTCTTTTCGAGCATTTTGAGGAAAACCGTCTAGCTCTGTCTCATTTTTTTGCAACCATTGTTCAAATTCCATTAGTTCTAAAGGCCAATAATTTTCAAAAGTGATCTTAAAAGAGGTATCCGATGTCTGTTCAGAGGGATGAGAGTAATTTAAATTTTTAAATTTTAAAAATTCTTTTCTGACTGCCCCTTTTTTTAAAGCTAGATAATTGTTAATCAGTAATTTACTTTGGCTAGAGTAACGAGTATCGGATTGAAAAACAGAGTCGGGAAAGAATCGGGTTAGGCGAAGAACGCTATCTATGTTTTGAAAGGCGGCAAAAAAATTATGCAATTTTTGAACCTCTTGCTCATTTTCGATTTCTAATTCCGGGTATTCAAGGTTAGCGGTTCGTATCTTTTTTTGGCTTAACTGGAATTGTTCTAATGCTTGAATTTTATCAAAAGCCCTTAAGACTCGCTTTTGCAAAAAAGCTTTGCCTGCTTGGTGCAAGGCTAGTGTTTCTTCCTTAGTCGTTGTATTCTGTGCCAAGAGCTCGAAACCAATGAGCAACAGTAAAAATGACAGATGTAATTTCATTGGTCAAAAATACTAAATTTCAAAAGAACCAACTACTGTCCTTATTGCTTGCTTGTCGGGGTGATCATTCTTTGAATTTGCCATGAAGTACTATTTTTGCTTTCTCAAAATAGTAAAAATAAAACTTTCGATAGCTGCTCCGCCCTTTTTATCCGTACCACACAGACTCCCGTTTTTGCCTTCCAGAAGCGTTTTTCGATTTTTGACTTTTACCTGATATTGCAGGTCATATTGAGTCGCTAAGGCACCTGTTAATTTCATTTTTATACCAATTAATTTCCTCCTTTTATCTTTTGTACCACTATACTCATTTGCATTTATCCAAGGACCTGGATCTATATTATTGATAATTGTTTGATATTGTAGCTGTAACTTTGGATGAAAAGGAATGAGGTCTAGGCTAAAACCCAATAAGCGACTACTTTTGGGGGGTGTTGTTGTAAGAATTCCCTTTTCGATGGGTACGTCCGCCAGTTTGTTGAATTGGGCGATGCCTTTTATCGAATAATTTGCTTGACTATCTTTGGCTTTTAGGGCATTTTCTACGGCTTTGGCGGCATTAATTTTACCATATCCATAAAAAGGACTGTGACCATTTGGGTCATAATTGCCAAACTCAGCATCAATTTTATCGCAGGAGTTTTTAATAAGTTCTTTTACCTCTTTCCAACTAAGGTTTGGGTTGGCCGACAGCATAAGTGCGACTACGCCTGCTACGCCGGGACAAGCACTGGAAGTGCCACCAAAACTACCTGTATAGTTTCCCTTAATGTCCCCTTCATTATATCCGGGCCAGCCCATTCTATCGGTAGTCCAAATGCCCGGCGTTAAAGGAGGAGGGTGGGGAATATATTCTGTATTGACATCATCGCTGGGGAAGCAACACCAAACCGCTTTACCATAATCGCTGTAATAACTTCTAGTGCCTCGGTCATTAGAAGCGGCAACTGTAATCACTTTAGGGAAGCTAGCATAGCCGTCCAAATCCACATTTTCATTGCCATTTCCGGCTGCCCAGGTAATAACACAGCCTTTGCCTTCTCGCCCATTTGCAAGGGCATATTCAATCGCCAGTCGGCTGCTGTCAGGCATCCAGAACACCAATCGGTGAAGCGGATGTTCGCTATCCCACCAGGGGCCGTCGGCGGGTCCCCAGCTACAAGAAATAATATCTGCGCCCTGGTCGCTTGCCCACTGGAAAGCTTTGGCTTCCGCAATGGAACCCAAGGCTCCCGACCGAATGGGCATCAACTTTGCTTTGGGAGCTACCCCCGATGCTTGATGTTTTCCGGAAGCACAAGCCACACCGGCACAACTAGTGCCGTGATTTTCTTCTCTTCGTTTAGGATTGGCATTATTTATATCGAGGACGGTATCTCTGGGAGCAATTATTTTTCCGCTCTCGCTGAATTCTTCATGATTTTGGTCCACACCGTCGTCAATAATGGCGATCGTAACCCCTGCGCCTCTGGTTGTTTGCCAAGCTTGCTCTGCGTGGATATGTTGGTTGATAGCAAATCCATTGACTGTTGTTGGAGCTAAATGCCATTGATTAGGATGGATGCTTCTGTGTTTTTTTTGCCGAACTAGCTCAGGGTGGCAATATTCTACTTCTTTTTGAATCAATAGCTGTTGAGCGATTTTAAAAACCTCTAATCCTGTACCATTGGGGGCTTTTACAAAATAGGCATTAAGCGCAAAATTTAGGGTTTCTTTTATCATTAAACCTGCCTCTTTTAGGAGTTTTTGACATTTTTGTTCAGGTAAATTATTTTTAAATTTCACAAAAAAGTTTTCGGTATAAATAACAGGCTCTCCTCGCTTTCGATCTTTAAGTACTCTTCCGGCAAAGCGAATGACTTCTTCTTCTTTTAAGCTTTTGCGGATTTGATTGCGGAGCCCTAGCACATTTTTCTTTTGTTTATCCACGCATCTAAAGACGGTCACATTGGCTTCTGGAAAACTGACCACGGGAATCATATTGCTGACCAGATTTTTGGAGTGAGCAGATAGTGCTAGACGATCCAGCCTTTTGGGTGTTTGTGTACGGACGACCACCAAGTCTTGCGCTTCTACTAAATCAAAGGTTTGCCCTGTTTTGCCACCATAGGTGTATTGGTACATAAGTGGAGGATATTTTAATAAAAAAGTCTATTTTGAGCGAGTGAAAATAAGGGTATTTTAAAATAAAAATTGTCCATTTTCATAGATTAACTCTTCGTCTGCCCATATTTCGCCTCCATTTCTCATGTCGGCGATCATGTCCCAGTGAATGGCGGACTGGTTTTTGCCGCCTGTTTGCAAATAGGATTGGCCCAAGGCCATGTGTACAGTGCCACCAATTTTTTCATCAAAAAGAATATTTTTAGTAAATTGGTTAATGCTATAATTAGTACCAATGGCTGCTTCTCCAAAACGGCGCGCTCCTTTGCTTTGCAGCAAGTGATCCATGAATTTTTGCCCGCTTTTGGCTTCCCATTTTTCGACATAACCGTCTTTTACCCAGAGTGTTATGCCTTCCACTTCGTGCCCCATATAAATTGCGGGGAAGGAAAAGTGAATGTTGCCATTGACGGAATCTTCTACAGGGGCGGTATAGACTTCGCCGGAGGGCATATTGGTTTGTCCATCTGAATTGATCCAGGTACGTCCTTTGGTAGAAAAGGAAATGTCTATATGCTCACCTTTGTATCGAATCTTCTCTTTTTTATTCAATAAATCTACGATTTTTTGCTGTTCAGCTCGCCGATTGAGCCATGCCTGCTGTGGGTCTTCGGCGAATAAATGGCAAGCTTCATAGACGAATTGCTCGTACTCTTCCAACGACATTCCAGCATTTTGAGCAGTTGCATTGGTGGGGTATTGGCAGAGGTTGCGCTTTAATGCTCGCGTTGCAGTGCGCTCAAAATAAGTCCTGGAAATCTGGGACATTGCTTGGCTTCTGATTTTGGCGTTTTCTTTAGGAATATTTTGTTCTTCTCGCAAATTAAAGGGAGCACGAATGTAGAGGTAAGCGTCGAAGGTTTCCATAGCTAACTGGTAGGTCGGTGAAATATATTCCAATTGATCTTTACGGGCTTCCTGTAAAAAAATGCGCCCTTTTTCTCTAAAATCGAGGTCTATTTCTACCTTTGCTCCGGCTTTAAGAGCTGCCCTGTACACTTCTCTGACTAGGGGCTCTGCCAAGGTAGTGCTTCGAATGTACAGCTTATTTCCAGTTTCAATTTCCAAACAATAATGGACTAACAAATTGGCATAACGGGTAAGGATGGATTTCATATTTGGGTTAAGTTTTGAAAGCAATTTTGGGGAAGGTAAAAATTGATTTTTGAGTTTTCTAAAAGTTTTTAGAAAAAATGTAAATTTGGAGCGTAAAAATAAGAGAAGAATGGAGGAATAAAGAATGGTGAGCAGTTAAATTTTAATGAGAAAACCGCAAGAATTTGGAAGACGGTGGATTTTTTGATAAGCTTTCTAGGTCCTTTAATGTAGAATTGCCTTTCAGCAATTCTATGGAAGACTATCTGGAAGAAATTCTTCCGCTGATTCGCCCTTGGAGCGAAGATTTGTATGAACAGGAATACTGGATGGATGTGCGATGGCTGGAAGTGCGGGATGATGAAAAGTTTCACGAAACCATCCTTCATATTTTCAGAGATAAAGGAGAATATATGATTGTTCGAGATGGGGATATTAATCAGGCTCGCTGGAAGACCTTGCCTGATTCTAATACGATGATATTGGAATCGGATAAGAAAAGTGAGTTATTTGACTTGTCATTTATGAATAGCGATTTTTTTATACTTAGAAAACATGGCGACCAAAGTAGAAGAGGGATGCGGAAGTATTTGGTATTAGGCAGAGAAAATCTGGTTAAAAATCTGGAGTGGCGAGATATGATGGAGTTGATGTTTAATTTGTATCGAGGCAATTCGCAGATGATTGTATATATAGCTGTTTTGGTAGTAATTGTGGCGGCCATCATCATTTTTTCTGTGCTTTAATTACGGTAGATGAGCAAATAAGGCTTGAAGATTGTTATACCTCGACTTTACGTTGGCTTAGAGATTTAATTTTCAGCAGTAAATACATGCATTTTAGTGCTAAGAATAAGCCGAGTCATTTTAAAAAATAAAAAAAATGTTTTACCTTAGTAAAAAAAATAGTCATTTTCCCTTTCGTATTACCACCTCGCCATTTTAGGTCCTCTGATGACTAGCCTATGGATTGGGCTGGAACTTATATTTTAAACTGAATAAAAACTGTAGCCATGAAATTGATCTCAACTCTGGGTTTTTTGCTTTTCTTTAACCTTTTTCAACTAAATGCACAGGATGAAGAGGTTCCGTATGAAGGTTTGCCCCCTAATGCTGAATACGGCAAATGTTATGCAAAATGCAAAGTGCCAGATGTTTATGAAACCTTCAAAAGAAGAGTACTAGTCAAGGAACAGTCTTTGAAAACAATAAAAATTCCGGCAGAATATGCGACGAGAAGAGAGCGAGTTATGGTGAGAGAGGGGCGAATTGACTATAAGACTATACCTGCTACTTACAAAACTGTGAAGGAGAAAGTAATCGTGACGCCAGAGCGAAAAGTACTCAAGGAAATTCCGGCTACATATAAAAAGATGACCCGAAAAGTATTAGTGGCCGAAGCTACCGGAAAATGGGTAAAAAAGAAAAAAGAACCCAACTGCTTCTCCGAAAATCCCGAAGATTGCCTAATCGCCTGTTACGAACGAATTCCGGCAAAGTACGCTATTGAGGAATACGAGGTCATGGAGTCTCCTGCCCGAACAGTGGAAGAAATCATTCCAGCAGTGTATGAAACGATTTCTAAGACAGTGGTTGCGACTCCTGAAAGAACGATAGAGATTCCCATTGAGCCTATTTATGAAACGGTGATGAGGGAAGTGATGGTCAAATCTGAGCAAACTAAAGAGATTGTTATTCCAGCCGAATATAAGGATGTCGAAGAAAGAAGATTGGTTCGAGCTGGGGGCTATTCAGCGTGGACAGAAATTCTTTGTGCGGATAAAACAACGGCTTCTACTATTCGCAAAATACAGCGAGCGCTTCGGGCAAGGGGCTATAGTATTGGAGAAGTGGACGGTGTAATGGGAACGAGAACGCAAGCAGCTTTAGGCAAGTTCCAGTTGGATTACGAACTGCCTTTGGGTAATTTGAACATGGAAACTTTGGCGGCTTTGAATATAGAATATTAGGTAGGCCTGTTTTTGCAGACTTGAAACATTAAATGGTTCTCATTCTATAATAATTCTTCCAAAGCACCAATTAAACTATTTACGTGATTTTTGGTACAGCTTTCGCCCATAATCCCAATTCGCCAAATTTTGCCGGCAAAAGCTCCTAGCCCACCGCCGACTTCAATGTGATAATCCTCCAATAATTGCTGTCTCAACTTACTTTCTTCTACATCTGCAGGAAGAAAGACGGCATTTAAGTTAGGCAAGCGATAAGGTTCTTTTACTAAATAGTGAAAGCCGAGGTTTTCCAATTTGCTCTTTAGGTATTGATGTATTTGCTGGTGTCTTGCCCAGCGATTTTCCAGCCCTTCCTCCAGAACGATGCTCAAGGCTTCTCGCAGGGCAAAAATAGAGGAAACTGGAGCAGTGTGATGATAGGCTCTTTTAGCTCCAGCCCAATAATTTTTGACCAAATTTAGATCCAAAAACCAGCTTTGTACTTTCGTTTTTCTGTTTTCCATTACTTTTACTGCTGCATTTGAAAAACTAACCGGCGAAAGACCTGGAGGCGCACTTAGGTTTTTTTGAGTACCCGTATAAATAGCATCAATATTCCATTCATCTACTTTCAGAGGGAGTCCACAGTAGGAGGTTACGGCATCTACCACCAAAAGGCTTCCTGCATTATGGACCATATCGCTAATTTCTTCCAGGGGTTGTTTGACACCCGTAGAGGTTTCTGCATGGACGAGAGCAAGCAATTTGGATTTTGGGCATTTGTTCAAGGCCTCCTTTACCTGTGAAGGTTCAATAATGGTTCCCCAATCGGCATTTACGGTATGTACCTTTGCGCCACAGCGTTCTGCTATGGCTGCCATTCTACCGCCAAAAACACCGTTGATGCAAATGATACAGTCGTCCTCTGGCTCCAAAAGGTTGACCAGACAGGTTTCCATACCAGCACTACCAGGAGCAGATACGACAAAAGTCAGATAGTTATTGGTCAAGAAAGTTTGTTGTACCATGCTTTTTACATCATCCATTATTTCCACGAACTCGGGGTCCAGATGCCCGATTAAGGGACTCACCATTGCTTTTAGGACCCTTGGGTGGGCATTGGAAGGGCCGGGCCCCATCAATATTTTAGGGGTAGGATTTAGATTTTTTTTTATCATAAAAATAGGTTTAACTTTTAAGATGAAACAAAACTGCCTGTTTGGCAAAAAGAAATAGAAGTTTAATTAATTTGTCCTTTTTTTTAAAATTTGGCTCTCAAATTTGAAATAGACCGTATCTTTTGAGCATCAAAAGTAGCCATTAATCTATGAAGAACACACCTTGGGATTTAAAAAATATTGGACAAATTACGCTTGATAAACTGACGAGCTATCTCGCCGAAAGCCAATCGGGAACGGGAAAGGTATTGGCCCAAAAGGCCGCCGAAGAATTAGCCCAAGACTTGCGTCTAGATCATTGGATAAAGAAAGGTGGTTTTACATCCAATAGTGCAAAGCAGTTTTTGGATACTTATCTTGCTAGTACACAGCACATGCATCATCCGCATTATATGGGGCATCAGGTAGCTGTGCCGCATGTCGCCGCTGGAATTGCGGATTTCATACATGGCGTTATTAATAATCCAATGGCAATTTATGAAATGGGGCCTGCGGCAGCAGTGATTGAACGGACGATTATTAACTGGATGTTGGACAAAATTGGGTGGTTTAAGGGGAATGAATGGACAGATTTTAAAATAAGAGAAGGAAACGGCGGTGGCATTCTTACCCATGGAGGCTCTATGGCAAATTTGACGGCTATGTTGGCTGCCCGCGCTGCTATTGCTCCGGAGGCTTGGAAAAAAGGTGTTTCTAGTGATTTAGTGGTTTTTTGCCCGGCAGTATCCCACTATTCAGTAGCTAGAGCGATTTCTATTATTGGATTAGGTGAAGAAGCGATTATTCCAATGACCACTAATGAATTAGAAGTTTTGCAACCAGAAGCCCTTTTGCCAGCTTATCGAAAAGCCAGAAATGAAGGAAAAAAGGTAATGGCTGTCATCCTTAACGCTTGTGCCACCTCTACTGGCTTGTATGACCCAATTGATGAAATTGGACATTTTTGTGAGGAAAATGGCCTATGGCTTCACATTGATAGTGCGCACGGTGCATCGGCACTGATTTCAGATAAAGAACGCCATTTGATGAAGGGGGTACAGCGGGCTAATTCGCTGATTTGGGATACACATAAAATGCTGCGCACCTCTACGCTTTGTGCCGGTGTATTATTTAAAGACTATCAGACAATGGAACGCATTTTTCAACAAAAAGGCAGTTATTTATTTCATGAAAAAGAACAATGGGGATTCGACTTGATGCCTTATGCTTTGGAATGTACCAAAGCTGCTATTGGGACTAAATTATTTTGGGTATTGGCTGCAGAAGGAGAAAAAGGGATGACTCAATTTGTTGAACACCAGTATAGCATCACCCAGGAATTTTATGCCCTCTTTCAAACACATCCCGATTTTTATTGTCCTTATTATCCCGAATCCAATATTTTATGCTTTCAATACACCAAGTATGGAACCGATAATGCCTTTCAACTAGCAATTAGAAACGAGCTTATCAAAAGAGGAAATTTTTATATTTCTTCTACAGAAGTAAATGGGGTTCGCTATCTGCGACTGACCGTAATCAATCCTTTGACAAAAATGAAGCATATCGAAGGATTGATTACGGAAATTATTGAGGTGGCAGCGCATCTAAAATAATTGGATAAGAGAAAGCATTTCTATTGTACTTGTACCCGTATCCCTTCTGAATGACTGCTAAATTCCGGCGCATACATACATTGTAAGGAAGTAATGCCATTAGAAAAATTGCCTTTATGGGTTACTCGTAAGGGATATTCAAAAACATAAGTGCCTTTGGGCAAATAATCTATAAAGAAATGGGTTGCCAGGTCTTTAGTGCTTTCGTAATAGCCCAAGCCACCTTGCCATTTGTAGCTGCTCAACACGTTGATTGGCTCGAAGCCACTTGCGCGCATATCCTTTAGATGTACGTATTCCATGTCCCTATCTACGCGGATTTCGATGCGTACTTTGATTTTATCACCAGGGCTTAAAACAGTATTTTCATTAACAACACTGATCTTTGGTCCTTTATCAGAAGAGAATTCTTTGAATAGTTGTTTGTCAATATTTAAAGGTGTTTCTTTAAAGGTTTTGATTTTGTCCAAATCTTCAAAATACTGCCAGTAAACAGCCCCCCAGGCGGGCTGCTTATTAGGATTTTTCACCTTGATTTCTGCTAAGTGTTTGGTGATTAAATCTCCATCCCAACTGGTTTTAAAATAGCCTGTTCCTGCCTCTGGTGTTTTTTGAGCTGCTTCAATTTGATTAGCAAATCTTTTAGCTTTGCCTAAAGAAACTTTTATGGGTTGGTCTTCCAAAATCCAGTTATCGCCACTCATTAACAAAGCATAAACCACATTTGCAGTAGCTTTGGTGGTTTTCCAATGATTGGTCTGTTTATTTTTTAGCAACCAGATTTTTAATTCATTGACGGTAGTTTCGTCCTGTCCTACTTCATCAAATAATTCTATCATAATAGCATGGGTTTCCATTGGTAATTGATACCAATAATAACCGCTATTATTGTTCCAGTACATCCCCAGTTCTTCGCTTTGCAAGGCTCGTTCTTTCAAAGATTTTAAAATATCCTGTGGAATAGTTTTTTTATTAAAACGATTTAAAGCCAGTCCAATCATACCTTCCTGATAAAGGCCTTTTTTTAACCAATATTTTTCTGCTTGTCCGGCATAATAGGCAAATACCTCTTCTGTTTTTTTGTCCATTTCCAAATCTAGGAAGAAAGAGCGTGTGTATAGATAATGAATAGCCAAATTGCTTAGATGGTCCTCCTCCCATTTGGCTTTGCCTTTTTTGACTAATTTGGCCAATTCCTCATATTCTTCCTGCATTCGAGCATCGGTGTAGGTAATGGCTTTTAGCACCATTTCATCCAGACCACTTTCCTGCCCAATTTCAAAAGCATTTAATTGCTGCAAATGTCCTATACCTTCCACCAAGTATTGCGTAATATACCAGCTATCTCTACCACCAGGGAACCAGGCAAAGCCACCGTTAGGCAACTGCCTTTCCTTGATTTTTGCTAGTGCCAGGGCTTGTTCTTCTGCCATTTTGGCCAAATCAAACAACAAACCGATGTTTTTCTTCTGTTCTTCTTCACTTTGAGCAGCCAACACCCAGGGCGTTTCCTCCAAAAGAGCAGACTTTAACTCTTGGTTTTTGGATAAATTGCTCAACAGGGCATCTGCCCCTTTCCAGCTTTCAAAGATGTTTTTAATTTTTGGATGCGAATTAGAGACTGTAATTGCCAGCGTATTGGCGTAAAAGCGGTTAAAAACCTGCTCAGTGCAATCATAGGGATACTCCATTAAATAAGGCAACGCTTGGA
>CBDCUO010000055.1:0-124120 GCA_965222705.1 Saprospiraceae bacterium | reverse complement strand
ACTGTCCAAACTTAAATTAACCGAATGAATGCCAATTCTTTTTAGTTCAGGGACCAACGAAGCAGTAAGGGTACCATTGGTCGTTAAATTAATTTGTGTTAGACTCGGTATATGGCTCAAAGTTGTCAAAAATTGCATCATTTCCTTTCTGACAAAAGGTTCCCCCCCCGTAATCCGCACTTTTTCAATACCCATACTGACCAAAAGCCGAACAATGCGCTCCATTTCTTCAAAACTCAACAAGTCTTTTTGTGGCATATATTTGATCCCCGCTTCGGGCATACAATAAAAGCAGCGAAGATTGCAACGGTCTGTTACCGCCAAGCGGACATAATTGATAATTCTTCCATGATTGTCATACAGTTTTGACATATTTATAAAACTTGTTGAAAATCAAAAAGCCAATATCAAAGGTACATATATTGAATAACATACCGTTCAAATTAAGAATGATTTTTATTAGTCATAGCTTACCCGAATTTTCATAATTAGAGGAAAGTTGCCATATTGCCGACCACAAGTTTGCAGTATGAACGACTTCTCAAAGTTGTTAAGAAAAGCCTAAAATTATACAAAAAAGTAATTTATAAAAAAGGGGTGCCGTTTATGAATTCGATAGAGCTATCAAAGCTATCACTTCGCTGTAGCGAAATTCTTTTCTGTAAAATTGTTACTTTGTTGAAATGATGCTCGTCTCGAATAAGATGTATTTTTAAAATTGCTCGTCCACGCATTTTAAAATAGCATTAGTCCAAAAGAGGCATTATTCTAATCAAAGCAAAAAACAAACATTAAAGTACTTTGACCTACCCCCTTGCCAACTTGTTTACAAATGTCCTTTCTAATAAAAACTTCAGGCCTTTTTCGATACACATCTATTGGTTTTTACCTTATTCAGGTAAAAAATGGAAGAGTCTCCCGTTAATATTTTTCAAAAATTGATTCATTCACTCAGTTATTGTCAACAACTATAACTGAAACAAAATCGCAGTTCGTTGATTGTCAACCATTTAAATAAAATTCGCTTTTTATTTAACTTATACAAATGCCAAAATCTGTACTTTTTTCACTTTGATAAAGTACTGACATTTGTAATATTCAAAAACCGGTTGTATATCAATTGGGCTTTTCTTAACCCATAAACTTGCGTTATGAAAAATTCGACAAGCCTGGATTTTTTTAAACAATTTCCACTCTTTGAAGTACTCTCCACAGAAGAAATAGACCAGTTAATCGAACTGGTTGAACTCAAAAAGGTAAAAAAGTACGACTTTATTTATAATGTAGGAGATGCTTCTGACCATGTATGCTTTCTCGTAAAAGGAATTGTCAAGATCGGTCGTCATTCTGACGACGGTAGAGAAGTCATTAAATCTATTTTACATCCAATGGCCATGTTCGGCGAATTGCCTTTAGTGGGCGAAAAATACCGACAAGACTATGCCGTGTCCATGAACGAAGAGGTGCATTATTATTCGCTTAAAGTGACTGATTTTCAGCGACTAATTGCCACTAATCACCAACTATGTGTTGCATTGATGAACTATGTAGGTACTCGATTGAGAGAAGTTGAAAACCGGTTAGAGGACTTGGTATTCAAGGATGCCAGAGCCAGAATTATTGATTTTATCCGAGAATCCGCTGAAAAACGCGGACGAAGAGTCGGTTTTGAAATGCTCTTCAAGCATTGTCTGACACAACAGGATATCGCCAATATCACTGGCACTTCTCGCCAGACAGTTACTTCTGTACTGAACGAACTAAAACGCTCCGATTTAATTTATTTTAATCGTCGGAGTATTTTGATTAGAGATATGGCGAAACTAGCCTAGAGTATATTTCTCCGCTGATTGATGAAAATGTATGTTTGTCTGATATAGTTTAGAGGTTATACGTTCAAATATTCAGTAAAAACTGCTAGCCTTTTGAACGTCTAAACCTCTAAACCTTTTATCCTGAGTTTTCCCAAGCCGATTATAATACGCAACCTTCATTAGCTAATGGCATTGTCAATATTCGGGAATGTCATTAGCACTAAGGGGCGGATATAACTTCAATCCATCCAAAAACTTATGGCCATCCCAAAAGCTTTTTAAATTGATGAAGCGGGCCTAGTCTATTTTTGGGCGACTTCACCGCTACAAAGAAACAGCCCTGTTTTTTTGTGAATAGGAAGCTCTTTTTTCAGTATTTTTCCTTTTGCGAAACGATTTTTAGCTCTAATTTTGAACTTCTTTTTTAGCGTTTAAAATAGCTATGATAAAACTAAGCAAACAGGAAAAAGCCAATCAAATCGCCAAAATACTGGACAATTTATACCCAAAACGCCTATTCCTCTGGCGCATCAAGATCCTTACACCTTATTGGTCGCTGTGTTGCTTTCCGCCCAATGTACAGATAAAAGGGTAAATAAGGTAACCCCCCTGCTCTTTGAAAAGGCCAACAATCCCTACGATATGGTCAATCTGGAGGTGTCAGAAATCAAAGCGATCATTCATCCCTGCGGCCTATCGCCCCGCAAATCAAAGGCTATTTATGACTTGTCTAATATTATCATTGAAAAACATGGAGGGAAAGTACCCCAGAGCTTTAAGGATTTGGAGGCTTTGCCGGGGGTAGGACATAAAACGGCCTCCGTTGTTATGTCACAGGCCTTTGGCGTGCCTGCCTTTCCAGTAGATACGCATATTCATCGGCTGGCCTGGCGTTGGGCTTTGTCCACAGGAAAAAACGTTAAAAAAACGGAAGCAGATTTAAAGCACCTCTTTCCTAAAACAAAATGGAATAAACTGCACTTGCAGATTATTTTTTTCGGTCGGGAATACTGCCCGGCGCGCAGTCACAATCCTTTTGAATGCCCAATTTGCAGCCAATATGGACGGCAGCGTTATTTAAAAGCCTATTTGAAAAAATGAGAGATAAAATTCTTTAATAAGGATTAAACTCTAAATTTGGAACTTTTTTAACGAACGGTTTTGTATTGTAAAACGGATCGCTAATCCGTTAAATAGATTGTATTTGAATCCGTCTTATATTTGAAGGGGAGTAATTTCCCCTTTTTTACAAAAAAAAATCTTTTTATAAAAAACCACTACTACGATAATGGATATGATACCGCAAATAATGGAAGGGATCGCAAAGGGTATAAAGACCTTATATGGTCTGAACATGGAAGCAGATAAAGTTGCTTTACAACCCACTCGGAAAGAGTTTGAGGGGGACTATACGATTGTGGTTTTTCCCTTCACCAAAGTTGCCCGTAAGCCGCCCGAAACGATAGGGAAGGAACTCGGTGCCTACCTAACAGAAAATTTAAACATAATACATTCTTTTAATGTAATCAAAGGCTTTTTGAATTTGTCTATTAAAAAGACCCTTTGGATTAACTTTTTAGAAAAAATAGCCGCCACCGAAAATTATGGTAAAAAAGCACCAACGGACAAAAAGGTCATGGTCGAGTTCTGTTCCCCTAATACTAACAAGCCTTTACACCTAGGGCACATCCGAAATATTTTGCTAGGCTGGTCCATTTCCAAAATCTATGAAGCCCTTGGCTACAAAGTAATTAAAACCCAGATAATTAATGATCGAGGCATTGCCATTTGTCGGAGTATGCTCGCCTGGCAACGATTTGGGAATGGAGAAACGCCAAAAAGTGCTGGTCTAAAAGGAGATCATTTTGTAGGAAAATATTATGTGAAATTCTCCCGAGTGTTCAATAAAGAATATGCAGAATGGCAAATGACCGATGCAGCCAAAAAGATCTATGCCGAAAAGAAAAAAGGTGACCAAAACAAAGCGAGTTTTTTCAAAGCCTGGAAAAACGATTACTTTAATGAGTATAGCTACCTCGGTAGAGATGCCAAAACAATGCTAATAAAATGGGAAGCCAATGACCCCCAAGTAAGGGCTTTGTGGAAAAAAATGAACGCGTGGGTATTGGCGGGTTTTGAAGAAACCTACGAAAGCCTGAGGGTTCACTTTGATAAACTCTATTACGAGTCTAATACCTATTTGTTGGGTAAAGAATTGATAGAGAGGGGTTTGGCAGAAGGAATAATGCATCGAGATGGCAAACGAGTATGGACCAATTTAGAAAATCTTGGACTGGCTAAAAAAAACAATTATTAAAAGCGATGGCACTTCTACTTATACATCGCAGGATTTAGGCACCGCCCAAATGCGATATAATGACTACGAAACCGAAAAAGTCGTCTATGTCGTAGGAGATGAGCAAATTAGTCATTTTCAAGGTCTTTTTGAAATACTCAAGCGATTGAAAGAGCCTTATGCAGGGGGATTATATCACTTGGCTTATGGGATGGTGGATTTGCCAACTGGCAGAATGAAATCCCGAGAAGGGACCGTTGTAGATGCGGATGATTTGATAGCAGAGGTCATCGAAGAAGCAAAAAAAGGCGTATTGGAGCGAGGCGAAATCATTGATTTGCCTTCGGCTGAGCAGGAATCAATTTTTCAGCGAATCGGCCTGGCAGCACTCAAGTATTTTATTTTAAAAGTAAATTCCCGAAAGCGGATGGTCTTCAATCCACAAGAATCAGTAGAACTGCAGGGCAATACAGGCCCTTATATCCAATACTCTTATGTGCGATGTAGTGGCGTGGCTCGAAAAGCATCTGATATAGACTTGTCACTATCAAAAAACTACGCTGATTTGCAGCCCCAAGAACAGGATTTGATCCTAAAAGTAGCCCAATATCCTGACTCTATAGAAGAAGCAGCCGTCAATTATGACCCTTCTATTATTGCCAATTATTGCTATGAATTGGCAAAGGCCTATCATAAGTTCTATCACGATATTTCGATATTAAAGGCAGAAAGTGAGGCGGCAAAGGCTTTTCGACTAAAGCTGAGCCAGGTAGTTGCCAATGTTTTGACAAGCGGAATGGACCTGTTGGGGATAGAAATGCCAGAGCGGATGTAGCTAATCTTCGCCTTGACAATTAGTCAAAAAACGATTTAGTAACGATGAAATAATAATTGGTCCAAATGATAGAGTTATGGTTTTTGTCCTTACTACTTCATTTTAAAAAAGAAAAAAATTGGCAAAAAATCACTTTTTTTCAGCCCAAGTCAAAATTCTTTTTGATTTTCAGAAATCTATGCCTATATTTATTTTCAGAAAAATTAATCTCAAATTCCAACCAAAACTTATCAATCCCTTTTGAGGAAACAAATTTTTGTTTTTAAGGTATCTTAACCTTGAGATTAGGTTTCCTTAATTGCTCTCAATTAATCCTTGAGCAGTAAATCATCCCTGTTGTTATCCAAAATTAGCAATCTTTTAATCAATCAAAACTAAGTTCATGCTAATTCTCTACATCGCAACTGGCTCTTTTATTGTTGGAGGCCTTGTTGTCCTTGCCTCCAACTTCTCAAGCAAGAATAGTCGCTTTCTCTAAAGGACAGAAGAGACAAGCTTTTGAAGGATTGAAGGCTTTTCCCCTTCATTCCTTCTCTCCTCTATCTTTTGCGTTTATCCAAAAATAAACGCCTACCAAAATCAAAGGGATGCTTAGCCATTGCCCTGTACTCAATAGCCCAAGGAAATTTTCCAAACCGCCCTGGCTGCCTTTAAAAATTTCTAAAACGAAACGAGAACCCCAAAGTAAAACGGTAAACACACCCAATAATCGCCCTGATTTTGCCTTAATATCCGTTTTCCAATAAAGCCAGTTTAATAATAAAAAAATAAGTAAATAAGTAATAGCTTCGTATAATTGTACCGGGTGACGGGGAATGGTATCTATCCTTTCAAAAATAAAAGCCCAAGGTAAATTAGTCGCTTTACCTAAAATTTCAGAATTCATTAAATTGCCCAGCCTAATCAAACAGCCTACCAGCATAATAGGGATGCCAATGCGATCTAATAACCAAATCAAGGGTTTCTTGGAAATATATTTGGAATAAAGCCACTGAGCAATTAGAACACCAATCGCTCCTCCATGACTCGCTAAACCTGTAAAACCAGTAAATCGAAGGGTTGGCTCAAATTGTACAGGCAAAATAATTTCCAGTAGATGGTCTTTGAAATACGCCCAGTCATAAAACAGACAATGTCCAATCCTTGCGCCCAAGACGGTTCCAAGAATTAAAAAAAGCAATAAGGTATCGAGGGTTTTGGTATCTGCTTTATCATTGACATAAATGCGATACATGATATAATAACCCACCACAAATCCCAATAGAAAGGCTAAACTATACCAGCGAGGCGCAAAGCTACCCCAGTTGATAATTTCAGGACTAACATTCCAATTAACGACCATCAATAAAAATGGATCAATCATAGAAAATATAGATTTGACCAAGTTAGCAAAACTTGTCAAAAGTAGTTAAATTAGCTGAACCTAAAAATGAGCCAGACAAGATCTAATGTCGTTTAGTTAAAGGCTGTATCTTTCGATAAAATTTGTCCAGTAATGGGAAATTACTGGACAATCTAGCCCTATTACTGGATAATTTCCTATTATCCCGTAATTTTAGGGTAATACGCTCCCACTAACTAAACGACATTAAGACAAAATCTATACGTTTAATGACAAAAATTATTTGTATGAAAAATGCTTTTATCTTCCTAATTTGTTCTTTTTTTATAATAACTAGCCTCGAAGCACAAAAGGGAAATGCGAATAGTATGGACAAAAAACAGCTCCTGCCTTATCATCAAATTCCCGACTATCCGGATACTTATACTTCTGGAACGGTAGCGGCTAGAGTAGTGGACGGATTGGGCTATCGCTACTATTGGGCGACGGAAGGACTCACTGAAAAAGACTTGGAGTATCAGCCGGGCAATGAAGGTAGAAGTGCGGGAGAAACGTTGGACCATATCTTTAGGTTATCCACTACCATTCTAAATGCTGCCCAATCGGTTGCCAATGTTAGACCTGCTCCAAAAGTAGAACTTAACTGGCAGCAAAAAAGACAAAAAACACTGGAAAACTTTAAAAAAGCCAGCGATTTATTCAAAACAAGCGAAAGCTTAGAGCAGCATAAAATTATTTTTCAAAGAGGAGAAAATACTGCTGAATTTCCCTTTTGGAATTTGTTGAATGGGCCCATTGCTGATGCTATTTACCACGTGGGGCAGGTTGTTTCTTATCGCCGATCCTCTGGCAATCCTGTAAATCCTTTTATGAATGTGTTTATTGGGAAAACGAGGGAGTAAGTCCAGTAATAAATACGGGATAGTTTATTGAGTAAAAGATCGCTTTTTGAATTCCTTTGCTAACTGATTTTCCAATAAATATTTTCGCCATGCCATTACTCGTCCTCTGCTGTTGAACCGATAAAAACGTTGATTTTCATTGAGTTTTTCGGCGAAGCCCAGCGTTGTTTTGAAGTGCAGTTCCAATAATTTTATCAAACCATAAACATAATAATCTCGTATTTGACCGCCTTCTCCCAAAAAAGGAATCAACAAGTCAAATTGTAATAAATCATAAATTTTTTGAAAATCAAGGTTTCCATTTTTCTGCATAATATCCAAACCAAATTCCTGTAATATTTGGAGATAAAATTCATACTCTGTGTAGGTACTTAATTTATAGAAAAACTGATCCGCCATTTCTTCATTTTCAAATTCAAATACGGGTAATCCAAAATCTCTACTGAGAAAAAGAAAAGGCTTATTACCGACAAATGACCAATTTTCTAAAAAAGGAAATGCAATAATAATTTCGTGAAAATTAACATCTGTCAATATCACATCAAGATACTTATGACGAATTTTTTCATCGATCGAATCCCTGGCAATTCGTTCCAATTTTTCTTTTAAGGTTTTACCAGCATGATCAAGTATAAAGATATTCAACTGGGTATTTTGCTCTTCAAATTCCGTTAAAAAAATGGCTTCACTCAGGTACTTTTGGAAAATGGATTTAATCTGGTCAGCTCGTTCTTTGCGAATATTACCCGTGCGAATGAAATTATAAAACCATTGTTGCCGAAACAGATTATTATATAGCGTACTTTGTTGTTCGGTATTAGAATACTGAATGATTTCTTCAATAAAATCCAGCAATAAACCAGGGGCGTCTATCTTCAGTATTTTGTATAGGCCATCTAGTTCTCGATAACTAAAAGGAATACTTTTCAAGTAATGTAATTCTTTTTTAACAGAAATCTTTGGAGTTATTTTTAGGCGATGAATTTGTCTTTCACTATGGACTTTTTGCAAGCTTTTAAGGCACAGTTTTCGATGCTGATTTTCATATAGCGGGCTTTGTGCAATTCTATTTATATCACTGATCATCAATGTCTTATTCAGTTCCAGACGAAGGAGTTGTCGTTCAAAAAGCAGGCGCTCCCACTGGGTGTACTGATCGGCTTGTTCGCCCCATAAGTCCCACCAGTTGGCAATGGACACTTCCAGTTTTTTAGAGAAAGAATAATTATAAACCCTTTCCAGCAATTGCACGAATGCCGCACCGGCTAGTGGATAATCCAACCATTGTTTTTGAGGTATTTCAAATAAGAGAGGAACTTTATCTTTCTCAAAATGAAGTTCTAAATACTTTCCCAGTTGTTGAATAACTTTTTTATCTTCTTGTAGAAACAAAATTTTGATAATTTGAGACAATTGCCCAGTTGTTGGAGCAGGCCAATTTTTCACCTTCTTATCTACACTTGTCGGATTCATTAATAACTGATCCAATAGCTCTTTGGAACCTAGAGGTTCTACATCAGTAAGCAATTCTTTTAGCGCCCTCTTGATTCGATTATCCGTTTCTAGTTCTTCGAGACTTTTGAGCAATTGGATTGTTTTGAGGTCTTTCAAATCAATTTTTCGGGCGTATTTTTTGGCAATGCCAAAGCCTCCAAAATTCTGAAATAATTGCATTTTCAAAAGGTAAAAACGTAGATTTCGCTCATTGGAAAGGATAGCTGGCCAAAATCTTGTGTATAGATGATCTAGTATCCGGGCAATGGAGTAATTTAATTCCAGATTTTGCACATTGATTGTTGCATAATATTCCAAAGGGGTCAAGTCGAAGTAGGTGAGCGTCTGGATTAGTTCATTTTCCAGTCTATAGCGGTTTTTAGGCGTTTGTACATTTGCCAAGTCCTTCAGTTTCTTCAGTAGTCTCGAATTTGGCCGCCAGTTAATATTATTTTTTTTACAAAAATGGGTCAATTGACTCAATTGCTCCAAAATTTTGTATTTAAAGGGGGGAAGAGAAGCGTTATAACCCCGAAATAGGGGCTTGTATTGGTTGACCAATTCTTGAATTTCTCCGGGATTTCCAATAGCTAAGCGTTGAAAGGCTTTCTGAGCAATGGAATCATTAGTAGAATTTAGGCGCCTAAACAAGCGATCGTAATTATCTAGTTCGCCGAACATCAGTTGCTTATTAGTGAATACTTGTTGATAATTATCCCATTCATAATCCGTCCAATGATTCGCCCAATAGATCAAAAAATTCAAGCGAGCAGTAGGCAAATGATAGTCATCATCCCTATTTTTTTTTCCGCCAACTTTTAATTTTATGTCTATATGCCTTTCCAATAAATCCAAATAGTTTTCTGCTGCTTTCGCTTCTTGTTGCCAGGCTCTAAATTGAAGAGCTGCTAGGTAAAACAAGGCTCTGGGGTGTCGGGTTTCTAATAGATCAAGTGCTGCATTGCGTCGAATCCAAAAAAGAGAATCTTTGCTCGTAGCGGCTATCCAGGCATAATAATCCACCTTCTCTTTAAAAAATTTGGAAGGGGTTAAAGGCTCTTTTTGATAGCCATATTCTTTTAATACCTTGAATTGTTTTCTCAATGACTCCCATAAATCTTTATGGCCTTGGTAGAGCGCCTGGTGGTCACTCGCTTCAAAAAAATTATTACTCAAAGCAGCCAGTTTTTGTTGGCAATAAGAAAGCGGCAAAGCGGCATCTGCCGTCAATGTCAATAAATAGTCAAAAGCAAGCGAATCGGGTAGTTGAGCAATTAGGGTCTTAATAATAGACCCCCAACGACGAGGTTTGAAATCTTCTAAGGCTTTTTTGGTTATTAAATCCTTTAAAATCTGGTCAATGACAGGGTTATTTATCGTTCCCAGTTTTTTGATTTCAACTATTAAATGATCACTGTCTTTTTCTTTCAGGTATTGCTCTATATACTGCACTATTTTTCTAATAGAAAAGGGATCTGTCGGAATGACATTTTTGGGGCTTAATTCGAATATTGCAGTTCTTTCTTCAATTGGAGTCATATAAAAGACCTGCAATAATTCAGAAAAATTTAAATTGGACTCATTTTCGTAAAAAAATTCTAAAAAAGATTGGTTTTCTCTGACAGTTTCCCAATTCCACTCTCTTTCAGCAAAGAGTGTGTGTCGCTTCAAAGGTTGGGTAATTGCTACATTTTGTGGCTCTTTGTCCCATAACTTGCCGAGGTCTCTAAGGGCAATTTTATTTCCAGTTGCCAAATGTTCTGCAAGCAAGTTGATTAAGGTAGGAGGCGTTGTCAAGCCAGACTCTGCGGATTGAGCATGCAAAAATATCGGCAATAACAGGAATAGGTTGTAAAAAACCATTGCCCGAAGCATAGAAAGAGGATTTGTTAGGTTATAGGGATAATTCAAATGGATTTAATAATTTGTCGTTTTTATGGATTTTAAGTAAGCACTTATTTAGATAATCGCTTACTTTCTATTAGCTTTGCAAACATTCATTAAAGTCGGCATAAAGGCCTGTTTTTTTGAAACTCCCACCAGCCGATCAGAGTATTTTAAAGGGTGCGTTTTGCTTCCTTTTGCCTTGTCCATTAGATTACTATCGCTTCCAATTAAACAGCAAAATGTAGTGGGTTAAGTATTGATTCCTACTATATGCTGTCAAAATTTAATTTGCAAAAAAGATACCGATGATTTAATAAAAATTATATATCATCGTTCTTTTTGAGTTGTATTTTCTAATTCGACCTCCATATCAATTTATTGAGAAGGCTTTTTACTTATTTAAAAATTGCTACGACTTTGTAAATGAAGAATTTAGGAACTATCTTTTTTTTAATGTTTTTTTTAGTGACTAATGGACTTTCCCAAAATAGCGAAGACTGCGTGGACGCCCATATTTTAGCTACTTTGCCCACCTCACTGGTAGACATTGAGGATATTACGATTGATGCCGTGATTGGTTCGGGAACTGACCCAAACGAACCGGCAATGGACATGACTTGTTTTCCTGCCGGACATAATAATGTTCAAAATGATAAGCATTATTGGTTTGCTTTTTCTGCCCAAAACCCGGGTACGCTTGAATTTATGATCCATCCAGAAAATGACGCAACGGATTACGATTTTTCTATTTGGGAAGGATTTTGTCCTTCAGATCCCTGCAGCCAGCCTTTGTTTTGTGACTTCACTTCTTCTAATTGCCTCTTTCCTCCTACGGGCGTGTCCGATGACCCGCTTGGGACATTCGGCGCAGACCCTTTGACAAGTACGGGTATTTACACCAGTGCCATTAATCTGACAGAAGGAAAGAATTATTTTTTATTGGTCATCAATAGAAATGAATTTTTTGCCGGATGTGGCCCACACGATAGCCTGGGCTTTACTATAGCGTTTGACGGAACAGCCACAGTGGGACCATTAATTGAAAGGCCCACTACGGAAGCAAAATTCCCCAATATCAATGATACCTTAAAGGTCTGTGAAGGAGAAGCAATTGGCTTTTCCGTCACTAGCGTACCTTTTGCTACCAGTTATGATTGGGTAACTCAAACAACCCTACCTGATGCCATTATCACTAAACATGGCGTGGGGGATAGTGTAACGGTTGAATTTGGTAGCACTTCCGGCCAAATTTGCATGGAAATGACCTGCCCAATACAAAGTTTGGTTTGTTGGGAGGTCGCGGGGAATAGAACGCCTGATCTGGTTTCTACCAGTACTACCAATGTTTCTTGTGATCCCATTGATTTATCTACGCGTTTCGTAGATAATCAGTCTGTGGTAGAGGCAAGTCTTTCCTATCATTTATCTGAAGCAGAAGCACTGACGAATACCAATCCGCTACCTTCTGCAGTAGTAGGGCGGTCGGATGTGTATTGGGTCAGAAAAACAACACCCAATGGCTGTTTTGACGTAGTGGATGTACTGGCCTTAACAGAAAACATTGATATTGAGCCAACAGGGGAACAAATTATTTGTGAGAGCACTTTTTTCGATTTGACTGACATTTCCTTTAATGAAATCAATGGCTTAAACGGCACGCTGGCTTTTCATTTTTATCTGGACAGTCTGGATGCCATAAATGAAGCCAATCAGATATTGCCGCCGACTGTTTTTGAAAGTGGGCAGTACTGGGTACGGGCAGAAACTCAAAATCAAAATCAATGCTTTGATATTCAATCTTTTGATTTGGTTTTTTCTAATCAACCAAATATAGCCCCTATCGAACCCATTACCTTATGCGGAAGCGAATGCTTTAACTTGATTAATACGCCCTTTACAGATCTGAATGGACAGCCTGCTGCAACCTTTCAATTGACTTTTTACGATAATGAAGCGGATGCCAGTGCCGGCAATTCCAACACGATCATCAACTCAGATATTTGTCAATCGGGAACTTACTGGATAAGAGCTGCCAGTTCCATTTCTTGTTTTGATATTGAAAAAATTGAAATTATCGCAGCAGAAACTCCAGATATAGAAGATGTCAATTTGACAATTGATTGTACAGTGGGTTGCCTTGATTTATCAACGATCAATTTTATAGAAAATAATGGGATTGACCCCGCTGAACTCAGCCAAACCTTTTATGCTTCTCAAGCAGATGCCAGTGCTGCCACTAACCCTCTGGCGAATTTGCAAATCTGTCAATCAAGAACGGTTTGGTTGCGAATGACCCATACGAATGGCTGTTTTGACCTAGCTCAAATTGTGATTACTGGTCAAGAATTATCGATGGCCATCCTTTCGGGCAATGCGATGATTTGCCAGGGCGTCAGCACCGATCTAATTTTTGATTTTACAGGCACACCGCCTTATCTAGTCAACTATACAGACGGCTCTGATACTACGACCATTAATGTGCCTTTCGATACTTTCAGAGAAGCTGTTTCTCCAAACTTTCCTACCACTTATAGCCTGATTTCTGTAACGGACGGCAATGGTTGTATGGCTAGCGTAGAAGGCAATGCAGTAATTACGGTAGATATTCCCCCACAGGCAGATAATATCTCTTTTGCTTGCAATACCGCTGCTACGGAATATACCGTCACCTTTGACTTAATAGGAGGCGATCCATCAAGCTACTCTGTAAGCGGAAATGAAGGGACATTGACAGGAAATACTTTCACCAGTGACCCAATCGCTACCGGAACAACTTATTCTTTTATCATAAGCGACGCAACTGGCTGTGGCCCAAGCAGGCTAGAATCCGTTTTCGCTTGCGAATGTAATTCTATCGTTGGCACTATGGACCAAATGCCTATTGAAGCCTGTGAGAGAGAACCCGTTATTGCTACTTATCTTGGAGGAGAAAATTTGGAAAAAGGCGACGTGCTGGTCTATGTATTACACGATAATCCAGATACCCTTTTGGGGACCATATTTGATAATAAAAATGTCCCTGTATTTACCTATGTTCCGGAATTGGATTATGGAGTAACTTATTTTATCTCAGCAGTTATTACCAAAGAAGATTTGAATGGGGAACCTATTTTATCTCAAATGGGAAACCCCTGCCTAAGTGTAGCGGCAGGCACCCCCATCACTTTTTATGATGTGCCAGAAATGTCTTTCCACCTTTCTACTGATTCTATCTGTTTGGGAATGGAGGCACAGTTAATTTTTGATTTAAAAGGAGTGGGGCCTTTTGACGTAAATTACCATAATGGTGATTCTACGGTTATCCTAAAAGGAATTGAAAACGGTCACACAGTTGCTATAAGTCCTGAAAGAAACACTACTTACATTGCAGAGTTTGTCAACCAAAGTGAAGTGTCCAACTGCCTGGTAGATGTTATGAATGTATCTACGAACCTGACGGTCTTGGGTGCTCCAATTGTGGAAAATTTTGAACGCTTTTGTAACGAAGAAGGGACCATGCTGGTCGTATCCTTTGAAATAAGTGGAGGGAATTCAAGCACCTATGCCATTGACGGCCTAGCAGGATCGCTAAATGGAAATGTATTTACGAGTGATTCCATTCCACACAACACACCTTATCAAATCGAAGTATCGGATATAAATAATTGCACCTCTGAAGTATTGGAAGGCATCGCAGAATGTAATTGCACACCTGATATTATGGTTGCAATTGAAGTCAACCAACCGGTTTCCTGTGCGGATAGCAAGGATGCAATTTTGAGTGCAGAAGCTATCAATGGACTAGCCCCTTATACTTTTAGATGGAGCAATGGTGCCACAGGCACTGTAGCTACAGATATAGCGCCTGGCCAGGTGAGCGTCACCATGACCGATGCCAATGGCTGTGAAGTAATGGATTCTACCAGTCTGGAAATGCCTCGATCTATTACAGCTGCACCAAATATTTCTGACCCTAGCTGCTTTGAAGGAAATGACGGAGCAATAGCCGCTATAAATGCACAAGGAGGATCAGGCGCATTGACCTTTGCTTTGAATGAAGGCCAGTTTACATCAAATAGCACTTTTACTGGTCTAACAGCAGGTGTTTATGAATTAAAAATTAAAGATGAAAACGGCTGCCTTTGGACTATGGATCAAATAAGTTTACAAAATCCCAATCAACTGGATGTCCAACTAGGAGGTGATTTAGTGCTTAATCTGGGAGACAGTCATACTTTTTATCCCCAGGTCAATCAAGAGGTAATGATTTTTGAATGGTCCTCTGTTGATACTATTTGTACCAATTGCGAAAACCCAACGATTAGTCCTGGTGCTTCTACAGCCTATACTTTGACGGTTACTAACTCCGCTGGTTGTACCGCTTCGGATCGAATTTTAGTCCAAATTGTCAACAATAAAAGAATATATGTTCCTACTGCTTTTTCCCCCAATGGAGATGGCAATAATGATGTTTTAACATTATATAGTGGTGAAGAGGTCAACAATATTCACATATTTCGGGTCTTTTCCCGCTGGGGCGAGTTGGTTTATGAAATGCGAGATATGCCAAGCGAAGCTAGCAATTTTGGCTGGAATGGCATTTTGGCAGACGGACAAAGAGCACCCGCAGGGGTCTATATCTATTATGCAGAAGTCCAGTTTATGAATGGCGATAGCGATATTATTTCGGGAGATGTGGTTTTGATTCGGTAGGCGATTGAGCTTATGTGCACTATGAATATTGAAAAAACGGAGGAGCGGCACCTACCCACAATCCTTTGCGGAAAAAAAAGAAAAACCGCAAAATTCTGTAGAAAAAACTAAGGAGCATACAGCCCCATAATTATCTAGTGCCAACTCCCCAACTGTTTTTTGTACAATGGATTTCAGCTTGTTGGATTAGGCTTTAAAATACAATTTTAGTAAAATAATTTTGGTTTTGGGCATGCTGATTACTAAAATTTATCCACTTCTATAATCATGGCGACTGCCTCTCTTCCTTCACTAGCTTCACTATCAAAGCCAATAGTCTTACTGCCCACTTTAAGCAATACATTGCGAATCAATACATCGCTTAAAGCTGCATTGACTTTTTCTGCATAAGAATTGCCTTTGGAGTTATTAATCTGCTCATTCAGGGATTCAAAATCCAGCTCTTTTTTGCTTACGACGATAGCCATTTGATCCCGATTGCCCAAATCATCCAGCGTCAAAGAATAATCTCTAGGAAATAATCGAGTGCCAACAATACCGCAGTAGGCAGAGTGCTTGGCAGTGTAGGGGAATAAAACGTAACTGGAACCATTGGTTTCTTCTCCAAATACATACGTGTAACAATCAATGGAATTGGCAACTTCTATTTTAAATTTATCGCCTTTTTTTAGCGGTTGATAAGTGCGAAAGATATTCGCCTTAACCTTTTTTAGGGGAATGTATTGTTGTCCCTGATTTTCTACCAAGCCGAAAGCGGCAGATAGTTTTTTGGGGTCAATAGTTTGGTCCTCGATGCTGCCCATTGGATGCAACCCATAAGCTTCTTTCACAAAATGGTCAAAATCTCGGTACCGAACCCAAGCAATGCCGTTTTGCCCCCATTCCTTGCCCCAACTGTTCATTATTTGAAAGGCGCCACCCGCTTTATTATCATCATAACCGACGACACACATGGCATGACCAGCATATCCATACATATTATAGTCTTGTTGGGTGGGTTGCCAAACCTCTCTGCCGCGCATCCGATTGAGGAATGTGCCCCCCACTTGCATTCCGATAACGACTGGTGCGCCTTGAGCTAGGTTTTGTCGGACAGCGGCCGAATTCACTTTATACCGGTTATGATCCATGGAAAGGCGATTATAACCACTGATGCGATAATTGCTGGCTTGTTGCCGTTGAAATTGGTCGGGCTGGGCAGCGCAAGAATTAGGATTATAGGGGTAAGCTTCATAAGGCAGCGAACCATCTCGTTGCATGCTGCGCATGGCATCCCGCAGGTAAGAGCCCTGACAACCATCCAGTGCAATTTGATTGTATAAAAAAGAAGGACTAAAAGTGCTTTCGTTTACAGGTTGTCCAGTGGCTCTAGCTTGTAAAATGCTCCTTGCCCCATAAGCGCCTGCCCAGCCTACGCAAGAGCCCTGACGCCCCTGGTGTTGTCGCGGAGGCGCATACTTAGCAAGGGACATAGAAGAGGGGATATAGTTTTTTTCTCCTGCAGCTAATGGCTCATAAACCAATACTTTATCATACACTTCTTGTTTCATTTCACAGCCAAACTGAAAATCATCGTAACCGTCTTCTGGTATCGGGCTCACGGCTCCACCGCCGAAAAAGCCCATAAAATAGAGCAGTGCGCCAATGACCAGAATGGGTACTAAAATTTTAGGTTTTCTAAATAAAAACATCAAAATATAGGGCAGAAATTGGCTCAATGCCCCAAAGCCGCCGCCCGGTTGGGTGGGTTGTCGAGGGTTTTTAGGAATTCGGGGCTCTTGCTTTGGTTGACGACGTGGCTCGTCTTTTTCCATTCTTATTGGCATGATCTGCGGTAATTAGTTTAGAATTGCGGCAAAGTAACCATGAAAAAATGTTCAACTTATTTTTTCACCAGCACAAAGTTAATATTTATGACGGAGAAAATTTTCATGAGGGTATATTTTGACAAGATCAAATCCTTGCAGTTTTCCGCCTAATCGCCTACCTTTCGGGCTTGTATAAAATACCTAACCAAAGCATTAATGCCTATGATTCACGTATCCTCTGAGATCGGAATATTAAAAAAAGTCATTGTTCATCGACCAGATGAGGGAATCTCCAGAATTTCCCCTAAAAAAGCAGAAGAACTGCTTTTTGATGACATTGTTCATTTGCCCAGAATGCAGGAAGAGCATGATGTGTTTACCCAAGTTTTAAAAGCTTTTATTGGAGAGGAAAATGTTATTGAAACAGAACAACTACTTAGAGAAGCCCTGGAAAATGATGTAGATAGCAAAATGGAAACCATTGATAATATCATAGATGAAGAAGAATTGCCGCCTAGATATAAACTGATATTGGCTAATTTGTCCAATGAAGAACTGGCGAGGGTATTGATTTCTGGTTATTTAGAAAAAGATGATTACTTTTTGTTTGACCCTATTCCCAATTTCATTTTTACCAGAGATATTGCAGTGACGATCAATGACCATGTGTTGGTTACTAAAGCGGCAAAAACAGCTCGTTTTAGAGAAAATTACCTGACCCGTTTGATTTTTTGGTCGCATCCACTATTTAAAAAAATGCGGATGCAAGGAAGAGTGATTAATCTGAACCGACCGGAACAATTTCCACCCTCCAAACGTGGAGAGAAGGTTTCGATAGAAGGAGGGGATGTGATGATTATTAATAAAAATTATTTGTTGGTCGGTTGTTCCGAACGGTCAACAGCACATGGAGTTCGCTCTTTGCGAGATGCTTTATTTGAAAGGGAGGTAGTAGAGAATGTTGTACAGGTCAATATTCCAAGCGATCGTTCTTGCATGCACATTGATACGATTTTTACCCAAATCAATCGACATCATGTAGTAGCTTTTAAACCCATTGTGGTGGATGGTTTGAGTTCCTATGTAGAGGTGTATAGAAAAAATGGTGCACAACAAAACTATCACTCAGTCAAAGATTTTTGGGAAGCGGAAATTGACCCCGATGTAAAATTTATCCTAAGTGGCAATGGCGAATCGCCCTACCAGGAAAGAGAGCAATGGACCGATGGATGTAATTTGGTCGCCATAAAACCAGGCGTTGCAATCACCTACGATCGCAACCCAAAAACAGAGGCTGCCTTTAAAACATACGGTTACAAAATTATGCACGCCTACGATTTTTTGGCAAAAGTAAAAAAAGGAAAAATCAATCCAGCCACTCTGGAAAATACGATCATTACACTACCTTCTAATGAGCTTTCTAGAGCAAGGGGCGGGTCGCATTGTATGACTTGTCCAATAGAACGAGCAGAGGTATAAATTGGACCCTAACTGCTTTCATCTGGTCGAAATTAGTCGGAGCAGTCGTTCTAAGGGACGGGTAGCCTATTCTGGCGGAGCGTTTGGTCAGCCAACTAGCACTTTTTAATAAACCAAATCGCCACAAAGAATTTCTTGTTGCCCTAGCAACCTATCCCTTTCTATTACAATAGTTTTTTGTACTTTGTTGGACAATAGAGTCTGCAAATTATATAACTATATACAGACGATATGCCCATCTCGAAAAATCGATGGCTTGCCGCCATCCTTTTTGCTGATGTGAACGAGCGATACAAGCCGATAAAACCCCTGAAAATTTTGCAAGAAAACAATATATACTAGGACAATATCATGCGGTTCGAGGAGATAACCCTAATGCGGTCGAACATTTAAGGGAAGCGATTGAGTCAGGGAGGCAATTCAATTTTTTCCGTTTCCAAGGAGATATCATGTTGAAAAACTTACAAGACTACCCCCTTATGAAGAATTGGTGAAGCCAAGCATTAAATTATTTTAAAAATGTCAGATAAGCAACATAGAAAACTTGCCGCCCTATTATTTGCCGACATCGTCGGTTATACTGCATTCATGCAAAAAGATGAAGTTGCTGCGCGCCAGCTATTAAATAAGTTTTATACTACTTTAAATAGAACCGTCGAGCAGAATAAAGGACAAGTCATCAATAATTATGGCGATGGTTGCCTTTGTACCTTTGATAGTGCTGTTGCAGCCGTACAATGTGCTAAAGCAGTACAGCAAATTTTCCAAACTGAGCCGAAAGTGCCTGTTCGCATTGGCTTACATAGCGGCGATGTCTTTTTTGAAAAAGATAATGTCTTTGGCGATAGTGTCAATATTGCGGCTCGTATTGAATCATTGGGTATAGCAGGTTCGATTCTTTTTTCCAAAAGAATTAAAAGGCATATTGCCAATCAAACGGAGTTTAAAGTGCAATCTCTTGGAGCTTTTGATTTTAAAAATGTGGAGAAAACGCTGGAAGTATTTGCGTTGACAAATGAAGGATTTGCCATTCCCAAACGGGCAGAAATGCAAGGCAAGTTGAAAGCAAAAAAAACAAAAATAAATCAATGGCAAATTCCAGCATTACTAGTTGCGATTTTGGCAGCAGCTACCTTCTATTGGTTTACAAATACCAATAAAACTACTCTAACAGAAGAAATACCCTCTATTGCCGTCCTTCCCTTCGATGATATGAGTGAGAATAAAAACCAAGACTATTTTGCTGATGGCATTGCAGAAGAAATACTCAATACATTGGTCAAGCTAAAAGAGTTAAAAGTAGCAGGTCGAACGTCTTCTTTTTCATTCAAAGAGAAAGAAGCGACGATTGCAGAAATTGGAAAAACATTGAATGTAAATCACATTTTAGAAGGAAGCATTCGAAAGCAAGGAAATAGGATTAGAATTACCGCTCAGTTAATCAAGGTGGATGATGGTTTTCATGTATGGTCAGAAAAATATGACAGAGACTTTGATGATATTTTTGCCATTCAAGATGAATTGTCTCAAAAAATTGGACAAATATTATTAGAAAAATTGGCACCCGAACAAATTTCAAAACTCAAAACGAACACGGCTACTCCTAATAGCGAGGCTTATGAATTATTTTTGAAAGCAAAACATATTAGTCAGAATAGATACTTGGGGCAATATAATATAGAAGATTTCAAATTAAGCGAAAAGCTTTTTCTCCAAGCCATTGAAGTAGATTCTAATTATGCAATGGCACATGCAGGACTGGCAGAATTATATGATACCCATTTTTTGAATCCCAATGGTATTGATAATATTGACCGTTACGAAAAATTAAAATTAAAAGAAAGTGAAATTGCCTTTCGACTTGCCCCTGATAATTATTATGTAAATGCGGCTAGAGGCTGGGCGGTTCATAGTAGCGCAGTTGATTCATCAGAATTCCAAGAGGCTTTTCAATGTTTTTTGAAGGCTTACCAATTGAATCCACAGGGACCTGATGGGCTTTGGGGATTGAGCATTCTTTATCGGAACAAAAGCCTAATTGATGATGCCCATCAATTTTTAAATAAAGCGATTGAACTAGACCCACTTAGAGCAACCCCTTATAATTACAAAGCCTTTTTATATAGAGGTTGGGAAGGAAAATATGAGGAGGCATCGCATATACAAAAAACATTTTTAGAATTAGTGCCAGAAGCGGAACAACCACTTAGAAACTTAGCATTAGATTATGCTTTTATGAATAGAAAAAAAGAAGCAGTGGATATTTTATCACAATTACAAAACAGAGATTCCACCGTTTTTGAACGACACCCTTTTTATAAAAAAATATTCTTGATTTTAAAAGACGATTTTACGAACGCAGAAAAAATACCAATAGATAGTGAAGTTTTTTATTTTTTAAAGAAAGATTGGGAAGGGTTGGAGAAAAGAGCAAAATCAAGGTGGGAGCGTTTAAAATCTTTGAACAGGGAAGGACAATCCTATTATATTCGATTAGAAATAAATCCTATGTATGATAAAATGAGAGAACAACCTTGGTTTCAAGAAGCTTTGAAGGAAGAAAAGGAAAAGTATGACCAATTTTATAAGGAGTTTCCAAGGGCAGAAGCCATTATTGGGAGACCAATTAAAGGTTAATAAGTATGCAAGAGACACAAAATAGAAAACTCGCCGCCATCCTCTTCGCGGACATCGAAGGCTACACGACTCTCATGCAAGAAAACGAAGTATTGGCTAAAACCCAATTAGATAAATTCCGACAAGTCTTAACCAAAGAGGTGGCTACCTATAATGGTCAAATCGTTAATTTTTACGGCGATGGTTGCTTAGCCATTTTTAATGCCCCTTTAGACGCAGTGCATTGTGCTGAAAAAATCCAACAAGCTTTTCAGGAAACCCCACTTGTACCTGTTCGGGTAGGCTTGCATAGTGGAACGGTGGTCATAGAAGCGGATAATGTTTTTGGCGATGCGGTCAATTTAACTTCTCGCATAGAATCTATGGGTATTTCTGGCTCTGTTTTATTATCAGAACGAATGCAACGAGATTTAAAAAACCAACCCAGTATTCAAGTACAGTCATTGGGCAAATTTGAGTTTAAAAATGTAACAGAACCAATGGAGGTTTTTGCTTTGACGAATGAAGGCTTAGCTATCCCAAAAAGAACAGAGTTAAAAGGAAAATTTATATCAAGCGAACCTAAAAAGAATAAATGGCTATTCCCAAGCCTTCTAGGAATATTGATTCTAGGCATTTTCGGCTATTGGCAATGGAATAATGCAAATAGTCTCGATTTAATAGAAACCAATCAACATGAACCTTTCTCAACACCACTTTCCAAAGAAATTCGAGAGAAACGAGTCGCCGTCCTAGTCTTTGACAACCAAACCATGAGTGAAGAAATGGAAGCCTTTGGCAAAATGATTTCCGATTGGGTGACTAGAGGCTTAATGGAAACGGGCGAAGCCAATGTCATAAGTGCCGCCAATATTCAAAACCAAATTGCCAAAGCAGGTTTGGGACAAGGCGCCAATCCTGAATTTGCCGCTAATACAGGCGTAGATATAATGCTACAAGGGCGTTATTATTTACAAGAAAACCGCTTGATTATTCATGCCAATATTGTGGAAATTGCAAGTGGGGAAGTGATTCATGCTTTAGCACCAATAGAAGGAGATAAAGGCAAAATGATAGATTTATTGGATGAATTGACACAGGAGGTATTAGGTTATTGGGCAGTTAAGAAAACCAAGCGGTTTTTGCAAAATCCGCCTAAATATGAAGCCTATAAAAAATACCAAGAGACAGATAATAACTGGCATGCCAATGCTTTTGCCAAACAACATGAACAATTACTAATAGAAGCCTATCAATTGGATACTAATTTTTATGCCCCTTTATTAAAGTTGGCTGTTCTTTATTATAACCCTGGTGTGCTCCGTTCTTTTTCTAAAATGGATTCTGTACTTCACTACATTGAGTCCAAAAACCCAACTCTTACAAAATGGGAAAAATTGAGATTGGCAGCGGTCAAGGAACTTAATTTTCTAAAGCGAGCTCAAATTAATGAGCAAATGTACAATATGGATGCTAGCTACGACTCTGGAAATTTTAATGCTGCTGTAAATTATTTATTCAGCAATAGGCCTCAAAAAACAGTAGCATTGTTAGAAGGCTTTGATACCCAATTCCGTGACTTTGAGGTGGAGTATGCTGCGAGAGAAGGATGGTTGTCTCTAGCTTATTCATTGCTTGGAAAATATGATAAAGTAATAGAAATAGCGGAAAATTATTCTTTCCCCAAAATGTTAAATGGACTGGCATTTAATCATTTAAAAGCATTGTTAGAATTGAATCGCATTGACGAAATCTGGCCAGTTTATGAGCAATATATGGACAGAGGTATATATGACGGACAAGGCGAACCAGCTTGGGATGGCTATTTATTGACAAGATTGTCTGATGTTTTTTACATTGAGGATAAAAAGGAGTTGTTAAATGAATCTGTCAACCGTCTGAAAAAATTGACGATGGAAAACAAAGAGGATTCCTTTTATAATCAAAACATGGGACGCCTAGCTTTTTATCAAGGGGATTATGAACAGGCGGTTTCTTTTTGGGAAAAACAAACGCCTACCTCTAATGCGTCCAAACTATACTTACCTAGTGTTATTGGAGTGGGGCTTGCCCTAAATGGCAACTTGGAAGCAGCAGAAAAACAACTGTCTTTTTTAGTCAATTACCCTTTATCCCCCCAAGACGAGCGAATGGAAAGAAGGAGAATATATTACAAAGGGGTATTACTCCTTGCTTTGGGTCGAAAGGAGGAAGCCATTAGCGCATTGAAAATGGCCAATGAAAAAAGACTCTCTATTACAGTTGGAAGAAGGTACAAAAATGATATTTTTTTGAAACCGCTAATGAAGCATCCTGAATTTATTGAATTAATGAGACCGAAGGGTTAAATAATTTTTAGAAAAAATATGTCATCCTCAAAAAAACTTAAACTTCGAGCCATCCTTTTTGCCGACATCGTCGGCTACACCGCCCTTATGCAAAAAGATGAAATCCTTAAAAATATATTGTTATAAAAAATCAAATAAAACATGCTATGGCACAATCCTTATCGAAAGTGTATTTACACATTATTTTTAGTACAAAGGAACGGCATAATATGATTTTGCCTAAAGTAGAAAAAGAACTGTATGCTTATCAAGGTGGAGTAATCAAAAACTTAAATGGTTATCCCATCAATATTAATGGAATGCCTGACCATATTCATATTTTATCTACATTTCCAAGAACAATCACCATTGCCAAATTTTTGGAAGAAATAAAAAAGAATAGTAGCAAATGGATTAAAACCAAAGGAGTTGAGTTTGTTGATTTTGCCTGGCAAGGAGGTTATGCAATTTTTTCTGTTAGTCAATCGAAAGTTGAAGCCGTTTCAAAATATATTAGTAACCAAAAAGAACATCACAAAAAAATGACATTCAAAGAAGAAGTGATAAAGTTTTTAGAGCAGTATGGTGTTGAGTATGATGAGAGATATTTGTGGGATTGAATGTGGTTTTTATTTAAATATTGCGCCCTTTCAGGGCTGAATAACTTTGTTATTTTCTCCCAAGGCGATGCCTTGGGCTAGATTCTATAACCCCTTTGGGGTATTTTGAATCAATTGGAAAACATCACTCGACCCGACAAAAATTTAAAATCATAATATGATTAAGAAAAAGGTCGATTAATTTGCTGGACAATGGGTGTGTCCAGCAAACCAGCCCAATTGTCTAGCAATTTCCCATTGCTGGACAAATTTTCAACCGAGATTTCGTTATTCATATTTTTAAAAATATTTTTTGTCGGGTCGAGTAAGAAAACATTTGAAAATCTTAAATCCTAATTTGCCTGAAAGGCAAAAATATCCCAGCCCAAGGCATCGCCTTGGGAAGGAATAAACACGCATTTTCAAGCCCTGAAAGGGCGAAATTTAAATAAATATGTCATCCTTAAAAAAACGTAAACTCCGAGCCATATTATTTGCGGACATCGTCGGCTACACCGCCCTCATGCAAAAAGACGAAGCCCAAGCCAGCCTATTATTGCAAAAATTCCGAACCACCCTCAACGAAAAGGTAACCCTCCATGCAGGCGAAATCATCAACAACTATGGCGATGGCTGCCTCTGTACTTTCGAAAGTGCCGTAGATGCTATGACTTGTGCGAAAGAAGTCCAACTAATTTTTCAAGAAGCACCAAAAGTACCTGTGCGAATCGGCTTACATAGCGGCGATGTCTTTTTTGAGAACGATAATGTCTTTGGGGACAGTGTGAATATTGCTTCCCGAATTGAATCATTGGGCGTAGCAGGTGCGGTTCTTTTTTCCAAACAAATCAAAAGACATATTGCGAATCAAACGGAGTTTGAAGTACAGTCATTAGGCGAATTCCATTTTAAAAATGTGGAGAAAGATATGGAGGTATTTGGCCTAGCAAATGAGGGCTTGGTGATTCCTAAACCAACGGAAATGCAAGGGAAAGGTCAATTGATTGCCACTACTCCAAAGGGTATTGTCCAATGGATAAAGTTAGCAGGAATTGTATTGGCTTTGCTGATTGTTGGGGGCGGAATTTGGAATGTCTTCATGGTGGGCGACACTTTCAAAGTGTCGCCCACCATGAACAGTACTGACAAATCCATCGCCGTCCTCCCCTTTGAAAACTTCAACAAAGACCCTGAACAGCAATACTTTAGCGATGGCATTTCCCAAGATATTTTAACCCATTTATCGGGCATAAAGGATTTAACAGTCATCTCTTTTAATTCATCTAAACTATATCGAGATAGTAAAAAGTCCAGCAAGGAAATAGGAACAGCCTTAGGTGTTCAGCATTTATTGAGTGGTAGTGTCCAACAAAGTGGTGATAATTTGCGCATTCGAGCCATGCTAGTCAATGCCAAAACCGACCAACAAATCTGGGCAAAGGGGTTTAATAAAAAATTGAACGATATTTTTCAGATTCAGTCGGAAGTATCGGCCGAAATAGCAGAAGTGTTAAAAGCAGAATTATTGCCTGCTGTTGCTACCCGAATCAATGAAAAACCGACCGAGAATATAGAAGCTTGGCAGGAATTTAGCCAAGGCAGATACTTTTGGAATCTTAGAGGCACTAAAAATCTACAAACGGCGGAGCAGCATTTTTTGAACGCCATTAAAATAGATTCAACCTTCGCATTGGCCTATGCAGGCGTTGCTAAAGTCAATTCCATTTTAGGAGCTGGACGATACCATCAAGACGGAATGGGGGATAAATTAATAAAATATGCAGAAAAAGCTATTGCCTTAAATCCTAATACAGCAGATGCCTTGGCAGCCCTAGGTACTTACCATAGGTTTTATAAATGCAATTTTTCTAAATCTATCCAGCTTTTAAAAAAAGCAATAACGCTAGAACCAGGTAACTCGGATATACGACAATGGCTAGCCTTAACTTACCTATACAAAGGCGATATTGAAAAAGCAAGAAAAGAACAAAAAATTGCGCAACGCTTAGACCCCAGCTCTAGAATTATTCTATTAATGGGTAACATCATTTTAATGACAGAAGGTAACTATGAAGAAGCCATTATAAAGTTAGAGCAGTTTTATGAGGAGACCCCCACCATTGCCCCAATACCATTCTTATTAAGTTATTTTTATACTCGTACTGGTGCCTTTGATAAAGTCATTCCATTCTTAGAAGGTGACTTTTCAAAACGTACTGCTTTGGCATTATATAGCGAACAACAGGATTTTGAAGCCATAAAAGCCATGAAAGCAACTATTTTAGAAAAATATCATCAATTTGATAGAGAACGAATATTATACCTCATTGACAATGAATTAATGCTTGGAACTGGTAATTTAGAAAAATATATTTCTAGATTAGATACAGGAATTTTTGTGCTTGGATACGATGATGTAATGAGGATGCAAATGATTCCGCCTCCTGATTCTATTCGACTTCATCCGAGGTTTCAAGAAATGATGCAAAAAAGAGGGTTTACGGTTCGTCCGAAGTCCGCACAATTAAAGGCGATTAAAAAAGAACTATGAAAACTACCCAACATAGAAAACTAGCCGCTATTCTCTTCGCCGATATCCAAGGCTACACCGCCATGATGCAGTCAAAAGAAGCACATGCCATGGAAGTCCTCCAAAGATTTCAAAGTGTCCTTACTGCTGAAGTTGCCAAAAATAATGGCGAACTCATTAAAAGTTATGGCGATGGCAGTTTATTGATTTTCAATAGCACCATTGATGCCATGCGCTGTGCTTTTGCTATGCAAACTGGTTTTCGTGAGTCGCCAAAAGTGCCACTAAGGATAGGCATTCATCTTGGAGAAGTCATCAAAAAAGAAGGAGATTATTTTGGCAATGGGATTAATATCGCCTCTCGTATTGAGTCTATTGGCATTGCAGGAAGTATTTTATTTTCCAGGGATGTGGCCAAACGGATTAAAAATCATCCTGAATTTGCAACAATAAGCTTGGGCAATTTTGATTTTAAAAATGTGGAAGAATCAATAGAGGTTTTTGCTTTAATAAACGAGGGTTTTGCCATTCCCGATAAAGAAAACATAACAGGCAAATTAAAAACACCAACAACTACTACTAAAAAGAATAAATGGCTATTCCCAAGCCTTCTAGGAATATTGATTCTAGGCATTTTCGGCTATTGGCAATGGAATAATGCAAATAGTCTCGATTTAATAGAAACCAATCAGCATGAACCTTTCTCAACACCACTTTCCAAAGAAATTCGAGAGAAACGAGTCGCTGTCATGGTCTTCGATAATCAAACCATGAGTGCCGAAATGGAAGCTTTTGGCAAAATGATTTCTGATTGGGTTACTAGAGGATTGATGGAAACAGGCGAAGCCAATGTAATAAGTGCTGCCAATATCCAACACCAAATTACCAAAGCAGGTTTAGGACAAGGAGCCAACCCCGAATTTGCTGCCAATACTGGCGTTGATGTGATGCTACAGGGACGGTATTATTTACAAGAAAATCGTTTAATTATTCACGCCAATATTGTAGAAATTGCTAGTGGAGAAGTGATTCATGCTTTAACACCAATTGAAGGGGATAAAAATAAAATGATTGATTTATTAGACCAATTGACACAGGAGGTATTGGGCTATTGGGCAGTTAAGAAAACCAAACGGTTTTTGCAGAATCCGCCCAAGTACGAAGCCTATAAAAAATACCAAGAAACGAATAAAAACTGGCATGCCAATGCCAATGCTAAACAAAATGAACAATTATTATTGGAAGCCTATCAATTGGATACCAATTTTTATGCGCCCTTACTAAAATTAGCTATTCTGTATTATAATCCCGGAGTTCTTGGTTCAGAATCTAAAAAGGATTCCGTGCTTCATTACATTGAAACAAAAAATCCACCCCTCACCAAATGGGAAAAGCTAAGATTGGCAGCTATCAAGGAATCTAACTTTCTAAAACGTGCCCAAATCAATGAGCAAATGTACAATATGGATGCCAGCGACGCCTCTGGAAACTTTAATGCAGCGCTGAATTATTTATTTGCTAATAGACCTCAAAAAACAGTAACATTACTAGAAGGCTTTGATTCTCTATTCCGTGACTTTGAGGGGGATTATTCTTGGAGAGAAGCAAGGCTGTCTCAAGCTTATTTAATGCTCGGTCAATATGATAAGATAATTGAAATTGCAGAAAGTTATCCCTTTCCCAAAATGTTACATGTATTGGCAAAGAATCATTTATTGGCATTAGTTGAGATGGACAGTATTGATAAAGTCTGGCAAGTTTATGAGCAATATATGGACAGAGGCATATATAACGGACAAGGCGAACCAGCTTGGGATGGCTTTTTATTGACTAGATTGTGCGATGCTTTTTACATTAAGGATAAAAAGGAGTTGTTAAATGAATCTGTCAACCGTCTGAAAAAATTGACGATGGAAAACAAAAAGGATTCCTTTTATAATCAAAACATGGGACGCATAGCTTTTTATCAAGGGGATTATGAACAGGCGATTTCTTTTTGGGAAAAACAAGAGCTTACCTCTACTTTATCCAAACTATACTTACATAGTGTTATTGGTGTTGGTCATGCCCTAATTGGTAATGTGGAAGCCGCAGAAAGGCAATTGTCTATTTTGGACGAATACGCTTCATCACAACAAAATAAAAGAATTGAAGCAAGAAGTTTATACCATCAAGGGAAAATCCTCGCTGCATTGGGGAAAACAGCAGAAGCTATCCAATCGGTGAAAATGGGATATGAGAAATCGAATATTTTAATAATGGGAAACCGATACAAAAATGATATTTTTTTAAAACCCTTGTTTGGAGAGCCTGCATTTGAGGAATTGATGAAGCCGAAGGGGTAAGAATATTCGGAAAGGTGGGCGATACTTTGAAAGTATCGCCCACCTTTCCGAATATTTCCAGAAATGCTAAATTAGAAATAGATGAATGAACAACAACATAGAAAACTAGCTGCCATCCTCTTCGCCGACATCGTTGGTTATACTGCCTTCATGCAAAAAGATGAAGTTGCTGCGCGCCAACTATTAGATAAGTTTTATACTACTTTAAATAGAACCGTCGAACAGAATAAAGGACAAGTCATCAATAATTATGGCGATGGTTGCCTTTGTACGTTTGATAGTGCCGTTGCAGCCGTACAATGTGCTAAAGAAGTACAGCAAATTTTCCAAACCGAGCCGAAAGTGCCTGTTCGCATTGGTTTACATAGCGGCGATGTCTTTTTTGAAAAAGATAATGTCTTTGGCGATAGTGTGAATATCGCATCTCGAATTGAGTCGCTTGGTGAGGCAGGAGCTGTCCTTTTCTCAAAACAAATCAAAAGACATATTGCCAATCAAACGGAGTTCAAAGTCCAATCTTTAGGAGAATTCCATTTTAAAAATGTAGAGAAAACAATGGAAGTTTTTGCCCTAGCCAACAAAGGCTTTATCATCCCTAAAAAGGAGGATATAAAGGGAAAATTAAAAACAGCAACTAATGATAAATCTAACAAATGGCATGTTCCAATGCTAATCGGTGCCTTATTATTAACCATCTTTGGTTATTGGCAATATAGCAATTCTAATAGCCTGACCTTAAATGAATCTAATAAAAAAGAGCCTATTCAAACGCCCCTTTCCAAAGAAATCAGAGAAAAACGAGTTGCCGTCCTAGTCTTTGACAACCAAACCATGAGCGAAGAAATGGATGCTTTTGGTAAAATGATTTCCGATTGGGTCACCAGAGGTTTGATGGAAACGGGCGAAGCCAATGTGATAAGCGCCGCCAATATCCAACATCAAATTGCCAAAGCAGGATTAGGACAAGGGGCTAATCCAGAATTTGCAGCTAACACAGGCGTAGATGTCATGCTACAAGGACGTTATTATCTACAAGAAAACCGCTTGATTATTCATGCCAATATTGTGGAGATTGCAAGTGGCGAAGTGATTCATGCTTTGACACCGATAGAAGGAGATAAAGGTAAAATGATAGATTTATTAGATGAATTGACACAGGAAGTACTGGGTTATTGGGCAGTCAAAAAAGCTAAACGGTTTTTGCAAAATCCGCCCAAGTATGAAGCCTATAAGGAATTTGAAAAAGGGGAAGCGGCTTGGTTCGATAATTCTCAATATAAAAATTCAGAAAGACACTTTAAAAAAGCCTACCAATTAGACACCACCTTTTATGCACCTTTATTAAAATTAATTCCACTTTATCAAAATCTAGAAAAACGAGCATCCATTGATTCAATTATTAACTATATAACTGAAATTCAACCCAATTTCACAGAGTGGGAAGCTTTGCGCTTTGAACACAAAAAAGCAGAGTTAGCGGACAATCACTTAGAAGCTGGACATTTAGCCCAAAAAAGATACCTATTGGACCCAAGTGATTTAACAGCCAATAATAATGCAGCATTATCCTTCCTTATCGCCAACCATCCCCAAAAGGCTTTGAATGTGCTATTAGCTTATGATAATCGACTAAGAAATATGGACAGGCTGGGGAGTGCCACAGAAAATTGGTTAACAAAAGCTTATTTATTACTTGGGGATTACCCAAAAGTAATAACGGTGGCAAAAAATTACCCTTTCCCCACCATTAAGGATATCACCGCACAAAACCATTTGTTTGCTTTAGCCAAACTCCAACAATATGATGCTTTAATACCGGCTATTGAAAAATATAATAAAATGGGGGTATATGGAAGAGGTATGCAAAAATTACCTCCCTTTCGACTTTATAATACTTTATGTAATTACCTTAAAATTTTAGGGCAAAAAGATTTGCAAAAACAATATGCTCAACAATTAGTGGCACTATTACAAAATGAAAAGCAGCACCAAAACTATTTTTTAGAGATGGCAGATGCGGCTATTTATTTGGAAGACTGGGAAAAAGCAATGGATTATCTAAAGCAATACCAAAGCCAAGTGGATATTTCTAGTGACTGTGAGGTATTAAGTAAAATAGGTGTGGTTTACGTGCATTTGGGGGAACCCGAAAAAGTAAAGCAAATACTGGCTGCCATTGATAGTTCAAAATGGGAGAAAAAACACCAGTTTTATGGCAAAGCTAGGATTTTAGCTGCCTTAGGAAAAAAAGAAGCCGCTTTAACGGTCTTAGAAACTGCCTTCCAATTGGGCAGAGGTTTTGCTTGGGATAATTATCACTTTGATAGCTTTTTAAAACCCCTGTTTGACTATCCGCCTTTTGTGGAGTTTGTGAAACCGAAGGGCTAGCTTGTCCCGCAATTTCCCATTGCTGGACAAATTATGATTTTCACTAAAAAAATTGCTGGACAATAGGAAATTGTCCAGCAATCCTAAAATGAGAAAACGATGCTAAAATTCTTCAGAAAAATTAGGCAACAACTCCTGTTGGAAAATAATTTTTCTAGATACCTACTCTATGCAACAGGCGAAATCCTTCTAGTCATGATAGGGATTCTCTTAGCCTTACAGGTTAGTAATTGGAATACTCATCAAAATGAAAGAAAACAAGAACAACTTCTATTACTCAATTTGAAGCATGCTTATGTTTTTAATTTGAAAAGTATTAAACGAACTTCTGAGGATTGTCAAAATGCCTATTATGCATCTAAAAACATTTTGGATTTAATTAGTCCGAATGTTCCATCTTACCAGAAAAACCAACTGGAAAGTTTCATTACGTCCATGATAAATTACAGTTCTTATAATCCCTCTAATGGTGCCATTGAGGAAATCCTAAATTCAGGACAACTCAGCTTGATACAAAATGAAGACCTAAAAAATCGAATATCCAATTGGTCGGGATTGCTAAGAGATACTTATGCAGATATTAAAATTACGGATAATCACAATTTCAATTTCTTAATTCCTTATTTATTGGAACATGGAAATCTTAGAAACCTACCGCTTCCAAAAGCTTTAATTGGAGCAACCGAGCTGCAAAAAAATGCTAAGTCAAAGTTTTCTACTAACTACAATGACTTGCTAACCGCTCAAAAATTTGAAAACTTAGTGTCTTTTCATGCTTTGAATCTAAATTATCTGATGAGAGAATTTAGGTCGATTCAGTCTCATATAGAAGAAACCATTGCAATCATTGAATCTGAAATTAATCAGATGGATAATAGATAATATTATGCTAAAATTCTTCCGCAAAATTCGACAACAATTATTATCAGAAAATCAATTCACAAAGTACCTGCTCTACGCCATCGGAGAGATTCTCCTTGTCATGATTGGTATCCTTCTCGCCTTACAGGTCAACACTTGGAACGAGACAAAGAAGAACCAAAAAGTCGTCCATAATCTATATGAAAATATTTTGACCAGTCTTGAAGGAGATTCTATTGATTTAGTGAATGTAATAGAGCGGGTCAACAGAGGACTTGAATCTAAGAGATTGTTGATGGAAAATTCTTATGATTCGCTCATTACCAAATATTCCATTGAAGAGTTAGGAAGAATTGTGTTTGGAACCTCTGCAGTCGGATTCAGTTTTTTTCCTCGCTATGGTGCTTACGATCAAATTACTAATAATGGTTTTCTTCCGCTTTTACGGTCTGAAAAAGTGAAAAACAGCTTAGTTGAATTATACGAAAGAACTTACAAACGATATGAACACATTGATGCGGAAGTAGAAAAAAATCGATTCCAATTGTATCCTATTATAAGTGGTGATCTTCAGACTTTTACACCAGTTTTTCAGCTACGGCTCCCTGAAGGGTTTGACCAAGAAAAATTTAGAACTCATTTTGATGCATTGGCAAGGCAATGTAGGAGTAGCTATGCCATTAATTGGTCATCAAGGCGCGCTTTAGAAAATATTCAAAAAGAAGTTTCAGCATTGCAACGACTCATTCGGGAAGAGTTGAGCGAGATGGACCATTAATTTTTTCAAAAACAAAACTACCATGCTTAGATTTTTTAGAATTCTCCGCCATCAGCTTTTAAAGGAAAACAGGTTCTCAAAATACATGCTCTACGCTATTGGTGAAATTCTCCTAGTCGTCATGGGCATTCTCATCGCCTTACAAATCAATAATTGGAATGAAGCCCAAAAGGATAGAAAGGCAGAAAATCAGGCATTAATTAACCTGAAATTGGAATTTGATGAAAATCAAAAGCGACTTCAAATGCTGATGGAAAGAAAACAAAATCAGGAAAACCAATGCCGTGCCTATTTAGAATTAGTGACCAACGATACCATTCCAATTGCTCAAAAAGTAAGAGCCAATAGTCCAAGTACCTTTGCTGGAACATGGGGTGTTACCAATGCCGTACTGAATAGCTTATTAAGTACTGGAGGCATTGACAAAATAGAAAATGATTCGCTAAAGTTTCTATTGAACAATTGGCCTGTTTTAGTAAATAGGTTAAACTCGTGAACAATAAGAAAAAAATATAATAAAAAGTTCTATAAAAAAATAACGGACTCGAAAAGCAATTTTATTGCTTTATTGAAAAATGGTAACAATAAAAACGAGTCCGCTGCTTGCAAAGATAGCGCAAGTCAGCGCTATTATTGAGCATTTAAAGGATGGAAAAATATATACTATCCTTGTATTGGCATGTTGTATTCTACGCTGCCGCAGTTGTTGTTTGAATCATTGTAAAGTCGAACATGAATGTGTAAGTGGTGAAAAAGCCAAATTAACTACTGTTTATGGTAGATTTAAGCGAGTCTTCCAAACAGGAAAAGGAGCTAAAGTCCACAAAACGGTATTTGTACTAATTCTCCATTTGGTTTACCCTTTTATCAGTCCTTATTTAATAGTTGATAGAACTGAATTTACAATAGGTTAATCTTTTAGTATTCGGTGTAGTATGCAAAGGCGTACTAATTCCTTTGGTCTGGCAAGATTTGGGAGAACGTAAATCTTCCTCTCAAAAAGAACGCCTGATACTGTTGGATAAACTGTTAGCATGGTGGAAAGCAAGCGGTTTACCTAGACCAACTTTATCTCTTTTAGGGGATAGAGAGTTTATAGGTCAAACGTGGTTAATGGCACTTCAAAGAAGAGACCTAACCTTTGTCATTCGCCTAAAAACCAACCTGAGATTCAAGGTTTGGTATAAAGGCGATTTGAAGGATAGAACCATTAGATTGAAAGTCCTAGAGAAATATATGCACAAAAAAGGACTGAATCATATGGAAATCGTGATTTTAGATGAGTTAATTCTAAATTTCGTGGTCATTCCAAATGATGATACTAATGCCAAAGAACCTTTTATTTACTTGATTACTAATTTGGATAACCTTTCAATCGTTGCAACACTTTATAGAAAGCGTTGGCAAATTGAATGTTGTTTCAAACATCTCAAATCAAATGGATTTGATTTAGAAAAAACAGCCCTAGAAGGGGCACACAAACAAGAAATCTTGTTTTCCATTCTTGCTTTAACCTATGTTTTGGCAATAATGGAAGGAATTCTTAATGATTACGACAATACAGTAAAACAAAGAACTTTTTCGAATGGCAAAACTTACAAAGAAAAATCGCTATTCGTTTTTGGTTTTGAAATACTAAAACCAAAGGTGGACAATATGAAATTGCTACTGAGGCATCTTAAACAACTTTTGATTTTTTGCCTAAAACAATTTAAATATCCACATTTTTATTATACTTGATTTTTATTGTTCACGAGTAAATAAATAGGTATGAAGTATATGAAAAAAGGTTTGATTCCGATATTGAAAATTTGTTTGCCTTTGAAAATCTAAATGTGCCTAAAAGTGTGGTGAAGGCAAGCACACATAGGGTTGAATGGCCAGGTGAATATTTTCCGAATAAGATGGCCATTATACACGATTCACTCAAGGCTAAAATGGTGGTCAATTTTCAATATCAAAATCATATAGCGAAAATGGCAGGTACGCTTTATATTCAATTAAAACTGGCTACCGATATTCAAGATAATTATGAACTGATTTCCCGACTGATAATTGGGGAATTAGAAGAAAGAAAAATTGATATGAATAATAAATAAGCAATACAAAAAGAGATGTTAAAATTTTATAGAAAAATAAGACAGGAACGAAGCAGAATTTTGCGACAGCAAAATCAAAGGTTTGGGAAACCTTTGGCGAAGTGAACCCGAAGGGATGGGAAGGCTTTAAATATTTAAAATCATGCTAAAATTCTTCAGAAAAATCCGTCATCAACTAATAAAAGAAGGCAGCTTTCAAAAATATCTTCTATATGCCATTGGGGAAATCCTTCTAGTCATGATAGGGATTCTCTTAGCCTTACAGGTCAATAATTGGAATGAGCATAGAAAAAACACCTATAAAGAACAAACCTATCTTCAAAATATCAAATCGGACTTAACAATAGAGTTGGAAAATTTAAGAGCAATTGATAAAGAATGGACTTACAGAATATCCGTATTTAAAACAATTGATACCAGTTTTCAAATTTGGAGGTATATAAAAAATGATATTGTTCGCGATATTAATTTGGATAAAATTGGGAAAAGGTTCGTGTTCAAACGAGGTGAATCAACTAGGCTAAGAAAAGGTACTTATGATGCGATAAAAGACAATGGGGAAATAAGGCTTATTCATAATGAACAAATATATCTTAACATTCAAGAAATTTATGAGGGCTATTCAACTACACAGGATAATATTTATGAAACAATCAAAATGACGGAACAAGCTTTAGGCTTAAAATATTCAAAGGAATTAAAATACATGACCTTCGAAGAACTATTTTTTAAACATCCAAATAAAGAACAGGTTTTGGCGGATTTAGATTTTTATTATAAACAATTTATGCTCCGCCAATTAGACTTAAGAAAAGGGATGAGCGCAATAGAAAGTACCATCGAATTGATTGATAAAGAACTAAATAAATAAAACAATGCTAAAATACTTTCGGAAGATTCGGCAAAACTTACTCAAAGAAAATAATATTTCCAAGCATCTATTCTATGCAATGGGTGAAATCCTACTGGTGGTCATCGGTATCCTCATTGCCTTGCAAATCAATAACTGGAATGAGGCTAGAAAAGATAAAATTATTGAACGGCAAATCTTGGAAGCTATTCTTGATAATTTAGTTGAAGATGAAGCCAGTCTCAATCATTCTATCCAGAATTTTGTAGAAGCACAGCGAAGAATTGAGCGATTAATTGTCCCTTCCCAAATTCCCAGAAACAGTATAGCTTTTTTTTATTTTCGGGCTTATAGATTTGAGCCTTATATTCCTATCAGAGCCGCTTTCGATAGAACCATTAGTAGTGGCACTTTTGATTTGATTCAAGATAAAAAATTGGCCCAAAAAATTCAACGACTTTATTCTTTTGAGCTTACTATTAGCGATTTTCAATTATCTACACTCATAGAGAATCATTCGGAAATGCGAAACTTAGGCAAAGCTTATGATATCATCGAATTGCGAGACCCTGGTAATTCACAAACTGATGCGTCTTTTGCAATGGCATTTAACCCAGATTTAACCCTGCAACTTTTGGAAGATGACGCTATGAAAAAATTAAACAAAAGCTATTATGCCAATGCCCACATGATTTCTAATCAATACAGATTTATGCAATCAAAGAATAAAGGCGTGCAAAAAGAAATTCAGACTTATTTAAAAAATCACTAATGTTTAAATAGGGATTCTTGAAACAGAGATTGCAAAGAAACAATAACAAAATAAAAGAGAAAGCTAATGCTAAAATTCTTCAGAAACATTAGGCAAAATTTATTATCGGAAAACAAAATCGGCAAATACCTCATCTATGCTTTAGGGGAAATCTTACTGGTAATGATAGGCATTTTACTAGCCCTTCAAGTCAATAATTGGAATGAAACTAAAAAATCCAACCAATATGAAAACAAGCTTTACATAAATATGTCAAAAGCCATTGAAAACGATTTTTCTGATATAGGGATAAGTTTAAATGCTACCAAACGAGCCATCCATTCCATTGAAATCATTATAGACCATTTTGAAAACAATCAACCCTATCACGATTCCCTAAGAACCCATTTTCATTATGCCAATGTTTGGGCCTATCAGCGTTTGAATCATTCCGCCTTTGAAACAGCCAAGCAATATGGTTTGCAATTTATCAAAAGTGATAGTCTCCGTGCTTTACTTTCAGACCTCTATGAAGTGCATCAAAACTTGATACTGCAATTTGAAAAACGACAACATGATTTTCATTATTCAACCGTCACCCCCTTTTTATCCAATAACTTTATGCGAATTGGCGAAAAAGGAAACAGATTAGCTCCCTTGTATTATGAATCAATAAAAACAAGCAGGTTCTAAATGAATTCATTTGGTCAAAAGCAAAAAGAGTAAGACCTTGTAGCTCAAAAAATGGACGACTTACACAGCTTATTTTCTGAGTTACTAGAATTAGAATCTCCTTTTTCTCTTGGTCAAATCGACAAAGAAGTGGTGGATAAAAAGGTGAAAAGTATCACTTTTACCATTGAAATATCCAAAGAATATCGACCTAGTAAACATCATACCCTCCATTCTTATTACACTAAAAAGTGGAGACATATGAGTTTATTTCAATATCCTTGTTTTATACAGGCTCGCTTACCCGTTTTTATGGATAAACGCAGTAGAAAAACAAGTGTAATTGAAGTACCTTGGGCTCGAAAAAATAGTGGTTTTACCCTCTTATTTGAGGAAGAAATTCTTGATTTACTTCGCTTATGCAATTGTAAAAAAACAACAGCTGAATTTTTCAATTTATATCCTCAAAGAGTTCAAACTGTTTATGATGCTTACACCAAAGATAAGTATGAACAACGGGAACCGGAAGTAGCCAAAAAAGTTGGCGTGGACGAAACTTCTACTAAAAGAGGGCATGATTATATCAGTCTATTTGTCAATTTAGAAGACGGCGAAATTCTTGATATTCAAGATGGTAGGTCTTCTGAGGCTGTAAAAAATTATGCGGAACAATTACGAATCTTAGGAAAATCCCCTCAAAAGGTAGAAGAATTCTCTTTGGATATGTCTCCTGCTTTTACAAGTGGGGTAAAAAAGTATTTTTCAACAGCTCGAATGACTTATGACCGATTTCATGTTGTGCAATTAGTCAATCGATATTTCAAACCACTTTGGAAATCCAAAAAGACAGACAAACAACTTTTAGATTTTCATTTAAAGCAGTTTGACCAACTTTGGGTACAACCCAATTGTCAAAAGGCAGCTGCCTTTTTTTGCTATTGGATAGACCGCACAAAAGAACTGTATAAAATGACCAGTTTTTGTAAGTCTATGCACAAGCATTTTGATAGTATTATCAACTTCGTTGAATCAAAGGTAACTAATGGCTTGCTCGAAGGAATGAATAACAAAATTCAATTCATTAAAAGAGCCGCTAGAGGCTACCGATACAAAGAAAATTTTAAAAGAATGATTTTATTCGCTTTTGGTGCTCTTTAGCTACCTGACCAAATGAAATCATTTAGAACCAACAAGCAATAGATACAGATATATTTTAAAAACCAACCTTATGAAGAGAAAGAATGATTTACGATGGTTTGAAAGGCAAATCAAAAAAATGGAAACTTCAATGCATTTATTAAAAGAAGAGATAAAATAAATAACGAAGCCAAAGAAAAATTGAATAAAATTCATAGAAAGTTGGAAATTGTTGTTCATGTTGTTCAAGAAAAATTGAATAAAATTCATAGAAAGCTGGAAATTGTTGTTCATGTTGTTCATGTTGTTCATGTTGTTCATGTTGTTCATGTTGTTCATGTTGTTCATGTTGTTCATGTTGTTCATGTTGTTCATGTTGTTCATGTTGTTCATGTTGTTCATGTTGTTCAAGAAAAAACAATAGGAAATTGTCCAGCAAGAGAGAAACAGCAAAAAATGGAAAAAAATAGAAACCCTAAAATAACTCTATTCTCCCTCACGCTTCTATTATTTACTGCTTGCGTCGAGCAATCAAAAACACCTATTGAAGAAATATCCGAGTCTCGTTTGACTTGGCTTTTACTTTATCATTAAGGGCTTGAGCAATTTCACAAAACTGGACTTTTCGAGTTTTTATCATCGCTAAGACGAACAAAATGACAAATTTCTTGCGTACTAGATTTTTTACAATTGGGATTTGGTCAAAATCCCTGTAATTTCGGCATTACAAAACACTTTCATAAGGAAGCTGCTTGAATTTTAATGTTTGGCAAAACACCAAAATTAGGCTTCCTTATATTTTTTTCATAACCCTTTCAATTTTCGTAAGGTAGAGTAAAAAAGAACTCTATGTAATTTAGAAATGGGCCGGAATCTGAGGGATTTTATTTAACCACTTGTCCAGCAATTTTCCATTGCTGGACAAATTTTAAAGCAAAAGAATGCTTGACTAAAATTCTTAGACAGTTAGAAATTGTTAGTCCTATTGCAAGAAAAATTGCTGGACAATGGGAAATTGTCCAGCAATAGAGAAACAGCAAAAAATGGAAAAAAATAGAAACCCTAAAATAACTCTATTCTCCCTCACGCTTCTATTATTTACTGCTTGCGTCGAGCAATCAAAAACACCTATTGAAGAAATCCAACAAACTCCATCAGCAACAAAACAAAACTATTTCCTGACCTCTACGGGCGACAACATCCCCACGGGTGTGCCGATTACGATTAAAGGAAAACTACTAAATCCCGATAGTTTTACTGCACCTGTAACCACTCCTTTTACTTTTAAACCAAGGATAGCACCTGCCAAAACCAATGTACACACCGTAGGACCACCCAAAATAGTACCCGTTCCAAAGAAATTGACCGTTATTACTCCTGGAAAAAGCGGTATCCCATTACCTAAAAGGATTGCAGGAAGTGGAACTATCCTTCCTATTGAACGAACCCAATCTGTACGAGCTTTAGCACCAAAAATGAAAGAAAGTGCTACTTCGAATATTCAATATTGGGACATAGAAGAGGGTTTAACGTATTCCATTATTCGTTCGCTCTTACAGGACCGTCGGGGGCATTTATGGATAGGCACCAGAGACTATGGGGTGAGTCGTTTTGATGGGCAATATTTTACGCATTTTACGGGTCAATCAGGAGAAACGATAGCTCCATTGAGTATGGTCGAAGATATAAAAGGAAGAATCTGGATGGGCTCTCGAGGAGGGCTGACCCGTTATGATGGTACTGATTTTATTCAATACAAAGAAGAAGATGGTTTAAATGATAATTATATTCGATGGTTAACGACAGATAGTAACAATAATTTATGGATAGGGACACAAAGGAATGGACTCAGCCATTTTCAACTCAATGAAAATGGTCAAGGAGGCTATTTTACTCAATACACAACAGAAGTTGGCTTATCGCACAGTCGTGTAAATATGGTCATGGAAGATAAGGAAGGAATCATTTGGTTGTGTACGCAAAAAGGACTGAATCGCTTTGATGGAGAAAAATTTACGCATTATACCACCGAAGAAGGCTTAAGCCATAATATTGTAGAATATATTTTAGAAGATAGAAAGGGGCATTTGTGGATTGGTACTCGGAATGGTTTGAATCGTTTTGATGGACAACATTTTTATCAATATACAATCGAACAAGGATTAACGAGTAATTATATCTGGACGTTATTCGAAGATAGTGAAGGTCGTTTATGGGCTGGCACTTTTGATGGAGGTGGATTGATGCGTTTTCATCCAGATGAAAATGGACAGCTAAATCAATTTACCCATTATAGTACAGCGAATGGTTTAAACGAAGATTGGATTAATCGAATACTGGAAGATGATGCTCATAATTTATGGATTGGCTTAGGACGTAATGGTATTAATCGTTTAAATGAAAGCCATTTTACGCACTACCCTTCCATTTTTATTAGTGCAATAGCCCAAAATACCAAAGGGCATATTTGGTTTAGTTCAACTGTGGACGGGCTACTTCGTTATGATGGCGAAAATTGGAATCATATTGGGAAGGAAGAGGGATTACCTGGCAATATCATACAATCGGGTCTAATAGATAGTCAAGATAATCTGTGGATTAAAGTAGCTGGTCATGGATTATATCGGTTTAATTTAGATGAAAGTGGGATAAAAGGAGCATTAACTAATTTTTCTCAACCAGGAGGCTTGCCGAGAGGCATTACCAACCTACTAGAAGATAGTCAAGGAAATTATTGGATGACCAGTCTTTTTAATGGAGTTTATAGATATGACGGAATTAACTTTATCAACTTTAGCCCAGCGGAAGGATTGCCTAGTCGTCTTACACTAGGTATATTCGAAGATTCTAAGCGAAATATTTGGATAAGAATGGGTGAACATGGTCTCATGCGTTTTACACCAAATGCCGAGGGAATAGCAGGCAGTTTTACTCTTTTCACGAGGGCAGAAGGTATGAGTAGTCATTTTGTCAGCCATATCTTTGAAGATAGTCAAGGACATTTATGGTTTGCTACAAATGGAGGACTAAATTATTTTGATGGACAACGTTTTATTCCATTTACCATCAAAGAAGGGCTCAATCATAATATTGTTCAGGCTATTATAGAAGATAAGCAGCAGAATATATGGATAAGTACTTATAAAGGTATTAATCTCTTAACTCCCAAAGCCAATGCTGTGGATAGTATCAACACCTCTTTATTAGAAAAATATACAGTTCACAATCTGGGTAAAGAAGATGGCTTAAATGATTTAAGATTTATAAATGGAAGTGTACACCTAGACCAAGAAAATAAGCTATGGTGGGGGCATTATGGGGGAATTACCAAAATAGATTTGAATACCTTTAAATTTTCGGATACCCCTCCAAAAATTGGGCTAAAAACAATAGAAATTGGAGGCAATTTCATTGATTATCGTCAGTTAAAAAATGCCGATTACCAAAACACCTTCCCCTTTGGAGCAATATTGAGTCACTCCTTTGATTCCGTCGCCCAATTTGAAAATTATCCGATTAATTTAAGGTTACCGCACGACCTCAATCACTTAACTTTCCATTTTTATGGTATTGATTGGACGGCTCCTCATAAAATTAAATATAGTTATAAAATAGAAGGGCTTGACCAAAATTGGACTGCGCCTAAATCAGAGCCAATTGCCGATTATCGAAACATACCTTATGGTGCTTATACCTTAAAGGTAAGAGCAAGCGGAGCGGCACAGGAATGGAGTGAACCTTTTGACTATGCCTTTACGATTCGTCCTCCATGGTGGCATACTTGGTGGGCAAGACTGCTTTATGTTTTAACCGGTGGCTTATTGCTTTATGCCCTCTTCCAATGGCGGACTTTTAATTTAAGAGCGCAGCAAAAACAGTTAGAAGCAACAGTAACTCAACGAACGGCCGAAGTAGTCGAAGAACAAAAACGTTCCGATGAATTATTGCTCAATATCTTACCGGCAACAGTAGCGGAAGAACTCAAACAAACAGGACAAGCCAAACCTGTTACTTTTGAAGAAGTCAGCATCTTATTCGCTGATTTCAAAGGTTTTACCAATATTGTTGCCTCTATTCCTGGCAAAGAATTGGTATCAGAATTGAACGAAATGTTCCAGCATTTTGATGATATTGTTGCAGACTTAGGCATCGAAAAAATTCAAACCATTGGAGATGCCTATTTAGCAGCTTGTGGTCTCCCCAATGCGGATGCCGACCATGCCATTAAATGTGTTCAAGCAGGGCAACAAATGATTGCCTATCTCAACGAAAGAAATCAAAAAAGTTCTATTAAATGGGAAATTAGAATAGGCATTCATTCTGGACCAATTACCGCAGGCATTGTAGGTAAACGAAAATTTGCCTATGACCTTTTTGGAGATAGCATCAATATTGCTGCTAGAATTGAATCGGCTGGGGAAGCAGGGAAAATCAATGTTTCAGCTTATACCCATAAATTAATCAAGCATCAGTTTCCTTGTGCCTATCGAGGGAAGATTAATGCCAAAGGGAAGGGGAATTTAGATATGTATTTTGTGGGGTAAGGTCTTTGTCCAGCAATTTCCTATTGCTGGACAAATTTTAAAATCAAGGAATGAATTGGGGATGCCTACATGGTAGCAGCAAGCGTACCCGAAGAAAAAGATAACCATGCCCTAGTGCTTTTTCAATTTGCCAAAGAGATGTTACAGGCAATTCAGGATTTCAATCAAATCAGTAGTCACCAATTAAAAATAAGGATAGGCATTAGTTCGGGCCCCGTCGTAGCAGGCGTCATCAGACAAAAGGGAAAGGGAAGATGGATGTGTATTTGTGGATGCCGTAAGAATTGGAGGTGCCTAATATTTTTTCCTCTGAAATTTTTCCTAATTTCTGATTTTTAAATTCGAACATGGAAAAACTCGCCCGCCTACACAGTCAATCACACATTTTGATACACTACCATTAGTAGTTTGGAAAATGTTCCATACAAAAATTTTTAGAATAAAGTCTAATAAACTTGTGGATTTTACAAAAAAAATAAGCATCTTCTCGCCACATAAAGTGACCCTTTCTAACATCTATTCGTTTAAATAACAAGATTCCATAGACCTTCCCTCTATTAACCATAAAAAATAAAAATCATGGCAGAAGATTTTCGACCCCCTACCCGCCCTAAGAGGAAAAGAAGTATTGCCAGCCTTGGCAGAACGGCATTGACCATTGTTTTACTAAGTATTGGCGCAATGGTGCTATTAAAATACCTCAAACCAGGCGTTTCCCTGACCAGCGACCCTACTATCACCCATATTCCAAAGGAAATGCACATCAATTACATTCCGGCAGAATATCAGGCAACGGTAGATGCAGACGATGCGATGGTGATTTTGTCTAATCCGCAACGATACCGAAGGGATTTTGACAAATTGATTTATGACTTTAATCTGTCTTTATTGCGTCACGTAGCCAACCGGATGAATTTGGGTGTTGATCTCAAAAGCCAACTAGAAAGTGAATACCAAAGACATCATCCCTATTTAAAAAACTTATATTATCAGGATTTTATGGCCCTAAAGGACACAACGGATAATTTGCAACAATTATGGTATGAAAACGAAAATGCCAATGCAGTAGAAGTTCTAAATGAAGTAGCTTCTAAATATACTTGTTCTTTTATTAATAATGTTGTGACTTCTTTGCTACAATCAGGCGCAAACCCGTTAGCAGCAGCCGGAAAATATGTAGAAACTCCTTGTGGAATCGCTTTACAAGAAGGATTGCGCCCAATGATAAAACGCCTGAATGAGCGGGCAGCTATTGAAGATTTCAGCAGAGCAAAGGGCTTATTGGAAGAAAAAGTCGAAAAAGCGGTATCCGAATTAGCAACAATGGAGGTTAGAGATAAAAAGGGTCTAAACAAACAATTACAAACCAAAGTCTGGGGCATCAATGTGTCTTCCACGGATATCGAAGTTTCTGCGATCAGCATTTTAAAAGTGGGTTTTAAACTAGATCAGTATTTTAACATATCGCTCAATAGCAAACGTAAAACGGTAACGGTTACTTTGCCCGAGCCGCAAATCCTCTCTCACGAAGTCTATCCAAAAGTAGATAAATTGGAAGTAGGCTGGATGCGGGAGATACAAGATGAAGACTTCAACCGCAACTTTAACTTGCTCCGCCGAGAGTTTAGGACGGATGCGGTAGAAAGCGATATTATGGCAAAAGCTCGGCAAGAAGCGATAGAGTTAATGGATTTGATGTTTAGCCCAGTTATTGCAGGATTTAATAAACAATATAAGCTGCAAGTTCGGTTTAAAGCCATGCCACAGGAAGAGCAACCTTTGGGGAATACAGAGGAGCAGCTTTCGAGCATTAATTAATACTTTCTTTCCATAGCAAATGCAGTAGATAAGCAAATATTGGCCCCGCCGTTAAGGTCCCGATGACATCAACCAAAGCAATGCTTCCATAAATTGCAAAAGTGACCAATCCTGCAATACCCGCCATTAGAGCAGTAGTATAGAGCGATTTATAAAATAAATTTTTGTAAAAAGGCGGTTTTTGTATTAAAATACCCCATTGCTTATTTGTGGTAGAAGCCAACAGTAAATCTTCTTTTCGAATAATCAATATGGTTCCAAAAGATAATAAGAACAGGGCGAGGGTAATAAGTCCCCACTGAGAAAGCGTGGGTATAGGCTCTTGTATCACCAATTCATCGGGAGAGGAAGAAGTAGGTGATAGATAGAAAATAGGTATCCCGTCCTGGCGACCAATAAACAGGTCTAATATGCCATCATTATTAATATCTACTAAAGCAAGTCCTGGAAACTCCCCTTGTGAAATATTGCTAAGTGGATTGCATTTGCCATATAGTCCAATAAATTCGGGGCTACTGGCGGTTCCTTCGTTTTTAAAGTAAAAAAGACTACCTGCTTTATTGCCAATAATGGCATCCAAATCGCCATCCTGATCTATATCTGCAAAATCAGGCGTGAAATTTTCTTCTAGGTCTATTCCATTAAATGGGTTATTAGCACCTGTTATTTGGTCAAAATTGGGCGAATTGGCGGTTCCATTATTTTTAAAATAAAGCAATTTGCCTTGTTTCTCTCCAATAAAGGCATCCAAATCGCCATCATCGTCTATATCTACCAGTTTTGGAACAGCATTAGCTCCCACATCTACTCCATTAAAAGGATTACCCCCACCGCTAATAGAAATGAATGTAGGGCTAGCAGTCGTTCCAGTATTTCTAAAAAAATGAACCCGGCCGTCCGCTGCTCCAATAAAAGCATCTAAATCGCCATCTTTGTCAATATCTCCAAAAGTAATAGCTGCTTCATTTCCAACATCCACACTGCTAAAGGGATTGCTTCCTCCCGTAATTTCTATGAAGGTAGGATCGCCAGCCGTGCCTTTGTTTCGAAAAAACTTGATGGTACCGTCTTCATTTCCCGCGAAAAGATCAAGATCGCCATCTTTGTCAATGTCTATAAAACTAACCTTGGGCTTTTCGCCCAAATTGGTCAATCCAAACGGATTATTGGTCTTGGCTGTAAATAAATTATTGGTCGTACAGTTAAAATCTGCTTCATTTCGAAAGTAATTAATCGTCCCGTCCAAATTGCCAATAAAAATATCTTTATCGCCATCACCATCTATATCCGCAAAGCAAGGAGTGGTAATAAGAGCTGCATTTCGACCAACGTCTATGCCGTCAAAGGGATTAGCAGTACCCGTTGTTAATTTAAAATTGGGAGTGGTGGCATTCCCTTTATTGCGGTAATATTGGATCATGCCCAGCTGAGAGCCTACAAAAGCATCAAAATCGCCATCTTTATCAAAATCTTTAAAAGAAACCGAAGCGTCCGCCCCAATGCGCTCCCCATAAAAAGGATTACCGGAGCCAGTTATTTCTATAAAATTCGGCGTACCAATCGTTCCATTATTTCTATAAAAATTAATCATGCGATTATTTTCTCCTACAAAGGCGTCCAAATCGCTATCATTGTCTATATCCACAAAAAATGGGGCTGCATTCGCCCCGACATCTACGCCATCAAAAGGATTTCCTGCGCCACTCACTTCGTTTAACATAGGCGAGTTAGCCGTACCGTCATTTTGAAAAAAAAGAAGATGACCACTTCCATTTCCCACAAAAGCATCTACATCCCCGTCATTATCAATATTTACAAAAACCGGTACAGCATTGGAGCCTACATCTACCCCATCAAAAGGATTGGCCGCTCCTGTAATAGCTGAAAAATGGGGGGCAGTGGCCGTACCGTCATTTCTAAAAAAGGCAATCGTTCCATTTTTATTTCCCACAAAGGCATCGAGATCTCCGTCATTATCAATATCCACAAAGACGGGATAAGAGCCATTATTGGTATCTACAAAATCCAGTGGATTGCCATCGCCACCAGGCTGGATAAAAGTTTGGGCATGTCCATTTGAAACTTGAAGCAAAGCAATGGCAAGAGCAGCCCCTATGGCCAATTTTCGGGTATTGGAAAAATTTCGTTTTAAGCGACGAAGGTATCTTTTTAGCCTTTTTATTAATTGTAACTGCTTTTGCTTTGAAAAGTGCCGAAACCGACCTGTTTGAAGGGCCTTTCCCAGACGTGCCAATAACTTTTGATATTGTTTCAAAAGTTTTTGAGAAGATTGGGAAGGAATTGGAAGGTTGACTTTGTTCATGGATCATCAAAAATGAGAAAATAAAGGTATAGAGATTTAATAGCAAAGTCAACTTTCAATAAAAAGAGTCGTTTTCTAAATATTTTAGAAAACATCATTTATTCTTTGGCTTTATTCTAAAAAATTTCGTATGGGGCATTTTCCAAACTACTAATTGGAGGCAATTTGTGTACGGACGCGCACAAATCCGAATAAGGTCTTTTGAATGGACCTCTTGTGAAAACTCTATTTTACTTTTTGCCTAAGAATCTTGATTAATATATTATTATTGAGTAAATTTGCTACTCAATTTTGGTATTAAAAAGAAACAGTTATTGTTTTTGGAGCAAAAAAAAGGCTTCAAAAAGCAGGTTAAATTTTGGTTGAGAATATGTTGGAAACCCTAATTTCTTCTAAAACCCGGATAAAATTATTACTCAAATTTTTTTTGAATAGTAATATGACTGCTTATTTAAGGGGGCTGGAAGGAGAGTTTGGGGAATCCACTAACGCCATTCGGTTGGAACTGAACCGATTGGAAAAGGCGGGGATGCTTTCTACTTTTATGAACGGCAACAAGAAGATGTTTACAGCGAATACAAAGCATCCCCTCTTTGGTGAAGTACATAAGATTTTATTAAAACATATTGGTGTTGATCGGCTAATTGAAAATGTGATAAAGCGATTGGGGCAGGTAGAAAAGGTGTTTTTGAGTGGACGATTTGCCAAAGGCTTGGATAGTCCCATTATTGATTTAATTATTATTGGAAATATTGACAAAGAATATTTAATTCGCCTGATCGAACGGGTAGAGCCTATTATCAAGCGAAAAGTGCGCTACTTGATTTATCGGAGCGAGGAGTTCACGGAGACAGTTATGGCTACTTTTGAGCCAGAACCCGTGCTGCTCTGGTCAGATATAGAGTAAAATAGCATCTAAATATTGGCAGACCAGTCCGGGCGAATAGGCTTTTTAGTTTACGCGCCCGGACCATCTTTTTCCAATCAACAGTGAAAATCCAAATCGTTTAATGAACTCAAATCCAGACTATTTTGTTCACGCGTCTTCCGTTGTGGATAAAGGGGCCATCATTGGAAAAGGAACCAAAATTTGGCATTTTTGCCACGTTTCTTCTAATGCTAGATTGGGAGAACGTTGTAATTTGGGCCAAAATGTGTTTATTGCACCAGATGTCGTCTTGGGCAGTAATGTAAAAATCCAGAATAATGTTTCTATTTATACTGGTGTGACCTGTGATGATGATGTCTTTTTAGGCCCTTCTATGGTTTTCACAAATGTAACTAACCCTAGAAGTGGCGTGAATCGAAGGGGACAGTATGCCCGAACACATGTCGGAAAAGGGGCTTCTATTGGGGCAAACGCAACGATCGTCTGCGGACATGATATTGGAAGCTATGCTTTTATAGGTGCTGGGGCGGTAGTGACTAAAAATGTCCCCGATTATGCGCTAGTAGTTGGCAACCCAGCCAAGCAAATTGGCTGGATGAGTGAATTTGGGCACCGATTGGAATTTAAAGAAGGAATGGCTGTATGTCAGGAAAGTGGCGTGACTTATCAACTGAAAAATGGATTCGTAAGTAAATTAAAATAAAACTAACTTACAGATCAATCTCGATAGCTCTTTTTTAATACAGAATACATCTCAAAACCATGAAAAGATAATGAACGAAACCTTAAAGAAAGCAATCAATCATTTGGACGAAAATGTTGCCAAATGGTTTGCTGTTTATACCAAGTATAAGCGAGAAAAAGTCATTAAAAAAGAACTAGAGCATAAAGGAATTATCGTTTACTTGCCTATTCAAAAATTGATACGGGTTTATGCCAGTAAGCGTAAAAAAGTAGAAATTCCTTTAATCAGTTGCTACCTTTTTGTAAAAATTACCAAATCGGAATATCTGCCCGTATTACAGACCGACAACGTTGTTAAGTTTGTGCGTATTGCCAAAAATCTGATTTCTATCCCAGAACGAGAAATAGAAATAATGAAGCGAGTCGTCGGAGAAGGCATTCCCGTTACTGCCGAACCTTCCTCTTTTCACGAGGGCGATGAAGTAGAAATTATGGGTGGAAATTTGACGGGCTTACGTGGGATTTTGGTGGAAAAGCATGGCGAAAAAGAGATGGTGATTGATTTGGAAACAATGGGCTATTCGCTAAGAATGACTTTGGATGCCCGCCTGCTGAAAAGGGTCTAGCATTCGACCAAATTTAAATGTTTTTGGAACGGACTTTAGCCCGCTGTAAACCATAGCTGTAAGTCAAAGCAGCACCTCCAAATAAGCTCTAAGTCCGTAACTTAGCCACAGAAAACATAATAACATTTTCTTAACCTTCCTACACATAGGGGCAGTTCTGCCCTTTTGTAATCCTATACAATAGAAAAAACATTCAGGTTGCTAATAGTTCTATTTCTAAAAAGGAAATTGACAGCCTAATGTTCGCGCTTGATTTCTTTAACAAATTTGCCTTTTGCTTCAGATCGAGCTACAAGAAAAAGTTATAGTCTATTCATTTCAGTTAAAGACTGTTAATATTCAATATATCAAGCTATTTAATTATACAATTTTAATCACCGATTCGTTTTGAGTTTATTAATTTTTACCCGTTTGTGGGCATCAATAAAAAACTCTAAGATCAAAACCAGTAAACAATCTTATTATGAAAAAAGTAATTTTTGTATTCGCTATTGTTCTTGCTTTTGCTAATCTGGCAGAAGCTCAATTTAGAATGGGAATCAAGGGTGGCGTCACCACCTATAATATGAAATTAGGCGACTTTTTAATCACAAATAGTCAGGCTGCTGAAGATTTTGGGCTGGCTATAAAAGATGCAAAATTCGGCTATCAATTTGGCCTATGGGCTCGATTGGGAAGGGGCTTACATATTCAGCCGGAATTATTATTTAATACAAATAAAGTGGAGTATGAAGTACAAGATGGCGGAGAGGTTTTCTTAAAAGAAGAATCTTATACCAATATCGATTTTCCGATCATGCTTGGTTTAAAACTGGGGCCGATTCATTTTCAGGGTGGGCCGGTAGGTCGATTGTTTTTAGGCTCCGATGAGGAATTAGCTAATACCATAGAGAATTTTGAGTCCAACCATGACCGTATTAAGCTAGGCTATCAGGCAGGGTTTGGGTTGGACCTTTGGCGAGTCGCTTTAGATCTTCGATATGAAGGCAGTTTGAAGCATTTTGGAGATAATATCTCAGTCGGCAATCAATCTTTTGGATTGGATAATAAAGCAGGTAGAGTAGTCGCTTCTGTGGCTATTGCATTTTAGCTGATTTAAAACACCACACACCTAAACAGGAATTGCCCAAACAGAAGGTTGTAGAGAACATCAAGGTCTAAAAACACTCGAAATTCAAAAAATGGCACTTTTAGATAGATGAAAGGTGCCATTTTTTTTGTTTCTAAAAACACTACTTTGCGAATTTAGCAACTCCATACCGCTAAATTCTTAACTCAAATAATTTTTGAGGTGACTCTTCTTTTCTCAAAAATCATTAAAAATGAGCTGCATTGGGCTAAAGAAAACGCCCCCCTTCCTCAAAGGATTAATTTTTAACAGCTTCTAAGACTACAAAAAAATAGAATTAACTACTTTTGCAAGGTCTTTAAAACTCAAAACTAAATCCATGGGAATAAAAATAGCACTAAGGGATGCCCTTCGAGAAGCCATGTCAGAAGAAATGCGTCGGGACGAAACCGTTTTTTTAATGGGTGAAGAAGTAGCTGAATACAATGGCGCCTATAAAGTAAGTAAGGGGATGCTCGATGAGTTTGGACCAAAACGAGTCATTGATACTCCTATTACAGAGCTAGGTTTTGCAGGAATTGGTGTAGGAGCAGCAATGAATGGGTTGCGGCCAATTGTAGAATTTATGACCTGGAATTTTGCAGTACTGGCTTTCGACCAGATTGTGAACAATGCCGCTAAAACTTTATCCCAATCGGGCGGACAATACAGTTGCCCGATCGTGTTTAGAGGCCCTTCTGGAGCAGCTGGCCAATTGGCACAACAACATTCCCAAACGTTCGAATCCTGGATGGCTAACACCCCTGGATTGAAGGTGATTTCTTCCATTGATCCTTTGGATGCCAAAGGCTTGTTAAAGTCCGCTATTCGGGATGATGATCCCGTCTGCATCATGGAATCAGAACTCATGTATGCTCTAGAAATAGATACTACTACTATAGGAAAAAGAACCTATACCTTCTCTCGGAATACCTGGGAAACGGAATATGTAGAAGGCGAAAACCAGCAGGAATTGGTGCCAATCGGCAAAGCGGTAGTCCGGCGAAGAGGAAACGATGTAACTTTTGTTTCTTTTAATAAAATGATTCTGGAGGCCATCGCTGCAGCAGACGAATTAGCAAAAGAAGGCATTACTGCAGAAGTTATTGATCTTAGAACAATTCGCCCATTAGACCATACAACAATTGTGGAATCAGTAAAAAAAACTAATCGGCTGGTAGTCATTGACGAGTCTTGGCCTTTTGCAGGCATTTCTGCGGAAGTCACCTATGAAGTCCAAAAATATGCTTTTGATTATCTGGACGCACCGATTATTCGGGTAAATTCGGCAGATACTTCTTTGCCCTATGCGCCAACCTTAGTAGAAGCTTATATGCCCAATGCAACAAAAATTGTAAAGGCCGCAAAAGAGGTATTATATACAAAGGCTTAGAGTATGTTTAAATTTTTATGATTAAAATTTGCTGTTTATAGCCAATTAATGGAATTTTAAACACACTCTTAACATGCCCGATTGACTGATAAAAAAGATATGAAAATAATTGAGTGCCCAAGAGATGCCATGCAGGGGCTACACGAATTTATTCCAACGGATAAAAAAGCAAAATATATTAACAAACTGCTACAAGTGGGCTTTGATACGCTGGACTTTGGCAGCTTTGTATCGCCCAAAGCTATCCCCCAAATGCGCGATACTGCCGAAGTATTAGAGCAACTAGACTTATCCGCTACTACAACACAATTATTGGCAATCGTAGCAAACAAAAGAGGGGCAATCCGCGCAACGGAATTTGAAAACATTGCTTTTTTGGGCTATCCTTTTTCCATTTCCGAAACTTTTCAGATTAGAAACACCAACGCTACTATCGAAGAATCATTGGAAAGGGTAAAAATCATTCAGGAAATTTGTGGGAATAGCGGAAAAAAACTAGTGATTTACATTTCGATGGGCTTTGGCAATCCTTATGGCGACCTATGGAACGTGGATATCGTGCAAAAATGGGTAGAAAAACTGGCAAAACTAGACATAAAAATCTTTCAATTATCCGACACCGTAGGGGTTGCTCAACCGGAAAGTATTGAATATTTATTCGGTAATTTAATCCCTGCAAATTCCCATTTAGAATTAGGTGCTCATTTCCATACAACCTCAGATACCTGGTTAGAAAAAATAGCTGCTGCCTATGATAAGGGTTGTAGAAGATTTGACGGAACGATCAAAGGCTTTGGGGGATGCCCTATGGCGCAAAATAATCTGGTAGGCAACATGCCTTCCGAAAACCTAATCGCCTTTGCCCAAGACAAAACAATAGAAATCGGACTGAACCTAGATGTCTATCGGGAAGCAATGGAAATCGCCGGACAAATAATGTAAATATATCTCAATTATAAAGCAAACCAAAAATGTAACAAAAGCAAATGAACCCAACTTTTAAGGTAAGTGTGGGCGAAGCCCATTTTGAAATTAAACAATCGGCGGCTCTAGCAATAGATGCCATAGAAAATGAACCCGATCACTTTCATATCCTCTATCGAGAGCAATCCTACCAAGCAATTATCTTGGAACTAAATCCTTTTCAAAAAACAGTAGTTGTTTTGGTCAATGGCAATAAGTACGCCATTCAGATTGCCGACGAATATGACCAATTGGTTGAAAAAATGGGATTATCAAAAGATACTGCTCAACAAATTAAAGATATTAAAGCACCTATGCCGGGACTGATCTTATCCACTAAAGTTAAAGTGGGGCAAACCGTTGTAAAAGGGGATGCTTTATTGATTTTAGAAGCTATGAAAATGGAAAATGTCCTCAAAGCCACCGGAGATGGCATCATTAAATCCATTTTGACCCAAAAAGGCGATGCAGTAGATAAAGGACAAGTATTAATCGAGTTAGAATAAGTACTTTGTAAACTAAATTTCTTAATTTTTTGAACATGTCTTTTTCTCCAACTCTTCGTTGCGTACTCGCCTTGATAGCTACGGCTATCAGGCTCCGCCGCGCCTTGATTTGAAGGAAAATTCAAAGCTCAAAAAGGTCAATTAACTTAATTTACAAAGTAATAAGTAGGTCCGTACAAGGGGTATCGATAAGCGGAAGCTCAAACAGAAGCAGGCTGTCTCACTCAATAGCGGGATTGTATAAAACTTTTAAAAAAGTAAAATGAAAAAAATATTAGTGGCCAATCGAGGCGAAATAGCCCTACGAGTCATGCGAACTGCCCGAAAAATGGGTATAAACACCGTTGCTATTTATTCAGAAGCAGACCGAAATGCGCCGCATGTACAATTCGCAGACGAAGCAATTTGCATTGGGAAAGCTCCCTCAAGCCAATCTTATTTACTAGGCGAAAAAATCATAAAAGTCGCTAAAAGTAAGCAAGTAGATGGCATTCATCCGGGCTATGGTTTTTTGAGTGAAAATGCAGATTTTGCACAAGCCGTAACAGATAGCGGCATTGCCTTTATCGGTCCTCGTCCACATGCCATAAGGGTCATGGGTAGCAAATTGGCAGCTAAAGAAGCTGTGAAAAAATACAATATTCCCATGGTCCCGGGTATTGACATAGCTATAACGGATGTCCAACTGGCAAAAAAAATTGCTAAAGAAATCGGCTTCCCAATTCTGATAAAAGCCTCTGCTGGCGGAGGTGGAAAAGGAATGCGCATAGTAAACAGCCTAAAGGAATTGCCCGAACAAATGGAACGGGCAATCAGTGAAGCTACCTCTGCTTTTGGAGATGGAGCTGTTTTTATTGAAAAATACATAACCTCTCCCCGCCATATCGAAATTCAAGTGCTGGCAGATACCCACGGGAATATAGTGCATTTGTTTGAGCGAGAATGTAGCGTGCAGCGTCGTCACCAGAAAGTAGTGGAAGAAGCACCTTCTTCCGTTTTGACTCCAAAGATTCGAAAAGCGATGGGAGAGGCTGCGGTAAAAGTCGCCAAAGCCTGCCATTATGTAGGTGCAGGCACCGTAGAATTTTTGTTGGATGACCAAAAGGATTTTTACTTTCTGGAAATGAATACCCGATTACAGGTAGAACATCCCGTGACAGAATTAATTACTGGCATTGATTTAGTAGAACAACAAATTAGAATAGCCCGGGGGGAGCAACTGTCCTTTGGGCAAAAAGACTTACAAATTCAAGGCCATGCGCTTGAGTTGCGGGTATATGCCGAAGACCCATTGAATAACTTTCTACCTAGTGTAGGCACATTGAGTACCTACCAACGCCCAAAAGGAATGGGTATTCGCCTAGATGACGGCTATGAAGAGGGGATGGATGTCCCCATTTACTATGACCCGATGATTGCTAAATTAATTACCTATGGAAGCAGTAGAGAAGCAGCGATTCAAAAAATGCTTGAAGTAATTCCCAATTATCAAATAGAAGGGGTAAAAACTACCTTGCCTTTCGGCAAATTCGTTTGTGGGCATGAGGCCTTTAAAAGCGGGCATTTTGACACCCATTTTGTAAAAAAATACTACACACCAAAAGCTATTAAAACGGCGCAAAAAGCAGAAGCAAACATAGCTGCTTTGATCGGCTTAAGGCAATATTTAAAGGCAAAAAATCGCCTGAATGTCCCCAAAAGTATTCCTTCTAATTGGAAACAACGGGCAACTTGACTTAAAGTATGTTTAAAATTTCATTATTAATGTACCATTCCTTAATTGGCTGCAAACGGCAAAAAACACAAAAAGATAAAGAGGAGTCGTACATTTTGTTTGTGCCTCATTCCTTAATGAATGTAAGTTGAACAGCTATGAATTTCAATTTTTTCTACCATTTTGGTCGTTATTTAGCCCTGATGAAGTCAACTTTTGCTCGTCCGGAAAAATTTATCATGTACTGGCGAGAAACAATGAGGCAAATGAATGATATAGGGGTAGGATCGCTCGTAATTGTTGGGCTAATCTCTGTTTTTATCGGGGCAGTAACCGCCGTCCAATTTTCAGACCAGCTAAGTGGCAATCTTATTCCCAGATATTATATTGGCTACATAGTCCGAGATATGACTATTATTGAACTCGCTCCTACGATTACCTGTTTGGTACTGGCGGGCAAGGTAGGTTCTAATATGGCAGCAGAGCTGGGCGGGATGCGACAAAAAGAACATATTGACGCAATGGATTTAATGGGAGTTAATACAGCCGCTTTTCTAATTTTACCCAAACTGGTTGCGGCAGTGCTTGTGATTCCTTTATTGGTCAGTTTGGCTGCTTTTGTCAGCATTATGGGAGGATATGTTGCGGCGGTTCCCTTCGGTGACCTGACAGACCCGGAATATGTGAGGGGTGTTCGTTCTTTTTTTGTACCCTACTACGTATTCATGATGTACGTCAAAGCAGTAGTCTTTTCGATTATTCTAACAACCGTTTCTTGTTATCAGGGCTATTTTGTAAAGGGAGGAAGCATTGAATTGGGCGAGGCAAGTACCCAAGCGGTCGTATATAGTGATATTTTGATTTTATTAGCAGACTTAGTCATTGCGGTCATCTTGACTTCCTAGCAAAAATGATTCGAGCAGAAAATATATATAAATCTTTTGAAGAAGTAGAAGTGTTAAATAACATTTCTGCCGTTTTTGAACGAGGCAAAACCAATATGATTATTGGAAAAAGCGGTGCCGGTAAAACCGTTTTGTTAAAACTATTAGTCGGGCTTTTCCAACCTACAAGCGGTAATATTTGGTACGATGACATCAATTTTAACAAGCTAGACAAGAAGGAACTACGGGCTTTGCGTATGCAGGTGGGCATGCTTTTTCAGGGCACCGCCCTATTCGACTCCATGACAGTCGAGCAAAATGTACGCTTCCCCCTGGATATGTTTACCAAAATGACCAAAAAGGAAAAAATGGAAAGGGTCAACTATTGCCTGGAAAGGGTAACACTAGAAGGAGCCAATAAAAAATATCCCTCTGAAATCAGCGGAGGTATGCAAAAGCGCGTGGGTATCGCTCGGTCCATCGTTCTCAAACCCAAATACCTTTTCTGCGATGAACCAAACTCTGGACTAGACCCCAAAACTTCTATGGTCATTGACGAATTGATCCATAGCATCACGGTAGAAAATGGCATCACAACGGTCATCAATACACACGACATGAACTCTGTCATGGAAATTGGTGATACCATTATTTTGTTAAACTTAGGAAAAGTAGCCTGGAGGGGTACCAAAAATGAAGTATTAAATAGCAATAACGACTATTTACAGGACTTTATATTTGCTTCTCCCTTTTTGCAAAAATTGAGAAAAGCAGCCATTGAAAAAGAGGTGGAATAATGAAAAAAGAAAGCCCAAAAAAGACAAATCGGCTATCTCGAGATTGCTCCCGAGATAACCTATTCGTCATTATCACGGTCTCAAAAAAGAAAACTACACCAATTTCAGTAGAAAGCTAGCAGCATTTGACGCATTTGCTAGGTCTGCCAGCTTTCTACCCGCAGTCCTCTCACAGAAGTAGCCTCTAAAATTTTCATAGGATTATAATTCAAAAACTGTTTAATTGCTTTTATACACTTTCCTCCTTCCACGAACATACTCCACTACCCTTGCCTTCGGAGCCCTTCTGGCGATGATATTATGAATATATTGACCGGCTACTCTTCGATTGTTGAAGTTAGTCAAAACACAATAGGCATACTTACCTCCTTCCAGTTTGTCGTAATACACATTTCCAAATTGTTTGAAGAGGGAGTGATTTCGCTTCAGCGGCAAATCCGAAGTGACTAATTCGATTACAAAACCGGAATAGGCCACAGGCAACTTTTTATGATGCCGAAAATAAAGAGGGATTTTTGTTGTATTGGGTGTTGTTAAGGACTGCTTGTTTATTGATACTACTTGTTTTTTTTCCTGATTCAGCACTAACAAATCTTCTTGCTGCGCATAGGAATTTATTGACCATGCAAAAAACAAGCATAATAAGCCTGTTGGCAGGATTTGTAAGTGTTTCATAATGCGTTTGTTTATAGATTTTAGCTGCTAATAAAAATTGTCCTTCTTTGACAAAAATTGACGAATTGTCAATACAAAAACCAAGTAAATTGCTTGTATTTCCATATTAACTCACTACGGGTCGAATATTCTGCCATTGGTCACAAGGCATTGAATTCCCTTGTTTAGCAATTTGGATAAAATCATACCCTCCGGCAAAATCTTCCTGTTCTGTATCTGAAGCGGCATGGCCGGACAGTTTTTCATTTTTTTCTGTTAATAAAACCTCTTCTTCGGAAGGTGCATCCATCGAACCCGTTATCGAGTCAGTCGAACTGAGGTCATTTTCTGAATCGGAAGAAGATGTAGGGGGCTGATGATATTCAATAAAAAATATCGATAGAGAAGAGATTAGCATCGACGTAACCGAAAGAAATAGGAAATGCTCCATATAGTCCGTAATTTCAATTTCCCCTAAAAGAGTACATTTCTTTTTAATCAAAAGAGCATCTTGTAGGAAGATAGTGTTTCAGAAAAAATTACTTGTTGGGATTATAATCTATTGAGGGAAATCTGTTCAAACTCACGTCAAACAAAGCAATTAAGTACAAGTAATTTCAGGCAACTGCTTTCGGTTGCTTTACTTTCCTTTTCCATTTTTTCCTTCTATTCGATTAATATCCGTATTATTCCTGGAAAGTCATTTTAACTTGAAGTAATTAATAACTTTCACGATGCAAATATAATTATATATATCTAAAAATCAAATTTATATTTGATTGTAAATGATCTTTATTAAGATTGAAATAATGAAAATGTAATAACTTTTTTAGAAAACGGATAGGTTTTTTTCGTCAGTGGTTCAAAAAGGGCTAGAAATTTTTCAGAAAAATTTTCAAAAAATAATTAGAAAGCAAAGCTTATTAAAAATCTTTTATTTATACATTTAATTTATTTTAATGTAACTTGATTTTGTCCATTATTTTTACTAAACCTCCTTTCGCAGCACCTCCAAAGGCGATTGGGATACTACTTCTCGGCTATTTAGCATCCCGATAATAATGGTCAAAATGGTAATGCTCAAAAAGACTACAAAAGAGGGCAAAAAACTAGGCGTAAAAGGAATTTCAAACTCAAACTTAGCCAGCAACCAGCTAATGCCAAAAGATAAAATAATGCCCGTCAAGGTTGAAAGCGCACCTAGCATAAAATATTCAAAACCATTAATTTTTAAAATTTGATTTCTACTCGCTCCCAACGTTCTTAATAAAACACTTTCCTTTATTCGCTGGTATTTGCTTAGTACGACCGAACTGATTAATACTAATAAACCAGTAAGAATGCTAAATAAAGCCATAAATTTTATGACAAAAGACACTTTGTCCAATATCGTATCTACTGTTTTTAATATTTGGGTTAAATCAATGACCGAAACATTTGGAAAAGCGCGAATCAAATTTCGTTGAAAGTTGCCCGAAATTGCCTCATCGGGTGTTCGAGTAACCACCACATGAAACTGTGGGGCTTTTTCCAAAACACCTTCAGGAAACACTACAAAAAAATTGGTCTGCAAACGTCCAAATTCTATTTTTCGAATGCTGCTAATCACCGTTTCAAGCAAAGCACCTTGCACGTTAAAAACGAGCTTGGATCCTACCCCTGCTTTTAGATTATCCGCAATATTTTCCGCAATGGAAATATAAACCGTGTCATTATCGGGCTGTTCACCGTGCCAAACGCCCTCAATTATTTCTTCCGTATCCGTCAACGAATCCCTATAAGTAACCCGATACTCCCGGTTGTATGCCCAACGGGACTTCTGGTTTTCGGTCGTGTCCAACAAATTCTGTGCTTTTGTTATGCCGTCTATCGTTTCTAAACGCATCGTCACAACTGGCACATTTTGGATCAAAGGCAAATCAAATTCGTCCGTCAGTTGAAGCACGTCAGCCTTTTGGTCGCTTTGAATATCATATAGAATCATATTGGGCTGTTCTCCACGTCCAGTAAATTCTACCTGTCCCAATAAAAGGTCTTGTGTGAAAAATAAGGTAGAAATCAAGGCCGTTCCCAAGCCAATAGAAACCATTAGTATTAAAGTTTGGTTATTGGGACGGTACAAATTGGCAATACTTTGCCGCCAAACATAGCTCCATCGCACCGGAAAAAAGCGGCGTACCGCCCACATAACCAATCGCGCCACCCCCGCCAGCAATAAAAAACTAATAGCAACAACCGCCATAAAACCTGCTACGGTATCCACGCGTCCTGTCTGAAACCAAGTAAATCCACCAATAAACAGAGCAATTAAGCCAATAATCAACCAGCGCAGCGGGTCTTTTGTAGCAGTATCTGGCTCAAAAGAGGCGCGCAAGGTTTTTAGCGGAGAGATTTTTCGAATGCCCAAAAGTGGAATTAAGGCAAACAAAATCGCAATAGCAACCCCAGTAATAATGCCCTGAATGACTGCGCTGGGCGAAATATCAGTACTCACATTCTCTAATGGCAAAAATTCTCCCAAAACAAGGGGTAGTAATTTTTGCAAAATGCTACCCAATAAAGCCCCCAATAGCGCCCCAAACAAGCCCATAGCCAAAACCTGAATCAGATAAATCAAAAAGGCCTGTTTCCCACTTGCTCCCAAACAACGCAAAACAGCCACCGTATCCAATTTGCTTTTAATATAAATATGTACAGCACTTGCCACGCCAATACAGCCCAATATCAAAGCGATGAAACCAACCAGATTCAAAAAATCGGTCAACGTATTAAAGGCGCTACCTAAATCCTCCTTCCTTTCTTCCACCGTATCCCAGCCCATAGAAACAGGACGTAATATGGCTTGGAGGGTATCCTCCAATTGTGCCACATCAATCCCTTCTTTCACTTTATAAAAATAATTGTAGTCAACACGACTGCCAAACTGTACCAAACCCGTTTGTGGAATATATTTTTTAGGAATGTAAACTATTGGAAAGACCGCTCCCGCAAACCCCGACCTGCCGGGAGCTGTATTTAATTGCCCTTCAATCTCAAAAGTAACTTTTCCTATCTTCACAGAATCGCCCGGTTGCAAGCCATATTGCATCATCACCGTTTTTTCTACCAACGCTTTTTGTGCAGTCCTAAAGGTGTTTTGAGCATTCAAAGGTTCTGTAGCAAATTCTCCATAGTAGGGATAATTGCCTTCTATAGCATTGATTAAGACCATTCGGGTATCCTCGCTTTTGGGCAAATAAATCATGGAAGGAAACGAAATCACATCTGAACGCTCTGCCTCTATCTCTTTGAGTATCAACCCAATAGAATCCAGCATAGGCGCGTTGCCTTCCACTTTTAAATCCGCTCCAAGCAGCTTTTTGGCTTCTTTATTAATATCTGTGGCCAAATTTTCGCCAAATGAACTAATAGCAACAAGAGCCGCAATGCCCAAAATAATAGAGGAAATAAACAAAAAAAGACGCAAGCGGTTTCGGCGGCTATCCCTCCACGCCATTTTTATCAGCCAAGCAAAATCGAGCTTATTCAAAATCGTAAAGTTTTCAGATTGTGGAATTTTCAATTGACGAAAAAAAAATGTAACTTTATTTTCTCAAAAGTTGAAAAGCAGGTAAATTTACTTTAAACAAATCGGGCAAAATTAGGTTTAATTCCCGATAACTCCTTCCTCCCAATACCCGCTTTTTCTACAAAAACCCTCCTTCCATTGACCAACAATTAACTTTTCTGCAAAGCGCTATGACAAAAACAATCAAAACGATCATCATAGAAGATGAATCTATCTTTAGAAAAAGCTTGTCCCTGTATCTTAAAAATCGAGAAGGATTTGAGGTAATTGCAGATTTTGACGACGGAGAGCCAGCGCTCCAGTTTTTAAAAAGGCAACCTGATATTGAAGTAATTATTCTCGACTTAAATCTTCCTTCCATTGACGGTTTGGAAATGACCCGCCGCATGCTCCAAATTGCGCCAAGAGCAAATATACTCATCCTTTCCAATGAAGAAGATAAATCTATGATTTTGCAAGCTCTAAAAAACGGTGCACAAGGCTATATTACCAAAGATGCACCTATTGACGAATTACTCGTCGGCATCAGGGCTTTGGCCAAAGGGAACAATTATTTTTCCAGTAGCATATCCGCAAAAATTTTGGTGCAATTTGGAGGAAAAACAACAGGAACAACGGCTACAAGAGTAAAACCTTTTATTACAAAAAGAGAGCAGCAAATTCTGGAATTTATTTATAAAGAACTGACTAACAAAGAAATAGCGAATAAACTATTTATTAGTCCTCGGACCGTTGACACGCATAAACGCAACCTCCGCAAAAAACTCAATGTCAAAAGTACTATTGGACTCATCAAATATTATCTAAATAATTTTCCCAAAGAAACCTCCGGCAAATCTCCCAGAATATACATCTAATACCATACATACTCTAAAGTTTCCTGTTCATAAAACCAACACTTAATTAATGTATGATAATACCTTTATCTCCTACACCAGCCTTTTTTCTTTGTAGCCAAGAAATAAATTGATACTTTTGAAATGTTCCTTTAGGTAAAATATATGGAGCAGTCCGTTTTTCTGAAACAAGATTATTAGCTATCTTGGCAAAACACTTTGGATATTCGAGAAAACAGGAAAACAGCATAAGTTTTAAGTAGGCAAAACCGATGAAATGGATAAGCACCCTATTCTTTTTAATCAGTAGTAATTTTCTAATTGCTCAAGCGCAAAAAGACACCTTAATCATAGGTTATACACAGGTGGCTCCTTTTATTATTCCCGAAGGAGAATCCTTAGGGGGCATCAGTGTATGGCTCTGGGAAAATATTGCCAAAGATCTAAGTTTGGAGTATCGCCTAGTAAGAATGGATTTTGCAGATATGCTGACCGCTTTAGAAGCAGGAACAATTGATGTATGTATTAATCCATTGACTATTACTAGTGAGCGCAGCCAAAAAATAGATTTTACTCATTCTTTTTATGCTTCCAATTCTACCGTTGCTATTCGAGAAATTTCTTCGCTTAAAAAATTTAGCCAATTTCTGCGTTCCTTTTTTAATCTGAATTTTTTAAGCGGTTTTTTAGCACTAGTTTTTCGTAATTTGCTTGTTTGGATCAATTGCTTGGTATTTTGAAAGAAAAAAGAATCCGGAGCAATTTCGACCTGGCTGGAAGGGAATATGGGATGGTATGTGGTGGTCTGTAGTGACGATGACCACCGTTGGATATGGCGACAAATCACCCAAGAGTCGAGAGGGCAAGCTGGTGGCATTAATCTGGATGTTTAGCGGCTTACTTTTTATTTCTGGCTTTACAGCAAGTGTCGCTTCCTCTTTGACCATTAACCAATTAGGGTGGAGTATATCAGAAATAAATGATTTTAAAGAACGAAAAGTTGGCTGTATTTCCAAAGCCAGCACAGCAACTTATTTAAAAAATCACTTTTTCAAAAAAGTTAGTTTGTATAATGACCTTTCAACGGGCTTAACGGCTTTGGATGCAGGCGAGATAGAGGCTTTTTTATACGATGAACCTATTTTAAAATATCGCTTAATGAATGAGTCAGACTTATCATCACTTGGAAATTTTACCCATCAAATTTGATCTGCAATTCTATGCGTTCGGCTTGGCCAAAAAGCACCGCAATTTAAGGGACAGCATTTCTCAAAAAATGCTGGAATATGTAGAAAGCCTGGACTGGAGAGTCATTTTAAATGAATACGATCTTTCCGAAATATAAATTTATTTTTTTCTAATGAAAATTTATACAAAAAAAGGAGATACCGGAACAACGGCTCTCTTCGGCGGCACCCGATTGCCCAAGCATCATATACGCATAGAATCTTACGGCTCGGTAGATGAGCTCAATTCCTTTATCGGATTAGTCAGAGACTGCCTGCAAAATAAAGCTATCCGAGCAGAACTTAAGTCTATCCAAGAAATGCTTTTTACGATTGGTGCTCATTTGGCTGCCGATCCTTCCAAAGAAAATTTATGGTTACCTATCATAGAACCAACGTCCGTAGAGTCACTGGAAAAAAGCATTGACCAAATGGAAACCCGCCTGGAATTGTTAAAAAATTTCATCCTTCCTGGCGGGCATCCCACTGTTTCCCATTGTCACGTCGCCCGTTGTGTTTGCAGAAGAGCAGAAAGAAATATAGTGGCTTTGAGCGAGTTAGAAGCCGTTGTGCCTATTTTAATCCAGTATCTAAACAGATTATCGGACTATCTTTTTGTCTTGGCCCGATTTATCGGGAAGGAATTAGGCGTGGAAGAGATCGCTTGGTCCAACCGTTAGGAAAAACGGGTTTTTATGCCTAAATTTGGTGAAAAATGACCACCATGTTTACAGAAGAATTCGACCAAGTTTCTGAACCCGCTGTTCAATACCAAATAGAACGAAACAAACCCATGCCTAGTAAAAACCATAGTGCTATTCAATCAAGACTAGTAATTGCTCTGGGCAAAAAATATGATAAAAAGTACGAATTTTACTCGGAATTAAGCCTGACTTTGCCCGATGTAAAACCTGCTGTTCCCGATATTTGTATCTTTCCGAAAGCAAAATTGGACTTGCTGAATGATGAAATAAAAGTATCCGATGTGCCCATCACCGTCATAGAAATTCTTTCTCCCAAACAAAGCATCGAAGACATTAAAAACAAATTTTTTGAAATTTACTTTCCCGCCGGTGTGCAATCCGCCTGGCTCATAATTCCGCCCCTTCGCAGCGTGCATGTTTTCACGCCTGATCGAAAATTTACCAATTATTATGCTGGAAAATTAGAAGATAAAGTCTGCAAGGTTGAGGTGGACTTGGATGATTTTTTTCCTTAGATCTTCTGAGTACAGCCATCTAAAAAATTGCATGAATTATTGCTACCATATTTTGTTTAAGAGAATTTTCCAATTCTCTTACCCACACAAGTCAAGCTCTTAGCAACCCTATCACCAACTAACTCCTGCCAATCTGGCATTTGCTTGACAACATATTTACACAACCTGTCAGCCCATATTTGAATCTTCCTGCACTTTTGGCATATCCATCTCTCTGTTTTTGGCATGGCATATTGATTGATGAATCATAACTGTTAGATTAATTTTTCTTTGAAAATAAGTTGAAATTCAAAATACATATATTTTGATTCCTTGGCAGAATTGGATAAAAATTGAGGATGACTCCTGCTCCATGCAATTTGTCAAAGAAGGTATATTTTTCAATTTCAATGATTTCCATTAAACTTTTAAAATAAAAAAAATGGGTAAAATTATAGGAATAGATTTAGGGACGACCAACTCCTGCGTATCGGTAATGGAGGGCAACGAACCCGTCGTTATCCCCAATGATGAAGGCGGAAGAACTACACCTTCTGTCGTAGCTTTTTTGGATAATGGCGAGCGCAAAATTGGAAATCCTGCCAAACGTCAAGCCATTACCAATCCGGTCCGAACGATTTCTTCTATCAAGCGATTTATGGGAGCGAGGTATTCAGAAGTAGCAGGTGAAGCCAAAGTGGCGGCTTACAAAGCGGTCAAAGGAGATAATGATACAGTAAGGGTGGATATTGACGGCAGGCTCTATACCCCGCAGGAAATTTCTGCGATGATTTTGCAGAAAATGAAGAAAACAGCGGAGGACTTTCTGGGTTCGGAAGTAACCGAAGCGGTCATTACTGTCCCTGCTTACTTCAATGATTCCCAAAGGCAGGCAACCAAAGAGGCGGGCGAAATAGCTGGATTAACTGTCAAAAGGATCATTAATGAACCTACGGCTGCTGCTCTAGCTTATGGCTTGGACAAGCGAAATAGAGACATGACTATTGCCGTTTATGATCTCGGTGGTGGCACTTTTGATATTTCCATTCTGGAATTGGGCGAGGGCGTTTTTGAGGTAAAATCTACCAATGGGGATACCCATTTGGGAGGCGATGATTTTGACCGAGTATTGATTGACCACTTGGCAGAAACCTTTAAAAAACAAGAAGGTATTGACCTTAGAAAAGACCCAATGGCCTTACAGCGACTGAAAGAAGCCGCAGAAAAAGCTAAGATTGAGTTATCTTCCGCTACGACAACAGAAGTCAATTTGCCTTATGTGACAGCAGTAGATGGCGTGCCAAAACATTTGGTTTTAAAAATCACCAGAGCAGAGTTTGAAAAATTGGCAGACAAATTGATTAACCGCACTTTAAGGCCTTGTCAAGAGGCTATGAAAGATGCCGGTTTGACCAATGCTGATATTGACGAAATTATCTTGGTTGGTGGTTCTACCAGAATTCCTGCTATTCAGGAAGCGGTTGAAAAATTCTTTGGTAAAAAACCCAATAAAGGAGTCAACCCTGACGAAGTAGTAGCCGTTGGAGCAGCTATTCAAGGTGGTGTGCTGAGTGGAGATGTGCAAGACGTTTTATTATTAGATGTAACGCCACTTTCCCTAGGAATCGAAACCATGGGAAATGTCTTTGATGTCGTCATCGAAGCCAATTCCACCATTCCGACCAAGAAATCCAAAGTCTATTCAACCGCTGCGGATAATCAACCTTCCGTAGAAATCCATATCTTGCAAGGAGAACGGCCAATGGCAAGGGATAATCGTCCGGTCGGTCGCTTTATCTTAGACGGCATTCCACCTGCACCAAGGGGCGTCCCTCAAATCGAAGTAACTTTTGACATGGATGCCAACGGTATCCTAAATGTATCTGCCAAAGACAAAGGCACGGGCAAAGAGCAGTCCATCCGAATCGAGGCTTCTACCGGCTTGTCCAAAGAAGAAATCGAAAGAATGAAAGCAGAAGCTGCTGCCAATGCGGAATCTGACCGAAAAGAACGAGAAAAAGTGGATAAGCTCAATGCAGCGGATACTTTAATCTTTCAAACAGAAAAGCAAATCAAGGAATTTGGTGAAAAAATTCCAGCGGATAAAAAAGAAACCATCGAGTCTGCCCTCAATGAGCTAAAAGAAGCCCACAAAGCGCAGGACATGGACAAAATCGAATCTGCCAGTGCCACTCTAAATGCAGCATGGCAAGCAGCCAGCCAGGATATGTACCAGGCTTCGCAAGGTGCTACAACTGATGCAGGGGGCAATGGACAGACAGGCGAGAATGCCAGTGATTCTTCTAATGACTCCGAAGATGTACAAGATGTAGAATTTGAAGAAGTAGAGGAGAAGTAATTGGATGATTGGTAAACACTAGACTACCAGTCACTAGATTTAATAATAAATGGGCAAAAAGTCGTTCTTTAAAGGGGAGCGGCTTTTTTGTTTTTTCTTTATTTAGATAAACCATTGGCAGTGGAAAGTTATCAATAATTTTCTTTTGCGCAATAGGTTCCTGTTCCTAAAAGGGGTTTCTTTTGGCATACTTCTACTAACAATTATTATATATTTATATGTTTTGCGGCAAGGGAAAACTTTGCAAATCTGCCAAAAACTCGTTATAATTGTTAGTAGAAGTATATTAAATGTAAATCCATTTATCTCAAAAGGATACTAAACCGAAGCGAAAGGAAAAAGTGCATTTTGAAATACCCTGACGACTAGGTCTGTCACTAGGTGGCAAAAGCTTTTTCCTCAATACCTCTGATGACTATTTGAAATGTGGACAAAATGATGTTGGTTCGGCTGGTAAGGGTTCATGATTACACAAAAGAAGGGTTAAAAGTGCCATTTTTTAGCAAATGTGGATTTAATTTCATATACATTAAAAAATGTTATTATTTTTGTCCTTCCAAAACTTACTCCTAAAACAATTTAACCATTTCCAAATTGACTTGTTTTATGCAGATTATTCCATTCTCCAAAACAGCTCAATTTCATTCCCCTTGAAAAGGTAAATTGTTTTTATCGAGAATGCCCACAATATTTACCATCCCGTACCGATCAACCTATTTTTTTTGCTTTTGGAAAATTGCTATTCTTTAACCTGGGTTTTACACAGTTATATTTTGGCTTAGGGTCTGAATTTTACGTGCTCTTGCCGACTTGACATTATGGACAAAACGGGTTGATAAAATAATAGCTGTTGGAGTAATAGCTGCATTAAGAAACATACCTTCCAGCATTTGCAAATTCATTTTAAACAAACCTGTGGCAATGTCCTTTTTTTTAAAGTAAGGGGCGAAGTATTTCTCCTTACTTTATATAAAGATACACTAGGGAACACAAAGATTATCCGACGTAATAATTGACACGATTTAAAACCCAATTATTACAAGAAAGAGCTTAGAAGGAAAAAATTGCCTTCTAAAAATTCATTGCTAAGAGATACAAACCATAGAGAATTGGGAATAATAAATTTGTTTTTCCAGTTCTTTAGGCAATTGTCAAAGGAAGTATAAACTTACTAAAAGGTAAAAGTACAGATGATTATTCCATTGAAGGTTTTACCCACCTGTTCGTTGTTTGCTTTCCTGAAATCAATTATTGATTGCGCTTGGATCTATTGCCCATTTGTTGTTAATTTAAAATATTAACTGTGTCAAAAACTTTATACCTTATCAAGTGCTGCTTTTTATTGCTGGCTATTGGTTGTGGCGGAGTACTTTATGCCCAAGACATCCATTACTCTCAGTTTGGCCGCTCTCCTATGAATATTAATCCTGCTCTGACAGGCCTTTTTCGCGGCGATACTCGCTTCATTGGCAATTATCGCAGCCAATGGAACAAGGTGCCCGTAAACTATATGACCTTCACGGGAGGGATTGAGCAAAAATTTACCAACTCTAATCTAAAAAATAGTCTTTTTTCGGGCGGATTACTCTTCAATTTTGACGAGGCGGGCGACCTAGAGCTAAGTACCACCAATCTGGCACTTTCCGGTTCTTATACCCACCGACTTGCCAAGAAGCATTTCTTGACGGGTGGGGTTCAATTGGGGGGTGCCCAACATCGCTTCAATACCAGCAAATTAAGGACGGATGCCCAATATGATGACGGCGGATACAATGGGCAATTAGCTTCCGGCGAAGTATTCGATGACTCCAATATTTTTTATATGGATTTGTCGGGAGGTATCAATTATCGCTTTCAAAATCCCGAAAAACGAACCCGCTTTGATTTGGGATTAGGCATCTTCCACGTCAACGAGCCCAATAAAAGCTTTTATAAAGACGAAACAGTTAATTTGCCACGGCGATTGGCGGTTTACGGTATGACTTCTTTTGCATTGGGTAGTTTCTTTGATTTGGGTTTGCAAGCGGTTGGTCAGTTTCAGGGACCACACCAAGAAATCGTGTTGGGCGTGCTTGGAAAAGTATTAATAGATCAAAGAAGAGATAAAGAACTATCCCTCGCATTAGGAGTAACCCACCGTCTGAATGATGCCTGGGTACCCAATATCATTCTGGATTATCGAATGTGGTCTTTTGGCTTTAGCTATGATATTACCTCCTCCCCTTTCGAGGTTGCCACTTTCAATCGAGGAGGGCCTGAATTTTCTGTTATTTATATTTTCACCAAAGTACAACCGCCAAAAGAATTTGAAATATGTCCAATTTTTTAGTTTAATGCGCGGGACTATGCTGAACACCAAAGTAAAAGAAAACTATCACCTTAATAATACCTCTCGAATAAAAAATGAAAAAATATCACTGCACGCTTTTAGTATTTTTATTTTTTATCGGTTTTTTACAAAGTCAATCCGCAGAGCGCTTCGAAGAGGCCGTAAAGTTAACCCTGCATAAAGATCATTTTTTTGCAGATGACGAGTTTTTTGGCATTACTACCAAAGACAGCTTGAGTGTAAAAAACCAATTTGTTTTTGCCGAAGCTGCCAAAAAAATGGGCGCGTTTGAAATAGCCGAACAAGGCTATTATAGAACTATGAAACTAGATACATTAGACGGAGACATTGATTATCCGAAGGCTATTTACTGGGTGGGATCCATGAAAAAATTGCAAGGGAAATATATAGAAGCCTTGCCTTTTTTCGAACAATATCTGGCTAGTCCGCCACCTGTTGATAATACCTTTTTAGCCTGGGCAAGAAAAGATATAGAAGACTGCAAATGGGCAGCAACTAGAACGCAAAAGATTGACAATCAATACGAAGTACGGCATTTGGGCGAGGAAGTTAACTCTCCTTATTCCGACTTTGCTCCGCTTTTGATGGGCGACCATTTATACTTTTCTTCTTTAAAGTTTGAAAAAACAAAAGAAAAAGTCAAGCCGCCTCGGTTGTATGCCAAAACGCTTTCTTCAGAAGAAAATAGGACTGCTACTCCTGCTGATGATTTTAATCGCTTGGAGCAATCTGTATCCCATTTAACTTTCACAAAAGAAGAAAAAAGGGTGTATTTTACTATCTGTGACTATCAGGGAAAAAGCCGAAAAATAAGATGTCAGCTATATTATCAGGACAAACAAGCGGACAATAGCTGGAGCAAAGCACAAATGCTGCCAAAACATATCAATTTGTCCGGTTTTACGACAACTCATCCCGCCGTTGCTTATAATGAAGAGGGAAAAGAGCGGTTATTTTTTGTATCAGATCGTCCCGAAGGAAAAGGGAAGTTAGATGTCTGGTTTACAGAAGTAGATGAGCGAGGCGCTTTCGCCCCCCCAATCAACTATGCAGCCGTTAATACAGCAGAAAATGAAGTGAGTCCTTTTTATCATCAACCAAGCAATACCTTGTATTTTAGCTCAAAAGGAAATATTGGTCTGGGCGGCTACGATATCTATCGTTTTTCCAATGGAGAGATAGTGCACGGAGGCTATCCTTTAAACAGTAGTTTTGACGATTTGTACTTTACGCTAGACCCAACGGGAGATAAAGGACATTTATCTTCCAGTCGAGATGGCTGTTTTCGATTGAATGAACACGATATGGGCTGCCACGATATTTTTGCGGTAGATTTTATTAATATTGACTTGCAGGCCTTAACTTTCGACGATTATACAAAAGAAGCATTGGTTGGTACGAAGGTACAACTATTCCAAGTATCGGAAAAAGAGGAAGAGCCTCTTTTGGTTGATGCTAGAACCAATGAGTTGGACAACGAATTTCATTTCGACAATCTAAAGCGAGATTCCAGGTATTTTTTAATCGCTACCAAAGAAGGCTATGTGCCAGATACCCTCTACTTCCATACAAGGGATATTACCACCTCCACTACTTTGGTAAAGGAGTTATATCTGCGACCCAATGTATTCGAAATGGATTTGCTCGCGCTTACTTTTGACGAAGAATCCCGATTGCCACTTCATCATTGCATTGTCCAATTAATTGATTTAGCTACCGGCGAATTATTTATAAAAGATAATCCAGCAGGCAATAATTTTAATTTTGATATTTTTTCTCAAAGAAAATATCGCCTAATTGCCAGTTTGGTGGGCTATGTGTCTGATACTTTAGATTTTGACACAAAAGAATTTGTAAATGAAACAACCAATCGGACGATTACTAAAAGGCTGTACTTGAGGCCGGGAGGACTTGTAGAATTAGAAGACCTCCTACCGTTGACTTTATATTTTGATAATGACCGCCCCGACCCTCGTAGTCGAACCACTACCACCGCCAGCAATTATGAAGATTTATACACCGCCTATTATCGAAAGAAAAGAGAGTTTATGAGCAATTATGCAAAAGGGTTTTCGGGAGAAAAATATATTTTTGAAAGCTCAAAAATAGCCGCTTTTTTTGAAACCCAGTTAAGGGGCAATTTTGACACATTAGGCGTCTTTTCGGAAACCTTGATAAAATATTTGCAAAGAGGGAATACTGCCGTTATTTCCGTTCGTGGGTTTACTAGTCCGCTCGCAAATTCTGAGTACAATAAACGGCTGGGCAAAAGAAGAGTAAGTGCTGTAATGAATCACTTTATAAACTACCGAGACGGCATGTTAAAAGAATACCTTGACAATGGAAGCCTGGTATTACAAGAAGTATCTTTTGGGGAAGAGCAAGCCCCTAAATTTATCAGTGAAAATCCTAGAGATCGAAGAAATTCCGTTTATAGCCCCGAGGCATCCAAAGAGCGAAAGGTACAAATTGTTGAAATCACCATTGGCGAAAAAAGAGAAGGGGAGTAAGGAAAGGATATAGCCGTTCTCAATTTGAAATCAGTATGTAAAGAAAATGAAACACAAAACACAGAGAAAAAAGAGAGTTTCTAGCAGTTTTTTTTTTGAAAAACGCTGCGTTTCCGTATCTCTGTGTTCAGCCAAATGAAGAATGGCTGAAAAAGATAAACCATTCAACACTAAATCGTTGATAATGAACATATACTTGACCATTTTTCACAAAAACATCCTATCAGTTTTTTTGCTTCTATTAGGACTGATCACCAGCTTAAATGCTAATAACAATAACTCAGTGGTATTAAATGCCCCTGCAACTTCTACCGCAATCAGTAAAGCGGAAGAAATAGACGATCCTCTTTTTGACATGCAACTTTCTTTTACAATCAGACATTTACTTTGTTGGGATGATCTGGATGGCAAAGTAACGGTTCACGTCGAAGGCGGCATCCCTCCCTATTCTTATAATTGGGATACAGGCGCTCAAACTGCTGCTGTTGGAGGACTTGCTGTCGGCTGGTATCGAGTCACTGTAACGGATACGAATGGTCAAACAGCCGAAGGAATGGCTGATGTACAAGCGCCAGAAGAATTGCAAATTACAGCAATTTACACAGAAGTCAGTTGTGGAGCCACCAACGATGCTTACATGGAAGTAAGAGCTTCTGGTGGCACCGCACCTTATACTTATCTTTGGGAAATGGGCGGTGGCGGCGACCGAAGAGAAAATTTAGGACCAGGCTTATACTCCGTAACCATTACAGATGCCAATGGTTGCCAGGCAATGATTTGTCCGGAAATAACCCAATCCGTCCCTCCTGGTCTAACAGTATCTGTTAGGGATGAAACCTGCCCGGGAGCTAATGATGGTCGAATTACTGTCACCCCAAGCGGAAATTCCCCTCCGTATCGTTACGAATGGAGTGGAGGCGTTGCAGGAGATCAAAATAGTACTGCTTTTAATTTAGCTCCTGGTACCTATACTATCACCGTAACAAATTTTAGAAATTGCTCTTCTGTTGCGGAAGCCACTGTTGGCGGAGGCTTTGGGTTTAGTGTTACTACCAATGGAGCAACTTGCGGAAGCAGCAGCAATGGGCAAGCGACTGTAAATATTATGGGTGGCACTGATCCCTATACTTATAATTGGAGCACAGGAAACACCAGTGCTTCTGTCAACGACCTACCTCCTGGCACTCATACCGTAATGGTAACAGATGCTAATGGCTGTTCTGGAACGCAAAGCGTCACAATTACTTCTAAGCCAATGCCTTCTGTAACGATTACTACCACAGACTCTAGAGTATGCGCCGGAATGCAAAGCAGCACCGCAACTGCAATAGCAACCGGAGGGGAAGGAGACTATACCTATCAGTGGAGCAATGGACAAAATGGTACCAATATAACGGGCTTGGGAGAAGGAAATTATACCGTAACTGTCACGGATGCAAATGGTTGTCAGGCAAGCGCTTCTATTTACATTTCGGAAATGAGTCCCGTCCATATCTCTGAACAAATAACGCATGTATTATGTCCAGGAGAATCTACCGGAGTCATAAGTATAACTGCTACAGGAGGCAGTAATAATGGGTTTATCTATAACTGGGCTCATGGGACAACCGGAAATGTCATTAGTGGAGTTACTGCAGGAAATTATACCGTAACCGTTACAGATGCCGCAGGTTGTTCAGCATCAAAAACAATGACTGTCCATCAACCCACTCCCATTAAAATTAATGTCACGACGACCAATTCAGCCGATATGACTAGCAATGACGGGGCTATTAGTGTATCTGTATCTGGCGGCACTCCAGACTACACCTATGAATGGAACAATGGAAGTATCGCCCCGTCTATTACCAATTTAGCTCCTGGCACTTATATTTTAACCGTCACCGATGCAAATGGTTGTAAGCAAACAACACCGCCGATTATAGTAGAAGCTACTTGCACCCTTTCGGCTTCTATTACTACAATAAGAAATGTAAGTTGTGCGGGAAATGACGGCTCCGCTACCGTATCTGTTTTTGGAGCAAAAGGAAATGTTACCTACAGTTGGAGTCATGGCGGCAACACACTAGGGATAGCAGGCTTAGCTCCCGGATTTTACGGAGTCACTGTCACTGACGAAGAAGGTTGCCAATATATAGCAGGAGCCTTTATAGGAGAAGACTGCGATTGTATCGAGCCTGTGATTGAAAATATTTTAGTCATAGAAGCAAGTTGTGGACAAAGCAATGGCTCCATTAGCTTGGAAATGCAGGAAGACAATAGTAAATTTAATTACCGTTGGTCTGACCCGTCTATGAGTGGCACTGGAGGTAAAGATCTGCCCTCTGGCACCTATTACGTAACTATTTCGGATAGAAATAATCCCATTTGCGCTACGCAACAGGCGATTCACGTAGGCAATGCCAATATTGGACCAGTAGTCATCTTCTCTCCCACCCCGGAAATGTGTAATGGAATGAAGGGTTCGGTAAATTTATTTCCTTCTAATTTGGAATATACCTGGGAAGACGGAACAACCGGCGGGTTCAGGGCAGATCTATCTGCTGGTGAGCATTTTGTAACAGTGACCCATCCTGCTGCAGAGGGCTGCCAAGATATTATTACTGTAAAAATTGACCTAGAAAGCACACTTAGCCTAAATCCTATTATCAACCAATATCCTGATTGCGAGCAATATAATGGCTCTGTCACAATTGAGGTAGAGGGAGGAAGCGGCAATTATGCTTACAGTTGGGGATCATCAGCTACTCAAAGCGGTTTACCCGCAGGTACTTTCAATGTAAGCGTAATGGACAATACAACAGGCTGTACCGGATCAGCCACTTTTTCTTTAAGCAATAATATAGCTGGTGTTGCCATAGATATGACCGATACAACCCATGTGAGTTGTGCAGGAGGAAAGGATGGCAGTGTGCAATTTGATATAATTGAAACAGGAGATTTTATAGGCCCTGTAACGACCATTATTACAGATGGATTGGGAAGAACTTATTCTAGCGATGCCTTGCCAGCAGGTAATTATTGCATCCTTGCAATGGATGCCAATGAGTGTATTGCCGGACAGGCTTGTTTTGAAATCACTCAGCCCAATTTATTATTGGTGGACGTTTCTATTTTAGAAAAAAGTTGCCTAGGAAATGGTTCTATTCTTTTAAAATCAAGCGGAGGAAATGGCAATTATCGTTATGACTGGGCAGACCTCGCCGGTGATGTGGATCAAAGAGATCGAGCAGGAGTAGAAAACGGCACTTACTCTGTAACCGTTTCGGATGACGGAGGATGTAGTCTAAATATTGATAATATTTTGGTAACAGGCGAATGTTTCATCTGTCCATTGGGTGTAGAAGCAACCATTCACCAACAGCCAAGTTGCGGGCTGCCTAATGGCAGCGTGACCATTACGCCCATTAATCCCGATGGGATGATTACTTATAGTTGGGAAGGAGGTGCCAGTCGAGAGGACCTATTCGCAGGTACTTATACGGTTACCATTACGGATGCGGCCAATGACTGTACCGCTGAAACGAGCTTTACTTTGGTTGAGCCTGAGCTTCCTCCGGATGCAATGATTTCCAATTTGATTGTTTGTCCAGATGCAATGGGGGTTTTAGAATATGATGTCAGCAATTTTAAATGCGAAAAACAGCCCATTTCCATAACGATTACTGACTCGTCAGGGAACATTTATGATGAAAAAAATCTGGCGGCTTTCGAAAATTACATTTTTGTAATAAAAGACGCAGACGGAGTAATCGTCCATTCACAAGAATTTTCAGTAGATTCCTATGAACCAATTATTACTGGTGTAAAACTGGCCGATGAGGGTTGTACTATTTTAGGAGCAATTGACCTAGATTTATCAAAATCAGCAGATAATTATACGATTAACTGGGCAGACCTTACAGGAGCCAATAATTCTGCGGATAGAACTGACTTAAGCGAGGGAACTTATTACGTAACCATCACGGAAGATGCAACTACTTGCCGTATTACCAGAGAATACACAATCAATAAAGATGGGGACATAAATGCTTCTTTAGCTCCAGTAACTTTTACTTGTGATAGTAACCCTGTCCAACTCGACCTGCAAACAGACGAGCCTAGTGAAGTTGAGTCTTATACCTGGACACCGGCAAACATTATAACCACTGGACTCGAAACCGCCTCCCCCACTGTCCAGATTGACAGTGGAGAAATAGAAATTTCGGTAGAAATTACAGATAAAGGGGGCTGTACAACCACAAAAACCACCAAAATTGTTTCTGTAAATACAGATCCACCCGCAAATATTGCCACTTCGCCTCAATGCGATGGTTTGACTATTGACTTTTCCAATGATGGTCTGGCTTCAGCATATTATATCTGGGATTTTGGCGACGGCAATACCTCTACTGAAGCCAACCCTAGTCATACTTATACAAGTGCAGGAAACTATACCATCAGCCTCCGATTAAATCCTAACCTACCCTGCGCTACTGAAAAAGGCATATTAAGCACTACCAATCTAGAATTAGTGGAAGATGCTAGAACATTGGCAGATTTCCAAATCAATTATGATCCTTGTAAGGATGAGGGATTGATTCGCTTCGAGGACAAATCCATCGCTAATCCAGGAACAATCACCTCCTGGAAATGGAACTTTGGCAATGGCATAAGTACGAATGAACAAAATCCCGAAATCAAAATAGAAAAAGATGCAATAATGGAAGTGACGCTGGAAATCACAACCAGCAACAACTGTAATGCTTCTACTTCCCAAACAGGTGATTTCAAATTTATAAAAATACCAACCCTATCAGAAAGCCTTACTATCTGCCCTGGCATTCCAACTGAACTTAATCCAGGCGCACAGGACGATGGTTTTGATTTCTTATGGTCGCCAGCCGAGCTTTTAGACGACCCAACTGCTGCCAATCCAATCACTACCACTTTTGTGCCCACTGATTTTATGGTAAAAATCAAACAGGGAGACTGTGAAGCAGATCGAATAGTTCGAGCAAATGTTCCCCCCGAACAAGACTACCTACTCAGCGAAGATGAGGAGGTTTGTACAGAAGAAGAGGTTCTAATTACTGCTGATCTGGTAAGCGAAGGAACCATTGAATGGGCAACCGATCCTGACTTCGTTAAGATCATTAGCAACGAGCCAGAATTAATGGTTGCGCCAGGTATTTATTATTTCAGATTGACCGATAAGGAAGGTTGTACTGTCACTGACCAGGTCGCTATTGAAAATTTGGCAATTGATGCTCATATTCAAGACAATGTAGATTTATGTACGCCTGAAAGCGGCACTTTAGTCGTTATCAATAACTCAGATAAGGCAATTACCAGTTATGAGTGGCAAGCGGCAGCAGGTATCATCAGTACCGATTTAACGACCGAAACATTAGAGGTCAATCCAGAAGAAGCCACAGAATATACGGTCATCTTAAAAAATGATGTAGGCTGTGAGGCAATTCTAAAAGAAACCGTGGATGTTTCTGATTTGGAAGAGGTAATCGCATTGCCCCAACGGGATACCATTTTCAAGGGAGAATTTACAACCATAGATATTCTTCCTGCTGGAGATTATACCATTGAATGGGATCCAAACTCGACTTTAAATAACCCGTCTTCTTTTAATCCAACCGCAACACCAGAAGAAACGACCACCTACATCGTTAATATTACGGATAATAAAACAGGTTGTACTACAACAAGAGAAGTGACAATCCATGTAATAGTCGTTCCCTGTGGAGAGCCAAATGTTTTTTTCCCAAATGCTTTTAGTCCCAATGATGATGGTGTCAATGATATTCTGATGGTGCGGGGAAATGCCATTTCCCAGGTTCATTTTATCATCTATAATCGCTGGGGCGAAAAAGTTTTTGAGTCCAATTCTCAGGAGGTTGGCTGGAATGGCTACCACAAAGGCGAAAAAGTCGCTCCTGATGTATATGGCTATTACCTTCGAGTAATTTGTCTGGCAGGAGATGAATACATTACACAAGGGGAATGTAACGGTGTTGAAATAGACCCACAGCAAAATGTTACCTATGACTTCGGCTTTGGGGGAAGATCTTTTCTCCCAACATTCCAACAAGTCAATCTCTATGGGTCAGCACAAAGCGGTTATAGACACATCATTGACAAAATTTCCGAAAGGATATTTGCTATTATCCCTTCTAGTTTCATAGTAACAAAATTAGCCCTCTTTCGGGCTATCCTTTTCCTCTTTTAACCGCTTTGCTTCTCGCAACATTTTGGTAATCATCCACTCCAAGTGTCCATTGACGCTACGGAATTCATCCGCCGCCCATTTTTCTACGGCCTTCATCGTTTTTTCATCTATGCGAAGGACAAATTTCTTCTTTGGCATAATCGAGCTTTTACGGATGCAAAGTACCAGAATTGATTACGGGCGTCGCTTCTTTATCGGAGCAAAGGACAACCATTAAGTTGTTGACCATTGTAGCCTTTTGTTCTTCATCCAAATCAATTACTTCTTTTTTTGACAACTCATCCAAGGCAATTTCTACCATACCCACCGCGCCTTCTACAATTTTAAATCTAGCAGCAACGATTGCCTCTGCTTGCTGTCTTTTTAGCATGGCACTGGCTATTTCGGGCGCATAAGCCAAATAACCGATCCTCGCTTCCAATACTTCGATACCAGAAATAGCTAGTCGCTCTGATAACTCTTCCTCCATTGCCTCGTTAACTTCCTGCATACCTGATCGAAGCGTAATTTCTGCCTGCTCATCATCGAAATTGTCGTAGGGATAAGAGCCTGCCAATTTCCGAACGGCTGCATCTGTTTGAATTCGAACAAAACTTTCATAAAAATCTACATCAAAAGCAGCTTTGTAGGTATCCTTTACTCTCCAAACGAGAATAGCACTAATTAAAATGGGGTTGCCCAGCAAATCGTTGACTTTAATTTTTTCACTATCAAAATTTCTAGCTCTAAGTGAAATGCCCTGCCTGGCATAGAAAGGATTGGTCCAAAAAAAACCATTATTTTTTACCGTTCCTTTGTACTCTCCGAATAAAACCAATACCCTGGAATCATTTGGATTAACATAAAAGAAGCCTTTTATTAAAAAAATGGCAGTTAAAATACATCCGCCAATAATCAAAGGGTTCCATCCATTTACCCCGGCATAAATAGCTCCGCCAATAACTGCCAACAGTAATATTAACATTGGATAACCAGAAATTGGATTAGATATTCTTTCTTGCATAGCGATACTTTTTTAATATTAAAATAATATCATAAAGCTATTAATTTATTTCTTAAAATGCTGTTTTATTCGATTGTTGCTCGAAAAACATGGATAAAAACCGGCAGAAACTGGATTAGTTACAAAACTAAAAGGGAGGCACGAAACCGTACCTCCCTTTTAGAGTAGAAGCCAGAAGCAACTAAATCTGGACTTGATGTTCTAAGAGCTGCTTTATCTAAATAAAGTCACATCACCCCTATACAATAATGTCGTAGGCGAACCATCCGGTTGCCGATCTATAAATTCTACCTCTACGATATAGATATAGACACCCTGATTGGCTCTTTGTCCCTTTATTTTCCCATCCCAGATAATAACGCCTGAATTGCTCGGGGCTAAATCATTTAGATTGGAAACCATGGTTCCCCAACGATTAAATACCCTAGCATAGTTAATCTTAGCAACTCCAGAGCCCGTGTATATTTTAAATTTATCATTGGTATCAAAGCCACGTCCATTGGGTGCAAAAGCATTAGGAATATATACATTTCTGTTTTTATCCACCTTGAGTTGAATAGAATTGGAAGCAGAGCAGCCATTTTGGTCCGTAGCAGTTATATTATAAATTGCATCATCCAATGAGAATACAGTAATGTTATCACAAAGGACAGAGGTACAGACAAAAGAAGAATCTGTCCCCCCAGTAACCGTCCACTCTACATCTACAATTGGAACGCCAAGAGAACCGCTAATTTCTGGCATCAAAGTCACTTCATTCCCTAAATCGACCTCTACAAAACTTTCCGGAAAGCTCACCGTAACTTCCTCTGGTTCCGCGATGGTTAAAATTGTATCCAAGCGACAGCCTCTGGAATCAAAAACAGAAATTTGATGATCGCCTCCAAATACTGGGATTACTACGTCCAGAGGCTGAGCCGGAGAATTATCCACAGAAAAAGTATATGCTGGGCCATTTCCTCCCTGAACAGCATTAGCGACGATCGTCGTCTGAAACCCATGACACTGAATTGGTGCAGAAGGCCCAATATCTACCAATAAAGCCGGAGGTTCTTCTATTTGATAATCAGTACTTCCCGTACAGCCATTTACATCTGTCACCTCAATTGTATATAAGCCGGGAGACAGTCCGGCAGCAGCAGGTCCATTAGATACATTATTGGTCCAATTATAACTAACGGGGCCTTGATTACCTCCCATATAAACCACCTCTATTTTGCCGTCATTATCGCCAGCACAAACAACATTATTGGTATTATCCAAATCAATACCCACAGACAAAAGTGCTGGTTCCGTAATTTGAATATCGTGGGTGGTCAAGCAATTATTTCTATCGGTAATAGAAACAGTATAAGTACCCCCCCCCAGATTGCTAACCGTGGCACCAGTCGCCTGGGTGGACCAGTTAAAAACATAACCAGGGGTTCCGCCGGTTGCCTGCACCGTCGCCATGCCATCATCCACTCCAAAACAGGAAACTGGATCCACACTAGAACCAACAGGGTCATATAATAATTGAGGCGGACTAGGAACAGAAAGAGAATCCGTTATACTACAAATACCGTCCGAAACAAATAAGGATTGCATCCCTCCACACAAACTGGAAGTGGTTGTTTGATCCGTTCCGCTAGCTACTTCACCTGTACTCCAGGTAAATTCAAAAGAGCCCGTACTGCCATCCTCATAAACGGCAGCAGCCGTCGCGCCTCCATCACAAATTAAATTGGTATTATCAAAACAACTAACCGAATCAATAGCAGTAAAATTGACCATTATTCGAGGCAAGTTTTCCAGCGTAAGCGGCACTACTAATTGACAGTCATTGGCGTCTGTGATGGTTGCTTCATAAGTGCCCGAAGCAATACCAGATAAAACAGAACCCGTGCTACCACCTGGCCAAGCATATTGATATGGCTGCGTATTTGTGCCAGGAGTTCCTCCTTCTACACTAAGCGATATGCGCCCATCTTCCGCCCCAAAACAAGGATTGGTAAAAATGCTGGTATCTACTGCTAATGCTGGGGGCGCATAGACCACGGCCGAATCAATAGTACTACACTGATCCTCGTCAATAACCTGTACATAATAAACCCCTGGTCCCAAGCTACCCGCTAAAGGTTGGTTTAGATTAGGATCATGAGACCATTTATAACCAGCAATGGGCGCATCCCCTCTGATTGCATCAACTGTTAACACTCCGTCAAAATCCGAATCGCAATCGAGTGAATCTTTCCCATTAAATCCCAAAATTTGTGGTGGTGGCGGCGTACCCACCACAGTATCTAACTGCGCCATACAACCATTATCATCATTGACCATAATACTAATAGAATCGGGGCCCAAATTCGTAACCGCAGCGGTATTTTGAACAGGTGTATTAGGAATTTCCCAAGCATACAAGTAATCAGCACTAATCGTTCCGCCTTCAACCGTCACCGTTGCTGCACCATCAGAGGCGGTACAGGAAGTAACATTAGTAATATCAATGCCAATAATAATAGAATCCGGTTCCGTAATCATAAAAGATTCCGTAGCCTGACAGCCTACCGGCAAATCGGGGTGTGTAATTGTTACATCATAAATTCCTCCTTCCAAGCCCGATTGTATGCTCCGGGCACCTGTTTCCATTTGTATAGGTGCATTGGGCGACCACTCAAACACATAGCCCGTAGGTGCGGGAATATTTCCAGCCGACACCCCCGAAACCGTTGCTGTCAAAGCAATAGAGCCATCGCTTTGTCCAAAGCATTGTACAGGCTCCGCCAAAGGATTCGTATTTACAGTAATAGTGGCTGTTAGCTGGGTAGAATCCACCAATTCACAGCCATTATCATCAGTAATGGTATAAATATATTTACCTTCTGCAATATTTAAATTGGTATTTCCAGTTATATTATTAGACCACGCATATTCAAAAGGAGGCCGCCCCCCGTCCACATTATTGATGCTAATAGAACCATCCTCCACCCCAGAACAGGAAGGCTGAACTACCCCCAATGCGGGGTCTAAAGGGTTGGTTTGGGGCAGAATGCTGGTATTAGAAGCTGTACAACCATTGCTATTAATTACAAAAACAGTATAACTATCCGTACTTAAATCTGTTGCTATTTCTTCTGTAGAAACGGTATCATTATTGCCATCCTGCCAAACGAAAGAAAAGTCGCTAACATCATTCAGTAAATTGCCATTTTCATAAACATCTACGCCCATAGAGCCATCGCTAAAACCATTGCAAGTGACCGGCGAGGCAACTCCTGCATCTGCCACCAAATTAACTTCTACTATTTCTACTGAATCAAAATCGAATTTCATATCTACTCCTCCTGCATCCGTTATTTGCAGTTGATAAACGCCTGGAGCCAAGCTTTTATCAGGCGGTATAGTCACTACTTCTCCTTCATTTTCAATGGTTAATGGACCATCTACTATATCATTCTCATCTACCCAGACAATTTCATAGGGAGCGGTTCCTCCCAAAATTCTCACATCAAAGCTTCCATTATCCTGTCCGGCGCAGGCATCCTGAACCGTTTCAATAATGGTATTGATGCCATCAGGGTCTATGATAGTAATTAGGCCTTCGTCAGAAGTGTGCCGAACGGTTCTGGTATCTCCGTCAATATCTGCCAAAAACTCAATAGCCGGTCCATTATCAGGAAATTGAGGATCATTCACAAATTTTACCATTGCATTCCCCTCCCTCTTTCCAGTAAAACAAATTGCAAACAAAATGGAGCCATCGTCTAGATCGGTCGGCACCAAGCCAAAGTCCAAATAAAGAATATTGATAAAACCCGGATATTCGTCATTAATGCCAATGCTGGAGCCATCCAAAAAAGTCGTATTATTATAATACTCCAATCTGGTAAAATCTAGCACCGCTGTATCCCAGTTTAAACTAAAATTAAAACCAACTATATTGTTAAAATCCCTTACCGTAATATCAACACAAAACTCTTGCCCGACCCCATAAGTCCCACCGGCAGATTCCAGGATAATGGTTTCATCCGAGCAAGTGGACATATCCAGCTCTAAGCTCAATTCACAACCGATGCCATCGCTTACTATAATCTCATAAATGCCTGCCTGCGGAACATTAAAGTCAATAACATTGGCAGAACCAGTGGGTTGGATCGTCCCAATAATGGATGGATCGTCCTTATTGACGACCGTTACATTATATCTTTCGGCAGGATCAAATTCTGGTAGCCCTCCCTGTAAGGATAATCTGGCTTCACAAGTATTTCCAGCGAAAGGGTAATTAATCGTACCATTATTGGTAGCAATAGCTATCGGGTTTAAATAAACAACCGAAAAGGCTTGGTCCGTGCTTACAGAAACACAAGCTCCGGGATTGGGTATTCCTTCATAAATGGCTTCCAGCGTAGTATTATCCAACGCATCGTAAGTAATCGGTGCAAACCATAACTGAATGGGTTCGCCATCATTAAAAAAATCGGGTAGGCTCTGCCCTCCAATGTTCAGCCCATTTTGAAAAACTGCATCCCCATTTGGATTATCCACATAAACAAGCGGCGAATTGGGATTGGTCGGCGAAGGAATAATCCCTGGATCTGCCAAAATGCTATCCAAATCAGGCCCCTCAACGGTCGGTATTCTATCATAAAAAGCATACCCATAGCCTGCCTGTGTACTGCTATCGGGATCACCATTCAAGCTCCCCCCAAAATGGGTGACCAAGAATTCATCTCCGAAACATAAGAAAATCGGGGTGTCCGTAGCCGGATTGGAGCTACTCATGCCGTTGATGTTCCCAATAGCAACATCTCCTGCATCATTTTGACCACAAGGCATTCGGGCAGCAGAGGTATGATGATGCCCCAAAGGCACGACTGTTTGTATATTTCTTGGAATTTGCGCAAAGGTGGTTAGGGCTATAAAGAGAGAAAATGTTAAAGGGATTATACGTTTTATCATAAGGGCAAATCAATATTTTATAATGCCTAAAATCAGTTTATTTTCTACTGTGTGGAACGTCTAAAAGAACGCCCCCTATTAGCTTTTATTGTTTTAAAATAAGGGATTCAAACGACAGTGATAAAATAGCTAATGATTAAAAACGGTAGAAAATCCGCAGAGGTACAAAAAGCATCAAATTAAAAAATCAAGCAATCATTCTTAATTGATAATCAGTGTAGTATAAATTTATAGGTGGATAGAATGGCTGTAATAGTACTCCATTGTATGTTTTTTACAAAAATAGGGTTTTTAATATTTGGAAATTTATAGGGGAAGAAATTATTTGGAAATTTGTCAAATATGCGGCAGACAAAAAAGCCTTGCTGTACTCCCAATAGGTACAACAAACGCTAATATACCCCACTCATAAATCCGCCATCTACAATAATGGTCTGACCGGTGATATATCGGCTAGCAGGAGAAAGCAACCAAACCGCTAACGCAGCCAAATCTGCTGGGTCGCCCATTTTTCCTATTTTTAAAGAATCAATAAATTGCTGTCGGACGATTTCCGGTGAACTCCCGACCTGTTCAGCCCGCTTATTAAAAATTCGGTCAACGGCGGGTGTTTCATGATAGCCCGGCCCTAGAATATTGAGGGTAATGCCATGTTGTACCACTTCACTCGACAACGTTTTCACAAAACCTACCACTGCCATGCGAATAGAATTACTTAATACCAAATTGGCAATGGGCTGCTTGACGGACACGCTTTCAATATAGACTAATCTGCCGTAATTTTGTTCAATAAATTTAGGCAAGAGTCTTTTTGTCAACGCTACTTTCCAGCGCAGCACGGACCGATAAGCGGTATCCCATTGATCTAAACTCGCTTCCATAGCGGGATTTGCCGGCGGGCCGCCTGCATTAATCAGCGCACCCGATAAGAGCCGGTCCCCTATTGTCTCGATGATTTTATCTATTGTTTTTGGTTGGGTAATATCTCCGGCGATAGTTTCTATTTGACCCTTATAAGCTTTTTTTATTGCATTCAATTTGGCAGCCGTTCTTGCAATGGCAATCACCTGCGCACCTTCTTCAGCTAAAGTCTTTGCTATTGCTCCGCCAAAACCGCTAGTGGCACCACCAACTACAAACAATTGATTATCAACACTTAAGTTCATATTTTAATATTTAACGATTGTTCTAAAATGCAATGAATGGCTAAAGTAGCCTAATTTTTAAATCCTCGAAAATTTTACTTCTTTAATTTTCCTTTGAAAAGAATAGTTATTTTTTTAAATTGTCATTATACAACCACTTAAGACTACACTTACTTCAATTTAATTTTTTGTTTATATCCCTCCATTTCTTATTTATAAACCGTACTTTTGTTTGAAATAAAAACTAATCTGACGTGCCTAATAATTCAACTAATATATCCCCCCGATTCTGGTTGCCGCTTGCCTTTTCTGTGGTGCTTGTTCTGGGAATATTACTGGGAATAAAGCTGCAAACAGAAGTCCCTATCGTCTCTTCGGCAAAAGGGGCTAATGCGCTGGAAGTTCAGCCTGGAAAAATTGAAGAGTTGCTCCGCTACATAGAGGCGAAATACGTAGATGAAATCGATCGGGAAGAATTGGTACAAAAAGTCATTGACCATATTTTGGAAGACCTAGACCCCCACTCTACCTATATTCCTACAGAGCAATTAAAGCGAGTAAATGAACAATTGGATGGCAATTATGAAGGTATTGGCATTGAATTTCTGGTCGTAGATGATACGATTGTGGTCATCCATCCCACGGAAGGCGGTCCATCGGATAAAGCAGGTATTTTGGCCGGCGATAAAATTGTGGCAATCGGTGACTCTTTAATTGTTGGTACCAAGCTGAACGAAAATAAAGTGGTGGATTCTCTGCGTGGGAAAAAGGGTTCTACTGTAAAAATTGGCATCATTCGGGACGATAACCCCCAGGTTCAATATTTTGATATTGTTCGGGATGAAATTCCGATCCATAGCTTGGACGCTTCCTATATGCTCAATGCCACTACGGGCTATATCAAAATCAATCGCTTTAGCCCTACAACGCATACCGAATTTTTGGATAAATTATCAGAGTTGGTGGACCAAAAGCAACTTAAAAATCTAGTGATTGATGTCCGAGATAATTCCAGGCGGTTATTTGCAGGAAGCAACCAGTATTCTCAATCAGTTTTTCAAAGAAAAAGACCACCTGCTAGTCTATACAGAAGGCAGAAATGTCCATCGAAGCGATTATGAATCAACTGGAAAATCCTTTTTTTCGATTTGATAACATTGCCGTGCTAATCGACGAAGGTTCGGCTTCAGCCAGTGAGATTTTGGCCGGGGTCATCCAGGACTATGACAGAGGGGTGATTATCGGAAGACGTTCATTTGGCAAAGGGCTGGTTCAGGAACAATACAGTCTAAAAGATGGTTCGGCGATTCGCTTGACCGTTGCTAGGTATTATACGCCCTCCGGTCGCTCTATTCAAAAAGAATATAACGAATTAAGTGATTATAATGCAGACATTAATGCCCGTTTTGAAAGCGGAGAGCTATACAGCGGTAATCAAGCGCCTTCCGACACCACCGCTTACTATACCAAAGAAGGTAGGGTGGTCTATGGCGGCGGCGGTATTATTCCAGATATTTTTGTACCCTTGGATTCGACCAAAATCAACCCTTATTTTGCACATATTCAGCCCTTTATTCGCACTTTCATTTATAAATTTTACAGAAAAAACAAAAAAATTCCGGACACCTCCAGAGGTATGCTCGATTATGAAGACATCCATGATTTTGTGAAAAATTTTGAAATTTCCGATAAAGTTTATCAAGACTTTTTAGATAGCATTGACAATGAAAAACTCCGCCTTCAAACCAATAAGGTTCAAGATGTAGAAACGCCTTACCAAGCTCTATCTAAAAGCCCGCCTCTCAAAGCATCTATTCGATGAAAACGGGCTTTATGCCGTCTTAAATAATGATGATCCAGTGGTTAAAAAAGCCATACAGATAATGGAAATGCCCAATCCATTGACAGTGATTGAGTAAAACCACTCCAGTACAACGGATTTTAGCCTATTGAATGAAATGCCCAATCTATTGACCGGGAAATTAAAAGGTCTAAGGTTTATACCGCTTAATCTCTCCCGACTTCACTCTGGCAAAATAATTCGCCAAATCTTTTTTCACCTCAGGAGCCAGGAAGTACAACCCCAATACATTCGGAAAACACATTGCAAAGATCATCGCATCCCCAAAGTTAAAAACACTACTTGAACTGACCGCAGAGCCCACGATAATGGCAATGCAAAAAATCAGTTTATAAATATTCTCCGAAGTCTTAGTTTCCCCAAAAAGGTAAGTCCATGCTTTTAAGCCATAATAAGACCAAGCAATCATGGTGGACAAAGCAAATAAAATAACAGCCAAAGCCAAAATATTGGGAAACCAGGGTAATACAGAAGCAAAAGAACGAGAAGTTAAGGCAATTTTTTTCTGCATTACTGGTAAGTGCTACTTGTGCTTCCGGTGCATTTTGCGTAATAATAATGACCAAAGCCGTCATTGTACAAACCACTACTGTGTCAATAAAAGGCTCTAACAAAGCCACGATCCCTTCGCTAATTGGCTCATCTGTACGCGCAGCAGAGTGTGCAATAGAAGCCGAACCAATGCCTGCCTCATTAGAAAATGCTGCTCGCTGCACCCCTAGCAACAATACACCTACAAAACCGCCAAAAGCAGCATTCTTAGAAAAAGCACCATCAATGATTTGGCCAAATGCCCAGGGAATATCTACAAAATGATACCCTAATACTGCAATGGCTCCAGCCATATAAATCCCCACCATAAAAGGAACAATTTTGTCTGTTACCCTAGCAATACTCTTTATTCCACCAATAATCACTATGCCAACCAAAATTGCCATGGCAGCTCCAAAAATCCAGCTTTGTCCATGAAAAAAGCTTGATTCGCCGCCAGTTACCGTTATTAATTGAGAAGTCGCCTGATTGATTTGTACCATATTTCCACCTCCAAAAGAACCGCCAATGCAAGCTATCGCAAACAAAACTGCCAGCACCTTTCCCAAGCCACCTACGCCCCGCTTCGCCAAGCCTTCGCTGAGATAATACATTGGACCACCGGAAACTGTGCCGTCAGAAAATTCGCGACGATACTTTAATCCAAGCGTACATTCTACAAACTTGGAGGACATCCCCAACAATCCTACCAGAATCATCCAAAAAGTAGCCCCCGGCCCACCTAATGAGATCGCCAGCGCCACTCCGGCAATATTACCAACTCCAACTGTACCGGACAGCGCGGTCGCCAATGCCTGAAAATGCGATACTTCTCCAGGGTCACTGGGGTCATCATATTTACCCCTCACTACATCCAATGCGTGACGAAAGCCCCATAAATTGACAAATCCATTGTATAGGGTGAAAAAGATCGCCCCTATCACCAGCCAAATCAAAACAAAAGGAACCCCGTCCACAATTTCAAAAAAAAACGGCATTGAATATACCATCTAGCACCGCTTCAATGGATTCCCATACCGTACCAATCAAGAAAAGGGAAAAGGTCTCTGCACCCTGTGCAAGCATTAAAAACTGGCGTATAAAGCATCAGTATAAAGGCAATAATGGTCTTCTTCATATAAATAAAATTTAGACGTTATATGTTTGCATTGAGAATGTTGATATGCTTTATCAAATGGTAAAATAGTATTCGAAAACATATGCACCTGCCAAAACAAAGGCTTGAAGGTATTCACAAATTTTAATTTATTCAAGAGAAAAGAGGAGTAATTTAAAATTTAAAGTTGAGCAATGCCCATTAGGAGGCAAGCGCAAAATTTAACCACAAAGTACAAGAGAAATTCGCCAAGCACGTTAAGAAAATTATGGCGACTCCTACAATAAATCGAGCCTTGAGCGCTATTTTACAAAAAGTATCTTTTACAAATTAAAAAACACATATTGTTTATTTTATTTATAAGTTCAGGATTCAAAATTCGAAATTCCCAGTAATATTGAGTACATTTGTAGCTAATGAGAATGGTAGTATTAAGACTAAAACATACTAAACCAGACTACATAAATATATTAGATGGCTACGATACGGAAGAAGAAGAAAGGACAAATGTCTTTAAAACTAGGTGTCAATGACGAGCGAGTCCCCAAACTATTGGGAATTTTTTGCTGGTTCATTGCTTTCTACTTATTTATTGCCTTTACTTCCTATTTGTTTACTTGGCAAACTGACCAAGATCGGGTCTTGCGCTTTTCCTGGAAGTTATTTACCCAGAGTGATTTGCAAATGGCCAACTGGCTTGGCCGATTGGGAGCCATCATCTCTAATATGTTTTTCTATTGGGGTTTCGGGCTACCCTCTTTTATATTTATCTTCCTTTTAGCCGACCTAGGTCGGCATTTAATCAAACGAATTTCTTTAAAAAAATTTTATAGCACCTTACGGTATTCCGTTGTGTTATTGCTATTATTTTCGGTGCTGTTGGAGTTTATTACACCCAACTCTTCCTTTCCCTGGGGCGGGGCTTTTGGGGAAGGCGTTAACCTCTGGCTGACCAATTTTGTCGGAACCATCGGTATGGTCATCCTTTTTATATTCGCCATTGCTGGAATGATTACTTGGATGTTTAACCCCAATTATAACGAATTAACCTACAAAAAAGCCGTTTATGAGACTAAATTATACATCAATGAGATTGTCAATGGTCGCTATCGAAAAAGAAGGCCCACTGCTGCTGCTTCTAGTTTGCCCACTTTGCGCCCCGGCAATCAGGAGAGGAAGCTAGATGATAAAAGTGAAAAAGAAGTGCAAGAGGCTTCTGATAATAATTCAAAACCTATATCCAAAGGCGGTCAATTAGCCTTTGAATTATTAGAAAAAAGAAAGTCCAAGAAGCCAACCATTTTATCCACAGATGCTACGCTAGAAATACAGCAGCCCTCCGCTTCTGCACCCCCCGAAGAGCCAGAAATCAGCCCCAATCCTTTGCCCAAGCCCATTTTATCTGTAGAAAAAGAAAACAAAATACACCAGGAACCTTACGACCCAACCCTAGATTTATCCACTTATGAAAACCCCGTACTGGCTCTACTAAATGATTACAGCGAGCAAAAACTGGAAATTGACCGAGCGGAACTGGAAGCTAATAAAGATCAAATAATAGAAACCTTACTCAACTATAAAATTGAGATCGTCAAGATTCGAGCCACTATTGGCCCCACTGTGACGCTGTACGAAATTGTCCCCGCTCCCGGAGTGCGAATTTCCAAAATCAAAAACCTGGAAGACGACATTGCTTTAAGCCTTGCCGCCCTAGGCATTCGAATCATTGCCCCCATTCCGGGTAGGGGCACAATCGGCATCGAAGTACCCAATAAGAAAAAGCAAATCGTTTCGTTGAAAGATGTGTTGATGTCGGAGAAATTTAAGCGTGCAAAAATGGATTTGCCTATTGCCTTGGGAAAAACCATTTCGGATGAGGTTTTTGTAGCCGATTTAACAAAAATGCCACATTTACTCGTAGCTGGAGCAACTGGACAGGGTAAATCCGTAGGGATCAACACCATCATCATGTCCTTGCTTTACAAAAAGCACCCCTCGCAGGTAAAACTCGTTTTGGTGGACCCTAAAAAAGTAGAATTATTCCCGTATGCCAAACTGGAAAACCACTTCTTAGCCTATTTGCCCAACCAGGACGAACCCATTACTACAGAAACCAATAAAGTGGTCCATACGCTCAATTCCTTGTGCATAGAAATGGACCAGCGTTACGACTTATTGAAAAAAGCCCATGCCAGAAACATTCGCGAGTACAATGAAAAATTTGTCAATCGGCAGTTGAACCCGGAAAAAGGACACCGCTTCTTGCCTTTCATTATTTTGGTCATTGACGAATTTGCTGACCTCATCATGACCGCAGGGAAAGAAATCGAACTGCCCATTGGCCGTTTGGCGCAACTCGCCAGAGCCATTGGTATTCATCTAATCATCGCCACTCAAAGACCTTCGGTAAATATTATTACCGGTGTCATCAAAGCTAACTTCCCAGCAAGAGTCGCCTTTAAAGTAACCTCTAAAATAGATTCCAGAACCATTCTGGACGGCAGTGGTGCAGAGCAATTGGTCGGGCGCGGAGATATGCTTTTGTCGGTCGGCGGAGACACGATCCGATTACAATGTGCTTTCGTGGACACCCCCGAAGTAGAACGCGTCATTGATTTCATCGGCAGCCAACAAGGATACCCCGTCCCTCATTTCTTACCCGAATTTCATGGAGATGATGAAGAACACGCCGCCCCGGGTCAATTCAAGTTATCTGAAATGGACGAAATGTTTGAAGATGCCGCCCGGCTGGTTGTTTCCAACCAACATGGCTCTACTTCTATGATTCAAAGACGTCTAAAGCTAGGCTATAACCGAGCGGGTAGAATTATGGACCAAATGGAAGCACTCGGAATTGTTGGCCCCAGCGAAGGCAGCAAGCCCCGAGAAGTTCTCTTTTATGATGATCGGGAACTGGAGCGTTTTTTGGAAGAATTAAAAAAACGAAAGTAGGCAGATAACATCCGCCCAACGGGCTTTAGCGTGCTAAAAATAATTGGACATTTTTTCTTTACGCCATTAAATTCGGCTCTCCTTGTACAAAAAAGAAACCTTTTTCATCTAGTAAGGTAAAATATCAGAAGTAAAATAAACACGCTCCATTAATAACCAAACTTAGTACAAAGATGAAAACAAATGTTCACTTTATACCTTTCCGACCTTATTTGACTCCCTTTTTCTTATTCTTTTAATCCTCTATAATTATGACACCCCGTGAAAAGGTCATTCGGTTATTGCTAAGAATTTTGGCACATCCCTACCAATTTACCCGCAGAGAGTTGGCAGATTACTTCGGCATGAGCAAAGACGCAGTATCGGAATGTATTGAAGTCTTTAGAACGGTTGGCCTAAATTTTCACCAAGATAAACCCCATTATCGTTGTGCTATTCTGCCCGAAAGAGGATTTAAAGAATTAGAACGCCTGCAATTCTTGACCGAGTCCGATAGAAAAAAAAATTGCCTATGCCCTGAATAGATTGGGCAATGATAAAGACAGCCTTTTTATTTTGAAAAAGTTGGAAAGTCTTTATGATTTTCAACAGTTGGGTATTCGTGCCTTGCGCCGACCTGAATTGAATAAAATTGATAAACTGGAATCGGCAAAGAAAAATAAACAGTGCATTATTTTGGAAAATTATAAAAGCAATAGCAATAAAACAGGTGACCGTCTTGTAGAATGCTTTCACATTAACCACGAAGCAGGGATGATTCAGGTGTTTGACATTGAAGAACAGAAAACTAAACATTTTAAACTCAATCGAATTGAACGAGTGAAAATTCTAGAACAGGCATGGAAGTATGAATCCAAGCACCACTCAAAATACACCGATGTTTTCCGAATTGCCAACGACCATCGAGTCATGGTTCATCTCCAATTTGATTTGTATGCCTATAATGCTTTAGCAGATTCTTTCCCTCAAGCACTCGGAGCGATTTTACCCGGCGCAATCCCCAATACTTTTGATTTTCAAACCAAAGTCAATGCTGATTTTTGGGGCCTAACCAATTTTATTATGGGGAATGCGGGTCATGTAGAGATTATCAATCCGCCTGAACTAAAAGAAGCCATTCGGAAGAAAGTGGAGGAAGTTTTAAAAAAACTATAAAAATGACCAATTACTAAGTCAAAATTTCAAAAATTCTTAGAAAAATCAAGGGCAGGGGCAAATTTCACCCTACCCTTACCCCTACCTTTGTTTTGTCCACAAAATCAGTAGTAGGATACAACAGGTATCATTCCCGCCACTGATTATTTTCATTAATCGGAATATCCTGATTTAGAGTATGTCTAAATTTCTATCGGCTGAAAATCAATATTTTACGAACCTGGCTTTAAAAAAATTAGTTTATTTAGCCTGCTAAACGCACAAATTTTTTCTTCGCCAGAACCGCAAACCCTTAGTTTTCATCTTGAAATAAATTTTAGACATACCCTTAGAGGAAAGGATATTCACAATCCAAATTTATCATGTTAGTACAGCCTGTCACCACCGTGGCAATAGCCACTCCTATGCCCAAATTAAAGGCTTTTAATTCATCCAGGATTATTATTAGCGATTGGGTGGATTTATAGGATGAAAGCAGTCGCTTATCCTTCAATTGGAGGATAAGCGAGCTTCCATTATTTGTATTTTGTCATTGAGCCAGCTACGAAGAGCCACAGAATGGGTGTGAGCTAATTGTTTTTTCAACTTTAACACCTTGCCTAAAGGACGAATAGCATTGTTTACAACAATGATTTTCCTCAAGAAATGAGTAAAGGCACTGTAATCTTTCTTCCGATTGGCCGCCAATTTTTTATGCCGAACAATGTGTCTTTCTAGGCTATTGGTCATACTAAGTAATAAGGTTTGATCTTTCTCGGAAGCATAATTTTGCAATTCCCATTGATTGAAAAAGGCCCTTAGCTTCAGGGTTCTAATAAGGATGCCTGTGATAATAGTAATAGCAGAGTCATTTTCAATGGAATTTAATACAATCCAATGGCAGCATCATACTGCTTTTGCCGAAATAAAAAAGAGGCTTTCAGGATTTCTTCCTTGCCTAACTAGATAGGCTATAAAGTAATTTCTTGATTTTTGGGAGAAAGAAAGGGCTTATACCTTTCGATAAAGGATGCTGTCCAATCAATATGATTCGTAAAAAAACCAACTAATGCAACATTGGAATACTCTATAGCATCATACTTCTTTTGCCGAAATAAAAAAGAGGCTTTCACATAGGTATAAGTAATTTCTTGAGCTTTGGGAGAAAGAAAGGGGCTTCTACCTTTCGATAAAGGATGCCTGTCCAATCAATATGATTCGTAAAAAACCAACTAATGCAACATTGGATCTCTGATTCGATTATTTTCTAATAATAGTCCTTGTTCGTCGGCAAATTTGGATAACTCAAATCCTTCTTTAGCAAAAAAAGTATCCTCTTTGCCTAATCGACTAATGTAAAAATTGGTGAGGACTAATAAAATATCTCTTGCCTCTTTTTTAGATAGTTGATCAAAGGAACCAAAAAAGGCCGCTTTCAAACTAAAGAAGTCTGACACCTTATTCGATACTGTCATTTTTATAGCTTGGAGCAAAAGATCTACCAACACCTCCCGTTTCAAATGAGGAAAAGTAATTACTAATTGTAACGATTCATCTACCTGGGGAATAACAAAACGATTCCTAATGATATTAGAGGAGATTTTATGTTCCAATATAATTTTAAGCTTATTCAACCAATAGAATTTATCCAGATTTTCATTGGCCGATTTTAGTAGCAAGGAATGCTTGCCAATTTTTTGGGTATTGATATTCGACCAAAGGTTATAACTCAGTTGGAAGCCATATAAATAATCAAAAATATCTTTTTCATGGGTTGCTTTTTGCATAATGGAGGCGATCGCTTTTTTGCTTTGCTTGGCGTAAGTAGGGTGATGCCTTCTCGCTAAGGCTTGCAGTAATAAGCGATTCTGTAGGTCCGAGTTTTGATCAATATCATAACTAACTAAAAATCGCTGCAAGCACTTTTTTAATTGATGTGCCAATTTATTCAACTTTTTGTTATTGTATTCTTGAGAGCCATATAATTGCTGATAGACGGAAGCTCGCTTCAATCGAACCGATTGATACCTTGGGGCATATTTTCTAAGGACCAGAAATAGCTGAAAGACTTCATGATGCTCATTATGGTAATTCGATTGGAGGTAGGACCTGAATTTTCTAAGCTCTTGTTTATTGAGGATTTTTAGGAGTTGCAGTAGTTGGGTGGAATGCATGCTGTCGTTATTTTATCAAGGCTTCCTCATGAATGCAAAAGGCTATTTAAAAATACAAGAATTTTTGAATTATAATAACTCCCTTATAATCAAGTAATTATAGTCTATTTTATAAATTCAGTTTCATTTTTATCCAGAATTATATGGAATTAATTATTAAAAATTTACATTAATAAAAATATATATTTGTTGGCAAATATTCCGTAAATGGGGACAGACTCCCTAATTGTTAACCAATTTTAAGCAATAACCTATGCGAATCTATTTAAAATTATCCCGCAATACAGAAACTGTCCCGTTCAACTACCAGCAAAGCCTCGTCGGCGCTTTCCATAAGTGACTCGGAGAAAATGAGCTGCATGACGATATTTCCTTGTATTCGCTTTCATGGCTGACGCATTTGGGCAGACCGAAATATAAAATCAACAAGGAGAAAACGGGGTTGGTGTTTCCCTTTGGGGCGGAGATGTTTATCAGTTCTCCCCTACCCGATTTGCATAAAAAATCGGTGGACGGCATCTTCAAAGATCAACATATCAATTGGGGTATGCAGGTGAAGGAAGTACGGATGATGCCTACTCCTGATTTTGGGGAGCGACATCGATTTTTGGCGCAAAGTCCGGTGTTGATCAAAAAGAATATTGAAACGGAAAAACATCAAAAATACTTCTACCCCGACGACCCAGAATCTAACGGCTTTCTGACGGAGACCCTACAATCAAAATTGCTGCGCCTGGATTTGCCCATTGATGTATCGGTGGCGTTCGACGGAGATTATCCGAAGCCGATTGTCAAAAAGGTGCGCTACCGAAATTTGGATATCAAAGGAACGATTTGCCCGGTGATTGTGGAAGGTGATCCGCGTGCGGTGCAGTTTGCTTGGGAAGTTGGGGTCGGGCATTCGACGGGGATTGGATTTGGGGCGTTGAAATAAATTTTAAAAAATTGACAATGAGTTTAGATACAGTTTTAAAAATCGGGAAACAATTAAGGTCTGCTGATGACAGCCTTAAAAATTTCAAATATGTCAATTCCTGCCCAAAGCAGAAGGGCAAATTCATTGACTCATGTTTTTCAATTCCAATTTCGGATGACTATAAAATCAATTGGAACGAAATAGAAAAATTATCAGAAAATGAAAAATCCAAACTTTTTTATCTGCGATTCAAAACCTCAGATAGTGACAGCTTAGTAAAATACATTTTGGGGATGTTTATTTTTCAAAATCAGCAAAACTGACTAAAACCGGAAGTATTCAAAAAGCGGAAGGAGGATATTATAGATTAGGCAATCCGGAATCTATTCCTGCATTTAGAAAAAGTTCTTTCGACAGAGGAGAAAGTGATTTTGAAAATATCGTACAAAACTACAAAGGCGAAGTATTAACAAGTTTTCGAAAATCAATTGAAAACGACTTGGCTATTTTCGAAAAAGTCCTTAGTAACATCTCAGCAGTTGAGCAGTTCGTTTTTGAAAAATATAAGATGTCGTTTTTATCTTTTTTAGAAAACACTTCTGAAATCAAGTCTGCCGCGATTAAAAGGATTTATGAAAAAGCAAGTACTCAACACCTAAAAAAGTGGGGAATCACCTCAGAATTCTCCGAACTGACAGAAGAAGAAAAAAATCGAATTTTAGAATTTGATTCAGGTGATATATTTCTTCACTTTGAATTTCAGGACGATAAACATTGGTACGAATTTCAGGACGAATTTGAATTGATTTCAAAGCAAATGTTGGCTGATTTTGTAGAAGACTCCGATGAAGGTTTAGTTCTAAAAAGACTTTATACAAAACCCTTTGTTCAGGCGATAAAAAGAATGATTGGCAATTTCCTTCTTTTCAACCGGAAGGTAAATACAAATCAAAAGCCTTTACAAATGAGGAAGTTCAAGACTTATTCTACGCAATTGATTATTCCTCCCGAGAAGAATCATTTCAGGAACAGATATAAAAATCATCCTCTTACCGAAAGGAGAGAATTTAGTGGCGGAACATTTTGAGGAGTTTGTCAAAAAGCGTTACAACGAAAATTTAATAAAAGAGAAAAACAAAAAGAATGATGATGACTCAGATCCTTTATTCGATATTTTTGAAAAAAATGATGAAGAAGACATTACAAGTTTTGATGTGATTTTCTGCAAAAAGGGCGGCTCTTCTTCCCCTGATGTGGATTTATTAGAAATCTCCGGAATTGAAAAAAGTAAAATTAAATCTACTCGACAAAGAATAGAGGACATTACAAATGATGTCGGGAAACGGAGAAAAGCATTTTTGAGAACAGATAAGAATTGTTCAAGCTGAAATTAGAATATTCGCTTCGCAGTATTCTCGGCAGCCCGCAATCAGATATAAAAACAGGTAAAGTTGCTTTCAAAGCAAATCCAAAATATCAATCCCATATTTTAAAAATATTACCGCTCATCTATACCGACAGCTATCATAATGATGATATGCTTCTAACTGCTTTTTGCAAAACGTAGAGTATTCGATAAGGGCAGGCGATAGTAATTCAACCTATTAAAATTTGACCCTCGAATTTCTTTTAAAAATTCAAAACTCACAAATCAATAAATTCATGGAAATAACAAAATTCAAGCAGTTATCAAATTGGTTTATTGTTAGGTAGTCTCGCTAAAAATCTTTCTCTTGAAATCAATTCATTTGAAAAAAATTATGTGGGAAATCTAACTCGGCGGATTAGTTCAATCGACGATTTCATTAAACTGAAAAATGATATTGAGCAAAAACTAATTATGCATGATAAATCAAAGTTTACTTTCAAAGAATCTTACGAATTAGCGCAAAAAGTCAAAACTTTCGAAGGAAGATATGACAAAGAAGAATGTGCTTTTGGATTCTTTGAAAGTTATTTTAAACCGCTTCCGAAAAAAGAAGCCAATTCTGAAGAATAATCTTTTTCACCCTCAAAATTTAAACGATGTCTCAAAATAAAATTAATCAGAAATCAGAAATTCTTTTTCTCTACGAAACAAATTACAACATACCCAACGGCGACCCATTCACGGGCGAACAACGCTATGATGAAGAAACCAAAAAGATTTTGGTCAGTGATGTTAGGATGAAAAGATTTGTCCGAGATTACCTTTCTTCCAAAGGCGAAACAATCTACGTCGTCGGTGATAAAACTCATGCCGAAGGTAAAGAGTCCGGATCTGCATCAAGGCTTAGGACTTTAAAAACAAAAACTTTCAAAGAAGAATTAGAAACAGCTAAAAAAGCAGCAAAGGAAGCCAAACAGAAAAAATTCAGCGAAGCACTATTTGTAATGAAAAATGTGTTGATGTAAGATTATTTGGAGGAATTTCCACCGAAAAAGGCGATGCTGTAAATCTAACCGGACCGGTTCAATTTGGTCTTCTGAACCCTCCTTAAATTCCGTCAATTTAAGAATGCATCAAAACACGTCCGTTTTTTCTTCAAGTGCAGAAAAATCTCAAGAGCAATCGGCACAACAACACTTGTCCCCTACTCTTTGGTTCAAATCCACGGTTGGGTAAATCCAAAAGTTGCAGAACATACTGAAATGACGGACGACGATTTAAAATCTATGTTTGGCGGACTTTGGTACGGGACAAGCGAGAGGGAAGTTCTCATTCAAGAAGTAAAATCGGTCAAAATTCTATTCTGTTAATTGAAGTGGTATATGCTCAAACCAACAAAAAAGTTTACGGTTTGGACAGGTTGATTCAGCTTAATCCAAGCAACGGGAAAAAAAGGTGAAGAGATCCGAAGTATGGAAGATTACAAATTAGACTTTGAAAGCCTTTTCGCAGTAGCTAAAATCGAATAAGATTTCATCCATAAATTATTACACTGAATCGAAGAAATCGAAAAGCAATTTAAAGGTCGAGCAAAATTTAATAAAATTGAATTATGAAAGGTATCCAATTCAAAGTGAGCGGAAATTGGGCACATTTCAAAAAGCCGGAAACCAATAATAATCCGCTCACTCACGATCTGATAACAAAAACTGCTCTGATTGGGCTAATTGGGGCAGTTTTGGGAATCGAGCGAAAAGAAATGCGGGAAAAATTCCCCCTGCTTTCAGAAGATTTATTGTATTCCGTTTCAGTCGGAAGCAAAGTAAAAAAAGTCTCTTGGGGCTTTCAAGCAGAACAGCAATTAACCCTACGAAACCCGGTTCGCCTAAGTATTTTGAATTCTTAAAAAATCCGAGTTTTCAAATCAGCTTAGCACTAAAAAATGAGCGTTCTGCGTCTGATTTTGATGCCTTTTGCAAAGCAATCAAATCAGGGAGAAGCAGTTTATACGCCCGTTTTGGGTTGGCATAATTGCCCTGCAAATTTGGATTTTACTTCCGAAGGAAATTTTTCAAAAAAGAAATCAGGTGAATTTGAAACCACTTCATTTGTAAAGTCAGGTGATTATAAATTTCGATTTGATGCTGGTGAGTTCCGAATCGGTTTTGAAAAATTGCCCAACTCACCAAAATAATGATTTTTGGAATCATCCTGATTTGTACGAAACAGTGATTTATCCCGATTTTCCTAACTCTTTGGCTTTGGAGGGAGATTATTTTGAATACCAAAGCGAAAGCAATCAAACCGAACAATGCTGGTTGATGTAAATGATCTGAGTTCACATCCTCACAAAAAGTTATTTGTGCATGTTGACGGAGTAATTTCCAACACTAAAAAATTGACGGAAAATTTCAGTGTAGAAAAATGGACAGAAATCACCGCAATTTTTCATGATTTGGGTAAAATCAACCCAAACTTTCAGAACAAGTTGTTCAAAAAACCTCAAACGGGGAGTTACGGTAATCATGCCTACTTTTCTGCTTTTGCTTTTTTCTGCGCTTTCGCTGAAAGACATAACAGAAATAAGTTAGCTGATTGGCTGGGTTTAGAAAAATTAGACCATAACAGATTAATTGCTCTTACTGTAATTATCGCAAAGCACCACGGGCATTTATTGGATTTTATACCTGAAAAAGATGACGCGAACAATACGATTCTAAACCCGGAGGAATGCAAAAATCTCTTTAAATTTTTAGAAGAAAATTTTTCAATGTTGCCAATCGAGGAGTTTGCAGAGCACTACATGTCAAAAATCAGTTTGGAGATCAAACCATTCAGCAAAAATCTATTAAACCCGAAAGTGCAAAAGGCTTTTTTGGAGGGATTGATTTTTAAAACTGAAATTTCAAATCAATCATTAGATTTTTTCCTCAAAAATCAATTTGCTTTTTCATCTCTGATTTATGCAGATAAATCAGATGCAGCCGATTTCCCTACCATAGAAAAGAGTAAAAAAGATGTCAAAGAGTTTTCAGAAATCTATCAAGAACAGTTAGAAAAATATTTAATAGATTTAGAGAAAAAACCAAGCTCCGGCAGATTAAAAAAACTCAATGAATTGAGAACGGCTATTCGAAAAGAAGCAGTTTCTAATATCGAAACTCAATTAAAAGAAGGCAAACGAGTTTTTGAATTGACAAGTCCAACCGGTTCAGGAAAAACATTGATGCTAATGTCGCTTGCTTCAAAAATAATTGAAGAAAAAGGAGATTTTAGGATGATTTACGCGCTTCCTTTTCTTTCGATTACAGAACAAGTCGAAGCAGAAGTTTTTAAAATTTTCAATGAGAAAAAGTATCAAGAGTACATTCAAAGAATTGATTCAAAATCCGAAAATCCTCGGTTTGAAAAAATCCAAAAGCAACTTGATGATAACCCAAGCAAAGAAATTGTCAAAGAGTTAGGCTCACTCACTTTTCAAGAATCGGTCTTTGCTTATCCGTTAATCATCACAACGTTTGTCCGATTTTTTGAAACGCTTTTGAGTAATCGAAATGCAACACTTTTGAAATTGCCCAATTTTTCAAAATGTATTTTCTTATTGGATGAAATCCAATCATTACCGCCAAGGCTTTATACTTTTTTCATCGCTTACTTGGACAAATTTTGCCAAAAATTTGATAACTACGCAGTCATTTCAACAGCAACGCAACCAAATTTCAATTTGCCTTCAAAACCTCAAAATACTGCTACGCTTGCAAGAACATTTTTTCCTGATTATCGGAAACCTGCTCCACTTTTGGATTTTGAAAAATATTACGCAGATGAGATTTTTAATCGTTACAAGGTTCAATTCTTAGAAGATGAATATACAATTGAAACGCTTACCAAAGCAGTTTTAGACGAAAATGAATCCGTTTTAGTGATTTTAAATACGATTGATGACAGCAAGGATTTTTATAAAAAAATCAAAGAGTCTCTTTCAAGTGAAAAAGTCCTTTTGCTAAATACTCATCTCACTCCGAATGATCGAAAGAAGAAAATCAAAATCATAAAAGACCGATTAGATAAAGGGCAAAGAATAATTGCAATTTCTACACAATTAATTGAAGCGGGAGTTGATATTGATTTTCCGATTTTGTATCGAGACTTTGCACCTGTTTCAAGTATTGTTCAATCAGCCGGAAGATGTAATCGAAATGGGAAATTGGATTTTGGGAAAGTGAATTTATTTAAGCTGCGAAATCGAAAGAAAATTCGATCTGAATTGATTTATGGAAGAGGAAAAGACAAAGATATTTTGCAATTCACCAAGGATGCTTGGAAAAAGGAATCCTACTCCGAAAATGAATTACTCTCTGTCCAAAAAACATTCTTTAATCGAATTTTAGATGATTTGAATTTCGCAATGCATTCTCAAAAAAAATATGACCTGAAATTAGATTTCATGAAGGACATCAGCGATTGCATGTATCAAAAAATAGGAAGTTTTCGCTTGATTGATGAGGAAGATTTTGGAGAACAGGTAAGATATTATGTTGCAGAAAATAAAAATGATGATAGTTTTTCAAAACTTCTTTCTTTTCAAGAAAAACTCAACGCTTTAATAGCTGAACCAAAAAAGGATTGGTCGAAAATCTCTCCAGCCAAATTGAAACTCGAAGAACATCTCCGAAAAATGTCAAATAATATTGTTCAAGTTAGAATCAGGAAAAGTGATTACAGACCGGAAGTCTGTTCAGAAGAATACTTTGGTCTTTTTGAAATTGCTGCTGATTATTACTCTTTTGAAGAAGGAGTAAATATTCAAAATTCTGTTGGATTAATTTAACCCTTCAATAAGTCCAAACCCCCATAATGCTGCGGCAAAATACACCAAACGACAACCCCATTCCACCTCAAAAAATACCAAATTTCCCCAAATGTCTAATGCCTAAATTAAATTTCCAATGGCAATCTCGATTTCATGACCACATTATTCGTAATGAGAAATCATTTATTCGCATCAGCAATTATATTATCAACAACCTTATCAAATGGCAGGAAGATAGATTTTTTCCTTCTTTGACAAATTGTGAGGAATAAAGCCATTTAAAAGGACGAGCATTTTAAATGGCTTTATTCCTCCATAATACAATTTTTGTCGAAGAACCATTTTTTAAAAAATAACACGCCATGACCTCCGGCACTCAAATCGCCTATTACCACCTTTGCCACCGCAAACTATGGCTGCACGTCAATGGGATTCAAATGGAAAATGCTACTAATAATGCCTATGTAGAAGAGGGCAAACTCATTAGCGAAACGACCTATCAGCGGCGCGCTAATAAGTGGAAGGAGTTAAGCGTAGGCAATTCCAAAATAGACCATTTTGACTCGAAAACCAATACGATTCGAGAGGTGAAGAAAAGTCCAAAATTGGAACGTGCACATGTAGCACAGGTCAAATACTATTTATATTTACTAGAACAAAGAGGCATTCAACGAGCAAAAGGTTTAATAGAATACCCAAAGCAGCGAAAAACCAGAGAAGTGACCTTAGATGATACCAGCCGGAGAGAAGTAAAAAACTGGGAGGCAGAAGTAGCGCGCATTACCAACTTGCCAAACTGCCCAGAATTAGTGAAGAAGCCTTATTGTCGGTCTTGTAGTTTTCAAGATTTTTGTTATGTATAAATCTATCCCATGAAAAAAGCTTACTATTTGTTCAATCCCGGACGCATGAGTCGCAAGGATCATACGCTAAAGTTCCAACCAGTAGCAGAGGACGGTCAGGAGCAAAAGCCACGCTATTTGCCGATTTCGGGTGTGAGTGCTTTGTATATGTTTGGCAGCGTGGATGCGAACAGTGCCATGTATAATTTTTTAGGACGAAAACATATTCCCGTTCATTTTTTTGATTATTACAAACATTATACTGGGTCTTTTAGTCCAAGAGAATACTTACTAGCTGGCAAAATGCTGGTTGCCCAAACGGATGCTTATCGCTCTAAAAAACATCGACAAAGGATAGCAACTGCCCTAGTGGACGGTGCTTCTTTTAATATGCTTAAAAATCTGCGGTATTACGTCAATCGAGGTAAAAATATACAAGCTCAAATTGATCAAATAGTGCAATTGAGGGAAAGCCTGCCAATTGCTCGAACCATTCAGGAATTAATGGGCCTAGAAGGCAATTGTCGGCAGGTGTATTATACAGCTTTTGAAGAAATTGTAGAGGGCTATGCCTGGGAAGGCCGGCGCAAACGTCCGCCCAAAAATGAGTTGAATGCCCTAGTCAGTTTTGGCAATTCCATGTGTTATACGCTTTGTCTGGATGCCATTTATAATTCTCAGCTCAATCCAACTATTAGCTATTTACACGAACCGGGCGTAAGGCGATATAGCTTAGCTCTGGATGTGGCGGAGATATTTAAACCCATTTTAGTAGATAGATTAATTTTCCGACTCTGTAATCGGAAAGAATTGCGTCCACAACACTTTGATTTTATTGATAACGCTTGTTTTTTGGCAAACACAGGCAGAAAGGTATTTGTCAAAGCTTGGGAAGAACGCTTGCAACAAAGTATTGAACATCGCAATCTAAACAGGAAAGTAAGCTATCGGCATTTGGTTCGACTGGAATGTTATAAAATTGCCAAGCATTTATTGGGAATGGAATCGGAATATAAATCTTTTAAAACCTGGTGGTGATTTTTCTTAACGCCCATTATCCATTTTTATATGTACATAATTGCCGTTTACGATGTAGATTCAAAACGCTGTGGAAAGATGTTAAAACTTTGCCGTCAGTACCTCAATTGGATTCAAAACTCCGTATTTGAAGGAGAACTAACGGAGGTAAAATTGAAGGAATTAGTCATCAAAGCGGAGGAAATAATGAAGGAGGAAGATAGTTTTATTATTTTTAAAAACCGTCATAAAAACTGGTTAGATAAGCAAATTATTGGCATTGAAAAATCTAGTATTAGCCAATTTTTGTAGTTGTCGTTAAGTTAAAAATAGCCCGTAACTAAAGTAAATGCTCTTTGACATATTGCATAATTTATTGAAAATGAATTGATTAGAAAGGTCGTCGAAGTTCGTATAAGGTTGCACTATTTGCCATTGACGACATTGAGGAGCAATTTTTATTGTATGCACTCAAATTATTTTGTTGATTATCAATTTAGTATATATATTTGTGGTAGGGCTTTGAATTGTACCAATCGGAATTGAAATGTCACAAAGGCCGTAAAAGAACTATACAATAACTTTCTTTGAATTGTACCAATCGGAATTGAAATTTATTTGTGTATTTAGTTAAAAAATGGCTCGTGCTTCTTTGAATTGTACCAATCGGAATTGAAATTTGAAAAGTTATACGCCCTCCAATAAGATGATCCAGCTTTGAATTGTACCAATCGGAATTGAAATTTGCTGCAACACAGCCAGGTTTTTCGTATTTGACAGCTTTGAATTGTACCAATCGGAATTGAAATTAAGAGATACGTTTAAGATTATATTGACTCAAAAAACTTTGAATTGTACCAATCGGAATTGAAATATCAATTTACCATTTTCAGCCTCACAAGTAATTTTGCTTTGAATTGTACCAATCGGAATTGAAATTAAGAGATACGTTTAAGATTATATTGACTCAAAAAACTTTGAATTGTACCAATCGGAATTGAAATATCAATTTACCATTTTCAGCCTCACAAGTAATTTTGCTTTGAATTGTACCAATCGGAATTGAAATCTTGATTTCTTGCCAATATGCTTTACAAATTTCAGGCTTTGAATTGTACCAATCGGAATTGAAATAAAACGTGCGTCAACTCATTGGAGGCATTGAACCTTCTTTGAATTGTACCAATCGGAATTGAAATACAGAGAAATTGATAGCTTCGATAGACTGTTCATAGCTTTGAATTGTACCAATCGGAATTGAAATCTTTTTTTTCCTAGCGTTTCCCCTAAAAGCACCTCCCTTTGAATTGTACCAATCGGAATTGAAATCTTTTTTTTCCTAGCGTTTCCCCTAAAAGCACCTCCCTTTGAATTGTACCAATCGGAATTGAAATATCTATGATGACGCTACGCACGGGATTGATATTACTCTTTGAATTGTACCAATCGGAATTGAAATAGTGTTCCAAACCCCCCGATGAGCCGCTTAAACAGGCTTTGAATTGTACCAATCGGAATTGAAATCTCATAAAGAAATAAGTTCTTAAATTTTTAAATCGCTTTGAATTGTACCAATCGGAATTGAAATGAGCTATTCCAGGCTTTTTGAAAAAAAACTTCTACTTTGAATTGTACCAATCGGAATTGAAATGTTCAATTCGTTCTCTTTCTTTTCTTTTCGCTTCTTCTTTGAATTGTACCAATCGGAATTGAAAGAAAAATGCTCCTCTGTCGGATCGCCTGCTTCTGCTTCTTTGAATTGTACCAATCGGAATTGAAAGCCTCTGCCAAGCTGCCCGCCACGGTGATTGGATTGTCTTTGAATTGTACCAATCGGAATTGAAACTAGTGACAACCGAACTGCCTGATAAGGGGATAGATACTTTGAATCGTACCAATCGGAATTGAAAGCCTCTGCCAAGCTGCCCGCCACGGTGATTGGATTGTCTTTGAATTGTACCAATCGGAATTGAAACTAGTGACAACCGAACTGCCTGATAAGGGGATAGATACTTTGAATCGTACCAATCGGAATTGAAACTCAGGTCATCCTCTCTAGTGCCGCGAAAGCAAGGTTCTTTGAATTGTACCAATCGGAATTGAATGGGAGTCGAGGAAAGGAGTGTGCGGACGACGTCCACTTAATAAAAGTCCGGGACAAAATGCCCGGACTCTATTCAATCAAAAAAGTAATCAAAAAATATTTTACAAAAACTTAAATGTGCTTATTAATAATCTACTGCTATTATTTGAAAACGTCTGCAAGCAAGTTCCCATTTTCTAGGGTGCAAAAATTAACATTTGCCAATTTGATTTCGACCGGTAAATCTGCTACCACTTGACAAAACAAATAATTTGGCAACAAATTTGCATCTCATATTTTGATAAATGCTTATATATTGGCAACATCTCTCCCATTATATAAGTATATTTGTAAAACGCTGATTTTTTTCATTAGGGCATAGACCTAATATATCCTTTAAACCGATGCATATTATATCCCATAAATTTTGGGGACTAGCGTTTATATTGCTACTCCTAAATACTTATCAATTAATCGCTCAATGCCCGCTCACAAAGAGCTTGTCTATCCAAGTAACCCATCCCGCACTTCCAAATTTTGACCTACTAGAACCTGCCGACTTCTTTGTGCATCCGGAAGAAAGTGAACAATATACTGACTTGGCCATCAGCCAGGATCAGTTCGTATGTATCGATTTGGGGATTAGAGCGGTCCATCTTTCCGGTCATAGTGCTGCTGGAGTCCCCTTTTCTTGTAATGAATTTGTTTGGGTCTATGATACGATGAATATCTGCAATACGGTTGGTCGAACTAGCCTGGAAGTAATTGGAGGTAAAATAAGAACGGAAGCCGGAGAACCGGTAGAAAATGTAACGATCGGACTAACGGGAAATAATGTCAATTACTTCAAAGGAAGCGATGAAAGGGGATTCTTTCTTTTTGAAGACTTCGATCCAATAGCTTACGAGGTCAAGCCCACTAAAAACGATGATATCAGAAATGGGATTACTACTAGAGATTTAATCGTCCTCCAGCGGCATATCTTGGGCATTCTCCCAATAGAATCGCCCTATAAATTGATCGCCAGCGATCTAAATAATTCGGGGAATATTTCTGCCTTTGACATGGTATTGTTGCGACAAGTTTTGTTAGCTATTAGAGAAGAATTTCCCAATAATCAGTCCTGGCGTTTTGTTAATGCAGGTTTTGAGTTTACGAACCCAACAAACCCTTTTGCCGATGAAATCCCCAGCAGCTATCTGCTCAATCCCGTGAGTAGTCCTCATCTAAATAATAGCTTTATTGCAATAAAAATTGGTGATTTAGACAATTCTGCTACCAGCCTAATGAGCGCAGCTCCAAGAGCTATTCAAAAAGAATCAGCAACTACTTTTACAATTGAAAATAGATTTTTTGAAAAAGGAGATAACATAAATGCCGAATTTCAAGTCAATAAAAAGCTCACTTTATCAGGGTTGCAATTTTCCCTTCAATACGACCCTAGTATTGTCGAATTTGTGGAAATAGAAAGCGGACTAGATTTACATTTTCATCATACAAATGGAGTCATCCATATTAGCTGGACGACACCCTTCGAAATAAACTTAGAAAAAGGAATAGTTCCCTTAAAATTTGTTTTTCGAGCACTCCACAATGGTCAATTAAACCAGGCAGTCCAGTTGAGTAAAAGAGGTTTAGCTGCAGAAGTTTATGAAAGAAATGAAGTGCTTCCTTTCCAAATAAATTGGAAAAACTCATTACAAATGGTTGATTTTCAATCATTTAATAATTTTCCCAACCCTTTTAATGCACGCACTACTCTTCCTTTTAAATTGCCGGAAAGGAGTCAAGTTCAATTATTGGTCTTCGACAATAAGGGGATCATCATTTTGCAAAAGAATCAGCAATTTGACGAAGGAAATAATGCCTTTGAAATTGAGGGAAGGTTTGGAGCATCTGGAGTTTATTTTTATCAAATCACCAGCGATTTTGGCACAACAAACGGAAAGATGAATTATCTCGTTCGGTAGGGTTACTTCAACGTCTTTCGCTTTTCTATTTTTACCTTTGTCAAAAGTAATAAACCGATAATAAAAAATAGAGAAAGAAAGAGTAGGCTGTTTCGCATTCCTCCTGTTAAATATTCCACATAGCCAAAAATAAAAGTACCTGACACAATGGCTACCTTTTCCAAAACATCCATAAAACTAAAATAGGAGGTGAGGTCTTCCGCTTTTGGTGGAATTAACTTGGAATAAGTCGAGCGAGAAAGCGATTGAATGCCCCCCATTACCAAACCTACCGTAGCTGCAAGCGTATAAAATTGTATCTTCTCCCGTACAAAATAACCCGCCACACAAATTCCAATCCAGATTAATAACATAGCGATCAGAGAAAATTTATTGCCTTTTACATCGGAAATGATCGCAAATAAATAGGCCCCTCCAATAGCCAAAATTTGCAATAATAACACAGTAATAATCAACTCGGTTTGTTCAAATTTTAACTCGCCAACCGCAAATACTCCAGCCAGGTAAATGATTGTCAAGGTACCAGCAATGTAAAAAAAGTAGGCGATTAAAAAGACCTTCATACTTGCCCGTTGTTTAATCTTTTGCCAGACTTTTCTCAGTTCTTCAAAGCCTTTAAGGATTAGATTTTCTTGTGGTTTTTGTCTATCATCATCCGGCAACCGATTAAAAGAAATCTGAGCAAAGCCCAACCACCAAAACCCAACCGTAACAAAGGTAATCCTGATAGCCAGGGTCCCTTCCGCAGGCAGTCCAAAAAAAGTGGGAAACTGAATCAGCAAAAGATTAAAAATCAACAAAATTACGCTGCCAATGTAGCCATAAGTAAAACCTTTGGCACTCACGCGGTCGTATTGGTCTTCTGTCACTATGTCTGGCAAATAGGAATTATAAAAAACCAGCCCTCCTGCAAAACCCAGCATAGATAAAATGTATCCCATCACCCCTACCAACAAGTGATCCATGCTATCAAAAAAGAAGAGTGACAAACAAGCCAATGAGCCTAAAGTTGTAAAAAAGCGGAGAAAAAATTTCCGCTTCCCGCTATAATCTGCGATACCTGAAAGGATTGGCGAAAGTAGGGCAATCAGTAAATAGGAAAAAGAAGTAGCATAAGCATAAAGAGAAGTATTAGACATTTTTAAACCCAATAAATCAATGACTTCATCCGTGATCCCTGTAAAATAGGCTGGAAAAATGGCTGTTGTAATCACCAAAGAAAAGGCAGAATTCGCCCAGTCAAAAAATGCCCAGCCATTAATAATCCTCTTATCATTAAGCGGGAATGAACGCTCAGACGGTGGATCGTTTTTCGGTGAATTCATAAATCTTTTTGATTAAAAAAATGACTTTCCGTACCCGACTAAATAAGGCTTGATGGAGGTCCCATCTATTGAACGAACTATGCTAGCAAGCGCAAAAATCATTGACCATATGAATCACTTCGGGAAAAAAAGCATTAAATTCTTCATTATAGAGCCCATAATCTTGTTTTAAATGGCTCACTGCATTTTTAAAATTGGATTGAAATCGGGTTCTTTGGTCCATTCGCTCAAAGGTATATTGTAAGCCCTTTTCCGACCCATAATGCATCAGCCAATTGTGTTGGATCATCACAGGGACATTTTGTTGTAATTTGGGTGGCAATTCCGCTATCCTACCCCTTAATAATTGATACATTCTGGCAGCAAAACTATCCAGAGGCTCTTCGGCATAGTTCGCCCAATTATTAGCGAGCAAATGGTCATAAAAAACATCTATGACTACCGGAGCATACTTACTATGATGTATATAAAGTCGCCGAGTAGCTTGCTTAACAATGGGATGGCGGTCTGTAAAAGAATCAATTTGACGATGCAAAAAAATACCTTGCTGAATAGTCGGCGAATAAATGGACACTTCTTTATTTTTAATAGAATCAGCGATAAAGTTTCCTACCAATAAATCATCATCCTGGCAAGAAAGAAATAAGTGGGCAAGGTAATTCATAGCTCAATTTTCCAGTTGTTTTTGTACCAAAACGATCCAACTGCAGGGTGGCAAAAGAAAATGTTAGTCCAAAAATAACCATCGAAATCCAAAACGAAATTGCGAATCAAATCTCGGGTAGGTATAATTCATATAGCTAATATCGGGCGAAATATAATCATAAACATTTTCCAGTACAAAGAAAAAGCGAAACTGTTGGATTCTAAAGTTTAGAAAAACATCTATGACTGGATGAAAAGCTACTTTTTGTTGATTCTGCAAAAAAAACTGAGCCGTCACCGGCTGAAAATTGTCGGCATAATAAGGAGTGTTTAAGCGCACATCTGTGCCTAATTGGGCATCTACTGCTTTCTTAAAAATCCTAGCAGTATAATACAGCCGATGAACAGAATAAAGTTCAGGGAAACGAAACACGGCTTTAGTATGCTCATCTGCAATCTGAAAATAAAGCATATTTTGTAAATGAAATTTACCTAATGATAAGCGATTTTTCAAAATTAACTGGATCATATTTAAAGCCGAAGAAGCTTGTTGCGGAAAGGCATTCGTATCGTAGTAAATAAAATTGTTCAGCAGGTGATAGTTTCCAATAATGTCCAGCTTCAATAAAGGCAAGTAGTAGCTGGCGGACAAACTAGTTTCAAAAACTTTTTTAAAGTTATTATTCCAAATTGGTCTTTGTGTTACATAAAAACGGCTGGACAGCAGGTTTGGCGTATAGCTTTGCGTGATTAGCTTCAGGTTTATTTCGCCAATTCTTTTTAAGCCAAGTAGCAAATCTCCTTTTACATAATAATCCCCTGTCTGCCCTAATACCCCCAAATGTGCGTAAGTTTTTAGTTGTAACTGCTCTGATGGCGTAAATTGGATCTTCCCAAATAAAAAAACCGTATTGACTGTAGAATCTATTGGCTCTTGATAAATATCTGTAAAGGTGTGAGTGAGGCCCAGCTCTACGAGGTCTTTTTGAAATGTATTGTTACTTACTAATTTTTGATCGGCTTCATTAGTTTTAGCTCTTCTGTTTCTATCCAGGCGAAAGGTTCGAATGCTAAGAGAATTTTCGAATTGATTGGTTTCTATATAGTTTCTAATTCCTCGGCTATCTGTCAAAAAGGGTCCATAATAGCTGCCATCTCTGTCTTTTTGGTCATCAAAATATTTATAGGTGTTTCGACGTAAAATCAATTCGTGTTTGAGGGTGTATTGCCTGCTAGGCTTCGGTTGTGGATTCAGCGTATCTTTGCCCGTTCGCCGAAATTTATAATAATGAGAAAAATTAATGTCCCTTTGAAAATAGCGAGATTCCCCCTTCTCCGTATTTACTGGTCGGCCAATTGGAATTAAGTCCTTGGTAAAATTGGAATCCGTGATCAGCCCGCCCCCATTCTCTTTCTGTTCAATCGTATTCATCGTAAAGCTCAAATAAGCTCGATACTTATGATTACTTGACCGATACCAACTATTAAAGGAAAGTGCATTGGTTCTCGATATCTGATTGATGTATTGTCCTTCATTATTAATATTCTGATAATCCAGTCCAAAGTTAATTCTGTCTGCAAAATTTTTGCTAAACTTGGCTTTAAAACTTATTTCATCCTGGCCAGTTCCCTGCGTAAAGTAAATATCGGAATAGGCTTTTTCCAGCTCGTAATACTTGATATCCGCCGCCCGAATCCAGTACAAATCATAGTTGTGAAATCCCATATCAAATCCTTTATGAAATCGCTGCTGATAAACCAGTGGGCGGTGGGCCGAGCCTAAATTCCCCAAATGACTATATTCATAATTGGCTTGCCGGACGGGGTCGTATATATGGAAATTAATCAGGCTGCTATCCTCAAATAAAAATTTTTCTTCTGCGTTATCAGCATAGAAATAATACACTTTTTTACTAAGTGTATCTCTGGAAGGGACTTTTTGTCGTTGTGGTGTGTTTGCCGGATTGTTCCGGTTGTTTCTAGTGCGACTATCCGGATACTGGGCGGCGAGTTCAATAGAAAATAAAAGAAGTGAAGTAATAAAAATAGCGGTCCTTTTTTTATTCATCCAGCAAAATTAATCCCTTTTCTCTATAAGCAACTTTTCCGTCAGTTGAAATTTCTCATTTTGCAAAGAAAAAAAGTAAAGGCCTTGAGGTAAGTTTTCATTTAATGCTATCAAAAAATCATTTTTACCGGCAGGGATATTAGGAAAAAAACGATGTTGTACCACTTTCCCGTTTATGTCAACTAAAGAAAAATGTAGCCGAAAAGCAGTTTTTGAAAGGTTTAGAGTTAGTAATAATTGATCGATAGCCGGATTTGGAGAAAGGGCTATTTGATTAGGTAGAAAAAAATCATTTGTAGGCGTTGTGGTACAGCTTTGAAGGCTGTTGTCCTCTCTGCTTTGTCCAATACAATTGTCCCCCATACCTTCAAATACAAACAAGCCGCTTTGCATGTCTGATAATAAAATATTGCCCGAAGGCAAAAAAGGATAAACTCCCCAGGCTCCTCTATATTGTCCACCATCCGGCAACGGATAGGTATCAAAAAAACGAACCAGTTTGGGAGAAATGGGATCCGTAATATCATAAACCCTCAGTCCGTCATAGTAATAGGCAACATATAAATAGTCACAAGCAACGACTTGATTATGGGTAATACTCATCAGATTGTCCACATTCGCATTAAAAGTTCCTACTACTTCTAGTTCGCATAAATCATTCACATCCAATATTTTCAAGTCCAGCCCATGATTTTCATCTGCCATATAATAATAGCCTTGGCTAGATAACCAACCAGAATGGTTATAGCCTCTATCTGGATAACTGGTCAATGTACTTAATGTCTTCGGGTTCCTGGGGTCGGAAAAATCCACGACCGCTAAACCGTCGTTGCCCAAATTCAAAAAAGCAATGTTGTCTTTAACAAAAGCATCGTGCACATGACTCGGTCGAATGCCCCCAAATTCGTTGAAATCGCTAATATGCACGGGCAATACGGGATTGCTTAAATCAAAGGTCCGCATAGCGGCATAGCCCAACTGGAGACTATTGGTGGCCAAGGCATATAGCTTTGATGCTGCGGTATCTATAAAAATATTATGCGAAACCCGTATAGATTGAGCAGAATTATAAACAACCGTTACCTTTTCTGGTAAGGATTGCATATCTATAATTTGTAGGGTACTTTGCCCTTCTCCTGCTACGGCATAAAGGTAACCTTTGTAGTCGTGATAATCCCGATGTACGATCTCACCGCCCTGGTCTGCTCCTGGAACAAAATGCGCTTCAAAAGGCGTATTGGGATTGCTTATGTCAATAAAATGCGTGCCGGCAGTCGTTCCAATGATTGCGTATTCATGCTCCTTGATCGCATAGCCCCAAATTTCATTATAAACATTGGTGTGATTGGTAGAGCCTATGATAGAAGTGTCTTGCCAGTTGCTCAATAATGTAGCCTCTTCTACCTGACAGAATAATAAAGCTGGTATAAAAAAGCTATATAGTATCAATAGTTCTTTCATACCCTAAAATTAAGATAAAAAAAAGCACTACTAGGCAAATAGAGTGATAACTGTCCGATTGTTTTCAAAAAATAAGAGGACAAAAGGGAAGGCGCAATCTAAGAAGCCACAATTGGTTTAACAACATTGGCCGTCTTTGGCTTTTTCAATCCTAGTCCAAAATCTTTTGGAAAGCCAAAAATAGCATGGAAGCAGAGAATAATTTGCTCCTTAAAAAGATAAAATGCCAGTTCAATACCAGTAGCTGCATTTGGAGCGGCTTCCATTCGATGAAAAATATTATATTTGCTAAAGATAGCATTCGCCCGCCGGACGTGAAAATCAGAAGTGACAATAATTGCCTTAGACATTTTATGCTGCTTCATTAAAGCAACCGAATAATAGGCATTTTGATAAGTGTTTAATGACTTTTCTTCAAGGATTAAACTCTTGGCTGGAATACCTTGTTCTAGCGCATAAGCCTTCATAATTCCAGCTTCTGAACAGTTTTTAGTAGTAAATCCCCCGCTCAAAATTATTTTTGGTGCTTTTTTCGCTTTATATAGCTCAATAGCTTTGTCCATTCGGGTCTGCGTGTTTTTATTGATGATACAGTCTTCATTGGACCCTCCCCCCAATACAATAATTGTTTGATATTTTCGAAAGATTTGGTCAGGAGAAATCTTGGATACTAAAAACGGAAGCGAAAAAAAACAGTAGATACCAAAAACTAAAAAGTAAATAGCATAAGGAGATAGCTTCCTCTTTAGACCCAAAGAGGATTGACGCTTAAATCGAATTATCTTAACACCCTTTTTCAATTAGCCTTCTTTTGATTAAGAATATTATTGTCTAACAAAAATAAGCCTTTTTTTATTGCCATGATAGACTTGATTATGTTATTTTCAATTCTTTAAGGGGGCTTTAGATAGTCATATTAGCAAACATAATAATGCCAAGTAATATTTATCACAACTTCACGCTGACCCCCAGTAAATAATTTCTGCCCGCCTGCGGGTAAAACCCCGTCAAATTATAAGTGTTCCCTTCTTCTAATCGAGTATGTGGGTCGTCTGGCCGACCATCGTAATTATTGGAAATATAGCGATAAGTCCAGGCATTGGTAGAAAATTGGGCATTAAAAATATTCCGAATTAAAAAAGTGAAACCCAATTCTTTAAAAAAATTGGTCTGGATTGTGTAGCCAATGCGAAAGTCGCTGAAATGATAGGCTGCTAAAGTAGTATTAGGATTGGAAGTATTATCAATGCCCTGCTCGCCTACATATTTGCTTAATAAGGAGAGGTTTAGCTTTTGCTGCTCCTTCTCCGGAAAAAATTCATAACTTAATTCGGCATTAAGAATGGTGCGAGGGGAAAAAGCGATTTGGGTATTTTGATGCGCTATTGTTTCTTGTTCCCAAGTGTCCCAGTTGTCAATAAATTCCGTAAAGGATTTTATGCGATTATCGCTTAGAGTTACCGATCCTTTTAAATCTACATTTTTGGTCAGTTGATAACCTCCGACCAACTCTAACCCCAAGCGATAACTGTCCGGCACATTGACTCTAGTATATTCGCCGACATCGTTAAGCCGCCCTGTAAGCACCAATTGGTTTTTATAATCCATGTAATAAGCATTGGCTTCCAGAGCGACTTTGTTCCATTGTCTTTTATAACCAATTTCCGCATCGTACAAGGTCTCAGGTAGAGGCCTGGAACTGGGGGAGGTATCTGTAAAGTCGCTGCGATTAGGTTCTTTATTGCCTACTCCAAAATAAGCATAAAGGGTTGTCTTACGACCCATTTGGTAAGTCAATCCCAACTTTGGATTAAAAAAATTAAAGGAAGCTATTTGGCCGACATTAGTAGCATTATTATCAAAACCTAAAAATTCATACTGAACCCTTCGATATTGCAAATCTAAAAACCCCGTCCAGTTTGCTACCAATTGATAGCTGGCTTTTCCAAAAAAATTAAAATCCTTTTTAGTAGCATCATTCTCGTAATAGCGGTGCTTGCTTTCACTTTGGCTGGCAAAGCGCGCCCAGATCACCTCCCCAAAATGATCGCCTTTATAGGTACTAAAGGCGGTTCCAAGATTTAAATTTAATCGCTGGTCATTACTGGAATAATTGGCAGCAATTGAGCTAAAATAAAAATCATTATCCAGCCATCTTCTCTCAATTAAATCGGAATTGCTAATCGTTTCACCCGCAATTTCCAATGGTTCCAGTTGATATTTTTCAAAAGAAGCGGCTCCTTGATAGAGTTCGAAAAAACCCTGCCCTTTGGTATAATTGCCCGTAAGGCTTATGGCCCAGTTTGGATTGAATTGATGATTATACAAAAGCTGATAATGGGTCTGTGTGTAATCATCTACTTCGTTATCATGAGGTGTTCCAGATTTCTCCATTCCAGCAGAATTATAAGTCCTAAGTCTTTCACCATCAACAAATTGCGCAGGAACGCCGTTCCAGGCCTGGTAAGTTATTTCGTGGCCGCTAAATACATTAAAACGAAGAGAATGGGTCCGTCCGACATAAGCAGCCGATAAATAGTAGGACTCTAAGTCCACAGAAGCCCGATCAATATATCCCTCGGAATCAATGCTGGAGATCCGCCCGTCCAACGTGAATTTATTACCGATCAAACCTGATCCGAAGGAAAAATTTCCTTTTCGAGTATTAAAAGAACCAACAGATGCGGCTATCCGACCATAAGCTTTCTTGTGAAGCACAGACGTATTTAAATTAATCGTCGCCCCAAAAGCTGCAGGGCCATTTGTGGAAGTGCCTACTCCTCGTTGAATTTGAATATTGTCGGTCGAGCTGGCAAAGTCGGGTAAATCTACCCAAAAGACACCTTGTGATTCCGCATCATTCAAGGGAATTCCATTAATGGTTACGTTGATTCTGGAGGGATCCGATCCTCTAATTCGAATGCCCGTATAGCCAATGCCTGTACCCGCATCCGAAGTAACCACTGCAGAGGGGGTCCATCGCAAAAGATAGGGAACATCCTGCCCTAGGTTATTTTGTTCTATTGCTTCTTTTTCCAGGTTTGTGAAGGTGATTGGCAGTTTTTCTCTTGCGCGGGTCGCTTTGACCGTAATTTCGTCAAAAGCAATGGGCTTTTCTTTTAATTGAATAGAAATAGTTGGAGAAGATGAACCTTCAGAAATTAAAATCGGTTGGTTAACTGTTTCGTACCCCACATAAGTAACCAGAAGGGTATAGGCTCCGTGGCTTACGTTTTTAATTACATAATTTCCTTCTTGGTCAGTCGCTGTACCTTGCTTTGTTTCTAATAAAAATACAGAAGCTCCAGTCAGAGGCATCTTATTTGTATTGGTAATTTTTCCGCTAATTTGAGCTTGCCCATAAAGTTGGTTAGCTGCCCAAAGCAGAATTAAACTCAACAATAATTTTTTCATCCTTATTTTTTAAAAATTCACATTGCTCCCGCCCAGGGGTTGAGCAGGTTTTTCAAAGAAACATAAAATGGGCAATGGCACTTTTCCAGTAATTTGTTTATTACACAAATCATTGATAATCAATGTTTTGAGCAATTAAATACCAGCAGTTCAATTACTAATTTTTCTATTTCTAAAAACACCTTCCCTACCTGGCATTACCCGGGCAGGTTCAATGGGTATGATCTCAGGCTGTTCAGTAAGCCACCCCGTTGAGATTCAATATTCTGATTATCAATCAATTATGCATTCTTTTGCTTAATAATCAATATATGGTCAATTTAGAACAAATCTGGAACATATAAATTACTAGCTCCAGTTTATTATAGATAATTGTTCTTGATTTTCATTTTTTTAGCAGACCAGTCGTCCGATAATCACTAATTCTTAGTTGGTCAAATACTAAAAATTGTTCATTTGTTTAGAATATAAAAACACCTTGTCGTGCTTAGTTGTTCTGTTTATTCTCCATTTTCGCCATGCCTCACTCCGCTATTCTGGCAAATACTCGCCGACTAAATTCCAATCCATTGCATTTCCCCAACCTTGTCCGTGGTCACTTTTGTTTTTACTTTTATGTCCTTCTCCGATATAATGTTCGCCATAGGCAAGCATTGACAAAATGCTGCCTGGTCTCAAGTGCTCGCTTGCCCAGCTTAGTGGAGAGTTTCCATTGGCATCTTTGGCTTCCTTTTTTGCTCCATTTTTGATTAAAAAATCAATAGTTTGCTCGTCTGCATATGCGGCTGCTCTATGCAATGGGGTTTCTCCTTTAGTTCTTACATCCCGCATAAATGCACCTGTTTCTATTCCTGGGACAGTTTTGGCATTTACATCTGCGCCCTTTTCTATAAGTAACCTTACGACGTAAAAATAATAAGGTCGTCCAGCTTTTGCAAGTGCATTATGAAGGGGTGTTTCTTTTGTTTTATCTGCGGGGGTATTTATATCTGCCCCATTATTAATCAGGAAATCACACACTTTCCAATGACCAAAAAATGCAGCATTGCCCAATTCTTTATTAATGTCAATAGTGTCGAGATTTCCACCTCGTTCAATTACAGCTCTTAGTCCAGTGGTATCGTTATAATAAACCAACCATTGCAATGGTTTAATTTCGCCACTGTAGAGTATCGCTTCCCAATTTGGTTTTTTTAATAATTGAAAGATGAAGTCCGTTCTGCCCCTGCTAATAAATTCTAATATTTTTTCGACTTCCATATTGATCTTGTTTTATTCAAATAGGCTATTTTTTAATTGCAAAGGGTCCGTTCTACAATGATCTTTAGCTGAACGTTGTAAGTCGTTTATTCACAAATCTCATCAACCCACTTTTGGTCGATCTTACCTGCTTTATTTATGTGAAAAACGGCACCAATAGAACAACCATTTGGTCCTATTGAATCTATTAAATACCTATAATCAAATCCCATATCAATTGGTTCGCCTAAAATAGCTTTGACATAGGAAGTATCTACTTCTAATTTCATTAATTCAACCACTTTATTCAGACTTATATAATCATTGTGTTGTTGATAATGTTGGCCATAGCCTTCAATTTCTGTCACCTGTTTGCATCCTAATCCTAAGAAAAGCAAAAAAATGATAAACAAAAGTCTAGTGTTTGTTCCCATAAATAAGATCTAATTTGCTTAAAAATGGCCCTTATCTTTTATTAAGGGCTTAGAAAAATAATACCCTACCCTCTTGATGTTTTCTTTTTCCCTTTGATTGCGTCAAAATTCATTGTCTATCCATAAGTTTTTCCAGTATCATCCAATATTTCCAACTGGGCGTTCTTCTCCTATTAGAAAGCCCAAGCATTGATTGCAAATCCATATTAGATTTATGCGCTACCACAACCCTTCTTTTGGGGATTACGGTTATATATTGCCCTCCGTATCCACTTGCCGTATAAGCATCTTGAAAATCTGGATTATTGTAAAATTCTTCAAAAACCCACCACATCATTCCATAAGAAAATTGTATAGGATGGTCTATTGGCAATTCATCTCTTTTGCTAATGGTATCCATAGGTGTAACGGGTGTAGTAATCTTTTCTACCCAATCTTCTGGTATTATTTGTTTATCCTTCCAATTCCCCTTTTGAAGCATCAACTGACCTATTTTAGCCATATCTCTTGTAGAAAGGTGCATATGATAGGCGGAATAGCGCGATTTTTCTTCGTTTATCTTTCTTTTTTGATTTTTGATATTCCAGTCTTGAAAACCTAAGGGAATTGCCAGTTGGTCTTCTAGTTCTTCATAAACGGTATTTCCTATTTTTGCTTCCAAAATATGTCCGGCTACATTGAAGTCCCAATTATTATACACAAAGTAGGTGCCTGGTTTCACACTGCCTCTTTCCTTTATATTTTTTAGGTCGTATCCGCCATTTGATGCAATATGAAAAACTCCCGAACGTGAGGTCAGTATGTCGTAAACTTTAGCCTGCTTCTCAATTGGTAATAAGCCATCATCTTCATCTATTCCCATTTCTTCAATTGCTTCTTGTAAATGAATTTGTTCATTTTCGACATAGTTGCCATAGAGCATTGCCAATATACTTTTTCGACAAGATGCAGTAATACTTATTTCAGAAATATCGCCATATTCAAAGACTAGACGACCGTTTTCTAGTACCATCATACTGGTAGTACCCGATTCCCTTTTTAGAAAATTCCTTATATCATTTAATTTCGCTTTGGAAAAAGTTGAATTAATTAGCGACAAATTTTTTTCGAGTGGAACTCCTTTAAAAGTTGGTTTCTCATAAAACCAGTTTCTGGGATTTGTAAAAGAAATTGCAGTGACAATAACAGCTATTACCAATCCTGTTAAAAATAGATATTTGAGTAGCTTCTTCATATTGTTGCCAACGATTAGCCCCCACGTTAAAAAATGGTCTCCTATCTTTAAAAAGCCAACCCTATTTTATCATTTTTAAATCAAAGAGACGATGACCAAAGATAAGGAAAAAATTAGTTTTACCGGTCAAGGTCTAGATACTTATATAGGGTTTTCTCATAAAAACTATAAACCGAGGAAAAGGATAATTTGGCAATAAATTTTATGGCAGTGTGACAGAATGTATAATTAACTATGTAGGCGGGTGGGTGTCAAAATATTGTTCGATAGGAGGAAATATATTTCCGAACCCGAAGGGGTGGGTCGCCTTTATTTTGACGAGATTTTTGACACCTAATATCCGCTGGGATATTATTGCCTTTTCATCAATTGGAAAAGTAACAAAGTCTTATTAGAAGCCTACTTGGAGCTTATCATACATTTTAAAACACTACCAATTTTATACCTTAATTAGTTTTACCGCAATCGTTGAATTGCGAAATAGTTAAAATGACGACTAATATGCCATGTATTTGTTAATCATTAGACGCCAGATAATGGTCTATTGAATAAATTCCTGCACCTGAAATGACCAGGCTAATTGCCATCCCAATCCAAAGAAGAAAATATTCATATCCTTCCCCTTGTTGGTTTCCAAACCAGTTCATAAAAAACCCATGCTCGATATGTGAGGTAAAAACAATGCCCAATCCCAAGAATAAGAAAGCAATTGCTAAAACCTTCGTTGCCGCTCCTATAATAAGTGCTAAGGCACCTATTGATTCTAAAAAGATTACCAGGAATCCAATAATCCACGGAAGTCCAACGATATTTGTAAAATAATCCATAGTGCCCGAGAAACCATACCCACCAAACCAACCTAATAATTTTTGGGCACCATGCGGAAATACCACTATACCCAGCAAAACTCTAATAATTAAGGGGGCAAATGAATTTGACGTTTTAAAGATTGTTTTTTTCATAATCGTTTAAGTTTCTAATATTTTTTTTAAGGATTCCAACTCTGCTGCCAGCAATAATTTTTGAGTAGATAGTGTACCTTCTAATTCTTCCAAAGGAACAGGCGGTGCCAATAGGACGAATGAATAAACAGTAGTATTTCCATTTTCCGAAACTCTTGAATAGGCTTTCCCAATATTACCGTCTGGCATTTTCATAAGCCAATCAATTGTGCCAAATTCTTTTGATATTATAGTATCCAATTGAATGTGCAATTCGCCATTAGGTGTAAGCATCGTTGCTGATTTGTTATCTGCCTTTGTGAAAGCTTTTGTCCACAGGGGTAAATTTTCCGGCTTGGCAATAAAATCAAAAACATCTTCGAGACTTCTGTTTATACCGACGCTTTGAACATCAAATTTTTTTTCTTCCATTTTCTTTCTCTATTAAATTATTATTGAGTTAGCTGGTCATGATAAAGATTACCTTTATACATTCCTAATACTTTTGAAACGCCTCGATTTGAAATCAACCTGACGAACCAGTCTCCCAAATTGGTGGACATTGCATTTAAAAAGAGCAATACTCTTGGCTGAAAAGGAACAATGATTTTGGACTTGGACTTAAGAATACCCTCCATCAACGCTTTTGCAACAACAGAAGGGTCAATAGGTGTCATTGCTTTAAAAGGTTCAGGCATCTCACTAGGGGCTATTTGGGTCAGTAAGTCGGTTTGGGTCAGAGCTGGATGTATAATTGAAACCCTAATATTAGTATTTTGCAACTCTTGCCTTAGACCATCTGTAAATCCTGTTATGGCATGCATAACACTGGAATATCCAGTGAACCGTGCAAACGACTTCAACCCTACTACAGAACTCATATTTGCGATATGCCCATAACCTTGTTTTTGCATTATGGGCAATACTGCTTTAACACCATAAACAAGTCCTAAAAGGTCAATATTTATCATGTGTCTCAAATGCGAGACAAAATTTTCACTTTCAACTGTGCCTACATAAGCAGTTCCTGCATTATTAAACAATAGGTCAATGTGGCCGAATTTCTTATACACTTTTTTCACCATACTGTTGACTTGATCTTCAGCAGAAACATCAGTTGGAATAATGAATGAAATCCCTCCATTATTCTGAATATGAGTTGAAACTTCAAGGAGTTTGCTTTCTGTCCTGGCTACCAAAACAGTAATGGCACCTTCTTTGGCAAATAATTTTGCAGTGGCTGCGCCAATACCACTTGATGCTCCAGTAATGATGACAACTTTCTTTTCAAATTTTTTCTTCATAACGATCTATTATTAAATTTATCGCTACAAAGTTCTAGTTTTGAAAGAAGGAATAAAATGAAGTAGATTAAAAAATCAGGTTAATCTATATTAACTTTTGGAAGCCATTTCATTTCGAATTTTACTCAGGAATTCTTTAGACATTCCAAGGTAAGAAGCGATTAGATATTGTGGGAAACGCTGTTCCAGAGAAGAGTATCTTTTTGAAAATTTTAAGTATCGTTCTTTGGCAGGTAAGCTTAAGTTTTCTATGAGGCGCTTTTGAGTAAATATTAAATGGCGCAATATTATTATTCTGAAAAAACGTTCCATTTTAGGAATTTGAGAAAATAAATTCTCCAGATTTGGTTCAGTGATTTGAGCAACTTGAGTGTCTTCAAGACATTGTATATCCAGATCAGCTGGTGATGTCTGGCTAAAACTCGCCAGATCGCCGACCCACCAATCTTCAATTCCCAGCATAACTACATGTTCATTACCTTCAGGATCAACAAAAAATGCCTTTACACTCCCAGATAAAATGTAGCTCTCATACCGGCATATATCTCCGCTTTGTACAATAAATTGACCTTTTAGGTACCTCTTCTTCCTAAATGTCTGAACAACCAATTTTTGTTCTTCTAATGTTAGATTGACATATTTGCCAATGTATTGTAACAAAGATTGCATGTTCTTTTCTATGTTGAAAAATTAATTTACAATTATAGTAGGTCTCCTTGAGCCATATAAAGCCAACAAAAATAGCTATATTTTTCGAGGTCCTACTTTTATCCCTCTGGTCATTTCTCTTTTTCCGGGAGGGCCTTTTAGCTTTTCTACTTCAAAACCTAATGATTTCAAAGTTCTTTTTACAGCTCCTTTAGCACAATAAGTAACAAATACGCCGTCTTTTTTCAAGGCTTTATACATTTTTGAAAGGACAGGGGCTTCCCATAATTCTGGCTGGGCATTAGGTGCAAAGGCATCAAAATAAACAATGTCAAATTCCTCCTGAAAATCAATTCCCTCGAATGGAATAGGGTGTTTTTTAAAGCTAAAATTATCGTTGATATACAGGCGTTCATCCCAATTATCGCCATGTAAGGTAAGAAAGGCTTCCCGATAGGTTGTCGCATTTAAAAGGGATAGATAATTCAAGTTTTCGGCTTGTTCTAGGCTGATCGGAAAAGCCTCTATGGCGGTATAATTAAGACGCAAATTGCGGCGGACAGCTTCCTGCATGGACATCAAGGCATTCAACCCCGTACCAAATCCAATATCCAAAATAGCTATGTCCGATTGAAGCAATGCTTTAAAGCGCAAAGCGGCATTAATAAAGACATGCTGGGTTTCCTGAATAGCCCCATACTTGGAATGGTAGCTAACGCCATACTTTTCAGAAAAAAGGGAATGAGAGCCGTCTTGTGTTTCGAACAATGTGTTTTCCATCAGAAAACGAATAAATCCTTAGTTCTACTTTGGCACTCTAGAAATAATGATTGTTTTAAGTGTAATTAGCTCCTAGTTTTGGTGGCGGCTGCCTGTTAAAAACTGCGGAGCGGTTGTTTTTAACTAGAATTTTTGGTTCTTTTTTTTCAATGAAAAAAGAACAGCATCTAGTTTTGTTTAAAGTGCCAAAGTAGAATTAGGAATGGTGTAGAAATAGATTGGCTAATCTATAGGCTTTGGTCAAAAGCCTAAAATGAGTCTAAATCCTTATACTAGGCAGCCATTAATTCTTCTCTGATTGTATCTACCGTAATATCCAAATGGGAAACGTGGTAGGTGCAAGCACCATTCTGAATCAGCAAAACTTGAGGAGATTCATGTACTACCTCAAATAATTTAGCTATTTCGTCAGACACACTTCGATGATTAATTAAATCGAGGTAATAAGCCTCCATTTCCTGGTCCTTAAAATCCCAACTTCCCTCCAAGCGATGCTTTATCATCGCACTAATGTTACAGCGAATACTATGCTTGAAAATAAGGCAGGGAATGGTTTCTGATCGTTCAATAAGTTTTTTTAATTGAGCGGCTGATTGTAAGGTTTTCCAATTCATTATTATCATTAAATTATAAACAAGTCTAAAATTACAAAAACCATTGCAAACATGCTGCAATGGTTTTTGGACGTTGTCAAGGTTCAAGAAATTTCTGGCTTATTCAATAACTGAGGTGCTGGATTGGTCCATCGAAAAATCAGAAGGGCAGCCGATACCTTTATTGCAGGATTGGCTGGCTACTGCAAAAGCAATCAGAATGACCAATGGAATTAATTTTTTGAGCAATTTCATCGCTGTATTATTTTTTGTTTGAATAATTCCCGGGATTATTTTCGGGCTTGGTGCTTGTTGCTGCTTAAAAGAACGCTCCAAAGCTTAAAATTGGTACAATTTAGCTCAAAATATTTTCTTCTTCTCGCTTTTTGGCTATCCTTGTTAAAAATTTTGGTATCACTAGACGCAAATTAATGAATGTTCACCTCATTGCCACTGGGGGCGCGGTCATGCACAATCTGGCTATTGCCCTACAT
>CBDCUO010000054.1:0-127085 GCA_965222705.1 Saprospiraceae bacterium | reverse complement strand
AGCGAATGGATCAGTTATACGCAGCAATTTAGCATGTGTACTAAATTTACAGGATTGTTTGAATCAATTGCAAAACGTTATAATCAGAAAATTTCTTTTCTAACTTAATGACATTGAATAATTAGACTTGTTCGAAAATAAAAGTTTGAAATATGAAATACAGATTCGCACATATAAACAAGTCTAATGTCGTTTTTTTATCTCTCTGGGTATTTCCCTTATTATTGTTTGCCAATAATGGGTCAGAGTACCTCGAATCAGACCTGCAACCTGCCAAAATAGAAAGGGATAGCTGGGAAGCAGCCACCCAAGACCTCAATTATGAGCCTACTGCGGAGGACTTAGCTAGGATAGAAGAAAAAAGAGAAGCACCTCTTAAAATAGATGAGGCTTTTTGGTCTCTCTTTTTTAAAGGCTTGATGCTCGTTGGCATTATTGCTTTGACATTTTTATTATTGCGATTTTTAGTGGGCGTACAGGGCATAAAAAAAACGAACAATCGCACCTTTGACCCCAACCAAAGGATTGATACCGATACAATTGCAGAGCAAATCCATGAGTACGACCTAAATGCTTTAATCCACCAAGCAATTGGAAATCGGGATTATAGTTTAGCCGTCAGACTATATTATTTATTGACCATTCAGACCTTGTCTGAAAAAAAATGGATCAAATGGAAAAAAGATAAAACTAATAAAGATTATTTAAGAGAAATCCATGAACTTGACTTTAAACAACAATTTAGAGAGCTAACCAATATTTTTGAGCGGGTTTGGTATGGCGAATCTACGATTGATGCATCTGTTTTTAGCCGAATCCAGCGCAAATTTCAACAATTTATCCGTTCCATTAACCAGTAGTAATTGTGAACAATAGCAAACAGTTTTGGATCGTTTTGGGCGTTGCAGCCTCGCTGTTGCTCGCATTTTTTTTATACCAATACAATTGGAAAAAAAAGTTAAATTGGAACGTTACTTTCAATGAAAAAGGAAAGGAACCTTATGGTGTTTTTGTATTAAAAGAAATACTACAAAAACATTTTTCCAATTACTCTTTTACTGCTTTAGATAAAAAATTGGAAAAAAGTATTCCAGAAATGGTTAAAGCCAATAGCAATTACTTTTTCGTAGGGGAGGCGCTGCTATTGGATACCAATGATGTAAATGCCCTAACGGCTTTTATAAAAAAGGGCAATACCGCCTTTATTTCCAGCAAAACCGTTCCGGATATTCTAATGGATAAAGTGTTTGATAGTCCCTGTGATTCGATGTATTGGAGCGACTATTTTGTTCAATATGATTCGGTAGTTGCGATAAATTTTTTACATTCTGGGCTAAGAGATACGGGCTTTTTCGATTTTAAATATATTTATAAATATGAACCTTATAGTCGAAACTGGAGCTATTTTGATGATTATATTTATTGCGACTCCCTGAATTATCCCGTTCCGATTGCCAAATCGGCGGATTCATTTTTTAATATGGTCCTACTTCCTTATGGAGAAGGAGCATTATACTTGCATACGACTCCACTTGCATTGACCAATTATTATTTGACTACCAAGAAGGGGCAGCAATATGCCGAAAGAATTTTTGCTCATTTAACTAAAGGGGATATATACTGGGATAGTTTCAGTCGGGTTCCAGAAATGGTCGGACGCAATTTAAATCGAACCAGCGAAGTAGCTAGTCCCTTAGAGCCCAGAGAAGGCCCTTTGGATTACGTGCTATCGCAGCCGCCCTTGGCCTGGGCATGGTATTTATTATTGACACTGGGCTTATTGTATTTGCTCTTTAGAGCCAAAAGACGGCAGCGAATGATTCCAATTTTGGGAAAAAACAGAAATACCTCGCTGGAGTTTATTGCGACCATCGGGCGGCTTCATTTTTCCGGCCAAAATCACCGACAAATGGCCATAAAGCAAATGGATTTATTATTATCCTTTATTCGATCAGAATACAGAATACCTACCAAAAAACTGGAGGAGGATTTTGTGCAACAACTCGCCCAATATTCAGAAATAGAAGAGACAATACTTCAAAAATTATTTTTGATTTATAATAATATTAAAAGTTCTAGCTTTGTATCGGATAAAACCTTGATAGAATTGCATAAACTGATTCACTATTTTTATAAGAATTGCCGTTGAGGAGAATTTAAAAAATAAATTTGACGTCTTTGACCTAAAATGGGGTGAAATCGTAAAACAGATTGTGAAAAATTCAGTAAAGCACATACACATCGTAAAAAATAAACTATGCCTTTAAACGAAGAAGACACCAATAAAGAAAAATTACCAATAGAGCATAATGCACCACCCGTCCCTGAAGCGCAAGACCTTGTGAAGCAAAAGCCGACTACTGAGGATTTGCCAAATAGTAATTCTGTGGTAGAAATACAGCCGCAATGGTCGCAAAACCGCTTAGATTTGACCAAAATTCAATTGGCTACCGACCGAATAAAAAGAGAGATTAAACAGGTGATCGTTGGGCAGGAAGAACTAATGGATCAATTGCTAATTGGCTTATTTACAGGCGGGCATGTGCTTTTGGAAGGAGTGCCGGGGATCGCTAAAACCTTGACGGCTAAACTGTTAGCCCAAACACTGGCAGTAGATTATTCCAGAATACAATTTACGCCGGACTTAATGCCAACGGATGTGGTCGGCACCAATGTCTTTAATATTCAAACCTCCAAATTTACTTTTAACGCAGGCCCTGTTTTTTCCAATATCGTTTTGATTGATGAGATTAATCGCGCGCCGGCTAAAACGCAAGCAGCCCTCTTTGAGGTCATGGAAGAATTTCAGGTAACCATAGATGGCGAAACGCACCAAATGGGTTTCCCATTTTTTGTCATCGCCACCCAAAACCCCATTGAACAAGAAGGGACTTATAAACTACCCGAGGCCCAGTTGGACCGTTTTCTATTTAAAATTGTTTTGAGCTATCCCAACCTGGAAGAAGAAAGAGCTATTTTAGGCCGATTTAGAAAGGATTTTAAAATGGCTCAAAACAAACAGGTGCAACCTGTTTTTTCCGTTACCGAAATCAAGGAATGCCAACACCTGATTGAGCAAGTACAAATCAAAGACGAGTTATTGGACTATATCGCTGCAATCATACATAATACTCGTAATAATGGCGACTTGTTTCTTGGCGCTTCTCCTCGTGCTTCTTTGGCAATTATGAAAGCGGCAAAAGCCTTTGCGGCGATGAGTGGCAGGGACTTCGTCACGCCCGATGATATTCAATATGTTGCCTACCCAGTCTTAAATCACCGAATTATTTTGACGCCAGAACGGGAAATGGAGGGCTATGATACAAAAGATGTCGTACAGGACATTATTAAGAAAATAGAAGTGCCTCGATAGTACGAAATAATGGGTTTACTTCCTGTTTTTTCTGCTGCCATAGATTAATCCGCCGCCGATGACATCTTCTCCTTCATAAAATACGGCGGATTGCCCTGGCGCAACGCCTTTTACATTGGCATAAAATTCCACCTCTACCTGATCAGCTAGACCATTCCTCTTTAAGAGGCTTAAAGCTCCTTGATCTTTATAACGAATTTTGGTAACCACTTCCAGTCCATCGGGGATAGTTTCGTATTTCATAGCATTGACCCCTGCTACCGTCATCCCGTTTCGCAACAAATCAGCCACTTCTCCCAGTACAACCGTATTGGTCTCCGGTCGAATTTCAGTTACATACATAGGTTTACCAAAAGCAAGCCCCAAGCCTTTTCTTTGGCCAATGGTATAAAAAGGGTAACCTTCGTGTTGCCCCAAAACCTCTCCTTTGACATTGAGGAAATTCCCCCCTTTTACCTTTTCCTCCAATCCATTTACCCGATATTTTAAAAAACTTCGGTAGTCATTATCAGGGACGAAGCAGATTTCAAAGCTTTCAGCTTTTTTGGACAATTCCTCATAGCCCCAGTCATAAGCCATTTGGCGGATTTGTGGTTTGGTGTATTTACCCAAGGGAAATTTACTTCGGTACAAGCATTCTTGGCTCAAACCCCATAAAACATAAGACTGATCTTTTTGCCGGTCAACCGCTTTGCTAATGTAACGGCGACCATTGTTTTCATTGATTATCGCATAATGCCCAGTTGCAATAAACTCGCAATCCAAAGCATCTGCTCTTTTCAATAGAGAATTCCATTTGATATGGGTATTGCATAGGACACAGGGGTTAGGAGTGCGCCCCGCCATATATTCTTCTACAAAATTATCGATTACATAGTCACCAAATTCTTCCCGAATGTCCACGATAAAATGATGGAAGCCCATATTAACTGCTACCTGCCGCGCATCATTAATCGAATCCAGACTACAGCAACCGGTTTCTTTTTTATTGCCACCAGCATTGGCATAATCCCAAGTTTTCATCGTAATACCAATGACTTCATACCCTTGCTCGTGCATCATCATAGCGGTAACGGTACTATCAATACCCCCACTCATAGCGACCAAAATTCTTCCTAGCTTGCTCATTTTTTGAGTATTTTACTTTTGCAAAAGTACAAAAAAAGGGAGCAGAAAGTTCATTATAAAAATGAAGGAGTGGCGGCCTTTTTGTAGCCTTAAAAACCTTTCGTCTGCTGGTATTTTGTCAAGTTTAAAATGATGGACGGTTAATGGACTAGGAGAAGCAGATTCTTTCACAATCTAGCAGGAGTGTTTGACCAAATATTAGGATGCCGGGCCTCGCTTGAGTATTAAAAATATTTTTTTAAATTCCATAAACCTTGTAATCCTGTTTAGTAATTGGTAAATTTGAAAGCAATAGCCAAAATTATTAACTCCAAAACCATGAATAAACTATCCCTCGCCCTATTCATTTTTTTGCTCCTTGCCTGTAAGGGGACTTCCTGGAATGATAATACAACGATAAAGATCAAATTCGTAGGCATTGCTAGTTATTACCACGATTCACTTCATGGTAAAAAAACGGCAAATGGAGAACGCTATGACAAAAATAAATTGACGGCTGCACATAAATCACTCCCTTTTGGAACAAAACTTAAAGTGAGTCGAATAGATAATGGCAAGTCCGTGAATGTCCGAATCAACGATCGAGGCCCCTTTATTAAGGGAAGAATCGTAGATTTGTCCAAAAAAGCAGCAGCAAAGATAGATTTGCTGGAGGATGGAATCACAAAAGTGCGCATTGAAATAATTAATTGAACGCTTAAGTCGTTATAAATCAATCTATTGCACTACAGGCTTTGACCTGTTGAAGCAAATAACTTTCTTTATTTACACGTAAATCAAATCCTTGAACTATGAGGAAATTAAAGCATTATTCATTCTTCTTTTTTCTTTCTTTTTGTTTTGTTGCTTTGAATGCCCAAACAGAGGAGTACGGTATGGCTTCCTATTATGGGGATGAATTTCACGGCGGCGCAACTGCTAGTGGAGAGGCTTATGACAAAAATAAATTAACGGCTGCCCACAAAACCTTGACAATGGGTACAAGGGTAAAAGTAACGCGCCTGGACAATAAAAAATCGGTTGTCGTCCGAATTAATGATCGAGGTCCTTACCTAAAAGGGCGAATCATAGATTTGTCAGGAAGAGCGGCATCTGCTTTAGATATGATTATTGACGGCACGGCGGAAGTTAAATTAGAAGTATTGGGTCGAGGAAGTACTACTTCTACCACGCAGCCAAAGGTATCTACGGTAGTCCCTAAAGTAGAAGTTCCTGCCACTCGTACAACAGAAGTTCCCAGAAAGCCTGCGTCAACTAAAAAAACGACTCCAAGACCAGCTTCCGTATCCAGTAAACAGCCAACAAAAGCAAATACTACAAGCAAAACAGTAGCCACTTCTCAAGCCGAAGAAAATGAAAAAACCACCTTTGAAATGGTAACGGCTAAGAATTTTAACGAATACGATTTGTATAAAATTCAAGTCTTACGGCCGGAAAAGAAAGGCTTTGGAGTGCAAGTTGCCAGCTTCTCCGAATACTCCAACGTAATGAGGAAAGTAGCAGAATTGCAAGGGATGTGGTTTAAAAATATTTTAGTCAGCGTAGAGAAAGGAGCAAATAACCAACCCATATACAAATTGATTTTGGGACCATTCCCAGACCAAAAAACGGCCACTAGCTACAAAAAGGCAGCTAAAAAGAACAAGAAAATTGCAGGGTTTGTCGTCAGCTTAGAAGATATCAAGGCAGATAAAAATTAAATCATTTTTTAATTAGACTTGTTACTCTTTGTAAAATGCGGATATGAAATTTGAATTTTGTTGATAGTTTTAGCCATAAAATTAATGAATAGCCCAGCTATTGATTCATTTTTTGGTTGAAAATAGCGGCAAAAGGCATTTTCAGATGCGTATAATTTTAAAGGGTAACAAGTCTATTATAAGCTAGAAGTAAGCAGCAGGTCTAAATCGGTAGATTTTAGGCCAAAACGCTTGCCCAAATACTCATTGGTTAAAAAGCCTTTGTAAGTGTAAACCCCATTGCGTAAGCCGTGATTATTGAATAGAAGATTTTCAACGCTTCCGGTATCTCCTGCTTTTAATAAAAGGGGAGTGATGATATTGCTAATGGCAATAGAAGCGGTTCTGGAAACTTTAGAAGCAATATTTGGCACACAATAATGAATGACCCCATGCTTGACAAACGTGGGTTTATCGTGTGTAGTAACTCTGGAGGTAGCAAAACAGCCCCCCTGGTCAATGCTAATATCTACAATGACGGCTCCTGGCTTCATTTCCGCTACAATGTCTTCGCTTACTATAACAGGAGCTCTGCCCGCAGTCGAATGCATGGCACCAATTGCAACATCGGCAGTCAATAATTCCTTAGTGAGTTGGTAATGATTTAGAGAAGAGGTATTCAAAGAACGGCCAACGATATTCTGGACGCGCATCAATTTATAAATATTATTATCAAAAATACGGACTTCGGCCCCTAAACCTAGCGCAACCCTAGTGGCTACTTCTGCCACGACTCCTGCGCCTAAAATAACCACCTTAGCAGAGGGAACACCGGAAACAGCTCCTAGCAAAGCCCCTTTTCCTCCACTTGAGGCAGTCATCAATTCAGCCGCTGTAGTCATTGCACAAATACCGGCAATTTCGCTCATGGTTCGTACAATCGGAAAACTGCCAAACTCGTCCTTGATATACTCCATTGCCAGGGCAACGACCCGTTTTTTTAAGAGTTTTTCGATATAGTCAGCACTGAGAATGGGGATTTGCAAAGGGAGAAATGAGTATCTGCCCAGGCTGCATCAAATCAATTTCTTTTAAGGTAGGAGGAGCGACTTTTAGCAGAATATTGGATTTAAAAACTTGCTCTTTGCTGTAAGCTATTTCTGCTCCTGCTTCGGAAAAGCGATGATTGGTATAATTGGTTTTCATTCCGGCATCCTGCTCGACAACGATTCGATGCCCATGGGCCACCAATCCAGCAATGGAGGCGGGTACTAAAGCAACCCTGTTTTCCTGCAATCGGGTCTCTCTGGGGATACCGATGGTGATTTTCGTTGGCTTTTTTGCTACTTCCAACATTTCCGTCTGGGTTTGATATTGTCCTTTTATCAAACTTTCAGGAATAGGAATTTTCTTTTTATCACTCATTCAAAATGGTCAATAATCAACAATAGTCAATAGTACTCACACAATTTACACTAAAAAATTCATTTTGTGGGCATAATGCGGAAATAGATTTTTAGGAATAGTACATTTTTCGAATAGGGTCCGCTGTGATTTCCAGGTTAATTTTGACCACTTCTTTTGGTAAAATAGGCTCGATGACTTCCGGCCATTCTATAAAACAGTAAAAATCATTGTATAAATATTCTTCAATCCCGATGTCTATTGCTTCTTCTATATTCTTTAAGCGATACAGATCCAAATGGTAAATAGACCGCTCTTTCTTGTCTTTGGCATCCAAATAGAGGTACTCATTGACTAGGGAATAGGTCGGACTTGTGACAGGTTCTTGTACTTCCAGACACTGACAAATGGCTTGGATTAAACTGGTTTTTCCACTGCCTAATGTTCCGTAAAGGCACCATTTTTTTTGCGTGTTTGCTTCCTTTAGCAATATTTTTGCTGCCCTTTTTAGGTCATCTAGATTATATAAAAATAATTCTCCTTTGTTCAAGGTCAATTAGGTGATTTTATTTACGCCACGCCTCAATTAGAACAAAAACCCACTGTTCGAAAATAGCAACTAACTCAAGTTACAATGTCTAAGTGATAAAATAATTCTGAAATATTAGGGTATTTTCTATTAAAAGCCAAACCTTTGTAGAAAATCTTTTATTAATTCAATTGTATGGTTCAATCGTATAAAAAAAATTACCAACTTCAAGAGCCCTATGATGCAATTATCATTGGTTCTGGTTTGGGAAGCTTAACGACCGCTGCTTTACTTTCAAAAGAAGGCAAGCGGGTGCTGGTTTTGGAAAGACATTATACGGCCGGCGGTTTTACCCATGTATTCAAAAGACGAGGTTATGAGTGGGATGTGGGTATCCACTATATTGGTGAAATGAATCGCCCACAGAGCATTGTTAAGCGAATATTTGATTATATCACAGAAGGGCGGTTAAAGTGGGCAGATATGGGGGAGGTGTATGACCGGATTGTCATTGGCAACCAAATTTATGATTTGGTAAAAGGGGTTCAAAATTTTAAAGAGCAGCTCATCCGCTACTTCCCTGAAGAAGCAGATGCTATCCACGAATATGTAAATCTTGTGTTTAAAGCCAATAAAACCAGCCGAAATTTTTACCTCAACAAGGTCTTGTCTCCTTTTACTAATAGGCTAATTGGTGGATTTATGCGGGCTCCTTACCTGAAATATGCTCAAAAAACGACGCTGGAAGTCTTGCAGCAACTAACCCAAAATGAAACCTTAATCAAGGTATTGACAGGACAATATGGAGATTATGGTTTACCGCCTAAAGAAAGTAGCTTCGTGATGCACGCTACCTTAGTAAAGCATTTTTTTTCAGGTGGCTATTTTCCTATAGGCGGCTCTTCTCAGTTAGTGGAGACTATTGCTCCTGTCCTACAACAGTGGGGGAGTACCATTTTGGTAAGTGCTGAAGTGGCACAGGTACTCGTAGAAGACAACAAAGCTGTGGGTGTGCAAATGAAAGATGGGACAATTTTTCGGGCGAATACGATTATTAGTGGGGCGGGCGTTATGACGACTTATAAAAAATTGCTGCCAACACAAATCGTTGAAAAATATCAATTAAAAAGCCAGTTGAGTCAGGTCAAAAATTCAGTAGCTCACCTGTGTTTATATGTAGGTTTAAAAGGTGCTCCAGCGGCCTTGAATTTGCCCAAAGCCAATTACTGGGTGTATCCGGCTGAAAATAGCCATGAAGAAAATATCAATCGCTATATTCGGGATATCGAGCAGCCTTTTCCTGTCGTGTATATCTCCTTTCCTTCTGCTAAGGACCCCGATTGGACCAATCGATATCCGGATTGCAGCACCATTGATATCATTACTTTAATGCCTTATGAGATATTTGCTGAATGGGAAAACCATCCCTGGAAAAAACGGGGGCAACAAGTATGAAGACCTAAAGGAAAAACTAGCACAGCGGCTGCTAGAAGCCTTATTCAAACTGGAACCCCACCTCAGAGATAAAGTAGATTATTACGAGCTATCTACCCCAATAACCACCAAGCATTTTGTCAATTATGAAAAAGGAGAAATTTATGGGTTGGACCATAGCCCTAAAAGATTTAAACAAAAATTTCTCCGCCCTCATACGCCTATTAAAAACTTCTACTTAACAGGACAGGATATTGTTACGGCTGGTATTGGCGGTGCTTTATTTTCTGGAGTGATCACAGCTTCGGCTATGACGGGACGAAATATGTTGAAAAAGGTAATGGCAGAGCCAATGAATGACTCTTAGAAAGTATTTAAGAGGTGTGCAAATAGAAGGAATAATTGCAGCACAGTACAGATCTAACCAGGACTAATTGATTCTTTTTTATTTGATGCAACACCAGCGGCGATTTTTTCAAAAAAAAAGTAGAAAATTGTACTGTTTACTGAATTTTTAGTATTTTAAAGGCATTAATCATTAATTAATCCTTTTAAATACAACTCGGTATGAGCGGAAATGAGCCAATTACCAAATTCATGGCAACTAAACTGATTACGTTTACACCAGAAACGGAAATTTGGGAAGCCATAAGAATTATTGTAAAAAATAAAATATCTGGTGCGCCAGTGGTTAATGCTAAAGGCGATTTGATAGGAATGTTGTCCGAAGTAGATTGTATTCGAGTCGTGATGGAAGGACCTTATAATAACCAACCGGGAGGCCTAGGCAAGGTAGGAGATTTTATGACCCGCACAGTTACGACTATTGATTCTAAGGGTACCATTATGGATGCTGCTTATTCTTTTACGCACTCTGCTTTTCATCGTTTTCCAGTATTAGAAAATGGTCGCTTAGTGGGCCAAATTAGTAGAAGTGACATTCTACAAGCTATTTCCAAATTGAATCCAAAAATAAAAGTGGTGCCGGATAGTTGGAAGCCTAGAATCCCTATTTTGCGTAAATCTAAACAGGGTAGATATACAGAGAACGCCTGATATATAGACAATCAGGTTGAAATAGACTTGCTTGGTATTAATTTTTTGTAAATTACTATTACTTTGTAATAAAAATTTATTTACGCTCGCGAAACTTTAAAGTACTTAAATTCAGCCATTTAAATCACGGGAGCGTAGGAAACGACCTGTGATAATGCTATGAAAAAACACAACAAATTTAAGTTACATTGTACTATGTAAAGGCGAATATTTAAATCCCACCAATAAACTTTAAGCCCACCAATTACAGCTGTGACCTGTCCGGATATATATTCAACAAATGTTGTACTAAAAAGCAAATATTTGCAGATTTTTTATATTAAAAACAGAATCGTTTCAGACAACAGAGCTAAAACGCTTTTTAGTTGTTCTGCTGCTTAAGGTGTATGATTTTTCGGAAAGTTCATTGTGAAACAGCAAGCGTGTTGTCACATTATTTGTTTGTCCAATGTAGTATTTATCTGCCGAAGGAGAATAAAGGATGTACAGGTAGCACCTTTTCATAAGGCTTGGTCTTAAAATACAAAAGCCCGACATATTTGATTGTCGGGCATTTTGCGCCCCCACAAGGACTCGAACCTTGGACCTACGGATTAACAGTCCGCCGCTCTAACCAGCTGAGCTATGGAGGCTTTACTGGAAAAGGAAAATTTGCTTTTTCAGTAAGCGGCAGCAAAGTTATGTTTTTCATTAATAATGTGCAATATTTGTGGTCAAATTCGAGGCATAATTTTTTGAGAAATACCTAACCTTTTTGGCAGGACAGAGTATAACTATTTTTGAAAAACAAAAATCAGAGAGACTTAAAACGAACAATTTAATATGGCTTTAGTTATTGTTGGTACGGTTGCATTTGATTCGATTGAAACGCCTTTTGGGAAGGCAGATAAGGTTGTTGGAGGAGCTGCATTATATGCCAGTATTGCGGCTTCTCGCTATACGAGGGATGTGCAATTAGTCTCGGTGATTGGGGATGATTTTCCACAGGAGGAATTGAATTATATGGCTTCCAGAGGCATTAACCTGGAGGGTTTGCAAGTTAAAAAAGGAAAAAAATCCTTTTATTGGTCTGGTCGTTATCATAGTAATATGAATGCTAGAGATACGCTGGTGACGGATCTGAATGTGTTGGCGGATTTTGATCCGATACTGCCAGAAGATTATAAAGATGCAGCGTATGTACTACTAGGAAATTTGCAACCGGAAGTACAAATGCGAGTAATTGACCAAATGAATCACCGCCCCAAGCTCATTACTATGGACACCATGAATTTTTGGATGGACAATGCAATGGATAGCTTAAAGAAGGTAATTGCCCAAATTGATGTATTAACCATTAATGACGAAGAAGCTCGCCAACTTTCCGGGGAATATTCTTTAGTCAAAGCAGCTGCTAAGATTTTGGATATGGGACCTAGATATTTGGTCATTAAAAAAGGAGAACATGGAGCTTTGCTATTTGATAAAAATAATGTCTTTTCTGCGCCTGCACTGCCCTTAGCAGAAGTATTTGATCCTACGGGTGCCGGAGATACTTTTGCCGGTGGCTTTGCCGGTTATTTGGCGCAAACAGATGATATTTCTTTTGATAATATGAAGCGGGCGATTATTCACGGCTCTGCGCTGGCTTCTTTCTGTGTGGAAAAATTTAGCAATCAGAGATTGAAAGAATTGACCCATGCGGATATAGAAAATCGCTTACAAGAGTTTGTGAATCTGGTCAATTTTAACTTGGTGGCGGTTGGAGCTATTTAGCGTTTATTTCCCATTCATGGGTTAAATAGCTGTAAAACTATCAAAACACTAGGTAGTTTCATTTTATTTTTTAACCACTTTGTGGCTTTTTTATTTTGAATGCTGCCAGACAATAAAAACCCATTTTTCTGGTAATATCTCTCCTTAATTCACGTTTATATCGGTACTTATATTTGAGGCACAAATGATACACTTACTCATTTAAAAGTTAATAATTTAGTAGTTTTAATAATTTAGCATAACCTCCCTAACATCCAGGAATATAATAAAATGAGCATAAAAAAAGTCATACAAAGAAAAATTCTGTGGGTAATCCTTAGTTTTTTGACAATAAGTGCACAAGCACAACAGGGGGTAGAGTTTGGAGGTTTTTTTGGGCTTTCTCATTATTTTGGAGATTTAAATACCAATGTTAAAGTGAGCGATCCGGGACTTGCCGGAGGCATTGTTGGCAGATATAATTTTAATGAACGAACAGCGATTAAAATTGTCGGGAGCGTTGGGAATGTTCGAGCGGATGATGCCAATTCCAACAATACTTTTGAAAGGCGTAGAAATTTGAACTTTCAATCCCAAATATTGGACGCTTCGGCCCAATTTGAATTTAATTTTCTGCCTTATTTTCATGGAAGCAATGAAAACTTTTTCACGCCTTATTTATTTGCAGGTTTTTCGGTTTCTTATTTTAATCCACAAACTAAAATTTGCGATAATAACCCAAATACGCCATTAAGCGAATGCCAGGGCAGCACCAGTCTTGTTGATCTGCGTCCATTGGGCACAGAAGGTCAATTTAGAGGAGAAGAATATTATACGGTGTCGGGTGGTTTGGCTTTTGGTGCGGGCTTGAAGGTAGATATTAATTATGAATGGAGTATTAATATTGAATTGAGTGCCCGCCGTTTATTTACGGATTATTTGGACGATGTAAGTGGCGTCTATCCCGATGCTGGTGATTTAGAAAGCTTAAGGGGAGGTTTGGCAGTGGCTTTATCTGACCGATCTGTTCCCGCTCCTGAAAAAATTGGAGAAACCGGACGGCAAAGGGGTAATAGCCAGACGAAGGACTCCTTTGCCTTTTTAAGTGTAGGGCTAGTCTATTATTTTGGGGATTTAAAGTGTCCCAAGGTATCTAGCAAATGATTGGACTAATTGCTACTTCCGCATTTTATCTAACAAATGGCTGAGTATTTGCGCGTCTTCTTCGCTTAAATTGCCTACGATCTCGTCCATTTTTGTATTAAAAGCTGTCATTTTTTCCAATAATTGTTTTCCTTTTTTACTGAGCATGATGTCCACCAACCTCTTGTCATTTGGGCATATCGTCCTGGTGATCAATCCTTTTTGGTGCAATCTTTCCACGATTCTGGAAGCATCGGACATTTTGTCGAGCAGGCGTTCGCGAATAGTTGAAGTGGTGATAGGCTCTCCGGCTCCTTTTAAAATTCTCAAGACATTATATTGCTTCATGGTGATGCCAAAAGGCTTCAAGTGGCTTCGGATTTTATCCGTCATCCAATTATGGGTATAAATAATATTGACCATTACTTTTTGGTGGGCATTTCTAAAAGGTCGTTTTTGCTGAATGGCGGACTCTATATTCATATTTATTTATTGACCATTGCTAAATTTGCGCCATCTGCTTTCGTTTCATCCAAAGCATAAAGGCTAAAATTAGCATTACTCCAATTGCGGCCCCCAATCGCATCCAAATTTCCTGCCTTGCTTGTATTCGGCTTTCCAGGTAATAAGTATTAGGTCGGCCAGGGGAGCCGTTTCCAGTGAGTGCTTCCCAATTCTCAATATCGCCATTATCCAACCCGGGCAATAATAAATTGAGTGTAAAAATAGAATCTCTGGGTTTTATTTTATACTCAAATTTATCTACGGAGGCCCCTTTAGAGTCGTACAGATTTAGCCTTTCTTTTCGCTTGCTCAAGCCAAATCCCAAATTGCCATGGGCATTGGCAAAATCGGGAAATTGCTTGTTGAATTTTGCAGAATCCTGGCAGAGGACCAGATAGTCTTTTGAAGGAATTGAGACCGAAGGAAAGCGATAGATATTTTTGTTGTCTGTCAAGAACCAGTCCGTTAAGTCAACTGGTTTTGAGGCGTGGTTATAAATTTCCAGCCAATCGCCTGTTTCCTTATTATTACAACTAATTTCGTTAATCATAACCTGGCCAGCTATAGGGTTGGTTACTTTTTTAAAGACGGCTTTTAAAAAGGCTGTTTTTTCTAATAAAGCCAAGGCCATAGTTCTAGTACCTTCTTGCATTTCTATGCCTTCCCAATGAGAAAACTGATACCCTAAATCGGGTTCTGCTTCTAAGTAAATGGGTACTTTTTCAAAATAATGCCCCCTAAAATCACTTTTGTTGGTGATTTCTAAGTTATGGTTTAAATGAATAGTCCCTCCTTCTGTGACTGCTAGCTGTAAAGTGACAATTCGACCGGTATGGAATTTTTCCATTAAGTACCTACGCATATATTTGGGGCGTTCTTTGGCAAAAGTCCGCATGATTTGTACTTGTTGTTCCCATTTTTTTCTACTTAGTCGCCATCGGTCGAAATGTCGGGGCATTTCTGGTTTTATCTGTCGGTAATGTTTGTCAATGTAGGTCAAGACTCTTTGGGAGTGAAAAGAGTAATTCATGTGATCGGCAAAACGATTGATGAATGCCTGGCGAAATTCTTCATTATCCAGCAGTTTCCTCAAAATAAAGGTACTCCAGGGAGGATTTGGCCAGTTAGGGCCTGCTGGCTCTGTATGGAATTCCAGGCTATTATGCTTATAAGCGGACGCACTATGCAAGCCAAAGCCCCAATCGGTATCATATAAGATCCATCGCCAGCGACCGACCACCGTTTGCGGTCGCCAATATTTGATGTTGCCGCCAGCATCTACATTATCATAAAAAATTTGGGCGATTTTGTAGTCCATAAAATTATCCACTTCCATTTGAGTCTGGATGTAGGCATAATTTTCTGGCCGACTCATATCGTGATCTTCCAAAAAGTCTAACATCCGCTGGTAGTGCTTTTTGCTCCCTCGTTTTCTGGTCAATTTATGTTCTATTAGATCAATGCTGTCTTTGTGATAGCCCCAGTGCGTTTCGATAAAATAGCGGTTGACTTTTTCCCGAATGTGGTAAATACCCCAATATTTGCCATTGATGTAAACGTGGGCCGGTCGGTCTGCCTGCTTGTCCAAGTCCCAATGATTGACCAGATCAGCCATCAATGCATCCCTAAAATGTGTTTTTCCCCAATCACTACCCGAATTTCGAAGTACTAAAAACTTAAATTTAGAAGGATTTTTTTTACCAAAAATTTTGTGCTTAATGCGTTTTTCCCCATACTCGTCCCTGCTGACAAGGACGATTGATTTTTGTGGGAACAAGCGGCTCATACCTCCAAAAAGGCGAAATCCCGTCTGGCTGCGAAAAACACATTTGCCTTCGGTTTCAAATATTTCCGTATTGACAATTTTTTCGGATTTGCTCCAAAAATTAGCTCCTGGTTTTTTCCACAAAGAGTCTATCGCTTCTGGGCCATTCATGAAAAGTCCCACTTCCGGATCAAATAAGACCCAGGGCGCAATACCGATCGAAACTGTCGGAAAAGTAGAAGTGGGCTCATTGAGGAAATAAGTATGTCCATAGACTTTGCTTTCCTTTTTACCTTTATAAGCCTTTGCACGGACAACGGTGGTCGTGTTAATTAATAGTGGAAAATCATATAATGCAGCGCTTTTGGTAGGTAAAGAGCCGTCCAGTGTATAATAAATTGTCGCTCCAGGCGCGCGCATTTCCAAAATCACTTCCTCGTCATAAAATCCCCCCTGGTCGGAAAATTCAATTTCTACTGGAATTTCTGCCTTCGGCTGGATGGAATGCTGCGCAAAAATTACTCGCCCAAGTAATAAGCAATACAGCAATATAAAATGATATTTGCCTGATCTCTTCATCATTAGTTGCGCTATCTCCAGGATATTAACGGGCAAAATAGTCATGCTGAAAGCTAATAATCATCGTAATCAAGGGGTTGGGGCAAATTTTTTGATAAAAAAATAAACGGCTGAAAAACCCAGATTACCTAATTTAATGATTAGACCAACTTCCGTTTCTCCTCGGTTATTAATTCCTTAAAAATACAGTATTTTACTAACAATCTAAAAGATTGATGCGATAGAGGAGAGGAAAAAGTACTAATCTGTCAAAGAAGGATTACTTTCAGACTTAAATCCATGCTTGAGGCAGAATGGGTCAAGGCCCCTACAGAAATATAATCCACTCCTGTTTTGGCAATTTCTCGCACTGTATAAATGGTAACGCCACCCGATGCTTCCGTTTCATAATTACTTCCAATAGTAGCAACGGCTTCTTCCAGAATAGGAATTTCAAAATTATCTAGCATAATTCTATCTACTTTTCCTATCTCCAAAACCTTATATAATTCTACCAAATTTCGCACCTCTACTGTAATGGGTAGTTCTAGTTGCTGTTTTTTTAAATAGTAATTTACGGCTTTGATTGCCTCTTGAATACCACCACAAGCATCAATATGGTTATCTTTTATCATCATTCGGTCATACAAACCAAAGCGATAGTTTTCACAACCACCTGCTTTGACCGCCCATTTTTCCAAAAATCGTAAAAGGGGAGTGGTTTTTCGAGTATCCAATATTTTTACAGGCAGATCCTCTACTTCAAATTTGAATCGGTTGGACAAGGTGGCGATACCGCTCATTCGTTGCATGGCATTCAAAACCAGTCGTTCTGCTTTTAATAAGGCGTGAGTATTGCATTCGACCGTGAAAGCAATATCTCCATATCGAACCGCCTCTCCATCCTTATTAGACAATTCAATAAGGGCGGTGGGGTCCACTCTTTTAAAAATATATTGGGCTAATTCCAATCCTGCAATTACCCCGTCATCCTTTACTAAAAGCTTTGCTTTGGATCGATCATCTGCCGAAATACAAGCCAGAGAAGTATGGTCGCCATCCCGCACATCTTCTGCTAAAGCCCGATCAATAAAGTCATTTAAAAATGCTTCGCTAACAAAATTGTCAACCATCGTTTCTATATTAGAGCTCATCTCTGAAAATTTCGGCGAATATAATAATTGTTGCTTCTTTGACAAATTGTGTGGAGTAAATAAATTTAAAGTGGCAAAGACCATAAGCGATGAGCATTTTGAATTTCTTTATTCCTCCAAGACGCAATTTTTTTCAAAGAACCTAATTGTTTTAGAATCAGGTGATTAGAATAACACTCCCAATCGAAGGGTAATGCTTTTAATAATTCCTTTAGAAATTTCCATACTGCTATCCGATTTGATAGCTCCATCGTCCGTCACATCGGAAAAGCCCTGCCGATAGATAACTCCTCCAATCAAAGCTGTATTTTCAGATAAAGTGTACTGGACGCCTGCCCCAAAACCCCAAGTCAGGTTGAATAAATTAACATCTTTGGTAATGTTTTCCCGATCTCTGTCCAGATCTGCAGTTCCCCGCACATCTCCTCTTGCCTGTAATTTAAAGCCAAGGGTAAAAGTGGGAATCTCCGCAAAATACCGCAAATAGCCGAATTCTTTGGTACGCATTTTTAAACCCAAAGGAATTTCCAAATACTGAATATGGTATAATAAATTTACCCCATCGGGTAGGGAGGTTAGATCGGGATCGCTTAGTTCCGATTTTGACCAAAAATTTCCACCCTGAACATGTCTTAGTGTGCCACCTTGGTTAAAAGCGAAATTGATACCACTAGTGATCGCATAGTTTTCTCGAAAATAATATTCACTTACCATGCCTAATTTTAGGCCAACATTTGTCCCATTGCCGTTGATTTGGTTGTCGTCCGTTGACATCCAACTGAAAGAAGGACTTAACTGGAATCCCAAACGCAATTCGCCACCTAATTCAAGCGGGTCAAGTTGCCCAAATACAACTGGAATCACCCCAAGAAAAAAGGCAGCGGTTAATACAATTTTTTTCATTTTATTATGGTTGATTCTTTGGCAGTAGAGTGCGCTATGTGCATTGCCAAAGATGGTGATTTAAATACTATCTCAATTATTACGAAATTAAAAACGGATTTATTTCAAATTTTTTGGCTCATGTTTTATAAAAAACAGTTTTTGCTCACGGGATTGCTTTTGACAGGTTTTGCTTTGTTTTGGGCTTGTAGAGGGGACAAAGATAAGAAGATTCCAGATGTTAGCTCTGTGGAAGTCAAAGTAAAAATTCACCGTTTTGATCGGGACCTGTTTGCCATTGATACCAATGAAGTAAAAGCGGGAGTCGAAAAACTGGAAGCGCAATATCCCGCCTTTTCCGATTTCTATTTTACCAATGTACTGCAACTAAAAAAGCCCTGGGATACGACGGGCGTTTACAAAGACTATCTAAAGGGTTTTTTAACCTATCCCTTTGTCCGGAAATTGCGCCACAAAGTAGATTCGACCTATCGGGACTTTAGCAAAATCGAAAAACAATTACAGCAAGGATTTCAATTTTATAAATATTATTTTCCTGACAAAGAAATTCCTGAATTTTATACCTTTATTTCTGAATTCACCTACGGGATCGTATTGCCACCTATCGAAAATTGTATAGGAATTGGACTAGATCTTTTTCTTGGAAAGGACTTTTCTTATTATTACTTCCCTCCTTTGAACTTACCCAAATACATCGCCCGAACTCAGGATGAAAAACACCTGGCTGCCAAAATATTTGAAGGATTGGTAGATGATCTCCTGGGAGAAGTAAATGGAGTCCGCTTTATTGACTATATCATTCATAATGGTAAAAAAATCTATCTATTGGACCATCTGCTACCTTATGAGCAAGATAGCGTAAAACTAGGCTTCACTTCCAGCCAGACAGAATGGATAGCACGAAATGAAGCAGAAATTTGGGCTTATATATTAACGCAAGAACTGCTCTATTCTGATGAATATCAGGACTTTAAAACTTTAATTTCTATCGCTCCGCACTCTGCTGGAATGCCAGAGGAGGCCCCCGGCAAGGCAGGCAATTGGCTCGGGTGGCAAATCGTCAAGGCTTATATGGAGCGGAACCCTGGGGTATCTTTGCAAGATTTAGTTGCGCTGGAAGATGTACAGGAAATTTTAAATAAATCTAGGTATAAACCAAGAAGAGGATGAGAAGGGGATGTCTTCCCATGCTTCGTATTGAGTGCATTCAATCCGATCCTTGACCTCTGGAATCAAAATCAATCTTGTATAAAGTGTAGCATCTTTTATTTACCTACCACAATTTAGCAATGAGGGGTTAATAATTTGGCTTTATTTTTGGAAATTTACACCCAAAACAAATCTGCAATGACACTTCAAGAGTTTTTTGATGTATTGACCCAGCATCCAATATACATTATTGCTTTTTTTGTCCTGATTCCGTTAACTGCCTTTATTGGTAGCATTATTGGCGAAGGGGAAGAAGATTCAGATGCCTGGAAGTACTTTTATTCCATGCTTATTTATCTGGTAGCTGTACCAGGCATTTTTTCTGTTACTTTGAACATTTACCTCCTCATTTTTGAAAGAAGAAGTATATTGGAGGCAGATGTTTTTACCCAAGTATTACCCATTCTCTCCATGATCGCCACCTTATTGATTATTCGAAGAACAGCTAATCTTGAACATATTCCGGGTTTTTGATAAATTATCCGGTCTGATTTGGATGATTGGAGCGGTATTAAGTTTGATGTGGTTAATGGAAAAAACCAGGATATTTGTCTTTTCTTATATTCCTATTCAGTATGTTTTTCTGATTCTGATTGGTTTATTGCTCGTCGTTCGGCTGGGCTGGTCCCGCCTTAGCAAACAGCACTAGTGCTTTAAAGGCTAGACTAAATTGCCTTTTCAATATGCTGATAATCCGTACTTTGCTAAACTAACTGGCAGTCGGCTTAATTGCGGATCACTACACAGTGCTGTTCATATTTAAAGCGATAGGTATTGGACTAAATTCCTTTAGATAATCTTTCTCCTTTGAATAAAAGGAGAAGATGTCCTGCAAGAGTCCGCTTCTCCTATTTCTATATACCATCCGTCATTTCTTTTTGGGGGTTACTAGGCTTATTTTGGGTATATTTTGATTTTTAAAAAATTATTTTTAGATTTGTCTAAAAATAAAATTAGAACAATTGAATTTTTATGAAAATAACCATTATAGGCCTATTCTTTTCGCTTTTTTCTTCTCTTCTATTAGCTCAAAGTGGTGCCATTAGCGGGAAGATAATAAGCGGTGGCACTCCAATGGCTTTTGCAAATATTGCTTTAATGGAAACACCTTTTGGATCCACTACGGGTGAGCAGGGAAGTTTTGCTATCCAAAATATTCCGGTTGGAACTTACCAATTAGTCATCTCTGCACTAGGCTATCAAACGATTCGCCAAAACGGTTCAGGTGATCGAAAAACAAACAAATGACCTGGGCGTATTTCCGATGAAAGAAGACATTTTGGGTTTGGAAGAGGTCGTAGTGACAGGAACGATGAAAGAAACGTTTATTACGGCTTCCCCTGTAAAAGTAGAGGTCATTACGGCCCGATTTTTAGAAAAAAAATATTGCACCTACCAATATAGTGGGAAGGCATCACTTTAGTCAATGGCGTACAGGAAGTGGTAGCTTGCGGCGTTTGTTATACCAATAGTATTAGCATCAATGGCTTGCCAGGAGCCTATACGGCCATATTGATGGACGGTGCGCCCATTTATGGCAATTTGGCTTCTGTGTATGGCTTGAACGGGATTCCGACTACCATCATTGACCGTTTTGAGGTCATAAAAGGCCCCAATTCTACCCTATATGGTTCGGAGGCAGTTGCCGGGGTGATTAATATTATTACTAAGGACCCAGCGACTCAACCTTTCCTGAGTCTAGATATTATGGGAACGAGCCATTTGGAGTCTTTTGGCAATATTTCTCTGGCCCCTAAAATTGGAGCATTTAATGGATTGATCGGCTTGAATTATGCTTATTTGGACGATTTTGATGATAAAAATGTCGATGGCTTTGGAGATAATATTGCAATGGATCGGATTTCTTTTTTTACCAAATGGAATAAAAAAGCATAAAGACGGTAGGCAATTTACTATTAGTGGCAAATATTATTACGAAGATCGAAGAAATGGAGTAGAAGCCTATCTCAAAGACAGCGCCTATAAAAAACTTCGTGGAAGTTCGGAAATATACGGAGAGAGCATTTTGACCGAACGGGTGGAGTTATTTGGCACCTATGATTTACCAATTGCAAAAGGGCTGAAGATGGACTATTCTATGAGTCATCATTTGCAGGATAGTTATTATGGAGCAGATCACTATGAAGCCAAACAAAGCATCGCTTTTGCCAATTTGATTTGGAATAAATATCGCGGAAGACATGATTTTACCATGGGCTTGACTACCCGTTATCAATTTTATGACGATAATACAGTCGCCACCCAAAAAGAGCGCCAAAACGGAGCCGTCAATCATCCTGACAAGCCAGTTTATCCCCGGTGTATTCGTACAAGATGAATGGACCTTATCTGAGCAACTTACAGTTTTGTCCGGAATGCGCCTGGACCATTATTCAGCGCATGGGCTGATCTTTTCACCTCGGTTGAACTTGAAATATAAACCTGGCATCTGGACGACCTTGCGAAGCAATATGGGAACGGGCTTTCGAGTGGTCAATTTATTTACGGAAGATCATGCTTTCGTGACCGGACAGAGGGTCGTTGAAATTTTAGAAACTTTAAGACCTGAACGATCTTATAATGCTTCGCTGAATTTCAACCATATTTTTACGTGGGGAAATAGCCAGGGAACGATTGATATAGACGGCTTTTATACCTATTTTTACTAACAAGATTATTCCAGATTATGATATACCTGGCAAGATTATTTATAAAAATACCAATGGCCATGCTGTCACGAAAGGAATAGGCATCAGTCTCACTCAACAATTTGATTTCCCTTTGACCTATAATTTGGGCTTTAATATGCAGAGTGCGACCGAAACGGAAACAGATGGGCAGGGCAGTCACCGCACCAAAGCGATAGAATTTGCGCCCAAATGGAGCAGTGTAGCCATTTTCAATTACGAATGGAAAAAACCGGGCCATTTTATTTGCCTATACGATGCGTTGGACCGGCTCTATGAAATTGCCGGAAGTGTACGATTTAGACGTTTTGGGCAACCCTTTGCCTGCTGCTCGTCCAATTGATTCTACTCCATTTAGTCTGCACAATGTGCAGTTTACTAAAACCTTTAAAAATAAAAACTTATCGCTCTACTTTGGCGTGCAAAATTTGCTAAATTATGTGCAGGAATATTCTCCACTAGTCGGCTTTAACGATCCCAATGCAGCACAAGGATTTAGTGATGCCTTTGACACTTCCTATGCGTTCTCACCCATTCACGGGCGAGAATTTTATTTGGGGATTAAGTGGAATACAGGGAAGTAATTTTTGATATTCAATCGTTCTCCATTAGAGGCCAGGGCTTATAAAAATCTCAACACGAAAAGACAAACCAAAGCGCATTTGTACAGAAAAGCTATTAGTAGGGTTATCAAGGCCATCAAATAGGTTCGGAGGTTAACTTTTAATGGCCCATAGCCAAATTTTAATCAGCTGCAATTAGTTATTACCCTCATCTACAGGAAGCGCATTAACATTCCCCTTAACTTGCTCGACGAATACTTTGGCAGGTTTGAAAGACGGGATGTAATGTTCAGGTATTTCAATGGCAATGTTCTTTTTTATGTGGCGTCCAATTTTTTTTGCTCGTTTTTTCACAACAAAAGAACCAAAACCTCGAATGTAAACATTTTCACCCTTTGTTAAGGTGTCTTTTACTTCTGTGAAAAAAGATTCTAAAGCTACCAATACATCTACCTTAGCGATGCCTGTCTTCTCCGAAATTGCTGCTACTAAATCAGCTTTTCTCATATTAGGGACTGGTTTATAATAAGTTATAAATATTTTTAATTTTATTAAACGAGTAGCAAACTTCGCAAATTTATTTATTAATTGAAAGAATTTTGCGTTTTATTTTGCTATAATTTTATAAATAATGGTTTTGTGAACCCATTTTTTTATATTTGATAATCAGCTTTTTATACTTTTTACAGGGATTTTTTCCCGGAAGGGATAATTATATTTTTTTTTGTAGGTTTTCTCAAACTTGTTATCATACGAAAGCAATCCTTCCCTTGTTACTTTTAATTCGCTGCTTTAGTTACCTTTGCAAAAAAAATACCTTTATGCTTCTATCAATGACTGGTTTTGGACGTGCAAAAATGGATTATTGTAGTAAGGGGATTTTGGTCGAGATTCGCTCCTTAAATTCTAAATTTACGGATGTGCGACTAAAAATTCCTCAGAACTACAAAGAAATGGAAGGAGAAATCAGAAAAATTATTACAGATAATGTAGAAAGAGGAAAAATTGAACTGTCTTTAGAAATAAAATCGCCGGAAGGGGATGAAGACTTCAGCCTTAAATATACCTTTATTCAAACGATATTATAAAGAATTGACCGCCTTATCTAATGATTTGAGCATCCCTTCGGGAGATTTTATTTCTGCCATTTTGAGGTTACCTAACGTAGTGGGAGCAGAAGAGGGAACTGTAGAAGAAGGAGAATGGTTAATTGTCAAAAAAGGACTGAAAGAAGCGATACAAGTGTTTAATAAATATCGAAGGGACGAGGGTTTAGCTATGGAAAACGACTTGAGGTTGAGGATACAAAATATACAAAACTATTTAGTGCAAATTCCACCATTTGAAAAAGAGCGAATCACTAAACTCCGCCAGCGACTGATGAAAAACCTGGAAGAAAATTTTAGCAAAGAGAAAGTGGACGAAAATCGCTTTGAGCAGGAGGTAATTTATTATTTGGAAAAAATGGATATTACAGAAGAAAAAGTCAGACTGGAGCAGCATTGCAAATATTTTTTTGGAGCAAATAGATGCCAAAACCCCTCAAAAAGGCAGAAAACTGAGCTTCATCGGACAAGAGATAGGTAGAGAAATAAATACTTTAGGGGCAAAGGCTTACTCCTCCGACATACAGCGATTAGTAGTAAAAATGAAAGATGATCTGGAAAAAATAAAAGAACAAGTTGCCAATGCAGTTTAGTACTTTGTACTTGTTAAAAAATAGATGTAAGTCAACACACCAAAACCCACTGTGCAAAAAAGATTGTTAAGTCACCCATTTTTATGCGTAAAATGTTTATTATCACTGCTCCTTCAGGTGCAGGAAAAACGACGATAGTCAGACATCTATTAAAAACTTTTGATAATTTATCTTTTTCTGTTTCTGCAACTACTCGAAAACCCAGAAAAGGAGAGATAGACGGAAAAGATTACTATTTTTTGACCTTAAAAAATTTTAAAAACAGGGTCAAAAGTGGAGCATTTGCGGAGTGGGAGGAAGTATATCCCAATAAATTTTACGGAACCCTAAAAAGCGAAATTGAACGGGTATGGAAAGCAGAAAAACATATTATCTTTGATATTGAGGTAAATGGAGCGACCAACCTTAAAAAACTCTATGGTGACCAGGCATTGGCTGTTTTTATCAAACCTCCTTCTTTGGAAGAATTATTAAATCGCTTGGAAAAAAGAGATACTGAAAATATAAAAAGCCTGGAGCAGCGAATTGTAAGAGCCCAAAAAGAATTAACCTATGAGAACAAATTCGATATGGTTTTAATCAATGATAAATTGGAAGTGGCTCTGGCAGATGCAGAAAAAATAGTAATAGACTTTATTCGTAATGCCAACATAAAATCTAAAGACTAAATTTACTCATGAAAGCGATACAAATAACCAATGGGATAGAAATTGCAATTATTCCAGTCTATCAGGAATCCTATTCCAACCCTCAACTCAATAAATACATTTTTGCCTACTATGTAACGATTAAAAATAATGGGCAACATACGGTTCAACTGCTCCGAAGACATTGGTTTATTTTTAGTTCCGACAACATTTTAAGAGAAGTAGATGGCGAAGGGGTTATCGGGCAAACGCCTGTCCTGAAGCCCGGAGAGAAGTTTGAATATAATTCCTGGACAGATATGAGGACGACTATAGGAAAAATGTATGGTTATTACACCATGAAACAATTAAAAACCGGAACAACCATGAAAATAGAAATCCCTGTCTTTCACCTAATTGTACCTTTTAAATACAATTGAATGTGCAAGAAGGAGTCGTCATAAAATCAACCGGTAGTTGGTACCAAGTAAAGACCAGAAATAGTCAAGAACTGTCCTGTAGAATTATTGGAAAATTTAGACTGAATGGCTTTAAATTGACCAATCCCCTTGCCGTGGGGGATCGGGTAAGGTTCGTTCGGGAAGAAAATGAAATGGGCATCATAAAGGAAATTTTGCCCCGGCGGAACTATGTCGTTCGCCAATCCCCTCGCCAAAAATATCACCTGCATTTATTGGCCAGCAACATTGACCAGGCAGTTGTTTACACAACGATCACTCAACCAAAACTAAAACAGGGCTTTATTGATCGCTTTTTGCTTATGACGGAGCCGCATGATATTCCAACCTATATCGTTTTTAATAAAGCGGATTTGTACCAGGAAGCAGATTTTCAAACATATCAGGCCTTGAGAGAAATCTATGAAGAAATTGATTATAAAACAATTCTGGCTTCCTCTATATCAGGGCAGGGCTTGGACGAATTAAAAGCCGTTTTGAAGAATAAAACCACCTTGGTAAGCGGGCAATCTGGCGTGGGAAAGTCCACCTCTCTGAATGCTATTCAACCCTCTTTGGCATTGCGCATTGCAGAAATTTCGGATTATTCTGGTAAGGGACAACATACCACTACTTTTGCTTCGATGTATGAGCTTGATTTGGGCGGCTCTGTCATAGATACGCCTGGCATTAAAACCCTATCTTTCAACAATCTCGAACCCATGGATGTCGCTCATAATTTTCGAGAGTTATTTCTATACTCCGAAGATTGTAAGTTTCATGATTGCACCCATCGCAACGAACCCAAATGTGCCGTTAAAAATGCGATCGAACAAGGTTGGATTAGTGAATTGAGGTATCAGAATTACTTGAAAATTTTAGAAGAAATAGAAGATCAAAATTATTGGGAACGGCATGCAGACATGTAAATTAGCCTTTTTTGTAAAAAGGAGGTCTAATAATTTTTGCATTTAATCTTTTTTTACCAGCAACTATAAAAAGCGGGGTTTCTGGCTTGGCATATTCCGTTTTCACATAACCCATTCCGATTGGCTGCCCGAGGGAAGGTGATTGAGTGCCGGAAGTGACAACTCCAATTTCTTTACCCGCTTGATCTTCGATTAAATAATTATAACGTGGCACTCGGCGATCTTTTACAATAAAGCCGACTAGCTTTTTGGAAATGCCCTCTGCTTTTTGCCGCTTAAAGATTTCACAAGAATTAAAATCCCCTTTTTGAGTTTTTGTAATCCAGCCCAGCCCTGCTTCTATGGGCGAAGTCGTGTCATTGATGTCCTTTCCGTACAAGCAATAGCCCATTTCAAGCCTTAGCGTGTCCCGAGCACCCAAACCAATTGGTTTTATGCCAAAGGGTTTGCCTACTTCAAAGATAGCATTCCACAGATCCAATAAATGCTCATTGGGTGCATATAACTCAAAGCCACCCGAGCCGGTATAGCCCGTCGCGGAGATAATAACATTTTCAATATTGGCAAATTTTCCTATTTGAAAATGGTAATATTGGATAGCTTTGAGGTCAATATTGGTTAGCAATTGCAATACTGCTACGGCTTTGGGGCCTTGAACGGCTAGTAGCCCCGTTCTGTTGGAAGTGTTTTCCATTTTAGCACCAAAGGTATTTTGGCTGCTGATCCATTCCCAATCTTTTTCAATATTAGAGGCATTGACAACTAGCAAAAAAGATAGATCTCCGTTGGGTAAGTCAGCCATTCGATACACCAATAAATCATCAACGATACCGCCTTCTAAATTGGGCAGACAGGAATATTGCGCTTGTCCGACTACTAGTTTAGCTGCATTATTGGAAGTTACTTTTTGGATTAGCTCTAATGCTCCTTTTCCAGAAATCAAAAATTCTCCCATGTGTGAAACGTCAAAAATGCCCACATTACTCCGAACAGTTTCGTGTTCTTCTTTTATGCCTTCGTAATAAACAGGCATATAATATCCGGCAAAGTCAACCATTTTTGCATCTAGTTCGATGTGTTTTTTTGTTAAAGGCGTGCTTTTCATAAAAATATTTTAAACATGTTTTTAATAATTTATCGTTATCTGCTTAATAGTATCGCCAACTTCTATTTGGTGAACGACCTCCATGCCGCTTGCAACTTTTGCAAAAATGGTATAATTGCCGTCCAAATGAGGAGTCGGCGAGTGGGTGACAAAAAACTGAGTCCCCTCTGTATGATTGCCTGCGGATGCCATACCTACATAACCTTCATCGTCGTAATGCGCCAAAGGTAGCTCAGAGCGAATGGAATAATCCAAACTTCCGTAGCCATCCCCTCTGGGACAGCCCCCTTGAATCACAAAATTAGGCACTACTCGATGAAAAACTTTTCCATTAAAAAAATCACCTACAGCCAGTTGAATAAAATTAGCCACCGTGCCAGGGGCTAAAAGCGGGAAAAGGCTTATGTTGATTTGCCCTTTACTGGTCTGAATGCTTGCGCGAACATTAGTACTTACTTTAGACAATATAGCCCAGTCAATTGGATGATTATGCTTGGGAGTCATTGGCTCTTGGGATGTTTTGCCACTAAAAAAATCAATCGTTTTTTGTATTTCATTATAGGCTTCTACTGCCTTAGGCAAAGGCAATAGTTGTTGAGCTTCCAGGATCACATTTAGGCTATCCTGGAGAAGCACTCTAAAATCAATATTTTCGTTTCTTAAAGCTCCTGCTGCTACGGACATGCTACCTACATCTTGGCTTTTTATAGCTTGTAAAAACGCTTTACTCAATTCTCTGCTTACTCGATTGCGGCTAATGCCGAACACGGTATTAAAATTGGGATTTTGGGCGATTTTTGCCAGAGCCTCCACAATAGCTGTTTTTTCAATAGCCGTCTGTACGAGCGATACTTGCCTTTGCAAGAATTGATAGTTCCAGCCAAAATCACCTAGTGCTCGAAAAGTGCTTGCCCGCTCGTAAGCATTGCCAGCGGATGCAATCCTTCTTCGCAGTTCGGCATTAATGGCCCCTTTATAATTTGCGTAACGGTTAGGGAGGTGTTTATTAGCTGCCTCATAGAGTTTTAATTGGACCTGCCAGGGCAGTTCCTCTTTTGCTTTTTGCCAGTAAATCGTTGCATCCTGTGGCATACCATTGCTAATGAAATATTCGGCTGCTGTTTCCGCAATGGGCAAATTATTGTCTTCCAATGCATCTAAAATGGTTATTCTTGCTACTTCGTAGTCAAAATTTTTCAAAGCTCTAATGATATTGACTTTTACCCGATAATCTTGTTCTTTTTGAAATTGATTAAGGAGGACCGGTCCTGCTTCCGGCGACTGAATCTTTCCAATACCAAGCACCAGAGGGATTTTTATTTTGGGATCATTTTCTGCCGCTAAAGTTGCTGAAAGTGCCTGCAAATTTGCATTGATATCAATGCCTTTAGCCCTGCCTAGATAATTGGCCGCAATCATTCGCACACTGAAAGGAAATTTGGGATTGTTGACAAATTCCAGCATTTTGGAAGTGCCTTCTGGGGCAATAATATTTCTTAGTGCGTAGCGGTAAATTCCCCAAGCCTGCCCCTCTAATAAAACGGTATCTTTGGGCTGATAGGTGGAAATAGTGCCAAGCGATTTTAAAAATGAAGGGGAAGCACATTTGCCCACTGCCTCCAAAATAGCACCGTTGGCTTTTCTATATCGCCCGGTGCTATCATATTGGGCGAAAGCCTCTATTAATGCATTTTCTCCTTGCGCATCCCCGATTTGGCCTATCGCATAGGCTGCTGCCATGCGCACTTCTGGAATAGGGTCTTTTAGCAGCATGACCAAACTGTCTATGGCACTCTTTTCCTTGGTTGAACCGAATGCCATGGCTGCCGCATAGCGATAAGAAGGGTCTTTGTGATAAAAAAAAGTAATTAAACTGTCCGTCAGGTTTTGATCTTGGTAATTGATAATCAACTGAAGGGTACTATCTCTTAAATTCCGGCTTATTTCCGTCAAAACCTCTTCTTTTGGAGGCACGCATTCGTAAAAATTTATTGAAATTAAAATAAAAAATATATATTTGTATTTGATTGTCATTTGAATAGATTTATGTTTTGTTTTTAATGCAAAGTGGTTTTAAAAATTGTTGCAAAAATAGCAGCTTTCCACTTTTTTAGAAAAAGAATTTGCATTTCCGTTCTTTTTTTATCTTCTTTGACGAATTTCGCAGTTCATTCAAAGTGAACAATAAAAATGGCTAGAAGAAGTATTTTTCATTTTGAATGAGCTTGAAATAATAGAATTTGTCAAAGGACCTTTTTAAGCCCCTTTCCCAATTTTATGGGCTAATTACATCCATTTTTTGGCATTTCTTCGTTGTATTACTAAACTCCTATAAACAAAAGAGGTAAATTTTTCAAAATGGATATTTACGCGCGTAAATCTAGATGGAAATGGTATTTGGGGATTGCTGGATTGATTGTGATTATTATTTCTATGGTTTATACGAAATATTTAGCTGATCAATTGACAAAGAGTGAGGTCACAAAAGTTGAGCTTTGGATTAATGCTTATAAGTCTTATACAGAGGATTTAAAAAAACTGGAAGAAGCATCCGAAGAAGAATTACAAGAATTATTGGATAAAGATGTGACTTCTGATTTTGAAACCACTCAAATCATTGATGACATACCGCTTATTTTAGTAGGCGATAATGGGTTAATTCAAGATGTTAGAAATTATCCTGAAGTTTTGGATGAGAACAAGATTATTATTCAGGAAAAATTGAAATTGCTAGAACCAAATATTGAGGCATTAAAAAAAGAGGGTAGAGAAATAGAAGTCGGAAGTGTTGATTCTAAGCAGTTTGTGTATTATGGGCATTCACAGACTTTAAGGCTATTAAAATATTTTCCCATAATCCAATTTCTTTTGATAGCAGGTTTTATCGCTTTTGGCTACTTTGGCTTTAGTTCTTCTCGCCGCGCGGAGCAAAATCAGGTTTGGGTAGGCATGGCAAAAGAAACGGCACATCAACTAGGGACACCCATTACGGCAATTATCGGCTGGATTGACCATTTAAGGGAAACTTATGGAGCAGATGAGTATATGACGGATGTAGTAGGAGAATTGGAAAAAGATGTGGACCGGCTAGAACTAATTGCAAATCGCTTTTCCAAAATTGGTTCTGATCCTAAAATGGAATCGGTGAATATCTACGAAGAACTGGAAAAAATCAAAAACTATATGAAGCGGCGGGCATCTAGAAATATCAAATTTGACTTTCCCAATCCAGCCAACGAAATTTTAAAAGTCAACATTAACCCTCCATTATTCAATTGGGTATTGGAAAACTTATTGCGCAATGCTTTGGATGCAATGGAAGGCAAGGGCAAAATCAGTGCGGAGGTATATAAAGAAAAGGGATTTATTTGCATTGATATTACGGATACTGGAAAAGGAATTCCCGTTTCTAAATTCAAAACCGTATTCAAGCCAGGCTATTCTACCAAAAAACGGGGCTGGGGCTTGGGCTTATCGCTTGCTCGGCGAATTATTGAAACCTATCACTCTGGCAGGATTTTTGTGAGTGAATCAATACCTGACACAACAACAACTTTCACTATAAAACTCCCTGTAAATCACTATGTTAGCGGAAACGCCAATACATAAAAACCCGATTAAAATACCCTCAAGGCTTGTTGGCTTGCTTTCCATCCTATTCCTTGTACTTTCTGTTTCATTACTCGCTGATAATAAAGCGAGTGCTGCTATATTGACGGACATCCATGTTATGCTCATGGATGCCAAGACGGACGAGCCGGTCATTGGCGCAAATATTTATACGGAAGACTTTCGATTTTCCACTTCTACGGATGTTGAAGGAAAAGCGGTTATTTCGGGTTTGGGCTATCGGGATATAGTGATTTTTAGCTACACAGGTTATAAAACCCAAAAGCTACCAATATACGAGATCAGAAGGAAAAAAGGGAAGATAATGATGGAAGAAGAAATACACGAATTAACGGGCGTGTTAGTGATTGGAAGAAGGGATGATCCGATCCAAGAAATTCCTTATCAAATAGAAAGAATTGCCAGTAACCAGATCAAGTTTTCCAATGCTCAAACTGCTGCTGATTTACTAGAAAAAAATGGTGGTTTATTTGTGCAAAAAAGCCAAATGGGAGGAGGCAGCCCAATTATTCGGGGCTTTGAAGCAAATAGAGTTTTACTGGTCGTAGATGGAGTAAGAATGAATAATGCCATTTATAGAAACGGGCATTTGCAAAATGCCATTACGATTGACCCAGCCACGTTGGAGCAGGCTGAAGTGATTTATGGACCTGGTTCTTTAACCTATGGGAGCGATGCCTTGGGAGGGGTGGTACATTATCGAACCAAAGAGCCTAAGCTGGCCTTTGGAAAAGAAAAACTGATGCTAGAAGCCAATGCTTACCTGCGGTACGCCTACGCTAATAATGAAAAAGCTTTTCATGTTGACTTTAACCAAGGCGGACGAAGATGGGGGTCTTTTACTAGTTTTTCCATAGTAGATTATGATAACTTAATAGCAGGGAGCAAGCGACCAAAAGACTTTCCCTCGTTTGGATTACAAAAATTTTATGCGACCAATTTGCTACAAAACTCCTCCAGAGATGTTAGCGAAAATCTAAAAAACCCCAATAAACAATGGGGGACAGAGTATGGACAAATTGATATTCTGCAAAAGGTAAAGTTTCAGCCTTCTGATAAACTGTATTTTGTCGCTAATTTTCAATATTCCTCTTCCACAGATATTCCCCGTTTTGACAATTTGATAGATACTGTATCGGCGGCTAATGATTTGAAATGGCGAGAGTGGTACTATGGACCTCAGCAGCGCATACTCGCCTCTTTTAAGACGAGGCTACTCAATCAGAAATATTTTGATAGGGGAACGATTATTACTTCTTTTCAGAAAGTGGATGAAGATCGCTACCAACGAAGATGGAAAAAAAATTGGCGAAGTGCCAACCAAGTGGATGTAAGAGTTTATTCTCTGACGGCAGATTTTGACAAATTTTTGGATGAAAAAGAACAAATGACCCTTTCCTACGGAGCAGATATTTCCAGAAATGAGGTGCTTTCGGATGCTTACGAAATAAATGTGAGGAATGGCGACAGAGTCATAGAGGGCGATGATATTATCACCCGGTATCCCAGCCAAGGTAGCTCGATGAATGCTTATGGAGTGTATGCAAATCTAAAATGGAAAAGTAAAAATCAGGTACTGGTAGCGGAAGGAGGACTTCGATACAGCTATGTAAAACTAGCCGGATATTTTGGTGCTGATGATGCCATTAGCTGGCCCCAAAACTATATTAATGGTATTTTTCTAAAAAATGACGCTATTACCTATGGCGGCGGACTAACCATAAATACTAAAGATCGCTGGCAGTTCAGAGCATTAGTAGCAACGGCATTTCGTTCTCCGAATATTGATGACTTTGCCCAAATTAGAGAAAAAAATGGCTTCATTACTGTGCCCAATCCCAATCTGAAACCGGAGGAGGCCCTTACATTGGAAAGTACAGTTGGCAAACAATTTGGAATTGTAAAAACCAATCCTAATACGGGAGATCAATCAGGCTCCTCTCTAAACATAAGTGCAACGGCTTTTCACACCCGTCTAACAAACGCTCTGGTAAGAAAGAATTTTACCCTGCCTGATGGCTCCAATACCTTGATAAAAGATAATGAATTATTAGAGATCCAGGCAAATGTCAATGCCACAACTGCCAATGTGTATGGACTCTCTGGAAATTTTATTTTGAATATAGCAGACAAACTAGAGCTTCAATCCAGTATTAATTTTACCAAAGGAAAAAGTCGATTTCAAGATAATTTAGAAGGGGTCAAGGTGGATACAATGGTTCCTTTTGCGCACATTCCACCACTTTATGGCAGGACGAGCCTTACGCTTCATGCTAGGAAATGGAAATTATCTGCTGTTTCTCGATACAATGGGCGCAAACGACCAACCGACTATGCCATAGCCTCTGCTCAACTTGACAATAATGGTGAGGTGATTTTTAGAAGAGATGGTACTTCGGATAATATTGATTATACGCCTTATGGTTTCATTAATACACAGGGAGAGACCTGCACTCCCGCAAATCCTCGCGGGGATACGGACTGCAATCAAGGCTATGCAGGTTCTTTGGCCTGGATTACTTACAATTTTTATGGGGAATATCAGATTAATGAACGGTTTTCACTAAATTTTGGGGTAGAGAATATTACAGATATTCACTACCGTCCCTTCTCATCGGGCGTTAGCGCGCCAGGCAGGAATTATATTATTGGCTTTAGAGGACGTTTTTGACCATTCAAAAGTTAGCACTTATTGGGGAATAAGTTTAAAAAACTATGCTCAACTAATCGCATGAGAGGTCAAACGACATTTTACCTGCAAAATTTGTCGGATTTCCTCTAGTTTAATATCATAAGATTTATAAACGGTGCTGTTATCGGAAATCAAACGCAAGCCTAATAATTCGTTTCCCATTTTTATTTGTTGAATTCGTTTAGTTACCACTACATCTGTAACAATTACATAAACATGGTTATCTCTAAGTGGTATCCCTCTTTCTATTACTTCACAAATGACCAAATCGCCGTTGGTAATGGTGGGCATCATGCTGTCGCCATTGACTTCAAATGCGGTTAGATTTCCCTTCAGACCGGGAATTGAAAAACGTTGTAAAGTATTTAAATAATCGCCGTCTTGGTGAGAAATAGCATAGCCAGCTAGTGCTTTGTCAGGAATTAGCACAATATTATTTCGCTCCTTTTCTATTATTTCTGTTTTCGACTTAACCAATAAATCATCATAATCGGGATCGGTAAAAAATATTTCTTCGCTAATGCCGAAAAGATAGTTAGCATTGATACTATATGCGCCAAACAATTTGTTTAGTTGATCTACGGTGATATTTCGCTCACCTTTTAAAATGCTATTGATAATATGATTATATGTGCCAATGTTTTTGGCAATATCAGATTTCCCTCTAATCAACTTCAATTTCTCTAGTTCGGTGTAAACTATTTTAAACCGCTGGTTTACAATATTTTCTGAAAAATTTCCCATATTTTCAATAAAAATGTTTTAAAAAAAGTTGTTTTGTATAAATTTTTTGTTTTAATTTGCAACATGCTTAAAACAAAAATTGTTAAATGAGCTGTGTGCTAAAAACATTGCAACAAAAATGTGTGCTTTGAGTCAGCTAAGATACAAGCTTTTGCCAAAATTTAATAAATATGTTTAATAAACAATCCAATTATATTCAAAAGGTGTTAATTAAAGAAAATAAAAGAAACAGTACGTATGATCGAATAAACCAGATTGATGCCTACAAGGCAATGTATTCAGAAATAAGTTGGATGCGATTACTTAGAAAGATAATCAGTGCATTAAGCGTACCTTTTATTGCCGCCAAATATGAACTAATTACTCGGGCGAGGGCTTATTTTAAAAATAGGCCGTTGCCTTGGTTCAAGTTGTCATTGATTTTATTATTCGCTTATATGATTTTTCAAAAAGAATGGCAATTTCAGATGAACATGCGCTCTCCGACGCACTTATTTTCTGAAGAAGACGAAGAGGAGAAGGAGGCTGCTCCATTTTCTATGACTAATTTGGCACAGGCTGCTAGGTTTTCTCCTGAAAAACTTCCCCCCAGTTCGCTTGCTCCAATATTCTCTGACCGGGAAGTAAAAGCTTATATTGATCGCTTTACAAAAGTTGCTTTAATGGAAATGCAGAAGTATAATATTCCAGCGAGCATAAAAATGGGGCAAGCAATTTTGGCTAGTCGAGCAGGAAAAAATGCATTGGCAGTGCAATATAATAACCACTTCGGTATCTTGTGTAAAGGACAAAAGAATGCTTGTCAAAGGGTGAGTCTAAACGATCAGACTATATTAATAAATAGCTATCAAAGTGCATGGGAAAGCTGGAGAGCCCATAGTAAATTATTAGCAGAAGTGCCATTTGTACAGTTGCAACAGTACGGTAAAAATTACAAAAAATGGGCCGCAGGACTAGAGCAAATGGGATATGGGAATGGAGAGAATTATAGCAACAAATTAATTCAGACCATTGAAACTTATAAATTATACAAACTAGATGAATTAAACGAGCACATATAAAAGAACCATAATTCTTTGATGAATTAATTTAGTCACTTCAAAACTAAAATTTCTATTGTCGATTCCAACATGCTCTAAAATAGCTACGAAATATGTTGAAAAAGGAAAGTCATAAGAAAGAATGTTTTAGACTTAGTGTTTTTCCTTTTCTCATTTGGTTTTCTCATAGTCCGTTTTGGGACCACCTGGCAAAGGTGGTCTTTTTCTATATATCAAAGTGGCATTTGATTGACCAAATTGGCATTTAGCATTTGTTCTTCCAGTTGTTGTCTTCGCTTTCCCTTTATTTCTTCCTTCAGGTATTTCTCAATTACCAAACTAGCGATAGGGGCTGCATAGCTGCCTCCAAATCCGCCATTTTCAATATATACTGCGATGGCTATTTGGGGACTTTCTTTAGGTGCAAAGGCAAAGAAAACGGAGTGGTCTTCTCCCTTATTTTGAGAAGTACCCGTTTTACCACAAATCGATATATCGGAAATATAGGCGGTAGTAGCAGTACCAGACTGCACGACTTTTTCCATACCTTCAATAATTGGGTCGAAATAAATTGGACTAATTCCAACGTCATTTACTTTTCTGAACCTTAATGGAATGACTGCCTCTCCCTCCTCAAATCCCTTTGCCAAGTGCGGCAAAATATATTTACCCCTATTGCCTAAAATGGCTGCCAAATTCGCCATTTGCAGGGTTGTCATTTCTATTTCTCCTTGCCCAATTCCCACGGACATAATTTTGCCAGAATTCCAGCCACCTTTATTTTTGTATAGCTTATCGTATTGTCCGGGAAGTGGGTTATTGCCTTTACTCTCTCTAGGATAATCAATTTCTAATCGCCGCCCTAGCCCAAACTTTTCTAAATAGTCGTTAAATACTGAAAGTCCTTTTTGAGGAATTGATTCTCCATATTGGTCCACGATGTCTCTGAATGTTTGAAAGAAATAACTATTGCAAGAATATTGTACAGCTCGAGTCATATTTACCCGATGGTTTCCGTGGCACTTATAAGCGCGGGCTTTTGAGCCAGGCTGGTAGTATCCGGGACAAAAGATGCTATAATCTGGTGTAATAACTTCCTCCTCCATTGCTATCAATCCGACAATCGTTTTAAAAATTGAACCAGGGGGATATTTTGCCATGACGGAGCGGTCAAAGAAAGGCTTTAAAGTATCTTCCTTTAGTTTATTAAAATTCGTCCCTCTATGAGGTCCAATAACTAAAAGATTAGGGTCATAAGTAGGGGCGCTGACCAAAGCAAGTACTTCGCCGGTAGCAGGCTCTAACGCAACGATACTTCCCCTTTTATTTTTCATCAAATCCTCACAGTAAGTTTGTAGATCAATGTCTAAAGAGGATATTAAATTTTTGCCAGAAACCGCAAGTATATCAGAATTCCCTTCACTAAAAGAAGCCACTTCTCTGCCGAATTTATCTTTCAAAATATATCTGACGCCTTTTTCTCCTCTTAATTCTTTTTCATAAGCTGATTCCAAACCATTGGCTCCGATGTAATCTCCCAAGACATACACCCCGTCCGAATTTTCGATCTGCGATCTATTGACTTCTCCCAAATAACCTAAAACATGGGCGGCATAGGAGTAGGGGTAGCCTCTAATATTTCTTAAACGTGCGAAAAAACCAGGAAATTCATACAAACTTTCCTGAATTTTGGCGAAGCGACGAGCCGAAATTTTATCTAAAAAAACAAAAGGTTTTCTTTTAGAGTATCTGCCACTTCGCCAATCTTTATTGATGTTTTTTTGAAAAGTCGTTTTATCAATGCCTAATAATTGGCAAAATTTTACCGTATCCATTTTGGGATCAACCTGGTCGTATTGCACCATTAAATCATATAAGGCATTATTATAAACTAATAGTTTGCCATTTCTATCGTAAATGAGCCCCCGGGAAGGATAAGTGGTAATTTTATCTACAGCAATGCTTTTCCCTTTTGATTGATACGTACTATCAATCAATTGTAAGTGCATTGCCTTGAATAATAAGACTAAAGTACAGGCAATAAAAAAAGCTAGAATGTATTGATAGCGCTGGCTAAATCGGTCGCTCATCTACTTAATTATTCTTTAGGATTAAATACAAACATATATACTATGACAATTATCATAGAAACGATAAAACTAAATACCGTCCGGAGTAGAATTTCTGTAAAGTAATGGGGCGTAAATATTTCATAAGAGAAATATACTAAAAGATGTATAAGGTATAAAATTCCTGCATATTTTAAAAACCAGATAAACCCATATTTTCTCATTGTTGGACTAAAATTGACATTATAGCCCTCTCGCGGCTCAATAATGGCTAATAAAATAGGACGGAAAAAAGCAGTAGCCAAACAGGCTCCGGCATGGACACCTGGAGAATCATAAAATAGATCCATCAAGATTCCCAAGCCAAAACCGATTAAGACCAATGTTATTTTAGGTGTTTTTAAAGGTAGTAACAGTAGGAATAGAGGATAAATAAAGAGGGAAATATAGTTAAAAAAATGGCCTCCTATCTGAATTTGTTTTAAAATTAAAACCTGTATGAAAAATAATAGTAATAAGCGACTTAAATTTTTCCCGACAATCTTATTCATTGCTCACCTCCTTTTCTAAGTCCAGTTGTTCTTGCTGTTTAAAATTATTGATGACATAGACATACTTCAAAGTGCTAAAATCATTGCTTAATAATACATTGATATCATAAAAATTACTTCCTCTGGGCAAGTCAACTTTAGCTACCTCACCAATGATTAAGCCCGGCGGAAAGTGGGTTGAAAAACCACTTGTTTCTATCGTATCTCCGATTTCGACAGAATGATGTTTTTCAATACCTTGGAGGCCAATGTATCGAGGATTTGAATTCATCCATTTTAATTGTCCAAAAGCTCCGGTTCTTTTAATAGATGCAACGATAGAAGATTGTCGATGTATGATTGCGATGACTGAAGCAAAGTTTTCTGAAACTGCTCTGACAATTCCGACGATTCCATCACCATTTATCACCCCCATGCCAGGTCGTATCCCCTGTTTCCGGCCTTTGTTTAGAGTGATATGATTATTGGGACGATGGGTAGAAATATTAATAGCTTTAGCGAGAATGATTGAATATTGCCCGTCTTTTGTAGTAAAAGAATCTTTTTTGACCTGATCGACATTTACATTGAGTAGTTGTTCTGTTAAGTAGGCATTTTCTCTGGCGAGTTTTCCTGCCGTTTCTTTTAGTCCAAAATAACTGGTCCAATTATTCCATTGGTCAGAGACAAAGCCAGACAAAATATTAGAAGAATTAATCCATATTTCTTTTTGACTATCATTATAGCGAACAACGAGGACGAAGCACGCTATTTCCAATAGTAGGAATAGGATAATATGACCAAATCGAAAAAATAGAGCAAGAAGACTGCGCATAATAATCTGGCAATAATTTCCTTATTTTCCGAAATCCTTTATACAGACTTTCTGTCAATCAGGAAAGAGTATTTATGGGTGTTTTGCAATGCATTGCTAGTGCCGCGAACCACCGCTTTTAAGGGATCATCTGCAATATGAACTGGCAATTTAGTTTTTTGGCTAATTCTTTTGTCCAAACCTCTCAGTAAAGCACCTCCTCCGGTTAGGTATAATCCGGTCGAGTAAATATCTGAGGCTAATTCAGGTGGGGTTGTTTCCAAGGCTTTAAGTACCGCTTCCTCTATTTTTAAGATAGATTTGTCTAGCGCATGCGCAATTTCCTGGTAGCTTACCATTATTTGCTTTGGAATGCCCGTCATCAGATCCCGTCCATTTACAGGATAATCTGCAGGAGGATTTTCTAACTCTTGTAAAGCGGACCCCACACTGATTTTTATTTTTTCGGCTGTTCGCTCACCGATCAAAATGTTGTGCTGCCTTTTCATATAATTCATGATATCGCTGGTCAACTCATCCCCCGCAATCCGGATAGATTGGTCGCAAACAATACCTGAAAGGGCGATGACAGCTATTTCAGTGGTGCCTCCTCCAATGTCAATAATCATATTTCCAAAAGGCTCTTCTACATCCAATCCTATTCCTAAAGCCGCAGCCATCGGCTCATGGATTAGATAAGTTTCTTTTGAGTCCACATGGTCAGCAGAATCAAAAACAGCTCTTTTTTCTACTTCGGTTATCCCAGATGGAATACAAATAACCATTTTCATATGGGAGAAGAACCTTTTCTTGTTTCCTATGATTCCTATAAGCCCCTCAATCATACTTTCTGCTGCTTGAAAATCCGCTATGACTCCATCTTTCAATGGGCGGATAGTTTTTATGTGTTCATGCGTTTTTTCGTGCATTTGCATGGCCCGATGCCCAACCGCTATGGTTTCTCCTGTCTTTCGGTCAATGGCAACAATGGAAGGTTCATCTACAACTACTTCTCCATCCTGAACGATTAAAGTATTAGCAGTTCCCAAATCTATAGCCAATTCTTGCCTAAAGAAATTAAACAATTTCATTTATTAAATGGGTCTTTTGTATGAATTCATTTTCCCGTTTTGAAAATGACGCACAAAGTTATCAAATTATTAGCATAATTCAAGTGCTATCTTTCTATTTGGAAAGAAGCTTCAAAAAAATTAAAACTCCAATTGGGAACTTAATTTTTACTACATGCCTTTATAGGCTTGATGACTTTTTACCAAAAACGCAATCTAACTTGGAGAATAAAAAAAAAGAGTATAAATTTGCGTTGCTTTAATAGCAGGTTGGTGCGGTAGCTCAGTTGGTAGAGCACAGGACTGAAAATCCTGGTGTCGGCGGTTCAAACCCGCCCCACACCACAAGGGTTTAGAGCGTTTTTGAAGCCCCTCCTCTATGAGGATGAGTCTGCTCTAAATCTGGCGAAAAACAAAAAGGGCATGATGTAAAAATCATGCCCTTTTTTATGCAAGCACGTTTCAAAATGCTGACCTTATTTTTCTGCCCCTCTTAAAAAGGCTGTATCTATTGTTTTATTCAATAACCAGATTTTATCCCAACTACTTCAAGCGAAATTTTATAGGGAGATTTAGTTGTATATTCGCTTCTTTACCCTTCTGCCTGAAAATGTTTTGGCGCTTCCGATTCAATGGATTTTCCTTAGACCTTAAAATAGCTTCTATAAAAAAATACAGAATTACTCTATTCTAAACTTTCAGCTTTTAGTAACTTCGCACTTTATTTTACGAAGAAACGCGCAATTCTTTGGCATGAACCAACATACTATAGAAAAAGCTGTGAGCATTAAAGGAAAAGGTTTGCATACTGGACAGGAAATTACTTTAACTTTTCGACCTGCACCTGTCAATCACGGCTATAAATTTAAACGAATAGACCTGGACAAACCAGTAGTGATTCCGGTTGACCCCTATAAGGTTGTAGCTACCAATCGAAGTACAACATTGGAAGTCGGAGGAGCAAAGGTACAGACTGTGGAACATATTCTGTCCGCCTTGATGGGTTTATCGCTCGATAATATTTTGATGGAAATTGATGGCGTAGAAGCTCCCATTTTGGACGGGAGTGCCGCCAAAATTGTACGGTTATTAGAAAGAGCAGGAAGGGTAGTGCAAGAAACAAAAAGAGATTTTTTAGAAATTTTGACACCGATCAATTATAAAGATGAAATTACGGGAGCAGAATACGTAGCTTTGCCCGCCGATAATTTTCAAGCCAATGTTATGGTAGATTTTGATACCGTTGCTTTGGAACCACAATATGCCAGTCTTTCCAGCATTGAAAATTATAAAAAAGAAATTGCCTCCTGTCGAACATTTGTTCTGTTGAGTGATTTGGAAAAATTGGCAAAAGAAGGCTTAATAAAAGGGGGAAGTTTGGAAAATGCTATCGTCTTTGTCGATAAAAAAATGAGCAAAAAAAAGCTCGATGAATTAGCTGTAAAATTACAACAGCCCAAGCTGAATCAAGCTCCTGCTAATGGAATATTGAACGCTAAAAAATTGCAATTTAACAACGAGCCAAGCAGGCATAAATTACTGGATTTGATCGGTGATCTGGCCTTAATCAATAAGCCAATAAAGGGAAAGATTATTGCCACCAAGCCCAGTCATAGTGCCAATGTGGCGTTTGCAAAAATTCTAAGAGACTTATACAAAGAGCAAAAAAGACTAAAAGGAAAACCCAGCTATGATCCAAACGAACCACCGCTGTTTGATACAGTTAAAATTGAAGAATGGCTGCCTCATAGATATCCATTTTTATTGGTGGATAAAATTATTGAGTTGACAGATAAAATGGTCGTTGGCATTAAAAATGTTACTTTTAACGAGCCATTTTTTACGGGACATTTTCCAGGCAATCCGGTAATGCCCGCCGTTTTACAATTAGAGGCGATGGCGCAATGCGGAGGTATTTTGGCATTATCACTCGTAGAGGATCCTGGAAACTGGGATACCTATTTTTTAAAAATAGACAATGCCAAGTTTAAAAATATGGTGCTTCCGGGGGATACCGTCATTTTGAAGATGGAGTTATTAAGCCCTATTCGCAGGGGGCTTTGTCATATGCAGGGGACGGCTTATGTAGGAAATAAAATTGTCTCAGAAGGAGAATTGACCGCCCAAATTGTAAAAAGAACCTAGTACTTTATAAATTAAGTTAATTGACATTTTTGAATGTTGAATTTTTATTCAAATCAAGGCGAGTACACAACGAAGAGTTGGAGGAAAAGGCAGGCTCAAAAAATGAAGAAATTTAGTTTACAAAGTACAAGTGCTTTGCCAAATAAGATTTAATTGACACCAATACCTTATTTGGAAACGAGCAAAAGTATAAATTCCCTTTTATGAGTACCACAGGACTAAGGGTCATTCATCCTAAGGCAAAGATTGGTCAGCAAGTGACCATTGAACCCTTTGTGACCATTGGAGCGAATGTAGAGATTGGAGATAATTCTTGGATAGGTGCCAATGCAACTATCATGGAAGGGGTACGGATTGGGCAAAACTGCAAAATTTTTCCAGGTGCGGTTGTAGGGGCTATTCCGCAGGACTTAAAATTTACTGGAGAACAGTCCCTTATTGAAATCGGAAATAATGTAACGATTCGGGAGTATTGTACTTTGAATAGGGGCACAAAAGATAAACAAAAAACGATTATTAAAGATGATTGCCTGCTTATGGCTTACGTACATGTTGCGCATGATTGCATTTTGGGGAAAGGGGTCGTTTTAGCCAATAGTGTAAACCTGGCTGGGCATATAGAAATTGGAGCGCATACAACTTTGGGAGGCCTAACGGCAGTACATCAATTTGTGAAAATCGGAGCCTATTCCATGATTGGAGGCGGTTCGCTGGTTAGAAAAGATGTTCCTCCTTTTATAAAGGCAGCGAGAGAACCATTGTCTTACGTAGGCATTAATTCCGTAGGCTTGAAAAGGAATAATTTTACCAGCAAGCAGATTCACCACATTCAAGATATTTATCGAATATTATTTGTTAAGGGGCATAATATTTCTCAGGCACTGGAATTGATTAAAAAAGGATTGCCCGATACCAAAGAAAGTAAAATTGTCCAAGATTTCATCCACCAATCGAAAAGAGGCTTAATTAAGGGGTTTCGCCAGCTCAATGGAACAAAATTAAATGGAGATCATCTTAAATAATATTGCCAAGCGATATTTATATGATTGGGTTTTTAGAAGTTTGAATACCTGCTTTAAAGCACCTATTCACTATGCTATTCTGGGAGCGAATGGCTCTGGAAAGTCCACCTTGTTGAAAATATTATCTGGTCATCTCTCGCCCTCTAAGGGGGTCATTCAGTACAAAATCGGGAATAGAGAAATCTCGCGGGAAGCTATTTATCAACAAGTTAGTTTTGCAGCTCCTTATATTGATTTAGTCGAGGAATTTACGCTTTTGGAATCCATCCAGTTCCACCAAAAATTCAAACCCTTTTTTAATAATCTGAGTGTAAATGATTTTTTAGAATTAATCCAATTGCCGAAGGCAAAAAACAAGGAACTTCGCTTTTTTTCTTCTGGCATGAAACAACGACTAAAGTTGGGATTGGCAATTTGTTCGGATACGTCGATGCTTTTGTTGGATGAGCCGACTTCTAATCTGGATGAAAAAAGCATTGAATGGTACCATACCTTGCTCCATCAGTACCTGAATAATCGGCTGATTATCATTGCATCCAATGAAAAAAGGGATTTAGCAGGATGTCAAGAACAAATCAATATGCTCGACTATAAAAAATAAAATTAGCAGTTTTTTCTAGGGGAAAGAGCCAATCAAGCAGATTTTTTTATTATTAGTCACCTGTCCCAATGATAATTTTTTGGGCAAACATTTTATATCTAAAAATTCACACAACTTAGCTTTTGAGTTAGATATTGCTATTGTTTGTTACATTTATTTTTTGATAAATTTTTTAACATATATTTTCCCGTTTTCCATCTGAATTTTAAGAAAATAAAGCCCATTAGAATACTCAAATAGGTTGGAAACAGGTTGTTTGAGCGATCTCAAACGCTTCCCTGACACATCAAAAAGTTGAATATATTTTATCTTTTTTTCTGTGGCAATATTTAACTTATCTGTGACTGGGTTTGGAAAAATATCAACAATTCGGTTCGCTCCTTCTATTTCTCTTATAGGCGTTCCCATATATCCATATCCTAACCAAAACAAGGAAATAGTATCTCCATTTTGATTAATATAGTAGTCGTCACTTAAGCCATATTTTATTTGGCTAGTAAAACTTCTGGGAGAAGTATCTTCTTTAAAAATTAAATAACCTAAATCACTTGGACTTCCGCCGACATCATACCAACCGCCTGGATTTATACTTGTCATCCAGAATCTATACTTATCATTTGCTTCAAAATGAGTTTTATCCCAATAGCATTTTAAAGGAAAATTAGGAGAGTAAATTTCAAAAGTTAAAATTCCATCTAAAGAATAAATTTGTTTTTTACTTTGAAAATATATTACAGGTATAGTAGAATGAATGACCCTGTCCCAATTGGATAATCTTACATCAAGATTAGCACCTAAAGGCTTATCAACTATATTTACCTCTTCATAAGTCGTATCTATTCCGAGAGTGGCATCCTCTTCAAAGCCTATTGTTATCATGTCTCTATTTCCTTTAGTATCTTCAAAAATGAGATCAAATTCAAAACTTTGGGCAGGAAGTTCATTTAAACAGGCTATGAAAATTAGAAAAAACAGGGAGAATATTTTCATTGCTTTTCATTTTTCAAGTTTACTGTATTTATTTTGTAGAAGGAATGTCAATATCTACGAGTGCCTTGAATAGGATTTAAAGTAGCAATAATCGTGCTGTCGTAGCTAAAAATTCCAATTTCGCCAAGTAGAATAGTGATCCTCAATGCAAATCCACTTCATCTGTTTGAGCCATTTTTTTTAAGTGTCGCTGATTAATAATTTTTCTAATCCAATTGGGGACAATGATGACGCCTGCAAAGAGATAAGCGTAATAAGTCAATCCTCTCCAAATAGAAGCGATAATCAATGAAATTCCTTTGGGCACATAATCGCTCAAAAAACCGCCGAAAACAATTTCTGCAAAGCCGGCACCTCCTGGAGTAGGAGAAAATGCCATAATGACGAACATCGTTTCCAGTCTGGAATAAATGGCGGCTTGCGTGATAAAGTCTGTGGGCGTGGTATCTACAATCGCAATTATCAAACAATTTAATAATAAAAAACGGCAAGACCAGGCGGTGGCAGTGGAAAGAAAGGCGGCTGTGTGAAATTTCCAGTTTTCTCTCTTCATCTCTTTTGAAGCGATTACAATATCCTCTCCCAACTTAACGGCATTTTGCCGATATTTTTTCAGAAACCCGATGCTGGTTCCCCATACAAAAAATCTTTTTATCTGATTGGGATTGATAAATAAGCCATAAAAAAATATAGTGCCATAAGTAGCCATAAGAATATAGGCACCAAGAAATGTGTAGCCCCAACCATCCAAACTCCCCAAATCCGTCAAGTCAGGACGAATGATTTTTGGACCAAAAAGCAATAAGAGGATCGGCAAGGTACTTATAAAAAAGATCGTATCCAGAATAGCTGTATATAAAACAATCGTCGTGGTTTTAGCGGTTGATAATTTCTCCTGAGCCAATACAAATAAGGCGACTGCCGAGCCTCCGACACTTGTTGGAGAAACGGCGGAGCTAAATTCCCAAATAAAAATCAATTCGATGCATTTGCGCCAGCTAAATTCTTTTGAAGATAATACTCTCAAGCGATTGGCATAGGCTATATGCCTGATTATTAGTAAGATAACAGAAAGGGCGATCCAGAATAAAGTGTGAGAATTCCAGTTGATTTTGGCAAAAGCTTCTGGGTCGAATTGTTGCCATAATAAATAAATAACCACTCCAACACCTATCAATATGGGAAGAATGATTTTGGAAACCCGAATAGATTTCAAAACCTCTTGTTGATCTTCCGAAAAATTATCTATTTGATCCTGACTCACTTATTAGGTACATAAAATTTCAAAAACTAAACCTACTCTCTTAACTTCAGTCAAAGAAATGATTTATTTTTTGCTATTGGGTTAAAATCCGAGATGAATTTTAAAAGTAATCAGGCGTTGATGAAAAAGCTATTCTCATTTTGCCTGAAGTATTGAATTTCTTTTTACAAAAAAAACAGGAGCCAGGCATTTTTGTTGAAAATGAAAACTTAGTACTGTCCGGTAAATTCTGCTATTCTGTCTCGCTCCACTCTGCGGTAATAAAAACCCGCTAAAACACCAAAGGCAAACCCGCCAATATGCGCCCACCACGCTACCCCGCTGCCATCGGCAGTTTCCGGCCCAATGGCTGCCACACCGCTTATCAATTGCTGCCCAATCCAGAAGCCGAGAAATAATAAAGCAGGAACTCTAAAAGATGAAAATATTACGAGTACTAATATTTTAATTTTGGAAGAAGGGAACATCACCAAATAAGCTCCTAGTACCGCAGAAATTGCCCCACTTGCACCCACGGTTGGAATAGTACTGTCTATATTAAAAAAAATGTGAGCTGCATGGGCAGCTAGGCCGCCAACAATATAAAAAACAAGAAAATTAATATTTCCGATGATTTGTTCAATGTTGTCTGCAAAGACCCAAAGAAAGAGCATATTCCCGATCAGGTGCATCCAGCCTCCATGTAAAAACATGCTGGTAAACAAGGTGTGATAATCTTCTCCATTCATGGTTTCAAAGGGAATAGACCCAAATTCCATGATGAAATTATTTAGGTCGGCTTCGGAAAGAGCGGCTTCATAGAGAAAGATCAAAACGTTTAATGCAATGAATCCATAGCTAAATAATGGCCTACTGCCGCCTTTTACCTGGTCGTCTCCTATGGGAAATATCATTTTTTAAGATTTTAAACCTTACTCTAAGGGATTGATAAAAGTGAAATTGTGCTTAATTTAATAAATTTAGAAAAGGGTTTTATTTTCAAACAATATTTAACAATAATTTCCCAGCTGCCTCCAGCGTATCTTCTGTTTTGGCAAAACAAAAACGAATCACTTTTTCATCCTTTTGATTTGAATAGAAAACAGATACCGGTATGACAGCTACCCCCTGTTCGGTAGTCATCCTTCGGGCAAATGCTTGATCTCCTTCAGCGGCCAAATGACCATAGCTGGCCAATTGAAAATAAGTGCCTTCGCAGCGAATGGGTTTAAGAGGGGATTGCTTCAGAATATCTAGGAAAAAGTCCCGTTTTTTCTGGTAAAAAGTTGGTAAATTAAGATATTCTTCAGGGCTTTCTAAAAAATCTGCCAAAGCGTATTGTGCAGGGGAATTGACGGTGAAAACATTGAATTGGTGTACTTTTCGAAATTCGCTCATCAAATATTCCGGTGCAACGACATAGCCCACTTTCCAGCCTGTATTATGAAAAGTTTTTCCAAAAGAATAAACGGCAAGACTTCGCTCTAAGAGTTCGGGAAATCGCAAAACGCTTTGGTGAATTTGCCCATCATAGATTAAATGTTCGTACACTTCATCACTTAGAATCAAAATGTTGCTATCCTGTGTAATTTTTTGAAGCATCCGCAGGTCTTTTGCTTTTAGCGTAGTGCCAGTGGGGTTATGAGGCGTATTGATAATAATCATTTTTGTTTTGGCAGAAATCAAGGCCGAAAACTCCTCCCAGTCCACTTCATAGGCAGGGGCTTCCAACTCATAAATGACCGGAATACCTCCACAGACTTCTATTGAAGGCCGATAGGAATCATAAGCTGGCTCGATTAAAATGACCTCATCGCCTGGACGAATAAAAGCTGCCATAGCAGTAAAAAGTCCTTGCGTGCCGCCTGCAACGACCGTTACCTCCGTATCGGGATTGATCGATGCGCCGTAAAGATTTTCTATTTTCAAAGCTATCTGCTCTCGGAGTTTTACCACACCAGCCATCGGCGGATATTGATTATAGCCTTTGTCCATGTAGTGGGTCACCAGACCTTTCAATTTGGGAGAACAATCAAAATTTGGAAAGCCCTGCGAGAGATTAATCGCTTGATGCTTATTGGCCAATGCAGACATGACTGTAAAAATGGTCGTTCCGACATTGGGCAATTTTGATACTATTTTTACTGGATTACTGGTGTTTTTCATAAACCTGCTCGATTGTTTTGGCGAGTTTCCAATCTTTTTCTGTTACTACATTTCCTGCATCATGTGTATTTAAAGAAATGACCACCTGATTCCAGACATTGCTCCAGTTTGGATGATGCCCTTGTTTTTCAGCATGAAAAGCAACTTCTGTCATAAAAGCAAAGGCTTCTGCAAAATCTTTGAATTGAAAAGTAGCTTTTAGTTGATTATCTGATTCTTTCCACATATAATTTTTTTTGCTAAAAACGCCAATTAAATTTATCCAAATTTCTCAAACTTACCTCCAAGAGTTCGATGCAATGTTTAATATCTTCCTTATGGGCGGTTTCTATAGACTGATGGATATGCCTGGTCGGAATGGAAATCGCTCCTGCAATGGAGCCGTTTTTGCCATATCGTTGAATCCCTGCCGTATCCGTTCCGCCAGCAGGTAGTATTTCCGGCTGCCATTTAATTCGGTGCCTCTTAGCCATTTCTTTTAGAAAATTAACCATTCGATAATCTGAAATGGCAGTGCCGTCCATTATTTTTATAGCCGCTCCTCTACCCAAACCCGTAACTTGGTCGTGACCATTTGAACCCGGCACATCAAAAGCAATTGTTGTGTCCAAACCGAAGCCAAAATCGGGATTAATATGGTGTGCGGAACTGATTGCACCTCTTAGCCCAACTTCTTCCTGAACGGTAAAAACACCATAAATATCATAGGGTACTGTCTTGTTTTTCAATAATTTCAACACCTCTATTAAAATATAAACAGATACCCTGTTGTCAATAGATTTGCCACTGACGCAATCTCCCATTTCGACTAGTTCGCGTTCTCGAGTGATTGGATCCCCTATAGATACAATCTTTTTGACCGCTTTCTCATTCCTGCCAGTATCAATAAAGAAATCTTGTATTTGCGGCGCTTTTCCCCTTTCTTCTGGCTTCATCAAATGGATGGGTTTGGACCCCATAACACCCAAAATGTCTTTTTTCCCATGGATGATAACCCGTTGGGCAGTTAGTGTTTTTGGATCAAAACCGCCCAAAGTATGAAATCTTATAAAGCCCTCTTCATCAATATGTGTAACGATAAAACCTATTTCGTCCATGTGGGCAGCTACCATTGCTTTTTTTCGTTTTTTCCCTTTTTTGATCGCCAGGACGTTGCCCATTGCATCCAATTTTAGGGTATCCACTAGTGGTTTTACTTCCTCTAACACCAATGCCCTTATTCTTTGCTCAAAACCTGATGTGCCAGGCATTTCACATATTTTTTTTAAAAGTTTTACATCAATCATACCTTTCTATCGTTTAAGTGGACTACCAATTTGCCGTTTCTTCTATTTTCTGACTTTTAATGCGCTTCTAGCCAATTGACTCCTGTGTCCATTCCGACTAAAATGGGGACTTTCAAACCTGGCATAGCCTCTTTCATGTTTTTTTCAATAATGGGCATGACTTGTTCTAATTCCGATTTATAAGCATCAAAAACCAATTCGTCATGTACTTGCAAAATCATTTTGGTTTTAAAATTACCTGCGGTCAAGTCATTTTGTACCTTAACCATCGCCATTTTTATCATATCTGCTGCAGTCCCCTGAATGGGGGAATTAATGGCATTCCGCTCGGCGTGGCTACGAATCATTCCGTTCTTGGAGTTGATATCCCGAAGGTATCTCCTACGCCCCATAAGGGTCGTAACGTAGCCCAGTTTTCTAGCTTTTTCGACCGCCTGTTCCATATAGGCTTTCAATCCTTTGTATTGTTTAAAATATTGAGCAATCAGATTGCTTGCTTCTTTTCTACTAATATCCAGTTGCTGGGATAAATTGGTCGCTCCCGCCCCATAAATAATGCTAAAATTGACCGTTTTGGCATTGCGTCTTTCATCGGGCGTGACCGCTTCCAGCGTTTTTTCATATACTTTTGCCGCCGTTGCTCGATGAATATCTTGGCCCATCTGAAAAGCCCCTAACATTGCCTCATCTCCGCTTAATTCTGCAATCAGGCGCAGCTCAATTTGCGAATAGTCGGCAGCCAATAAAATATAGTCCTCGCTTCGGGGAATAAAGGCTTTACGAACCTTTCGTCCCTCCTCTGTTCGAATCGGAATGTTTTGCAAATTGGGATTATTGGAGCTTAAGCGGCCGGTAGCAGCCAATGCTTGATTAAAAGAGCTATGCACCCTTCCCGTTTTGGGATTGACCATTGTTGGCAGTGCATCCACATAGGTAGATTTTAGTTTAGCATAGCTTCTATATTTTAAAATTTTATTAATGATTTCGTGATTTCTCGCCAGTTCTGCCAATTTTTCTTCGCTGGTAGAGTACTGCCCGGATTTGGTTTTTCGCCAACGATAGGGGATGCCCATTCTATCAAATAAAACCTCCCCTACCTGCTTGGGAGAGGAAATATTGAAGTGGGTTCCGGCATCTCTGTAAATTTCCGCTTCTGCTTCCCTGATTTGCTTTTCCAGCTTTTTAGAATAATTCTCCAAAAAAGGGACATCTAGATTGATGCCATTATATTCCAATTCGACTAGCACCTTCATCAAGGGTTCTTCGAGTTCTTGATACAATTTTTCCAATCCTTCTTCCTTTAATTTTGGTCGAAAATAATTGCCCAATTGCAGCGTGATATCAGCGTCTTCGCCTGCATATTGCACTACTTTTTCTACGGGCACTTGCCGCATACTTAACTGATTTTTTCCCTTTTTACCAATTAAAGTGGTGATGGAAACAGGTTGGTATTTTAGATAGGTTTCTGCCATATAGTCCATATTATGGCGCAATTCTGGCTCGATTAAATAATGAGCCAGCATGGTGTCAAAAAAGGATCCTTTTACCTCAACACCGTACCATTTTAAAACAATGCAATCGTATTTTAAATTTTGCCCAACCTTTTCAATTGATTCATTTTCAAGTACTTGTTTAAATTCTAAAACGATTTTTTGGGCTACTTCCTGATCAGTAGGGATCGGCACATAAAAGGCTTCTGAAGGTTTTATCGAAAAAGCAATACCTACCAATTCCGCTTCATTGGCATTGACGCTGGTCGTTTCTGTATCAAAGCAAAATGAAGACTGTTTTGCTAATAATTCAACCAATTTTTTTCTCTTTTCAGGCAGATCAGCCAATTGATAAGTATGCTCGGTATTCTCAATGTGTTTGTCAGCGATAGAATGAGCAGCAGGAGCCGTTTGGACGGGAGCTATGCTGGGCATATTTTCAAATAGAGAACCTTGTTGCCCGACTTGTGGCGCGGCAGATTCGCCTAGAATGGATTTGGCCAAAGTCCTAAATTCCAGTTCTTTAAAAACTTTGGCAAGGCAGTCTCGGTCCATCGGCTCTACTTCATAAGCTTTGGCATCAAATTGAATTGGCACATTTAGATCAATAGTTGCCAATTGCTTGGACAAAATGCCCTGTTCGGCAAATGCTTCTACTTTCTCTCGCTGTTTTCCCTTTAACTGGTCGGTATTTGCTAACAAATTTTCTAGGGAATCAAATTGTTCGAGCAACTTAATGGCTGTTTTTGCACCAACGCCCGGAATGCCTGGAATGTTATCCACGCTATCCCCTTGCAGACCCAATATATCAATAACTTGATCTATGCGCTTAATTTGCCAGCTTTCCAATATTTCAGCAACCCCCATGATTTCTACACTATTACCTTTACGGGCAGGCTTATACATAAAAATATTTTCAGAAACCAATTGTGCATAATCCTTATCCGGCGTAACCATATACACTTGGAATCCTTCTTTTTCCGCCTGTTTGGAAATTGTACCAATTACATCGTCCGCTTCATAGCCCTCTTTGGTGATAATGGGAATACGGAACCCCTTGATGATCTCCTCAATATAGGGTAGTGCAATCGTAATATCTTCAGGTTGCGCCTCCCGATTGGCTTTATACTCGGGGAAAAGCTCATTCCGAAAAGTCGGGCCGCTTAGATCAAAAGCTACGGCAATATGACTCGGCTGTTGATTGCGGATGATGTCCCAGATAAAACGAGTCATCCCTGTAATGGCAGAGGTGTTCATCCCTTTAGAATTAATCAAGGGACGGGTAATGAAGGCATAATGCGCTCGATAGACCAGTGCATGACCGTCGAGCAAGAAGAGTTTTTTTTTGGGCATCGTCAATTTTTTCGGCCGTTTTCCAATTTTGCACCAAAAATAGACAATTTCGAACGAATTCCTTACTGCACCAGTTCCTTCAATCGTTTTTTCATTTTCATTTTTTCCTGCTCCTGTTCGATGATAACGGGAGCGGCTACTCGCGAATCGCAACTGGGCATCGAACAACGCTCACAGGTGGTATTGACAATTCGGTATTTTAGATCGGGATCGTTGAGAAAATTGAAGGTGCTGCGCAACTGAGAATTTAGTTTGAACCCAATCGTTACACTTACACTTTTTTTGGGATTGTGGAATTCGGGCTTTGCTAGGGAGATGCATAGATACTCATTTTCGGTTTCCCAGTATTTGGAGATTTGCACATTGACAATTTGATTGACGCTAGGGTCTAAAGCTAGATTCATGCGGAGTTTTTTCAATATTTTGACCGCTACCCAGCGGTGGCAATAATGCTCATGTAACAAATTGCCGTACGGATTGTGCAGTTGCCCCAAGTGCAGTTCTTTGGTCATTTCAAAATTTTTCAAGTCTTGGCTACCAGACATTCGCTGAAAAAATAACTGCTCAATGCCGAAGTGATGGGGTAAAATGTTCATCAATCGTTGTAATAATAGTTCTTGTGTTACATTATATTTTTCCATTAATTCCAAAAATAATTCTGGTCGCCAGGTGTTCTTTTGAACGATGTACTTGATATCATTTATCAATTCATTTTCATCCATGAGAAGGGCAACCGAAAAATAGGAGGCATAAAAATTATTCAATAATTTTTCAAAAGAAGAAGCTCGCAATATCCTCGTTTCCAGAGGGCGTTCTGCGTATTTTAAGTATTGAAACCCCAATTCTCTAGCCAATAGAAAGTTCTCTTGCGAATCCCCCAAACCCCTATTAATCATTAGTTTCTTTTTTTTGGGGGCGTAAAGCGAGCGAATGTTTTTTAAAGTTTGGCTTTTGGGAAGCGTCTTTCGATCTACTTTTATCTTGTACGCCTTTAGCAAGATAGCCTCTAAATATTCTTTGGTGCAGGGGATCAGCAGCTCCATATTATGCTCCTTTTTAAAAGATTTGGTTGCTTGCTCTAAAAACTCAAAATAATTATTATTCATGTCTTGAAAGGCACGCAGCGCAACCTGGTAAAATTCGTCTTGTCCAATCTGATAATTTCGACTAATTTGAAAAATGGTACTAATGAAGGCATTGACTTTATCCGGCGTATTGGAAAATAACTCTACCAGTTTTTTGGGACTAATACCAAATTCGTCCAAAGGAAATAGTTTGAAAAAGTCAGAATTGAGTAGGTCAATGACCGGCTGTAATTTTTTAGAAGCATTGGTAGAAACCATATAATTATAATCTACGCCCAATGCCTCAGCAAGGATCGTTATTTTATTGGGCTTTGGATATTTCTTTCCCTTTTCAATATCGCTTAAATAAGAAAGTGATAAACCAGTCTTGTCTTGCAATTCTTGATAGGACAAGCCCTGTTTTTGGCGCAAATAATGCACCTTAAAGCCAAAGATCATTTTTATTATTTGATTGTCATCTATCATACGTCTAGTTCGTTTTTGATTTTTTGACAAATTCTGCAATTTCAAGTCAGTATAAAGGTAAGGAATAACCCTTTCTTTGGTCAATGTTGATTTTCACTTTAAACGAAGCATTCCTTTTTGAAGAAAATTAAAGCAGTCATTTTTTTTTTAATTATAGCGAAAATTTCACAACATTCCTAATATCAAAAATTATCTTATAATTTTTTATACTAAAAAAGAACTCTTATTTGATAAAAAATTCTGTATTTATTCATTATATTAAAATTTAATGCTGCTTACTTGTGCACTTTGCCGAATAAACATTTCTAACCAATGAATTTTTTCTAAAAAAGAAAAAATTTTTAATAGCGAAATTTTCGCTATTCGATAAAAAATGACATAACTTGCACCCATATTTTAGCAATTCCCCGAAGGAATCAACGCGAACTACATTTTCTGACATTTTATCATTTACCAATTTTTATTAAATGCCTTCTACCATGACTAAGCCGAAAAAAATGTACAAAAGTAAGTATTTTCCGATTGCGCCTATTAACTGCAAAAAGACCCATTGGAATCTTTCTCCCGAAATGCTAACCGAAGAATCTATCAGAAAAGGACAGGGTATTTTGTCCGACCAAGGAGCTTTATGTATTGAAACGGGTGAATTTACGGGGCGTTCTCCAAAGGACAAATTTATTGTAAAAGATAAAAATACGGCCCAAACGGTTGACTGGAATGACATTAACCAACCTATCTCTCCAGCGCATTTTAAAGGCTTACACCAAAAGATGCTGGCTTTTATAGAAAATAAAGAATTATATATACAGGATGTATTTGCTTGTGCGGATGAACGCTATCGGCTCAATGTCCGAGTGGTCGCGCAGTTTCCCTGGAGTTGCCAGTTTGCTCATAATATGTTTAAAAACCCAAGAAGGGAAGAATTGGCAACCTTCGAACCGGACTGGACGATTCTTTGCTTGCCGGAGTTTTTTGCCAAGCCCGAAGAAGACGGAACGCGCCAGCATAATTTTACGATTGTCAATTTTAATAAAAAACTGATACTAATTGGAGGGAGTGGTTACACCGGCGAAATCAAAAAGAGCATTTTTTCTGTTTTAAATTATACCTTGCCTTTGCAGGAAAATGTATTGAGCATGCATTGTTCCGCCAATGTGGGCAAAGCAGGTGATACGGCCATTTTCTTCGGTTTGTCCGGAACGGGCAAAACGACCCTCTCTACTGATCCGGATCGGAAATTGATCGGCGATGATGAACATGGCTGGTCCAAAGAAGGCGTTTTCAATTTTGAGGGAGGCTGCTATGCCAAATGCATTAATTTAAGTGAAGAGAAAGAGCCAGCTATTTATAAAGCCATACGGCATGGAGCAATCCTGGAGAATATCAAATTTATTGAAAATACCCGCAGACCTGATTTTGATGATGATTCGATTACTCAAAATACGAGAGTTTCCTATCCAATTCATCATATTGATGGTATAATGGAGTCATCCAAGGGAGGAAATCCCAAGAATATTTTCTTTTTGACTTGTGATGCTTTTGGGGTGCTTCCTCCCATTTCCAAGTTGACCCGCAAGCAGGCAATGTACTATTTTTTACTGGGTTATACCGCCAAAGTAGCGGGGACAGAGGCAGGCATTATAGAGCCAGTCATGACCTTTTCTTCTTGTTTCGGAGCTCCATTTTTACCATTAGCTCCTGCTTTTTATGCCCAGATGTTGGGTGAAAAAATGGAAGCACACGATACCCATGTATGGTTAGTGAATACGGGGTGGACTGGCGGTGCTTATGGCGTGGGTAGCCGGATCAAGTTGAGCTATACCAGAAATTTGATCCAAGCGGTATTAAAAGGAGGATTAGCCAATTTGCCTTTTAAAAAGGAAGCCTTGTTTGGGCTGCACATTCCAGTATTCTGCCCGGGCGTTCCTAATAGCATCCTGAATCCACGAAATAGTTGGACAGATAAAAATGCTTATGATGAAACTGCTCAGAAACTGCTAGTGGCCTTTGAGGAGAATTATGCCAAATACCATCAAAAAGAGGCGATATTAGAAGCGGCTTAATTGGGTGAGTGGTTCAAAACAGTTGAATCCTGAGTGATTTTAGCAAGGATAACATTATGTTTTTTTATAATATTAAATTGCGAGCGTTTTTATTTGTTTTCAACCTGATAAAAAGGTAAATTAAGCTCGTTAATTTTCCTTCTACCACTAAAACCTGCCTATGAACCAGATTATCACTTTGGATGAATTTATCATCCGCCGGCAAAAGGATTTTCAATATGCCACCGGCGAATTGACTGGCTTGCTAAGAGATATTGGCGTAGCTGCCAAAATTATTAATCGAGAGGTCAATAAAGCTGGGCTTTTAAATATTTTAGGAGCCGCACAGACCGAAAATGCCTCTGGAGACAATGTGCAAAAATTGGATTTGTACGCCAATGAAAAACTGATTTCCTGTTTGCAAAATAGCGGAGAATGTTGTGGCATTGCTTCTGAAGAAAATGAAGATTTTATCCCTATTTCCGGTGTTGAAACCAAGACGGGAAAATACGTCGTCGTTTTTGACCCTTTGGATGGTTCTTCCAATATTGATGTGAATGTTTCTGTAGGAACGATTTTCGGCATTTATCGCCGGAAGAGCAAAGAAGAAGAACCTGTCGGGCTAAAAGATTTTTTGCAAAAAGGGGCTGATTTGGTAGCTGCTGGCTACGTTTTATACGGCACTTCGACCCTTTTGGTCTATTCTACTGGCAATGGGGTGAATGGATTTACATTGGATCCGACCATTGGAGAATTTTGTTTGTCTCACCAAAATATTCAAATCCCGGCCAGAGGAAATTACTACTCCGTCAATCAGGGTTATTATTTAAAATTTGATGTGGAGATGCGCCGCTATATAGACCATTGTTGTGATGAAAACCTCCGCTTGCGCTATATCGGTTCTATGGTATCAGATATTCACAGAATTTTATTTCAGGGCGGCATCTTCCTGTATCCGAATACCCGAAAATATCCGCAGGGAAAATTGCGATTATTGTATGAATGTAACCCCCTTTCTTTTATCGTAGAGCAAGCAGGCGGGAAAGCCATGAGTTGTCAATTGGAGCGCATCCTGGATTTGCCGGTTAGGCAATTGCACCAAAAAGCGACCATTGCTATTGGCTCTCCCGATATGGTAGAAGATATGAAGGAGTTTGTGGAGCGATATGCCTTGCCACCCATAGAGTCCAATGAAAATGGTGTCCTCAACCACTAGAAAATCAGATTAGTTAATAATATTTTGGTGAGAAGGAAGCTTGAAATGCACACAGGCTTCCTTCTTTTCTTCTATTGAGCCCGCATTTCATACGGAATTGGAGTACCGTCTTCGAGTCTTTTTCTCTTATGTGCCAGCTTGCCATTTTTGTTCAAATAAGAAAAAAATAAAAATACGATTATCATATATGGCATAAAGTCCTTATTTTGAGTCGGTAACCAAATGTTTCCTCCAATATGATGTGGTTCATTGCAATTATTTTTATCCTCGGCCTTTTCCTTTTGACCTGGAAATGGCTAGAGGTGCTAAAAGCCAGAGGGCAGAGCGAATCCCATGCGCGGGTACGGGCGATTCGAGCAACTAAGCGAAGTGGCTTCTACCATACCCATGTATAAAGAATACCTGAAAACAGTAAGAGCGCGAATAGCTGAGCTATCTTGATCCCCGCTCGATAGCGAGGACAAAAAAAACCTGTCTCAAAAAAATGAGACAGGCGCATCAAAACAAAACGAAAAACCAACTTTAAACAAGTTTCTTTAGTGTTCCTTATTATAACTGTGCCAGTAGCACTTTTGTTTTTAATAAAATGTTAAAATAACGTCAAAGGTTCTATTGAAAATAGGATGCCAAATAACAAGACAAAGTTAAGGTTTTTTTAGCCCGCTTTCAAGGTGACAGGAATTTTCTTTGTGTTCCCTGCTCGATTTATGGTTAGCTCCAGGGTTTCTCCTATTTTGGATTTACTGACGATTTCTATCAGTTCAGGGGCATCTTTAACCTTTGTGCCATCTACTTTTAGGATAACATCATTGGGCAGCAAGCCTGAATATTGAGCCGCTCCTCCGTCAATCAGTGCATCTATATAAACACCTTCCTGGACAGAAAGGTTCTTATCCAGGGCTAAATCTTCATCAACATCCAATACTTGGACCCCTAGCATACCTCTGGGTCCTCCATGCTCCATGATATTATTGGTGATTTCGATGACCATATCCGAAGGAATAGCAAACGAATAGCCGGCAAAAGTGCCCGTCGGGGTAGCAATCGCCGTATTGATACCGATCAGTTTTCCTTCTAAATTGACCAAGGCCCCGCCGCTGTTTCCTGGATTGACGACCGCATCTGTTTGGATAAAATTTTCAATCGCTTGTCGGTCTCTTATCACCCCGATACTTCTACCTTTAGCACTAATTATGCCAGCAGTGACCGTTGAAGTCAAATCAAAAGGATTGCCCACCGCCAAAACCCATTCTCCTACCTGTGCCTGGTTAGAATTGGCAAATTCTATGGCGGGCAAATTTCTGGTATCTACTTTGATAACCGCCAAATCTGTTCGCCTATCTACGCCAATTTTTTTCGCCTTAAAGGTGCGATTGTCGTAAAGGGTCACTTCCAGTTCATCTGCGAAATCAACAACGTGTTTATTTGTAACGATATACCCGTCTTCAGAAATAACTACACCAGAACCGGTCCCTCTCTTAGAGCCAAAAGGCGAATCAAAAGGCGCATCAAAGAAAAAATCGAACATATTCTCGCGCTGCCTGTCATTTCTTCTTTGCTCTGCCTGTTTTCTACTTTCAGAAGCTTTAATATGCACTACCGTAGGCATGGCTATGGTGGCTGCTTTTGTAAAATTTAGTGGAACAGCTTTTGCTGCGTTAAGTGTGGGGCTGGTGGTATTTGTCAGTTTAGCGATTGGTGCATGTGGACTGGTTTTCTGAATTGGATTCAATTGTAGCCCTCCTAAAGTAATCAAGCCTCCAATTATACCAGCAAAAACTAAAGACAAGATATTTTTCATATTATTTTTTTTAATTTAAAATTGTTGAATTTTGTTATAAAATTAAACGCTTGACCGAATTCATTCGTTCTGTTAACAGGCACTTTAACAGGAAATTAACCAAACTAGTAAAAGGATCGAGTGCATTGGGATTTTTAGACAATAAGTTGATTTTTCCTGTTAATTGATTTATACTGGGATTATTTTGGTTTACCCGGGCCGATTAATGGAAAAACTCAGGAACATTTGTGGAAAACAGAAATATGAGTAAAGCAATTACAGAAAGCCAAATCGAGCTACTATTACAACCCGAAACAGATCTGGAGCATCGAATCATTGCCGAGCCGGGGTTTCAAAAAGGTTTGTATTGGGGAAAACCCCGATTTGGGCATCCGGAGGGACAAATTATCAACCATATTCCGGAAGTGCTGACAAATATAGAAAAACTCGATGTTTCTGCTGATATTAGAGAAAAATTAAGGCTTCTGGCTTATGTTCACGACACTTTTAAATACTTGGAAGATAAAAGCGAGCCGAGAGATTGGAGTAAGCATCACGGCATCTTTGCCAGGAAGTTTTTAGCGCAATTTATAGACGATCCAATTTTGTTGGATATTGTAGAATTGCACGATGAAGCCTATTATGCCTGGCGGTTGGCAGCTTTATATAAAGCTCCTGAAAAGGGCGCGGAAAAATTAGACCGGTTGATTGACCGCATTCAAAAGGAATTGCAATTATATTATCTGTTTTTTAAATGCGATACCCAGACAGGTGATAAAATTCAAGCGCCTGTCAAATGGTTTGAAGATCGCGTAGAAGGCATTAAGGTCGTATTTTTTTAGGTTCTAAATCCCCTTATTAATACCAGGCTAAAAAATCACTTCTGTTGCCCCCCAACCATATCTGGGATGGTATTCATTTTTAAAGGTCTTTACCTCTGGCATTTGCACTAATTGACTGGCAATAGCATCCCGCAATTTTCCTTTTCCCAATCCATGAATAATAAAAACTCGAGGAACACCCAGCCGAATAGCTTTGAGCATAAAGGCTTCAAAATGTTTTAATTGCAAACGAAGTTTTTCTCCATTATTCATTTTTTGAAATTTACTTGTCAAGTTTTCAATATGCAAGTCTATTTCGTTGACAAAATTGGCATATTCTTCTACATTATGCTGGTTGTGCAATTGATAATTGGAGGACTGCCGCTTTACTGGTCGCACTTTCTTTTTGGTGTAATCTATGAGGGTGTCTCCTTTTTTCCGTGAAATATTTTTGGGCTCAGCAAGCGAATAAAGATGGCTAGGCCGATTCAGCAAAGGTGCAATTTTAACCTTTTTAAAAAATTGTTGGGCTTTTATTTTTATGATTTGCTGATTTTTTTTATCCGTGCCTGCTGTGGTTATTTTCCAATATTCAATGGTGATAACAGGTGTGTCATTTAACTGGTCAAACAGTAAGTCCTGCAAATAAAAGGTCGAAGTGGCTTCTAATTTGCCATGAATAACTTGGGCAACATGATTTGGGAAATTTAATTGAAAATTAAAAATATAGTCATAGCTCGTTGTATTAATTAAAAAGAGTTGGTATTTTTTTACCCTACCTTCCTGGTCATAGTCCGGGTCAAATGCCAATTGAAGTTCTTGTTTTTTTACAGCAGGTGCCTCATATTTTACAGTTGGGGTAGAAGGAGGTACGTCAGGAATAGCCAAGCCTGTCTTAGCAGGTTTTATAAAAGTCTCTATGGTGACCAGGTCTTCTTCAAAAACGGGAATCTCCATATTTTGGTCTGCAATAAACACTGCTAGCATATTTTCCCCTAATATTTTGGTAATAAGGCCTTCATCGCCCGTATGCTTCAACCTCACCTTGGTACCAATTGCAAAAAGCATAAGAATTTGTTTTATTTTTTGCCTTTTTTCTTTCTATCAAAAAACGGAATGATTGGCCTAATTTTGGCGATAGGAAACAGGAGGCACTCCAAATTTTAAAATGAGGGTTTGATGCCTCAAAAAATCCTAAAAGAAGGACTAAAGCCCCTTAAAAAAGTCAGAATGAGCTCAATGCTCGTTCTGACTGTCCAAAAACAGAAATTTTGCAGAATTTCGGAAAATTTCGGGACGACTTCCGTATTCCATACAATTTGCCAAAGAAGGAGTATCTTTTTTCTTTTAGAGTATGTTTAACAAAGGAAAAAGACGCTTTTTAAATCCAATGGATGAATTTTGTAAACATACTCTTAAGGTCGAATCACCTTATTCCGATTTTCCCTAGCAGGTTCCGTGGGATGAATAGGTCCCTTTTCTTTGATCTGTCGAAGCACTTCTTCAATAGATTTTTCCAGTTGAGTATCAATACCTTTTGCCAGCATAGTGGGGTCTTCTTTTACCTCAATATCAGGATCAACACCATGCCCTTCTTTGAACCAAGTGCCGTCGGGATTATACATACGGAAGGTGGGTACGGTCACCACGCCGCCGTCAATTAAAGTAGGCGCACCGGAGATACCAATTAAGCCACCCCAGGTTCTGCCGCCAATTAGGGGGCCTAAACCTGCCTTTTTAAAATAATCAGGAAAAGCATCTCCCCCTGAACCGGCCCAACCATTAATCAGCATGGCCATAGAACCAAAATGACCGATGGGCGGCCACTGCCAGTTTTTGCCGTCTCGAACTGCCCAGTAGGCTAGTGGTTTTCGATTTAGTAATTCAATGAAGCGGTCGGGGATTTGCCCTCCATTATTAAAGCGTTCATCAATGATTAAGCCTTCTTTATTCCATTGTCCATAAAACTGACGCACCAACTCATTTTGACCACCAATACCCGTGCTTGGGACATAAATATAGCCAATTTTACCACCTGATACTTCGTCCACTCTTTTTCGGTTTTGCTCAATCCATGCTAGATTGCGAAGGCGGGTTTCGGTAGAAAGCGTTTTTACCAAAGCCGTTTTGGCATCTGTCCAGGTAGGAACAGAATTATAAGTGATTTCTACTGTTTGGTCAGCCAGCCCTTCAAAGGCGGCCCAAGGGTCCGAGTATTCATTTAAGGCGATGCCATTAACAGCTAAAATATAATCTCCTTCTTTGATTTTTACACCAGGTCTATCCAGCGGAGCGCGTACTTCATTATCCCAGGCAGCCCCTCTGATTATTTTTTTTACTTTAAAAAAATCGTTTTCTTTGGCCCAATCTACGCCCAGATACCCTACTGCTTTTTGGTTGGCAGTTTCTCGATCGCCACCGCCCCGATAAGTATGGGAAGCATTTAATTCTCCGATTAATTCCCCTAAAATAAAGTTCAAATCGTTGCGATTCAGGCAGTGCTGTACTAAATCTCCATATTGTTTGCGCAAGGCATTCCAGTCCAGTCCATGCATTTCATTATCATAAAAATAATCCCGTTGAAATCGCCACGCATCATTGAAAATTTGCTGCCATTCTTCTCGGGGGTTCACGGTCATTTCCATTTTATTTAAGGCTAGCGTATTTTCTAGTTTTTGTTTTTCCCCTACTTCGATGACGCCCATTTTCTTTCCTTTGCGCACCAGTAATTTTTTACCGTCAGCACTTAATACATAATTATTGACTCCCTTCAGGATGGTTTTGCTTTCCTCCTTTTTCAGATCGTAATACATCAATGCTCCTTCTTCTTCATTTGAGCCAGAATTGGGAAAACGTTGATAAATTATTTTTCCTTCAACAGCAGATAAACGGCCCATATTTCCAGCATGGGGCGGCAGAATGACTAGTCGTTGTTCAAAATTATCCAGATCAATTTCTAAGGGTTCATTTTTCTTATCCTCTTCTTCTTTGTCTTCCGTTTTTTCCTCCGACTCTTTTTCTTCTGCTTTTTCCTCCTTTTCCTTTCCTGCTGCTTCTGCTATTTTAATCGCTACGGTATCATTTTTTAAAGATATTGGCGAATCCACCTCTTTTCTCAATGGAATAGCTGCTAACTGGGTCGCATTAGGATAAGTCCAGGAATTGTCAAAATCGCTGTAAACCGGATTGAAAGAACGATTGGTAGTCAGATATAAATAATCCCCTTTGGGGTCGAAAGTGGGATTGTGGTCAGAATAAAACCCCTGTGTTACCTGCGTAATTTTTTTGGTATCTGTATTGTACAAAAAGATAGCACTATTATTATTGCCTCGAGACTTGGGATAGGCCATCCAGCGACTATCTGAAGACCAGCTACATCGCCAATTTCGCAACCCTCCTTCAAACAAATTAATATCCTGTTCTACTTTGTTGACCGTTTTGCTATCCATATCAAAAACTCGGATAGTCATGCTTTGGTCCACGTAGGCTAACTTTTTGCTATTGGGTGACCAATAGAGAGAATAGCGAAAACCTGGGCCTAAATTGGTTACTTGTGTTTCTTTAGCTTCATTGGTTAAATTCCTAATCATTAGCTCATATTCGCCAGAACGGTCGCTCCAGTAGGCGATGTATTTTCCATCGGGCGACCAGGCGGGAAAGCGTTCTGCAATACCGGAAGATCGAGTCAAATTTTTGATAATACCCTTTTCAGCAGGAAGAGAAAATATTTCCCCTCGAGCTTCTATAATAGCTCGGTTGCCGTCAGGAGCGATTCCCATATTTTGCACATATTTTTCTACGCTTTCTTTGTGTGGTTTGATGGAAACTAAATCGGTAATTACTCGAATATCAACCGCTTTACTTTGTTCAGTTTTTAAATTCAATAAATGTATGCTGCCGCCTGCTTCAAATACAATATCCTCCTTGCCAGCAGAAGGGAAATGAACATCGAAGTCTGTAAAGTGAGTAATTTGCTTATACGCCTTGGTAGTCAAGTCATAACTCCAGATATTGAAGCGTTGTTCTGCTCCATTATCTGACAAATAATAGATTTTATCACCGACCCACATCGGCAATTCGTCATTGGCGATATTATCGGTAATATTTTCAGCGTCCAGGGTTTTTAAATCAAAAATCCATACATCTGCAGCCGTGCCGCCTCGGTATCTTTTCCAGGTACGAAAAATGCGAGAACGGTCTGTATAGGCTATTTTGTGGCCATCGGGCGATAGACTGGCAAATTCTCCATAAGCAGTTGGCAATTTTTCAGGCAGACTCCCTTGACTACTTATTTTATAAAATTGCGAAAAACGCTGCTTCCCACTTTCCATGGAAGAAGCATAGAGCAAATTTTTTCCGTCGGGGTACCAATCCAACAGTCGGTCATTCATGCCGTGATGGGTAACGCGCGTAGGCACTCCTCCAAAAGTGGGAATGACATAAATATCTGTATTGCCGTCATAATTGCCAGAAAAAGCCAGTTGGGAACCGTCCGGTGAAAAGCGAGGAAAGGCTTCATTACCCTTGGCAGAACTCAATTTAGCTGCCGTTCCTCCTGTTTTGGGAACTATCCAAATGTCACCACCGTAAGAAAAGGCAATATGGGTATCTGAAACATCGGGCTGCTGAAATAAGCGGGCATTAATTTGAGCGGTTAGTAGGGAATAAATGAAACTAAAGAATAATAGGACCAGAGTGTATTTCATGTTTAAACAGTTGAGTAAAAAAGTAAATAAATTGGTTTTAATATTTTAGATATGGGTAAAAAGAATCGAGCAAGTTAAGGAAATTCGCGGATTTTTCAGCCCTCAAAATCTAGCAAATTTAAATCTGCCCTTTCTTCTCATCTAACTAAGGTCACATCTCCTTTAAAAATTAGGTCCTCGTTGTCAATAAATGTTACTTTTGCGAAATAAACAAAAACATCCGAAGTCAAGTGCTGGCCATTAAACTGTCCGTCCCAGCTATGACTAGGATCGTTAGGCTGAAAATTGCGCGCTTCATAGACCATGGTACCTTTTCGGTCAAAAATTTGGAATTGTTTTACCAGTAAAATATCCTTTCCCCCATAAACCATCAACTCATCATTCTGCCCATCCCCATTTGGAGAAAAAGCATTGGGTACAAATAATAATCGCTCTTTGCTGACGGTCACCAATACTTGGTCTTCGGCGACACATCCCGTTTCAATATCGGTCACGCTTACTGTATAAACAGCATTTGAAAAAGGCTGAGCACTAATTTTTGAGCAATCCAGACAATTAATGGAATCTGTTGTCGTCCACTGATAAGTAACTATTCGATTAGAAAAGGCCTCCAAATTGATTGTTTCGCCCAGTTTTATAGTCAAATCTTCTCCTAGAGAAACGTTTAGTGCTGGCGGGTCGTTAATGACCGTTTCTTCCACCTTTTCACAACCGTTATCATCTTGAATAATCAAGCGGTATTGCCCGGAGGGTAAATTTTGAAAAATGCCCTTTTCGGTAAAAATATTTCCGTTAAGGGAATAAAGATAAGGACCGGTTCCTCCAGATATATTATCAACGCTAATTGCGCCGCTACTGGCCCCTTGTGGGCAGGTAACATTTTGGGTAGAAATAGTGGTTTCAATCGGGACGGGCTCTACTAATTGAATGGAAACGGAATCTCGACAACCCATTTCGTCTGTAACTGTTAAGGCGTAGTCGCCGGCGCGCAAATTACCATTAATACTACTGGCATTGCCATTGCTCCAAGTGTATTGATAATTGGGCGTTCCGCCGGTGCTTGCATCCATTAAGATGCCATTGGTCTCCCCTCCACAATTGATCGCTTCTACCAATTCTATTTTTGCCATCAAAGGTGCTTCCGGTTCGGTTATTAATACATTGGCGATGCTTTTGCAATTATTTATACCTGTAATGGTGACTTCATGCAATCCCGCAGCGAGATTGGTAGCGGTTTTTGTGGTATCTCCATTGTCCCATTGAAATCGAAGAAGGTTGTCATCGGTATTAACGACTGCTTGTCCGTTGCTTTCCCCAAAGCATTGAATTGCTTGCACCTGGATAGCTTCTAAGGCAGTAGCCTCTGGTTCTAAAATAGATAAGCTCAAGGAGTCTGTACAATTATTCGCATCTCTAACTTTGAGCAGATAATCACCCGCACACAAAGCACTAGGGTTTTGGACAGGCTCGACATCTGCTCCCCAATCAAATTGATAGCCCCCAGTTCCACCGGTAAGGGTTACTTCGACTGCGCCGTCGCATATGCCGGAGCAAGAGGTATTTTCTTGATTTATCAGGCGTATTTCTATAGGAAGGGGGGCTATTATCTGTCCAGCGAGGCTTCGAGCAGTAAACTCATTGCTAATAAAAACATTATAATCGCCTATTGGTAAATTGCTGACAACCAGCGGATTGTCATTGCTTGGAATCAACCCGGATTCTACGATAGAGGGATTTTCTATACCCTGTACCAAATAGGTATAGGGTGCCTGTCCTGCATTTATTAGGAGGCTTAACTCCCCATTTGTATCACTGGAGCAAGCCAGGGTGTCATTAAAAACGCTGGCCTCAATAGGGATAATATATGCCATAGTAAAGCATTCTATTCGCTTGCACCCAGCCGCATCCGAAATGGTCACGCAATAATCAGTACCGCCTATCAAATTGGTGCCTACTTGATTAGATTGTCCATCAGACCAGGCGTAAGAATAATTTCCAGAACCGCCCGAAACAGTAATAATTTCTATACCATCTGCTGCTCCAAATCCACTGGAGATTCTCTCTAAATTCCGGCGGACAGTAATGGGGTCCGCTATACTTAAATCCGTTTGTATTACTTCCAAACAGCCTTCATCCGTAATGATTGTATCCTGATAACTACCAGCTTGCATGTAACTTTTGTTCCCCAAGACGAGTATATCGCCCTCACAAATAGTCGTGTCCAAAGCTGTGGGTTCGGGGTATCCAGGATCATTAATAATGATATCAAAAACGCCTACAGGATCACTAACTCCTCCATCCACCAAAAGCCAATAAGAAAATTTGGGGTTCAAGCAATCCAGCCGTAAGTATTCATCTTTATCCTCCATAGAATAACTACTGGCTACCTCCTGTAAAATGCCCGAACAAGAATTATCTGCAGAGGAAAAAACGGCCATTTCTATATCAATCGGGTCAATGCCTTGTGGGTAAGCCAGGTCGCTGACCAGAAAGATTTCTACACTTCTGCTTTCGGTTGGGAAAAATTGAAACCAGACAGAATTATTGCTTGAAAAATTGGTGATTGGGGGGTCGTCTGTATTCGTAGCACAATTATTAAAAAAATTTTGATACAGCATCCCACCTTCTACTATTTCTAAGGAAGCAGCAGCACATATTTGGTCATTATTGCCCTGTACATCCGTTTCTCTAACCTGAAGACCAAAAAGCCCTCTCAATTGCTCTTCAGATTCGATAGTAGCATCTACCAAAATGAAATATTGCTGGTTGGGTTTTAAACATTCTAACAATAAGAATTCATTCAAGTCATTGGGATCGTGATGCTGTGCCACTATTTGCATACTGCCTCTACAGGTTTCGTCAGCAGATTCATACAAAGCCAATTGCAAATTGAGCGGATCGCCTAAGTTTTCAGGGTCGCTAAATGCTTCTAATAGCACCATTCCATTTGGATCATCTGAAGTGGTAAAAGTAAACCAAGTCGCCACGTTATTGACCCAATTGAATCCATCCTCTTCAGGGTTGGGTTCAGCGATTCCAGTAGCGCAGTAATTATTGAACTGGCTGCGGAGCCTATCTCCAAGCACCCCTCCTTTTGACAGGATACCTAGATCAATAGCATGGCATATATGGTCATTCGTTGCAGCATCAGAATTTCCACTTGTGCGAATAGTAAACTCAACATTGCCTCCTGAGCTTTCTCCCTCTGGTATAGAAAGCGTATAAGTGGTATCTTTTCCAGCCAAGGGAACTAAAAAATTACCACAAACAAACTCATCGCAGGTTTGATCTATATTGCAGGGATTAAAAAGTCCTGGATCGTTTTCAAATGCCCTAAAACAAACCTGTATTTCTCCGCCTCTTAGGTCACTCAAGCAGGTCAATGTCGTATCAAATTGCTGGTTTGGAAATTTGGTAAAACAATTCCCTTCATTGGAGTAAGTAATCCAGCCTCGATTTTCAATCGTTACGCTCCAAAGCGGATCTCCTGCGAAAATGCCGTCTGTACAGGTAGAAGTAGCACTTCCACTATTTATCGTTACTTCGACTTCTAACTGTGCAAAATGCTTGGCAGGAAAAAAAAACAGTAAAAGTCCCCAAAATAATACTCGAAGGAAAGTAAAAGAAACTGGCCAGTTTTTAAAAGTAGAAAAAATCAGTTTGTCTGTTTGAGTATTTATAGCCTTCATTCGCATTAGTTTTCACAAAAATAGTTTAGCGAAAATTAAAACGATTCTCTCTTGCTCAAATTTTGTTTTTTTTCTCACTAAAACTGTTTTCTATAGAGAAAAGATTCCAAATGCTAATTCTTTTCATTTTTTAGAGGGATTATCAAAGAAAGAAGGCTTTGAAAGGGGAGCAAGTTGCTTTGCAAAAGGGCATTTGCAAGGGCTTAAATGGGGCTGTTTCATAAGTCTTTGACCTATGAAACAGCTCGAAGACGGTTTGCTGAAGCAATTAATACCGGTAATATTCCGGTTTAAAAGGACCTTCGGGATTGACACCGATATAATCCGCTTGCTCTTTGGATAATTCTTCTAATTCTACACCGATTTTAGCCAAGTGTAGCCTTGCAACTTGCTCATCCAAATGCTTGGGCAGCATATAAACCTTGTTTTCGTATTTATCCGAATTTTGCCAAAGTTCTATTTGGGCTAACGTCTGGTTGGTAAAGGAATTAGACATGACAAAAGACGGGTGTCCAGTAGCACAACCAAGGTTAACCAAGCGACCTTCCGCTAGGACGATAATGTCCTTATCTTCCACTGTGTATTTATCCACCTGCGGCTTAATAGAAACCTTGGTATGCCCATAGTTCTCATTCAACCAAGCAATATCTATCTCATTGTCAAAATGACCGATATTGCAGACAATTGCCTTATCCTTCATAGCTTTAAAATGCTCGGCTGTTAGAATATCTTTATTACCGGTTGCGGTGATGATAATATTGGCTTCTTTTACCGCATTAGTCATTTTCTTTACAGCAAAACCATCCATAGCTGCTTGTAAAGCACAGATAGGATCAATTTCTGTCACGATTACCCGACAGCCCGCACCTCTTAATGAGGCGGCAGAGCCTTTTCCTACATCGCCATATCCGGCTACAACTGCCACTTTTCCAGCCATCATCAGATCCGTTGCTCGACGAATAGCATCTACACAGGATTCCTTACAACCATATTTATTGTCAAATTTTGATTTTGTCACCGAATCATTGACGTTAATGGCTGGTAATGGCAAGGTGCCATTTTTCACCCTATCGTACAAGCGATGTACGCCGGTAGTCGTTTCTTCACTCAAACCTTTGATGCCCGCCACTAGTTCGGGGTATTCGTCTAATACCATATTTGTTAGATCGCCTCCATCATCCAGGATCATATTTAGTGGTTGCCCTCCCTCAAAGGCAAATAGCGTTTGTTCGATCGCCCAGTTAAATTCTTCTTCGTTCATCCCTTTCCAGGCGAAGACGGGGATACCCGCTGCCGCGATAGCTGCCGCAGCATGATCTTGCGTGGAAAAAATGTTACAAGATGACCAAGTAACCTCAGCCCCCAATTCTACAAGGGTTTCAATTAAAACGGCTGTCTGGATAGTCATGTGCAGGCATCCAGCGATTCGCGCACCTTTAAGGGGTTTGGCGTTTCCATATTGCTCTCTTAGTGCCATTAGCCCGGGCATTTCTGCCTCGGCTAACTGGATTTCGAGCCTTCCCCAATCTGCCAAAGAAATATCCTTAACTTTATAGTTCAATTTTGTCTCAACAGTCTGCATAAAAAATTATAGTTTAAATATTTTTAAATATATAAAATTAATTTAGTGTATTCTTAAGTGGTTTTCAAAAACATAATTACCGGTTGTTGGGTGTTTGTTGTAAAAGCCATTTAACTGGCAGCTCGACAACCGAGGACAAGCGCATGTTTAAAATTTGGTTAAACATTTATGCTTTTGGGAAGAACAATTCTAAATGGTGTACGAAAAAGGAAAACAAAGTTACGACATTCTCGCTCCTTTTTCAATGAAATCAATAAAGTTCGGGGGAGGGCTTAGTCAATGGTTAATCCGGCTTCATTAGCTAACTTATTCATATCTCTTATTAATAGTCTTTTGCGGTTGAAAGTGAGTAGATTTTGGGAGCGCAATTCATTTAAAACGGTCGTGACCGTTTGTCTAGAAGTGGCTGTCAGATTGGCAATTTCTTGATGGGTAAAAAAGTGACGAACCAGGGTTTCATACCCAACCCTTTGTCCTTTTTTTTTGGCTAAATTCAGTAAATATTCAATTATTCGGGTGCGAGAATCCCTAAAGACCAGCGACTCCAGCCGTTGCTCCATTTCCAATACTCGATTGCCCATTATTTTCATTAGAAATAATTGCAATCCATTGTACTCCCTCATCAAGCTTTTCATTTCCCCCGTTGAAATGATGCATAAAGTGGTCGTTTCCATAACGTAAGCAAAATCTCTTCTTTTAGCTTCCCCGACCAGAGCTAATTCGCCGAATACTTCTCCACTGGATAAAACCGCCTTGGTAATTTCTTTTCCTCCTTCTCCATAGGTGCCAATTTTGACCCTGCCCTCCATTAGGAAATAAATTTTATCTGAATGTTCATCTGGAACATAAATGAAGTCGCCTTTTTTATATTTTTTTTGGATGTGTCTATCCAAGGCACCACCGCCCAGTTTTTTTGGACAGAATATTCCCGCAACATCTATATTTTCCAAAAACCATAAAGATTGGGCATCCATAAACTATTGGAATTTGCGTGTACTTGTTCCCAAACGTAAATTGTACTCAATTTGGGTTTGTTTATTGCGAATAAATCAAAAGTAAAAAATACTGTTAAACTTTAACAATTTTTCTGCGTTTAGGTTTGAATCTCCTATTAATGATTTGTGACAAGGAGGATAAAAAGGTCTATTTAGCAAGTGTAGGACAAGTCCTTCCCCAAAATAAAATCATGGCTTGGGCTTTTAGCATTACTTCGCCGTAATTTTTATAAATTAGGGCCTTCTTTTGATAATTTTATGCCAATGACATTTGCCTTAATCGTACTAATTTTACTGTTTTTAATGCTTTCTGCCCTCTTTTCGGGTTCGGAAATCGCCTTTGTTTCTGCCAGTAAACTAAGGGTAGAGTTGAAACGAAAAAAAGGTTCTAGGAGAGGAAAGATTTTAGCAGATTTTTTTGATAGGCCCGCCCATTTTCTGGGCACAATGCTGGTGGGCAATAACATTACGCTGGTTGTTTTCACTTTTTTGATGACCAAGCTACTTACCCCGCTCATCAATGTTCAAAGCGAACCTTTACAGTTATTTATTAATACCATTATTATTACCATTATCGTACTGGTTTTTGGGGAATTTTTACCCAAAACTATTTTTCGTTTATTTGCGGATAGTATTCTTTATTTTTTGGCTTATCCACTTCGCTTTTTACAGTTTTTGCTGGCAATTCCTTCTTGGATGATGACCAAATTGTCCAATTTTTTATTAAAATATGTTTTAAAAACCCCTATTGAAAAGGTGGATAATGTGTTTACCAGAGTGGACCTGGCGCATTTTATAGAGGCCTCTTTTTCTTCAGATACGGACGAAGAAATTGATAAGGCATTATTCCAGAATGCGCTGGAGTTTCGACAGGTTAAGGTAAAGGAATGCATGGTTCCTCGCACAGAAATTGAATCTGTGGATCTCAATGCCAGCATTGAGGAATTATTACAACTATTTCAAGCAAACAAACATTCAAGGATAGTGGTGACGGATGGCGATTTGGACAATGTTTTGGGCTATGTTCACCACCAACAAATGCTGAATGCACCCAAAAAGTTATCTCAGATCGTTCTGGATATTCCCTTTGTACCAGAAGTGATGCGCGTGCAGGAAGTAATGAATCGGTTTATCAAAAATCGAGTGAGCATTGCCTGTGTTGTAGATGAATTTGGTGGCACGGCTGGCATCATTACACTAGAGGATATTGTAGAGGAAATATTTGGAGAGATCGAGGATGAGCACGATAAAGAAGATTATATTGAACGACAAATTTCCGAGACGGAATTTCTCTTTTCTGGCCGGCTGGAAGTTGACTATTTGAATGAAAAATATGACCAGTTGGATTTGCCAGAGGGAGAATATCACACGCTTTCAGGTTATTTGGTAACAACAACTGAAACCATTCCTCAACAAGGTATAGAGATAGAACTGGAGGGTTATAGATTCGTCCTGGAATTGGTCAGCGATACTAAAATCGAAACAATACGGGTTATCAAATTAGACAAAGAAAATAATTAATGGAAGCATTTAGAACGCCCATTGTCCTCGCTTGCGTAAGTGCTTATATGCTTTTGTGCGTCGTAATTGGCATTTGGGCATTGAAGCGAACCAAGTCCTCAAAAGATTTTTTTATGGCGGGCAGGGACCTGGGAGCAATGGTCACGGCTTTTGCTGTTTTTTCCAGCACTTTAAGCGGGTTTGGATTTGTAGGCGGGCCTGGATTGATCTACAAAATGGGCATGAGCTCTATGTGGATGGTAGTTTGTGCAGTAATAGGTTTTAATATTTCCTTTTATTTGTTGGGGAAGCGATTGCGCCTATTTGCGGAATTAAGGGATTCCATTTCACTTCCAGATGCAGTAGGGGCGAGGTATAATAGCAACTCTACTCGTTTTTTTGTTTCCATAGCGATTATTTTAGGGGTTTTGGGCTATCTGGCTACTCAAATTTTAGCAATGGCGGTTGTCTTGCAAGATATTTTAAACGACACCTCCTTTTTTGCCAATATTGGTTTAGAGGCTTGCTTGGCAGTTTCTTGCTCCATTTTGGTTTTTTATAGCGTGACTGGAGGCATTGTCGCCTCTGTTTATACGGATGTCATCCAGGGCGGAGTGATGGTCATTGCGGCGGTATTAATTTTCCTAACCGTTGTCTATACTTTCGACGGAGGCTTCAGCGAGATGAATCGAATCATTGAGGCGGATGATCCAGGTGCCATTAGCCCCTGGGGAACTTTGGGGATGATCGGCTGCCTTTCCTGGTTTTTTGTCTTTGGATTGGGAGGTTCTGGACAACCACACGTCATTACCAAAATGATGATGAACAAAAAAGTGAGCGATGTCAAAAGAATACTCCCCGTTTCCATTGGAGGTTATTTATTATCGGCTTTGTTGTGGTTGAGTATCGGCTTGGCAATGCGTGCCTTGGTATTAAATGGGGTGCATCCGGAGTTAGCCAGTGCAGATGCCGCCGCGCCGCAATTTTTGCAAAATTATGCCCATCCCTTATTAGCAGGGATCGTTTTTGCAGGCTTGTTTGCTGCCATTATGTCCACAGCAGACGGTTTTTTGAATATTGGAACAGCCGCTATTGTGCATGATATTCCAAAAGCACTTACGGGCAAATCCATTTCCAATGAATTATTTTGGGCCAGAGTGATCACGGTGCTATTAGCTGTTTTTTCCTCCTTTTTTGCTCTTTACACGGGCGACCTGGTGGCGATTTTGGGAGCTTTTGGCTGGGGGACTTTTGCGGCGGCTTTAGTGCCTACCGTAACTATAGGGTTTAATTGGAAACGGGCAACGGCAACAGCCGCAAATGTCGCTATTATTTCTAGTTTACTGATCAATTTTATTATAAAATTATTTGGCATACAACTTCCCTATGCCATTGATATAGGTGCCTTTTCTTTACTGATTTCTCTGATTCTCTTCGTAGGGATTTCCCTAGCATCCAAACCTTCAAAAATTGACCCCGATATAGAAGCAGTGATGGATATGTAGAGGACTTATATAAAATTCAAATTTAAATTTAATAAAATACGCTTTGCCAATTTCTTTTTCCATAGTTGCGACCGATTTAATGGCTTTTATTAAAAAACCAGGATTGGATAGACTACCCATTATTTTTAGAGAAAATCCACAAAAGGTGTTTGCTTATCTACTAGGGCTGGATTTTATTTTAATGTTTTTTTTGTCGGGTTTATTAGCAATTGCTGGAGTCGAAGAAATGGAACACGAAGTACAAAAATTGCTAGATAATCCTATCCTCCTGGCCTTGATGGCTGTTGTATTTGCTCCTTTGGTAGAGGAAGCTGTTTTTCGGTTGCCTTTGCGCTATTCAACGGGTAATTTACTGCTGCCTTTATTACTGGTTTTGTTATTCATTCCTTCGCTTGTTTCTCCTATACTTTCAGGTGTTTTGATTGGCGTTATTTTATTATTATTGTTGATTTTTTATTTTTTTAATCAAAAAAAAGAGCAGCAATTAGTGGCTTGGTTGAATGATTCTTGGAAGGAAAAATTTCCAATTGTTTTTTGGTTTTTTACATTAGCTTTTGCCGCTTTGCATTTGACCAACTTTTCCGATGTTGTTCCGTTTTATTTAGTTCCAATTTTAATACTCCCCCAATTTGCATTGGGCATTATCATCGGTTATATTCGAGTAGGCTGGGGCTTTTGGTACGGGGTACTGTTTCATGCTATCCACAATGGAATTTTTGTTGGAATAGCGACTATTGCAAAAGTAGCTCTTGAATAATCCACTTTCGTGATTCTAGTAACCGTATTTCTATTATCTTTGCGGCGTTTTTAAAAGTGACCATTTATCTAAAAAAGTGGTCATAATAGGCAGATGAGTTAACGAAGCAGTAACAGGTTTTATTAAATATTCCTTAATCCTTTTTGAAAAAGTGCATTTAGTTGTTATTGAAACTATTTTTGCGCCTATAAACAATTTAGATTTTTTAAATAAGCAACGATGAAAAATTCCCATAGGGTTACTTTTTATCAATACCAATAATAAGACATGAAAAAATTATTTTTCGCTTTTGTTCTTTCCTTCTTTGCATTGAGCACTTTTGCTCAAAAAGTAGGACACCTTAATACCGGACTTTTACTGGAAAGTATGCCGGAAGTGAAAGCTGCAGATGCAGAATTGGAAACCTTGCAAAAACAGTTGGTGGCTAAAGGGGAAGGCATGGTAAAAGCATTTCAAACCAATTACAATAAAATAATTACGGATGTAAATTCTGGCACCCTAACGCCGAAACAACAACAAGAAAAACAAACAGAATTGCAGAAGAAGCAACAGGAAATTCAAAAATATGAACAGGAAGTGCAGGCTCAGATATTAAAAAAGAGAGAGGAGCTATTGCAGCCTATCTTGCAAAAAGTGGATGAAGCGATCAAAGCTGTTGGAAAAGAAGGGAACTTTTTATTCATTTTTGATACTAGTGTTCCTCAGGTAATGCTTTTTGCTGAAGAATCCTTGGATGTGACGGCAGCCGTAAAAAGTAAATTAGGAATATAATCCTCTTTCTATTCTTGCTTGTTGCTCATTAAATATTGTGCGTAACAAGCAAGAAATCCTTATTTTCTCACCTCTTTCAAAGAAACCCTTTTTCCGTTTTTGTAAGCAACGATAAAAGCCCCATTAAATCCTTTTTTTAGTAAATCATTCCGATTCTTTACTGCTTCTTCGTAGAAAGTATGGCTGCCGGTGAGGTATTTATACAAATGATTTTCCTGCCTCATTTCTACATACGGGACTTGGCTCCATTTTTTACCAGAAATCTCAATTTGGGAAGGGGAGGCGGCCAATTGTATTTTAAATTGAACGATAGGTTCTTCCTTTTTAGAGGCTTCAGGTTTTTTCTCTGCTGACAGGATTAGTTTAGTAGGAACCGCTTTAGCTCTTGCTGTTTCTTTTGGTGTTGCAACCGAGTTTGTACTGGCAGGGACGATTATTTCTGCGACGATTTCTTCGTTATTGGGTGTTTGAACCTGCGGACTTGAAGGTTTATAATTTTGATCCTCTACCTCCAGTTTATAGTCTTTAAAAGCTTCAAAAATGGCATTGGCTATTTTCGCTTGCCCACTATTTGTCATCAAAAAAGCTTCATCTTTTCTATTGGTCAGGTAACCCGTTTCGATCAGCACACTCGGCATGGTTGTTTCTTTTAAAACGACAAAGCCTGCTTGCTTAACTCCTCGGCTTTTGCGGCGCGCTTTGATTTTTATATTTTTTTCTACCTTTTCGGCAAATAAAATGCTTTGATCCAAAAAAGCATTTTGATACATGGACAGAAAGATATGCCCTTCGTCGGAATTCGGGTCGAAACCCTGATAGTTTTTTTCATAATCTTCTTCTAGCAAAATGGATTCGTTTTCTCTGCGAGCTACTTCTAGGTTGTGTTCAGCCGTATGTAGTCCCATCACATAAGTTTCCGAACCCATGACCAAATGGGCATTGTGACCTAAAGCATTGCAATGGACGGAGATGAACAAATCGGCGTTATTCTTATTGGCAATAGCCGCTCTTTGATACAAAGGAATAAATACGTCCTTCGAGCGGGTATAAATAACTTTTACGGTCGGGAAATGGGTTTCAATAGCTCTTCCGAGCTTTAAAACGACATTTAAGGCGATGTGCTTTTCTTTGGAATTTTTGCCATTACAGCCGGCATCTATGCCCCCATGGCCAGCATCTAATACCACTGTTTTGATACGATAAGCATTATCGGCTATTTCTTTATATTTGTGTTCTTTCTGGTAAGGTGTCAGCTCAAAATCAGGAGAACTGTAGAAAGCAGATAGCGGGAATATTAATAAAAAAAGGTAAATCGTCTTCATCATAGTGTCAATGATTAATCACTCCAAAGGTAAAGGAAATTTACGTTCCATAAATATTGGTTCGAAGATATCAGAACGTTAATAATAGGTTATTTTCAAAAAATAAGTTGTGCTTGTTTTGGAGGGCTGATAATTTGCAAAACTAGAAATTATCAAAATTTTTACACAATATAATCAATTATTCGCTTGAAGGAAACGCTCGCCTTCCTTTTTTTTATATATTTATTAAGCTGGCAAACAGCGAATGGACAGATTGACACGCTTCCAAACACGGATTCCATTGCCCAACGCCCTGTTTTTTTTACACCCTCTGACTCCATACCTAGCAGCACTAGACCGACAAGGCCAGACGTTTCTATTTCTCCAAATGCCTTAGATCAAAAATTTGAATTTGGGGCAAAAGACTCTATGGCTTTTGATAATTCCGAAAATAAAATGCACCTATTTGGGGACGCTTTTGTAAAGTATCAGGACATGGAGCTAAAGGCAGGTTACATCGTAGTGGATTTGGATAGCAATACTGCTTTAGCCAATACTTTCCTGGATAGTGTCGGTCGTGTTGCTGGTCGGCCAGCTTTTACAAATGGCAATCAAAATTTTGAGGCCGACAAAATGCGCTATAATTTTAAATCCCAGAAAGGGCTGGTTTTTGGCGTTTCCACCACGCAAAGCAATTTGTATTTAAAGGGAACTAAGACAAAGTTTGTTTCTAAAGAAGTGATTGAAAAAGATTCGACTTCTACCGAAAATATTCTCTATAATCAACAGGCAATTTTCTCGACCTGTGATTTGCCTCATCCACACTATGGAATTCGGAGCAATAAACAAAAAGTCATTGCCAATAAAGTCGTAGTAGCAGGCCCTTCCAATCTGGAAATTGGTGGACTTCCTACGCCTATTTATCTTCCCTTTGGCTTTTTTCCGCTAAAACAATTCAAAAGTACAGGTTTGATCTTTCCGCAGGGCTATGAGTATTCGCCTATGTGGGGCTTTGGTTTGGACGGGATCGGTTGGTATTTTCCTATCAGCGATTATTTGGATTTAAAGCTACTTGGAGAAATTTACTGGCATGGCACCTGGGGCATTGATGCCATTTCCAATTACCGCAGACGCTATAAGTATAATGGAAGCCTTAATTTGGCTTATTCCAGTCGAAGGAATATCGATAATTTACAGCGGACCAATTCTTATAGCATTCGTTGGACGCACAATCAAGATGCAAAGGCACACCCAACCCGCCGCTTGAGCGGAAACGTCAATATCCAGGGAAATGGCTATCAATCTATTAATAATAACGATGCTCGAAGTGTGTTGCAAAATCAATTGTCATCCAACATTACTTACAACCAAAGTTTTCCTGGTAAGCCCTTCCGCTTGACCGCCAACATGAGCCATTCGCAGAACACTCGATCCAGGGCAGTGAACATCAGTTTGCCGCGCATAAATTTTCAAATGGATCGAATTTATCCCTTTAAAAAAGAAGCAGGCGGAAATAAAGAAAAATGGTTTGAAAAAGTATCCTTTCGATATACTGGAGAGTTTCAAAATAGATTTACAGCTACGGACACCACCTTATTTTCTAAGCAAACTTTAGAAGATGCGCGATTTGGCTTCAAGCATGATATGAGCACTGATGTCAATTTTAATCTATTGAAGTATATCAATGTTTCTCCAAATGTTAGCTTTAAAGAGGTCTGGAATTTTCATACTATTCGGCGCAATTTTGACCCTACATTGGTAGAAACAGATACCATTGGCGACTTGATTGACACTACTCAGTACGGGACCATTGTGGATACGACCAAGTTTGGATTTAAACCCTTTCACGAACTAAACTCTGGCGTTTCCTTCAATACGATTCTCTACGGAACGATGCAGTTTAAAAAGGGGCGTTTGAGGGGAATCCGCCACACGGTCAAGCCAAGCCTTTCTTTTAATTATATCCCCGATTACACCAAACAAGAAGGTTTTTTTGGTGGAAATATTGATTCGGTGGATACCGATAGTCGCTTGGCATTCAATGATCCCATAGGGTATAATATTTTTCAAGGGGGCATTTATGGTACACCGCCGTCTAGCGGACTCCAAATGTTGATGAGCTACTCAATCAATAATATTTTCGAAGCAAAATATTTTTCCCGAAAGGACTCTACCGATAAAAAACTCAAAATATTCGATAATATCCGAGTGAGTGGCAATTATAACTTTGCGGCGGACTCCTTGAAATTCAGTACGGTATCAGCGAGTGGGACTACTCGCTTGCTGCAAGGAATCACTACTTTTAGTTTTTCTGCCACTTGGGATCCCTACGCTGCGAATGAAAGCAATCGTCGAATTAATCAATTTTATTGGAAAACAAATGGTAAACTGCTTCGATTTACACGAGCAAACTTCCGCTTAAATTCAAGAATTTCTGTCAGCTCCCTAAAAAAATTATTTAAAAAGGACCCGCCTCGAAGTAATACAAGAGGTAGCACAGAAAATAATCAAGATCGTCAACGAAGCAATCAGGGACAGCGTACGGACGGTTTTCTCAAATTCTTAGAAGGTTTCAATTTGAACCATTCTTTTGTTTTAAATGCAGTCAAAGATGCTTCCCAAGGCACTTCCTGGACGGTCAATACCCATTCGCTCAATGTTACCATTAGTAATATAAAGCTAACAGAAAACTGGAGCATTCGCGTAGGAAATGTTGGTTATGATTTTAAAAATAAACGCACGACTTATCCCGATTTTGGCATCACGCGCGATTTGCATTGCTGGGAGGCCCGTTTCGCCTGGCAACCCCAGCGAGGCACTTATTTTTTTACTATAAAGGTTAAAAATCCACCGCTTGATATGCTAAAAATTCCATATAGTAAAAATAATGCGGACGCTTTTGGGGGGTTTTAATGGACGACATTGTGGGGCTGACCAGTCAAGTATGCTCCAACATTTTTTCCCACTATTTCGATTAATCGTTTTCTGGAAGCTTTGCTTGCCCAGGCCTGATGTGGGGTAATAATACAATTGGGAACCCCCAGTAATAAATGATTTTCAGGCGGCGGCTCTGAGGAAAGGACATCTAGGCCAGCTCCTGCGATTTTACCCTTTAACAAGGCTTCTTTTAGGTCTGCTTCATTGACCAGCCCGCCTCTTCCGGTATTAATCAGGTAGGCATTATTCTTCATCAAAGAAAGATGTTGGGCATTGATAATTCCTTTATTTTCGCTGGTCAAAGGGGCATGTAAAGTCAGTACATCACTTTTTGAGAATAAATCCTTTAAAGCGACCAGTTTTATATCCATAGCTTTGTGCTTTTCGGGGTGCTTGCGCGTAGCAATGACTTTCATTCCAAAGGCAAGGGCGATAGTAGCAACGTGCCGGCCAATTTTTCCAAAACCGTAAATACCCATTATCTTTCCGACCAATTCTGTCACCGGGCTTTTCCAATAGCACCAGTCAGGGGCATTTGCCCAACCATTTTGCTGTACACTCTGATTATGCAAGCCCACATGGTTGGTCAGTTCCAATAAGAGTGCAAATGCGTGTTGTGCAACGGAAGGCGCACTGTAAGCCGTGGCATTACAAACGATAATTCCTTGATTTTTAGCTGCTTTTACATCTATATTATTATAGCCCGTAGCTAGCGTACAGATACATTGTAGTTTGGGCAAATGTCGAAAGTGATTCGCATTTAACTCACATTTATTGACGAGGAGTATTTCCGCATTTTTGGCCCTTTCAACGACTAAATCGTCTGGCGTTCGATCAAATACTTTTAATGCCCCAAATTTTTCAATGGGTTGCCAACTAAGATCGCCGGGGTTGGCCACGTAGCCATCGAGGATTACAATTTTTGCCATCTATTTGTAAACTGATTTTTTTATTCATCCGTAAATATAAAAACATCTTCAATCTTCATTTTGAAGACGAGAGATATATCGTGAGCTAATTTTAACGAGGGATTATATTTTCCTTTTTCTAAAAAAACAATGGTTTCTCGCCTAACTCCAACTTTTTTTGCTAGATCCGCTTGCGTGAGGTTTTCTTTTGCTCTTAGTTCTTTTATCCTCGTTTTCATAGTGCGCCTTGCTTGTTCAAAAAATTATAAACGATCAAAAACAAGACAATTGGCACTAAAATTCCAGCCCCCAATAAATAATCGGGTTGGCTAAAACTATTTTGAAACAATAAAAGTCCTAGCCAGATGTAAATGGAGCTAATAAAAGTATAATAACCCGCTTTGTATTTTATCTTAGCAGATAATTCGTCTTCTATTGGCAATCCTGCTCGTCTATTTTTTTGCTCTTTTTTTACTTTTACAAAGACGTAAATAACTAAGCCTATAATGGCAATAAAAAATAGCCCATCTGTACTATTCGGGATATATTCATTCCTAAAAAGAACTATCAATCCAACAATTGTAGCTGTTCCTAATAGAGCCACTGAAGTTATTTTATTATTTGACTTCATAGCATTTCGTTTTAATTGTTAATTAAATCTAACACAAAGTTAGAAATAAATAACATCTCGGTCAATCCAAATTAGAAATATTTGACAATTAATGGCTCTCTTTTTGCTAATCGCCTATTTTAAAAAAATCAAAACTGCCCCTAGTGCCGTTACGAGTAACAAAAATTTTCGGTATTGTTTTTCACTGAATAAATCAACCATTTTCACCCCTACAAAAAAGCCAATGATTACAAATGGAAGCAAGTAAACATTGATGAGCAGGGTTTCCCAAGTAATCGTTTTCCAGGAAAAAACATGGAATGGTACTTTAAAAATATTAACAATAAAGAATACCCAGGCTGCCGTTCCGATGATTTCATTTTTGGGCATTCTTGTTGCAAGAAAAAACAAATTGGCAAAAGGGCCCGCCAGGTTGCCAATCATTGTTGTAAATCCAGCACTAAAACCAATCGAGCTGGCAAACCACCATTTCTTGGGAACGGCAGTCAGCACCCTTGATTCGGACCAGAACAAAAAGCCTACACAAAAGAGGATAATCCCTGCCATCCAGTTTTTAAAAACGGCTTCTGGCAAATCTTTGCCTACTACCACAGCCACTACAACTCCCACGAGCATCCAGGGTAGAAAATGTACCAAATGCTCCCATTTTGTATGCTTTTTGAAGTAAATCACTGCTAAAATATCTCCACAAATCAGTAGCGGTACCAAAATGCCCGTAGAGCTTTTTGCTCCATAAACCAGTGCCATTAGGGTCACTATCAAAATGCCCAACCCTTTGATTCCGCCTTTGGTAATGCCGAGAATAAAAGCAGCCAGAGCAGCCACTAACATATCAATACTCATAAATTGTTTGAAATTTGGGGCAATGTACGGATTAAGTCAAGGAAAAATAAAGGGATGTCGTTTTTAAATAGTCCTGCCAAGTATGCGAAATTTTCTCGTTTTCCCTCAGTCATAAAAATTTGAACTGCTCGAGTAAAGTATAAGGAGTTAAAAATTTAAGCATACTCTAATAGAAATCATATTTTGCCAATATTTTACACATCTTTTCTTTTTCAGAAGTTTATTATTCCAAAGCAAAAGTATTGCCCTATTTTGGCAATCCTTCCTCACAGCTCTCTGCTCTTATTCAAGCAGATAACCATTACCTATTAAAAATCATCAATAAAATTATTATGAAAAAAAGGTTCTTACCTGTTGCTTTTATTTACCTGTTTATGACTCCATTGGTTTTTGCACAAACTAACCAGTGTGGTCAACAATGGGCAATGAAAAAACTGGACACTCAATTTCCTGATTATCAAAAAATTGCCAACCAAACTTTTGCAGATGCCCAAAGAAAAAGACAGGAAACAGCTACTAGTCGCTCCAATGCCGTTTACCAGGTGCCAGTAGTTGTACATGTGGTTTATAATACACCAGAACAAAATATTTCGGATGAGTTGGTACATTCTCAAATTCGGGTATTAAATGAAGATTTTCGCCGTTTAAATGCAGATGCGGACCAGGCACGGGATATTTATAAACAAATTGGCGCAGATGCCGAAATAGAATTTGTGTTAGCAGAAGTGGACCCAATGGGTAATCCAACGAATGGTATTACGCGTACCCAAACGAATGTTTCGACTTTTATAGATATAGATATTGGCTTTGAGGACATTTTGGCAGCAGCTGATTCTTGTGGGGTGGATATGTCCAATCCAGCGGCATTATTGGATAGCTTTGTCTGCATTCAAAACGTATTGCTAACCAATGCCTTTGAAGAAAATGAATCCAGTGAAGGAGCTGTCCAAATGGATGATGTAAAAAGAACCGCTAAGGGTGGAAAGGACCCTTGGGACACAGAGCGATATATCAATATCTGGGTTTGTAATTTAAATATGGATTTTCAGGGACAAGAGATGCCAGCCATTTTGGGCTTTGCTTATCCACCCGTTGAAGCACCAAATTGGCCCGAAGAAGCATTTCCGGAAGATATCAAGGAAATAGATGGACTGGTGATTCACTATCAGGCTTTTGGTTTAAACAACCCTACATCGGGGATACTCGGTGACTTGGCAGCTGGGGGGAGGACTTGCACGCATGAAATGGGACATTACTTTGGTCTAAGGCATATTCATGGCGATGGCGATTGTTCGTCAGATGATGGCATTAACGATACCCCTGCTGCGGATGCCAATGTCCAACCTGCGGATCCAACCAATTTGCCCACTTGTGAAGAACTCCATGCACAGGATTCTTGCCCGGAAGACGGATTGCCAGATATGATTGAGAATTATATGGATTACAATTCCCAGGCTTGCCAAAATTTATTTACAGAAGAACAAGTAGGCATTATGCGAGCAATGTTGGAAGGTCCGCGAGTCGGTTTAATTCAACAGACCACTACAAGTGCTAATGATATTGTTACTAATAATGCACTCAGTGTTTTTCCCAATCCTGCTTCCCAAAAGCTATACTTAGCGTTGGAGGGGTCTGATTTAAGAGGTTTTAATATTGAGGTTCAGAGTGTTTTGGGACAGCCAGCAGCTATTATTGCTACCAATAATAATCAAGCGCTAGATATAAGTCATCTGCCTGCCGGTATTTATTTGGTACGTTTAACTCAGGAAAATAGGCAGTTTGTTCGGAAGTTTTTGGTGTCGGGAAGGACAGAAAAGTAGAATTAGATTTGGGTTGGATATCGCGGTAGTTCCTAGCGGGGCATTCTCAGCAATCGTACATTGCATTATAAAGAAGAAATGTACGATTGCTGGTGTGTTCCAGGGATCTGCTTACTTACTTTTTTGCTCGGCGTAATATTGAAAGAAATAAGGAATCGTTTCAATCCCTTTGAAATAATTAAATAAGCCAAAATGCTCATTGGGTGAATGGAGTCCATCCGAATCTAACCCAAAACCAATCAAAACCGATTTGGCCCCCAAAACTTTTTCAAATAAGGCAACAATCGGGATGCTTCCTCCTCCCCTTTGAGGAATCGGGGTTTTGCCAAAAGCGGTTTCCATTGCTTTAGCGGCAGCTTGATATTCTATCGAATTAGTGGGGGTTACGACCGGTTCGCCACCGTGATGCGGCCTTACTTTGACCTTTACAGAAAGTGGGGCAATTTTTTTGAAGTGCTCAGAAAACAACTCGGTGATCTTATCAGAATTTTGATTGGGGACTAGGCGCATACTGATTTTGGCGAAAGCCTTTGCTGGCAAAACTGTTTTGCTGCCTTCTCCAGTGTAGCCCCCCCAAATGCCATTGACATCCAAGGTAGGTCGAATGGAAGTGCGTTCTAGAGTTGTATAACCTTTTTCTCCATGAACTTGGAAAATATCCAGATCGTCTTTGTATTCGTTTAGATCAAAGGGGGCTTCGTTCATTGCTTTGCGCTCTTCCGTACTCACGCCTACCACCTCATCATAAAAACCTGGAATGGTAATATGTCCATTTTCATTATGTAGCGAAGCGATCATTTGGCATAAAATGTTGATCGGATTAGCCACTGCTCCACCGTAAACGCCAGAGTGCAAGTCTCGATTGGGGCCAGTTACCTCTACTTCTACATAGCTCAGTCCTCTCAAGCCAACACTAATAGAGGGGCAGTCATTAGCAATCAAAGCAGTATCTGAAATTAAAATGACATCACAGGCCAACTTTTCCTTATTTGCCTCACAAAAGATGCCTAAATTATTCGATCCCACTTCTTCCTCTCCTTCAATCATAAATTTAACATTACAAGGCAAAACCCTCTCTGCCAGCATTGCCTCAAATGCTTTGACATGCATATAAAATTGCCCCTTATCATCGGAAGAACCTCGTGCAAAAATTGCCCCGTCCGGATGTACTTTGGTTTTTTTAATGACGGGCTCGAAAGGGGCCGTTTTCCATAAATCCAACGGGTCGGGCGGCTGTACATCATAATGTCCATAGATTAAAACAGTCGGCTTAGAAGGATCTATGATTTTATCTCCATAAACAATTGGATGGCCTGCTGTCGAGCAGACCTCCACATGGTCTGCACCAGCCTCTTTAAGCTTTTGGGCGGTATATTGAGCAGTTTTTAACACATCTGCTTTATAAGCGGAGTCTGCACTAATGGAAGGAATTTTGAGCAATTCTATTAATTCTTCCAGAAAGCGATGTTTATTAGCAGCTATATAGGACTGTACTTTTTGCATAGTTGGTGATGGTTAATGTTTTGAATTAAAGGCTACAAAGATATATAAAAACGAAAATGATTTTGACACTATCCAAAGATTCCCTACCTTTGAACCAACTTACACACGAATTTTATTTGCTGTCAAACAGCAGGAATTAATCCCATAACTTTCCCCAAAAGTTATGGGATTTTTCACTTTAACCAGAACACATTACACCATGGCAGATAAACCCGTATGGTCTTATCATGGCAAGCGGTTCCGTTCTGTAAGCAATTCCAACAATGGAGAAGTTTCAGATGAAACCACTTTTAGCTACCAGCAGCAGGGCAGGGTCATTAGTGCCGAATACCAGGGCGGAGAGATAAAAAAAGGCAATTTGTTGGGACAAGTGGATCAAGAAGGAACGATCATTATGCAATACCAGCATTGGAATATCCGTGATGAATTTAGGTCGGGAAGATGTATTTCGGTTCCTGAAGTCCTTCCAAATGGCAAAATTCGATTGCATGAATCTTGGGAATGGACCAGTGGAATGGAAGGAAGCGGAACGTCTATCGTAGAAGAGATTTGAGCAACCCTAGCCCTTTAGTCAGCTATGTGGCAACATAGCTAAAACCCATTTCACCGTTTATCTGCTATTTTAAGGGCTTAGGAAAATAATAACCATCAAAAGGGTAGATTATTAATTGCCTGACCCCTAAATTTGCTCTGGTTGAGCTATTAATTTTTGGGAAGCATTAATTTAATGAGAGATTTTGGAAAAAAAGGTGTTTTATTGGTTAATTTAGGAACACCGGACGCACCTTCGAAGGGGGCAGTTTATCGGTATTTAAAGCAGTTTTTACTGGATCGGCGGGTGATTGATTATAATTGGTTGGCTAGAAATTTACTGGTTCGAGGGCTTATTGTTCCTTTTCGTTCTAGCAACTCTGCCAAATTATATCAAAAGCTCTGGACACCAGCAGGTTCTCCTTTGAAAGTATATGGAGAAAAATTGGAAGAAGCGCTTCGTCCATTATTGGGAGAAGGCTATGAAGTCGCCCTCGCCATGCGCTATCAAAACCCCTCTATCGAATCCGCGATTAATCGCTTGCTGAAAAAACAAGTATCAGAAATTATTGTCTTCCCGATGTTTCCTCAATATGCTTCTGCCACGACAGGTTCTGTGCATGAGGAAGTCATGCGTATTTTAGCAAAAAAAGAAACTATTCCAACTGTCAAACTGGTTAATTCTTATTATGATTACGGCCCCATGATTGAAGTTTATGTGGAGAATGCCCAACAATTTGATATAGATAGTTATGACCATTTTTTATTTAGCTTCCACGGTTTGCCCGAACGCCAACTAAAAAGAGCTGACAACTGCAATCATTGTTTGCAAAGCTCTGACTGCTGCCGGACCATTTTTATAAAAAATCAATTTTGCTATTCTGCCCAATGCTATCAGACGGCCTTTGCCATCGCAGCCAAACTAAACCTTTCCAAAGATCAGTTTACGGTTTGTTTTCAATCGCGTTTGGGACCAGAGGAATGGGTCAAACCCTATACCAGCAAGGTAATCGAAGAAAGGGCCAAAAAAGGGGATAAACAACTATTGGTTTTTTGCCCTGCTTTTGTAGCAGATTGTTTGGAAACGACCATTGAAATTTCTTTTGAATACAAAGAAGAATTTGAAGAAATGGGCGGCGAAAGGCTAGATTTAGTGCCTAGTCTAAATGATCATCCTAAGTGGATAACAGCCGTCAAAGAGTTGGTTTTGCAAGTATAAAATCGCATGACAAACTTTAGTCTGCGGAGCGTTCCGTATTATCCAGTAATTTCCCATTACTGGATAATTTTAGTTGAAAAACATTCTCCTATTAGAAAAAATATTTTTTGTCGGGTCAAGTGTTCTTTGATACAAATATTTTAAAAATTTTTATTCCACTAATCGTTTCCCTTGACCGGATACTGCTGAAACATTAAAAAAGCCAACAACTTCGGTTTCTTCATTTTGAGGAATAATGTTTGTAACGACATTGCTTAACGGAGTCGCAAATAGTTCTGCAAATCCACCAGGGCGATCCGTTTGAATTAACACTTCATTCAAGAAATAAAAAGCTTCATTCGTAATAGAGTGAATTTCTACATAGACAGAATCTCCGATGGCATAAGGAGAGAGAAAATCGCCATTTTCGTCTTCTTCAAAAGGGTTGATAATCAATCGAATAGGTTGGATAAAAACCAGGCCATCCAGGTTTGCACCCGGAGAAAATCCCGCATCATAAGTCACATTAATTTCCTCCGGCTTACTTAGAAACTGTCCATTTTTGAAGGTTTTGATCCAGTAAGTATCTCCGATGCCAGCAGGGTCTCTTGACCAAAATTCGGCATAATATCCTTCAGGGAATGGGACATCTGCTTCTTCAAAAGCAAAAGAAAGGCTATCAATAGGCGGCACTCGATTCATGGTGGAAATCGCATTAAAAGTTTCGCCATTATATACGATATTCAATCCATATTGCAGTCCGATCTCTCCAAATGTTACTCCCTGTTCAGGGGTCCATACATAGATGCCGGCTTGGGTTTCGACAAAATCATATACTTTCAAATTTTCATCTATGATTTGAACGGTTGCACCACTCAATCCAGGAATGGATGAGTTATCAAAATAAGATTGAGAAGCACTTACTTTGATGATCTGTGGCTCTGGTTTGTTATTTATCCAGGCATCTATCACCACGAATGTTGGTGCCTCTTGGAGCGTAGGCATAATTTCATCTTCACAGCTTGTAAAAATAAGTTGCACTAACAGAAAAAAGACAATTGCTGTTTTATAAAGATAGGTTTTCATATTTTGATTTCAATTTTTTTAAAACTTAAAATTATAAGAAACCGAAGGTAGAAAACTACCAATAATGGATACTTGTTTGGCTGTAGTCGAAATGGGCTGTCCTTCTTCGAAGCGTCCGTCGCTTTGAGCGAAATAAATGGAAAAGGGGTTTCTTCTCGAATAGACATTATAAACAGAAAAGACCCAGTAGTCTTCGTTTTTCCGCTCTCTACCTTTTTTGACTTTTTTCCCTTTTAGGGTGGCTGCGACATCTAGGCGATGAAAATCGGGAATTCGCACATTATTTCTACCTTCAAGAACATTGTGAGGGATCAGATAATCTTGTATTTGATAGCGAGAAGTTGGAAAAGTAGTAGGTGTGCCGGAAACATAAGTGAAATTAGCAGAAAAAGACCAGCGACTAGTTGGTTCATAAAAAAGAGCCAACTTAAAATTGTGGGTTTGGTCAAAGCGGGTGGGGTACCAGCTCCCTTTATTAATCCCTTCTACTTGCAGTTGTGTCCTGGCTAATGTATAACTGACCCAGCCGTTCAATTTACCTGCATTTTTTTTGGCGTATAGCTCTATTCCATAAGCCCTACCTTTTCCCTCCAATAAGTCGCCTTCTAAGAATTCATTGACTAGAATATCCGCCCCGTCAATGTAATCAATTTGCCCTTTTGTTTTTCGATAATACAGCTCTAAAGAGGTTTCGTAGTCATTATTTTTACCAAAATTTTTAAAATAACCAATGCCTACTTGGTCGCCAATTTCAGGTTGAATATTATTTGTACTGGGCGTCCAGACATCTAGTGGATTAGAGGCAGTTGTATTGGAAATCAAGTGAATATATTGGGCTGTTCGGTTATAGCTTGCCTTGATGGAGCTTTGCGCTCCCAATTGGTATTTGATAGAAATTCGAGGCTCTAAATTGCCATAGTCGGCAATGACTTCTCCTCGACCTGCGGTAAATTCTTCTGTAACAAATCGGCGAATGCCTGGCTCCGGAGGGGTATTGAAGTTATAATATTTTCCAGGGCCTAAATAAAGAAAATTAGAATAGCGCAAGCCATATTGTAAATCCATTCGGTCCCCCACTTTTTGGTCATTGCCAATATAAATGGCTGTTTCCAATGCATTTCTTTCATCAATGCTTATATCCACAGTTTCTCCATTACTAACTCCTACTGCATTGGCAGGTTCAAAATTATAGAACAGGGCTTCTCCTCCAAAGGTCAATTTGTTTTCAGGGTTAATAAACCAGGTGAACTCTGGCTTAAAGTCAATGTTTTGGATGTTGGAGCTCCAATTAAATCGGTCTAAGTCGTCTTCTCCAAATACTATTTCATAGTCATAATTGCTATAAAAAAAAGTAAAATTGGAAAACAGGCGATCATTGAATAAGTGATTCCACCGAGCCGTAGTAGTTTGACTTCCCCAGCTAAACCCCTGTTGGGCATCGAATTTAAATTTGTCCCTACCTAGATATCCCGATAAGAAAATCCGATTTTTAGGATTGATATTATAATTGGTTTTCAAGGTCAAATCCCAAAAATTCAAAGCGGCTCCATCATTGAAAATATCCGTAAAAGGGCGGGCTAAAATATCCGCATAAGAACGGCGACCTGCGACGATAAAAGAAGCCTTCTCCTTAATAATTGGTCCCTCTACCGCCAATCGGCTAAAGATGGTTCCGATACCTCCCTGGATTGCCAATCGCTTGCTGTTTCCTTCTTTCATCCGCACATCGAGAATAGAGGCAATTCGTCCGCCATATCGAGCGGGAATGCCTCCTTTAATTAACTGAACATCCTTGACCGCATCGGGATTAAAAACGGAAAAGAAGCCAAGTAAATGAGAGGAATTATACACGGGAGCTTCGTCTAGCAACACTAAACTCTGCCCGACACTTCCTCCCCGTACATTGAAGCCACTCGCTCCCTCCCCAACGGTAGAAACGCCCGGCAGGGTTTGAATGCTTTTAATCACGTCCACTTCGCCCAAAAAGGAGGGCAACTTTTGGATGGTTTTGATATCCAGTTTGTTGGTACTCATTTGCACGCCGGAAACATTGATGTCTTCTGGTTCTGCGGTAACAACGACTTCTGCCAATTGTAGCCCTGCCTCTCTCAGTTCAATATCCATGCGCTGATTTTGGGCAAGTGCTACCTTTTTTGTAATGGCTTCATAACCCAAGAAGCGATACTCAACGGTATAATCGCCAGGCTCCAGAGTAATCGAGTAAAAACCATAAACATTGCTCACCACTCCAGTGCCAAGTTCTTGGACATAAACCGTTGCTCCGATCAAACTCTCGCCATTGGCGGCATCATTGACATAGCCGTTAATGGTTAGCTTTTCCTGTCCAAAAAGAAAAACGGAGTTTGCTAACAAAAAAAGCAGAGATATTGGTTTTTTCATAAAAATAGTACAGGTTTTAAATCAGGTGACTGCATTTGACGGAATAAAAACGCCAAATAAACCTGCTTGTTTGAAGTTTACAAAAAATTAATCTTGAATTAGCTATCGAAATGATTGGGTTTTCAACTATTTTTTTGTTGTCTTTGTCCACTTCATAGGACCGTTGCCTCTTCCTTCTGTGCCAAGACCTGTTTTATTTTATCTAAGACCTGCTTGGCCTCCTTTAAATCTTTCACCTGATCTTTTATCAAGATCAAATATTTATTCGATTGTTTTAAACTTAATCCTTCCTTTTTTCCCTGTAAAGTAATATGCTTCATGAAGTCGTTAAAGGTTTCTGTTTCAAAGAAAGTGGATTGGGGATTGCCGATAAAATAACAGCGCAGCTTTTTATTTTTTAAACTCAAACGTTCGAAACCCAGCTTTTGACAAATCCAGCGCAGTTTTAAACCCTCAAATAATTCTTTGACCTCATGGGGGATTTTGCCGAAGCGATCTTGTAGTCCTTCAGCAAATTTATGAAGGGCTTCTTCTGTTTTTACTTTATCTAGTTCGGTATATAAATTCAGCCGTTCTTGGATATTGCTCACATATTCATCCGGTATCAACATTTCTGTATCGGTATCAATTTGCACCTCTCGAACATATTCCTGCTTCTTGTCCAAATCTGCTTTGAATAAGTCTTTAAATTCGGACTCTTTTAATTCCTGAATGGCTTCTTCCAATATTTTTTGATAGGTTTCATAGCCAATTTCAGAAATAAAGCCACTTTGCTCTCCTCCCAGTAAATTGCCTGCACCTCGAATGTCCAAATCCCGCATGGCGATATCAAAGCCACTGCCCAAATCTGAAAATTCTTCGATCGTTCGCAATCGTTTTCTGGCATCGTGGGTTAGTACAGATAGCGGCGGGCAAAACAGGTAGCAAAATGCTTTTCGATTGGAGCGTCCTACTCGACCGCGTAGTTGGTGTAGATCACTCAACCCAAAATTATTGGCATTGTTGATAATGATGGTGTTCGCATTTGGTATGTCTAGTCCCGTTTCGATGATGTTAGTGCAAATGAGGACATCGAATTTATAATCAATAAAATCTACTAGCGTTTTTTCCAGTTTGTTTGATTCCATTTGTCCATGTGCCATTGCAACCTCCACATCCGGGCAAAGGCGTTTGACCATTGCGGCAATGTCTGGCAAGGTTTTGATTCGGTTATGAACAAAAAAGACCTGGCCACCCCGATTAGTTTCATAATAAATGGATTCTTTGATTAAATCATCATTGAAAATTCGAATTTCGGTGTGAATAGGCTGCCGATTTGGAGGCGGGGTGCGGATAACCGATAGGTCCCTCGCCGCCATTAAAGAAAATTGCAGCGTTCTGGGTATGGGGGTAGCGGTTAGAGTCAAAGTATCTACATTGATTTTTAAGCCGCGCAATCTTTCTTTGGCTGCCACTCCAAATTTTTGTTCTTCATCTACGACCAAAAGCCCCAAATCTTTAAAATCAATTTTTTTATTTAATAAACCATGTGTGCCGATTATTAAATCAACCTCCCCGCTTTTCAGTTTTTCTATAATAATTCTTTTTTCTTTTGTCGAACGAAAGCGATTGATATAATCTACGGTGACACCAAACTCTTCCAAACGTTCTTTAAAGGTGCGGTAATGTTGCAAAGCCAAAATCGTAGTCGGGACCAAAATAGCAGCCTGCTTGCCGCCAACGATTGCTTTAAAAGCTGCTCGGACAGCCACTTCTGTTTTCCCAAAGCCTACATCTCCGCAGATCAAGCGGTCCATTGGATGCGCCTTAATCATATCCTCTTTTACGTCGTTGGTGGCTTTTAGCTGATCGGGGGTATCTTCATAAATGAAAGAGGCTTCTAGTTCATTTTGTAGGTAGCCGTCAGGCGGGAAAGCATGTCCGGGGGCTGCCTTTCGCTTAGCATAGAGCTTAATCAGCTCTTTGGCAATGTCCTTGACTTTGCGCTTGGTTTTGCGCTTGAGGTTTTTCCAGGCATCTGAACCCAGTTTGCTCAATCTGGGCGGAGTGCCGTCTTTCCCTCTAAATTTGGCGATTTTATGCAGCGAGTTAATACTCACATAAAGCAGATCATTATTTTTAAAAACAATCCTGACAGATTCCTGAATATTCCCGTTGATATTAATTTTCTCCAAACCGGAAAAACGCCCTACGCCGTGGTCAATATGCGTCACATGGTCGCCCGGCTTAAGCTCTCGCAGTAATTTTAAGTTAAGTGCTTGGTCTTTGGTAAAGCCTTTTTTGAGTTTGTAACGGTGGAATCGCTCAAAAATCTGATGATCGGTATAGCAAGCAACTTTTAAATCCAAATCTATATAGCCCTCGTGTATCGCTTTTGGAATGGGATGAAACTGAACGTTAGCGTTTAAATCTTCAAAAATGGAATAGAAGCGTTCTATTTGTTTAGGATTGCCTGTAAACAAATAATTGTCTATTCCTTTTTGCTCATTAGCGGTTAAATTTTCTATTAATAATTTAAAATTTTTATTAAAACTGGGCTGTGCTTGAGCATTAAAAGTGATTTTTTTATCAATGGGAAAGGGGTGCTTGCCCTTACTCATACTCAAAATAGGGAATTGTTCAATCTCTTCAATTACCTGATTGGGGAGAATAAAAGCTCGATCTTTAAATAGCTCTTTTAGCTCTTCGTCTTCTAACAAGGATAAGGTCTGGGCAAATTCTTCTGCTTTTTTGAAGCAAATTTTTAATTTTTCCAAAAGTGTTTGGTAATCCCGAATCCAGATAGCCGTGTTTTCTGGCAATACTTTGAATAAGGATACTTTTTCGCTTTGGTCGAATTTGGTATTAATGTTCGGGATGATGCTTACTTTCGAAATATTTCGCTGCGATAATTGCGAAGTGGGGTCGAATACGCGAATGCTCTCTACTTCTTCATCAAATAAATCCACCCGATAGGGGTATTCATTGCCATAAGAAAAAATATCTATAATGCCGCCCCGGATGGAAAACTGCCCTGGTTCATAGACAAAATCCACTCGTTCAAAACCATATTCAACGAGTATATCAATAATGGTGGGAACATCCAGTTTTTCATCAATGGCTATTTCAATCTTTTGCTTGTCCAGCACTTCTGGTGCTACTACTTTTTCAAAGAGGGCTTCAGGATAGGTAACCAAAATTTCTCCTGCCGCAAGCGAGGAAGAAACTTTATTGACGGTTTCTGTTCGCTGCAAAACATTTGTGCTATTCAATACTTCAAAATACATCGGCCGCTTAAAAGAGTCCGGGAAAAAACGGATGGGCTTTTTGTCGAATAAATTTTCGAGCGTATTGAGCAGATAAGCCGCCTCTTCTTTATCGGTGGCTATGAACAAATGGCTTTGGGGATGAACGAGGTAGGTTCCCGTCAGGGCATAGGCTTCCTGCGCTCCTTTCATTCCGACTAATTGTAAGCGAGCAGGAGATTCGTTTTGGAGGGCGGCCACTATTTGCTTTATGCGCTCATCTTGGGCATAAAGCTGCATTAAACGCTGCAAATTTTTCACAGGTGCAAAGATAGGGATTTACCCAAATCAGGAGGACATTTTCAGTTGGTTCTTTTTCGTAAAAAAGTGAGTGCTGCTAGTATTAAAAGCCCAATTCCCAAATACCAATAAATACTAAAATTCGATTGAAAATCAATGCTTTGCATATCTCCAAAGGCTATATATCCCGCCCAAAAGAAGGGATGCGCATCTCTATTGGTTTGGATAAATGTTTTTTTTGCTTGCCATAAGGCTTCATCTTTTGGAAGGCTCTTTTTTAAATTTTTATAAAAAAGGGGCATGAACCTGGCCGTTGTATTGTCATTCACTCGCCAGAGGGTGGTCACTAGGCTCCTAGCACCCGCATAGGAAAATCCCTTACCAATGCTCACAATTCCTTCGCCTCTTTTGATTTCCCCCAGACCCGTTTCACAAGCACTCAATACGACTAATTCTGCAGGTACACGGACATTGAAAAAGTCTTTGACATACAAAAATCGAGAGGTCATTGAGTCTGGTGATTGGGAAAAAGCAATATAGGAATAATCCCCTTGATTATCATTGGATTTACCATGGGTAGCCAAGTGGATAATTTGACTACCTGTTACTAATTCTAGAAACCTGTTCCTGGTGGCATGAGGACCAATTAAGGTTTTGCCGCCAATGGTTTTGCGAATATTTTCTACCTCTTCTTTATTGTATTTTAAAGGTCCCAATCCTGTCCTGAAAGCATAAATTTCTTCCGATGAATTTTTGGGCTTATCGAAAACAGGTGCAATTCCTAGAAATGGCTGTTGGAAGGACCTTTTTTCTTTACTCAAAACCTGCCAAAGCCACGTAACAGAATAGGCGCAACTCGTCAAGTATTTTTCCACCAAATAATGATAACTTCTAAAGTTTTTTTCTTCTTCAGGCGGCGTTAGCAGCAAAGCATCAAAAGGCAAATAACCCAAAGAACCATCTGGGATAATACAAACTTTTTCGGTTAGCTCTTTTTGGAAAGGGGCGATCAACTCTTTAAACAATTGCTGTCCCAATGTCACAAAAGTCTGAATCAATGTGTCATTCGATCTATTTTGTTGAAAATAAGCTGGACGATAACTATAAATGCTCCGGCAAAATTCGCGGATGATACCATCCAGGTTTTCCGTTTTAGGCAGCCGAAAGGCCTGAAAAGTATCTTTTTTTATCAAAAAAACATAAAGGGTTGTATCTCCTAAAAAATACTCCAAAAGGGACTGATTCTCTGCTAAAATATTTTTTTGAATTGTTTTTACCGTTACTTGTGGGGATTCAAATTTTAACTGGTAGTAATCGGGATATTTTTGTTCTATTTCGGTTAGCAGCTGTTCGTATTCCTGCTTTAGGTCAAAGATTTCACCATTCAGTTTTCCAATACTATTTTCGTCTAAAACGGCTAGTTGGCTTGCCTCAAATCTTTTGTTTTCAAGGAAAGTAATATTGGTTCTCAGCTCATTTTCTTTTGCCAAAATGGAGTCGGGAATGTTGGAAGCCTGGAATGCTTTTACATTTTTCAGGGTCTCTAAAAGGGTGAGGTTTTTGCTTTTTTCAGAGAGTTGGAAAGCAGCTTTCAAATATTGGTCTTTTCCGGTTGTCTCATAAAGTAAGTATTTGACTTTTAGTGCTTTTCTGAAAACTTCGTAAAATCGCTCTACCAAATCTTCTTTTGTGCCTCGTTCCTGGTAATTTCTTCTTATATAATCTATCAAAGCAATGGTCTTGGATAAAAGGCTATCTGTCTTGAAAAGCAATGCCGAGCTTTTAGGGGAGGCAATCTGTGCCAGATAAAAATTGGCATAATCTATATTCAAATTAACCTGATTTTTTAGCTGCTTTAAATTGGCGTCATCCCAGGAAAGATTCCCACCGTTTAGTTCATTGGCTTGTAAATAAAAGGCAAGTGCCTCGTCTTGTTTATTCAATTGAAAATAGCAAGTGCCTTTATATCGAAACAGGTCAAATAATTCGTAGGGCGTATCTTTATAACGGTTGGTACCAATTGCCAAAGCCTTATCTAAGTAAGTCAATGCTTCTTCATACTTGTCCATGCGCATTAGGCTCTCAATCATCGTTCGGTAGGTATGGAAGATATAATCGCTATTGTCTGTTTTCATTTTTTGAAACCCTCCCAATGCTTTTTCGAAGCTATCCCATGCTCGATCAAATTCATCAGTTTCCGACTGAATGCCCCCTTTTAGACGATGAATTTCAGCGTTTAGGAAAATATCATCATACGTTGCCGCACTATCCAGTATCTCCAATGCCCGATCGTATAGCTCCAGGTTGATATAGCAGAGGCCGACACCGTATTTCAAAAGGGCTTTTCTATAACTGTTTTTTTTGAAATGACTTTCTCGAATACGGAGGGCTTTATTATAAAAATCAATCGCTTTTTTATAGTCTTCTAAACTAAAATAGATTTCTCCCAAATAATAGTAAGAAGAGGCAGTTTCAATAGAATTATTCCCATATTTTTTATTTTTTATTGAAAGTGCCTTACCCCGAAAATCTAGGGCCGCATCAAAGTTGCCTTTTAATCTATATAGATAACCTACTTTATTATAAAAATCTATCAAATGGGGACTGCCCTTTCCCTCTGCTTCTAAAATACCAGAAATCCCTTGCTTTAAAAACTGAATGGCTTTTTCCAGGTTCCTTTTTTCCTCTTCGATTATTCCCAGATTATAATAGATATTGCTGACTTTTAGGTGATGTGGCCCTAATACTTCTTTTTTTATGGAAAGTGCTTTTTGATAGTAAGGTATAGCCGTCTCAAACTCCTTCAGGTAATCATAGGCCAACCCACCCAAAAGGTGAGATTCTGCCAGTAAGAGCCTATCGGTCGTATTTTTTTCCAATAATTTTATTGCCTGGTCAGCGTATTGGATTGTTTGCTTCCAGTTGTCTTTTGCGTAGAAGTATTCTGCGTATAAATAAGCGACTTTTCCATAGGTTTTGCTATGCTTATCTTGCAGGAGGCTTTCTAGGCCTTTTGTCGCAGTAAGGAGTGCTTCTATTCGATTGGAGTCGAGGTGCGCTTTTGCCTGTTTCCATTTTTCATTAAATAAATCCATATTTAATTGGGCAAAGAGCGGAGTAAAAACCAAAAGCAATAGGAAGCAAAGACAGTAAAGGAATAAGCCTTTACGAGTTCTCATAGCTATACCTGTTTAGGAAGTTGAATAGTAAATTTTTAAAATCAAAAAATGGTTGAATTGTCTTAAGTAACAATTCAGCCATACAAAATATGGTGATCGGAACTGCTTGGCTGGTTAAGACGGACTTAGAGCATGTCTAAAAGTTCATCCTTTGGGTTAAAAAAGCGTCTTTTTCGCGCTGATTTCGGCAATTTTTTCAGCAATAGCTACAGCTATTCCTTCAAAATTCCCTTCATCAGCACAAAAAATACATCTTTTTTTTCCTCCAAAAACGAAATTTAAACATACTCTTAACTCGACTTTAGCCATTTGAAAATAAAAAGAGAATTCTTAAAGATGAGTAAATTTGATTCGCCAAAATCAATAAAAAATGTTTACTCTTCCAAAAGAATTCTTGCAGCAAATATCGGTATTTGCTCCGATATTTAGCCACAAGGTCTTTGAACATGCAAAATTTTTACTACTAGGTAGTATTTTAGTAGTCGGTCGTCGTACAGTCTGTAGTGCCTTAAGAGCAGTTGGACTTAGTAACGAAAAACGTTTTCATAAATACCATCGAGTCCTAAGTAGAGCCAAGTGGTCGTGCTATAAATCAGCCCATATTTTATTACTTCAACTTGTCAAACATTTTTCCCTATCGTCTGAGCCATTAATTTTTGGCATAGATGAAACAATAGAAAGAAGACGAGGAAAAGCAATAAAGACAAAAGGCATTTATAGAGACCCAGTGCGATCTTCCAAAAGTCACTTTGTCAAGTGTAGCGGTCTAAGATGGATTAGTATGATGCTTCTAACACCCATCAGTTGGGCTAACCGAGTATGGGCATTACCATTTCTGACGGTACTGGCTCCTTCTGAACGGTACAATGAGCAAAATGGCAAACAGCATAAGAAAATAACCGATTGGGCTCGCCAGATGATGTTGCAACTAAGTCGTTGGTTGCCTAATCGCTTGATTATCATTGTGGCAGACTCTTCTTATGCGGTCATTGAACTACTAGCAGCTGTGCGTAATCATGTTTGTGTCATCACTCGGTTGCGTCTAGATGCTGCACTTTATGATTTTGTTCCTCAAAGACCTAAAGGGCGTCCTGGACGAAATCGTAAAAAGGGTCAGCGATTAAAAAATCTAGAACAACTAGCTGATGACCCAACCACTCAATGGGTAAAACTGACTATTCCTAAATGGTACAATCATGGACAAGTAGAATTATTAATTGCTACAGGAACTGCCATTTGGTATCATTCAGGAATGAGGCCTTTACCTATTCGATGGGGTTTGATTAAGGACCCTAATGGAGTTATTAAAACAAGTGCCTTATTATGTACTAAATTAGACTTACCTATTCTTGAGATTATTAACTTCTTTATCCGAAGATGGACGGTTGAAGTCACTTTTGAAGAAGTCAGAACTCATTTAGGAGTAGAAACTCAAAGACAATGGTCTGATAAAGCAATAGCTAGAACAACTCCAATTTTGATGGCGTTATTTAGCATCATCACCATTATGACCGATAAGCTACACCAACAAAATTTATTAGTAGTAAAAACGACAGCATGGTATCAAAAATCACATCCGACTTTTTCGGATGCTATCGCCTCTGTTAGATTGCTAATTTGGCGAAATAATTATTTTTCAATGTCTAGGGATAAACCTGACATTCATAAATTAAATCAACATTGGCTTGACCATTTATTTTTTATGGCTACCAGAGCTGCTTAAATGGCTAAAGTCAAGCTTAGCTCGACTTTAGCCATTTGAAAATAAAAAGAGAATTCTTAAAGATGAGTAAATTTGATTCGCCAAAATCAATAAAAAATGTTTACTCTTCCAAAAGAATTCTTGCAGCAAATATCGGTATTTGCTCCGATATTTAGCCACAAGGTCTTTGAACATGCAAAATTTTTACTACTAGGTAGTATTTTAGTAGTCGGTCGTCGTACAGTCTGTAGTGCCTTAAGAGCAGTTGGACTTAGTAACGAAAAACGTTTTCATAAATACCATCGAGTCCTAAGTAGAGCCAAGTGGTCGTGCTATAAATCAGCCCATATTTTATTACTTCAACTTGTCAAACATTTTTCCCTATCGTCTGAGCCATTAATTTTTGGCATAGATGAAACAATAGAAAGAAGACGAGGAAAAGCAATAAAGACAAAAGGCATTTATAGAGACCCAGTGCGATCTTCCAAAAGTCACTTTGTCAAGTGTAGCGGTCTAAGATGGATTAGTATGATGCTTCTAACACCCATCAGTTGGGCTAACCGAGTATGGGCATTACCATTTCTGACGGTACTGGCTCCTTCTGAACGGTACAATGAGCAAAATGGCAAACAGCATAAGAAAATAACCGATTGGGCTCGCCAGATGATGTTGCAACTAAGTCGTTGGTTGCCTAATCGCTTGATTATCATTGTGGCAGACTCTTCTTATGCGGTCATTGAACTACTAGCAGCTGTGCGTAATCATGTTTGTGTCATCACTCGGTTGCGTCTAGATGCTGCACTTTATGATTTTGTTCCTCAAAGACCTAAAGGGCGTCCTGGACGAAATCGTAAAAAGGGTCAGCGATTAAAAAATCTAGAACAACTAGCTGATGACCCAACCACTCAATGGGTAAAACTGACTATTCCTAAATGGTACAATCATGGACAAGTAGAATTATTAATTGCTACAGGAACTGCCATTTGGTATCATTCAGGAATGAGGCCTTTACCTATTCGATGGGGTTTGATTAAGGACCCTAATGGAGTTATTAAAACAAGTGCCTTATTATGTACTAAATTAGACTTACCTATTCTTGAGATTATTAACTTCTTTATCCGAAGATGGACGGTTCAAGTCACTTTTGAAGAAGTCAGAACTCATTTAGGAGTAGAAACTCAAAGACAATGGTCTGATAAAGCAATAGCTAGAACAACTCCAATTTTGATGGCGTTATTTAGCATCATCACCATTATGACCGATAAGCTACACCAACAAAATTTATTAGTAGTAAAAACGACAGCATGGTATCAAAAATCACATCCGACTTTTTCGGATGCTATCGCCTCTGTTAGATTGCTAATTTGGCGAAATAATTATTTTTCAATGTCTAGGGATAAACCTGACATTCATAAATTAAATCAACATTGGCTTGACCATTTATTTTTTATGGCTACCAGAGCTGCTTAAATGGCTAAAGTCAAGCTAAGGTTCAAAAAGTTTTTGATATAATTCTTCAATTTTTCCAATATCAATTACCTTAATTGTAAATTTTTCCAGATTTAAACCTTTTAAATTATATTTTGAAATAAAAATTTGCTCAAAGCCCAGTTTATCTGCTTCCTGAATCCTTTGCTCAATTCGGCTGACCGCTCGAATCTCTCCAGATAAGCCCACTTCTCCAGCAAAACAAATATTGCTGGGGATGGCAATGTCCTCCAAAGAGGAAATCAATGCACTGACAATAGCCAAATCAATAGCGGGGTCATCTACTTTGATTCCGCCTGCAATATTTAGAAATACATCCTGCTGCCCGTATAAAAAGCCACAACGCTTTTCCAATACTGCCAATAACATACTCAATCGTCTTAAATCAAAGCCGGTCGCTGATCGCTGGGGGGTGCCGTAAACGGCCGTGCTCACCAATGCCTGCGTTTCAATTAGCATTGGGCGCATCCCTTCCATAGTAGCTGCGACTGCGCTGCCACTTAATTCTTCTTCTTTTTGGGACAACAATAGTTCTGAGGGATTGGAAACTTCCCGCAAACCATTTGCTTGCATTTCATAAATCCCCATTTCGTCGGTGGAGCCGAATCGGTTCTTGGTTGTTCTAAGAATTCTGTAAGTGTAGTGCTGATCGCCCTCAAATTGCAGCACGGCATCTACAACATGTTCCAATAGTTTCGGTCCTGCAATGGCTCCTTCTTTGGTGATGTGGCCAATCAGAAAAACGGGGATATTGGTTTCTTTAGCAAATCTTTGCAATTCTCCTGCACATTCCCTTACCTGTGAGATACTACCTGGGGTGGATTCGATATGCGGAGAAGAGAGGGTTTGGATCGAATCAATGACTACTAAATCCGGCTCTAGCTGCTGTGCATGCTTTAAAATTTTACTGGAATTGGTTTCGGTTAAAATAAAACAGTTATCGTGATTTTTGCCAATTCGGTTCGCGCGCATTTTGATTTGTTCCTCGCTTTCTTCACCAGATACATACAAAATTTTTACAGAAGTATTTAATGCAACTTGTAGCAAAAGGGTTGATTTGCCAATGCCCGGTTGCCCTCCAATCAAAACGATGGATCCGCCTACAATTCCACCTCCCAAAACGCGGTTTAATTCTTTATCATGGGTAATCAATCGTTGTGTGGTACTAGGTTTGACCTGCGTTAACTGGACGGGTTTCGGGGCACTCCTGTTTGGGTTTTTCCAGACTTTCTTTTTTTCTTCTTGTCGGGTTAGGCGTTCCAGAATTTCTTCCTGATAAGTATTCCAATTTCCACAGGAGGGGCATTTTCCTATCCACTTTGGGGAAGTGGCGCCACAGTTATTACAGGTAAAAATTTTTTTTACTTTAGCCAATTAAATTTTTTATATATTTTTGATATTTATAAATGTTTTTATACCTTTGCTTTCATTAATTTAAAGGTAAGTTAACTTTTGTTTAACTTATCTTTTAAAAGACAAAGGTTCAAAACTTTTTTCACTTTTTAAGCACATTAACTTAAACATTAGTCAAAAAATATCGTTAATGTTGAATGAATTTCTTTGAAATTTAAAGATAAGATGTTACGTTTGCAAGGAGTTTGGGTTGAATGGTCAGAGAAGTTGGGCAAAACAAGGCATAATTGAAATTATAAATATATTTTATATGTAGATTGTTTTCATTTGGTTTTTTGGGGTTATACAGGGTGCTACGTTCCTAACGTTTGTACCCTGTTTTATTTTTACTGCTTTTTTAATTCTTACATTTCCCAAGAGGGATGCTTTGCAGCCAATCTTAGCTTATCCTTTATAAAACATCCATTTCCAGATTTCCTTAGGGGTTACTTTTTTGCCATACATAAAAATTCCTACTCTGTAAATTCTACCAGATAACCACACAAAAAATAGGGTGGAGGCGATCAGGATAATGACCGATGCAATTACTTCCCATAAAGGTGGATCAAAAGCAAGTCGTGCAGGCATTACAATGGGAGAAAATAATGGAAAAATAGAACCAAAGACTGCGATGCCATTATTGGGATTATCAATGATCGTTGTCACAATAAAAAAGGCTAAAATAATGGGCAGCATAATCGGAATGGTCAAAGCCTGCCCTTCCCCTAAATCATCTCCCATCGCAGAACCTGCCGCCGCAAATAAAGAAGCATAGATAAAGTAGCCACCCAAAAAGAATATAATGAGCATGGGCAGTAAAAACGCCCAGTTTTGATTGCCGATGGCCGCAATCATTTCCATTGCCTGTCCCATTGCCTCTTCTGTTTGTTCTGCGCTTAGACCAGTCGTTGTCGCATCGGGGATTTCTGCACCTGATAAACCAAAGAGGGGCAATAAAACCATAGGGATGACTGTCAAGGTAATCATCCAAATCAATAGTTGGGTTAAGCCAACGCCACCTACCCCAATCAACTTTCCCAGCATTAACTGGAAGGGCTTGACAGAAGAAATAATCACTTCGACAATTCGATTGATCTTTTCCTCCATGACCGAGCGCATCACCATCATGCCATAAATAATCAAAACCATATACATAAAAAAGGCCATTCCAAAACCAATAGCTGTTGCTAAGCCAGCATTGGCCTGGCTTTCTTCTTCTATGATTTCCCCTTTTTCATTAATAGTTTGCTTTTTTTGCTCTAGCCTGACAGTTGTTTCCAGATTATCCAATTGCTTCTGGTCTAAGCCTGCCAGTTTCATTTTGTGGTCTCGAATGCGTCGAGCAATTCTTCCTTCGATGAACTCTTTGGAAGCAACGGAAATTTGTTGGTCGGAAAAAAACTGGATTTTTAATTCATTATTTAAATTTTTAAAAGGAGGAATATATAGCACACCATCATAAGCTTCATCCTTATAGTTTTTTCTCAACTCTGCTAAATCATCGTTTAAAAACTTAAATTTTGCTCGTTTGGAGTCTGCAATAGGTCGGGTAAAAATGCCCGAATCATCTTTGACTGCAATAGTCTGAGAATTATCAGAAAATTTTACAATTAATAAAGGCACAGAATACAAAAGTAGAATGGCAAGAGGCGTCAAAAGAGTCGTTAGTATAAATGTTTTCTTTCTAACCCGTACCAGGTATTCTCGTTTTATGATAAGCCACAATTTATTCATTGCTGAATTGTTTTGTTGAAGTGCGTATATTATTCATTAGTTTCACCGACCTGCTTGATAAATATTTCATTCAAGCTGGGCAAAATTTCATTAAAAGAAATAATGTGTAAGCCGTTTTTTATTAAATAATTCAATACGGTATTAGAGGCTTGACTATTGCTTACCTTGACCGTTAAAGCATGATCTTCCTGACTAACGATGTCCCAGTGCTTATCTGCTGCATCAAGGGATTGCAAATCAGTTGGAATCGTGCCGCCATATTCGATTTTGAATAAATTTTCTTTGAAATCTTGCTTAATGGTTGCCATTTTTCCGTCCAGTACAATTTTTCCCTGGTTAATCAAGGTAATGTACTCACAAATCTCCTCTACTTGTTCCATCCGGTGGGTGGAGAAAATAATGCTCGTCCCTTCTTCATTCAATCTGCGAATTTCATCCTTAATTAAATTGGTATTAATAGGGTCTAAACCAGAAAATGGCTCATCGAGAATCAATAGTTTTGGTCCATGAACGACGGTTGCGATAAACTGTACTTTTTGCTGCATGCCCTTGGAGAGTTCTTCTACTTTTTTATTCCACCAGTCGTCAATTCCTAGCCGATTGAACCAAAAATGAATTTGTTCTTTTGCTTTTTTTGCAGGTAAGCCTTTCAGTTGAGCAAGATACATTAATTGTTCTCCAACTTTCATTTTTTTATAAAGCCCGCGCTCTTCGGGCATATAGCCAATTTGGTTGGGATGCTCACTATTTAGTTTTTCTTCATCCAAATAAACCAGTCCCGAATCAGCACCAGTAATAGTGGTGATTACGCGTATTAGCGAAGTTTTTCCCGCGCCATTTGGGCCTAATAGACCAAAGATGCTTCCTTTGGGAACTTCAAAGCTAACATCATTGACCGCAACATGCTTGTCATAAGTTTTGACTACATTTTCTAATCGTAAGATGGACATATTTTTTGATTGGGTTCGTTTGCTACAATAATGGCTAAATATAATTAGTACCGATCGGAAATTCTATGGAGGTTCGTTTTTTTTATACAAAAAACTTTTAAACCTTTATTTTTGTAGCTTCTTTAAAAGTTAATTCAATAGCATGGATATCAACGTTCAGGAACTAAAAGAAAAACTGGATCAAGAAGAAGACTTCTTATTCATTGATGTGCGGGAAGATTACGAATACGAAGAATTTAACCTCGGAGCAAAGCTCATTCCTTTGGGAGACTTAATGCACGCGGTAGATGAATTAGAAGACCATTTAGACGGTGAGATCGTCGTGCATTGTCGTTCAGGAAAGAGAAGTGCACTAGCACAACAAATTTTGGAGCAGCACGGCTTTTCTAATGTCCGAAACCTGGAAGGAGGGATATTAGCTTGGATTGAAAAATTTGGCAATCAGTCATCATAACATATCGTTACTCAATGAGTCCAAGTTTTTTAGCGCGCTCTTCCCATTTTTGGCGCGCCAGTCGTTGCAAATCTGGCACATCATCCGATTCGTCCATTATTTCCAAACCCAGTAAGGTTTCTAGAAGGTCTTCCATAGTCACTAAACCAACTAACGAACCAAAATTATCGACAACAATCGCTATATGCGCACGCTGACGGGTCAATAACTCAAATAATTCGGGCAAAACCTGATCATCCTGCACGGCAATGACGGCTCGCTTGATAGACTTTAACAGGCGGTCGTCTTCGTCTTCTACCAAGTATTGTAAAATATCGTCTTTTAAGACCACTCCAGTGATGTGATCCACCGTTTCGCTATAAACAGGAATGCGCGAAAAGCGAAAGGGTCGATTTTTTTTGTAAAATTCTAGCAGGGAAGTTTCTTCATTTGCAATCACCATAACGGTTCGCGGAGTCATTATATCGCGTACGGAAACCTCCTCGAACCTCAGCAGGTTCTTAATGATCGTCGATTCGCTTTTGTCCAGTACACCGCTTTCTTCGCTGGCATGGGTCAGCGCAGCTAAATCGGCCCGGCTGAACACGCTTTTGCTTTTATCTTTTTTTAAATTTTTGGTGATTAATTGGCTTAGCCAGACAAAGGGAGACAGCACAAAAATCAGCAATTTTAAAGACTTGACCGTAAAGGCGGCCAGCTCTTTCCAAAGATTGGCTCCCAAGGTTTTGGGAATAATTTCGGAGAGAATTAAAATAGCCAAGGTCATTCCCCCTGCGATTAAAGATTCAGAAGGAATTCCTAAAATGGTAGGTGTATTACTAAAAACTTTTGCTGCCTGGGCACCTACTCCAATGGCACCTACCGTATGAGCAATCGTATTTAAGGTCAAAATAGCAGACAAAGGCCGATCAATATCCCTTTTAAAAGCCCTTAAATCTTTTCCAATACGGCTCTCTTCCTGTACTTTTCTATTGATAAAAGCTGGCGTAATGCTCAATAAGACCGCTTCCCAAATCGAGCAGAGAAAAGAAAAAACAATGGATAAAACAAAGAAAAATAGTAATAATGCCATTAGGTATTTGATATTGTTTGATGCTTCAACAAACGAGTGAAGACCTGATAATCAGTTAATTATCAACTGATTCGGCAGTTTTGGGAGCAGTAATTATAGAAAATACCGCAAAAAGAAGCCAAAAATATCAAAAAAGGATGACTTATCTTTGACATTATTTTATAAATCAGCAATTGGTTATTTTTCTTTTATGTCCTCTTTTTGGAGATTACTGCATTATACGAAGAAATATCGAATGCTCATTTTTCTGAGTATTATTTGCAATATATTGACTGCTTTGTTTACGGTAGTGAGTGCGCCGGCTATTATTCCATTTTTACAAATTCTCTTTGGCATTGAGCAGTCTGTTTTGGAAGCACCTACCTTCTCTTTTCAGTTTGATAGTATAAAAAATTATGCAAATTTTTATTTAGCCCAACTGATAGCGCAGCAGGGAAAAGAAGGTGCCTTGGCCTATGTTTGTATAGGTATTATTTTGATTTTCTTTTTCAAAAATCTATTTCGTTATTTGGCTGCTTTTTTTCTGTCTCCTGTCCGAAATGGCATGGTTCGAGATATGCGACAACAATTACTGGAAAAGGTAATCAATTTAGACATGGAATGGCTTTCTGAAAAAAGAAAAGGCGATTTAATGGCTCGAATCTCTACGGATGTACAGGAAGTAGAATGGAGCATTTTTAATGTACTAGTCACCGTATTTAGAGAACCTTTTGTAATTATAGGCAGCTTGGTTTTTTTGCTATATGTAAGCCCACAACTGACCCTGTTTGTTTTCGTATTGATGGTTTTTACGGGAGTGATTATTGGCGGAATTGGCAAAACGCTTAAAAAGAAATCAAAAAAAGTCCAGGAACTGCTGGGCAATTTGATCGTGCTTTTAGAAGAAAACCTGTCCGGTTTGCGAATCGTTAAGAGCTTTGGAGCAGAAAGCCGACAAATCGCCAAATTTCAAAGAGAAAATGACCGCTACAACCATTTGCTGACCCGTTTGTTATGGCGAAGGGACTTGGCTTCTCCTTTGTCGGAATTCCTGGGAATAGCTATGGTGGCGATTCTGTTATGGTATGGCTCTGCGCTGGTCTTTTCGGGCGAATTGCGGGCAGAAACCTTTATGGCTTTTCTGTTGGCTTTTTTTAATGTGAGCCAGCCTACTAAATCCTTTTCTAATGCTTTTTATAATATCCAAAAAGGTATGGCTGCCGTTGACAGGATAGAAGAGGTAATGAAGGTAAAATCGAGCATTCGAGAAGCCAAGTCTCCCCGCCAGATTGCTAATTTTCAGCAATCTATTGATTTTCAGCAAGTTACTTATGCTTACGCTAGTAATGAAAGGGAGGCACTTAAAAATATCAATTTAAAAATCCCAAAGGGAAAAGTAATTGCAATTGTAGGGGCATCCGGCTCTGGAAAAACGACTTTGGTGGATCTATTGCTCCGCTTTTATGAACTCAAGCAAGGGGCTATTTTAATAGATGGTATAAATATCAAAAAACTGAAATTGGACAATTTGCGGACCCTGATCGGGGTGGTTTCTCAGGAGTCCATATTGTTCAATGATACGATTTTCAATAATATTGCTTTTGGACTAGAAGGCCTTAGCCAAAATGAGGTAGAAGCGGCTGCTAAAATTGCCAATGCTCATAGTTTTATTTTAGCTATGGAAAAAGGCTATCAAACGACCATAGGTGATGGCGGCAGTAAATTAAGTGGTGGGCAGCGCCAACGGCTGACAATTGCCCGAGCTATTTTGCGGGATCCACCCATTCTGATTTTGGATGAAGCCACCTCGGCACTGGACTCTGAATCGGAAAAAGAAGTACAAGCGGCTCTGGAAAAAGTAATGAAAGGCAGGACGACTATCGTTATTGCTCATCGCCTTTCGACGATTCAACATGCAGATGAGATTATTGTCCTGGAAAACGGAGCGATCATTGAAAGAGGAACCCATAAAAGCCTTCTAAAACAAAAAGGAGCCTATCGAAGGTTTGTAGAATTGCAAATCGTCTAATTTCACAATGAAGTTTTTTTAGAAAAAAAAGCCTTAAACTTGCAAACCGCTTGATTAATCTATATGTTTGCATTGTAAATTAAACATTTATGCCAACCTCTAATAACTACTTCTTTTTTAGCTTTTACTTTTTTGCACTGCCAAAAAGGAGCTAGATCGTTTGTGATTAGAGATAAAATAAATAGCTCCGAAAGGGGCTTTTTTTATTTATAGCCTGATGGATACCAATCGAACCAAATTTTACTTTTTTAGTGTACCGGACTAGGAACTCTAAAGGATTGGTATAGACTGACCTAAAAGGGTTCCCGAAAAGCTCGGCGAACTCTTTTTCATTTGGATTTAATCAATAAAAAATGCAACCTACTGATACGCTGGATTTACCAAAAACGGAGGGAGATAAAGGAGAAACAGCCAAGCGCATCGTCATTCAGGGCTATCCGGGAGCCTTTCACGAAATGGCGGCGCGATATTATTATGAAGATAAAAAAATTGAGATTATTCCGGCAGATACCTTTCGAGAACTGGTCGAAACAGTAGAAGATCCCGGCAAAGCGGATATAGGGATGATGGCCATTGAAAATACCCTGGCAGGCGGGATTTTGCATAACTATAAATTGATCAACACTTCCAGCTTGCACATTACCGGAGAGATTTATTTGCGAATCGTTCAGAATCTAATGGCATTGCCCGGACAGCGCATGGAAGACATTAAAGAGGTACATTCCCATCATATGGCAATCGCTCAATGCCGATCCTTTTTTCGCCAATACCCGAATATCCGCTTGATAGAAACCGTTGATACCGCCCTGAGTGCCAAGCAAATACGCGAAGAAGGCAGGAAGGGCACTGGAGCGATTGCCAGCACCTTAGCTGCAGAAATGTATGATTTGGAAATATTAGCACCGGGGATAGAAACCAACAAGAAAAACCATACCCGTTTTTTGGTTTTACAACACCAATATTTTTCTGGTAATGATGCTAATATGGTGGATAAGGCGTCTATTTCTTTTACGACCAGCCATGAAGCAGGAAGCTTGAACAAAGTTTTATCTGTACTAGCCGCTTATAATGCCAATTTGTCCAAAATCCAGTCGGTGCCTATTGAAGGGCGGCATTGGGAATATATGTTTTTTGTGGATTTAATAGCAGAAAGCTCTTTGCGTTTGGATCAAGCCTTGAATGCAATCCGTCCAATTTGTAATAATTTAAAAGTGCTAGGAATTTATCAAAGAGGAAGGCACTTGTGACAAAAATTATCTTTCTTGTTTAAATGAAAAAAGCAATCATTATTGGCGGTGGAATTGGCGGATTGACTCTAGCTAATGCACTAAAACCACTCTCTTTAGAAGTGGAAATTTACGAGGCCGCACCTGAACTCAAAGAAGTTGGTGCAGGTATTTTAATGGGGACGAATGCGATGATGGTTTTAAAGGAATTGGGCTTTAGTGAAGAGGTGGAAGCAGAGGGAAAAAGAATCGATAGTGGCAATATAACCGATACTGATTGGAGGGTTTTGCAAAGTATGCCATTAAAACAAATAGAGAAAAAATATAGCATCTCTACAATAGCTATTCATAGAGGCAAATTGCAAAAAATACTGGCGAAAGGATTGTCTAAAAATGTGCCTATTCACTTAAATAAAAGGGCAATATCTATTGAAAACGATGGCAAACCCAAGGTAAGTTTTGAAGATGGGACCAGGATAAAAGCAGATTTTCTAATCGGAGCGGACGGGCTGAATTCTGTAGTGAGAAAGCATTTGTTTCCCTATAATCAACCAAAATATTTAGGACAAACTTGCTGGAGGGGCACTTTGCGGTATCGCCTGCCAGCTTCTTTTAAGAATAATATTTCTGAAGGCTGGGGCAAAAAGGGACGCTTTGCCATGATCGAAATTGCAGACGATTTAGTGTATTGGTACAGCGTTATTAAAACTAAAGAGGGAGAAAGAGATAATCCTGCTACAATCAAGGCAGACCTAAAAAGGCATTTTGACGAATTTCCCCCCGTCGTCGCAGACCTTATTGATAAAACATCTGTTGAAAATATTTTGCGCAACGACATTTACGAACTAAAACCGCAAAAGCGATGGCACCGAGGTCATATTGGCTTGATTGGAGATGCTATCCATGCTACTTCTCCTAATCTAGGGCAAGGTGGCGCACAGGCAATTGAAGACGGGCTGGCTTTGGCACATTGTTTAAAAGCGGAAAAGGATTTTGATACGGCTTTTCAGAAATTGGAAAAAATGAGATATTGGAAAGCCAAATATGTGACCGATAACTCTCGGCTGATGGGGATAGTAGCTCATTGGGAAAATAACTTACTCATAAAATTTAGAAATTTTTTAATGCGACAAATACCTCAAAATTTATTCATCAAACGTTTTGAAAAATTATACAATAGAAATTATTGACAAAGCAATTTACAATATATTTAGGTGCAATTAATTTTTCGGAATTCCGCTATCGAACGGACTAGTCCATTCGATAGCAGGACAAGGACTGTGGATTAGTCCTATCTGACATTCATATAAAGCATAGAATTGAAAGAACATCGATATACCATTACAGTAAAATGGACGGGCAACCTCGGTAAAGGAACGAGCAGCTATTCTTCTTATAGCCGAAATCACGAAATTATGGCGGCTGGGAAGCCTTTAATTCTCTGTTCTTCCGATCCGTCTTTTAGAGGAGATCCAGGCCGGTATAATCCGGAAGATTTATTTGTTTCCACCCTTTCATCTTGTCATATGCTCTGGTATTTACACCTTTGTAGTGTCAATAAAATTACGGTTGTGCAATATGAAGATAGTCCAGTAGGAATCATGACATTGGAAGAAAGTGGTCGCGGATGCTTTAAAAACGTTACTTTGCACCCTGTAATCATTATTAGAGAAAAAGATAAAATGGAATTGGCAAAAAGACTGCATCAGCAGGCGCATAATTATTGCTTTATTGCCAATTCCGTCAATTTTGAAATAAACTGCGAGGCAGTTATAACTTGTGAAAGCTAATAGTTATCTATTTTTTGATAAATACTTAAACTACAACATGAGATCACCACTATTGGAATTTCTTCTGCTAACTATTTTACTAATTCAATTGGCCTGTGGTGGAGATCCCACAAAAGCCGTTGAAACCGTTTTTACAGCTTACCAAGATGCCATTGAAAAAAAGCAATTTGGTAAGGCTGCTGGCTTACTAGATCAAAAATCTGTTGAATACTACGACAAAATCATTCAACTCGCTTTGGAAACAGAGCGCCAAAAGCTGGGAGAGGTAAATTTTAACAGCAAAGTGGTCGCTTTGGCCTTGCGCCAGGAACATTCTAAAAAGCAAATCAAAGAGCTAAATGGCAGACAAGTTTTTGCCTTTGCTGCTGAACACCATCTAAATCCAATGGACTCCGTAGGGCAATATGCTATTGCCAAAATTGTTATGGAAGGAAATTTTGAAAAAGCGGTCGCCCGAATGACCCACAATGGAGAATTAACGGATACTTATTTGAAATTTATTAGGGAAAACGGAGTCTGGAAACTCAACTTTGCTTCCATTATGAACGAAGAAAATGATTCTAATACCAGCCTAGTCCTATCGGGCATTCGGGATGAAAATAACCGAGCGATAAAAATCATTAGAGCTATTTCTGATAAACCGCTAAAGCGAAATATTTGGATACCAGCTAATCGCTGGTAGAACGTTAAGCACAAATGAAATGATGCAAAAACATTTTGATATTCTCAGAGCAACCCGCCGAAATTATTTAAAGCAACTAAAAGGGGTTTCTTTGAAAAATTTAAATTTCATTCCGGAAGGTTATAATAATAATCTGATTTGGAATGCCGCTCACGCCGTTGTGACCCAGCAATTATTATGCTATGCCTTGTCGGGAGTAGAAGTCAAAGTACCCAAAGACATCATTGCCAATTACAGAAAAGGGACAAAACCAGACAAAGATTTGACCCAAAAAGAAGTGCATCAGGTGAAAGAATGGCTGGATACTACCGCTGATTGGATGGAGGCAGATTTTAAGGCAGGCTTATTTAAAAATTATAGTAAATACAGAACCAGTTATGGCACGACGCTTGACTCTATAGAAACGGCCATCATTTTTAATAATGTCCATGAAAGCATGCATTTAGGGTACATGATTGCTTTGAAAAAACACTTGAAGGTATAGAAACGATGAACGGAATTATAGCTACAGCTTCTCGACTGGGAGCGGTGAAGGAGTATTACTTCTCTCAAAAATTGCGAGAAATCGCCCAAATGAATGCGGAAGGCAAATCCGTCATTAATTTGGGTATTGGCAATCCCGATCTGTCACCCCCTAAGGCCGTTATTAAGACCTTGAAAAAAGAAAGCAATAAACCAGATGTACATGGTTATCAAAGTTATGTCGGAATTCCCGAACTGCGAATGGCTTTTGCACAATGGTACGCGGCCCATTTTAAAGTAAAACTGGACGCAGCCACGGAAATTTTACCGCTGATTGGCTCTAAAGAAGGCATTATGCATATTTCTATGACTTTTTTAGAACAAGGGGATGAAGTGCTGATTCCCAATCCGGGCTATCCGGCTTATCGGGCGGTCGCCAATTTAACCGATGCGACGGTTCGGGAATATAAACTGTCAGAAAAAAATGGCTGGCTTCCGGATTTGAAAAAATTGGCAAAAGAGAATTTAAATAAAGTAAAAATAATGTGGATCAATTATCCCCACATGCCTACTGGAGCAAGAGCTAATAAAGCATTTTATGAGAGGTTAATTGATTTTGCTAAAGCCAATCGAATACTAATTTGTAATGATAATCCCTACAGCTTTATTCTAAATGACCAGCCTTTTAGCATTTTGTCCATAGCAGGCGCAAAAGAGGTGGCTTTGGAATTGAATTCCTTGAGTAAAGCTCATAATATGGCTGGTTGGCGAGTGGGGATGGTAGGTGGAGCAGCGCATTATATTCAACCTATTTTGCGCTTTAAATCCAATATGGACTCGGGCATGTTTCGACCGCTCCAGTTAGCTGCTGTAAAGGCATTGGGGCGGAATAAATCTTGGTATGAAAAACTAAATAAACGGTATGAAAAACGCCAGCGAAAAGTCTTTAAACTAATGAACTTACTCAATTGTCCATACAGCAAAGACCAAACGGGCCTATTTGTCTGGGCAAGAGTTCCTTCAAAATATAAAAGCGGATTTGAACTGTCGGACGAAATCCTTCACAGAGCAAATGTATTTATTACGCCAGGGGGCATCTTTGGCTCACAGGGAGAACCCTATATTCGAGCATCCTTGTGCAGTAAAATCGAAGTTTTTGAAGAAGCTATTAGGCGGATCAAAAAATAGATAGCAGTATTTAATCACTTAATGATTTGTCAATTGGTAGTTACAATAATAGGCATAGGATTAATCGGCGGTTCTATGGCAATCAGCCTCCAGGAAAATGGTTTTGCAACCAAAGTCATTGGGGTAGATGCTGTTCGGGAACATGAAAAAAAGGCCCTTCGCCGCTATTTGATTGATGAGGCATTGCCTTTGAAAGAGGCAGTTAGCCAATCAGATATTATTGTTGTATGCACGCCAGTTGATGTCATGCTAAAAGTGATACCAACAGTATTGGATTTGGTATCGGACAGACAGGTCGTTTTGGAGGTAGGCTCTACTAAAGATCGTTTATTGTCGAGCCTAAAACATCATCCCAAGCGTTCCCGACTGGTTTCTACCCATCCAATGGCAGGGACGGAATATTCCGGGCCAGAAGCAGCTATTCCAAATCTGTTCGGTGATAAATACACCGTTTTCGTGGACATAGAAGATAGTGCGAAAGATGCTATGGAAATAGCGGAAAAGCTGTATAAAACAATGGGCATGAGCATCACTTATTTAGGAGCGGAAGCGCACGATGTGCATACCGCTTACGTGTCCCATATCTCCCACATCAGTTCTTTTGCTTTGGCTTTAACTGTGTTGGAAAAAGAAAAAAATGAAGGGCGGATTTTTGAATTGGCAAGCAGTGGATTTAGCTCCACGGTACGTTTGGCAAAAAGTTCACCCGATATGTGGATACCAATATTTCGACAAAATAGGGATAATGTAATGACCATTTTGGATGAGTATATCGAAACGCTATCAAAATTCCGTACGCTATTAATCAAAAAAGATTTTGATCGCTTTTATGAGATGATTGAAGAAGCTAATCATATTAAAAAAATTATAAAATAAATGTATAAGGGCCGACACGCCTAAATATTGCTACAAAAACATATTGTTATGGAAATGAAAATTAGCCCAATATTTAAAAAACAAACAGGAAAGCCAATTATCATTGCGGGGCCTTGTAGTGCGGAATCAGAAGAACAGGTATTAAAAACGGCACGCGCTTTGGCTAAACAAAACATAGACTTGTTTCGTTCTGGCATTTGGAAACCTCGGACCCGCCCTGGTTCATTCGAAGGAGTTGGAGTAATTGGCCTGAATTGGCTTAAAAAAGTAAAGGAAGAAACAGGCCTGAAAGTAACCACAGAGGTAGCCAAACGAGACCATGTATTTGAGGCACTAAAAGCAGGTATTGACGTATTGTGGTTGGGGGCCCGGACGACCGTTAATCCTTTTTCTGTACAAGAGGTGGCAGATGCGCTCAAAGGGGTAGATATTCCTATTTTGATAAAAAACCCAATCAATCCAGATGTAAAATTGTGGATGGGGGCGATTGAGCGAATTTATAAGGCAGGCATTTCCAGAATTGGAGTAATCCACAGGGGTTTTTCTTCTTTCGGTAATTCTAAATACCGAAACGAGCCGCGCTGGCAATTAGCTATTGAATTAAAACGACTGATACCTGACCTTCAAATTATTTGTGACAATAGCCATATTTGCGGCCGCAGAGATACTTTGGCTATGGTGGCTCAAAGAGCAATGGATTTGCAAATGGATGGCATTATGACGGAAGTGCATCCAACGCCTGACGATGCTTGGAGCGATGCCACACAGCAAATTACACCTCCTGTTTTTGGAAAATTGGTGAAAGACTTAAAATTGCGGGCAGAAACGACGGATGATGTAGAATTTTTGGAGCATATTGATGATTTGCGGCATCAGATTGATGAAGTAGATAATGAATTACTCAATCTCTACAGCAAACGGATGCAATTGGCAGAGAACATTGGCAAGTATAAAAAGAAAAATAACATTGCCATTTTGCAATCCAGTCGCTGGAACGAAATTTTGGAACATGCTATCGAAAAAGGCAGAGAAAAAGGATTGAGCGATGGCTTTATTATGCAAGTGTTAACTGCTACTCACCAAGAATCTATCAATCATCAGACTAAAATCATGAATGAAGGAAGGCAAATACAGAAGAGTAAAAAAGCAAAGGTTTAATAATAAACCATTTCCGATTGACTAGATGGCTTTTAAAACCTAGCAGGTAAATTGTATTTTTATAAAAAAAACAGTGATGAAAAAATATCAATTTATTGATCTATCCTATCTTGATTTAATGTCTGACGGTGATATAGATATGAAAAGCATGATGTTGAATATGTTACAGGAAGAAATTCCCGTTGAAATTAAAAAAATGAGCACCCTGGAAAAAGAAAAAGATTGGAACCAATTGAGCAAAGTCAGCCATAAAATGAAATCTACCCTTGCTTTCGTTGGCAATGCGACTATGATAGAGACCAATAAAGAAATAGAAGAAATTGCAAAAAGCGAAAAAAATACAAATCGCTTGTCCGCTCTACTGGATAAACTAATTGAACTGTATCCCCAAGTATTGACCGAGCTGGAAGAGGAAGCAGAAACCATTTGATTTCTTTTTTTCTTTATATCTTTGTGCCTGATGCTGAATGGAGTGGAAGTTTTGATTTTTACTTTCTTTGGCAAAATTGTATGAAATAAAGAAATTCCTTCTTTGACAAATTTATAAATGGTGAGCAATTTTGAATTGCTTTATTCAATTATGTCGAAGAATCATTTTTCTATGAAACAAGGGCGATTAGTACAAAAGCCGAACAGGATGCTACTTCCCTTTACAAAGCTATAAGCCAAAAATATGACCGTTTTGATTTGTGAACATGAAGAAATAATGTTAACTGCTATTGAATTTAGAATGAGGAAAGCGGGATTTAAAGTGATAAGAGCAAAAAGTGGGAAGGAAGCAATACAGCAAATAAAAGAAAATGCACCAGGCCTTATAGTTACAGATATGGTCTTGCCAAATACCGATGTCCTTGATCTCATTGGTCATGTACGGAATAAACTAAACGTTGATGCACCGGTCGTAATGATTACGGACTTGGACGATGCAGATGAAGAAATTTTAGAAGGATTTCGACTAGGAGCGGATGATTTTGTCACCAAGCCTTTTAAACCTGCTGAATTAGTATTGCGCATTAAACGAATCTTGCAAGATAGAGGAATAGAGATTGTCAGAGAGAAGATTCAATAGCCTGCGTATTCAAAGCACCATGCACTGCGTCCATCCAGGAATATGGATAAAACAAGGAAACCGCCAGCCAGAAAAGCTGAAATCATTCCTGCGATTAAGGCTGATCCAGCTAAAAGTCAACGTTTTTCAAAAGTAAATTTCTGATTTTTTCAACCAGAAAGAAGGTGCAAAACTCCAATAATCAATACCTTATCTTTTTCTAAAGGAACCCATTCGGAATATATTTGGGTATGGAGAGTAGGAAAGTGTTGTCAATTTTTCAGCGCTGCTTTCGCTTGTGTCCAAGCCCTTGTTCCTTTTCCAATGCTCATAAAACGATAATCTACACCCTAATAAAGAAAAACAGCAAGTTATTGTCAAAGTCTAGGCGGGTGGCTTGGAGTAAAGTTCAAATGTTTTAGAAAAAACTAAAAACCTAAACCCGTCATCATTTTTTTCGCTTTGCAGGAGTATCCTGTATTTACCTAAAATCTGCTTATTATTAGAATATGAAAAGAATATTAACGCTCGGTTTGGGCAAAGTAGGAAGCTTAGTAGGTGTGTTATTAAATAAGCACTTTGAAGTAGTGGGACTAGATAAACAAAAACCGCATTATTTTTATGAACTGCCCTTTCGGGTGATAGAGGGAGATGTATCAGATACGACTTTTGTAAGAAAAACGATGGCTTCTTTTGATGCGGTCGTTTCTGCCTTGCCTTATTTTTTAAATAAATCTATTGCTCAGATTGCGCACGAGCAAGGCAAGCACTATTTTGATTTGACGGAAGATGTAGAAACAACCAACTTTATTCGCGAATTGAGTAAAACTTCCAAAGGCATCATGGCGCCCCAATGTGGACTGGCTCCCGGCTTGATTGGAATTGTCGGTGCAGACCTCACCAAAGCCTTTGTGAAGCTGCGGGATATTGAACTACGGGTAGGGGCTTTACCCCGCTATCCCAATGGCTTATTGGCTTATTCTTTTACCTGGTCGCCCGCAGGGGTCATCAACGAATATTTGAAAGATGCAGAAGCTATTCACAATGGAAAGCGAAAAATGGTCACTTCTCTGGACGGTTTGGAATATATCAATATTGAGGGACAAGAATTTGAAGCCTTTACAACATCTGGTGGTCTGGGTACAATGTGCGAAACCTACGAAGGGAAAGTCGATACTTTAAACTACAAAACGATTCGCTATCCGGGCCATGCCAAGTTAATGCGCTTCCTAATGTACGAATTAATTATGAAGGAGGATAAGCAACAATTGGAAGAGATTTTGAAAAATGCCAAACCCCCTGTAAAGGACGATGTCGTCTATGTCTATGCCGTAGTAGAAGGCTGGCAAAAAGAAAATAAATTGTTTAGAAATGAGTACTATCGGGCTTTTCATCCCATTGAAATCGAAGGCTATCAGTGGCGGGCTATTTCTTGGACGACTGCGGCTTCGGTAGCGGCTGTAGTCGAAATGGTTGCTAAAAAAAAATTGCCTCAAAGTGGTTTTCTCAAACAGGAAGAGATTCCTTTCGACCAGTTTTTAGCAACCGATAACGGGAGTTTATTTCAATAAATTTCTAATCACTAGCCATTTCCTTTTTATGGAATTGAATTATAAATCTTTTGGTTCGGGCTTTCCAATCATCATTTTACACGGATTGTTTGGCACTTTAGATAATTGGCAAACGATTGCCAAGCGACTTGCCGAACACTTTTTGGTCTATATCGTTGATCAGCGCAATCACGGACGTTCTCCGCATGATAAGGCCTTTAATTATGAGGTTATGGCAGAGGATTTACTGCTTTTTTTAGAAAAACAATGGATTTATGAGGCTCATATAATCGGACATTCAATGGGCGGAAAAACGGCCATGCACTTTGCTTTAAATTATGCGGATTTAGTAAAAAAATTAATTGTTGTTGACATTGCACCTAAGGCCTATCCCAAAAGGCATACCGCTATATTTGAAGCCTTATTTTCGCTGGATTTGGCTAAAATTTCCAGCCGAAAAGAAGCTGCGAATCTATTGCAACAAAAAATTCGAGAAACATCAGTCAGCCAATTTTTATTAAAAAATCTGAGCCGTAATAAAGAAGGGAGCTATGAATGGAAAATGAATTTGCCCGCTATTTATACCCATTATGCGGAAATATTAGCTCCCGTCGAAAGTGAACAAGCTTTTGATAATCCGGTTTTATTTATCAGAGGAGGACAATCTACTTATATTCAAGATGCAGATTGGGAAAAAATTGAGCTGTTATTTCCAAATGCAAAATTGGAAACAATTCCACGAGCGGGTCATTGGGTACACTCAACTGCTCCGAATGAATTACTACAGTTGGTAAAAAACTTTTTATTCTTTAGTGCTTAGTCGAATTATCCGACAATATTAGCCTGACTGAACACTTAGCAATGGGTACTAACTTTGCAAAAGGTTAGGGGTTCTAATAGGAATATTTATAAGTAATCCTTGAATTTATATAAGTTAATTGATACTTTTAACCTGACTGTCAGGATATTTGAATATTACAAAGCATGAAAAATAAAAATGTAGCAGGTCTTTTCGCTCTTTTCTTAGGCGTTTTTGGCGTTCATCGTTTTTATTTGGGTCAAACGGGGTTAGGAATTTTATATGCTTTATTACTTTTTACTGGTATTTCTGCAATTCTTGGCTTGATTGATGCAGTAATATTTTTAACAATGGACCCCGAAAAATTTGATCGCAAATACAATCGAGGGGCTAGTTATGACCAGAGATATCGAAATAGGAAATATATAGATCATAGGCGGCAAGCCCAAACTCATAGAAGAACGCCTCCTCCGCGGGTAAAAAGAGAAAACCCGTATAAATTAAGCGGTATTCAAAAATATAAAGATTACGATTTTGAAGCAGCCATCGAAGATTTTCGAAAAGCATTGGCGGTCAACTCCAAAGACATTGCTGTTCATTTTAATCTAGCTTGTGCTTACTCCATTACGGAGCAGCCCCAAAAAGCACTAGAGCATTTAAACAAAGCGGTAGAGCACGGTTTTGTAGATTTTGATAAAATTCAAAACCACGATGCGTTGGCTTATGTCCGAATACAAGACGAATATGAAGCATTTGTAAAAAATGGCTTTCGTTTGTCCCTCCAATCAGCTGCGAAAGATGCTGTTTCTTCAGAAGAAGAACCGGCCGTTTCGGGCGATCTTTTAGAGCAAATTAAAAGACTGGGAGAACTGCGCGAAAAGGGCTTTTTGACAGAAGAAGAATTTATAGCCCAAAAAAGAAGATTGTTAAGATAACGACTTCTTTTAAAATTTCCCCCTTTAATATAGATATTTGATGTATGTTTGTTCATCCATTTTACGGAGGAACGCTGGGATACTATTATTTATGACTTTTTGACCAAATGTTGAAAATGAATAGACAGGGAAGGCTTTACTAAAAAATAAACTTACTATGATTGCTGGAACTTTAGTATCAAATGAAATCATTCCACTCCGCACATCAGATACCGGTCATGAAGCGTTGGCAGTTATGAACGAATTTGGTATCCGACACCTACCTATCGTTAATAATAAACAGCTTTTAGGGTTAATTTCTGAGGATGATATTCTAAGCCACGACGTGGATGAACCAATCGGCTCTTATAGCCTCTCTTTGTATCGGCCTTACGTAAAAGCTAGCGATCATTTGTACGAAGTCATGCGGGTCTTAGCCGAACAACGGCTCACTTTAGTACCAGTTATTAATGACGAAGAGGAATATATTGGCTTGGTCGCTCAGGGCGATTTATTGCATTATTTCGCCAAAATTGGCTCTTTTACAGAGTCAGGAAGCATCTTGGTGCTGGAAATCAATAAGCGAGATTATTCCCTAATGGAAATCGCCAGAATTGTAGAATCAGAAAATGCAGCCATACTAAGCTCCTTCGTCACCTCTAATTTGGATTCCTCCATCATTGATGTTACTTTAAAGATTAACCGCCCGGACATCCAGCATATCGTGGCCACTTTCGAACGAATTAATTATCGGGTGAAGGCCTCTTTTCTGGAAACTCAGTTTACTGATGCCTTACAGGAACGCTTTGATATGCTGATGACTTACCTGAATGTGTAGGCTTTATGGAGGGCTTGGTGATTAAGCAAGTGCTTAATGGCTGGTTTTCCAAATGTCCGTTCCTGCTTTATTTTCCTATTTATAAACGCAATATTTCATTAAAAGCAAGGTTTTCTTTTTTAAAAAATACGTACTTTTAGAGCATAATTCTCTTGTTTGAAAATGCTTCCTGTTATTCCTTTATGTTCTCAAAACAAAAACAAAAACAATTATTTGACCTATCTAAAGGCCTACTAGATACACCACTTGCCAGTTCAGTTGCCGCTGCCAAAACGCAAATGGGCTACCTAACTGAAGTCATCGAATATCACGAATGGCGGTATGCCGTATTAAATCAGCCGGTCATTAGCGATTTTGAGTACGATACCTTATATAAAAAATTGGAAGCACTGGAAGCCGCTTTTCCCGCTTTGTTGTCGTTGGATTCTCCAACTCAAAGAGTGTCCAATGATCTAGCACCTGATGCTATTTCGGTAGCACACCTGACATCCATGTTATCTCTGGATAATTCTTATAATGCGGAGGACTTGAAAGCCTTTGACGAACGTGTAAAAAAACTAACGGAATTGCCTGAAGAGGCTGATGTGGAATATGTAGTAGAGCCCAAATTTGACGGTGGTAGCATTGCTTTGGTCTATGAAAACAATCGCCTCGTACGCGGGGCTACGCGGGGAAATGGCCAACTAGGAGAAGAAATGACTGCCAACGCCCGCGCTATGCGCAGCATCCCTCTGAAAGCCAATTTTTCAAAATACGGTATTCAAAAAGCAGAGCTAAGGGGAGAAGTTTTGATACGAAAAGATGTTTTTGAAAAAATTAATAAAAAAAGAACAGCAGCAGGTCTGCCCTTATTTGCTAATCCAAGAAATGCAGCGACTGGCGGCCTGCGGATGAAAGATGCACGCGAATCCTCCGAAAGAGGACTGGAAGCCTTTATTTACCAATTGGGCTATGCAGAGGGACGGGGCGGTGAGGAAATTTTAAACCAGTTCAAGACGCATAATGAAAGCATTGATTTACTAGGAGATTTGGGCTTTAAAGTGCCATTAGAAGAGCGAAAGGTTTGTAAAAACATACAGGAAGCGACTGACTTTTGTCTGAAATGGCAGGCGAAGAGAGAAAACTACCCCTATGAAATTGATGGCATGGTTGTGAAAGTGAACAATCGGGAATTGCAGGAGAAGTGTGGTTCCACGAGCCACCATCCGCGCTGGGCCATCGCCTTTAAATTCAAGGCAAAGCAGGCAACGACCAAACTCCTGAATGTAGAATATCAGGTGGGTAAAGTGGGGTCTATTACTCCGGTAGCCAAGCTCAAACCTGTGCATTTGGCAGGCGTAATGGTTTCTTCTGTTTCTCTGCATAATGAAGAATTTATCAAAAGCAAAGACCTTCGGGTGGGCGATACAGTTTTGGTGGAAAGAGCAGGTGATGTGATTCCCTATATTGTCAAGGCAATGGACGAATTGAGGGATGGAACGGAGCAGGTGATTGAATATCCAAAAGTTTGCCCGATCAATCATACGGACACCCCTGTTGGATTGGTCCAGGAAGAAGGCGAGGCTGCCTGGCGTTGCCCTGATTGCGTCTGCGGGCAGCAGGATTTGCAGCGAATGATTTTTCATGTTTCCAAATCGGCAATGGATATTGACGGATTCGGAAAATCCATCGTGGAGCGGTTTAATGAACTAGGTTGGGTCAGAACCATTGCAGATATTTACCGACTGGATTATGAAAAAGTGGCGGCTTTAGAGGGCTTTGGTGAAAAATCGGCACAAAATCTGGAACGAGCAATTAATAAAGCTAAACAGAATCCGATTTTCAGATTACTGCATAGTTTGAGCATTCATCACTTGGGTAAAAAAGCCTCCAAATTGATCGCAGAACGAACCGAGCATGTACTGAATTTAAAAGATTGGACAGAAGAAAATTTTACAGAAATAAAAGATATTGGTCCCGTTGTGGCCAAAAATGTGCTCGCCTGGTTTGCTAAGCCTCAAAACATCGAATTGCTAGCGCAAATGGAGACTTTAGGGGTTAATCTTCGTCAAACAGAAGAGGATAAACCTTTAGAGGTCGCCGAAGATGCGCCTCTGAATGGAAAGACCATTTTGTTCACTGGAACTTTGCAAACAATGAGCCGAAAAGAAGTGCAGGAAATGGCTAAAAAATTAGGCGCAAGGGTAGTAAGCGCGGTTAGTGCCAATTTAGATATTTTAGTAGTCGGTGAAAAAGCAGGCTCCAAATTGAAAAAAGCACAAGCTCTTGGAAAGGTTAAAATTTTGACCGAAGCGGACTTTTTAGAAATGATAAAAGATTAGTTATTAGGACGAACTGTATGGCTATCAAAATTTCTCTATGAATGTTACTATCCTGTCCTTAACAAATTTTAACTTTGTCATTTTTGCCATTAACGAATAAATAATGGGCCCTGTTCGTTTTTATATAGGACTTTTATGGGCAAGATAATAAAACCAACTTACCATTTCACAAATATCAAATTTTTATGAAAAATATATTTGTTTTTATTTTTGTCGTTCTTTTTTCAACAACTAGCTCTGCTCAAACAGCAAAGGCTCAGTTTGCAAGTAGCACTTCCGACCCCGCAGCAAAAGCAATTTTAGAAAAATTGCGAACAAAGTACGAAGCCTACCAATCCATTGAAGCGGATTTTAACCTGATCATAGAAATTCCCGAAGAAGCAAAAGAGGTTCAAAAAGGAAATTTGGCGCAGCAGGGTGATAAGTATCGCTTAGAATTGGAACACCAGGCGATCTACAGCGATGGCAAAACGCTATGGGTTTTTTGGAAAAATAATAATGAAGTACAAATCAATAATGTAGATGATTTCGAAGAGGAAGAAGATGAACTTTTATCCCCGAAAGATTTGTTGCGCGTTTATGAAAAAGAAAATTTTACTTATGCATTGGTTAATGACGGTTATGAAAATGGCAGAGCTATTCAACAAATTGAATTTAAGCCACTAGACAAAGATTCGGAATATGCCAAAATGCGTGTAACTATTGATAAAAAGAAAAATCAAGTCATCAGAATAAAAGCTTTTAGCAAAGATAGCTCCCGCTATACTTTAGAAGTGACTAAATTTAAGCCCAACCTAAGCTACAAAGCAGCCGATTTCGTCTTCAATCCTGACAAATATCCAGATATTTACGTAGAGGATTTAAGGATTGATTGATTCGTCAAAATGTAGTTGATTGCTGATTGAATGACAATAGGCTTATCCCCCTTTGAGAAGGGTAACAAGCCTATTGTGTATTGAACAACCCATTGACTAAAGTTTTTCCAATTTATCTTTCGATGCCTGAAAATCAGGATTGATCTTTAGTGCCATTTTATAGCAATGCTTTGCTTTGGCATAGTTGCCAGCAGCTCTATATCCGTCAGCGAGACTATCACAGGCATTCCACGATTTGGGGTAATTCTTTTGGTTCAGCTCAAAAATATAGAGGGCAGCTTCGGTGTTGCCATCTCCCATGAGTTTGTAGCCGAGCGCATTCATTGAATCTTCTCGGAAAACGTAACCTTTTGGATTGTTGGACTGCAATTTTTGGTACTTTTCTTTAGCAGCCATAAGTCCGTGTTCCTTAATTTTATTTTCGAGCAAGTCGGCACCACTGGGCTTGACCTCACCGATATCTACTAGTTCAAATTTCATAACTGCTGTCTCTCCGCCAGTCATGTTCCTCGTATTTTTGTCTTGAATATCGGGCGGAAGGGTCATGGTCATGATGCCTCCTTTTTTCATTTGTTTTAGACCCCTATCAAAAAAGCGGTCATAAGGATTGCTACCGAGGGTATGATAAAAATTGAAACCCAAGGTTTCGGTGCTGAAAAGTGTTTCGCCTTCGAGATTCATGAATTTACCTTTATAGGCGATTTCTTGGCCTTTCATGGGGTAGTCTCCAACTCCTTCTTTTATTACATTATAGGTAACTTCAGGAGTTGGTGAGTCCACAACTGTCATAAATTCCCAGGTTTCGGAGCGACGTAATTCTCGCAGCTTGGCCATTTTATTCCATAGCGCGTTGGCATCTTTTCCAGGGTGTACTTTTTCAAAAAGATTATCTGGACCTCCGGCCATGTCCCCCCATTCGTTAAAAACATCAAAGGTCAGGAAGTTGTTGTCCCATTCTGAACCATAGGGCATAATCCGTTGGAGTAATACCCAGTCATGCATTTTGCCGGCTTCAATCCTCGCTTTGTGCATGGGTTTGAAAATCTCCCTTTCCATACTGGCGTATTTGCCGCTGTTGGCTTCGGAGACCTTCATGAAATTCGCCTGGACAAACTTGACCTTTTTGTCGTTACCACCCTTTGGGCCGGGTATGGCTTCATCCCGAATGACAAATACTTCTGAACCTGCATTTTTTGCTGCTGCTTCAAAGCGTTCAATGACCTTTGGAAGATTGGCATCTGGAAAAACGCGAGCTGCTATTTTCATAGCTTTTTCACCCAGATTTAAGTGATTGAAGTCATCAAAAATATCCATTACAATATAATCGTAATGCTTCGTTGTCTGAGTTGGGATAATGCACTCTGAAAAGTAGGTGCATCAATTGGTTGCCTTGTTTGATGCGTTCTTGTACATAGGGCTTCATGATTTGTTCTTCTACGTCCATCAAATCATCATTCAGCTTTTTCAGCTTGGTGATATGGAGATAGACGGTGGACGGTTCGTCCTGTGCCTGCAAGTTTGATCCAAAAATAAAAGTAAATAGCAAGACTACGATAGTAGCATTGCGCAATGAAAAAAATAGAAGCTTCATTTTGGAAAGGATTTAATACAGCGGCAATCAAAAGAATTTAATACTTCCTCGAAGGAATTTTTAATATATAAAGTTATCGTTTACACTGTATGTTAGTGAAAAAAATAAAGGTTGGTTTTTGTTATATAGGCAGGGTTAGGCTCTTCAGGTATCCCAACATCAAGCAAAAAGATTTTTGCTCGTTTTTGGTTTGTCTAGCAAATTCAAGAATTGCAATCTTTTGTTCTTCAAATTATGTTCAATAAACATAAAAATACGTGTGTAGTAATGCATCAAAGGTAGTAAAAATTCAGAAGATGCTATTACATCGACAAAAATATTTTTTAATACCTCAATTAAACTCGTGAACAATAAGATAAAAATATAATAAAAAGTTCTATAAAAAAATAACGGACTCGAAAAGCAATTTTATTGCTTTATTGAAAAATGGTAACAATATAAAACGAGTCCGCTGCTTGCAAAGATAGCGCAAGGTCAGCGCTATTATTGAGCATTTAAAGGATGGAAAAATATATACTATCCTTGTATTGGCATGTTGTATTCTACGCTGCCGCAGTTGTTGTTTGAATCATTGGTAAAGTCGAACATGAATGTGTAAGTGGTGAAAAAGCCAAATTAACTACTGTTTATGGTAGATTTAAGCGCGGTCTTCCAAACAGGAAAAGGAGCTAAAGTCCACAAAACGGTATTTGTACTAATTCTCCATTTGGTTTACCCTTTTATCAGTCCTTATTTAATAGTTGATAGAACTGAATTTACAATAGGTTAATCTTTTTAGTATTCGGTGTAGTATGCAAAGGCGTACTAATTCCTTTGGTCTGGCAAGATTTGGGGAGAACGTAAATCTTCCTCTCAAAAAGAACGCCTGATACTGTTGGATAAACTGTTAGCATGGTGGAAAGCAAGCGGTTTACCTAGACCAACTTTATCTCTTTTAGGGGATAGAGAGTTTTATAGGTCAAACGTGGTTAATGGCACTTCAAAGAAGAGACCTAACCTTTGTCATTCGCCTAAAAACCAACCTGAGATTCAAGGTTTGGTATAAAGGCGATTTGAAGGATAGAACCATTAGATTGAAAGTCCTAGAGAAATATATGCACAAAAAAGGACTGAATCATATGGAAATCGTGATTTTAGATGAGTTAATTCTAAATTTCGTGGTCATTCCAAATGATGATACTAATGCCAAAGAACCTTTTATTTACTTGATTACTAATTTGGATAACCTTTCAATCGTTGCAACACTTTATAGAAAGCGTTGGCAAATTGAATGTTGTTTCAAACATCTCAAATCAAATGGATTTGATTTAGAAAAAACAGCCCTAGAAGGGGCACAACAAACAAGAAATCTTGTTTTCCATTCTTGCTTTAACCTATGTTTTGGCAATAATGGAAGGAATTCTTAATGATTACGACAATACAGTAAAACAAAGAACTTTTTCGAATGGCAAAACTTACAAAGAAAAATCGCTATTCGTTTTTGGTTTTGAAATACTAAAACCAAAGGTGGACAATATGAAATTGCTACTGAGGCATCTTAAACAACTTTTGATTTTTTGCCTAAAACAATTTAAATATCCACATTTTTATTATACTTGATTTTTATTGTTCACGAGTAAATACCTCAATTTGAAAAGTTAGGATCCTCTTTCCGGCAATGTTGATTG
>CBDCUO010000053.1:0-70196 GCA_965222705.1 Saprospiraceae bacterium | reverse complement strand
AATGATACGACTAAACCTTGCACCAGCTTGTCCTACTTTATTTAATATATTGATATTAATTTCATCTATTGCTTCTTCCTCTACAGGTTCGCCATAACCTAGTCTGCTAGTTGTTTTCCTCAATCGGTCTGATAAGAATAAGGCAATGGCATAATAAAAACGAGCAGCAAATCGGGTATCTACTTCCATATATCGTTTCATCAAATCCAAAGAAATGCAATAGACGGTAGCCTCTTCTGTAGCAACAACAGATACAGAGGGAGGGTGCTCATCCAAAAAAGACATTTCACCAATAATCTCTCCTGAGCCTATTTGGGCAATGTCATAAGCAGGACTTTCTTGGTTGAAGATGCGGAAATGACCATCTAAAATGATATAAATATTTTCTAATGCTTCTCCTTGTTGGACTAGATAATCTCCTCGTCTAACTAGCTGTTTTGTACCATTATTGATGAGCCATTCAATATCTGAATCGCTTAATTGCCCTAATATAAAGAGTACTCTTTTCATGATATTATTTTGAATAGGGTAACGAAGGCAATCATTACTCTACAACTATTTTATGAATGATTGCTTTATCTTTTATTATCAACTTGACTATTAGCCTGCAATAAGAATAGGACGATCAAAAGGAGGAAAGCATACTATGACATCATCCCAAGGAAAGCCTTCTATGTGTGCTACACCACCAGCAACAGCTTCTAATTGACTATCGGTCAGTTCTACATCCTCTAAACTAGGCTTAGGTGGGATAGTTAGAGAAACTACATCTGGATTGCTTTGATCAAATACTTGGAAGGTTTTCCCTTCTGGTAGCTGAATGGTTTCGCCTGTTAATTTTCGTATTGCTTCTATGGGGGAGGCTATTAATTCTTGTTTAAAAGTAGGGTTATCCCATGCTTCTGTAACGACTTGTTGTAATACTTTTTGTTGTTTTGTTAGTTCCATTTTATAAGTATTATTGAATTTTGAAATGTAATTTGCTTATAAAATTAAGTGGAACTTTGTGGAGGTTTTTGCCAAAAAAACTGATTTTTTAGCAAGAAAGAATTATGTTATTTTAGGTTTGAAAAGAGGAGAAATGCAAAAAGCCATTTGAGGTAAATGGCTCTTTTCTAATAGAAATCGGACTCGATAGTTATAATGCAAATGAATGCTTGATTATCTATTTACTAAAGGCCCAGCAGGAAAAGGTAATGAGGGAAAGCATCCACCACCATCAGGGCCAATCCAAACACCACCAGCAACAGCTTCTAATTCCGCATCTGATAATTCTGCATTTTCAAAATTAGGTTTAGCAGGAATATTAATATGAGCAAAAGAGGAGTCTGTTTGGTCATTAACTACCAATTGTACTCCTTCAGGTACATTAACAGGTTTGCCTGTAAATTTTTCAATAGTTGCTCTAGGCGATGCTATTAATTCTTGCTTAAAAGATTCATCTTCCCAGCATTTAGCGATTATAGCATTCATTGTTTCTTGTGACTTTTCCATTTTTTTAGATTTTAATGATTTTAAATGTAATTATATTGATAAAAATAGACTGGAAATTGTAGAGGTATTTGCCAAAAAAACTGATTCTTGAGATAAGAAAGATATAATGATAATATTCCAATAAATACTTAACCAATAGGAAAATCCGTACCTCCTCCTGCAATAATATCCAATTCTTTATCGGATAGCTCTACGTCTTCATAGTTGGGTTTGGGAGGGATGTTAAAGTAGGCGTAATTAGTATCTGTTTGGTCATTAATTACCAACTGTACATTTTCTGGTATATCTAAATTATAACCTGTCATCTTTTTAATGATCTGAACAGGATTGGTTATTAGTTGTTGTTTAAAAGTTTTATCTTCCCAACATTTAGCAATAATGGCATTAATTTGAGCTTCAGTTAATTGTTTTTTTATTAGTTCCATTTTTTTTATTTACATGATTTTACTACTTCAAAGGTAAAGGTAGAAAGGGTCTTGTAGATACGTTTGCCAAAATTGCTGATAAAAGTATAAGCAGAAGAGGTGTCCAATTAGATAACTGTCTTTTCTTTAGGAAAGATAAAACTTTTGGGTAAAACATCTCATTAAAGCGCAATTACATTTTGCATTAAACCTACTTGATAGTGATAATCCTGTGAACTGGCTTTTTTAATTTTATTTCTTACACTTTCTAGCGCATTTGATGCAAATAAATTTGCATTTTGACCATTAGATAAAACAAGGTCATCCGATAAGGTATTTATATAAAATGCAGGAATATCCCCTAATAACATTTGTTTTCTTTCAGAATTTAAAATAGCTTGAGATAGTTTAATAAATGTAGACACAAAAATAAGTTAAATTTGTGTCAGTATGAAAAGTCGTAACAATCAAAAGCCAAGGCGGCAGTATGATGCCGAATTCAAGAAGAACGCTTTACAGCTAATAACTGATGGACGAAGCGTTAGCTCAGTATCTCAATCATTGGGAGTCAGTGAAGGATTACTTTATAATTGGAAAAGTAAATCGAAAAAAGCAAATTCAACTAAAAGTGAAGATAAAGCAGAAATTTCAGCATTAAAAAAGAGATTAGCCGAAGTTGAAATGGAGCGTGATATTTTAAAAAAAGCTTTGGGCATTTTCAGCCGAAATCGGTAAAAGAGCGATATGAATTTATAGCTAATTTAAGCGAAGAATTTCCAATCAGAAAGCTATGTGAAGTAATGGGAGTAAGCCATAGTTCCTACTATAATTTCACAGGTGGAAAGACCTTTCAAATCAGTTTAAATCGGCAGGTTTTACTAAAAGAAGTAAAACAAATATTTGACTTTCATAAACGCAGGTACGGCTCTATGCGAATATGGGAAGAGATGAAAGATAGGGGATATAAAATAGGTTTATATCGAATTAAAAGCTTGATGAAAGCACAAGGCTTAGTAGCGATTCAACCTAAAAGTTTTGTCCCTAGAACGACTCAAAGTAACCCAAATACACGCAGAAGCCCTAATTTATTGCTGGATATGCCCTTTCCAGACGCACCTAATCAGGTAATAGTTGGCGATATAACTTATCTACCAACACCTGACCAGTCAGAGGACGGTTGGCTCTATTTAGCTATTTGGATGGACTTATACAGTCGCAAAATAGTTGGTTGGAAAGTAGATGACAATATGGAAGAAGCTTTAGTAATCGACCCTTTTAAAAAGCTAATCAAAAGCCGTCAGCCGCCTGAAGGTATGATTGTTCATTCTGATGGTGGAGGTCAGTATGGTTCTGTTAATTTTAGAGCCTTACTAAAGCAACATAAACTAAGGCAAAGTATGACTAGAAAAAATGACCATTATGATAATGCTTACGCTGAATCTTTATTCTCAAGATTTAAAGCTGAAATTTTGGATGAGGGCCTTTTTCTAGATTTGTACGATGCTCAAATAAGAGCCTTTGACTATATCGAAGGATATTACAATACTATCCGAAAACACTCTTCAATTGACTATCTCAGTCCTGTACAATTTGGAGATAGATACTGGATAGATTTCTGGAATAAGAATAAACCGTAAGCTGATTTTTTAAAAAAAAAATTAGGTCATTTTTTTAATTTCTCACTTATTTATGTGTCTATGTAAATTAAATTACGCCAGCTACCAATTTTCTTCTTTGTCCATATATGCTCTTGCTAAAAGTTCTAGTTTAAGACCGTATTTGGTTGAATTGCTTAAATACTCTGGTTGATTTAGGTGTTTTAGAATTTCATGATACACTTTAGTTGCTCTATAAACGAATCTTATTCTTAAATTTTTAAAAGACTCTAAAGGAGATTCTTTCGAAAGTAATAAATTTTGATTTTCTATTACTAAGTTATATAGCCTTTGAAATCCTTTTTTGAACTCAGATTCATAATCTTTAAGATTTTCTATTTTACTATTTAATATAGGTTTGTTGAGCTTGTATAAGTTTTGAGTTACCATCTCTGCCATTCTTGCCATATTATCTTCGTTAGCATTTTTAATTGTAGGAATGACAGCGTTTTTTTTCAACCAAATTGAAGATCCAAAACCACACATGAAGGAAGGGATACTTTGAGAATTAGATGGTAGCAAAGAACTTTCTAGGATAGTGCCAATTCCGATTTTATCGGAATCACTATTTTTTACATCAAGTTTTTTAATGTCTGGCCCAATAATAGTTTCATGGTCAATTAGAACTGGACAACTCGAAGAAGCAATTAAATTCTCACAATGATAATCTCTTGCGTTTAGAAAATAAGCAATACCCAATAATATACCTGCTCTTTCATAGTAAAGTTTGATTTCATTAATATTTTTGCATTCTAAATGCTCAACATACTCTAACCAACTATAAGTTTGTTTATCAACAACATTAAAAGTTTTAAGTTCCTCTCCTAAATTGGCGTTCACCCAATAAATAAATTGGTTATAGGCATTTGTAATTCCAGCACTGCCTGGTTTATAAACTAATTTTGAAGAATTTTCAAATTCTAATATTACCGTAGTTTCTCCATTATGTTGATCTCCTGAATTTAAGTGAATTTCTTTTAATTTATCAAATTTAGCGTTTAGGAAGTATTCTATTTCAGATTTATCAGTTTGAAGTCTCCTAAACAAACGAGTAACAAACTCAACATATCTATGAGTTTTAGTAGCTAGTTTCCTTGCTAACATTGGGTAATTAAGAAATAAGTTCTGAAACTTATCAGAAAATATGCTCAAAACAAATTTTCTGTAAAAGAAATCTTTAGTATTGACAGATAAACCTGCTTTATTGTTTTCTTCCTTAAATTTAGAAAGTTCTCTTAGAAGAACTATATGGGATATAGCAAGTAAGTCTTTAGAAAGAACAATTTTTAATTGCTCAATAATATTGTTATTTGGTATAGGTATATTTGATTTTTTTAACTTTTGCTGCAAAATTGTAGCAAAAAAATCTATGAAGGGATAGAGTAGTTGATAAAAGGACTTATCTTGATTTTTACTATTAAAATTTACACTTTCTGGATTTATTCTCTTTAGTATTTCTTTCAAAGTATCTACCCAAAAAGGAAAATCAACTTCCTCTGGAGTACCTTGTACTGTAGAAATCATTAACGAAATATCCGACTCACTTAATTTAAAAAGTGTACAGTATTTTTTGAATAGTTCATCAGAACTATTTTTAGATATAATTCTTTTCCAATACTTTAAAAATGAATCTTCCCTTTTTTCAATAAAAATTCTTTTTTGTTTACTAAGAGCTAATATCTCAAAAGGGGTTAAAGATTGAGTGTAAAGTTTTTTAAAAAAAAAATGATTCATAAAATGACAAATTAATTTCTTTTCAACTCTTAAATTAAAAACCACCGTCTAACGGTGGTTTTGATGCTAGATATACACTAATTTTAAATTAAGGAAAGTTGAGTTTTCCTCATTATATAAGAAGCCTAGTGTATATCTTTAAAGGAAGGTAACAGTTACAACTGTAGTTACTGTCCAGATAAGCCCACCAGCTACAGCTTCCAATTCTTCATCTGTTAAATCCATGTCATCAAAATTTGGTTTCGCAGGAATATTGATATGAGCAAAAGAAGAATTTGTTTGGTCGTTTACAACTAATTGAACTCCTTTTGGAATTTTGACAGGTTTGCCTGTAAATTTTTCAATGGTTGCTCTAGGCGAAGCGATTAATTCTTGCTTAAAATTTTCATCTTCCCAACACTTATTGATAAGGGAGTTCATTGTTTCTTGTGCTTTTGTAAAATTCATTTTGTAAAATTTAATAGTTTTAAAATATATAATTCCAACAATATTCTCATCTAATAAAGGCTTTCTGTGTACTAGCTATTGAAGTGACTTGGTTATGTAAACAGATATATCATTAGGAATAATGAAGGTATTGTCCAAAAAACTGACTTATAACTTGATGTAAGCTCAATGCTTTAGTGAAATAGTCTTATAGGAGTTGAATTTAGGACATGGTCAAAAAATTGGTAATATTCAATTCTTTAAACCTAAAAAACTGATAATGAGTCCTTAAAAAACCATAGGCCGATAATACAGCATATTTTATTATATTGCGTTCATGAAACTATTGTTTTTTTTTCTTTTTATCCTCTAAATACCAAGCCCAAGTTGCAAATCCGATTGCTAGAAAACTGGATATAATGCTAAGAGCAAGGTAATCTGAAATAAAGAAATTATTAATAATAAATACTATTATTAATCCTACTACTAAGCCTAATGCAAATTTTTTCCAACTCATATAACCTAGTTTCATGACATATTTATTTTGCTTGATATGAGTAATCAAATAATTTTACTTATTTAGATTACTCACGTTAAAATAAGGAACAAAAAACTAATAACCTACGATTTTAAACATCTTTATACTAGGAAAAGTACAGAAAAAGAGTCGTAGATTATTTTTTCAGCGTTACTAAGAATTGTATTTGAAAATTATATTCATAGCCATCAATTAAGTTTTATCGAGTACAGATGATTGCACAACCTACATTTAGACCAACAACAACACCTATAACGAAAGGAAGTATTCCTCCTGATACTAATTCAAGCTGCTCATCCGTCAATTCCATTTCGTCTAACTTAGGCTCAGCTGGTATATTAAAGTATATATATCTATCATCTGTCTGATCAATAACTACTAATTCTTTACCTTCAGGTACGTCAGTTTGTTCACCAGTAAATTTTTCTATGGTAGTAACTGGATTAGCTACAAGTTGCTGTTTAAAAGACTTGTCCTTCCAGCACTTTGTAATGATATTATTCATCACCTCTTGTGATTTTTGCTGTTTTTCTGATAATTTCATTTTTAATTTTATTGTTAATTAGTAGGAAATTGTATTAAGACTTTTAAGAAGAAGGCTAGCCTATCTACCTTTAATTAAACTTATTTCCAGTAATTAGTATTAGAAAATTTTATGTTAAAATGACTTTTCTGTCTGCGTATTTTTGATAAAAATTTGATGCCCTATTTTAGCAGGGTTATTGGCGTGTTGCTCTATACAATAAATACGTTGACGTTGCAGCAGTAAAAATTGCTGCTCCAAGGAGAAGTGCTCCTTCACCTCCAGCAACCAATTCAAGCTGTTCATCAGTTAATTCCATTTCCTCTAAGTTAGACTCAGAAGGTATATTAAAGTATATATAGCGATTATCTGTCTGATCAATAACTACCAATTCTTTGTCTTTAGGAATATGAACTGGCTTTCCAGTAAATTTTTCTATGGTCGCAATTGGACTAGCTACTAGATTCTTTTTAAAAGTCTCATTTTTCCAACATTTAGTAATGACATTGTTCATTACCTCTTGTGCTTCTTTGTGTTTTTCTACTAATTTCATTTTATTTTATTTTTTAAGTTAAAAATTTTATTAAGAAGTTGCTGCGTATGCTAAACCACATACTGCTATGGCTACAGAATAACCCGCAAGAAAAAGAGGAAGTATTCCTCCTGATACTAATTCAAGTTGTTCATCCGTCAATTCCATTTCCTCTATCTTAGGTTCAGTTGGTATATTAAAGTATATATAGCGATTATCCGTTTGATCAATAACTACCAACTCTTTACTCTTAGGTATATTAGTTGGCTTTCCAGTAAATTTTTCTATAGTAGCAACGGGATTAGCTACCAGTTGTTGTTTGAAAGTCTTATCCTCCCAGCATTTTGAAATGATATTATTCATTACTTCTTGTGCTTTTTGTTGTTTTTCTGTTAACTGTAATTCCATTTTTAATAGTTTAAGTGAAAAAATATGGTACGAATTTATTGTGTATTTAATAGTCATTTTTGCCAACATTACTGACAATTCCTACTACTTCCCATTTACAAAAAATATTTCCTCGGTTGTACACCAAACTCCTCCCTATAAATCCCAGAAAAATAATAAGGGTCTTTCAACCCAACCGCACTAGCCACCTCATTAATCGTAGAAAAAGTGTAACTTTCTAGCAGTTCTTTAGCCTTATGCAGTCGAATAGAGCGGATATATTTACTAGGCGTAAGCCCTGTGTATTTTTCAATCTTTCGGAAAATCTGTCTTTCGCTAGTGGCACATTTTTTTGCCAGCCAAGTGATACTTAAAAAATAAGAGTCTATATTTTCTATTATAGTTCGTTCCAATTCCATCAACCACTCAAGGTCTGCTTTTGAAATTAAGGTTTTGGGTTCGATATTTAGATTGGGGATGTTATTTTTAGGTTTTTTATGGGTATTCTTGAATTTATATAAATTGGGATATTTGAATTTGTCATGTATTAAAATCTCTATTCTCTTGTTTGCCTCTATTTCTACTATGCTTTCAATCAACGCTTCAATCTGCTCGCTACTTTCTAATAGGATAGAAGAAAGCCGCTCTGTTTCATAGTCCACCCCCTCCTTTTTAGCCTTATTTTGAATATACTGCGTAAGGCGTATAATTTCCGCTAGGGGCTTATTGATTTGTTCTGCTATTTGCGAAAGGACTTTTTGAGAAGTCCAATCAATCGAAAGAGGGCTTGTTTTCTGCATCTTTTATTAGTTTAGTTTTAACATAACTCTACCGTTCAACTGAATAGCTTGACCATCCAACTGTTAGAAATTATTGGTGCTGAATTTGTTTGCAGGGTATGGAGTCTTGATTATTTTACAAACCGTAAAAGTCCTCCTCTAATTAATCGTGCTGCTAGTTTTATCTTATTATCATCGCTAATTGAGGGTAAGTCTTTTAAAATAAAAGTATCTGCTTCTGCAATATATTGTAATGCTTCAGTAATATGAGAAGGCCCTTTTATGACATTTCCAGGGAAGATGATTCTACTAAAGCCTCCTATTGTTTGAATATGGCAATCTATTCCATCTCGCTTTTTTAAACACGTATCCAATGTAAGCGTATTGATTTTATCAATTTCGTAGAAATGTCCATCTCCCTTTGGATTTCGCTTATTTCTATATTCTTCTGCTAGTAAGCCAATACTTTCAATAGCTGTTGCTTCTTTAGATACTTTTTCTAATAGTATCTGAAAAGTTTCGTCAAAAGTTTCTCTAAACTTGCTTGTCCAATTTTCAGCATTCAAATAGCCTACGGGGAGTGCTTTTCTTAATTCATAATGTTTATAAGCTAATTGCTGAATGGATTTTGTTAATAAATCTACCCATTGAGGAGGATATGCTCCTATGGTAATATGCAAAGATGATTCATCTGTTGTATAAGCATCATGTGGCAAACCACGAGGCATATACATTAAATCTCCTGCATGGAGTGTAAGCTCTTGTGGATTACTTAATTGCTCTCTTTTAAATATAGGTTGATAACTATTCAATAATGGTGTTTGCTGTGGTGCATCATATAGTCGCCAATGCTTTTTCCCATGTATTTGCAGCACATAAACATCATGTGTATCATAATGTGGTAAAAGTGCCTTTTCATTCTTAGGAGTCAAATACATATTGGCAACTGTATGGTGACTTAGAAAAGCTGACATATTTTGGCAAAAAGTTTTAAAAGGATGCCAAAAGCGGTCAATTTCATTGATTACAATAGTATATCCATCTGCATAGGCAGCATATAGTTGATTTAGATTTAAACTACCATCTGGGTTTTCATACTTTGCAGGTAGTAAAGGTTCTTGATTTTTTACTACACGCAAGCTATTGCCTCTTGGTCTACTTACATCTAATACATGATCTACTTGTTCTATTGAAAATAGAGATTTATAATAATCACTATTTTTTCTTTCTACAATTAGTGGTATCTTCTCCCAATATTGGTCTATAAAATGGTCTGTTGTGAAAGGATTAATTAAATCACTTAAATTTGAAATTTTATTTTTTTTATCAATAGTTAAAGTACTCATGTTGTTATTTTGATGTTTTGTTAATTGATTCTTCTCCGCAATATCAAAAGTAGCAAACCACTTTTAGATAAAAATGCCAATAAATCTGATTTTATATGCGCTATCCTTTTTCTTTACTCGTCTTCTTTGGTGGTGCTGATTTAACCATAAGTACCTCATCCATTAGGTCTTCTTCTTCAAATAGTTGCTGATTTAGCATCGAGTAATCATCTGTGTTTACACCTAATATTTCATTAAAGCTATTGATGAGTTCTTGGTCGTGGAAGTCATGGACATCCTTTGGTTTTTTCTTTTTCATAGTTTTAAATGGATATTGTTGATATTATAGATGTTGTTGATACTATGCTATGGATTCGATTAACGATAATATCTATAATATCCATTTAACATCAATAACGTCATTCAAAAATTACTTTTATCAAACTATCATTTTCAATAATCGGATAACTTCCGCTAGCTATATGAAACGAATAGGCTTTATCCTTAAAAAAGTCATATCTAAAATCAGTGGGTATCAAAAAATAGTTACCTCCAAAAAATAGCTTATAAGTAGTAGGCGTAATGGTGCTTTTTAAAAAATCCAATTCCACCTTATCATTATCCAGTATCGTTATAATCGCTTGTGCAAACTTACACTTACATGTTGTTATTTTATGATCTAACCCCATTGGATATACCCTACATATACCAAAGTTTCTGCAATCCTTAGTGCGAGGGTTTCCAAACTCTACCTCTGCTAAAAACTGAGCTTGTATGCCCGTTTTATTTTTTTCTCCTATCGATTTAACTGCGGTCATTTTTAATACAAAGTTAATGGCTAAATACCTAGAATAAAAGGACAAAATACACACGTAGAGTTTTTAAAAATAACTTATCAAAAATCTAAAAATATTTATAAAATTTTGATTTTGAGGTGTTTATGTTTTTAAAATAGGTGCTTTAGTTTTATTGATAGTTAATCAAATAAATAGTACCTTTGTTCTCAAAAAAAGTGATTATGTATTTTGAAAACTTTTGATGTTAAAAATTCGGATGGTCTTCAATAATAATATTAGTTTCAATAGGTTCTTCAGCGTTAGGGGTATTTGAGTTAGTTGCAATAGCATAGTCAGGCATACCCAATGCCATTAAAATAGCAATGATTAAGGGGGTCATAATAATCCGTTTTGTATTTTTTAAATTTTGTTGATACTACAAAACTATGACCCCTTCTTTTATAAAAAAAGGACAAAAAACAGCGTTGGGGGTAGAGTTAAAATTTATGCTTTATAGCTATTTTTTTTTTTTTTGATTTGATAACCAGTTAGTTATAAAAAGAGAAGAATTAAAAGGTACTATTTTCACGTTTTAAAATTTTTAACTATTTTTGCTTTGAAACTTTCATTTACTTAAACCCTGTGCAATGAAAAACCTGAGAGAATTAGCAGAATTAGTTAAAAACCACCCATTCAAATCAACAGATTTTCTTACTTCAAATAATGCTGAGACTAAACTGAGTAAACCCCAGACTTTTTATAAAAAAATCCTAGCAGGCGATTTCCAATCAGATAAAGAAGCTGCCCAATTTTTTTTTAATGATTCCAATACAAAAAATTCACTATATAAAAATTTAAAGTTTACAGTAAGAGACCTACTGGTCAGTCATGTATTTTTTATTAAGCTAAAAAAATATTCTAGTGGATATGGAAAAGCCTATATCTATTGCTGTAAGAATCTATTAGCTGCTAAAATTATAGCTCCTTTAGGTGCAAGAAATGCAGGAACGGATTTAATGCAGAAGGTTTTTAATCGTGCAATAGCTTATGATTTATCAGAGTTCATTGTTGAATCATGTAAAACATTAAGGAAAGAAAGTGCGATGAAAGGAGATATAGTAAAATTTGATTATTATGATGATATTTATAAAAAATACTGGAAAGTTTGTGAATTAGAAACTTTATCTCAAGAATACTATCATCGTCTAGTAATACCTTATATAAAAAGTAAAGCCAATCAGGAAGAAACGCTTGCTAAAGCAAATCAATATTATCAAGAATTAGAATCTTACCTAGAACGCTACACATCTCCATTATTATATTCAAGTACATATCTTATAAAGATTACAGCATATTTAGTTACTTATGATTATCAAAATGTTATTGAAACTTGCAAAAAGGCAATTCACTTTTTTGAAGCTAAGCCCTATACTTTTAATGTGCCTTTGCAAATGTTTTTACATCAACAATTAATCTGTCATACTCAATTAAAGCAATATGAAGAAGGGGAGAAAATAGCCAATAAATTAGCCTCATTAGTTCTAGTAGGTACTTATAGCTGGTATCTCAATAAGGAGTTACATTTGATATTAGCTTTACATTCTAAAGCCTATCAAAAGGCTTATATTATTTTGGACGGAGCTATTAAACACTCAAAATTCAAAAGTCTTTTCTATCATATAAAAGAAAGGTTCTTGATTCATCAAGGGTATATTCAATTTTTGGTTTTTATAAATAAAATTGTGCAAAATGATGAGACGAAAATCAAAAAGATGAGGCTAGGTAAATTACTCAATAGTGTGCCTAAATATTCTAAAGATAAAAGAGGGATGCATATCCCTATCTTGATTTTACAGATTTTATTTATGGTTGCTAAGAAGGGATATAAGCAATCGATAGATCGTTTTGAAGCTATTGAAAAATATTGTTCTAGATATTTAAGGAAAGATGATAATTTACGGAGCAATTGTTTTATCAAAATGCTATTGCAAATTCCTAAATGTTACTTTCACAAAGGACTCGTAAAAAGAAAGACGGAAAAATACTATAATACATTATTAGCTACCCCATTAGACGTAGCTCGTCAGGGGCATGAGATAGAAGTTATCCCTTATGAGGATTTATGGGAAATGTTAATAGAATTATTGGAGAACAGGCATTATAGAATGTAGAGATAATTTCACTTTACGGATGTTCCCAGAGTGTAAAGTGAGCAGCATAAACCCTTGAAAATAAAGGATTTATAAAAGTCCGACCAAAAATTGACTTGATAAAACATCCACAGTATCCTGTTTTGTAAAGTGAAATACCTATTTTTGCAAGCCAACAAAAGCGAATTATTTAAAATAATTTGTGTTAATTTTGCAAAAATCACAATGTTTTGCTTTATGCTTAAGAAAAAAACAAGGTGGCAAAGATATTGGAGGAGAACCATTATTATCCTTTTGGCTTGACGATGCAAGGAAATTTTATGCAAAATAACGCAGGAAGGGAAAATAAATATTTATACAACGGTAAAGAACTAGACACCGACTTTGGCTTGAATGTGTATTTTTATGGGGCGAGGGTGTATGATGCAGCGGTGGGGCGGTTTACGGGTGTTGACCCGAAAGCAGGAAAATATACAGCATGGTCGCCCTATAATTACGTACTTGGAAACCCAATCAGAAACATCGACCCACAAGGTGATACTGTACGGGTGGCAGTAGGCAATGAATTCATAAATTATACTCCAGGAATGGAGTACACAGGAGATAATAAGTTTGCACAAGGAGTTATCAATTCTCTAAATACAATGAACACCAGCGAAGCGGGTGCTGAAGTACTTGGGTCTTTGGTGGCATCTGAAAATAATTACTCGTTTGCCAACGTAGTGTCTACTGACAAGAATGGAAATCCTGTTGAAGGCGTAAGGTTTAGACGAGGGGAAAACGGAGGAGGAACAATCGAAGCTGGAGCTTCAAGTGATGTGGGTACAATTGCACACGAATTATTTCACGGGTATCAGATTGAATCAGGGTTAAATCCTGCCACTACTGCAGGGGAAGTAGGTGCTTATCTATTTCAAGATGTTGTAACTCTTCAAGCTGGCGTACCTTTTGGTTCAAGTTCTTCAACAAATAAATATGGGATGAAGTATGATGCCGCTCATAGCAACTTGTTGTACAATGGTTTTAATGACGCTGATTATATATCAGCAAACATATTTTTTAAATTTAGCAGTAAGAATGCAACAGGGTTGTACAACAGAACGAAGCGAACAATCAGCACATTCCCTAAACCTCCAATAGCCAAATTCCTTCCAGCATTTAAATAGATAAAAATGAAAAGTAAAGTAATGTATGTCCTTATATCGTTTGTAATTGTAACAAATGGTTGCCAAGGACAAAATAAAAATAATAAGAATTATAAATCAGATGATACATATTTATCATCACCAATGCCTTACAATGTTGAAGGTCATAATCCTGATTTTACATTGCCAGAATCGCTGTCAAAAGGGAGAACTGGAAATGCAGTAATAGAGGTGTTTCTATCAAATGCAGGAATGTCGGAAGGATTCAACTTGACTTTTCTAAAATTATCAGGGGATAATTCAGAAGAATTAAGGTATTATAAATATTCGCCAATTCTTTTGGAGGAAAAGGAGTACCCTGACGATGTACGAAAATTCTTGCCACTATTTAAGGATTATCTTTCAGGGCTAACTTTTGTAAGGGACGAAAATGTTACTTTGAATAAGGGGAGTAAATATTTAATAAAAATTCCTTTAAGACTTAGATGATTAGGAAAGCCTCTGCACATCGCAGGGGCTTTTTTCATTGCACCAGTTGCCGTTGCATATCCTTCTGAAAAATAAACGCCTTTAGAAAAGTCTTGATACAATCAAGGTCATTGGGTTCGAGGTTCTGCGCTTTGGAGAACATCGAGAGCAGTTCCACATCAGTAATGCGGCTCTTTGCCTTATCTTCTTTCGAGCCGTAAATCAGCCTGTCAGCAGACACGTCCAGCACGTCCGCAAATTTTTTGACCACATCCACAGAGGGCATTGTCAGGTTGCGTTCGTAACGGGAAACGTGGGTGGAATGAATGCCTATCAGTTCCGCCAGCTTGCCTTGTGATATATTCTTTTCGGTTCTCACCGTCTTTAAGTTCTCGCCAAAAGTGTCCATAAATAATTATATTTTATAGCTTCAAAAATACGGTTGTGCATTTAAATGTATGATGGTTGAGAATTTAACCAATGGACGAAAATCATAAATAAATTCCATTGGAAAAATAGTTTCTTTGAAAATTTGGTAGAACGCCTTTGAAATCGAGCTATTCTTGCCCTAATGCAAGTATTTCTCCCTTCAATAGCTTTGGTATACTGTTTTCCAATAAGGTGCTTATACCATTTGAGAACAGTTTTAAATCCTTCAAAAGCATCCGTACACCAATAATCTATTTTGATGTTAAGGTGCTTGATTTTTAGCAGTAAAAATCGAACTTGGCGAATCGTTCTTTTACCCATCGTAAAAGCTAGGATTTCTTTAGTTTCTGGTGCATAAGCATAGAAAATCCAGACCTTCTTGCCTCTATGGTGGACAAATGAATACATTTCGTCAATTAAAACCTTATGATAATGCTTTTTCGAAGGTTTTATTTTGATAGATTCCCCTACTGTTTTTATTCGATGAAGTACGCTACTTTGACTCACTTTAAATACAGTAGAACAATCTCGGATACCACTACCATGAATTAAAGAACTAATAATTTGTTTTTGAATAACTGGATTGGCTCCATTATTCTGATAGACGAATTGAAATTGTTTGCGACAGTCCTTGCACAGAAAATTTTGTTTACCTGTGCTTTTTATGCCATTTTTAACGACATTAGGGCTTTCGCAATGAGGACATTGGACTTTGACTTTTATTTTTTGCATTCATCAAAGTTCGTCCTCATTGAGTTTTTTCTCAAATCATACATTCTAAATCACTACCAAAAATACCACAAAAGGCTAATAAATCCAATCATTTCATAGTCACAAGGCGCAAGTCTGTCAAAAATAAAAGCAGATAAGGTTTGTTTATTATAATCATATCTTGTAGTTTAACATTACTTCTACGCATGATTATATAGGAGGCATTGAGTATAAAAATCAAGTCATTGATGCCATTTATCATTCAGAAGGAAGACTATACTTTGAAGGGGCAAGCAGTCGTTATGAATATGTCTTATCCGACCATTTAGGGAATAATCGAGTTACCTTTATGGATAGTAGTGGGGTGGCAAAGATATTGGAGGAAAACCATTATTATCCTTTTGGCTTGCAGATGCAAGGTGATTGGTTGCAAAATAAAGGTAGGGAGAATAAATATTTATACAACGGTAAAGAACTAGACACCGACTTTGGCTTGAATGTGTATTTTTATGGGGCGAGGGTGTATGATGCAGCGGTGGGGCGGTTTACGGGCGTGGACCCCCTCGCAGCAGATTTTGCAGCTTGGTCGCCATACTCTTACAGCTTCAACAACCCTATCAGATTTACCGACCCGACTGGAATGGCACCGGAAGATATCATTATTACTTACCGTGCTGACAAAAATTCTTCGTCTATTAGTGTGAGATATGGGGAGGATGGAAAATTATATAATACATCTGATGGGCAGGAATATAGTGGTGATAACGAATTTATCTTAGGTGTCAAAAATACTTTGGATAATCTCCAGCAATTAGATGATAGGGTTAATAGTGTTGTTGATGATTTGGTAACGGGTTCGGAGAAACATAGCATCAATAACTTTGACTTTTTAATGGACGGGACAGAATATCAGAGAGATGAAAGCTATAATGTTCGAAGCCGAGAGTCAGATAATCCAAAAGGAAGTCTTACCAAATTTGTTCCTGACATGGACAAGGCAGGAGCAAATGATGAAACATTGACCAATGAAGAAATTTTGGGTCACGAACTTAAACATGCCTACAATCGCAAACACGGCTTGACAGGGAAAGGATACACTCCTAATAGGGTGCCAAATGAAGAAATTGATGGTATTAATTTCCAAAATGTCATTAGAGAAAAACAAGGCAAAGGACCGAGAACAAAATTTGCCAGAGGGAGAAAAGATATTACGCCTTATTTAACTCCTACATCTCAGTATAATAATCTTAAAAAGAAATGAAAAATATATTGTAACTATTCAGCACCAAAGGTGCGAATAAAATAAAATTTTTATTTTGTGGGATGCTTCTACCACCAGAGATACAAGATTTAATCAAGACGTTGCCACCTGAGAGTCAGGCGGTAGTACAAGCAATAGCCCTGATATACGAATCAAAGATTCAACAACTGGAGGGACGCATCAAAGAACTCGAAGACCAACTAGCAAAAAATAGTACCAATAGTAGCAAACCACCTTCTTCTGATGGTTATAAGAAACCATCGCCAAAGAGTTTACGCAAGAAGACCAATCGAAAAGTCGGCGGTCAACGAGATCATAAAGGACATAACCTAAAAGTGGTTGAAAGTCCTGACCAAACGATTTTGCATAAGGTTGAAAGTTGTTCAAATTGTCATCAAGATTTGAGCGACCAATTGGTAATAGGTTTAATCAAACATCAAGTTTATGATATTCCGCTTCTGCGGATGTTGATAAGCGAGCATCAATCAGAAGTAAAAGTTTGTACTTGCGGTTGCCGAAATGTTGGCTTGATGCCTGATTATGCTAGTCACTATGTACAATATGGTCCCAATATCAAAACATTGATGACCTACTTGCAGGATTATCAACTCTTACCTTATGAGCGAAGTGCTCAATTGGTATCAGATTTATTTGAACATACTATCAGTCAAGGTACCTTATACAATATTCGCAGCAAGGCTTATGAAGCACTAGAAGATTTTGAGCAAAACTTAGAATTGTTTCTATGTGCCGCTACCTTAGCAGGCTTCGACGAAACAGGTCTGAGGGTAATTGCTAAGCTGCATTGGTTACATAGCTGTTCCACGGATAGTTGTGTACATTACCAAGTACATCCCAAAAGAGGGAGTGATGCCATGAACGATATAGGCATTTTACCCAATTTTAATGGTATTGCTGTCCATGATTTTTGGAAGTCTTATTACCAATATCAATGTCAGCACGCATTATGTAATGCCCATATTCTTCGAGAACTCATTTTTATCAAAGAACGATTTTCCCAAGATTGGACCGAAGATTTAGTCAATCTTTTGCTCAAAATGAAACAGGCTAAACACAAAGCTTTGCTTCAGGGAAAAACAGGATTTTCAGAAGCGACTTTGAAAAAGTATCGGAATCAATATGATGCCATTATTTTCCAAGGCTTAGCTCAAAATCCTTTACCCAATGCGCCACCAGTTAAGAAAAGAGGTCGAAAAGCTAAATCCAAACCTCGAAACCTACTGGAACGATTAAAGGGATTTGCTGATGATATTTTGCGATTCTTTTACAATTTTAAAGTACCATTCGATAACAACTTTTCTGAACGAGATTTAAGAATGATGAAAGTCAAACTTAAAATTTCGGGTTGTTTTAGAAGTATCAATGGTGCTAAATATTTTGCTAGAATTCGCTCTTACATCGGTACAGCTCGTAAACAAGGGGTTAATGCTTTTGATGCAATCCGTAGCTTGTTTACCAATAATGCTATTCCTCAAAATTTAATTAGCAATCTTTATTGCTGAATAGTTACAATATATTAATGCTTTCAGCAATGATTGTACTATTATCTTGTGCAGTCCATCAAAAAAATGGAATGATTAACAAACAGCCTGTAGAGTCCATTCTGAGTTTAACCAAAGATGAACTATCTGCATATGTTGTTTTTAACAAAAATAAAGATGAAAAAATTTTGATGACTAACTTAGAGTTTCATTGGGTATATTATCCTGAGTTAGAAAGACACACAGAATTTGTAGATACTTTAGAAAATAGATTACACTCAGGGAAGTTACCCAAGGTTTTAAAAAATAGTTCTCTTTCTGAGTATATTATAAAAGGGAAGATGTATAAAGAATTGAAAAAGCTTTCAAGAAACGAAATTTATCAGAGATATTTTGACAATTTAGGTCAGGCAAAGATGGATGATTTTTCTGAGGAAGAAATTAAAGAAGTAGTCGCTTTTTTAGTAGAAAGTGGTGATGTTGTTCAGGCAGGAAATTACTCAATATATAATATCTATAAACTATCTCAAAAGTAAAATTTTATGATATAAAAAGCCTCTGCAAGTTGCAGGGGCTTTTTACATTATGCTCTGAATTTTCCTTTTGGCGATAAAAGCATCAATGACCGAAAAGATGTGCAGTCGGTCGGTCTCGTCAAACTTGGACACTTCCAAGATGCGTTTTTTCATCATAAGCAGTATCTTTATGATGCCTTCTGAGGGCAGAGGTTTACAGGCGTTGACCCTATTTCTGACCAGTTTCCTTGGGTAAGTACTTACAATTATGCCGAAAATGAGCCTGTTGGTAGTATTGATTTACATGGGTTACAAAGGTGGAAAGTAAATGGTCAAGAAAGGATTAATGCAATGCCTAAATGGCGTACCAATGCAAGAAGTATTGGTTTTGCTATTAGGCATCCACAAACAGCTAGTAAGATTGGCACAGGGGGGAGAGGTTCTACAGATATAACTGGTATATCAGGAAGATTTGCTAGGCATTTTGCTGAAAGTACAAATACGAGTAAAGCAATAGGCACAAAGTCTAATGCTTTAAGACATGCTATTTGGTCTTCTTCAATAAGGTCGGAATTTAGTGAAGGAATATCAAGAAGAGCTACAAATGCTCATGAGGGGGTAGGTTTGATGGAAACCCAATCTGTAGATTTTTCAAAAGATTTTAATGGCAAGGGTAGTGAAGGATTAAAACTGGCAGACCATATTGTAGATGTTCTAAATAATGAAATAGGTTTTGGTATAGGAAAAGCAAATCCTAATGCTACAATAAAAGAACTAGCAGGGCTAGCATTGTCTAAGTTCAAAAATAGTGGATTATGGACTGCATCTACAGATAAAGATGGCAATATTACCATTAGCAAAACTAAACTTTCAGATAAAGAGTATAATACAGCTCTAAATCATTTTAAAACATTGAATGATAATGGATTTACAAAAGAAGAACAAGAAGAAATTAATAAAGAATAGTATAACCTTTACATATTTTGAAAAGTTGCCATACTATTGCTCAATTGTGTCTCTGATATTATTTCTCTTACAATCTTGTAGCGGTAATTATTGCACTCAAATTACTTCAATTATTAAAGAAAAATACAAACAGACTCCAAGAGAGGAAATTGTTTTAGATTTAAGCCAAGTTTTTGAATTTGAATGGGATATCTTATACATCTGTGGACCGTATGGCTTTGAACAAGAATTGTCAAGTACTATTGGATTTGATTCACAATATAGCTATGTAGAAGAAGGGGAAACCTTATTAGCCTTTGTAAAGGGAGATAAGGTAGTTGAAGAAAAATTAATTAGTTGTGAATATATAGGTTTTGTCAATAGTAATGAAGCTGAATGTTTTGAGATTAAAAATTCGGATTCGAAACTGATAGTAAAAAAAATATCAGGTAAAGACCAAAACTATATGCTAAGGAAGAATTGATAACTTTGATAACCTACTATCCCGATGTAGGAAGAGTAAAAATGTTGTATCGATGTTTTAAGAATTTTTCTTAAAACCAGTATGGTTCATGTTTTCAACATGTAGAACTATAAAAAGCGGTAAGGAATGCTAGGTTTCTTACCGCTTTTCTTCTGCCAAGTCAAGCCAAAAAACCCGTCCGCTGGATGGGGCTTTTACATTATGCTCTGAAGTTTCCTTTTGGCGATAAAAGCATCCAAAAAAGTAAAGACCATTTCCCTATCCTTCGGCTGCAGTTTATTAATCTCAAGGACACGGTTGAGTGTCGTCCTGTCTATTTTTTCTTCCGAACTGCCCACCAGATAATCAAGGCTTACCTCGAAGGCATCCGCCATACGCTTGGCAATGTCAATGGACGGCACAGCATCGTTTCTTTCATAGCGTCCGACAATCTCACGGGATACTTCAATACGCTTGGCAAGTTCACTTTGCGACCGCCCTTTTTTCTTGCAGTTGCCGTAAGAAATTTAGTTTACAAAGTACTAGGATGTGCAGAAAGCCCCAAAGCAAGGTTTTCTGTTGTGAGTTATTCTTAACTTTACTGGATACTTGCCATTATCGAGCAATTTACTAAAAAGGGAACAAGGGTGAAATTGAAAAAACTTTGCCCTTCATTTCTTCTTTGACAAAACATTAGCCACTAAATCACTAATCGCCAAACTAATGTTACACGAGCAAATTCAAGAAACCGTCCAATATATTCGGAATATTACAACATTTGAGCCTCAATTTGGAATTATTTTAGGAACAGGACTAGGGAATTTGGTGGACGAAATAGAAGCAGTTGCTATCATCGCCTACAAAGATATTCCTCATTTTTCAGTTTCTACGGTACAGACCCACAAAGGGAAATTGATAGTTGGTTATTTAGAAGGGCGCAAAGTGGTCGTGATGGCAGGGAGGTTTCACTATTATGAAGGCTATTCGATGAAACAAGTGACCTTTCCCGTTAGAGTTTTAAAATTTTTGGGCATTAAGCGACTGTTTATTTCCAATATCTCTGGTAGTACCAACCCGCACATTTTTCCAGGTGATCTGGTTTTTATAAAAGACCATATTAATCTGCAACCAGAAAACCCTTTGAGAGGCGCAAATGATGAAAGGCTAGGGCCTCGATTTCCCGAAATGCTCCAAGTTTACGATCGGATTTTAAATCAAAAAGCATTAGAAATTGCCAATGAAAATGGCATTAGAGCACATGAAGGCGTCTATGTTGCTTTGCAAGGCCCCAACCTGGAAACTCCCGCAGAGTATCAGTTTTTACATAGAATTGGTGGAGATGTAGTGGGTATGTCCACCGTCCCAGAAGTCATCGTAGCAAAACACATAGACTTGCCAATTTTTGTTGTTTCCGTTGTTTCTAATAAATGCTATCCCACTGAAACAATCAAATCAGTTTCGCTAGAAGAGATACTAAAAATCGCTAACGAGGGGGGCAAGAAAATGGCTTTGGTTATTAAAAAATTATTCGCTAAATTCGATTTTTAATACTCGCACCAAAAATTTCAAAACAAACGAAAAATGAAAAAAAGAACCGTCAAATTACTCTTTTCCTTATGTTGCCTGACGATTGGTCTTTGGCAATGCCAACAAGCACCTCAATATGAAAAAGGCTCGCCAGAGCATATCCGCAATGTTACTGACAAAATAGATGATGCCGCTCTTGCCAATGCAGATGCCAATCAGGAAAACTGGCTAACTTATGGCGGAAATTACCAAGAGGAACACTATTCCGAACTAAATCAAATTAATAAAGAAACGGTTAAAAACCTGGGCTTGGCCTGGGCTTTGGAAGTAGGCACAAAGCGTGGGATTGAAGCCATGCCCCTTGTCGTGGATGGCATTATGTATGCGACGGGACCTTGGTCTGTTGTCTATGCAATTGATGCTAGAAAAGGCACTTTAATTTGGGAATACGACCCGAAAGTACCTAAAGAAACAGCCACAAAACTTTGCTGTGGGGTAGTCAACAGAGGAGCCGCTTTATACAAAGGAACCGTTATTTTTGGCACCTTAGACGGGCGATTGATTTCGTTAAATGCTGTGGATGGTTCCGTGAATTGGGAAACCTTGACCATTCCCGAAGGTAGCAAATATTCTATTACCGGCGCACCTAGAATTGCCAATGGAAAGGTCTTAATTGGTAATGGGGGGGCGGAAATGGATGCCAGGGGTTATGTCACGGCGTATGATGCAATGACGGGTAAACAAGTGTGGCGATTCTACACCGTCCCTGGCGATCCTACTCAACCTTTTGAGCATTCCGATTTGGAGGCAGCAGCAAAAACCTGGACGGGAGAATGGTGGAAGCAAGGTGGTGGCGGAACGGTTTGGGATGCTATCGTCTATGACCCCAAACTAAATACCATTTATATTGGCGTAGGAAATGGAACGCACTGGGATCGGCAAATTAGAAGCCCCGAAGGAGGCGATAATTTATACCTATCCAGCATCGTTGCTCTAGACGCAGACAATGGTGCTTATAAATGGCATTTTCAAACGACCCCTGGTGATTCCTGGGACTATACTGCTACCCAGCCTCTGATACTCGCAGATTTGGAAATAGACGGAAATATGAGACAAGTTATTATGCAGGCTCCCAAAAACGGCTTTTTTTATGTATTGGATCGCTTAACGGGTGAATTTATATCTGGAAAAGCCTATTCTTATACAAGTTGGGCTACCGGATTAAATGAAAACGGCCGTCCAATAGAAACAGCAGATGCCAGATATACCGATGGCAAGGTGCATTGGATAACGCCTGGTTCTAATGGTGCGCACAGCTATCACCCCATGTCTTACAATCGCAAAACAGGCTTGGTGTATATTCCTACTCTTCGGGAAGCAGGAGGTTTTTATCACAATCCCAATATTGGCTTTGGTTCGGATAAAGGACTCGGCGGGGGCTTGGGAGCCAATATAAGCATGGCATCCAAGCTCTATATTCCTCCGGTTTTTGATCCTAATCCAAACGCTCCGCTACCAGGCACCCAATCTGGCCGCCTAATTGCTTGGGATCCTGTTCAGCAAAAAGAAGTATGGGGCGTTGATCAGGTATTGAGTCATAATGGAGGAATTTTGTCCACGGCTACTGGTTTGGTTTTTCAAGGAGACGGAGAAGGTAAGTTTTCTGCTAGAGATGCTTCAACAGGAGCCGTACTTTGGGATTTTGATATTCGCGCTGGCTCCATTGCGGCTCCAATCACTTATATGGTGGACGGAGAGCAGTATATTACAATTCCCGTTGGATGGGGCGGATTTAGGGGGCAAGCCTATAAAGCCTTTGATCGAATACATCCTGGCACTTTTTATACTTTTAAACTGGGCGGCAAAGCTACGCCGCCGAAAAAATTACCCCCACTAGCAGCCAATTTCACCACATTAAAAACAGATGCACCGCCAGAAAATATTGGTTATGGGTTTGATTTATTTGCTCGATATTGCATCGGATGTCACCTGACCACCGGACAAGGGGGAGGGGCAATTCCTGACTTGACGCGATCTTCAAATGGCATTTTTAACAATTATGAAGAGATTATTTTAAATGGCTTATTAGCCTCCGAAGGGATGCCCAATTTTGGAGCCTATCTTTCCAAAGAAGATATAGCGGACATAAAAAGTTTTGTACTCTTTACCGCTGACGCTTTAAGCAGTGGCATGAATCCAGTAGAATATCAGACCAATTTGGCTAAAATGCAGTACTTGGGAGATACCAAAGGACCGCAGCGAAAAAGTATAGAATAGCGTAATAACCAAATAGCTCAGATTAAATAGATTCATTGCCCTTTAAATCCTGTAAATTGATCAAAAACATTTACTTAAGCAGTCGCTTTTTTTGGAGCTTTGGAGCTTTAGTGGTCTTATTTTGTTTGAGCTTTCGGTTTCCTTTTTTGTTTCCAGTAACACAGACATTACTCGTGCTTGGAGGGATTATTTTTATATTAGATGTTTCTTTATTATTCCATAGAAATACAGCTATTCAATGCGGACGAAAATTGCCCAAATTGCTTTCTCTCGGCGATCCTAACAAAATCATCTTGGAGCTACAAAATCGGTCTAATCTCCCCCTAAAAACAACCATCATCGAAGAGCTGCCTTTTCAGTTTCAAAAACGGGATTTTGAAATACAACAACATCTAAAAAAAAGAGAAGAAAAAATTATTTCTTATCAATTGACACCTATAAGCCGCGGCGAATATGAGTTTGGATATACCAACCTTTTTATAGAAACTTTCATCGGGTTTGTCCAAAGAAAAATACAAGGAGCCGCTATAGAAACCGTTCCCGTTTATCCCTCTATTATCCAAATGCGTGCAATGGAACTGAAAGCATTGTCCCGCCTATCTTTTCAGGAAGGCATCAAAAAGGTAAGAAAACTGGGGCATAGTTACGAATTTGAGCAAATCAAAAATTACGTTCGGGGCGATGATTATCGAAGCATCAACTGGAAAGCAAGCAGTCGAAAAGGAGCTTTAATGGTCAATCAATACGAAGATGAGCGGGCGCAGCAGGTCTATTCCTTGATTGATAAAAGCAGAAATATGAAAATGCCTTTCCACGGCATGAGCTTAATGGACTATGCCGTCAATACCAGCTTGGCGATTTCCAATATTATTTTAAAAAAGTATGACCGGGCGGGGTTAATTACTTTTTCTGATAAAATTGGAACAATTATCAAAGCCGATAAAAAACCAACCCAGCTAAATAAAATACTAAATGCTTTATACAAAGAGAAATCGGGCAAATTGGAGGCAGATTATGAACTATTATACCACATAACCCGAAAACTGATTAACCGAAGAAGTTTATTGCTTTTATATACCAATTTTGAAAGCATCTATAACTTGGAAAGGGTGCTGCCCATTTTAAGGAAAATCGGCAAATTGCATTTATTGGTCGTCATCATTTTTGAAAATACAGAAATAAAAGAATTTGTAGAACGAGAAGTTTCCAATACCGAAGGAATTTATTTTCAAACCATCGCTCGCAAGTTTTTAAATGAAAAACAGCAGATAGTTCAGGTTTTAAGGCAATACGGTATCCAGTCTGTCCTCACCAAACCAGAAGACCTTTCAATCAATACAATCAATAAGTATTTGGAATTGAAGTCAAGGGGCTTAATTTAGGGAACTAGGAGAAATGGTGCAAAGACCTTATTTCGATCCCCCTAAATCTGCTTTAAACTCAGAACCTCTCTACTCGAAAAGCGTCAATTGGAAGGCTTGTTTTTTTATCCGCGATTATTTGGGCAAGCAGTTTTCCGGTCGCAGGACCCAAACTCATGCCCATCATGGCATGTCCAGTGGCAAGAAGCAAGTTGTTATATTTAGGACTATAACCGATATAGGGCAATCCATCGGGCGTACAGGGTCGAAAGCCATGCCAAACCTCCTTTAGATTAGGGGTTTCGATTTTTAAATTGGGATAATAGTGGGGAATACTTTCTAATATACCTGTTAGCCGGCTTTGATTAATTCGGCTAGAAAAATTGCTAATTTCCAGTGTGCCACCTATCCGCAAATCTGTCCCCATAGGGGTAATGGCCACTTTGGCTTCGGTGAGGATGGTTGGAATAGAGGGCCGCAGGGGAGGTTTGGACAAAGTAATGGAATAGCCCTTTCCGTCCTGTAAAAGCATTTTTAAGCCCAACGGTTTTAGCAATTTTGCCGACCAACTTCCTGTAGCTAATAGGACTTTTTCTACAGCTATTTTTTGTTGGTTCGACAATACAAGTTGAGAAATGCCTCCTTTGTTTGTTTTAAATTGTGTGACCGCCTGCCCAGTTAAAAATTGCACGCCTTGATAACGCAATTGTTGGGCCATTTGCTGCATAAATAAATTGGGGTATAAATGGGCGTCTCCTGGATAATATATCCCGCCAAGTATATCCAATCCAATGTCACTTTCCAATTGCTGCACTTCAGTTGCACTTAATACTTGAGCGTCTATACCCAGTTCATGCGCTTGTTCGGCTATTGCTTTTTCTTCTTTTTCAGCTTTGGTATTTTTAAAAAGCATCAATAAGCCTTTTTCTTCAAAACAGAACTGAAAGTTTTCTGTTGCTGCTAGTTCTTTGTACAATTGTTTGCTCCACTCATTATAGTCTCGCAAAAGCGGAATAGCTTCCTGCACCTTTTGAGCAGAGCAAGAGCGATAAAACTGCCAAAGCCATTGCAACAAATCCAGGCTAAGGCGTGGTTTGATAAAAAAGGGGCTTTTAGAATTGAACATCCAGCGCATTCCTTTGGCAATTACACCAGGAGTGGCCAAAGGCATAAAGTGGCTGGGAACAATCATTCCAGCGTTTCCGTGAGAAGTGCCGTCTGTTAAATCTGTTTGATCTATTACTACTACCTCATAACCTTCCTGGCGCAAATACCAAGCAGTGCATAGACCAATAATACCCCCACCAATAATATGGATTGTCATACTAAATTACTTGAAAACCAAAAGCATAAGGATCGTCTTCGTCATCAATAATAATGTGGTTGTAGCCTATAATTTTTGCCCAACCCTGAATGCTTGGAATAATAGCTTCATACGCTCCACAAATAGTGGCTGCTTCTACCTTTCCGATAAATTGGCTCCCAATAAAACTTTCGTGAACAAAAGTATCCCCTACTTTTAATTTACCCTTCGCCACCCATTGTGCCATGCGCGCAGAAGTGCCAGTGCCACAAGGAGAGCGATCTATGGCTTTATCTCCATAAAAAACGGCATTTCGCGCATCTGCTTCCGGTGACAACGTCTTTCCTGTCCAAAGCAAATGGCTTAAACCCTTTATCTTTTTATCAATTGGATGTTCAAAAGTGTATTTTTCATTCAAATGTTGGCGGACGGCAGGGCTCCAGCGAATTAAATCACCTGCTGTATAATCCTGAATACCGCTAAAGTTTTCCTGTGGATCCACGATTGCATAAAAATTGCCCCCATAAGCAACATCCACTTTCAATATTCCCAAATCTGGACAGTCCGCTTCCAAATTTTCTTTGTATAAAAAAGAAGGAACATTGGTCAGTTTAACGGAATGGATTTTTCTGTTTTTTTCTTCATACTCCACCAGTACCAGCCCAGCAGGGGTTTCCAAGCGCAATTTGCCTTTTTGCTTAGGCCGTATCAACCCTTCTTCTAATGCAATAGTAACTGTCCCAATAGTTCCATGCCCACACATAGGGAGGCAGCCGCTCGTTTCTATAAAAAGAATGCCCATATCGTTTTGCTCATCAGAAGGCGGATAAAGAATACTACCAGACATCATATCGTGACCCCGAGGCTCGAACATCAGTCCTCTTCTTATCCAGTCGTATTCTCGTAGGAAGTGCAATCGCTTTTCGCCTATATTTGCACCTTCTAAATTAGGACCGCCACCAGCGACTAGTCGAACAGGGTTCCCGCAAGCATGGGCATCTACACAAAAAAAGGTTTTCCTCATGATTGGGAATACTTGCCATTAACTAATCGCCAAATATTCAAGGGATTACTAGCTTTTAAAGCACCTGGCAGTAAGGCATCTGGGCAATCCTGAAAAGCTATCGGTCTGGCAAAACGTGTGATCGCTCCCGTTCCAACAGAAGTAAATCGCCCGTCAGTGGTAGCTGGAAAAGGCCCTCCATGATTCATAGCATGACAAACTTCAACGCCTGTGGGCAGGCCATTAAAAATGAGCCGGCCTACTTTTTCTTGTAAAATTTCCTGCAAATTTTCCCACTCGATAAGTTCTGCATCTGTTCCCGTGATCGTAGCCGTGAGTTGTCCAGGTAATTGTTGTGCCACTGCCAGCATTTCCGCTTCGTCTTTACAGCGAATGAGCAGGGTAAATGGGCCAAATACTTCTTCTTGCAAGGTTGCTTTTTTCAGAAAATCCGCAGCAGTGACAGAAGCCATAGTTGGATAAGCTTTTAAGCCTTGAGAAGTTCCATTCGCATAAGCAAACTCCTTTTTCACTTCCGAAAAAGCAAGGCATTTTTGTTTGTTTTTCTCAAAATGCTGATGAATAGAAGCATTGAGCATCGTGGCGGGTTCTAAATCTGCAAACGCTCGCTTTAACTCATGGATAAAAATAGCTGTTTGCTCGCTTTCTAAAACAATCAATAAACCCGGATTAGTACAAAATTGGCCTGCACCTAGATTGACAGAATTGGCAATTTTTGTCGCTAGCGAAGCCTCTTGATTTTTTAATATCTCTGGTAATAAAAAGATTGGATTCGTGCTACCCATTTCGGCAAATACAGGAATGGGATCTTCGCGTTGCGATGCTGCTCGGTACAAAGCCATACCTCCTCTCAAAGAACCCGTAAAGGCAACTCCTTTAACCAGGGGGTGCTGCACCAAAGCCGTGCCTACTGTATAGCCTTTGGCGTTTAGCGAAGAAAAAACACCATCGGGCATTCCTGTTTGTTGTGCTGCTTTTTGAATCGCTTCTGCGACCAAAGCATTGGTGCCCAAATGCGATTCATGTGATTTTATAATTACAGGGCAACCTGCTGCTAGGGCTGCTGCTGTATCTCCTCCCGCCGTAGAAAAAGCCAATGGGAAATTACTAGCTGTAAAAACCACAATTGGTCCTATTGCTTGCAACATATTTCTAATGTCCGGCCGAGGGATTGGTTCTCGATCCGGCACAGCCGTATCAATAATAGCACGAACCCAATGCCCTTCTTCTACCAAATCGGCAAAAAGCCGGAGCTGGTTGCAGGTTCTGCCTCTTTCGCCAATCACTCTACCTTCTGGTAATCCGCTTTCCTGCATGACTCGCTGAACCAGTTTTGTGCCTAGGTCTTCGATTTGGGTGGCAATCGCTCTCAAAAAACTAGCTTTGCGTTTACCGGAAAAATGTCGATACACTTTCCATGCCTGAGCAGCTTTACTAGCGGCTTGATCCACCTCTTCGGATGTTGCTGCATTAAATGTTTCTTCTAATATGCTGTTATCTGTGGGGTTGCTAGCCTGAATTAACTGCTTTCCTTTGGCGGAAAGCTCGTAGCCTATTATGTTTTTTTGAATCATTCTTTTTCAATTTTTCTTTGGCTTTATTTAGCACAAGGTTCTAAATAATTTTGTCTGGCAAAAGACTTTAGGTGCTTAGGGGTAAGGTGTTTTGGAAATGGCCTTACCTATGAATTAAAAACAATTTAGTCAGTCAAGATCGTTCTAAACAATAGCTAGATAATCTGGTAATACGGGGCGATTTGCTAGTCCTTTTTTTAGTATATTAAGAACCCTTTCTCGTTCTGCCCCTTGTAATAGCTGTCGAGGCGGACGCACATATTCTGTGCCGATACCCGTCATCACTTCTGCCAGTTTGATATTTTGCACCAATTGTGGACTAATATCCAATTCCAATATGGGCAAGAACCAGCGATATATTTTTAAGGCTTCGTCGATGCGTCCTGCTTTTACTAATCTGTAAATGGCAACCGTTTCTGCTGGAAAGGCATCTACCAATCCAGCCACCCAGCCGTCTGCTCCCATTAGTAATTCTTCCATTGCTAGGGTATCCACACCACAAAGAATTTTAAAGCGATCTCCAAAACGATTCTTCATTCGCGTTACATTAGAAATATCGCGAGTGCTTTCTTTTACTGCTTGAATATTGTCCAACGGCACAAATTCCTCGAACATATCCAGCGTAATCTCGACCTTATAATCCACGGGATTATTATAAACCAAAATGGGTAAATCTATATTGAGTGCAACTGTTTTGAAATAGTCTATTGTTTCTCTGTCTGTAGGTTTGTACATCATCGGAGGAAGTAACATAATGCCATCTGCTCCAACGCTTTGTGCTTTCTGGGCTAATTGAATAGCAGACCGAGTTGCTCCTTCTGCAACATTTAAAACAATATCAATTCTTCCTTGTGCATGATCCAAAGTAGCCCTTAAAAGTTCCAGCCTTTCCTCGTGGTTGAGCGTACTGCTTTCCCCCAAAGACCCACCAATGATGATCCCATCAATTCCAGCTTCTATTTGCACCTGAATGTTTTTTAAAAAAGCAGGAATATCCAACCCTCCATTTGCATCAAATTTCGTTGTGACGGCCGGATAGACTCCTTCCCATTTCACTTCTTTCATTTTTTAACTATTTTATTTTTAATAAAAAGAATGAACCAGAAACGAATTCTAAAGGTTCTAAGTGATTTTAAATATATCCCTATGTATCTGAAGGTTCTAAATTATTGGGAGCAAAATTAGGTCGGATATTTGAAAATAGATAGTAGTTTACAAAAAAGGAATAAAAATTCTCTGTTCTTATTAAATACAAAGTCATTTTTCATAAAAAGTCTCTATTTTAGATTTATTTTGACTTCGTTCGATATTTTATATTAACGCTTTTTAATAAGTGTGAAATTTCCATTTTTTGTTAATCTACCAGTGGTTCTCTGATTATTCTTTTTATCTTTCCTCTTGCCAGCAATGCACACCGAAGTAAAAATCCTGCCAGGATTAAGTTTATCCGAATAAACAGTTTAGAATATAAGAAATTCCGTTTTGCAATACGCGAGGCGATCAGGGCATAGTATTTAGTATTGAAAAAGCAAAGAAGCTACTTCCTATAACTCATTTCTATTTTGTCACCTAAACAGAGAGGCTTGCTTGGGAGGGAGAGAATCTTTAGTTTTGTATTTTTTATCAGCCAATTAGTTCTACTTTGGCACGCTTAAATTTCGAATGCTACAGACATTAAGCCCCATTCATTTAAAATACCCGACATGCCCAATTCACAATTAATTGACCAACCAATAACCGACCAGGCAGATAAGCCGAAATCGCTCGGACCATTAAAGGTATATAACAGCTTATCCCGGCAAAAAGAAACATTTAAGCCTTTGCATGAAGGGTTTGTGGGCATGTACGTTTGTGGACCAACGGTTTACAGTGATGTGCATCTGGGCAATTGCCGAACCTTTGTTAGTTTTGATGTCATTTATCGCTATTTAAAATATTTGGGCTATCGAGTACGCTATGTGCGCAACATCACAGATGTAGGGCATTTGGAGGGCGACTCTGACATTGGAGCAGAGGATAAAATTTCTAAAAAAGCCCGTTTGGAACAATTAGAGCCTATGGAAATCGTCCAGAAATACATGAACGGTTTCCATGATATGATGAAAATATTTAACGTTCAGGAACCAAGCATCGAACCCAGAGCCACCGGTCATATTGTGGAGCAAATTGAAATGGTGCAGCAAATCCTGGATAATGGCTACGCCTATGTCAAAAATGGTTCGGTTTATTTTAATACCTTAAAACTGGCGAAAGAAGGGGATATTTATGGCAAACTATCCGGTCGGGTGCTGGAAGAGCTATTGGTAGAAACCAGAGATTTGAAAAATCAGGACGAAAAAAATCATCCTTCCGATTTTGCGATCTGGATCAAGGCAGCTCCTGAGCACATTATGCGTTGGTCTTCTCCTTGGTCGGTCGGATTCCCTGGCTGGCACCTGGAGTGTTCCGTAATGAGTACTAAGTATTTGGGCAAGCAGTTTGATATTCACGGTGGCGGTGGCGATTTAAAATTCCCTCACCACGAAAATGAAATTGCCCAGAATCACGGTGCTTGCCATTGTGCACCTGCTCGGTATTGGCTGCATGGCAACATGCTATTGATGAATGGCCGGAAGATGTCCAAAAGCGATGGCAATACGATCACGCCCCCCCAGTTGTTTTCAGGGGACAGTTCACATGTGACCAAAGGGTATAGTCCTATGGCTGTTCGATTTTTTATGCTACAATCCCATTATCGAAGTACTCTTGATTTAACAGATGCCGCCCTCTTGGCTGCAGAAAAAGGCTACCGCCGTTTAATGGAAACCAACAAGGTTTTACAAGAACTTACCCATCCCGGAAATGGTAGTGCCGGCAACCTGGATAAGACAATCACTGATTCAATAAAAGCAGCTTATCAGGAGATGAACGATGATTTTAACTGCCCTAAAGCATTAGCCAGGCTATTTGAAATAGTGCCTAAAATTAATAGTTTAAAAGCAGGACATCTGTCCTTTGAGCAAATAACCGAACCCACCCTTAAAGCATTAAAAGTGGCTTTCGACAATTTTATTTTTACCATTTTTGGTTTAAAAGATGATACCGCAGGTGGCGAATCAGGAACCGACCAAACCATAGATGGCTTAATGCAGTTGGTCATCAAAATGCGCCAAAATGCTCGTCAAAATAAAGACTGGGCAAGTGCCGATACCATTAGAGATACGCTGAAAGAATTGAAAATTCAATTGAAAGACGGAAAGGACGGAACCACCTGGACAAAAGAATGAACTTCTGTGATAGGTTAACCTGTTGCACCTCATTCTTTCTTTCTCCTTTTAGAAGCATAAGGAACGGTTTCGTCCAATAAAATAGCTTCTTGAATAAGTTCCAGAAGTGCCCTTTGGGGTATTTCTTCTACGCTGGAAAAGGTAATTCCAAAGACTTGCTTGCGCCCTTTTGATTCTAATAGTCCTTGTTCATTAGACAATTCATTTCCCCGCACAAAAGCCAATTCTATGGCATCCTTTTTTCTCACGGGATTTAAATAACAAATCCAGCTTTTTCGATAATAAAAAGGAATTTTATAACGGATTTTACAGATAATTTCTGGATGAGCTAGCAATAAATCGTGCAAAAATTGCAAGATAGTCCGTTGCTTAGCTTCCTGATGGAGGATAAATCTCTGAACCGTTTCCATGTTTATTAGAATATTTATAAGCATTAGAGTTTTGACAACTTCCTCTCCTTTCAGTGGGGAGCTGTTAAAAATAAAGTTAATATGACTTGGCTTAAAGAAGCCAAAGATCATTTATCAGGAGGCTTTTTCTTAACTTTTTTGACCACTTTAAAGTGTGGTCGCTCCTTTTTGATATTGCCTTTTCCTTTTTTTGAAGGTTTTGGCAAAAAGGGTGCTTTGTCAAAAGTTAAAAAAAGTCCTTCGGCTGAGCGACGAGTTTTAGCAATAGATAATTTATCAGGTTTCGGTGGTGGATTAGCCTTATTCCGTTCCCATTTTCTGGGGATAAATTCGACTTCATCTGATGCTACATAAAGTAACCAATTGGCTAATTGATTAATCAGTAGAAAATTATCTAAATGCTGAACATCCTCGCAATCATAACTATCTAAGAACATTTTTTGCTTATTGAACCGAAAAGACGGTTCAATATCATAGCGATGCCGATAATCCCAGTAAGATTGCCCTAAAGAGATTTCGGTTTTTCTTTTTCCGAAAATACCGAAGAACATTTCTCTTTTAAAAACGAGTGCTCCTGTATCGGCATCTACTACTTTGACACCTACTAAATCAAATGGTTTATGCTTCATACAATGACCATTTTTGGAACGAATTTTTAAATCGTTCCATCGATAAAGCTGGATAATTATCGGTCTGCCTTTTTTAGTAGTTGTTTCAAAGTGTTGTTCTTCTGAGCAAGGTAAATCGTAAATAGTGACTTGCTCTTTTTCATAAACTTCACCTGTTTTGGGAGCTTTACCTTTATGTATTCGGGTCTGATTTCTCAAATAAAAACAGTCTTCATATACTCTTGGTGTTCCTCTTGGATTATCCCCGGCAGCAGATGTAAAAACTTTTGAACCACAGCGAAAACGACTGATACAGACTAAGTTATCTTCTTCATAAAGCGGACTTAAATAGCCTGCATGAGTATAACTACTGTCTGTGGTGTTGATGATTAAATCATATTGCAAGCTCAGCAGCAAAGTAGGCAAAAGTGCCTTAATCTGTTCCACTGCATAACTACTTTCGGTATGTTCTAAAGGTACTCTACCTCTTTGTAAGGGTAAAGACCACTTAGATTCAGCCGATAAATTGATGCTTGATAATGGGTAACCTATTCCTAAAGGTTTATTCCCCTTGATTACATTATTGGATTTTTTGACATGCTGTCGATTTTCCAATGTGGGGGAATGTTCCTTTATCAAAGAGGTAACATCTGTGTGTAACAATACTCGTTTTTGCGGCTTTGCATATTTCAAACATTGTCCAAGTATTTGCGCTTTTCGGTAGTCATAACCTTTCTCTGTATATGCCAAATGATGTATTGGTTTAAATATACTAGAGAATTGATAATGAAATACTGGACTGTCACTTATTTGGACTAAACTATCAGCTTTCTGATAACTGGACAGAGCCATGATTAGGTTTGTTAGAGATTTGGAACGATTTATGTCCATCTCTAATATGTCATGGCAGAATTGCTCGCTTAGATTTTTTTTTGCTTTTTCACACTTTTTCTAATGCAAGCACTCTGCCTTTTTTTTGCCCACCTCATTTTCTGTCAAAACTCTAAATAAGCAAAAATCAATCAAAAATGGCAACTACCTTTTTAAAGAAATGTTAATTTTTTAGTTAAAATCAACCAGAATTTTAATGAATTATTAAAAAAACAGCAGGTTCATTACAAATAATATTATTTATCATTAGTTATGAGCCTAGTGAAGAGGAAATTAATTTTTTAAAATCCTGATTTTCAATTTATTAGGCTACCTAAATAATATCCAAAAATGAATTGACTAAAATGCAGACAAAAGTAAAAAAGTTGTCTGCTCCAAAGCAGCACTCCCCCACTCTATCCCGTTTTAAAACAACAAAAGTTGGTCAACAGTTGGCGAATGGGTGACATCCTCCTTCATTTACCGAAGGGATTGAATGCAGAAAATTTTGTATGCTTGCGAAGCAACTTAAAAACGGCTAATTTTACTAAGTAACTAATCGGCCTAATTCCGATAAGTACTTACAAACTTTTTTATGGACTTTGCTTTGCCTCGTGAATACAGCGAAAAGGAATTTATAAACGCCTGCAGGCGCAACGAACGTTGGGCACAAAAATGCCTTTATGAAGAGCACTATCCAAGCATGATGGGGGTGTGTCTGCGCTATTCCAATAATGAGCAAGACGCGCTGGATATTTTACATGAAGGCTTTATTAAAGTATTTAGAAATATCTCTAAATACCAAGTGGGTACTTCCCTAAGTGCCTGGATTCGCCGCATTATGGTAAATACGGCAATTGACTATTATCGAAAAAATATTCGGAGGAGAACAGAAGATTTGGATATGGCTTTTGATGTGCGTTCTCCAGATGCAGATGCAGTAAGTCAATGCTCAGAGAAGGAAATCCTCGAAGCGGTACAGTTATTGACACCTGCTTATAGAACTGTCTTTAACTTGTATATTATTGAAGGATACTCTCATAAAGAAATTGCGAGTGACTTGGGCATTACCGAAAGCACCTCCCGGTCCAATTTGGTAAAAGCTCGATCAAAACTCAAGGAAATCCTAGCTAATAAATTCAATAAAATTTAAACAATTAAGAAATCTACATTTAACAAACACGCAAATACGTCAAAGAGCGTAGTATTTTTAAGAAAATGGAGCAGAAAAAGTTTGACAAGGCGATTAAAGATTCCCTAGGGAAACTCGAAGGAAAATACAATGCCGCCCACTGGCAGCAAATGGAAGAGCTATTGGATAAACTCCCTTCGGAGCATCCCATAGAAGATGCCCCGTTTGATGCACTGGTCCGGGAAAAATTAGCGAATTTAAAAGGAGCAGAAAATTCCGCCTCCTGGGATAAAATAGCTCAGGTGTTAACAGAAATGGAACGAGCAGATGCACAATTCGATGCACAAGTCTTTTCCAAATTAAAAAATATCCAACCTGCCTATCAACAGCGACATTGGCAGCAATTATTGGCTAGGCTGACAGCAAATTTTGCTCTAAGAGAAAAGCTATACCGCTATAAGTTGATGGAATTAACTTTGATGATATTATTATTATTAAATTTCTATCAATATCTACCTTCTAAATTTATAACAAACCAAAAAACGTTCAAAAAAGAAGCTCCATCACTGCTCAATCCCGTTGAAGACCAGCCAGTATTCAAGCCTATTTTTGAAGAAAAAAATAACCAAAAGCCAACACCAAAGGTAAAAGAAAGCAAAACTGGTATCAAAGATTTGGTCAAACCACCAATCGCTGATAATCAGTTAATTAAAACAAGCACTGACAAACCGACACCTTTAACAGAAAGGATACTAAACCTAAAAGAAACTTCCAATTCTATTCCCGTCATTGAGAAAAAGTATGGCATTGCTGCAAGCCTTCCAAGCTTGAACTCCAATCTCGGTGAACGTACAAGTTTAAGTATCATTATGAGCGACATGCACCGCCATCTAGCGATGCACAATTCTACTACTGGCAATGCTTTGATCAATACAATTCCTTCCTTACAACCTGATTTTGTGGAAACCCAACTTATCATTCCACTAGATTGTAAGGACTGTAAAAAGATGAAAGTTCCCGCTCAAATCAGGGTCGGCATGGTTTCCCATATCGCCCATAATGCGGTTTACAGAGCGGGAAATCCCTTGACCAATGTGAGTGCTTTAACTCAAAATGGCTTCGGATATGGAAGTGGTTTTAGCATTGGTTTTAAGTATGGCAGATGGGAGCTTGAAACTGGACTCGCCTACGCCGATAAGCAATATGATCCCAACATTATCGAGCAACACGGAGGGATCGTCAATAACGGAGGGATCCGACAAACGCATTTTAAAAATATCGCCCTTCAGACCGCCACTATTCCAGTTAACCTGCGCTTTAATTACGCTATTTTAGGCAAAGGAAAGTGGCATTTTTATACCCAAGCAGGGGCTTCTTTGAATATGATTCTTCGAGCAGAATATGACTTTGCCGAAACAGTGTCCAACGGCCGTTGGACGGGCAGTAATGCCTCTACTGCCCGAATCAGCCGCATTGATTATAATAATGGTATCCTGGCTGGTGATGGCTTGAAGGAAAACCGGTATCTAACGATCAATATGGGAACTGGACTGGAATATTATCTATCTCCTCGATGGAGTATATTCTTGCAACCCGATTTCCATTACCATTTCTCTGGAAATCGAATTGGACCCAACCAAGACCGAATCAATACGCTTTCGCTCGCTTTTGGGGTAAGGGCTTCTTTATAGGTTTATTATTGCCCATAAAAAAGGCGATTGGCTAGTAGGTTAATCGCCTTTTTTTATGGACAAAACCGTAGCTTTGATCCAAATTCAACACTTCAAGCCAAAAGGATCATGCTAAAAGCCAGTTTTCAAAAATATACTTTGCAGTTCAAGCGACCAAGTGGTACTTCCCGAGGCATTTTATCCACAAAAGATTCCTGGTTTATTTTTTTACAAAATACAAAAAATCAGCGTTTTACAGCTTGGGGCGAATGCAGTTTGCTCAAAGGATTAAGTATAGACGATATACCAGAATATGAAACGAAGATAGCGGAAGTTTGCACCAACATAAACAATTACGAATACTGGCTAAAAGAAGGCTTAATAAGCTTCCCTTCTATTCATTTTGGTTTAGAAATGGCTCTAAAAGATTTGGAAAACAAAGGTTCAAAAATCTTATTTCCCTCTGATTTTACCCATAAAACCAAGCCTATCCCGATCAATGGCCTGATCTGGATGGGCAAAAGGGGTTTTATGTTTCAGCAAATAAAAGAAAAACTTCAAGCAGGTTTTAACTGCCTAAAATTAAAAATCGGAGCGATTAATTTTAAAGAAGAATTAGCTTTATTAAAATACATTCGACAGCAGTTTTCAGCTAAAGAAATAGAGTTAAGGGTGGACGCCAATGGTGCATTCTCGCCCGAAAATGCCTTAGAAAAACTAAAGCGGCTATCCGATTTTGACTTGCACTCCATCGAGCAGCCTATCCAGCAAGGAAATTGGCAAAGAATGTCCGAATTATGCGAACAAACACCCCTTCCAATTGCATTAGATGAAGAGTTAATTGGCATCTTCACATTGAGAGAAAAACGCAAAATGTTAGAAATCATTCACCCGCAATACCTAATCTTTAAGCCCAGCCTAATCGGTGGCTACCAAAGCACCCAGGAGTGGATAGACCTATGCGCCGAATTGGGCATTTCTTGGTGGATAACCTCCGCACTAGAATCCAATATTGGCTTAAACGCCCTAGCTCAATGGACAGCCACGCTAGGCAATTCCATGCCACAAGGGCTAGGAACAGGGCAGCTTTACACCAATAATATTCCATCGCCTTTGACAGTACTGAAAGGTAATATTTATTACCAAAAAGAAAGGGACTGGGACTTGTCAAATCTAATAGCAAAAAACCTTCTGAGCATTAAGCATTAAATTATGCCCTTTCAAAACCCATATAATTCACTCACTATTAATGGAATAAATTATTCAAAAACAGACCTGTATGCTCAAATCAGTTCGCCTAAAAGACGGCCTGAGTGGAAAAAAAGTTTTTATCAGTTTTTGAACGAATGGCTTGATGATAAGAATTTTATATGCGTTAAAACTTCCGGCTCTACTGGTAAGCCCAAGCAAATTCAACTACTGAAAAAGCAGATGATTCATAGTGCAAAAATGACGGGAAATTATTTTAAATTAAAAAGAAGCAATACGGCCTTGTTGTGTCTGCCTTGCGATTATATTGCAGGAAAAATGATGGTGATGCGTGCAATGGTTTTGGGCCTAAATTTAAAACTATGCCCGCCAACCGGAAACCCAATGGCAGCGATCCATGAAAAAATTCATTTTGCAGCTATGATTCCCTTGCAAGTTGCCAATACTTTTGAGCAAAGTCCTCAAAAATTCAAATGGATTGAGCAATTGATAATTGGTGGCGGAAAAGTAGATTACATTTTAAGAGAACAGTTGCAAAAAGTTGACACTCAATGCTTTGCGACCTATGGCATGACGGAAACCATTACACACATTGCTATTAAAAAACTAAGCGGACCCGGACAATCCAATTATTTTCAGGCTTTGCCCGATGTTTTTTTATCGAAAGATGATAGGGGCTGCCTGACCATTTTCGCACCTAAACTAGCAGACAAATTAGTGATCACTAATGATCTTATTGATCTAAAAAATGAGAAGCAATTTGAGTGGTTAGGTCGCTATGATAATGTCATAAACACTGGAGGCATTAAAGTTTTCCCAGAAAAGATTGAAGCAAAACTTGAAAAATTGATCCCTAATCGTTTTTTTATTAGCAGCCTACCGGACAAAAAACTGGAAAACAAGGTAATCTTAATCATTGAAGATAAAGCTTGGGCAAAAGAAAAAACAGATGCCTTATTGGCTGATTTACAGCAAATTATATGTAAGTTTGAATTGCCAAGAGCCGTTTTTTTTATAAAAAAATTTATAGAAACACCCACAAAAAAAATTCAGAGAAAGCGAACAAAAGAGAAAGTTTTAAAGTTTAGTTTATAAAATTTTCAGAAAAAATTGAAAATTTCTACTTTTGTAATATTATCCTTAGGCTATCGTCCTCTGGAATTATAGGACTGATACAATTCAAATTGCTTTGGAATCACCGCTTTCTTTAACATACCAGCAGAGCTTCGCCCTTTACCGCTTACCAAATGCGCCCACCCATTTTTTGATAAAACAAAAAGATAATGGGCATCACCATTTTGACCGTCAAACTTTTGATAAACAAGGCTTTGTTTTTTATCCTTTTTCCAAATCTGCACAGCATCCAGCAATTTTTATAAAAAACGAAGTAGTCATCCCCAATGCCCCTATCCATTTTTATTCAGAACATAAAAAATCCATTACTGCTATTTCCAAAGCGACTTACCTGGAAAAAGTCAAGCAGTTCATTGGGGCTACTAAAAATCGTTTCAAAAAATTAATCCTCTCTAGAATAAAATTAATCAATATTCCCACTGGAAATTTATTTGAATTATTTGAGGCATTAAAAGCAGCATATCCAACAGCCTTTGTTTATTTGGTCAATGTCGCTGGAGTTGGTTGTTGGCTAGGGGCCTCGCCCGAAATATTGTTTACTCAAAACGGGCTAGCGCATACAATGGCTTTGGCAGGCACTCAAAGAGATTTAGGCATTCCTCTGGAAAAGGTGCAGTGGGGCAAAAAAGAAATAGAGGAGCAGGCAATCGTGGAACGCTATTTTCAAAAAATCTTAAAAGATAAAAATATCCCTTTCGAACAGTCTGGTGCTCAAACAGTTAGCGCAGGAAATGTTCTGCACCTTTGCACCCATTTCACCTTTAATCCACAAGGACAAGTCTATGAGTTAATGTCTGATTTGCATCCTAGTCCCGCCGTTTGTGGAATGCCCAAGGAGGCTGCCAAGCAATTTCTTCTTGAGAAGGAATTGCATAATCGAGCTTATTATTGCGGTTTTCTCGGCCCGGTCAATTTGCACCAAAATACTGATTTATTTGTTAATTTAAGGTGTATGCAAGTCTTAAAAAACAGGTTTGCACTTTATGTCGGCGGCGGCATTTTGCCCAATTCTGACCCCAAAAGAGAATGGGAAGAAACGGAAATGAAAGCCAAGACATTGGAGGATGTAATAGAAAGAGTATATTTAAAAGAAGTTGTGTTATAAGTAGTTGTGTGTAATAAAGGGAAACTCAGCAAATTCAAATTTGAGTAATGAAATTCAAACAGCCCAAAAAAATAAAAGAATTACTTAAGAACTATAAAGGAACTTGGATGATTGCTGGAGGATGGGCAATTGATTTATTCTTAGGTAAGGAAACAAGAAAGCATGATGATATTGAGATTGCCATTCCAAGGATCGAACAGAAAAGCATGAAATTATATTTAAAGAACTGGGATTTGGAATATATAGAATCAGACAAAGCAGTTAAATGGAATAATGAGGTTTATCTGAAATTACCAATTCACGAAATCCAAGGGACTTATAAAGATAATAATATTGAGATTCTCCTAAATGAGATAGAGAACAAAAAATGGAAGTTCAGAAGAAATCTTGAAATCGAATACCCTGTAGAAAATACAATAAAAAATACAAGTTACAATATTCCTATTCTATGTCCAGAAATAGTACTCTTATATAAGTCCAAATCATATAGAAACAAGGATGAAAAAGACCTATTAAATACGATAGGGAATATGGATAATAAAAGATTAAACTGGCTTAGTAATGCAATCAAAAAAACACATGGAACTAATCACAAATGGGTTAGCATTATAGAAGAACACAGCATACAACAATGTGTATGACGTTCATTGCTGACAAAAGCTGGCAACCGTGGCTGCACGTGACGCTAGCGTCACGGAAGAAAAATGAAAAAGAAAAAAATTATATTGCTGGACTTAGGCGGGGTCGTATTTCAGTCCACAGGAATTTCAAACCAAATAATTAACTGGAAAGTAATCACTAAACTAAATAGCAAATATGGATATGAATTGAATATAGGAAAGGATAAATTTCCAGACTTCTTAAGCGAATATAATCAACTAACCAATCAAACTTTAACCGGTATCAGGTTCCTAGAATCCTTATTTAACACCCTACAAATGAATAGAGAGTTGGTTGAATTAATCAGGCAGAAACATAATATTATCATAGTAAGCGACAATTATAGAGAAAATATTGAGTACATTTCTGAGCGATACGATTTTAAAAGTTGGGCAATTAAACAAATTTATTCTTATGATTACAATATGGTTAAATCGAACCCATTGTTTTTTGCCAGATTATCAGAGGAATTAACAGAATATGATAAAAAGGAAATGCTATTCATAGATGACAGCCAAAATAAAATAGCAAGCGCAGAAAAGAACGGAATTAAGGGAATACTATTTCAAAATAATGAACAAATAAAAAGGGAATTGAGAGAATATAGTCCTTCATAAATTAATCCAATGCCGTAACGCGGATTGTTGATCCACTCTGCTTTAGTTGGACTGACGGATTTATTCTTTTTTATAAGAGGAGCGAAAGATTAAAAACAATAATGCTTTCCAACAAACCTGGCATACGAAACTTAGTAGAAATTTGTGCAAAAAAAGGCATCGAGCACATCGTTATTTCTCCCGGCTCCCGCAATGCTCCCCTTATTATTTCTTTTAATGAACACGGTGCTTTTCAATGCCTCAGCATTCCCGATGAACGCGTAGCGGGCTTTTTTGCTTTAGGGATTGCCCAACAAATCCGAAAACCCGCTATTATTAGTTGTACTTCTGGCACGGCTGCTTTGAATTTTGCTCCCGCCATTGCTGAAGCCTTTTATCAAAAAATTCCTCTACTAATCCTAACTGCCGACCGGCCAATCGAGTGGATTCATCAGGGAGAAGGGCAAGCTATCCAGCAAAGAGAAATTTTTTCTAATTATGTGAAGCGCAGTTACGAACTGCCGCAAGAAGCAAAAAGTAAAGATGACTTGTGGAGTAATGACCGAATTATTTGCGAAGCGATTGACCAAACAACTACTGGCAGTGCTGGCCCGGTACACCTAAATATTCCCTTCCGAGAGCCGCTTTATGACATAGCTGATTATCGAGGTATCACTGCTCCAAAAATAATTAAAACAACCCGAATAGAGCAAAACTTACCGAAATACATGATTAAAGAATTAGCTGACGAATGGCGTAATTCCTCTAAAAAAATGATTGTAGGTGGCCTATTGCCCATAGAATCAACCAAAAATAATTGGAAGCTCAACAGCCTGCTAAAAAAGCTGGATATAGACCCTTCCGCTATTATTTTAACCGAAACGACTTCCAATCTTTTTGGAAAAAACTTTATTACCAATTTTGACGGAATTTTAACGACTGTCAAAACGGAGGAGCTTGCCGCCTTTCAACCCGACTTGTTGCTTACCATTGGCGGTTCTTTTATTTCCAAAAAAATCAAACATTTTTTAAGAAATCACCCACCCAACAGGCACTGGCATATTGAAGAAACTGACTATTTTGTGGATACCTTTCAGGCTTTGACTAGGAGCATCCAACAAGTGCCTATTCGGTTTTTCCAACAGTTTTTTACTTTTTTGGAAAAAGAAAAAAACTTGAAAAATAAGGTTGAGCTAAATCGCTATAAAAAACGATGGCTCCAACGAAAAAAGTACGTAAAAGCACTTCAAAAAAAGTATTTAATAAACTGCCAATGGTCTGATTTACAGGCGTTTAATATTCTTTTGCCAGCCTTGCCAAAAGGGACCAATTTACATTTGGGCAATAGCACCCCCGTCCGCTACACCCAACTATTTAAAACCAGAAAAGATATAACTTATAATGCCAATCGGGGTGTAGCAGGCATTGACGGTATGACCTCTACTGCGGCCGGAGCGGCTTATATCACCCAAAAACCCACTACGATCATCACCGGAGATATGGCTTTTTTTTACGATTCCAATGCTTTTTGGAACTCCCACCTAGCCCCTGATTTCAGGGTCATTTTAATTAATAATGAAGGGGGTAATATTTTTCGTATTATTCAAGGTCCGGAAAATACTGCTCAACTAGACACCTATTTTGAAGCACATCACCAGCGAAGTGCTAAATATATTGCCAAAACTTTTAATTTAACCTATTTTTATGCAGCTAATGCATCGCAATTAAGAAGTAGTCTAAAAAAATTTTATAAAAAACAAACAAATAATCGGCCTGCCATACTCGAAATCAAAACGCCAAGGGTGGAAAATGCTGCAATTTGGAAGGGCTATTATCAGTACTTGAAAAGCAATTAAAATGCCCAATAACTGGAAAGACAAAGCCGTAAAGGTAAGGAAAGGGGAAGCACTCGACCATACTGCCTTGAAAACCTATTTGAATAAACGACTCCCCGAATACACGGGGGAGTTGTCTATCAAACAGTTTCCCGGAGGAGCTTCCAATCTCACTTATGCCTTGCAACTGGGCGATAAACGCCTGGTCTTGCGTCGTCCGCCTTTTGGACCAAAAATCAAATCGGCACACGATATGTCTAGGGAATATAAGCTTTTTACCAAGTTGATTCATGCTTATCCTAAAGTGCCCAATCCTTTGCTTTTCTGTGAAGATGAATCCATTATTGGTAGGGAATTTTACATCATGGAGCGCGTGGAGGGGGTCATTTTACGCCCCAAAATGCCCAAAGCCATGCACCCGAAGCCCGAAGTAATGAAGGGTATTGCCCATTCTTTGGTAGAAACGCTCGTAGAGCTGCACGCTGTCGATTACAAAGCTGCGGGATTAGCGGATTTGGGCCGACCAACGGGATATAATGAGCGGCAAGTAAGGGGCTGGTCCAAACGCTATGATAATGCCCAAACGGATGACATTCCAGCGATAGAAAAAGTCAGTAAATGGTTATCCGACAATCTATTGCCTGAGTCCGGTGCTTCCTTGATCCACAATGATTATAAATACGACAACGTGGTACTGGATAGTGAGGATTGGACAAAAATTATTGCCATTCTCGACTGGGAAATGTGTACTTTGGGCGACCCGTTAATGGACTTGGGTACTTCGATCTGCTACTGGCTCAACCCCGATGATCCTGACTGGGCGCATCAATTGAGCCTTAGTCCGACTACCTTGCCAGGGAATCCTTCCCGCAGCGAAATTGCTCGACTATACAGCCAAATAAGCGGTCGAGACATTAGCAATATCGTTTGGTATTACGCTTTTGGCTTGTTTAAAATTGCGGTAGTCGTGCAGCAAATTTATAAACGATATAAAACGGGGCACTCGCAAGACCCCCGCTTTGCAGGCATGATTCAGGGCGTAAAAGGATTAAGTAGGATGGCTTGGCAGGCTATTCAAAAGAACCGAATTGAGCAATTATTTTAAATACACTCTATAGGAGGAGCGGAATAGTATAGGGAGATTCCCCTGAGGAATCTTTCTCCTTTAAAGAAAAAGAAGAAAATGCTCTGAAAGAATCCGCTTTTCCTAATGCCATCAACCGCCCATCATTTCTTCTTTGACAAAATATTAGTAAGACCGCACTTACTAATTTAAGTTTTTCTTAACAATAACAATAATTCCAAAAAATTATAGTTTAAAACATAATCCTGTTGAAAATGACAAGGAGGCTTCGGTTTTTATAAATATTAACAACTAAATTAGCGCAACACACATTAAATTAACATGAACTATTTTGACAAAAAAAAATCTTACTTTTGGCAGCTTTTAAGCCGAACAAGCAACGATTCTACGCAGAAATTACTACTTAACACCTTTCTGGCAGTTCTCTTTCTGGGAATGACCCAACAAACTTATGCTCAATGTTTTGAAGACCCCCCCAGTAGCGGCAATTTTGTAACTGCACTGGGAGAACCTTGTGTCAATACCATTATCACAGCGGTCCCTTTTTTGAGAATTGTCCCCGACGCTCGTTCCGCAGCAATGGGCGACGCCGGCATTGCCACTTCTACGGATGCCAATGCCATGCACTTTAACGCTTCCAAGCTGGTTTTTGGAGAAGATAGAGGCGGCATATCAGTGACCTACACTCCCTGGCTAAGGGCTTTAAACGTCAATGATGTTTATCTGGCTTATTTATCCGGTTATTATCAATTAGATGATTTGCAAGCACTAGGAGCCAGCTTGCGTTATTTTTCGCTAGGCGATATTGCTTTTACGGATGAAAATGGAATGCCGCTTGGAAATGGTCGTCCCAATGAATTCGAATTATCTGGTGCTTATGCTCGAAAACTAACCGATCAATTTTCTGCAGGTGTTAGTGCCAAATTTATCTATTCCAACCTGGCAGCCGGACAGGAAGTAGGTGGAGAAGAAATTACCGCAGGTACAGCTTTTGCCGCAGATATTTCTTTAACTTATAGGACACCCGTTCAATTAAGCAACGGAAATTCTGACCTGACGCTTGGATTGGCATTAACTAATTTAGGTTCAAAAATAACTTATACTAATTCTATCAATAAAGATTTTATTCCTGCCAATTTTGGACTTGGAGCAGCTTGGAACCTGGATTTTGATGAATATAATCGACTGACCATAGCGGCTGATTTTAATAAATTAATGGCACCTACCCCCGATCCAAAAGGAACGGATGCGGACGGAGACGGCGTACCGGACTACAAGCAGGTTTCTACTTTTTCCGGTATTTTTAATTCTTTTGGAGATGCCCCCGGCGGGTTTTCCGAAGAGCTTCGAGAACTGATGTATTCTTTTGGTCTGGAATATTGGTATGACAAACAGTTTGCGGTAAGAGCGGGTTATTTTCTGGAGCATTCTACCAAGGGTAATCGAAAATACTTCACAGTTGGATTGGGGTTAAAATACAATGTATTTGGCTTAAATATTTCTTATCTCGTACCTACTACCAACCAAAGAAATCCGCTGGATAATACCTTGCGATTCTCTTTATTGTTTGATTTTTCTGCCTTTCAAGCAGATACTGAAGGATAAAACGACTTTCTACAAACCGGGACAATCCTACAGACTTTATTATTTAGTATTTAGGGGAAGGTCTATAGGGCTGCCCCGGTTTGTGGTCAAGACTGCCTTAAAGACTTTCCGCAGCAGCAAGCACTTTATTCAAACTTCTTTCCAGCAATTTGGCCGTCAAATCCCAGCTAAATTGCTGCTGCCGGGTCTGGCCTGCTTCAATTAATTTTTTTCTCAAAAAGACATTATTATAAAGTTGCTCCATTGCATCAGCTATTGCTTCAATGGATTCAGGAGAAACTTTGATACCTGCATCGCCGACGACTTCTGGCATTGAAGAAACATTGGAGGTAATAATGGGTACTTCGCAGCGCATAGCTTCTAAAAGCGGAATCCCAAAACCTTCAAATAGAGAAATATAAACAAACCCCAAAGCACTACCCAGTAATAAAGGCACTTCTGCATCCTGCACATAGTTTAAAAATCGAATGTCTTTTTGATGAATCGCTTGGTCATACGCATCCTTAATCACGTCGGTTTGCCAAGCAAAACGACCCGCTATCAATAGTTTTAACGGCGCATTGGTGCATTGTTTGAATCGGTCAAAAGCAGCAATTAAGCGGTGTATATTTTTGCGAGGATGAACCGCACCAACATAAAAAAAATAATCCTGTCCGTCGGCGTATTTAGCCTTAATTTTCGCTTTTTCTTCTTTACTTACCCGCCGAAAATTTTCCCGAATGCCATTATAAACCACATCTATTTGTGCTAAAGGAATATGGTACTGTTGGTGAATATCTCGTTTTGAAAATTCCGATACCGTTGCAATTCGATGGGCTTTTTGGGCAAATTTGGGCATAAAAAAATTGTAATATTGTTGTTCTAAATACTTTACTTGATTGGGAAAATGGATGTGCGCTAAATCGTGAATCACCAAAAGCGTGGGCACTGCTGTGTTCAAAGACAGGAAGCCGTCTGTTGTCAAAAAAGCTTTGGCTTGATGTTTTTTTAAGGCTTTGGCTACGGAAAAATCAAACCACCAGTAAAAGAGAAGGGGGTGACGGGCGGGCGGAAAAAGCACGACTGGCTTTACGTTCTCTGCAAAAATAAATTTTTCGCTGTAGGGTCGGTCAAAAAAGAAGATAAACTGGTGTTCAGGATGCCATTTGACCAACCTTCGGAGGGTTTCATAAGTGAACCAACCGATGCCTTCGAGCTTATTTGTCAAGAGAAAGCGGGCATTAACAGCTATATTCAAATTCTAATTTTAAGACTTTATCTTCCTTGATTCCGCCAAAAAGCGGGATAGTCAAAGAATCAAACTTTTTAAGTACCGCATGACTAATTAGTACTCGAGGAATTTGGTAATTAGACTTATATTGTGCCAAAAATCAATAATATTGCAAAGCAATCCCTCAAGCACTAATGGCAAATCCTTTATTCAGCAGGAGCAATTTATTCAGCAGGAGCAACCTGAAATCCAGTTTTTAGATTTTCCCATACAAAACCAACTATTCCGATATTTTCATCATTATCCCCTACGATAAAAGTCATGCTTTCTGCAAATTCAGAAGCTTTACTCGTTTTTGCTGTTATCCTCAAAACATCTTTACTCGAATCATATCTATAGGCGCCCCACTGATTGGGTTCTTTATTAAAAATAAAAACCCATTCCTCTTTATCGGGAATTGTGAAGAGGGCATATTTTCCGGCAACTAGTTTTTCTCCATTAATCAATACATCTTTATTTACTTCAAAAGTAGTCGCTTCGTTAGCTCCGGTGCGCCAGACCTTTCCATGTGGGACTAATTTACCCCAAACTTCCCGCCCTCTCACAGAGGGAGAATGATAATCAACCGTGATAGACAAATCACCTACCGTGTGGGTGGCTGTGGCTGGGGGACTTTTCTTTTTTCCTTGTGCAGTAGCGGTCATCGTCACTCCCAGAAAAATAATAATTGCAATAGATAATCGGGTGAAAAAAATGGACTTCATAACTGTTTTATGTTTTAAATTTTACTAAATCTATACTTCCTTTTACAATCAGAAATTGGGCCAGTATATAAGTTGCCATAATCAATAAGCCCGGAAGAGGAATTGGAAAGGTGGCTGATTTAAATTGGCTCAAACCAATCAAGGTATCCGAACACATAAATAATAGAACGCCGGTAATCAAGTATTTAAAAATACTGTTTGGGATTTCCTGATATAAATTCAAACAACTCAGCACCATTAAAGTAATAATCGCACTGTACAAAAGGACGGGAATTTTAAAGCTCGCTGGCAAGTCAGGCAACAAAAACGCCGAATTTCCAAGCAAAAATGCCAAAAAGAACAGTAATACCCAGGGCTTCTTCCTCACAAAACCCTCCGCCTTTGAATAATTAAAAAATGCTAAAAAATAACTAAGTTGCGTGATCAAAAAACTTCCCAAGCCCAATAAAAAAAATAATGGACTATTCCCTTCTGTTTCCCTTAGCATTAGAAAAACATCGCCAAACAAAGAAAAGATCAAACCGACTAAAATAAATTTTCCATAAGCATTGCTATTCCCTTTATTAGCCAAAAAGTGAAGCCCCAAAAAAACCATCAATAAAGGCTTACTTATATAAATCAGCGAGCTACTTTGGAGGGGTTGGGCCAGCAAGTTGACCAGTGCAGCAATCCAAAATAAGAGCAACCAACTATTCTTTTTATCGAGCATTTGGAAGGTTTTAATCAATCTGTTCAATGCGGTTTTTGAGGTATTCGATGTACTCTTCACAATGTTGCAAGGCATTTTGAGTAAATAAGTTTGATTCCAGATCCTTTAACTGCATTTGTGCCTTTTCAAAATGGAGCAATGCCATTTTTAATTGCTTCAATTCGTCACCTGCTTGTATTTGCGTTAGCGTAATGGCATAATTAAAATAATTATAGGCGCAGTTTTCCTTTTGAGAAGCGAATAATTCCGTCATTGCTTCTGCCGATTCACAGAGGGCAATCATTTTGGCTTGAATTATTGCTAATGAGTCCATTTGTCGGCTTATTTGCAAGCGTTCTGCTATTGCTCCTAAATAGGCTTCATAGTCAATGTAGGCGTGTGCCAATTCCCGTTGATTTGGTTCTGTGGGATTAAATTGGTAAGTTTTTTTAGCAGCTAAGAGTCTTTTATCGTGAATATTAAGTTGTTCTATTGTTGCCAACTGGTCCGTGGCCGGTTCACAATCTACTCGTTGAGCCAAATGCACAACGCTGTCCGGATCCAATGCAAATGCTTCGAGCGAAATGGGGCAAGCCAATAATTGCCAGTCGGGGTCGGCAGGGAGGTGGTTAACAATAAAATATTTGGGGGGTGTCAAAAAATAATCGCTATTAAATTTTGCTTTGAAGTCACTTGCTTGTCCAATGCCCCCACTGTCCCAGGTAGCATCTAATAAGTACCACTTGCCGTCCAATTTAACACTATTCCACGCATGGTTCGGGACATCCAAATCGGGAGCTGCTGTCAAGCTGGTTTTGCTATATCCTGAAATAATGTCACATGGAATAGTTGCTATGTCACACATTGCTTTAAACAAAGAAGCATAGCCCCAGCAAATAGCCTTCCTTCGATCCAAAATATCTTGATTACTTCGATTGATGCGCTTATTGCCTTTTTTGTAGGCCTTTTCATCGTAATTAATATTTAAAATGACCCATTGGTAAATGCTTCTGGCTTTTTCAAAATCATTTTTGGCGGTCTGAACCAAATAGTTCGTTAATAGAGCAATATCTTTTTCAATAGTCTTGGGAACACTGCGGGCATGGGCATCCACTTGGGTAAAGTCCTGAGTAATTTGCCCGACCAATACATAAGCCCAAATAGAAAATAAAGACGCTAAAAATAGTTTACCTTTCAAGTTTTTTATTTTTTCTTCTTTGACAAATTGTATGGAATAAAGCGATTTAAAAGGACGAGCATTTTAAATTGCCTTATTCCCCAAAACACAATTTTTGTCGAAGAACCTTGTTTTTTAAACAATAAGCCCATTTTGAAAATCTCTATTTGCTAAATTTTTGAAATTTATTAAATCCAAATTAGCAGCTATTATGTCACAAACACTAGAAAGATAGTAATAATACAACGACCATTTTGTCCTAAAAATCAAATTCAATGGATTAATTATGTCACAAATCCCAAAACACTGGGGAAAATAATGGGCATTGGCATATTTTTTGCCTAAATTTACTAAATACCTCTCCAAGTTATTCCTTTTTCAGAAACTTTCCCCTCGTATTTTTAGCTAAATCGAATGAGATATGAAAACTAGTCAAGGCTTCAGTTTAATGGTGTGGGTATGCTACTTTTTATTCTTTTCATGTGAAAGGCCTGACGAAAGGGTAATTATTGATATTGAAGAATTTTCAATTGAAGACCATTTGGTCATTGGAGAAACGATGAACAAGCAAATCGTTAATATGCCAGAGGTGTTCAAGGTACTCGATCGCGACAGGTATGAGGATGCTTATATTTACATTAGCACTATATTAAAAACCCTGAAGCTAACCGCCGTTGTCAAAAATAGAAAGAATTTTGATTGGAATATTACCATTTTGCAAAATGATGCTATCCAAACCGCCTTTACCCTTCCCAATGGGCATATTTATATTTACACGGGCTTGTTAAAATTTTTAAAATCTGAAAACGAACTGGTAGCTGTTTTAGGCAACGAAATGGCCTATGCTGACAAGGGATTTGTAACCAAAACGATCCAGGCAGTACATGGCGAAATCGTGATCAGTGACCTGATTCTTGGCAGAAAGGTTCCCGATTTACCCGAAATCGTGGCAGACCTTCCTTCTGTAGAATTTTCGGAGGAGTATGTATTGGATGCAGATGAATTTGCCATTGACTTGATTTGTCCATTTGAATACAATGCCCAGGGGTTAGAAACCTTTTTGAAAAAAGCACACGCCCACAATATAAAATGGATTAAGTCTAAAAAAGGAGAAATGTACAACCGCCTAGAAAAAGTGACCGATAAGGCAAGTTCTTGTGGAGAAGAAGGCGTTACCAATGAAGAGCAATATCAAAAATTTATCAAAAATTTCTTACCCTAACGCTTTACCAAACTTATAAATAATGGCTTAGTCAACTTGTATGGAAAGAAAATTACTGGATAATGGAAAATTATCCAGCAATAACATTCCGTTACAAATCGCGTAATAGGAAAGAAAATTGCTGGATAATGGAAAATTATCCAGCAATAACATTCCGTTACAAATCGCGTAATAGGAAAGAAAATTGCTGGATAATGGAAAATTATCCAGCAATAACATTCCGTTACAAATCGCGTAATAGGAAAGAAAATTACTGGATAATGGAAAATTATCCAGCAATAACATTCCGTTACAAATCGCGTAATATGGAAAAAAAATTACTGGATAATGGAAAATTATCCAGCAATAACATTCCGTTACAAATCGCGTAATATGGAAAAAAAATTACTGGATAATGGAAAATTATCCAGCAATAACATTCCGTTATTATCCAGTAATTTCCCATTACTGGATAATTTTAATTAGAAAAGCGTCCTCCTATTAGAAAAAATATTTTTTGTCGGGTCAAGTTAGTGATTTAACTTCAATGAAAACCATACTTCATCTCCAGGCTTTAACTGCCCCAGCTTATCCAAATCTTCCGAAATAACATTGGCAATTCGATAATACCCGCCTATTGTTTGAGCATCCGCCATTAAAATAACGGGCTGTCCAGCTTTGGTTATTTGAATAGTTCCCGGAATGATTCCGGAAGAGATGGCTGTTCGTTCGGGATTAAAACCAGGAACCGTGGCTTCCAAGCGATAGCCCATCCGGTTGGAGTCCTTGCCTATCCGATAGCCTCGACTAAAAAAATAGCCAATCGTTTGCCTGGAAAAAGCGTCAAATTCCGGCCCCGGTAGCACCCGAACCCGAACGCTATCCAGAAAAAGCGGCCTTTCGGACTTTGGTAGCATTTTTTTAGAAATAGGGGGCAATATATCAATTTGCAGCCGGCTATTTTTTTGGATGATGCTATCTAGCACTGCCGCTTTTCCACCATAGGGCAAGGCACTATAACTGGATAAAAATTTGCTTATCAAATACTTACCTCTAATTGCAAGGTAGGCTCGACAGCCATTTTTTACGGAACCAAAAGATAGAATTGAACCATTTTTTACCACTATGCTTTCATACATAGGTATTGGTTGATTATCTATTTTTGGAACCAGGTGGGCTCCAGTAATGGCGATTTGGCAATCGCCTTCAATTTCGATTTTCGGGCCCAAGAGCGTGATTTCCAATACCGGATTTTCAATGGGGTTCTCCAGCAATTCATTAGCGATCTTCGCAGATTTTTTATCCATTGCGCCACTTATAGGAATGCCAAAATCCTGATAGCCATAGCGGCCCTGATCTTGTACGGTCGTTTGTAGGCCTGGCTTGATGAAATGGAAGGTGGCAATATTTTTAGCCATAAAGCAAGTCCATTTTAAAGGTATTATTGGCAATTTGCGCTGCTATTTCCAAAAAGATGTTTGTAGAAATGCTATAAAATTGTACAGTATCTCCTGCCCGAAACAAAAAAGGGTCCTCCTCTATCGGATCAAACAGCTTTAAAGGTGTCCGACCGATAATCTGCCAGCCGCCCGGCGTTTCAGCAGGATAAATGCCCGTTTGTTGTCCCGCTAAACCAACGGAACCTGCCGGCACTTTTAGTCGAGGGTTAGTCTTTCTGCGGCATTGAAGAGCGTCTGGCAATTTACCCATAAAAACAAAACCTGGCAGAAAACCCAACATATAGACCTTAAAAGTCGCAGAAGTGTGGAGTCGAATAATTTTTGTCTTTGACAACCCTGTTTCTTTACTTAATTCTTTGAAGTCCAGTGCGTAAGGTGTTTCATAGCAAACAGGGATTTTTAATTGCCTACTCTGGAAAAGTCGTTTTTTAAAAAGTTCTTTCGCTTCCAGCCCTTGTATCTTTTTTACCAACGCTTCGTACCGAAGCGCGCCAGGCTCATACCCGATGGTCAAAGAGCAGTAAGCTGGAATTATAAAGCGAATACCTGGGATATTGGCTTGTTCAATAGCAGCTTTCAAACCCAGTACCTGTGCATTAATATCCGGATCAATTTTTTGTTCAAAATTGATCAAAATTGCCTGGTCGCCATATATTTGATAAGAAAGGGGCAGAATGATTTATATTTAATAGACTTTATTCTAAATAATTTTATGAGAGTAAACTCCAATGATGAGTAACTGCTTTGTAAATTAAAATGCTTTTTTCAGGATCCCTTTTTGCTTTAATGCTTTATCAATAGCCTGCAAAATAGCTTCAGCTTGCGGATTATCGCCGTGTATGCAAATGCTTTGAGCGATAATAGGTACTGCGATTCCCTCATTAGAAATGGCTTCTTTTTTTAATACAATGGACAGCACCTGATTGGCTGCTTGTTGAGCATCATAAATGACCGCCCCTGGCTGATTTCTGGAGAGCAATCGCCTTTTTGCCGTATATTGCCGATCGGCAAAAGCCTCTGCAATAAAGGGAATGCCTTGCTGTCCAGCAATGGCTTGCATACAACTGTCCGCCAAACCAAGTAGGGCAATGTCGCTGCCGATTTCCGCTATGGCCTGCACGATCGCCCGCGTTTTTTGCACATCGTCCGCCGCTGCATTATATAAAGCCCCGTGCGGTTTTACGTAGGTCAATTTACCCCCCAGGCTTTCTGTCATTCCTTTTAAAGCAGCAATTTGATATTTTACCAAAGCCCTCAGTTCACTGGGTGGTATCTGCATTTCCCGCCTGCCAAAACCCGCCAAATCGGGATAAGAAGGGTGCGCACCGACCTGTACGTCATATTTCAGGGCTTTTTTTATCGTATTTTCCATGTGTAGCGGATCGCCACCATGAAAACCACAAGCAATATTGCAAGAGGTGATATAGGGAAAAATCCGCTCATCATTGCCTACGCTAAAATTGCCGTAGCTTTCGCCCATATCGCAGTTGATGTCTATTTGTGGAGCGGGCATTTTATACCAATATTTTTAAAAATGGTTCTTCAACAAAAATTGTGTTATGGAGGAATAAAGCCATTTAAAATGCTCGTCCTTTCAAATGACCTTATTCCACAAATTTGTCAAAGAAGGTTAAAAATTTGCTAAATCTTTAAATCGCCTCTTCTTCTATTACTCCAATACCTAATTCTTCCAACTGCTCCAACGCAATAGGCGACGGCGTGTCAATCATCATGTCTCGACCCTGATTATTTTTGGGAAAAGCAATAAAATCCCGTATGGAAGCCTGTCCGTTTAAAACGGCACAAAGTCGGTCAAAACCAAAAGCAATACCGCCATGGGGCGGTGCGCCGTATTCAAAGGCTCCCAAGAGGAAACCAAATTGTGCCTCTGCTTCTTCCGGCGTAAAGCCCAGTAGCTGAAAGTTTTTGGACTGTAGTGCCCTATCGTGGATTCTAATAGAGCCACCCCCGATTTCTGCGCCATTGATGACCAAATCATAGGCATCCGCACGGAGCCTTTTCATGGTTTCGTGATCGCCATCCAGCATCTTCGGAATATCCGCTTTTTTGGGCGAAGTGAATGGATGGTGCATGGCGTGAAATCGCTGGGATTCTTCCTCCCATTCGAGCAAGGGGAAATCCAATACCCAAAGTGGTTTGAAGTCGTCTTTTTTTATCAAGTCCAGCCGGCGGCCCAATTCCAAGCGTAGCTCGCCCAACTGCCTTCTGGTTTTCTCCGCTTCACCGGACAAAATTAACAATAAATCGCCTTTTTCGGCGCCAAATTTTTCTGCCCAAGTCTGCAAGTCTTCATCGGAATAAAATTTGCCGACAGAAGATTTTATACCACCATCGCTGCCAAATTTAACATTCACCAGCCCCTTTGCACCAATTTGAGGTCGCTGCACCCACTCGATCAGTTTTTTAATATCTTTATTAGAAAAATTATCCGCTTGCCCCTCTACGCAAATGCCCACGACTAATTCTGCATTGTCAAAAACGCCAAAGCCCTTGCCTTTAACCAAGTCGTTCAGTTCCACAAACGCCATCCCAAAACGCAAATCCGGCTTATCCGAGCCATATAAGCGAATGGCATCGTCGTAATACATCCTGGGAAAATCCGCTAATTCAAGCCCCAAAGTCGTTTTAAATAAATGCTTGGTCAAGCCTTCGAAGGTTTGGAGAATATCCTCTTGTGTGACAAAAGACATTTCGCAGTCTATCTGGGTAAACTCTGGCTGTCGGTCTGCCCGCAAATCTTCATCCCGAAAACATTTGACCAACTGGAAATACTTATCCAAACCCGCCACCATTAATAGCTGCTTAAAAGTCTGCGGCGATTGGGGCAGGGCGTAAAATTGCCCCTTATTCATACGGCTGGGTACGACAAAATCCCGCGCACCTTCCGGGGTGCTTTTGATTAAAAAGGGTGTTTCTACTTCTATGAATCCATTGGCGGACAAGTATTTGCGCGTTTCCAAAGCCAATTGGCTTCGAAAGATAATGTTTTGCTGGACAGAAGGTCGGCGCAAATCCAGATAGCGGTATTTCATCCGCAAGTCATCGCCACCGTCCGTTTCTGCTTCAATGGTAAAAGGCGGCAATTTTGATTTATTTAAAATAGTTAACTCCGTCACTTCTACTTCTATAGCTCCAGTGGGAATTTTATCATTTTTGGAAGCGCGCTCGATCACTTTTCCGGTGACTTTAATCACATCTTCCCGACCCAATGAGCGGGCTTTTTCAAATAGTGCTTTTGAAGAAGTAGTCTCTGAAAAAATCAACTGACTGATGCCATAGCGGTCTCTCAAATCTATCCACATCATAAAGCCTTTATCTCTGGATTTTTGTACCCAGCCGCTCAGGCTTACTTCTTTTCCAACATCGGATAGCCTCAATTCGCCACAGGTATGTGTTCTGTACATGATTTTTTTAATTTAATTTTCAAAATAGGCTTGCAAAGGTACGCTTTATATACAAACACAAGGCAGAAAAGATGCTCTGGGTGCATTTCATTTTTCGCTTTTCTCTTCACCATACTCCAGTGCAATGGGCCGGGCAAATTCCCTTGTCTAATGCAGTTTTAGAAATTACATTGTTATACCAATTATTGAAAAAAAGTGACAGCTTATCAAGTAAATAAACCCTCTTATTCTTTTTTGTACTTTTTAGTATAAAAATCCTACTACCTTTATTAGACCATATGAATATTTATATGAAAGTTTGCGCCAAACTACTTTATTTCTGATAGCTGGAGTATTTATCCCCCCTTTGATAACTTTCGCAAAAGCTATTTTCAGAAAATAGAGTTAGTTAATCCCAAAAGGCCTCTGCTTACCCAAAGATTTGATAATCTTTCGCATAAGTAATGCCACCTAAATTAGTCCGAGTACAATAGGCGTTAGCCTGTTATAAATAAGCAGTTCCAACGGGATTCAGCACCAATGTATGGTTGCAGTCGAGTACTGATTTTTTTTATTGTTGATTCCTTTTAAGATCTACTTTTTACTTGCATTAAACGCACTCAAGCAATGCTACCGGCTGGAAGAAGTGATTTGCTTTTTCAGCCCTGATAAACTCAAGATGAATTTTTATACTCACAAAAAAACAAAAATTATGAAAAAGCTATTACCCCTTTTTGGAAATTATCGGTATTTGCCAAAATTAGTCCTTGCTTTGATTCCTTTCATAACGTTTTCCGTTAACTTAACGGGGCAAGTTTTGCCCCCAGATAAACAATTTGAAGTTGTATGTAATCATCCTTGTTCAGCTAATGACTTTCCAACAATAGGCGATGCTTACATAGTAGGTGCTCCTTCAAATTGTACCACTGGAGATGCTGTTACGGCAATGTTATGTATTGATTTTGAAAATGGAACTGGGAGTGACCGGCAGGGCATTTACTTTAAAGCGCTACTAAGTACTGGCACAACCATTAGAACTTGCGACCCACAAACAGTTTCCGCTGGCGAAGACTTTACGGTCTGTATGCCTGTTACCTGGACTTGCGGAGATGGATTGACAATTACCGACATATTTTTTGCATGGAATTCAGGTGGCACTGATAATCTTTGTGATGCTACTAGATGTCAAGATTGGCCTGGTTCAAAATGTCGTGAACCAGGAGGAACGATTGTAATAATTCCACCCTGTACCCTTACACCTGATGATTGTAATAATTGTGAAGTATTCAGTCAGTCTTTATGCATGTGTATTGACGATCCTAATAAAGGTAATCCTGGCGATCCATGTACTGGTCCAAACCCTTGTCTAGATTATTTTCTTGATGATGACTGTATGTGTACGGTCACTAGACCTAAAGACCCAGCCCCTTGTGGTTGTCCAGGTGGGCCACAGCCAGGCGACCGTTGTGATGATGGTAATGACTGCACCATCAACGACCGATTAAACGATGTTTGCGAATGTAAAGGAACCAGAATTGGAAACCCAGGTGATAAATGCGATGATGGCGATCCTTGTACCAAAGATGATAAATACGATGCTGATTGCTTCTGTAGAGGAACGCCATTTGCCGAACCGGGCGATGCTTGTGATGACGGCAATGCCTGTACTATCAATGACAAGCTGGATGAAAACTGTAACTGTAAAGGAGAAGGCGATGGCGATGATACTATTGATACAGATAAAGACGGTATTCCGGATTGTCTGGATCCCTGCCCATATATGTTGGATGATTTTGTCTATGCCGATCTGAAATGCGGCAAAGCTGTGTCTGATAATAATATTCGCGGACGGAGCATGTTTGAGGAGTATGGCGAATGTTCCATGCCCGAATGTCCGGCGAGTGGAAGGGAATTGATCTATCGCTTGACCACACATAGCTTTAGCGATCTGGTCATCACCTTTAAAGAAGATGCCCATCCACAGCTTAGAAAACTGAACTTGTTTGTAATCAATGATCCTTGTCTTCCTGGCTGTATTGCAGTACTCCACGCACCCAGAGCAAATGGAGAAGGTGACCAAATCGTGATCGAGAATGCGCCTCCAGGTGTTTATTATATCATCGTGGACGGTAACCAGCCCTATGCGACGAATCCTTTTACGCTCAAAGTAGAATGCGTAGGTGGTGGTGCAGGCACTTGTCCTGACAATGCCCATCTTTATGAAGACTTTGACAGCTATCAAGTGGGCAAACCGATTACTTCGCTAGACCCCGTTCATTGGTCCTTATTTGGCAGCACTTCGCGTTCGCCAATGGTGAGCAATGACCGAGCATCCAATGGAAGCCAATCGCTAGAGTTTAACCGAGTAGAAGGTGGTATTCAGGATGCTAACCTGGATTTAGGCAAGAAATTCAGAGGTGCTTGGAAAGTTAGCTGGGATATGTATATCGAGCCAATGAATACGGCGCACTTTGGTCTGTTTGGGGGCGATTTTAGCGATCCCTGGGGAACCGTTAGTTGTAAGTTTAATATGACGGATACCCACTTCCAGGGCAAATGGTTTGATGTAGAACTATTTGTTGATCTGGATAATAATAAATACGTCTTGTTTATGCACAATCGGCATTTTAGCAAATCGGGTGATTATTATCTGAACCTGGATTTCCTCAACTTCTACAGTCCGCCAGGTGGTCACTTCTATATAGATAGAATTTGCTATGCGGAAGTTTCCTCCATTCCAGCACCTGCAGGAGATCGACTGGCAGATGCGCTCTATACCAATGAGGAATTGAGGGATAAATTGTCTGCCCAGGAGGTGAGTGTATTTCCTAATCCAGCAGCAGACGAGATCTATATTGACTTGCGAAAATATGCTGGACAGGCAGTCAATATCAAGATATACAACTCGAGTTCAACCGAGGTCTTCAACCGAGCTATTCCCGAAGTAACAAACAAGAGGGAGCGCATTTCGTTGGATGGTTTTACCAATGGTTTGCACGTCATCAGCATACAAGGGAAAGGCGTACCGAAGATAGCGAAAAAGCTAGTGGTTTCAAGGCTCTACTAATGGAGTACCACAAATATAATGTGAATTAGTTCTACTTAGAAAAAATTATCTCAGATCAAATTTTTCAGGAATGTTGAGGGAGTTTTCCCTCAATATTCTTATTTTAAAAGGGGAAGAAGCACACTTCAAAATGAAGTGTGCTTTTTTGTTTAGTAAGAATCCGTTCAAATGGTGGAGGCATTGTTTTTTTATCCAAAACTCGCGCTTCTTTGTCAAAGTGCCAAAATATACTCCAAACTGGATAAAAAAGTGATTTGCAAGCTAGACGTTGACTTCTTTTTTTCGTCGCTGTTGATTCTAATTAAGTCGTACTAAGTAGAATCTAAAAAAGTCGTGCTAACTTTTTTGATCAAAAAAGTTAGGTTAAATTAACTCAAAAGAGAGTTAATCATCTTGAAATACTGTTTATGACTACGGAAGAACAAAGAATACAAATGATTGAGCTTTCCAACCAAGGCTTAACGGCTCCTCAAGTTGCAGAAAAGCTGAACTGTTCTGTCTGGACGGTTAGGAAGTGGAAACAACGCTTTAAAAAAAAGCGAGCCTACATTCTGAAATGGGGCGACCAGTTACTGGATGCTTATCTAGTTTCTCAACCATCGTAAAAGAACAAATTCTTTACTTAAGGAATGTTCATCCTGGTTGGGGACCTGGTACTATTTGGGAAGAATTAAAGCTTGATAAAAGGTTTGAAAATCACAAAATTCCAAAACCCAGTTCAATAGCCTTATTTCTAAAAAGTAAAGGTTTAACCAAGAAGTACGATAAACATGTGCCCATCCCTAATACGGAGTTACAAAGTGCTCAACATGCTCATCATATTTGGCAAATTGACGGGCAAGGAGCATTTCCTATAGAAGGGATAGGAAGAATACATCTAATCAATATAAAAGATGTATTCTCTAGAACGTACTGTGGGTCTATTCCAAACGCTGCTGGACTTCGTAGTGGATCACCTTCTGGAACGCATTATCAGCATGCTCTTAGAGCAGCTTTTTGTGAATTCGGTCTGCCCAAACGAATACAATGCGATCATGCTAGTGTATTCTATGAAAACAAAGGAAAGTCTCCTTATCCAACTCGATTTCATTTATGGCTGATTAGTTTAGGTATCCCACTTACTTTTAGTAGAAGTAATACGCCAACCGACCAGGGAGTGGTTGAACGAACTCATCAAACCATATTTAATCAAGCAGTGAAAGGAACTACTTTGGAGTCTATTATATCTCTGCATTCTTATTGTAATGAAAGGCGTCAACTTCTAAATGAAGTGCTTCCTTGTTCAACCCTAGGTGGTATTGCCCCGCTAAAAGCTTTTCCAAATGCTAGATTTTCTGGTAAATCCTACTACCCTCAACTAGAAGCACAAATGATTGATTTGAAACGGATCTATCAATTTTTAGCTAAGGGAAAATGGTATCGAAAAGCAGGTAAAACAAAGACCATTCACTTAGGAGGTCAATGGTACTACCTTAAGGATGCACCAAAGCAGTCCGTCCTCCAAATTAGTTTTAATGAAGAAACTAAATTACTTGTCTTCCGCGATGTCAAAGAACAGATAATAGATCAACAACCTATAAAAGGAATTTCTAAAGAAATTTTGATGGGAAAAGACTTTTTTGAAGCTACTCTCCCACCTTTTCAATTGAAACTTCCTCTTACCTGGGAAGATCATTTGATTAGTACGACTTTTTTAGATTCTACTTAGTACGACTTAATTAGAATCAACATCGCCCCAAAAAGAAGCAACAAAGTCTAGGCTGAAAAAATGCTCAGCTACAAGCTGGCTCCCACACCCACTTTTCAGCTATGCCACCCGCAGGGTTTTACTTATTCAAGTAAAGAATTACTCCTCTCAAAAATCACTTTTTTATACGGTACATAGTATAGAATTAGTAGAATTGGTGACGAGTAAAAAATGAAATATAAAATATTTTCATAAGTTAAAATTCAAAAAAACTCTTTCTTTTATTTTTCTTTTTGTATCCTTGTTAGGTATGGAAGGAAGGTTGATTGGTATGGTAGGCTCTAAAATAGTCAACATCAATTTCTCGATTGAACAGTGTTTTGGCACCCCTTTTTATCCATCATACATTTTTCACCTTTGAACACCGTTTTCCTTCCAAAAACTGATGTAAAAACAAATAACTATTTACAAACCCCTAACATCCAGAAAGATGACAGTGGCACCTCCTAGCCCCCTACAGCAAACTCAGACAAGCTCTGATACCTATCCCAATGTGGCGCTTACCACAACTACGGGCATTATTTTTGTAAAAAAGTCGGATATTCTTTATTGCCTTGCCGAAAATTCCTATACCAATGTGTATTTGGAAGGCGGCAAAAAGGTCACCATTTCCAAGCATTTAAAAAAAGTGGAACAAGCCCTTCAAAACGATACTTTCGTCCGTATCCACGATTCTCACCTGATTAATTTGAGGCATCTGATTCGTTTTGTAAACGATAATCATAGCTGCGTACTAATGAGCAATGGCGAAGAATTGGGCGTTTCCCGAAATAGGAAAAAAGAATTCTTGCAGTGGTTTGTCAGGATATAAGATTCGGGCGATGGGTGGTAGAAGATGAATCACGAATAAAAAGGCAGCGTGTGATGGGGCTTTCTTATTTTTGTTGGTAAAATTTCAATAATGAAAAAAAGGTATCCTCGTATGCTTTCCTCTAGAGCTAATAACATGGTGATCGCTCTGTCTGAAACAGAGGCAAGCAAACTGTTTTATCCCTAAAAGCTTGCTCTCATCTCTACGCTCCCCAGGTGAACAATTTTTACTGCCGTGCCTGTCTTTCGACCTTCATACCGCAGGTTCATTTGCACGTTATTGGCCAATTGATGGCTCAAGGTTAAGCTCCAGAGATAATTTTTTCCCTTTTTTAGACCTTCCAGCAATTCCAGCTCCAGCGTAGGAGGTGGCTGGTTAGTTAAAGCAATATTTACAAAAGAAAACTCGCTTTTAAAAGCAGTTTTTTGGTTGCGATTATATTGCATTTCCAGTCTTAATTGATGGAATTCGGCGGTGGCTTTGGTTTTTTCCAAAACATTGTGGGCCATTTTGTATTCATAGGAAAAAGTTGTTTCAATTTGCTGGCTGGGAAGGTAGGTGAACGTTGGGCTAATCGTTTGGTAATCAATAGAATAATCTCGATTGCTAAATAATTCTGAATCGCTATTTCTATTTCCTAGAACAAATCCAATTTGGGTGCTTAACTGGCTGGAAATATTCCAACGGCTTCGCAAAAATTGCTCTTTAACCCGACGGCTTTCAAAACCAGTAGTCAGAACATTTCGATTGCGATTATCGAAGTGTCCGATTTGGAGGTCATAGACCGGATGATTGCGGTTAAAAAAACAGCACATTTCTAATAGAAGAAGCCATATGGACTAAAGAAGTATCGCTGATTGTTAAGTCATAGGGATTCCATTGGGACAAATCGCCGCCAAGTTTAACTTTTCGAGTAATCCGCAAAGTGGAGAAGGTAGAGAGTCGGCTCAATATCTTTTTCCAATCGGTTTTATGGGCCCAAACTGCCCTGGGCATCAAGCGCAAACTTTGGTTTAAGCTTACATTATTGGTACGAATAAATTCATTGGTAAAGGTGTTGATGCGCACATAATTCGCCTGGTCCTGAAAAGGGGCCAAGACAAACTCATTGATCTGTGGAATACTGTCGCTATTCAAATCATACTGCTCATTGGCTTCCCAAACAAAAGTGCCTTCTCCTTTGTTGACCCGAATAAATTGAAATTCCACTTTTGCTTCTTGTCCGGAGCCTATTTCATAATTGCTCTGAAAACGCAAGGCACCTCGCCACAAATTCAGCGAATAGTCCAACCTGCCCAGATAGGTTTCCTGTGCTGGTTGGGTATTGGGGTTATTGGCTTGAACGGTGAGTTTTCGATAGGAGAAGTTCCATTTTAGCTGGCTGCTTCGCTGGATATTCCAATAGCCTTGTAGGTTCATTTCATCTGCAGTGGTCATTTTTTGAAACTGTTTGCCCAAAGGGATATAATTGTATTGCTTAGCATAATGAATATTCCAGCTAAAAGCACCTTCTGTTGGGCTTTGGAGATAAATTTTATATAAATCCCAGTAAAATCCTGCAGCATTCAAGGTGTCTGTTAGTATCTGTCTTCGCTCATTTTTTTCTCGTTCTCCATAGATGCCCAATTTCCAGTTTTGCAATTGTCGAAAAGTTTTGGAAAAATCTATTCGTGGGCGAAAAAACTGTGTATTTTCCAAATCGCTTGCTGTATGGAGCAGGCTGCCGTAAATTTTCAAATCATAGCCATTCTTTTTATAAAAAGTATCAAAAGAATGCTTTCGCCCTGTATAAATGCTTTTTCTGAAGAAGCTGGAAAACTCGTACTGGATCTGAAAAATATCCTCTTTTTTAATTAGAAAATTTCCTTGCCCAATATGTTCATTCGTACTAGCTGAGAAATTCGTTAATCCAATATTCCAGTCCCTATTAAACTCTGCATTTCGGTAGGGATTTAAGGCGCGAAAGTTTTTTTGTACAAACTCGTATTTTAGATGGCTTTGCAAATACCAGCCATCCTTTTCGACACCCCTAACCAACTGATAATCAGCAAATAAAGCCGTCCCCAAGTTATCTTCTTTATCTATATCAGAAAATCGGTTCAAGTCCCGATTGCTCAAAGCAACTTCCATTTTAAGGTTAGAATTTTTATTGATTTGCACCTCTGAGCCTAAGGTATATAATTGCTGTTTCTGAGGGGCAACCAGACGTTGAACCGGCTCAAAATCGCCCCGCAACTGGCCAGTTTCTACCTCTGGTGCAAGCCACTCATAAACCCGTCCATTAGCAGCACTGGCAGCGAGCAGGCGATAGTGCCCGCGCCCCTGCCCGACTGCTGAAAAACGAGCCGTATATTGTGCTTTATTTGGGTCAACCGAATAAATTAGGATGCTCGTAAAAACCGTATCTTGTATATTTGAAACCGGATTAAGCACCTCATAAAAAGTATCCCTTAGTTCGTACTGCACCCTAGATTCATTGAATGCATCTGTCAGCGTATCAATCCCTGAAGTAAAGGCATTTTGCAAGTTATCGCCAATATTCCGCAAGGTCGTCTTTTCTGCTGCACTCAGCTCCTCATTTCCAATAGCACTTTTGCTGTCCTGTTGGGAGAATAAATTAAAATAGGCCCTGAATTTATCCGTTTTATAATGGGTGTCGATGGCGTAAATCGAGCGCTGAAAGGTTTGATCCATATATTCGAACTCTACAATGATTCGGGTATTTTTGGATAATCAATCGTTTATTGGTAAAAGATAGTTCCCCTCGGTTATAGTCAATAATATAATCTTCTTCAATGCCCCTGCGCATTAACTGACCGTCCAGATAGACTCGCTCCGTACCGGCCAAAACGATAATAAACTGTTCGCCCCCATTACCCTGCAATTTGTAAGGTCCCTGATTGCCTTCTTGGGGCGGAATAGTATTGCGCGCAAATTGCCCACTGGAAATTGCAAAACTGCCTTTGGTTTCTAGTAATCCTTTTTTAAAAACTGCTCGTTCCGTTGAGAAAGTAGCCCCCTGCAACCTTTTGAAATACTTCATAAAATAAGCATCCCGATTTATCAAATCATAATCCCCCGCGACCAAACGGGCACTTTTACGTTTTATTTGAATAAATATTTTATCAAATTCTTGCAATTGTTGGGTATTGCCTTCTGCTTGCAAGGGAATATTTTCATCGGTCAATGCTGCTAAAATTTCAGTATCCTCTCCCAGCTTTCCAGACAATTGCAAATTAAAGCGGCTGTTTAAGACTAAATTCTGACTATTGCCAAAACTAAGCCCTCTGGCAAAGCTGCCGCTATACTGCAAGCCACGGTTACTAAACAAATTAGGTGCGTTGTTGCTATTTTTGTTTGGTGTGTAGTCAAAGCCAATATAATCGCCTTCATAGTCTTTAGCTATAAGCAAGGTATCCAGGTGACGAACTGGCTGCTGAAGGTCATAGGGAAAAACTCGGTACTGGATTTCCAGAAGTGCTTTTTTATCAAAAAATCCTTTTAAAGTAGCTTGATCGGCAGGCGAAAGACTATCTTGTACGATCAGTTGATTATAGTTGATTTTAAAAAAATAATTGGGGATTTTTTTGCCATTGGCCGGGTCGGTCAAGACAAGGGATTGTGGAATGATAGGGAGGCTGTCTAAAAGCAAGGTATCTGCTTTCAGTGCGATCTGCTTCTTTCGCCAATTGGCCAACGGGTGCTGCTGCGCCAATAGCATTGGACCAAATAGGCAAAAGATAAGTAGGAGCCAGCTTCCCTTCATGTTCTAAAAGACCTATTTTATTCTACTTTGACACTTTAAACAAAACTAGATGTTGTTCTTTTTTCATTGAAAAAAAAGAACCAAAAATTCTAGTTAAAAACAACCGCTCCGCAGTTTTTAACAGGCAGCCGCCACCAAAACTAGGAGCTAATTACACTTAAAACAATCACTATTTCTAGAGTGCCAAAGTAGAATTAGCAGTGATTGAAAAATAAATTCGACAGTTGAGTTTTTGAACTGGATGATTTTTCTATAAGTTTTCAGCTTCTACAAAATCATCTAGTTCAAAAACGTCGAATTCGTTTTTTAAATGTTCCTTAATGGGAAAAAAGTGTAAGTTTGTTAGGGAAATTGACAAGCATTTTCACTATTTTTTATGAAAGAAGACCAACTCCCTTCCCGTGCATTAGGCTCCTTAGTCCCCCCCAAGCGACCATTGATGGAAGGGAAGTTCTACGCGCTAATTATTGGTATTTCGGCGTACCAGTACCAACCTTCTCTGGAATTTCCGGTGAAAGATGCTCAAAAAATCAGGTCTATTCTAAACGACTATTATGCTTTTCATAAAGAAAATATCGTCCTTCTGAAAAATCCCGACAGAACAACAATCATTGACACCTTAAGCCATTATGAAGATCGCTTAAAAAAGGGAGATAGCTTACTCATTTTTTACGCCGGACATGGCCATTGGGAAGAAAAGACAAAGAGAGGCTACTGGCTACCCGTAGATGCCAAACTAAGAAGTCGAGCAGCTTGGATTTCTAATGCGACCCTGAAAGATATCCTGATAGCTATTGACTGTCAGCACATTTTGATTATTTCTGATTCTTGTTTTAGCGGGGCCATACTCTCTTCACATCGAGGCATAGACACCGCTACGCCCGATATTAAGCGTCTGTATAATGCAAGAAGTCGGCGCGCCTTGACGAGCGGTGTCAAAGAAAAAGTACCCGATCGCTCCATATTTTTTAAGAAATTAAGTCGTTTTTTAAAAACCAATAAAAACCCTTTTTTGACCGCCACGGACTTGTTTGCAGGCATTCGGAATAAAGTAATCGCCGAAAGCAAGGTTGGGCAAAAACCACAATATGGCGAAGTTTCGGATACAGGCGATGAAGGGGGAGATTTTATTTTTATAAAAAAGGGAAATAAACAGCACCTAATCCTTTCCAAACCCAGTCCCTTTGACAAGTTGTTGGCAAATCCTCGCATCCGAAAGCGATATAAAGCTTTGCAAAAACAATTAGGTCGAGCTATTCCGCCTAAGTCCCTGGATAGCAATTTATTATTGGCTACCTGGAACATTCGCAAATTGGGTGGGCGGGATTTTGGTGGCAGAACGCAGGAGGCTTTGGCTTATATTGCGACCATTATTTCCCGTTTTGATATTGTAGCCATTCAGGAAATATATGGAGATTTTAAAGTATTGGATGACTTAAAAATCTATTTGGGCGAACATTGGGAATATGTATTCAGCGATACCTCTATTGGTTTGGGTGGTGCAGATTATCGCCTGGGGTATTTTTATGATAAAAGAAAGGTAGCGCAAGGGGGTATGATAAGCGACCTGATGCTACCCTCTACGCAGTCCAGGGATGCGCATGGGCGATTTTTTTTACACCCCTGCCAAACAACTATTAAGACCTCCCTTCAATTGTGGGTTTACGCTAGAAAACAAGCGGTTTATTTTGTGCAATATCCACCTCGTTTTTGGCAGCCGGCAAAAGAAAAAAGAACGAATCGAGGAATTGAATAGCATCTTAAATTACTGGGAATGGCGGTCTCGCAGAAATAGTTGGTCAAAAAACATCATTCTGTTGGGCAATTTTCAAACTGCCAAACTTAGCGATAAAGAATTGCATTTGATAAAGGGTAGCATTTTTAGCACGTTTGATTTATTAAAAATCCCGACCAATGCCCAAAAAAGTCGCTATTACAACCAAATGGCTTTTCATTTAAGAGAACGAACTATCCAAACCACTAAAAATGGCGGTGCCTTTGATTTTTTTGAATCGGTTTTTCGTTCAGAAGATGAAAAAGCCTATTCAGAAATCATGCAGAAACTACCAAGGCGAAATTGGAAAGGAGAATATCTATCTACAAAAAGTAGTAAAGTTTTCTATGAAAAATTCTGGCGAACAGCCCAGATGTCGGATAATTTGCCCCTATGGATAGAACTGAAAGTTGCTAACGCTTTGACTTAGGTGATTTTTGGAGCCGATCACAAAATAGCAATAAAACTTAAAACTTCTAAAATAATGTGTATAATGCCTTATATATGCTTAATATTAAAAAAAGCCCGTCACAAATTTGGTTAGAAAATTGATGAAAAAATTTTTTTTCTAGAAACTAGACCTGTGACTTGACAAATATTGTTTTGGAATGTACATTTGTGTCACCTCTTTGAGGAAAAAACAAACCTTCCCTTTTTTATTTTCCCCTTTTTATAGAAGTTGTTTAAAAATGAAATGCAATAATTTTTATAAAGCACAGAATATTAATGGGTTATATTCTAGTTTTTGTTAGAAAAATTTTGTCAAAAATTTTCACTCTTTTGAAGCCCTAACTTATTGTTTATCAAATAATTGCAGAATTTAAAACAAAACATTTTTAAACAACTTCATAGTTAAAAATACCTCCTTTTTTATTTCCCCTTTGAGATATACCCAATATACTCTTGATTGTTTGTACTTAATTCCCCTCCCAATTAATATCTTTTCACCACTTAACAAAAACAATTTATGTTTAGAACAAACTACTTATTCGGACTCTTACTTTTGACTACCTTGACTATTGTCTCCTGCACGGACGAATTTATTGATATTGAAGAAAACGCTGTACAAATCGTACAAGAAGATGATTTTAACAGAACAGGCAATGGCTTTCCCAGCGGAGCGCATTTCACCTTAAATTTGATTGGCATGTCAAAGGACAAAACAGCTGATATGACCGGAGATCAAGGGCATCGAATTTTTGTACCATTGGACAGAAAAACCAGAATCAATTTGGAAAGGGGAGAATCTTTTCAAGTATTAGATGGCAATGCAACAGATGGCAAAGGTCGTTTTCAACTACCTGTACCAGACGCCGACGGAGATGGCCAAACCACTTACTCTGTTTATGCCAGAGCATTGGGCAAACCAGGAGGAAGTGCTTCTTTGACTACTTGTGCTACTTACACTTATATAGATGAATTGACTGGGGAGGAAGTTTCCGAGGAGGTCTGCAACACGATGGAAAATTCCGTAATTATCATGCGAGAAAAGGGCAAGTCCAAAGCCATTAATGTGACTGATGAATTACTTTTTGTCTATGCAGATTTGGACGGTGACGGACAAGAGGAAAAATACTCTTTATTCGATGAAGCATTAGAGGATTACCTTTGGGAATATAATAATCAAGGGTTGAAGTTACTGCAATTGCGATTTTATTATAATGACTAATTCAGTCAGGTTAAAAAAATAATTTGATCTTTTCATATGATGGTGGGCATTTAGAATCAATGCCCATCATCATCATTATTTTGGTTAATGTTATTTCGAATCCCATTTTCGCTTTTATTAGCCTTTTTATGCTTTGACAGCTTGATAGCACAAGTACGCTCTTGCGCTATGTCAGATTTGCTGCTTTCATCCAGCGAAGGCCTTGCAAACTACCAACAAAAAATGCAAAAATTGCAATACTACGAACAAACTGCGAAAGAGAGGAATCATTGCAACGAACCAATCACTATACCGATAGCTATTCATTTTCAACAAATAGAAGTCCGGACAATAAACTGCCTGACTCATCAAGCAGTTCTGCAGGTTGAACAATTAAATTTGGACTTTCAAGGCTCAAATTTAGAAAGCAGCCAATGGATAGAAGATGCTCGCTTTTTTCCGGGCCTATCAAAGGGAGAAGCCTGCATACAATTTCAACTTGCTAATAAAAACCATCCCACAGGGTACGGTTTACAAGACGGTGAGCCCGCTTTGACATTTAATCAAACAGATACCACTTTTTTACCTGATTGGACAGATTATCTTAACATTTTTGTTCGCCCTTTTGACTATCTTGGAAATGCACCTTTTGGTGGGAATGGTAAAGGAGATGGAGTAATAATTGACCTTGCTGCTTTCGGAATTAATGCAAATTGTAGCGCAGTTCAGTCCATTGCTCCCTTTGATAAAGGAAGAACCCTGACCCATGAAATGGGGCATTATCTTTTCCTAAAACACATCTGGGGAAAAAATGGCTGCGAATATGATGATGGCATTTTGGATACTCCTGTTTCCCTAAAAGCTCATCAAGGCTGTCCTGAAATGGGGATGCGTTCTTGTAAAACAACGGATTTACATGTTAATTTTATGGACTACGTAGATGACGCTTGTATGTATATGTTTACGCAAGGGCAAGTGGAAAGAATGGAAAATTACTTGACTTCCAATTTACAGCATTTAATTAGAAAAGCACAGATAGTTTGTGACAAAAAAGAACAAGGTAATTC
>CBDCUO010000052.1:0-52372 GCA_965222705.1 Saprospiraceae bacterium | reverse complement strand
GTATTTGGTTTTCTTCTAAATATTATTGCCAATTATCTTTTTATTAGTTGGTACGGTACCATTGGAGCGGCTTATGGAACCTTGCTTATCTATTTTCTCTCTTTTATTATCACGCAGTTTATTTTGTATAAATTACTGAAAGTCAACACTTTAAATGTGTTTGTGAATATATGGAACTATTATAGAAAAGGAATTTTTTCTCTTCAAAAAGAAAATAAATTATTATTTTTTTGAGAAAATAAAAGCCATACCCTCCGAAAAAGGCAGTATGAAGTAAGAAAGCGCTAAATTACTTACAGTCAGCCTATTCTAACAACAGGTTAAAGCATTGCACAATTTGTAAAGTAAATCCAAAGTTTTTACCCCCACAAGAATAATTTTCTAATAAAAAAATTCATATGCCCCCCTCCGTTAAACTTAGCGGCTCTAATATTTAATAAAAATTAAAATGAATGACACCTTATTATTAGAGGGGCTTCAGTATGCAGAACAAAAATTACCTGGATGAAAATGCGAGTCATTTAAAAGTAGATAAACGCTTAGTTCGGCAATTGCTAGATTTGAATGATAAACGCATTATGGATTTTGGTTGTGGAATGGGAGGCATGACCCTTTTGGTATGCCGGCAACTGGGATTGTGAAGTATATGGCGTAGATATTGATGGACATCACATTCAAGTAGCAAAACAGATTCAGCAAAAATACCAAGTGCAAAATGTGCATTTTGTCAAAAGGAATGTCATTGAAAATCCACTAGAAGGAAAATTTGATTATATCTTTTTAAATGATGTAATAGAACATATTCCGTTGGCTACGCTAGAGCATATTTTTTTACAATTAGAGCAGGTGCTTGCCCCTAAAGGAAGAATTTTCCTTTCCTATCCCCCCTGGAAAAGCCCCTATGCTTCGCACCTGAATCATGTCATTAAAATCCCTTGGTGTCAGTTTTTGCCAGACTTTATTTTAAACCACTTGATAGAAAAACACAATCACCCAATAGTGGGTGAGCTGGAGAGCGACTTGAAAGAGGCTTTCGATGGTTTGAACCACATGACGCATCAAAAAATGACTAGGATAATTGCTAAAACAAACCTGAGAGAAATATATAGAAAAAGCCATTGCATTCTGAACAGGCTGCCTGGATTGAAAGGGTTTAATTTTAGGTTGTTTCCACTTAACTATCTGATTACCAAAGAGTTTTTAATGCTTGAAAAATAACAGATTGCATATAATGGACGAATACGATATTATTCTTCACACACTGTTTTCAACCGACAACCCCTATTCTTGTACGGCATCGCACTTGGCTAAAGAATTTTCTAAAAACAACCGGGTGTTTTACATCAATAGACCCTATTCTATAAAAGATTTGCTAAGTGTTTTTCAAAATAGAAAAATCAGAAAACGAGGACTAAAATTATTGACTAACCAAATTCAGTATGAATATTTGGAAAAAAACCCAACATACTTGTAGCGATAACCCCTCCTTTGTCCCTGCCCGTTAATTGGCTGCCGCAGGGAAAAATGTATCAGCTTTTTAACTATTATAACACCAAAATTATTCACCGAACCATTCGGAAGCTGATAAAAGATTTTAAAATTAAGAAGTACCTGTATCTAAATTCTTTCAACCCCTACGGACCTATTGTTTTGCCGAGAAGTTTGAAAGCTTCTTTAAATATTTATCAAAGTGTGGATGATATTAGCCAGGATGACTATACCGCCAAGCATGGTTTGCGCCTTGAAGAAGAAGCAATCAGGCGAGCAGATGTTACTTTGGTTACTTCAAAGGAGTTGTGGAATTTAAAGTCTGGACTATCTTCTAATATCCATATCTTGAATAATGCAGCCGATAGTTCTGTATTTAAAAAAGCATTAGAAGAAAAATTTTTAAGGCCCAAGGAACTGGAAGGAAAAGTTGGTAAGGTGGTTGGATTTGTAGGTAATTTGGATGAATTGCGAATCAACTATTCACTAATAAAAAAGGCAGCGCTACATTATAAGGATGTGACCTTTTTATTGGTTGGGCCACTCAATAATATCCAGTATATGGAGTTGGGTTTGGTGGATATTCCGAATATTATTTTTACTGGAGGGAAGCATTTGCATGATCTCCCACAGTATTTGCAATATATGGACTGCGCGCTGATTCCATTTCTTTGCAATACTTTGACTAAAAGCATTTATCCTTTAAAAATCAATGAATATCTAGCGGCGGGCAAACCCATTGTGACGACCAATTTTTCAGAAGACATTCAAAACTTTAAAGAATATGTTTACTTAGCAAATTCGGAAGAGGATTTTATTCATTTGATTGCTAAAGCCCTAGAACCCCAGTGCGAGACCACTATTAAAAATAGGGTAGCATTAGCTGAAACAAACAGTTGGACAGCTAGAGTTGAGCAATTCTGGAAAATCGTTGAAAAGTATTTAAAAGGGCAGAGAGTGAGAGAGTAGCCACAAATAACGAATGTATTCTCCCTACTCACGCTACTTTTCGATATAAGTTATTTAATAATATGATACCGAAAATCATACATTTTTGCTGGTTTGGTACCAAACCTATCCCCAAAAAGGATCAGGAATATATAGAAGGCTGGAAACAACTCATGCCCGACTATGAAATTATGTTATGGAATGAGCAAAATAGCCCGATGCACTTGCCTTATATGCAAATGGCTATGCACTATAAAAAATGGGCAAACCTGGCAAATTTTACCCGCATTTATGCACTCTATCACCATGGTGGAATCTATATGGATACAGATGTGGAAGTGCTTCGATCTTTGGATGAATTTCGACAGTATTCTTGTTTTTTAGGCCTGGAACTGGGAGATAGAGAGGGGGAAGAATTGGTCGTCAATAATGCGATTTTTGGCGCAGAAAAAAAACATCCTTTTGTTGAAAAATGTATTAATTTTTATTTGGAAAATTTTGATGGTCGAGACACACCACTGGATTCCTCCCCTTATTTGATGACTAGAATACTAAAAGAACACGGGATGCGTCAATATGGCCGGCAAAATGTGGGAGGGGTAGAGTTATTTCCCAAAGAATACTTTTATCCCTATCATGTTACCGAGCAATTTTTTCCCGAATGTGTCAAGGAAAATACCTACACGATTCACCACTGGAGTTATTCCTGGGCAAAACGCCCTTTTTCTTATCGTCTGGAACACTTAAAGCAACTGGTCAAGGATAAAGTCTATCGCACGCTACCTATTCATTTTGAAGCGCAGCTTCGACATGGCAAATTGATGAGAGATTTGCTACGTGAAGGGACGGTAAAGGCAGGACCTTTTGCTGGGATGAAGCTACCTCTTGCCAGAAACATCATTAAAGAAGGATTACCTTTAAAACTAGCTGGATTGTATAAGGAAGAGTTGCAGTTTATTTTGTACCAATTGACAAATAATGACTATCGAACTATCTATTTTAATGGAGAAAATAACGATTATTTCTTACGGGGATTGTCTAAGTTGTTTCCGCGAGCAAATATTGAAAAATTAGATTATAGTCATTTGAAAATCAAAGATTTAGAAGAAAACACTTTAGTCGTTTCTAATGGATTATTCGCAGAAGGTATTTTAGAGAATGTGGACCGCATTCCAAAAAAAGCTGATATTATTTTAGAATTTAAATACCATTTACCCGAAGCTGAGAAAAAGAAATTTATGGATTCAGCGAGTGCGAATTTTTATATAGAATGGGTCCCAAGCGAAGTTAATTATAATTATGAAAAAAATGCTTTTTTGATCAATTATTCCATAAAAGATATAGAACGGTATTTGAAAAAACCCATGACAAATGTCCAGGAATGGATGGTATTGAAAGCAAAAAATAATTAATCTAAATTTATTATTTTATTTAAGCAATTTCGATGAAAAATAAGTATGACAAAATAAAGTTAAGCGAAAAAGAGCAGTATATGGAACTGGCGGGCAATTTGATTGCTTTTCTGATGTTACTAGCTTTTTTCCTGAAAATTGTTCTTTTTTAAAATCTTTCTCAATGAACAATAGGTTTATCACTCCAAGCTGGGTTAAAAGGCATTTTGGAATTGGAAAGCTAGAAGAACTATCGGCAACAAGACTAAAAGAGATTCGGGACGGAATTGCTAAATTCAAAGTGAACAGCCCCGTTGCTTCTATTGTTATTCCTGCCTATAATGAAGAGCAAAATGTTTTGGGAACAATCTCTTCCTTTTCAGAACTAACTCCCCGAGTGCCGACAGAGCTATTAGTCGTGAATAATAATTCTACTGACCGAACCCAAGAAATTTTAGATGCCTGTGGCGTACCTTCTATTTTTGAAAAAGAGCAGGGACGCACCTATGCTCGGCAAGCAGGCTTGGAAACGGCCAGAGGGAAAATCTTGTTGAGCGCAGATGCAGATAGCATCTATCCCAATGATTGGGGGAATAATTTTGTAAAAACTTTACTAGAGCAGGAGCAAGTAGCGGTAGTGTATGGTCGTTATTCTTTTATTCCGAGCTTTGTAGGAGGTAGATTGGGATTGGCTATTCACGAATTCGGTGGCGAGTTGATATTTGATCGAAGAGAAGGGGTTGATTTATGCATCAATGCGGTGGGATTTAATTCTGCTTTTCGTAGAGAACAGGCCTTGGCAGTAGGGGGCTATGATCCTCAAGTGCTGGATTTTCATAATCAACGAAGTGAAGATGGCTGGTTGGCTCAGAGTTTAAATAAAAACTTTGGTAAAATTACCTTTGTAAAAACCCAAAACAGGGTTTGGACAAGTGATCGGAGATTGTCAGAGGAGGGCAGCTTGATGAGGGCTTCGCTCAGTCGAGTTTACAAATATTTGATCGGGACTAATCTGGTGAATACTTAGAGTATGTTTAAAATTCCATTAATTGGCTACAAACGGCAAATTTTCTTCTGCACGTCGTTAAAAAGCCTCGCCGATGCGCTGCATCGCCTGTGTTTTTCGCCTTGTTCAGAATAAAATTTCCTCGTTTTCCCTAAATCATAAAAATTTAAACATACTCTTAGCAGCTTATAAAAATGAAGAAGACGGTCAAAATCTGGGTTAAACATCATTTTTTTGAACAAAAAATGGATACCATTTTAGGCGGCTTTCTATTGTTTTTGGTGGCGATAATCGTTGGGATAATCGTTGGGAAGATGGGATTTTTTGGCGGAGGCCTGCTTTTGATAGGAACAATTGCCTTGTTCGCTGTATTGGGAGCAGCCTTTAATTTGTATCTCGGGCTATATATAGCACTAACGATGTCCATCCTTGTTTCTCTTTTGTCCAAAATCATTAACCTCCCCTTTGGGCTTTCTTTGGACCTTCTGTTGGCCGTAATGGCTTTGGGAGTCATCATGAAGCAAATACGTGAACGGGATATGTCCTTTGCCCGTAATCCTTTGAGCTTTCCAATAATCACCTGGGTGATCTATAATTTGATCCAGGTAGTCAATCCCGTAGCAGCTTCTCAGTTGGCTTGGGCTTATACCGTCCGAAGCATGGCATTATTGATACTTTTATACTTTATTGCTTGCTATGCCTTAAATAGCTATAGACGAATAATTCGCATTTTTCAATTTATGCTGGGATTGGCTTTAATATCGGCTTTGTATGGTTTAAAGCAAGAATTTTTTGGCTTTGCTGATTTCGAAACAGTTTGGTTGCATGCTGATCCTACTCGATTTCAATTGATTTTTCAATGGTCTAGAATGCGCATTTTTTCGTTTTTTTCCGACCCTACTAATTATGGGGTGTTCTTATCCTATATGGGGACTATGTGTTTTGTACTAGCCATTGGGAAGTTCAAGAAATGGCAAAGGATAATATTAATAACCGCAGGGGTTTTAATGGTTCTTGCGATGGCCTATGCGGGATCGAGGACACCTTTTGTTTTGTTGCCTTTTGGCATGGGTGTTTTCACTTTATTGACGCTAAAAAAGAACGTTATTATTGGAATGATCCTTTTTTGTATGGCGGGCTCGGTAATTATTTTTAAATCTACGGGCAATGCCGTTTTGTATAGAGTACAATCTGCTTTCATGCTTAACAGAAATGATGACACGATGGGTGTGCGCTTCAAAAATCAGGAGAAGATACAACCTTTTATTCAGTCTCATCCTTTTGGAGCTGGTTTGGGGAGTGTAGGGGAGTGGGGAGCGCGATTTTCACCAAATGCCATGCTAGCAGGCTTTCCACCGGATAGCGGTTTTGTTCGAGTGGCAGTTGAATTGGGTTGGGTAGGCTATCTAATTTATTGTTGGTTGTTATTTAGAATCCTAAATTTTGGAATTTATTATTACTTTCGGGTTAAAAATGAGCAGATAAAGATTATTTATCTGGCAATAACGGTGATGGTATTCATGTTGACCTTGGCCAGTTATGTTCAGGAAGCCATTGTCCAATTGCCGACCAGCATCTTTTTTTATATTTCTTTGGCAATTTTGGCTCGACTAAAAGACTTTGAAAAGGAAGCAGACTTGGAGTTGGCAGTTAATTCGGCATTGATCTCAGAAAATGCTTCACTTATAAATAGGCGAACGATTTGAAAAAACATATTTATTTCTTATTTCTTTTCCTTCCATATATTCTTTTTGCTCAGCATTTGGATTACAGCCGTATTATTACACCTCAAGGACAGATGCCCTATGAATTTGAAGCTTACATAGTACAATTAGCCTGGTATAATAGCCCAGGGAACCAAATTTATAAGCATCAAATTGAAATTGCTGCTAGGAAAGTGAACAAAACCTATTGGGAATGGCTGAAAGACGTGACCTTTTCTTTTAATTTAAACGAAGGAAACTTGAATAAAAGTGTTGGAAATGAAAACCTATTTTTCCCTCGATATAATTTTGGCACTTCCTTTAACTTGGGAGAGGCCCTATCCCGCCCATCCAACACTAAAATTGCTCAGGAAGAGCTTAAAATGTATCAATTGGAAGAGCAGCAGAAAATGATGCAAGTACGTGCAGAAACCTTGAGGAGATATGAAGACTATAAGCTAGCTGTGGACATCCTTAGATCCAAAACCCAAGCGGAACAAGAAGCAGAGAATGTCTATCAATTGGTTTTAGAGTTATTTCAAAAAGATAAGGTAGATTTTAGGGATTTTAATAATGCCTCCCAGGTTTTTCACAGTACCAAAGAGGCTCGTTTAGTTGCTGAATCAGACGTTAAAAAGGCTATTATTGCTTTAGAAGAATTGATTGGCATTTCTTGGGAGAAGGCCCTTAAGCGACGAAAATCAAGAGAAAAATAGATTTTTGCTTAAAACCGAAACTTCTTTTAATTGACCTCGGCATCCCCTTTGATTGCTTTTCTAATAAAATCCAGACTGTCAAAATCTTTTAAAGGAATGACTAAATTGCCCTTTCCTTGATTATTGACCTTGACCTGTACAGGAGAGCCGAAAAACATGCCCAATTCTTCTGATACTTCTTTCAGATAATCGAGGTGTTGGGTTGTTGCCGGATTTGGTCTTTTTTTGTTTCGATTTATTGCCCCAGGATTTGACCAATTTTTCGAGCGCTCTTACGGAGAGTTTTTCTTTTAAGGCAATTTTTAAAATATCGTTTTGGTCATCAATGCTTTCGATCCCAGTGAGCCATTTAGCATGTCCTTCGGTGATTTGTTTTTGAATGAGGGCATTTCTTACTGCGCTTGATAGTTTTAAAAGTCCTAGCTTATTAGTGACAGAAGACCGGCCGATGCCTAGGCGTTCCGCGAGTTTTTCATGGCTATTTATCCCCAATTCTATTTGTAATTTTTCATAAGTTTCCGCTATTTCAATGGGGTTCAAATCTTCTCGAATCAAGTTTTCTACTAAAGCCAGTTCCAGTAAACTTTCATCTTCTAAAATGGGGCGAATATAGGCGGGGATTGCCTTTTTATTTGCCTTTTTAGCAGCTTTTAACCTTCTTTCGCCGGAGATCAATTCGTAGGTGTTATCCCCTTTGTCTTGGACGGTGATCGGTTGAATAACGCCATGCTTGGCAATAGAATCAGCCAGGCTTTTCAAAGCCTCATCAGCGAAGTATTTACGAGGATTTTTGGGATTTAAAGCAATTTTTTCTATTGGAATTGCTGCCACCTTATTGACCAGGTCCTTTATGTCGGCTACTTGTTTTTCTGTTTCAGTTGGAATAAAACTGATTCGATTGGTTTTTTTTACAGTGCTTCCAATGCTGTTTTTTAATGCGTCTAATTTATTTTTTGCCATGGTATTGTATTTCTTTCTCAAGCATTTGTGGGTTGCTTTACAGCACTTCCTCTTAGCGGGGCATTATTTTTATGTAAAAATTCTTTTGCTAGATTTAAAAAATTGATAGACCCTTTGCTAGTGGTATCATACATGATGACGGGTTGATGCAAGCTGGGTGCTTCACCAATCCTAGAATTTCGATGTACAACCGTATTAAAAACATAGCCCTCAAAATTTTCTTTAATCTCATTGACCACAATATTTGCCAAGCGCAAACGAGCATCGTACATACTCAATAGAATGCCCTCTGTTTCTAATTCAGGATTGAGTTGCTGTTTGATTAATGCAATGGTATCCTGCAATTTACCTAACCCCTCCAACGCAAAAATCTCACATTGCACCGGAATAAGGACAGAATCTGCTGCAGTAAGCGCATTGACTGTAATCAAACCCAAAGAAGGCAGGCAGTCCAGAAAGATATAGTCAAAATCATCCCTCAATTTATCTACGAATTCTTTCATCACATATTCTCGGCGAAATTTGCTAACCAAGGCCAGTTCCGCATTGACCAGATCAATACTTGAAGGGATCAGAAACAGGTTAGGTGTATTGGTTTTTTGAACGCAGGCAGCGGGGTCAACATCTTCATTGACCATTAAGTCATAAGAAGTACCTGCTGGCTCATCGTGGAAAATTCCAACCCCAGAAGAAGCATTTGCTTGGGGGTCTGCATCAATAATTAAGACTTTTTTTTCCAATACAGCGAGACAGGCAGCCAAATTAATAGCTGTGGTAGTTTTCCCGACTCCTCCTTTTTGGTTAGCAATTGCGATTACTTTACCCATTGTTTTGTTATTGGCTGTTCTTGTCCGTTGCTGCTTGTTCGTTAGGCTACTAAATTCATCAATGAACGACGAACAACCATCAACTTAAATATCTATGCTTTTTCCGATAGGTAGCAAAATTAACTCTTTTCCGGCATCCTCAAAAGATTTTTGGGCAGCTTCTTTATCAATTTTTATAAAACCAAAAGTGTCATAATGGCAGCCTAATATGTTGTCGCATTCCAAAAAATCGCTTGCTAATATTGCTTGCTTTACATCCATGGTAAAATTATCACCAATAGGCAATAACGCAACATCCAAAGGAGGGCAGAGCATTGGGATTAGCTTCATATCCAAGGTCAAAGCGGTATCCCCTGCAAAATAAAGGCAGCCCTCTTCATTCCAGATTACAAAGCCCATTGCAGGGCCAGCATACGAACCATCGGGAAAACAGGAAGAATGGTGTGCCGTAACACACATAATAGTACCGAAGTCGAAAGCCCACTTGCCGCCTGTATTCATTGGGTGAGTGTTTGTTATACCCTGTTGGTTCGCCCAGGTATGTATTTCGAAGGCGGCGATCACTTTTGCGCCTGTTCTTTTAGCAATGGGAAGCAGGTCTGCGATATGATCTTGGTGTCCATGAGAAACGGCAATATAATCAGCCGGGATGCGGTCCACTTCTATACCTTTTGCCAATTCGTTATAGCTAATAAAGGGATCGGTAAGAATGTTTTTTCCTTTAGTTTCTATGCCAAAGCAGGAGTGTCCATAATAGGTAATTTTCATAAAAAATATTTTTGATTAACTTGTTGGTCAATTATTTGCAATAAAAAATTGTCAAATCAATCACCTGTCATTTGATCTCTTATTAATTTTCAACCGCTCCATAAATAATGGCATATAGCCGATCCCAAAAATCTCCTCTTTGGAAGGGGATAATCTGGGTCATGCCGACAAAAACCATTTCTTCGGCAGGGTCGATGAAAAATTTGGTATTAAAAGCACCGCCCCATTCAAAGGTGCCGGGAGATTTTGGTGACCAGGCACTTCCGGGTTCTGTTTTTAAGGCAAAGCCCAAGCCATAAGTAACCCCGGGTAATTTACTAAAGCCTTTTCCCATTGCATTTTGCAGCATGAGTTGGTCAGAGGTCATTACTTCAATGGTTTTTCGACCTAATATTCTTTGACCATTATAAGTGCCGCCATTGCAAAGTGCCTGGACAAATTTGGCATAATCTAGTGCAGTTCCTGAAAGCCCCCCTCCTCCAGCATAATGATTATTATCTGCTTTGAGAGGATAATTGGGGTCCAACCCAAAAGAATTCTCTGCCATAATGATTTGTTTGGTTTCCTCATCATAAGTATAAATGGGCACCAGGCGATGGTGTTTTTCTTTTGACAAATAAAACCGGGTATCATTCATACCTAAGGGATCAAAAATATGTTTTTTAAAATACTGATTTAGGGGCATTCCTGAAACCACCTCTACTATTCTTCCCAGTATTTCCATATTTAATCCATACAAATACTGCTCGCCCGGTTGGAAAGCTAATGGCACTTTGGCGATCTGATTAGCCATTTGTTCTGTAGTAAAATTATCGAGGGACAAACCAAATCTGTTCGCATTGTGTTTTTCATAGATTGCTTCAATTTTTCCTGGGTTAAATACGCCGTAGGCAATGCCAGAAGTATGTGTCAATAATTGGCGAATCGTAATGGGGCGTTTCGCTGGAATAGCTGTATAGCTAGAGTCTGCTTCATTAAAAGTATCTAGCACTTGAGGTTTGGCAAAGGCAGGAATATAGTAGAAAATCGGATCATCCAGCCCCAGTTTTCCCTTTTCAAATAATTGCAAAATGGATATGGTCGTGACCGCTTTGGTCATAGAGGCCAAGCGAAAAATATCGTCTTTCTGATAAGCCTTCTGTTTAGCCAAAGACTGGTGTCCGAAGTTTTTATAATAGACAATCTTTCCTTTGCGCGCTATTAAAAATACCCCGCCAGGCATGGCTCCTTCCTTAATATATTTTTGAATATGGTCATCTAAAAGGGATAAGTGCTTGGCGGACATTCCCGCTTCTGTCGGGCTGGCTTCGACTAAGCCCATTTGGGCAGGCTGGGCAATTAATATTGTTTGAAAAAGGAGAAAAAAGGATAAAACAAAGAACTGAATTTTCATTTTGAAAAGATTGATAGTGATTTTTTTGAATTGATACCTTATGGCTTATTAGACACTTGAGTATGCCCTATACAATTAAAGCGAGCAAAAATACTAATATTTTCTATGATTCTTTAACTCACAGTTCAAGTGTTTTTACGTCAAGGCGGAATGGGCTAGAGAGATTCGAAGGCATGAGCGTAGCGAAGAAAAAGAGATTAAACAGCTTTAAATTCTGGTCATCCGTTGCCTTAATAAATGGTCAGCAATGACCAAAGCAGCCATCGCTTCGACAATTGGCACAGCTCTGGGCAGCACACAGGGGTCATGCCGACCTTTTCCAACCACTTCCACCTTTTCGCCGGCTTCGTTTACGGAATTTTGAGAAGAGACAATTGTTGCTACTGGTTTGAAAGCAACTTTAAAATAAATGTCCATTCCGTTGGAAATACCGCCTTGTATGCCACCTGAATAATTGGTGCGAGTTTTGATAGTTCCATGATCGTTATAAAACAGGTCGTTATGTTCCGAGCCGCTCATTTTAACTCCTTCAAAACCAGAGCCATATTCAAAGCCTTTGCAAGCATTGATACTCAACATTGCTTTTGCCAAATCTGCGTGTAATTTATCAAAAGCCGGATCACCTAAGCCTACCGGACAGCCTTGAATGACCGCACTTACTACCCCTCCAATAGTATCTCCTGCTTTGCGCACTTCTTTGATCAAGGCGATCATTTTTTCGGCTATTGGCAAATCAGGACAACGAACGGGTGTTGTTTCTATTTCATTGAAATCCAGTTGTTTATAGGTTTTTTTTGACTGGATTGTTCCTACTTGATTTACATAGCCATTCACTTCAATTCCTTTTGATTTTAGGAATAACTTGGCTACTGCGCCTGCAGCTACACGAGCAGCCGTTTCTCTGGCAGAGGAACGCCCACCACCGCGATAGTCCCTTAATCCATATTTTTGATGATAAGTATAGTCGGCATGGGAAGGGCGAAACTTGTCGGCAATATGGTTATAATCCTTTGATTTTTGATCCTTGTTATAAATAATCATTCCGATAGGTGTGCCAGTAGCTTTGCCTTCAAATATGCCGGATAAAATTTCGACTTGATCGGGTTCTTTTCTTTGCGTGACAATAGCTGATTGTCCTGGCCTTCGCCTGGCCAATTCCTTTTGAATAAATGCTTCCTCTATTTCTAGCCCAGCCGGACAACCATCAATGATTAGACCCAAGCCTCGACCATGCGATTCGCCAAAAGTGGTAATTCTAAATGCTTTTCCAAATGTATTTCCTGCCAATTTTTAAAAATCTGATTTTATAAAATTCTTCCCAACTCCAAACCCATCTGGTCTAAGTCTCTTTCCAGGTTCAGGTGTTTGGTTTCCAGCGCAGTAATTTGTTTTTCTTCATTACTAATCAATTCGTCAAAGGAAGAAAAGTTGGCATCAATCCGATTTTTGATGTGTTTGACGTATGTTTTTAACTTTTCACTGACTTCTTCTTCTATCCGCAGCCGTCCTTTGGCTATTTCTGCCTGAAAACCATTGAGTACTTTTCGTCGCTTTAAACCAACGGAAACCCCTGCAAACAATAAACCAATTGTCGTAATGATGCCCCCAGTAATATCAAAAACCATCCCATTGGTAACGGCAGTCAGAATAAGCCCAATGACGGCAATGCCGCCACCTGCTGCGAGATTAGGGGTTAGGTTTTGGCGATCAGGAAAGAGTTCTTCATCCATAAAGTTTTCCGATTTTCGCAGAAAATCTTTAAAAGCAGCCTGCAATTCTTTCAAAATATTGCTCCTTCTTTCGGCAATAGAGCTAAAAATTTCATGATTATTTTTTAAAATAGTTTGGCTATTTTGAATTTTTAGGTCAATGATTTTTGCCATTTGTTGGATGCTTTCTGCCAAATCTACCACCCCGTCATTGAGCTTATCTTTTAAAATGGTGTTTAGGTCGGTTTCAAAGTTTTTGGAGAGGTTTTCCAGCCATTCTTTGGCCGAAACATTTTTGGTAAAAATGGAAGCAAACGAACGCCTAATAAGGCTGCCAAAAGATAAGCCTTTTTTCAACTCATTTTCTGTTTTTAGTGTGATTCGATCATAGCCAGCAATCAGGTTTTCTACCAGCACTTCTACTTGCTTATTGGATTTAAGTTCTTGCCCTTCAAGGGTTTGCGAAATATCAGTTCGAAATTCCCTGTCTGCCAAATTTTGCCTTTTTCGATCTAGTACGCCTTGATAAATTCTTTCATTTATATTTTTAGAAGTCTTGATATTATTTTGTAATTTTAATACTGGTGCTTTGCCACCAGTAATATTATCCTTAATGTAGGTCCGAATGGGTTGAAAACCACCTGCTTCGACCAAGCCTTCCAACTCCTGTTTGGCAGAAACGGCAAACACCCTCGGGTCCATGATGCCCTTTTTAGCCGCATAGTCTTTTACTCCATTGATATTAACATTTAAATCTCCCTCATCCATTAAATCTTTTTGTTGCAGGACAAAAATGATTTTTTTGCGCCAGTCGGCGTGGATATAATCGAAAAAATTCCAGGCAGATTGTCGGTAGGGATTTTTGGCCTCGAATACAAATACGATTAGATCAGAAGCAGGGATAAATTTTTCAGTGATTTCCTGGTGATGTTCGGCGATCGTGTTGGTTCCGGGGGTATCTACTATTGCCACTTCTTTCAAAATTTCGACTGGCTGATAGATCTTTTTTAAATACGGGCTGATAGTGATGGTCTCTTCTTCTTCGCCGTATAGAATCTGCTGGATCGTGTCGGTCATTGGTTGGGGGGCGACCTTGCAGATTTCCTTTCCGCCCGTATCTAGGAGTGCATTAACAAAACTGCTTTTTCCCGCTTTAACTTCTCCAACAATCACAAACATAAAAGGTTCGTTGATGCGATTGCGCAAATCGCTGACGGTTTCTGCCAATTCTTGATGCCCGATTTGTATGGTTAGGTTGTGTAGTTGCTTGACCACATCGTCAATCTTTGCGCGATAATTTTTTAAAGATTGATTGAATAATTGTTTCATATTGTAGATACTGGATGTTTGTTGATAGATTTTTGACGCAGAAAGCATCGAAAGTCATTTTCTATTAGGGCTTCGTATTTTTTGCACAGGATTTTTAGTTTGGAGCCTTTATTTTTAACAAGCTAAAACCCGTTGTACCGTTTTTTAAAAGTAAATCAATTCATCATTTATATATTGGATTGAACGCTAGCTTTTAAAATACCGATAGCTTCTGGTCCACAACAAAATAACAAGTCCAAGATACTTAAATTCGATAAAAAACCGGTTTTTTCTTTAAAAACCTGATGATAAGGGATGATTTTAAAATGTTTATCTAAATTTAAGCGATTTCGATTTGGTCGGATCGCATTTCTAAGATCATAAACAATTGAGGGTGAATTAGGTAGGTAGGACGACGATAGCTCAATGGTGCAGTCTATATTCATAATAGAAAATAATTTTTTTAATAATTTTAAATTAAAATCGAAGAGATATACTATTTTCTCTTGATAAAAGGGACGAATATCATCAGCGTAGAATTCAAAAAATGGTGCATTGCCATAAGCGGACTGAATAGCCATCCAATGCTTGCTTTGCCAGGTTTCCTCATAGCTGATTTTTACTTTTCTAATAGGCTGCTGCTGATTTTTTCCTTTTTCTAAAGGAATAGATAAGCGTAGTCGCCCATTGGCAGTAGCGATGTGTGCCCGATTTCGATAGCTTCTTTTGGTATAGTTTTCCTGTTGTTCCAATATTAGTTTAGAACAATAAAGAAGCTTGGAAAAATATTGAACAGTCGGTAAATAGTGCAATTCTATGAGTAGAGGCATTTCCCGATTCATGGGGCAAAAGTAAGAAAAAAGACAGGAGAAGAAGCTACAAAAAAAAGCAATTGACCACACTGGATCAATCGCTTTGCTTTATAGTGTTTCGTAAATGGAAATCACAGACTTCCAGAAGAGTTTTCGATTTTGGGCATCTGTGTAAAGTACTCTAAAAGGCAATGTTTCATAGCATGATTAAATAAACGCAAGTAATCAAAAAATTTTTGTTGTTCTAGTGTTCGTTTTATCTAATCATAGGGCAAATATAAAACATTGATTAGTATAAAAAAATAAATGCAAGAATTTTTTAATGTGTTTTTGTTTTTGGATATTGAAAGAGCGAGAAGGTCGGTTATTTTTACCCGTTGCTGCTTCAATTTTTTGAAGATTTCTTCTTTTTCTCAAAATCCGTTACTGAAACAATTCGATCTTCTGGGATCAAATCCATTCGCTTGTACTTCATCAATAAATGAATCACTGCTAATACATCTTTTTCGCAATATTTGGCGATTCGATCCAAATCGCCTTCTTCCCAAAACACCTTGCCCACCTGGCTACCATCTATATCGTCTTTAGGTGTAGGGAATCCGAAGACCGCTGCCAGTAAATTCAGCGAAGTATAACTTTTGTAATCGCCGAATTTCCAAAGCTCCAAGGTGTCCAAGAGATGTTTGGTCTCCCAGGGCTTTTTGCCAGCGATATTTAGCGAATTGGGTAAGGGAAGTTGATTGATTAGCATTCTGCGGCAAATGTATGGGATATCAAATTCTTTAATGTTGTGCCCACAAAAGTAGCTTCTATTTGGATTGTTATAGTACTGCTCCACCAAAGTAGAAAAATCTTGCAATAGTTTTTTTTCATCTTGGTCAGCGAAGGATTTCAGGCGGATATTCCATTCGCTTTTTTCCGAAGTTTTGACCAAAAACCCGACCGAAATGCAGATTATTTTGCCAAATTCAGCATAAATACCTGCTCGGTCTGCATAGGTCGCTGCCCCTTCTTCCTCGCTGATTATTTCTTCGTATTTTTTGAGGATGCCCCTGCTTTTGAGTTTCCACAACTTTTTTAAATGATCGTCTAATGTTTCATAAGAGCTATTAGAAGACACCGTTTCGATGTCTAGAAAAAGGACGCTACCTAAGTTAATATGATCGAGCATTTTGGAGGTTGTTTTGTTAAATAAAGATTCTTTGATTGATTTGTCAAAGAAAGAAAAAAAATGTCAGATAAGATAAGAAGTAGTCTTAGTCAAAAATTTAAGCGCCTTTCCAACCTCATCCGACAAACTCACAATCTCAGCTACAAATATAAAACTTTTTTGATAACATAATCACCAATTTGATTATATTCTGTAATTATTTGTTCCATGAATGCAATATATTTCAACCCAGTTCAATTATATAAGCCACATATAAGCTAACTTTGCACTACACAAATTTGTAGTTTTGAAAAAGGGTTCAATGAAGCATTTACTTTTTGTTTTTGGGAAAATTATATGGTATCATTAAATCATTTATTGACTCCTTAATCAAACATTTTAAAAAATTAAAAAAAATCATGAGTAGCAGTAATTCAAGATCAAATTTAGTCGGTATTGCGGTTGTAGCCATTTTAGTCTTATTAAGCCTATGTGGCTATCTGTTCTACACCAACCAAAACCTGAAACAATCAACCGAACAATTATCCCAACAGGTTGATGAATCTGAAAAATTAAAAGCAGAATTAGAGAAAACGTATTATGAATCGCTTTCTGAACTGGAAGAAATGCGAGGCAACAACGAAGAATTAAATGCATTAATCGAAAAACAAAAAGACGAGTTAAAAGAAAAGAAAAATCAGATTGGACGTTTGTTGAGAAATAAGAGCGACCTAGCAAAGGCAAAAGTAGAAATGCAGAATATGAGAACGCAGATGGACGAGTACCTCACCCAGATCAATACCCTTAAGGCGGAAAATGAACAATTGACAGCGAAAACTGTGGATTTGACCAATAGAAACGAATCTCTACAATCCGATTTGACCTCTAAGATTGCTCAAAATGAGGACTTGGAATCTGTTCGAGCAACCCTGGTCAGCGAAAAAGCGGATTTGACCAGCAAAAATGCCGTTTTGGGTAAAAAAGTGAGTATCGCTTCTGTCATTAAGGTTGCAGATATAGAAGTGACCGGTTGGAAGATTCGGAAGAGTGGGAAAACCGCTAAAAAGAAATACGCCAAAAATGTGGATCGCTTAGAATTGTGTTTTAATACAACAGATAATACGATAGCTGAGGCGGGAAAGGAAGCTTTTCAAATCAGAATTATTAACCCCTTAGGAGAAACCCTGGCCGTTGAGGAAATGGGCTCAGGGGTTTTGACTAATCAACTCACCGACGAGGAGGTTAGATATACCAAATCGGAGGCAATTGATTATCAAAACGAAGCGGGAAACATCTGTACTCATTGGGAGCCAAACGCACCTTTTGACAAGGGAATCTATGCGGTTGAAGTTTATAATAAAGGCTACTTGGCAGGAAAGGGAGAGTTTAGGTTGAAGTAAAGAAAACCTTGGAAGGGCAAAAAAAATGGCACTTTTCGTCAGAAAAGTGCCATTTTTTTATCCAGTCTTGGGAAGTTATTTCCCCCCTGTCCCGCTTGTTCCGCCGTTAATAACATTGGGAATAGCAGCAGGTACAGCTTCCGGCTCCGCAGGTTTTTTATTTACTTTGCCTTTAATACGAAGGATGCGCTTTTCCACATCTTCGTTAGTGGTTAGCGTAACTGTTTTGGTAAAAGGACCAACCCGCTTCGTATCGTAACGGACTTTTATTTCCGCAGATTCACCAGGTAAAATGGGCTCTTTGGGATAGGTAGGTACGGTGCAGCCACAGCTACCTTTGGCATGCTTGATGACTAAAGGGGCATCACCGGTATTGGTAAATTTAAAGAAGCGATAAGGGTCAGACTCCTGGATGATGTTGCCGTAATCAACTTCAGTGGCTTCAAAACTCATAATGGGCCCAGTTGAGTTATCACTGCTAGCTGGCACGCTTTTCACCTGCGCAAAAGAATAAGCTACTCCTAAAGAAAAGAATAACGCAAATGCAATTAATTTCTTCATTTTATTAATTTTTGATTTTGTAAGGATTCCGGTAAAAATCGGAAATACTTCGTCCTTGGAAAAAATTTTATTGTTTTTGATTATTAATAACCATAAAAGAAAAAATAAGCTAAGAGTATGTTTGAAATTCCAACTTATTTTTCATCAGCACTTATATATTAAATGTTTGCTTTATAAATAAAACAAACAACACTCAAGTATGCTCACAAATTTAAACCTAAATAAAGTCAGATGAAAGTTTTCTCAGTTTTAATCTTGTTAATGTAACGTTAATTGGAAATTATTTCAACTTTTCCAAATTTTTTCCCTTTTCTCGCAAAAAAGAATTTTTTTTCAAAAAAATGCCGTCTTGTTTCTAACTCAAAATTTATGTTGGCATTTGAATCTTTTGGCAAAATAAACTTGAAAGTTTGACGGAGTTGAACCTATATTGGTCACTATTCGTTTAGTTTGGGAGGGGCTTTCTCCATAGTTGTTAGGACAAAAATCATACTAAAAGGCAGATTTTTTTTATACTTTTGCAAAAAAGTGCATAGTTGCTTGACAGAGTTAATTGACGATATTTTTGGTTTGACTAATAATTTTGTCAAAGAAGGATCATTTTTTGAGAAATACTTACACCATCCCTTCTTGAACATTTTCTGGACGACCTGAAGGCCAGTTGTCTATCCATTCAAGCAGAAAACTACTGACTAACTATTGACTTATTAAAAAGCCTCACATTATGCTAGAGAACCATTTCCTTGAAATCTCCTTCCTGGAAACCGCCAATAAGTCAGCTTACCAAAAAGAAGTAATTAAAGACTTTCAAATTGCCTGTTTATGTCGGGAAATCAGCTATTTAGCCAGAAGAGAGGTATTAAGTGGGCGTGCTAAGTTTGCCGTGACTGCCGACGGAAAGGAAGTTCCACAAATTGCAATGGCAAAAGTTTTTCAAAAGGGAGATTTTTGGTCGGGTTATTACAGGGAGCAGACCTTTATGTTTCATAAGGGCATAGCGACACCCGAACAATTTTTTGCAGCGCTTTACGCAGATGCTGTCAATGATCCTTTTTGCGGTGGCCGACAAATGAATAACCATTTTTCTACTCCACTTATTGATAAAAAAGGCAATTGGACCAATCACCGAGAACGATATAATGTGGCCTCGGCGGTCTCTTGTACTGCTGGACAAATGGCAAGGGCACTGGGCCTGGCACTGGCTTCTAAAAAATATAGAGAAAGTAATCCCTTAAATAATACGACTAATTTTTCGAATAATGGCAACGAAGTCTGTTTTTGTAGCATAGGTGACGCCAGTACCTCCGAAGGCGTTTTTTTTGAAACGGTTAATGCGGCGGGTGTCTTGCGGGTGCCTTTAGCTATTTTTGTTTGGGATGACGGCTACGGCATTTCCGTTCCTTCTAAATATCAAACGACCAAACAAAGCATTTCGGAGGCTCTGGCAGGCTTTAAAGCCAATGAAAAAGGAGAAGGTATTGATATTTATACCCTCAAAGCCTGGGATTACCAAACCTTGTGTGAAACATTTGAAAGGGGCATTAAAAAAACGAGGGAGACCCATATCCCCGCTCTGTTTCATGTACAGGAGTGCACGCAGCCACAGGGTCATTCGACTTCCGGTTCACACGAGCGATATAAATCCAAAGAGCGATTACAATGGGAAAAAGAATGGGATTGCAACAAAAAAATGGGGGAATGGATGGTTAAAAGAGGTATTGCAACGAAAAAGGAGGTAGAAACAATAAGAGCGGCGGCTAAAGTAGAGGCTAAAGCCTGTCGAAATCGGGCTTGGGAGGCCTATAATGTGGTTAACCAAAAGTATGTACAGGAAGTTTTGAGTATTTTTTCTAAAATTCTTCCTGAAACCAAAAATAGAGAAGTGGCCAGCGAGCTATTTAGGGCTTTAAAGGCGGAAATAAATCCCTTGATGAAGGATGTTGTAAAAAGTGCCAGAAGAATGCGCTATGCTACCTTGGGCGAAAATTTGCAAGGCATTTATGAGTTGGAAAACTGGTTGCAGAAAGTAGCTAATATCTGGCATGAAAGATATCACCGCCATCTATATAGTGAATCTCCTAAATCCGCACTAAAAGTGCCGGTTGTTTACCCTAAATATTCCGACAAATCACCTCGGAAAAATGCCTTTCAGGTAATCAATACTTTCTTCGATAAGGTGCTGGAAAAATATCCCAATCTCTATGCCTTTGGAGAAGATGTCGGGGATATCGGAGATGTGAATCAAGGGTTTGCTAATATGCAGGATAAATATGGGGAAGAAAGGGTATTTGATACAGGCATTAGAGAATGGACGATTATGGGACAAGCAATAGGCATGGCTATGCGCGGGCTGCGACCCATTGCAGAAATTCAATACTTGGATTACCTGATCTATGGCTTGGAACCTTTGTCAGATGATGCAGCGACCCTTCGCTATCGTTCGGATAATAATAATCAGGCTCCAGTCATTATTCGGACCAGAGGACATCGGCTGGAAGGCATTTGGCATAGTGGCTCTCCTTTAGGAATGATTATCAATGCCTTGCGGGGAATGTATGTCCTTGTTCCAAGAAATATGGTACAAGCGGCTGGTCTGTATAATACCATACTACAATCAGATGATCCAGCACTACTGATAGAGTGCTTGAATGGCTATCGGCTCAAAGAAACCATGCCAGATAATATTGGCGAATATACGATTCCTCTAGGCGTGCCAGAGGTGTTAATAGAGGGAACAGATGTAACTTTGGTAACTTATGGTTCTTGTGTCAGAGTTGCAGAGGCAGGGATTAAATTATTATCCAAGACGGGCATTTCTGTAGAACTAATTGATGTGCAGACTTTATTGCCTTTTGATTTAGAACATCGTATTGCAAAGTCTATAAAAAAGACCAATCGGATTTTGTTTATGGATGAAGATGTGCCTGGGGGTGCATCTGCTTATATGATGCAAGAGGTATTGGAAAGACAAGAAGCTTATCGCTATTTGGATACGCCGCCGACTACCCTTACCAGCAAGGCACATCGCCCACCTTATGGAGATGATGGGGATTATTTTTCCAAACCGAGCGCAGAGGACGTTTTTGAAGCAATTTACAAAATGATTTATGAAGCAGAGCCACAACGGCTTCCTGGAAACTTATAAAAAGATACAGCGTTTAGCCAATTGACCAGCCTTCTGCTTTTAAAATTTATTGCAGACTTGCAGACTGCTGGGCAGATTCATCCACCTCCATTTTTTCAATCCATTCGCTGATTAAATCCACACCCTCCGTGTGGACTATACTACGCCCCAACTCTGGCATCATGGCACCAGGATTAGTAGAGTTCATTCGAAAGACCAAAATGGATTCTTTGGGGTTGCCAGGAACAATAGAGTAAGTATGGCCGCCCGTGCCTGCACCTGCGGATACTGTTGCTTTGTATATGCCTAAAGACATATCTAGTCCTGCATCAGCGACCAAGTGCAAACCGGAGGTATTAGCAGGGCCATTTTGGTTGTGGCAATGTCCGCAATTGATGTCTAAATAAGCCATTGCTCTTTCGTGTAACGTTCCGCTTTTTTCATCGTCCCAAACGGCTACTTTTGGATGATTAGCAGTTGGATCATAGCCTTTTAAATAACCTACGGAAACCCATTTTTCCAATTGATTCATCTTGCCATCAGCATAGACAAAAGTTTTGTTCAAATTTTGCACTTTTGGACCAATTGGTATTTGTTGGTTGCCGTAGGTGTGGCAGTTTTTGCACTGATTTTTGTTTGGAATGATATAGTCTATGGACTGTGATTGTCCGCTTGTATTGATCCAGCTAATTTCTTTTATATCGCCAATAACATCGAAGTAGGCTTCTGTTTGCTCTTCATTCCAGAGATAGCTAATAGCTTCCCACTCTACGCCTCGATTGATTAAAATTCGAGTCTCTATTATTTTCTTGCCCTTTGACGCATCCGTTTCATCATTTTCATAATAAAAATTTTTAATTAAGGCGGTTTCTTTTGGAAATTCCAGCACTTGGTCTGCGTTGTAATTGGCACTTGTTCCTTCCGGCATCCAAACAAAGCGCGCCTTATGGGCATAGTCGGTAAACAAGGGAGAATTCAAATCATAAGGAAGCACCCGATCGTTAGGCTGCAGATCTGCTAAACCTCCTTTAAAAAACTGATATTGGGAAAGCTTTTCATAAGGCTTGGCAGGGATTTTTATACTTTTATTGAATCCCGACTGACACCTTATAATTAAAAGTCCAACTCCTAATAAAATGGATATGAATAGCAACTTTTTCATTATGTGGTCAATTATTTTTCAAGCGAGTTTAGCAATGAAATATAGGAGGTAACCAAAGAATTACCTCCTGGTTTCATTGTAGTAAACTTATTTATTTAACAGCCAACCATTTATCATGCTCACTAGTATCAAAATCAGGTAGATCACAGTCAAATTTGCTCAAGTCTGTATTCATGTTTTTAATGATTTCTTCTGGGGAGGATCCCATTCCTGCATTGAGATTAACAAATTTGATGTCCTTGCCATTATTTTTAAAACAATAGCCTATTGGATTGCCATTTTCATCCATAGAAGAAGGTTTGAAAATGCCGTCTGTTATCAAATCAACCGGCTCTCCATTCAAAACAGCTGTGAACAATTTGCCATAATCAGTGGTATTATCTGCTGGACCGACATTGCCGCTGATGTTATTATCGTGGAGATTGATATTGGTGCAATAAGGATCAAATTCTTTTGACTCAAAAGGTACGCCGGTAAATAGCCAACTATTGACCGCTATGCCCAGCGTTTTGTGATTTTTGATGGTATTATGATGCGCTTCAATATTGGAATGGGACATAATAATCATCCCCGAACCTGGAGGAATAGTACTAACGACCATGCCTTTAGGGGCAAAGTTTTTACCATTATTTCCCTCCATGATATTATTATAAAATTTGATTCGATCGCCATTTGCCTGCGGCAAGTCGGGCATATCAAAAATCAACATTCCTCCGGCATTGTTTTTTGCTACGTTATTATAAACCTCGCCGATAATCGTATTTTCAATTTCTAATCCAGCTACATTATGGTGTACATAATTATCTCTGACTACTACATTTTTAGATTGGCCTACATAAATGCCCGCATCCATTGCATAGGAGGCTTCGCACTTTTCCATGAGGACATTTTTGCTGCTGACGGGATACAGTCCATAAGCCCCATTGGTTGCTAATTGCCCATTTGTCCAAGTGGCCTCCAGGTCGCGCATGACGACATTCTCGCATTCTTGTATTTTAATGGCATCCCCTTTAGAATCCGCTACGGTAAAGCCCTCTAGCGTAATATTCTTTGCATTTTTAGCTATGAAGCCTTGCGCTCCTTCAACTTGATCTTTGAAGGACAAGATGGTTTTGCCTTTTCCTGCCCCTTTGATCGTCACATCGGGAATATCATTTAAAGACAAGCCTCTTTTAAAATTAAAAGTACCTTCAGGGAGCAGGATTTGCTCTCCAGCTTTGGCTTGGATTAACCGCTTTTGTAGTTCGGTAGTAAGATTAGCTGCATCTATTACTTTAGGGCCCTTATCTGCCTGTTGGCAGGCAGTACACAAAAGCAGCAAAGCAGCAAAAATTCCAATTGTGAAATGCTTTAATTTCATTTTGTTGTCGTTTTAAAATATGATAGAATGGTTATCAATATTTATCAAAGATAAAAAATCTTATTAATTGTGTATGGGCTATTATTTTGGTATTGGGACAAATTTAAAATAAGTAGGTTGACCATTGGCACGAGGCACTTTAGCTCATTGTCTATCATAACTGTTGAATGTACAGGGGCAATTAGTAATAAAATTATTGGGTTATTTGGGTAGATAGTGTATGAGGAGAAGAAATTGGGGTAAAAAACACCTATTTGGGGTAAAACGGAAGGTTTATCTTTTTATTTGTGCTTCAAAAGCACTCTTGTAAGTTTCCGACACTTTAAGCGGCATTTCGGGTAATTTATTTAGTTGTATTTGAAATCCTCTTTTTTTTCGATGAACCCCTACGATGCTTTGCAAGTTGACCATATAAGAACGATGAATGCGAATCAGGTCGGGGTAGGTAAGTTCTCTTTCCAGTTTTTTTAAATTGGTGCGGATCAATTTTTTTTCGACCTTCCCATTTTGCAAATAAAAAACAGAGGTATAGTTATTTTCAGATTTTAAAAACAAGAGTTGACTAGGTTTAGTAGCCAGCATGATTTTTCCATTTTCGTCCTTGAATAAGAGTTGTTCGGAAGAAAAAACTAGCTCCTTTTTTTCCTGCTTTATTTTTTGGGAAAGTTTCCTTACAGCAATCAATAAGCAGGCGAGAAAATAGGGGATAATGGCAAGCGATACCGTATGTCGCAGAGCTATAAAAAATTCTCTCCAGAGAGGCTTTTCGCTTTCTTTAAAAATAATAAAAAATAAAATGGAGAGCAAAAAAAACTCCAAGGCAACCCATAGAGAAAATTGACCAACATTGAAAGTGCTTAAGTTGATCCTCGGACGGAAGACAAATTGGGTGATACTCAGAAAAATGGCTCCTAAAATCCCAGCACTCCAGATAGACAGCAATTTCCCAATAGCAGAGTCATAATTCCAGTCCTTAATATTGAGTGGATTGTAAAAAAGAATAAAAAAGGTAGAAAAAATACCACAAAAAATAACCAGGAACAGTTTGCTGTTGAAATCATCCAATAAGGGAAAGGGCTTTAGAAAAAAGCCGACTATCTTGTCTTTCACCTTTTTAGCTATTATCTTATGCATACGGGTTAGCGAGACTTATAATCCTGTCAAAATTACAAAATAGCAAAACATTTAATACTGATCGAAGGAATTCTTAGTGTCTTGTACTAGGTTGGACAAACAACTTTCTTTCAATCTCGTAAATGCTGATGAAGAATAGTCCTTCCTGCTAATAATTTCCAATAATGCGAACTTTAATTTCTGCTTTGATCCTGTTTTCACTTAACTACTTAGTTGCTCAACCTGATCAACGCATCGTTAGTCCCTGGAAAATTATTTCTTCTGCTAAAGCGGAGGCTGCTCGAACACCTGCAAAAAAAACTCAATTTCTTTTAGATTTAGAACAGTTAAAAAGGGCATTATCCAAAACTCCTCAACGATTTGCTGAACAGGTAGCGCGCGCGCCAATTAAAGTATTATTTCCTTTACCGAATGGAGAATTGCAAGCCTTTTCTATTGTCGAAGCTTCTAATTTTCATCCAAAACTTGCAGTGCAATTTCCCGCTATTCAATCCTTCGCCGGAATGGGGTTGGATGACCCAACGGCGAGGCTCCGTTTTGATATTAGTCCTAGGGGATTACACGCTATGATTCGATCTGGCCGACACTCAAGCGTTTTTATTGATCCACTGCGGAAAGGAAATAGGGAAATTTATACTGTTTTTTATAAAAAAAATCAAGTAGATAAGGCTGCTAATTTTGCCTGTACCCTCAAAAGAATTTTCAAGGAACAGAGAGGACAGAATACCAAGGCGAATGCAAGGGCAGGAGATTGCCAATTTAGGACTTATCGCTTGGCCTTAGCTTGTACGGCAGAGTACGCCCAATTTCATGGCGGAACCGTTGCAGATGCTTTAGCTGCTATGAACACCACTTTGACCAGAATCAACGGCATTTTTGAAAACGACCTGTCTATTACCTTACAATTGGTAGAGAATAATACCCGCTTGATTTTTTTGAATGCTAGTGCCGATCCTTATTCCAATAACGACATTGTAGCTATGCTGGATGAGAATCAAGAAACGTGTGATGCTTTAATCGGATCAGCTAATTATGACATCGGCCATGTTTTTGGGACAAGGGGCGGAGGGATTGCTTTTCTAGGCGTTGTTTGCGAAAATCGCTTTAAAGCAAGCGGCGCAACGGGATTTGAACAACCTAGAGGTGCAATTTTTGATGTGGACTTGGCTTCTCATGAAATGGGGCATCAATTTGGTGCAGATCATACTTTTAATGGAAGCCAGGGAGCTTGTTCGGGAGGAAATCGAAATAACGCAACCGCCGTAGAACCAGGAGGAGGCTCTACCATTATGTCTTATGCTGGCATTTGTAATCAGCAAAATATTCAAAATAATTCAGATGCGTATTTTCATGCTATCAGTTTGCACCAGATTGGCGATTATGTGTCCAGTGCGGGGAATAGTTGTCCGCAAACAAACAGTACTAATTCAAAACCTGTGGCCAATCATAGTGGCAATACCTTTTTCATTCCAAAATCAACACCTTTTGTTTTGTCGGGCGAAGGTACAGATAGAGAGGGTAATAAGCTGACTTATATTTGGGAACAAATGGACAATGGAATTGCCCCCCAACCTCCAAGTAGCAGTAATGAAGTAGGCCCCTTGTTTAGAAGTCTTCCTCCCTCGACCTCTGCCACGCGCTATTTTCCCGACCTAAGGGCGATAATCAATAGAGATATGCTGAAATGGGAAGTTTTGCCCAGTGTAGCAAGAGAAATGAATTTTCGATTAACTGTAAGGGATAATCAACTGGAAGGCGGATGTACTAATGAAACGGATGTGCAGTTAATGGTAACCAATGCCGGGCCGTTTGAGGTTATTGTGCCCAATACTGCCTTAACCTGGGGTGCAGGCTCGCAACAAACGGTTTTCTGGAATCCGGCAGGGACGGCAGCAGCCCCCATCAATGCCGCTACTGTGGATATACTAATGTCCATTGATGGAGGATTGACCTATCCGATTACCTTATGGGAAAATACGCTCAATGATGGAGAACAGGTCGTTTTAGTCCCCAATACTACAACGACTATAGCCAGGATCATGGTCAAGGCTTCGGATAATGTATTTTTTGATATATCTGACCAGAATTTTATAATTAATCGGCTGGACACCGATTTTGCTTTGGGCGTAATGCCTATTAGCCAAACGGTGTGTTCGCCGGAAAGTGGCATTTATGATGTTGATATTTCGGGTGGTTTTAATGGGACAGTGACTTTATCTACAACAGGGCTTCCAAATGTAGCCGCTGTTGTTTTTTCTGAAAATCCAATCCATGCTCCTGGTCCCCTAACCTTAACGATTGGAAATACGAAAGATTTTTCAGGAGCTTTTAATTTCCAACTGATCGCTAATGCTGCTGATGGGGAAAAAATATTTCCCATTCATCTGGAAGTCCTTGACGGCGCTCCAGGAGAGATACCATTAGTCATGCCGGAAGATGCCTTGACCCAGGTATCAGTAAACCCCGTTTTTAGCTGGAGCCAAGATTCCAATGCCGAAACTTATCGCCTGGAAATAGCGACCGATCTAACTTTTAGGAATTTGGTAGAACGGGTTCGGATCGATGCAACTTCTTTTCAATTGGCGAATCCACTAGAAGAACATACTACTTATTATTGGCGGGTAGCGGGGATTAATTTATGTGGCAATGGTCTTTTTTCAGACGTATTTTCTTTTACGACGGAAGGGATTACCATACCGATTACCCTTCAGGCGACTATCCAACACCCAAGGTGTTTTGGCGATAATAATGGAGCAATCAGCCTGCAGGTAACAGGAGGGTCGGGAAATTATACTTACTTATGGGAAAATGGAAACCAAACCTCTTCTATTACTGGCTTAACGGCGGGTGATTATCCGGTGACTATAAGCGATGGAATAAGTAACAAGGATACTACGTTTATCATAGAAGCCCCTCCAATTTTGAATGTGGACGCTTCTGTGTTTCCTCCTCCTTGTTTTGGTGAGAACGAAGGCAGAATCGAAATAAGAGTCAATGGAGGGACTTTACCTTACCAATTCCAATGGTCCAACGGAAGCAAGTTATCTAATTTAAGCAACCTATCTTCAGGTACTTATTCCTTAACTGTAACGGATAATAATGCCTGCGAAATGATCGTCAGCCATACCCTTGAAGAACCTGCGCGCCTTATTTTAGGACACACTAGCATGGATGTCAATTGCTCGGGTGGAAAGAATGGAGCAATTTATCTAACCTTATCGGATGAAGATTCTAATCTGCATTTTCAATGGTCAAATGGTGCTACGACTTCTGCGCTGACCAGTTTAAATGCAGGTGATTATAGTGTCACAGTGACCAGTACTGCTCAATGCTCGGAAATATTGGAAACTACAATCCGTCAACCTGCTGAGGAGTTGTCCACTACTTTTGAGCAATCCGAACCGAGCTGTAATGGCGGAATGGATGGTATGCTAAGGGTTATCGTTCATGGGGGGCAAGCACCCTATCAATACCTTTGGTCAACAGGGGCTACAACTCCTACCATTAATGGACTTAGTGCAGGTAATTATAGGCTTACTGTTAGCGATGCTCTTGCTTGTTCAAAGGAAAATTCTTTTAACCTCTTAGAGCCCACCTCTTTCACACTGGAAGTGATTGAGCTAACGGATGCCCCCTGTACTGGAGAGGGCGGTTCTGTGAAGGTGGCTGCTTTCAATGCAGAAGGAAGCGTTCAATACCTGTGGTCCAATGGAAATACAGGGAGTAATCAAAATGACTTAATCGTTGGAAAATATCGAGTGACTGCAACGGATGGCAGAACTTGTGAAAGTATTTTAGAAATAGACATTTCAGAAGAAGAAGATATTAACCCACCAGTTTTGGGTACTCAATCAGCAAAGATTTACCTTGACCATAATGGACAGGGAAATTTGTCGGCTGCTCAATTGGACGATGGTTCTACAGATGATTGCGGAGTGGTCTCACTAGCGATTGATCGGGAACATTTTGACTGCAATAGTCTTGGCAACCAACAAGTTAGGGTGACTGCTACGGATGCGAATGCTAATCAAAGTTCGGCGTTGGTAGTAGTTGAAGTGTTAGACACAGTCGCTCCTGCCTTTACCTGCCCTGGGCTAATTATTAAAAATAATTGCAAAAATGTAATCCCTTCAGATTACCCATCGGCCAGGGATAATTGCGGCACGCCCACCGTCAATTTGGTACAAGAAGGCGAGGAAGGTTTTGTAGATGGAGAAAATCAGCTCACCTTTAAGGCGGTAGATGCGGCGGGCAATTATGCTTTCTGTACAGTGCCTTTAATTAGAAATAATACTTTGAATGCCACGATTCTTTACGAATCTCCCACTTGTCAGGCGGCGGCGGATGGAACGGCTACCGTATTTCCGACAGGAGGCACGCCTCCATATACCTTTTTATGGAATGACCCCAATCATCAAACTACTCAAACGGCTATGAACTTGGCAAAAGGAACCTATTTTGTAGGTATTGTAGATGCTAGTAGTTGTGCTTACTTTGCAGAGGTTACGCTCGATGAACCTGCGCAGATAAGCATTATAGAAGAAGAAATTATTGAGGAGCGAAATGACAATCGGGGGGGAGCAATTGCTGTAAATGTTTCAGGCGGAAATCCACCCTATCGCTTTGAATGGTTTTTTAGAGATAGTTCTATTGCTAGAACGAAAGATATAACTGGCTTAAAATCAGGTGATTATACACTAGTGGTGGAGGATGTGAACGGCTGTGCAATGAGCAAAGTACTTTCCGTAGGGCAATTAATCGTAAGTGTAAATGGACAGACCCTGTCTGAACAGATTTTGCTATTTCCCAATCCTACAAAAGGGCTGATATGGCTAGGCTTTGAGTCTTTTAAAAATGAGAAAACAATTGTTGAATTATTTGATATAACTGGCCGACGGTTATTGGCGGGCATCAATCTGGGAAGCAAAAAGTATCCAATTGATTTGTCTGATTTTCCAAATGGGGTTTATTTTGTAAAAATTAGAATAGGAGAGGAAGCCATTATAAAAAAAGTGATATTGACAAATTGATATGAAAATAACCCTTATTGGTGCGGGAAATGTTGGCTATCATTTAGGAAAAAGATTGTATAAAAAAGGTTTTTTTATCAATCAGGTGTATAGTCGAAATTTAAAAAATGCTCGAAGACTGGCCAAAAAAATCAAGGCTGATTTTACGGATAATATATATACAATCAATTCAAAATCAGCGATTTATATTCTTGCAATTAAGGACGATGCCATAGGAGAAGTCGCTTGCCAATTAGCTAAAAATAATGCCTTAACAGATAAATTAATTGCCCATACTTCTGGTGCAGTTTCCAGCGAGATTTTAGCCCCTTATTTTAAAAATTACGGCGTTTTTTATCCTTTGCAAACCTTTTCAAAGTCCCAAAAAGTCCAGTTTTCCAAAATTCCCATTTGTATTGACGCTGCTCAAGCGGACTCCTTAGAACTCCTTCGGCAGTTGGGAAAAAAGATTAGCAAAAAAGTAAGCCCCCTCAATGATAAAGAGCGCGCTATTTTGCACGTAGCGGCGGTATTTGTCAATAACTTTACCAATCATTTATTTTACATTGGGCAGGATATTGTCGAGCAAGAGCAAATCTCTTTTGATTTATTAAAACCACTTATTTGGGAAACGGTTTGTAAAATTGAAAATAGACATCCTAAAGAAATGCAAACTGGCCCTGCTAGGCGAGGGGATTTAAAAACCCTGAAAAAGCATATTAAATATCTAAAAAAATTCCCGAAATATGCCCAACTTTATGATTTATTAACCAAAAGTATTCAAAATGCGCATCGTCGGTGAAATTCCTCATCCCAGCCTAAAAATTACCATTTTTTCGCATGATAATAAATATGCTGTAAAGTTTGAGTCCGGTTTGCACGAATTGGTTTATCAATTTCGAAGTGGTGATTATATTCAGTCACCCGTTGATTTGCAAAGCATTGTAGATGAAGCATTTATAGCAGATACAAGGAATTTATTAGCTCGGATGCGGCAGCAACAATCGGCAGCAATCGAACGTTGGTTGCAAAGTGAAAATGAAGAAGAATTTGAAACGATTATTTAGTATTGAGCCTACTACCCCTATCAAGTTGAATATGGGCTTTATTGGTTGCTAAACTGTCAAACCAACCACCCGATTCCCCTAGTGCTAGGCAAACAAAATTATGACTAAGAATAAACGCAGATTCCGAAGGGAGTCAAATGGGAATAATCCTCGATAAAATTAGGGAAAATGAGGTTTTCAACGAGCCAGAATCCCGAAGGGGATCAATATAAATTATTGATATTCAATCCCTAGAAGGAGGAAGCACTAAAGCCCATGTTTTTCCATTCTTCGATACAAAGATTGACGGGTGATGCCCAATTCGTCTGCAGCTTTGCTTACATTTCCTTTAAATTTATTGAGGGCTTTGCGAATGGTTTGTCGCTCTACTTCATCCAGATTAAAACTGTTCACTTTTGTATTGGTTCCTGCATTTTGCTTGTTTTCCTGGAATAGAAAATCTTCTTTTTGTAAAGTATTGCTTTCTGCCAGAATAATGGCTCGCTCAACAGCGTGACGCAGCTCCCGAATATTGCCTGGCCAGTGATAGTTGAGCAATTTATCCATAGTTGCTTTTGCAAAGCCCATAGAAGGTTTTTGGTATTTTTTGCGATAAATTTCTAAAAAATGGCTAGCTAAAAGCGGAATATCTTCGTGCCGATCTGCCAAATTGGGCAATTTTAATTCCACAGTATTGATTCGATATAAAAGGTCTTGTCGAAATGTATTTTCCTTGACCATATTATAAAGGGGCATATTGGTAGCACAGATAAGTCGAATATCAATGTTTGTGGGTTTGTTTTCGCCAATTTTTCTGATTTGGCGGGTTTGCAGTGCAGATAGCAATTTCATTTGCAAAGGGAAAGATAAATTGCCGATTTCGTCCAGAAAAAGGGTTCCTCCCGAAGCAGCTTCAAAACGGCCAATGCGGTCTTCATAAGCATCTGTAAAAGCTCCTTTTTTGTGACCAAATAACTCACTTTCAAATAGAGACTCGGTGATAGCTCCCAAATCAACGGAAACGAAAGGCTTATCTGCACGGGACGATTGGCGATGTATCTCTCTGGCTATCAGCTCCTTACCTGTTCCGTTTTCTCCTAATATTAGGATATTTGCATCGGTTTTAGCCACCTTTTTAACGGTGTTTAAGACCTGTTGAATAGATAGGGATGTACCGATGATTTTATTATATTGCAGGTCAGCAGCGAGATTGTTACTGCTTTGGTGAGTGGCAGCAATATTGGCAGAGGAGCCTTCTGTTTTATTATCAAAAACTGTCTGGACTACATTTAGCAATTTTTGGTTTTGCCAGGGTTTTAGGATGAAATCGGAGGCTCCCCCTTTTAAGGCTTTTACGGCAGTATTGACATCCGCATAAGCCGTAATCATAATGACCCGCGTACTTGGGCTTAATTCTTTGACCTTTGCCAGCCAGGTAATGCCATCTTCGCCGGAAGTATCTCCTTGTCGAAAATTCATATCGAGCAGTACGACGTCAAATTCATGTTGTCGCAGCAAGCGCGGGATGTAGTGTGGATTGGTTTCTGCTTTTACAAAGGTGAAATGTTGCTTTAAAAAAATGCGAAGCGTAAGGAGTATATCTTCTTCGTCATCAATGATTAGTATTTTCCCTTCCTTTTTCATATAGTCGAGTTGGATTATTTTCAGGTGTTCAAAATTGACTTATTTTACTGCTTGACTCTTCTTTTTGTAAATATAGAAAATACTGTCCACATTCGGACAATAATTGTACTAATACGGACAAAAAATATTCAAAAAGGTTGCAACAACTATTTGTAAAATGCTAAAAATCAAGGCTTTATTTTTTTTGGCATAGCTATTTCATGTTTATTCGCCAATGAATACTATCTTTGAGATTGTGTATTCATCTCACTTGTTTGTTTTACTGATTTTATCATTAAACAATGGACAAAAAAATAGAAAAGAAAAAGTGGACCTGGCAAAAAATTGTGCTGATTTTGGCTGGATTGGGTTTGGCGGGTTTCATTGGTTCTAGAATTTATAAAGATGCGGGGGTTTCCAAATTAAATGTAGAAACCAATCGCCTCCTGGTAGATACGGTTCATCAGGGCATTTTTCAAGAATTTATTCCCATTACTGGTGTGGTTGAACCGATTAAGACCGTTTTTATTGATGCTGTGGAGGGGGGGCGGATTGAAGAAATTTTTGTGGAAGACGGTGCGATGCTCCAAAAGGGACAAAAAATCATGCAATTGTCCAACCCCAATTTGCAACTGAACTATTTAAATCTGGAAGGACAGATTATGAACCAAATCAATCAGTTGGAAAACCTGAAGTTAACCCGAGAACAGCAAAGTTTAAACTTGCGAGAACAGGCACTGGATGTGGAATATCGAATTGATTTATTGAAAAAGCGTACTGACAGGAATAAAAGCCTCTACAAAAATGAAGTCATCGCCCAGGTCGAATATGAGGAAACACAGGACGAATACGAGCATCTTTTGAGAAGAAGAAAATTGCTGGCCAATGTTATCAAGCGAGATAGTATGTCGCAGGTAGTCCAGCAAACTCAATTGGAAAACTCGGTGGACTTAATGGGGCGCAACCTGGCCATCAGCAAGCAAAGCTTGGACAATCTATTGGTTCGCGCACCCCTTAGCGGGCAGCTTTCTGGCATGGACTCTGAAATCGGAGAACTCATCAATCAAGGGGGTAGAATTGCTCAAATAGATGACCTCAGCAACTTTAAAGTCATGGGCAGAATTGATGAATTTTACATTACACGCATCTTTTTGGGACAGGAGGGGTCTTTTCCTTTAGGAGGGAAAACTTATAACCTAGTGATTAAGAAAATTTATCCGGATGTGCAGAATGGCGTTTTTGAAGTAGATATGGTTTTTACCTCCGAGATTCCGCCAACCATTAAAAGGGGGCAGACGCTTTCTATCAAATTAGAGTTGAGTGCAGAAACGGAAGCTTTATTAGTGGCGCGAGGTGGTTTTTATCAAACTACAGGCGGCAATTGGGTCTATATTATTGATCCTAACACCAATACAGCCTATAAGAGAGATATAAAAGTGGGACGACAAAACCCCAGCTTTTATGAGGTGACAGAAGGGTTAAAAGCAGGCGATGTTGTCATCACTTCCAGCTATGAAAATTTTGGAGATAAGGATGAGTTGGTGTTAAAGTAGAGTAAAAAAAAGGAGGGAAAATGTATTTCAATTTGCAACCAACTTTAGAGAATGAACTAGTTTTTTTGAGGCCTCTGAAAAAAGAAGATTATGAATCATTATATCAAGCGGCCAAAGACCCGCTAATCTGGGAGCAGCATTCTGCTGACCGATACAAAAAGAAAGAGTATGATGCTTTCTTTAAGGATTCTTTGGGCTCAAGAGGAGCATTAGTAGTGCTAGAGAAAGAAAGTAAAGAGATAATTGGAAGTTCTAGATTTAAGAAAATAGAAGGAGCGGAATCAGCCGTTGAGATTGGCTGGTCTTTTCTATCGAGGAAATATTGGGGCGGAAAGTACAATCAATCGGTGAAAACTTTAATGATGAATTACGCTTTCCAATCAGTTGAGGATATTATTTTTTATATAGCAAGAGAAAATATTCGCTCTCAGAAAGCGGTCGAAAAAATAGGTGGCGTTCGGATTACAAAACCTGAATATCGGCACTTGATGAAAAAGAAAGATCAGGGTTATACTTATCGAATCAATAAAAATGATTGGAAATGAATGAAAAAGAGAGTCATTGAAAAGAGTTGAACATCGTAAGACAGATTGTCCTATGCCCCATTTGATTATAAAGAAATACAAATTTGACCATATAGAAAAGTTAGGAAGTAGGTAGCGATTCCAAAAATGGCAATTGAGAAACGATTATCTTTTATTCTTGGATACGCTTAAAATTCAATAAAGCAGAAAAATTGTAAAATTTAGTAGGACACTAGGCAAAGATTTTATTCCTGCTGCCTGTTGCCCTACGCCAATTAAATAGACTCGACATGATTAAAATCACTGACCTCGTTAAGGTGTATAGAACCGAAGAGGTAGAAACAACTGCCTTAAACAAATTGAATATCGAAATCAAGGAAGGCGAATTTGTTTCCATTATGGGCCCCTCCGGCTGCGGAAAATCTACTTTGCTCAACATTTTGGGCTTAATTGACAACGCTACTTCTGGCGAATACTGGTTTTTGGAAGAAGAAGTTGCCCAATATCCGGAAAGAAAGCGGTCCAATTTAAGAAAACACAACATTGGCTTCATTTTCCAAAGTTTTAATTTGATTGATGAATTGACCGTTTTTGAAAATGTAGAATTGCCCATGCTCTACACCAAAGTCCCTTCTGCTGAAAGAAAAACTAGGGTAGAAGAATTATTGGAACGCATGAATATCATGCACCGCAAAAACCACTTTCCACAGCAACTATCGGGCGGGCAGCAGCAACGGGTCGCTGTCGCCAGAGCGGTGGTGAATCGCCCTAAGCTAATCCTCGCGGATGAGCCGACGGGTAATCTGGATAGCTCTAACGGGGATGATGTGATGAAAACTTTATCAGAGTTGAATACCGAAGGGGCAACGATCGTTATGGTGACCCACTCTCCTTATTGCGCAGAATTTGGCAACCGAATTATTAGATTATTGGACGGACAGGTGGTGACAGAGAATATTGTTCAGCAGTATATTTAGACGCTGTGGAATCGTGAAAATTGTTAACTTGTTCTAATTGCTCTTGTAAGAAAGTAGTAATTGTTTGATTGCTAAAATATTGAATGGTTATTTTTAATATTTTAACAATCAGGCAGTTACGCAATAAGACAATCCCTACTATGTTAAAAAATTACTTCAAAATTGCCCTGCGGCATTTGCTCCGCAATAAGTCCTATTCTATTATTAATATTCTTGGCTTGGCGATTGGCATGGCCTGTTTTTTGGTCATCGCTTTATATGTAAAAGGAGAGCTGGGCTATGATGCCCACCATGAAAAGGCAGACCGGATTTATCGCATGGTGTTGGATCGGATTTATCCTGGGAGGCATACGGAATATGCCATTATTCCGCCTTCTTATGCAGCATCGGTCAAAAGTGAATTTCCGGAAGTGGAAGCAAGTACGCGTTTGGCTAAATTCCCTGGTGGGGTCTTAATAAAAAGGGGAGAAGAGGTATTTGAAGAAAAAGAACGGGTTTGGGCAGATAGCAATTTCTTTAGTGTTTTTACTATTCCATTTATCAGTGGTGACCCAAATGAGGCTTTGAAAAAGCCCAATGCGGTTGTGTTGACAGCATCTACTGCTCGAAAGTATTTTGGCAACGAAGACCCCATGGGCAAGGTATTGGATATTCCGCAAAACGATAACGATTTAGTAGTTACGGGTGTCTGTGAAGATATCCCCGAAACCTCCCACTTTACTTTCGATTTGATGATGTCCACCAACCGGTTGAATTTTTTTAAACAAATCAATCATGTAAGTTTTGCGGCTCATACTTATTTATTACTAAAAGAAAATACAGACCCGAAAGCCCTGGAAGTCAAATTTCCCGATTTGGTAACTAAATATGTTTCGGGAGAAGTGCAACGAAATTTTGGCGTTTCCTACGAAGAATATCAAAAAAATGGCAATGGCTACATATATACCTTACAACCTCTGAAAGATATTTATCTGCACTCTAAACTGGAAGGAGAACTCAAACCAAACGGGAGTATGACGACCGTTTATATTTTTACCATTATTGCTTTTTTTATCCTGTTTATTGCCTGCATTAATTTTATGAATCTGGCAACTGCCAAATCCTCTGAGCGAGCTAAAGAAGTGGGCATTCGGAAAACTTTGGGTTCTGAAAGAAGTGATATTACCCTTCAATTTTTGTTTGAAGCCATTACCATTAGCCTGATTAGCTTTGTATTGGCTTGGGGGATATTGCAATTTATGATCCCCTATTTTAATGAATTATCGGGTAAAACGATTGCTATACGAACCCTGACAAATATTCCATTTTTGCTGGGTTTTATAGCTTTAGCCTTGTTTGTGGGACTCTTGGCGGGTATCTATCCCGCTTTTGTGTTGTCTGGGTTCAAACCTTTGGAGGTGTTGAAAGGCTCTTTGTTTTCTACCGTAAAGGGAGCAGCAATGCGGAATGTTTTGGTAGTCACTCAGTTTGTCATTTCCGTTGTTTTAATTATTGCTACGATTGTCGTATTCCGCCAATTGGATTTTATTCAAAATAAAGAACTGGGTTTTGACAAAGAAAATATTATCAATGTACAAGGAGGTTTTGCTTTAACAGCCCAACAGACCGAAACCATTAAAAACCAAATTCGAGATATGAGTGGGGTAGCAGCAGTTGGCTCTTGTAATTCGGCTCCGGGGGGTACTTATTTTGGCGTTTCCTTCCGACCACAAGGGAATAATGAAAAGGCAACTGGAAGGGGACTGATCATTGATGAAGACTATGTTGAGTGTATGGAAATGGAAATTGTAGAAGGCCGGGATTATTCCAAAGAATTTACAGATTCCAATTCGGTCATTATTAATGAGTCGGCTGTTAGAGAATTGGGCATTGTTGACCCAGTTGGAAAGCGACTCTACTCGGATGATTTTTCTCAAAATGGAGAAGCAGAGCGGGCCTATACTATTGTGGGGGTCATAAAGGATTTTCATTTCCAATCTCTTCACAGAAATATTGAGCCTTTATTTTTGGCTAATCATGCGGTCAGTCAAGGTGTGAACGCACTGTTTAGCGTGCGGATAAAACCCAATGCTGCACAAAGTACGATTCCTCAAATCGAACAATTATGGAAGCAGCACCTTCCCGACCAGCCATTTAGATATACTTTTCTGGACAGTGATTTGGCAAAACTCTATCAGGCAGAACAGACCTCTAAAAAGGTTTTCGGCTTATTTACTATGTTGGCTATTTTTATTGCTTGCATGGGTCTATTGGGCTTGGCTGCTTATGTGACACAACGTCGAACCAAGGAGATTGGCATCCGAAAAGTTATTGGTGCATCTTCTCTCCAAATTATAGGTTTACTTTCCAAAGATTTTCTAAAATTAGTACTCGTTGCTTTGCTGATTGCAGTGCCTATTGCCTGGTATGGTATGGATAAGTGGTTACAAAATTTTGCCTTTTCGATTTCCTTGAGTTGGTGGATGTTTGCTTTGGCAGGAGCTTTAGCCATTGGCATTGCCTTTTTGACGGTGAGTTTTCAATCGTTTAAGGCAGCAATCGCCAATCCAATTAATTCTTTAAGAGATGATTAAGTGGCTGATGACTCAATGAGGGGACTTGATTGACTGGTCAGGCTGGAAGACTGTTTTTCAATAAATTGCGAGGTGCATTTTTTTTCCCTTCTTTGACAAATTGTGTGGAATAAAGCCATTTAAAAGGACGAGCATTTTAAATGGCCTTATTCCTCCCTAACACAATTTTGTCGAAGAACCTTTTTTTTAATAGTGCATCTTTTTTTTTAAAGTTTTGTCTATAAAAATAGTAATCAAAAAACTATTTTCAACAATCAAAAAAAAATCAAAAAATGAAAGATTTATCCTGTTTAAAACCCAGCCTGATATGGATGTTTTGCTGCTGTACATTTATCGCCTTTTCCCAATCTGTTGACGAAACTTATGAAGGCATAACCGAAATTGATATTAATATTGCCAAAGGAATGCTCTTGGTTGAAAAGAGCAATACGAATAAGGTAAGTGTAAAAGGTAAATACGATGAGGAGCATGTAGATGTTCAGCTAGAGCGCCAAGGTAGTTCTTTGAAGATCAAAGAAAAAGCCAGAAATAATAGCAATCAATCAGACTCCGAATGGGTACTTAGCCTTCCCAATGGAATAGAATTAGACGCTAACATTGGCAAAGGGAAAGCAGCAATAGAAGGACTAGAAGGCGAATTTGATACCAATATCGGTGCGGGAAGTTGTGAGGTGAGAAAACTGGCTGGAGAAATAGAGGTAAATATAGGAAGTGGCACTATTAATGTTTTAAATTCTAGCGGAGAATTGGAGCTAAATTCAGGGGTTAAGGATATGAAGATAGAAAATTTTGAGGGAAAGATTGAAGCTAATTCTGGTACCGGTGATTTGGTGTTATCTGGCATTAAAGCGATAGGTGATATTGAATTAAACTCTGGCACGGGCGATGTCGAATTGGCATTGGCGGCGCAACCTAAAGGCGATATTGAATTAAACTCTGGCACGGGTGACGCAGTTGTTGACTTTAATGGCTATAAAATAAGTGGAGAAATTGAAATGAGGTGTGATAAACGAAGAGGAGAAATTGCTGCCCCTTTTGATTTTGAACATATTGAAACTCGCCCTAATGGCAATAGTGCTACGCTTGTAAAGCGGGCTAAAATTGGCAGTAGCTCCAACTTGATTCAAGTTTCTACTGGCACGGGCAAAGCAGCAGTAAAGCAATAATAGTCTATAAAAAATTCCACCTTCTTTTTTCAGTTAGTGACTCAAGAGGTCAATAGATTGGAACTAACTTTGAGCGACCTCATCAAAACTTAATCCGACAATATCCTCCGAGATATGTCGGATTAAGTTTTTAAAAAACAATCGTCCGATTTTGATAGGGCAATATTTTATGTTGTAGTTGTGCCCAAATCGCTTCAGATAAAACGACTTTTTCCAGGTTCTTGCCTTTTCTAATTAAATCTTGGATGGTATCGTTGTGGCTAACTTCTTTGACCGATTGGGCAATAATGGGCCCTTCATCCAGATCCGCCGTGACATAGTGACTGGTTGCGCCAATAATTTTCACGCCTCGTTGGTAAGCAGCATGATAAGGTTTTGCCCCTTTAAAAGCAGGCAAAAAGGAGTGGTGAATATTGATGATCCGATTGGGGAAAACCTTTACAAAATCGTCCGATAATATCTGCATATAACGAGCCAAAACGATAAAGTCTATTTGTTTTTCTTTCAATAAGGCTATCTCCTTTGTCTCTTGTGCTGCTTTGGTCGCTTTGGCAATTGGAAAATGATAAAAATCAATCTCAAATCGCTCGGCGATATATTTTAAATTTTCATGGTTGCCAATGATTAAAGGAATTTCTACTGCCCACTCGCCAGACATGTATCTCTGCAAAATATCATACAAACAATGCGACATTTTGGAAACAAAAATCGCCATCCGCAGCTTTTGGCTCGTAAAGTGCAGTTGCCAGTTCATCTTAAATCGCTGGGCGATCAGGGTAGAAAAATAATCTTCCATTTTTTCTTTGGGAATCAGAAAACCCTCTAAGTCCCATTCCACCCGCATAAAAAAATGATTGTTCAGCCGATCCACATGCTGTTCTATATCTATGACATTTCCATTGTTTTTCAATAAAAAGTCCGTAGTCGCTGCTACAATCCCTTTCTGGTCAGGGCAATGAATCAATAATACTGCTGTATCGCTAGAGATTTTCATCTTTTTTTATAAAAATTTTAAAATTGCATAAAATTCCGAAGAACGAAAGCAAAAATGCTTCCAGTTTGAGTGCGCTTTAATATCAAAAACTCCATTTTATCCTTAAATAAAACACCTGGGTATTGCTTCCATAGCCATTTCCACTATTTTGAAAAATGAATTGCCCTACCAAATCCGCATCCAAATTTTGAGCTAATGAATAGGTCAAAGTAGGATTGGCAAATAAAGGATGTCCAGTAACGGGTGAGTAAATCAAAGCAACACTGGTGGATAGCAAGGGCGTAATGGGATAACTTACAGAACTAAATACTGACCATTCAAAAGGGTATAGATTTCGGGCGGATAATTCAAAGGCGAAAATATTGGTATTAGCAGTATTGACGGCCGCTAGGTTATATAACACCCCTCCCATCCAAAAAAGGCTATTGGAAAACGCATAATCCAAGCTTATGGTAGCAGCGAAAGCATTTTTAGTGGCTTCATCTACGGCGTTAAACCAGCTAAATTCTCCCTTAAAACCAGCATTTTTTATATTTCCTGCCCAGCCACCGCCCAATACTATATCTTTTTTGCTCCAACCTGCCAATAGCTGAAAATCATAATTCCATTTATTGAATTTATATAAACCCGCCGCTACGATTTCATTCGTATCATCAAAGGCTTTTATAGCCAATTCAATGCTCCCTGCGTAGCCAGTATAATATTGCAGCCGGAGTGCATCCGAGCCAGGGCGTTCTTCATAGTCAAAATCCGTAAAGGCAAACGCATTGAATAAATCGTTGGGGTTCCAAAGTGTATTGATACCCCAGTTGATGCGCTGACGGCCGAAACGGATTTCCAACTTATCCCTATTATACTGAAAATAAGCCCGATCAACGATGCTATGTAAAATGACCTTGTCACCTATATTCAGTAGGCTTAAATTCAAAATATCATTACCACCTTCATCAAGGCTTTCCTGAAAACTTGGGTTTAAACGGGTAAATTCTCCATAAAAAAATCGAGTGCGCAGGCCCATTCGATAAGTCCAGTTATCAGAAGGGAACCAATTGAAATTGAGGCGATTATGTAAAAAATTATCGGTAATGGTTTGTTGAGAAAACCCCGGAAAGTCTATAAAAAATAACCCTTGCATGGATTTGACATAGCCTTGCAATGCCCAGTTCTTTTCTTCGGTTTCCTGAGCAAATAAACAAAAAGGAATTGCTAAAAAGCAAAGAAAAAAACGCCAAGAAATTTTTAAATTACTCCTTTTTTTAATCCCGCCGTTCATCTTTCACAATTTTTCCGTCCACCAAAGTCACGACCCGTTTCGCTCGGTCAATGACCCGTTGATCATGCGTAGAAAAGACAAAAGTCATGTCTTCTTCTTGGTTGAGTTGGTACATCATATCCAAAAGCCCGGTGGTGGATGCAGAATCCAAATTAGCGGTTGGTTCATCTGCTAGAATAAAAGCAGGTTTAGAAGCCAAAGCTCTAGCTACAGCCACCCGTTGTTGCTGCCCTCCGGATAATTCTGAAGGTCGTTTATCCATTTTATCAGCAATACCTACTGCTCTTAATAGCGATTCTGCTCGATTATCTCGCTCTTTTTTAGGGCGATTTTGAAGCACCATTACAAATTCTACATTCTCCTTTGCTGTTAAAACAGGAATTAAATTATAGGATTGAAAAACAAAGCCAATGTGGTCTTTTCTAAAATCAATTAATTGATTATCTGTCAGTTGAGAAATGTCTTTGCCGCCTACTTCGATGTAGCCCGAAGAGGGTTGGTCCAGCCCACCAACAATGTTGAGGAGGGTTGTTTTTCCCGAGCCAGAAGGGCCGACGACCGCCGTAAATTCCCCTTTTTCAATTTCCAAATCTACCCCCCGCAAGGCTCGGACAGGCACTTTGTCGGGGTTATAGGTTTTAGTAATTCCAACAGTTTTTATAACGGGCATATTTTATTATTTTAAATTTTATACAACTGACTTCGTAAAGTAGATTGCCAATCATCTTACCTTACATTTTTCGCATGGCTTCTACTGGTCGCAACCTGATCGCCTTCCAGGCAGGATAAAGGGCTGCCAGCAATGCTGTTATCAAAACCGCCACTGCGAGAGAAACATAGTATTTTGTGTCCAAAAAAGGATATACTTGAGTAGAAAGCCCAAATCGCTCAATTCCATCCGAAAAAGCGCCCAGGTCGATTCCTTTTTTACCAAAATATTGAATAGATAGCCAGCCCAAAGCTAGGCCTATCGGTGCAGCGATAAGGCTTAATATCAAGGTTTCTAAAACGATCATTAAAAATACCTTGCCCTTGTTCATACCGATGGCCATGAGCATTCCCAATTCTCGATTTCTTTCCAAAACGGCCATAAGCATTGTATTGATGATGCCAAAAATCAGGGCGAGCATAAAAATAAAGGTCAAAATGGTCCCTGAAATGTCTATTTGGGATTCATACAGTTCTACATCAGGCGAAATGGTTCGATAGTTTTCTACCAATAAATTTGGAAAAGATTGCTTAAATGCAGCTTCTGTTGATTCAAGGGCATTTGTTTCTTTTAAAAAAACAGCAATTTCATGGGCCGTCCCTTCCTTCCCCAGCAATCGATTTAAATCCCTTCGGTTGACCAGCACCATCATTTCATCAAAAACGGTATTGCCTGTTTTAAAAATGCCCGCAATTCTAAATGCGCCTGCCGTAATGTCTCTATTCAAATCCTGAAACTGTAAAACAACCTTTTTTCGCAGTTTTAGCTTCAGTTTTTCCACCAATCTCTCACTTAGAATAATTTCATTTTTTTTATTATCAGAAAAGTATTTCCCCTCGATTATTTTGGTATCAATTTGGGTGACTTTAGCTTCTGAAAGCGGGTCAACACCTCGAACTGTCACTCCTCTTGCACTCCTTGAACTTTTGGCCATCCCATTGACTAGGGTTCGGATAGTAGCTGCTTCTACGGAGGGATGATCTATTATTTGGGCTAAATGTTGCCTTGGGTTTTCTACTAAAAATTCGAGTTCTTTATCCGCTACAAAATCTGGGTGATGTAGTTGAATATGCGAGGTTTCGTTTCTAATGGCATTATTGATATAGCCTCCTACTAGCGAAGCTGTAAAAGCCAGCATAAACAAAATAGACCAAACGCCGATTAGCACCGCTCCAATGACAACCAGGCTTCGAATCTTACTGCGCCAGATATTGCGCCAAGCTATTTGTAAAAGCATCATATCGAGATATTATTGCGAGTTCTGTCTATTGAACGGGATGTCAGGCCCGCATTGCTGCAACGGGTTTCAGGCGCATTATTTTTACCAACGGGTACAAAGCTAAAATACAGGTAATAATAAAAATAATAATGGCTTGATTAAAAAAAATGGGCAATTCAAAAGCGGTTGGCAAGGTACTTTGAATGCCGAATTTTTCATAGGCAATCGCAGCCTCCTCTCCCATAACAGATACATCCAAGGGGTTGATATGAAAATGATACACCAATGGAATAGTCATCAAAATACCCATTACGGCACCCAATAGGGCAATCATAATGGTTTCTAGCCAAACAGTTGAAAATAGTTTCCAACGTCCCATTCCTATCGCTGTCAATACACCAAATTCATAGCTCCTTTCTTTGGTCATCATGAGGATCGTTCCAAAAATGGCAAAAGTAATGAGTAGGTATAAAATACCCAAAGTAATATAACCGCCGCCTTCGTCCGCTTTTCGCGCCTGCACCAGCTCGGGCATTAAGGCCTGCCAATCCATTACTTCATACGCTTCGATAGGTGAAAGCTGTTGTTTTACCTGGGCAATCGCCGCAGATACTGCTTTTCGGTCGTCTATTTTTAAGGCAAGACTGGTCACTCTCCCCACTGCATCATAGAAATTCTGTGCTTTTTTTAAGGGCAAATACAATAATCGTTTATTCAAATCGGGCAAGGCAAATTCAAAAATGCCTTTGATTGGAAATTTGCCAGCCGCATTGGCTCCGTGATAACCCTGCGAAATCAGCACTAAGGTATCATTTAAAGCCAACTTTAGCTTATGGGCTAAACCCGCGGCCACGATGACCGCATCATCATTCGCCCGCAAAAAATGGCCTTGGATGATTTTATCGGCGACCCCCGTCATTTCGTGTTCTTTTCTAGGATCTATACCGATGACCATTACCCCGGCAGTCAAATTACCCTCGGAGGCTAACGCAAAAGATTCGATCCTTGGAACGACATCCGCTATTAAGTTCGCCTTTTGGGGAAGGGTTCGTAGGGCTTCATTAAATTCGACCGAATTATCAATGGTCTGGTCTTCCCAATAGCCGTTTCCATGTATTTGGGCGTAACCAAAAAACTGGTTGACTGCTCCATCAATGACCGAATCCCAGACCCCTTTTTGGAAAGAAACCATAAAGGCTGCCAGAAAGACCGCAAAAGCAACGGCAGCCATCGTAATCCAAGTACGTCTTTTATTGCGCCAGATATTGCGCCAGGCTAGTTGTAAGATCATAAAATTAGAATCTGTGCTACCGAACTCGCTTCATACTTTGCACCGAAAAAAAACTATCTTTGATTGGTTTATCAAAATTCATGGTAATATACTCAATTCGGGTTAAGTGCCCTTCTTCGTCAGCTGGTATGACTTCCACAGTAGTGGGCAGTATTCGATTGCCTATTTTGCCAATTTTTTTACCGTACATGGTATTGACCAGATAGTCGTCTTCATCGTAAAACTCCGTTTTTAACTGCAAGAAATCCTTTTGGTCAATCCAGGTTCTTATTTTACCCCATACCACCGCTGCTTCTTCTTTAGGAATCAGGGTCAATTCCCAACAAATGCGGTCTTCGATAGTTGCCTCGCCTGTAATTTCATGGGTATAGTCCAATACAACAGAAGATTGCCGGACCAAATCGTCGTTGGTAAAATCCGAACCCATCCAACTCTGTGACATCATGCTCGGCGGCATTTTAATCACTCGATCAATCGTAGGCTGCCAATTCCACATCTCGCGATCTCTTTTCAGAAAAGCCGTACCTCTATCTCTGGCAGGAGCGGTCACCAAAATCAAAGAAAATGCCGTGCCACTAGACCAGGATTTCATGGTGATTTCTCGGGTCCATTCCGGACGAATAATGGACATTTTAACTTCTCCTTGGCTATAATCTCCCCGAGATTTTTCATCCGCTTTCTGGATAATTTCTTTAGCTCTTAGCTCCTGTGTCTGCCCGTTTGCCATAAAGAAAAAAGAAGCTAAAAAAAGAATCAGGTATTTTTTCATATTATTAAAATTTATTAATAAGACCATCTGGTAATCTGGATGACGAACATTATCTCCTATAAATATTGTTTTGAACAAAGGTTTCAATTAAACTTTTTGCGACTTCCTCTATGGGATATTCCTCCTTGAGGCGCAAATAATGCAGTAAAATTCCATCCAGAGCAGCTCCAAAAAGCAAAGCAGTAGGCACTGGGTTTGGGGCATTTAACTTAGTAAACAACGCTACACATTTGTCAATAGACCATTTTCTGTTTTCTTCGGCCAAATCTCTAATAGAATCCATCGCTTCCGACTGATGCGACAGCGCAGCCAACAGCTTCCAATATTGAAAATTTGCTTTTACATGCGCTACGGAATCGAGGACAATATGCTCTAATTCTTCAGTAGGAGAGCTATGCTCATCCAGTGCATGCTTGATCAATTCATTTCCTTCTTTGATAGCGGCTTTGACAATAGCTCTTAACAAATCCTTTTTGCTATCAAAATAATTATATATCAGGCCCTTGGAAATGCCTGCTTTTTGGGCAATCTGGCTGATGGAGGTACTCGTGTAGCCTTTTGTTGCAAATAACTCCAATGCCGCATCGAGGATTTTCTCTTCGCTTCTGCTACGCATTTCTGCAAATCGTTTTTTTGACATTGGAGCCATACAACTATTTAAATTGACCAAACGTTCAGTCAAAAATAAGGCTTGGTTGTTTACAAAACAAGGATTTTTAGATAAATACTTGTTAATCAACTGTTAAAGTACTGGTTTTATAGATGTTTAGACAATTTTCAATTTGACCTCATATACCGACTTTACTGGAGAAGGGCATAATTATTTCGTATTAATTACTTGTCTTCCGGCACAAATGTTATTTTGGCCGTAATTTAAAAACTATGCTATTCGAAAATTCAAATAAAATATATGATTTTTAATAAATATCCAGTCATCGCGCTATTCCTTCTTGCAGGAAATTTTTTGTTTTCACAAACTCAAGTGCCTTCTCCTGAAGCGGTTTTTGGCTTTAAGGTTGGAGCAGATTACAAACTGGCAGATTACGACCAAATGCTCGATTATTACGAAAAGTTAGCTACTGCTTCTGATCGGGTCAAAATGATCGAGATTGGAAAATCTGTTATGGGCCGTCCTATCAAGCTGCTGTTTATTTCTACCAAAGAGAACCTGGAGCAATTGGATCGCTGGAAGGCAATAAGCGCCGCTCTGGCCAGAGCAAAAATTGATCGAACAGCAGCCGAAGCACTGGTCAAAGAAGGCAAGGCAATCGTCTGGTTTGATGCAGGGATGCATGCTTCTGAACGGGCACATGCCCAGATGGCAAATGAGCTGGCCTATAAAATAGCAACGGAGGAGACCGAAGAAATGAAAAAGATCCGAGAAAATGTCATTGCGCTCATCGTACCTTGCATTAACCCTGATGGCGTAGATATCATCGTTGACTGGTATCGAAAAAATCTGGGTACGCCTTTTGAAACCTCCCGAGCGCCCATTTTGTACCAAAAATTTGTCGGGCATGATAATAATCGGGACTGGTTTATGAATAATATGCCAGAAACCAAAACTGCCAATCGAATTTTGTATAATGAATGGTATCCCCAAATCGTCCACAATCATCATCAAACCTCTCCTTCCTGGGCAAGGATATTTTTACCGCCCTTCCGGAGTCCTGTTAATCCTCGAATTCATCCGGGCGTAACAACGGGCGTTAATTTAGTGGGGACGGCCATGGCCAATCGTTTTGCTATGAAAAAAATGCCAGGGGTGATCTCTGGGACGAGGTTTAGTATGTGGTGGAACGGCGGTATGCGCACTGCCCCTTATTACCACAATATGATCGGCATTTTGACCGAAGTAGCCCATGCTACTCCAACCCCGAGGTTTTATGACCCCAAGAAAAAACCAAAATTGGTGGCGGGCATTCGGGCTGACGGATCGGAAATATTTTATCCCTATCCCTGGGAAGGAGGGAAATCCCATTTCCGCGATGCCATTGACTATATGCTAACGGCTTCTATGGGTATTCTGGATATTGCAGCAGACAGAAGAGCACATTTTCTGCGCAATATCTATTTAATGGGGCGCGATGCCATAGAAAATCAAGAAGAAGCTTTTGCTTACATAATTCCCACGGAGCAATGGGATAAGGGAGAAGCTCGAAACCTGGTCGAAATCCTGCAAAGGGGCGGCCTAGAAGCACATAGGGCGACGACAGATTTCGCTATAAAGAGTAAAAAATATAAAAAAGGGTCGGTCATTTTTTATGGTGCGCAGGCATTTCGGCCTTTCCTCATTGACTTATTGGAAAAACAGGAATACCCCGACCAGTATCTGTACCCCGGCGGCCCTCCAAAGCCACCTTATGATTTGGCAGGCTGGACTTTGCCTATGCAAATGGGGGTGCAAGTAGATCGAGTAGATACCAATTTTGTTGTCAAAACAGAAGCAATCGAGGGCTTAATTCCAATGAATGGAGGCGAAGTAGCAGGTAAAGGAAGCGCAGGGTATCTTTTTTCTAATAAAGAAAATGCTGCTTATAAAGCGGTTAATTTATTATTAAAAAAAGGAGCTAAAGTGCAGCGATTGCTAGAAAAGATAACAACGGGAAAACGAGCATTTGCAAAAGGGGCTTTTTGGGTGGAAGAGGTAGAGGAAAATGACCTGTCAGCTATTGCCGCAGAAACGGGTATCAGTTTCATAGGGATCAATAAAAACCCAACTATAAAAACCCAGCCTATCCAAAAATTTAAAATGGGGATTTATAAAAGCTGGGTTGCCAATATGGACGAAGGCTGGACCCGCTGGGTTTTACTAGAGCATGCTTTTGATTTGGATACCCTTTATGACAAGGATATTCATGGTGGAAATTTAGCTCAATATGCTGCCATACTCCTTCCGGACCAGTCCCCTGCCCGCATCCTACATGGGCATAGCGAAAGTAGTATGCCAAAGGAGTACACCGGAGGCATCGGTTTGGAAGGCGTGATAGCCCTATCTGAATACATCCAACAAGGAGGGACTTTGATCACTTTTGACAAAGCCAGCGACTTTGCCATTGAGCAATTTGGTTTGCCCATTGCGAATGTTACCAAGCGACTTTCTGATAAAGACTTTTTTATCCCCGGCTCCCTGATTCGGGCAAAAGTCCATAATGATAAAGCACTGGCATTTGGTATGCAGGAAGAAGTGGCGGTTTCTTTTTCAAGGAGTAGCGCCTTTAAGATTTCCAAACCGTCCTACATGGGAGAAGGCGGGAAAGAAGACATTAAAAAAGCACCGGAACCAAAAGCCGAAGTCATCGTCCAGTTTGCCGATAAAGACCTATTGATGAGTGGCTGGGCTAATGGAGAGGATAAATATTTGAAAAATAAAGCCGCCATGATTGATGTAACCTATGGAAAAGGCAAGGTCGTTTTATTTAGTTTTCGACCCCAGTTCAGAGGGCAGCCAAGAGGAACTTATAAATTGATTTTTAACTCCATTTTTGAAGCGGCTCAGTAGGAAATATACGGAAATCAAAGGAAAACAGAAAAAGATTATTCTAATGAACAATGATTTATTCTAATGTATATCAAATTGAAAACCAAATTGTTTTGAAGCTGAGAGGATCTAATTAAACCATATTTTCTTTTTCCTTAGATGAAAAAGAAATAAAAAATCAAGTCAAACATCCAATCGCTCCGCGGGATTTGACAGGCCGCCGCCACCCATGGGTTAAGACATAGCTTTGCTACTCATTTAGTGGAGCGGGGAGTTTCTTTACACGTAGTCCAAGAATTATTGGGTCATACTTCCATTAAAACGACCGAGATTTATCTGCCTATATCGAATAAGTTTAGAAAAGAGCTAAAAAGCCCATTGGATGATTTAAATCTCTAATTTGATGAAAAAAGAAAAAAAACCTACCTTTCGGATGAAAAATATATGAATATTAGACTTTGGTAATGCGAAAAAGATGCTAAATGGATAAAATTTTAAACGTTTTAAGCTGTTTTGGCACTAAGGCTTTGATTTTAAATGATTTATAATTTAGTCTATATCTTATTTAATACTTTTAGCAATACGGATATATTGCTACTAGTAGCGATATACACAAGATGCGGTTGTCATCCTCCCTTCGGTCGTCCGACAACCGCATCGGTCAAGGGTCTGCGCTCCATTGCTGGTCACTCGTCCTCCCTTCGGTCAGACGAGCACCCATCAATGCGTCAACGCAATGTTGGGACTGCGGTCGGAAAAATTTTTCGGCTTCGCCGAAATTTCCCCTCCCTCCGCCCAACACAGCGCAGACCCTTGACCGTTAGTGGTCATCTAAGGGCTTGCTCACATCCAATCCCAAGAAAATTATCAAGATAGAATTAAAAAATAATATAATTTTGTAAAGAAGATAGACTTAATTTTCCAAGATAAAATGGAAAAGAATGTTAAAAAAATTAGAATTAGTAATGCTAAAAATCTATAGAAGAATAAGAAAGAAATTTTTAGATGAAAGGAATGCTAAAAGATATTTGATATATGCTATTGGCGAAATATCATTAGTAATGATAGGGATTTTGCTGGCATTACAAGTTAATAATTGGAATGGAAATCGAGAAGATAGAAAATTAGAAAAAAAGTATTTAAATAGCATTATTTTGGATTTGACCAGTGATAGCATTAATTACAATAATAGAAGTCAATACATGGACGAGGTAATAAAAGATATAAATGCATCTCTAAAATTGCCTATTATAGGATCTTGACCGATTAAAAAGTATTTTTTTTCGGAGGAATCCGTTTTTTTCTTGATAAATAAAATGAATTTCAAATAACTTCAGCTCCCTTTCCACTTTTCGTTCCTTATGCAACCCGTTAAATACCTGAGCTAAGTTTAAGTCCTCTATCGTTCCTTCTTTTACCTCTGGCCAATGATTGATGACTAAGATTTTTTTAAAAATGTTGTTGGGATTTTTAAGGGCACGAGGACTCACAAGCAAATTTTCTTTATGAACCCAGCCATGTTCCTCCAGGACCTTGTCATCACTATCTAAGGTCTTCAGAAGAACAAAATCTCCTGCGTCGGCTCCCACAAAATAACGCTCTAACCACTGGCCAGTTTTTTCCTCACATTCAATAGATCCTGGCGCCGCACAAAATCGTAGGACATCCTGAACGGCGACGACATCCCAAAAAATACTAGAACCAGGTAGTTCCAGGGCTGGCAGCAATTCTCCATCCTCATCTTTTTGTGGATACTTTATGTTTTCGTCGTTGGGATGTTGTATGGCGTTTACTGCTAAAGCTAAATCAAAGTGAGTCAAAAGCAGTACAATCAAAAGTACTTTTTTCACCACCTCTTTGCTTTTTGCAAAAGAAATGAGATCTCCATGGATTATGCCTTTAAATCCTGTATTCATCGGAATCTTAATCAGAAGCCTAGAAAAAGTTGATCGCATTTCCAATGCCTTTCCCTCAGGTTCGACATTAATAATTCAACGGCCTACAGTTGCAATCACACTTTCCAATTTTGAGGTCGCTGATAGGGTGGTTGATCTGAACCACGGTGGTGGACTTGTGAAAAGATAGCGAATATTTTGAAAAACACTCGTTTTTTTGAATTCTCCCTGGCCAGCGTTGGAGTAATCCAAGTCTACCAACATCAATTGAGATAAATTGTTTGCTAAGGCAGAATCCTTGATCCATCTTACAAATCGAGCATTGTTGTCTCTGAATTGTTCAAGGGCTTTTGGTTTCATTGTCCCCTTTTCATTAAGCGGAGCAGGGTAAACCTCAAACGGGCTAATGATGACAAGATTGAACCCCTTTTCTTTGAATAATTTTTCCATCGGTTCGGTTAACCGCAAATTGGCCAAGAGTCTTTGGGATTCTGTAACGCCGCCCGGCCTAAAGTTTCTAAATCTTAATTTATGGTCGCTTAACACATCATAGATTTGATCATCTTCATGGTTGAGAATTCCTGACTTAAAAAAAGAAAATCGGATATTACCTGGGTCCACTCGTTCTTCCTCGTTCAATTTCTGCAACCCTTTCGCTATGCTTTTCGCGATCGCCCTCCAATGCCTGGATTGGGTTTCTGAACCATGAATGACAATCCAAAGAGGAATCTTTTGCACCCCCATCGAAATGGGGTTCATTCCTTTCCTTAATTTATGAATCTGAGGTTTGTAGCCAAGACTTCTGAGTGTCACGGTAGGTGATGAAAATGATTGAATGGTGTTCTCCTCTTTAATCAGATGCCAGGAGTTATTTCCTTCAATCTGGTAATGGCCCGTAACCGGCTCTTGCCTTTGGTTCACCGTTCGAAATGCATACTGGTTCTGTTGAAGAGGAGTTAGTTCTAGAATATCCGAGGTGTAAGAACCATCCGTGTTTAAAGGAACGGATTTATTGATTGGTTGAAAGCCATTTTTATTAAATCGGATGTGTGCATTTCCGACAAAATAATATTCATCAGATTTCGAGCAGGCCGGCAGCGGAGCTTTTCCCTTTTGGAGACAAGGGTTATACGCAAAACGAACGCGAAACGATTCGGAGTTGACATTCCTCTCTGGCAACAATTCAAACTTTTCTCCATATTCCGTCTTGACGTTTATTTGACTAATATCCTCGGGATCCCAGTGGGGGCCTTCCAATGAAACCTGGAGAATTTGGGGGTTCCCTCGAATGGTGTTGCGAGGGTAACCTATTTCAAAGAAGACTTTGTCCGAGTTGTCCATTCGCCTTAA
>CBDCUO010000051.1:0-23582 GCA_965222705.1 Saprospiraceae bacterium | reverse complement strand
AATTATCAACTATAAAAAATTACTTTGAGAAACCAGAAAAATTACCTCAAAAACCAAGTTCTAAACTTAGTATAATAAAAGGGTTTGCCAAAAAAAAAATAAAATTATTTTGGTACGGAGAAAGGTACGCGCATCTGGTTGCACCTTCTCTTCTATCTTATCTTGCACTATATTTTTTCACCAAAAATTTTAGTGCATGAATCCAGACACAGTTTTAATTCCAATTACTCTAAGTACATTAAAGTGCTTAATTACCGAATCAGTTAATGATGCGTTTAAAAAAGAGAACGCAAAAGCCCCTTATTCAGAATACCCTGAGTTACTCACCAGACAACAAGTTTCCGAGATTTTGAATGTATGTTTAGCTACTATTGATAGTTGGACTAGACAAGGAAAACTAATTAAACATCGAATTGATTCTACTGTTCGGTACAAAAAAAGTGAAATATTGGTCGCTTTAAAAACTTATCAAAAGTTTCAAAGAGGATAGCCCCAATTCTCAAATCCTTCAAGTTTTTTTAATCATTCATTAAAGGAATTTCCCCCACCTTTTATTTTTAAATTATTAGTAATTATGAAAGATAGTAGCAATACTTCTAATGGTAAAACTATACCCACCCAATACAAGAGATATTCTTTTCAAAAGGATAGAGATTTTATTCTTGGTGTCATTATCAGGAAAAACTCGGGACTAACTACAATTCATATAGCAGAACTTACTCAATTACCAATTGAAATTGTGCTAAAAAGTATGGGCAAATTACTGAAGCTAAATCACATTATAAAAGAGTATGGTCTAATTAGACCTTTTACAGCTAAAAACCTGAATTCTTCTAAAGTAAGTAGGTCTGAATTACCTGTAATGAAGCCTTTTTTAGGATTTAAAGCTGAAGCAAATATGTATTTGCCCAAAAGTGAAATTAATAAATATTCAAAATTATCAAAAAGTGTAAAAAATGATTAGTTACGACACGATTAATCTAAATGCTTATGTAGAAAGTGTCGGACTAGATAGGTTTTATAATGAGTTAGAATATGATGTTTTCGCAAGCAAATACGGTAAGAAAAAACACATTGCAAAATTTGACAGACTAAGAGCTACTGCTACTGATGATAGACTTTTTATTACAGGAAGTGCTAGTAAATTTATTAACGGCAATAACATCCAAGAATTTAGTAGAGATAACTTTAAAGCTTATTCAGATACTATCTGTGATTTCTTTGAGGTTCAACCTACTGCTTTAAGAGTATCTCGATTAGATTTAGCTGTAAATATTGCCCTAAATCATGATGTATCTTGCTATACAAATTTATTGAGTGGGGCTAGATACAAGTCAATAGGTCAATTTAATGATACTATTTATTTAAATAGCGCTAATAGGAAAATTTGTTTTTATAATAAAACGAATGAGGTAAAGAGGAAGGCAAAATATTTACAATCTATTCTTCTTAGTGATAATTTACTGAGAGCAGAGTTTTCTATCAGAAGGCAATTAGATAAATATCTTAAATGGCCTGAGAAAATTACACTAAATCATTTAGGAGATGATGAATTTTTAGAATGCTGTGCAAACTATTGTTGGAACGAATATAAGAGCATCAGAATTTTAAACAGTTTACCTGAATTGAATAATGTGAAAAGCCCTAAAGAGTTAAGTGATTACTTAATTTTCAAGGGAGTAGAAGCTCTAGGGTATAAAAAAACAGAAGATTTTATAAACACTCTTAAGAAAGAGAAAATCTTCAAACACCCTCCTTATTATACCCGAGTCAAAAATCTTATTAAAGAAAAAATAAATAAATTTTCTAGTAATCAGCCGAATCCATTGATTGAAGAATTGAATCAAAAAATGGAAGAAGCTATTTTCAAAAATTATAAAAATTTCAATTATGAAAAAGCAAAATTATAAAAATAAATCTCGTTTAAAATTAACCCTTGACGCACTTAACAAGCTTTACAATCTTAGATACAATGAAATAATAGGTCAGGTTGAGTATAAAAAACATTCAGATAAAGACTTCAAAATAATGGATGACTACCAAATCAATACCATTCTAAATACACTAGAATTATCAGGACATTGTACTACTAAGGTACTACTTTATCAGATTTTAGAATCCGACTTTATCAAAAAGTTCAACCCTTTTACATATTATTTAACAAGTATCAAAGACTTAGAAATTGGTCGGGACTATATCCAAGAATTGGCTGATACTGTATATACTACTAATAATGAGTTTTGGAATTGGAGTTTCAGAAAGTGGTTTGTCGCTATGGTCGCCTCTTTAATTGATGAAAAAGTAATTAATCACACAGTTCTAGTTTTTAATGGTCCACAAGGAATAGGAAAAACTACTTGGATAGAGAAACTTATTCCGGAGAAGCTTAAAAATTATAAGTACTCTGGAATGATTAATCCTAACAATAAAGATACTTTAATAAAACTAGCTTGTTGCATGCTAATAAATATGGATGAGCTAGAGAATCTTAATAAAACTAAAATTGGTACTTTAAAAGAAATTATTACCAAGCCAAGCATTAGTATTAGAAAAGCTTACGGTCGTCATAATATAAATCTACCTAGGTATGCTTCTTTTGCTGGTTCAGTAAATCAGGAACAATTTTTAAATGATACAACAGGTTCAAGAAGATTTCTTTGTAATGAAGTAACAAGAATTGATTATCAGCATGAAGTTTCTATTGATAAAGCTTTTGCACAAGCTCTGAAACTTTATAAAGAAGGTTTTCAATACTGGTTTGACGGTGGCGACATTTATAAAGTAAATGCTAAAAATGAAAAACACCAGATAAGAACTTTATCAGAAGAAGCACTACTTAAGCATTTTAGTAAACCTTGTTTCTCCGATTATTTATCTCGTAAGAGTAAAATTAGATATTATACGACGACGACTATTTTAGGTATAATAAATGATAGCCGTAAAGTCAGTGTCAATCATGTAAATGTTATTTCATTAGGTAGAGCATTGAACAAGCATGGCTTTAAGCGAGTTAGTAAAAACAATCAATATGTCTGGGCAGTAATATCAAATGATTCTGATACCATTCACAAAGAAGAAAAAAAGCTATAATAAATTGAGATTAAATTTTAAAAATGGTTTAGTTCTACCAAAAAGTAAGATAAGTAAGATATTCCTAGCAAATCTTACAGAAACACTTCAGAGGTAGAAGACTTAAGCTAGGGGTACAAGCTCCTATAGACGAGTATACATATTCTTTAGTCGATGCAGAAAATTTAAAGAAGTAAATGATTCTTTTTCGAAATCTGCATCGACTATTGATAGTTTCCAGAATTTAAAAGTAGCAAATTACTCTAAAAGTGTATCAATAAAACCCCTGTCAATTTTTTATGAAAAAAAGTGTTGAAATGGAGCCATTTATGAAATGCCTATACCATTATTTTTGTATCGCTCAAACCATTTGTTTTTTTTGATACAAAACAACTATTTTGTCATGATATACGATGATTTAAAAATTATTAAAAAGGGTGTCTTTAAGCAAGGTCTCAGTTATTCTTAGGGTCTACGGTATGCACACATCTCGACTTTAACATAATAGTAAAGATTACACGAGAATTTTATTTGATTCAAAAGGATTTTGGAAAACCATTTTCCCCTGAAATTTGAAAATCGTTTTTTTGGAAAACCAAATTTAATTTGCCTAAACCTATTTGTGTGCATACGGTAGATTCTTAGGGTAATACAATTATATGAAATTAAAACACGTGAAAATCAGGAGAAATTCTAGCAAATGCTCATTACAAAACTGAAATGATTGTATGCGAAATGAGATAGTTAGAAGGCTGAAAATCAGCCTTCTCATTAATGCGATTTTAGTGTCTTAAAAAGAACAGATTTAAAGACGACTAATTTTTTTTGTTCTTCCATATAGATTTCTCTTTTATGTTAGTTTGGATTCGTTTTTTAAGGTAAGAATTACTGGAAAGCTACTTGCTTGGAAACTCGCACGAGTAGTTTAGAGGAAGGTAGTTGGAAAAGTGTTCTCATCGACAAAGAATAACTCACTGGCTACCCATCTTACCATACTCGTACTCCTTTAAATATTCCTAATAGTTTTTCAAAATAATAGAATAAGGTTTGAACATCTGTCTTGGGTTCAGTCTCTGCCATATAATAAAACGTTTAGATGAAAGTAATCTTTATTTCTCTTTTCAAATTCTTCTTGCTTCCTTAGCATGTTTCCCTTAAAATGGAAAATCCTCGGATTCTGATGTAGAGGGGTTGTCAGTTAATATATTCAATTCTTCCAAACTTTCCAGATTTTGGACATCAATCATTTTATGGATGTTTGGGCTTTTTATTGTAATAATTTTTAAGTTATTGAATCCCAATTTTTTAGAGTTTTCCTTAATCTTACCAGAAAAATGGAACTCACTTATTTTCTTATTTGCACTAACCCAACTTAGGTCAAAAGAATCATGATTTTCCACCTTTAACTTCTCTAAGTTATTATTTTCTTCTAAGAATGATAAATCTAATTCTCTGAACCCCGTAATTATTAATTCTTTTAATTCTTGCAGTTTTGCGATAGCTGAAACATCAATAGAATTCTTTCTGTCAAGAGCACAGAATAAACTCAATTTTTGCAAATTGACTAGATTTTTAAGTCCAGAAAAAGAAAAAGAATCGTAAGCAGACATATAAAGTTCTTTAAGGTGTGTTAATTTCCATAAATCATCAGTAGAACTTATACAGTCAACCCCTGTATAAAGCACCTCAAGTCTTTTCAATTTTGTTATATGACTAATATTATTAATTCCTGTATAAGAAATATCTAGCCATCGTAGATTTAACAAAGATTCTATTCCATTTATACTTAATAAGTTTTCACCACTTAAACATAGCACCTCTAAATTTGGAAAAGAAGATATTCCTCTTAAATCATCTAAATGATTGTCCCTTAGATGTAATTCCTTTAGACTTTGTATTTTAGGAAATAGGTGCAATGATTCTATATGACAATCTATACAAGACAACACCTCAAGATTTAGAATAGCTGACAATGATTTTAAATCTAAATATGAACATTGATACATACTGATTTCTTTTATGTCTCTTAAAGCCCATAATTCTTTAAATGATAGAATTCCTGAGGTAGAATAATTTAGGTCTAAATCTAAACTTTTTAGAGTTAACAATTCATACAGGAATGATTTAGGGGGTAAATCAGTAATTGAACCACCAAAATCTAAATGTTTAAAAAGAATATTCTTCCAATTATCTGACAAATTCCACCACCATTCATAAAAGTGATGGTCTATTATTATTTTTTCTTCCATTCTCATAGTTTTACTTTTCTAAAGTCTCTCTTGAATTTCACTATAAAAATTAAAAATTTTTCAAAATAAAATAACTAGTAGAATGGGCAAAAAGCCCAAACTCATAAGTTATTTTTCTGCTTTTTTCCATTTTTCTGAAAAGTATTCTAAAGTTTGATTAATATCACTTATAAGTTTTTTGACACATTCAAAAAGTTCATTGTCTTTTTTATCTGCTAACCATTTATCATACTCTGTCCAATTAACATCTTTACTTTTATCTTTAAATTTTTGGACTTGTTTATAAAACTCCTTCAATTCAAATTCATCGTTTGTCTCTAGCTTTATTTTCTTTCCATTATTACCCTCAGTTAAAAACATTTCATACTCTACTATAATAGGAAAATCATAGTATTCGAAATATTTCTTAAAACCTATAGGCATACAATCACTAGCACTACCAAGTTCAAAAATGTTCTTCTTCATAAATTAACTTTTTATATTTGTAAATTTTATTACTTCTATAATTTTAATCAATGTTACTATACTAGTAACTATTTTTTGAGAAGTAGCGAGTTTCAAATTCTTAGTTGTCATACCCCCTCAAAAGCTATCGAATCAAACAGGAAGTTCCCTTGGGAACTTCCTATTATTTAAAACAACTTTTCCAAGAAAATACTAATTAACTCCAATGTCTCACACAATTCCTTCATATAAAAAAGGAATTTGAGCCCAGAATCAACAGAGACTTTAGAAAGTTGTTTTCGGACTTTTTTAAGCCTTTTCTTATAGGCTTTTAAAAGTCGTTTTTTTGCTTTCTTTGAAATCATCTAAAGCGTTTTTAACCGACCAGTAAACAACTTCTTGAAAGCGAATAAAATTACTATTCATAAGAATGTAATATAAAACCGCCTATTGAATAAACAATAGTCGGGGTGTGGATTACCTTCCCTAGGTTTCTGTCCACACGGCAACTTAGGGTTATGATGCTTATAAAATCATTACCCTTTTTAAACTTAATTTGATTTTACATCATTTTAGTTGCCTCTTTTTTATTTTCATTTGGGGCAGTAAAAAGGTAGTTAGGAAGCTACTTACACTATCTCCATAAATAGGAGTTACTATTAAGTCTGAAGTACAAGAAACAAATCTCGTTCCATAAACTTGTGTAATTGAAGTTGGGCATTTTTGCTCATGACTTCGAAAATGTATAACGGGAAGCATTCTGTTAAAGAATCTAAAAACTATACTAATGTATAAACATTATCAAATACAATTAGGGGTGGTAAGGTTGGTTTGCAGTATTTCCCCTATTCCAGAGCAGCAACTACCCACTATTAAATAATAATGGAAATTTATCTAAGATTGTGTTTCTTCATCCAGTTAGAAAAGCTAGCCTCCGTAGTGCCGTATTTATTAGCAATATGTTTTTGAATAGAGCTATTATTTTAATAAAGCTTCCTTTCGATATGGGTCAAGTTTACTTCTGCTAGAGCCATTAGGTCGCCTAAGTTTTACTCCTGCTTTGAGAGCTTCCTTTGCTCATTTAGAGATTAAATCCCGTTAAATTTCGGCAGCCATAGAAAAGACCATTGCTATAATCTTAGACTGAATGGAGTTATCTAGTGCTATGGAAACAAAGTTTTGATTAGTTAATTTAGCTACAAGCTATTGATTTTAAGTGAGTTATAAAAATAATTAATAATCAATAAACATAGCACTAGTTGCCAATTACCTTTGATGGCAAAAATGTTGATACGTTTTTTTGTGCTATGGGAAAGACTTGTATATATTAGACTTTATTCTAAAAGACTTAGATATGCCAAATCTCTGAAGATTTGGCATATCTCATACGAAAAATTTCAGAATAACCACTATTTTATCTATGTTTTTTGATTAATTATTTTACATTATAAACAGTCATTTTTATAATAATAACAAACAATAATTTTTAACATCTTTCCTCTAAAACGGCTATATTGAACTTAAAAAAAGATGTCTAAAGTTCTAATTTACACCAGAGTATCTACAAGTACTCAAAATAATCAACGTCAAATAACCGAATTGACAAAGTTGGCTAATTCAAATAATTGGTCTATCATAAAAACTATTTCAGAAACTGTTTCGGGCACTTCTGAGATAGCTTCACGTCAAATTAATAAAAACCTATTGGAATTAATTAAAAGTGCACAGATTGACAAAATTCTAATTACTGAAATTAGTCGTTTAGGAAGACGTGTAAGTGATGCACTTAAATTTATTGAATTTCTAAATTGCCATAAGATTAGTCTTTATATCCAAAACCTGGGTATGGAGACTATTTTAGATAATGGAAAGATAAATTATATGTTCAAACCGATATTAGTTACACTTGCTAGTTTTGCAGAAATGGAACGAGAGTTGTTGAGTGAAAGAATTAAGAGTGGTTTAGAAAATGCAAAAGCGAATGGTAAAGTAATAGGCAGACCGAAAGGAAAAGTAAAAGATGAGGAAGATTATTTGCACCAATACAAGAAATTAATCAATGATTTTGATAAAGGTTTATCTTTACGTAAATTATCTAAAATACATAACGTATCGGTAAATACTATTAGAAAAGTAGGTTGATTGCATCAAAATAGGTAAAATCGGGATAAGTTGTAAATTCAGGGATGGATTTACAAAAAATATTTTCAAGCGTACCAGATTTTCGAGTTCAAGGACGGATCCGTCATCTGTTGAGTGAGATATTGATCATTAGTTTATGTGCTGTATTGAGTGGCGCTGAAGATTTCGAAGAGATTGCAGAATATGGTCGTCAAAAAGAGGATTTTTTACGACAATTCCTGGTTTTACCGAATGGGATACCGTCTCATGACACCTTTAATCGGGTTTTTCGCTATTTGGATGTATCTGCTTTTGAAACCTGTTTGGTCAAGTGGTCAAAAGAGATCATCGACCAATTAACTGACTATCAGGTTACTATAGATGGCAAAGTTTTGCGAGCTACCGGAGAGCAAGGTAAAAGGACAGCTGGACTTTGTTTAGTTAGTGCCTGGGTCAGCCAACATTGTCTTAGTCTGGGTCAGGTCAAAGTTGAACAGAAAAGCAATGAAAAAGCAGCTATTCCGAACCTGTTGAAGGACTTAGAAATAGCTGGTTCCTTAGTCAGTATAGATGCCATGGGGTCTGATCGGAAAATAGCTGGTAAGATTCGCCAAAAGCAAGCAGATTATTTGCTAGCCTTAAAGGAAAATAATAAAGGTTTGTACGAAGAAGTGCATGATTGGATGGTAAACAGGACAGCAAGCTTTGAAAAAGCCACTCAAGTGGATTTGGTTGGTGGAAGAATAGAACAACGAACTACCTATGTTTGTGACTATCTGGAGTTTATTGATGAGTTAAAGAATTGGCAAGATGCCCAAAGTGTCATTATGGTAGAATCAAGGCGTACTTTTAAAAAAGAACCTGACAAGGAGACCTTCAAAAGGCGCTTCTATGTCAGCAGTAAAAAGGAAAGTGCCGTTTATTTTAATGATTGCATCCGTCATCACTGGAGTATTGAAAACCAGTTACATTGGTATTTAGATGTCGTCTTTCGTGAAGATCAGCAACGAGTAAAACAAGATAATGCACCAGAAAATATGGCAATCCTGAGAAAAATGGCTTTACATTTATTACTGAAAAATAAAGGAAAAGATAGTCTCAAAAAAGTTAGGAAAAGAGTCGCTTGGAATGAGTTAGCTCTTATCTCAGTCCTTCAGACTTTATTTTGATGCAATCAACCTATTAGAAAAGTAAAATCTATGACTATGTAAAGAAAAATATAAAGACATATAAGTGAACTCGTAATTCAGATATTTCTCCCTTTGAAATCTGCCAAATTTTAAAAGCACAGAGAAATAGTTGGAATTGCGCTCAAACGGGCGTGTTCTGAGCTATTCGGTTGTGCAAGGTGTTGGCAGATACCTAAAAGGGCTGAACTAGTGAAGTTCACGCTTTTTTTATTCACTTAATCAAACTTTGTACTATGAGAAAATTTTTATCGATTGTAATTAGTTTTACTATTCTTTTTTTCAGTTTAATAAGTTGCTCAACTAAAACCTTTATTGCCGTTGAAGACTCAAATAGAGTTTTAAATGGTACAAAAGCGATACTTGTTGATAGCTATGAAAATGTTGATTACTTACAAGATGCTTTTATAGATAATGGACTCCTTATAAGCAATCTTGAAGGCGGATTTATTACGGAAGAGTTTCTTATTGATGATTCAACTAGAGGTAAGTTCAAAGTAATTTATGGGAGTAGGTATTACAGAATAATTGCCTATTGGGGGATTACGGCTAAGGTACAAGCTAATATTGCAGTTTGGGCAGGAACTAATGCAGCAAATAGTATTGACCCTCATTCTTTAGAACCTGTGATTTATTCTAAAAATGAAAAGAGACCTAAACAAGTTTTCGATTATGCTATTCAAATTCTTGAATCAAAGGGAATAGAATTCAAATTAACCAAAAACTAAATCTAAAAAGATTAATGAACTCAGTCAAAAGCTAAGCAAATTTTGCCAATAGGCAGTAAATATGGCAGTAAAAAAGAATAACCCTTTGTAAACAATTGATTTACAAAGGGTTATTTTGTTGCTTTGTGGTCCCACAAGGACTTGAACCTTGGACCCCCTGATTATGAGTCAGGTGCTCTAACCAACTGAGCTATGAGACCAGATAAGGGTTTTCGGAATTTTCTAACAATATTCCGTAAACAAAACCACGCAAATTTACGGTTTTCCCATAAAAGAAGTTTTGAAAAATGTGCTTATTTTTTTGCTTCCAACTAATGTACATCTAACCCGCTGATACTCAGGCCTAATTCATTAGGAGAAATGTTTTGCTGCCAATGGTCAAGGGTCTGCGCCGTGGCGACCGACTGGGAGCTATGGACGTTTTGCACAATGTTGAACCAAGTCGCTCCGCGACAATCCCCCTCAATTTAGCAAATAAGCCCAATATCCACTAATGTAGAGATTTTTTAACCTTTTAAATCTCTACATCATGAAAAAAACCAGCAAATTTACACCATACCATTTGTGCTGCTCGCTTTTTTCCTCAAAATAATATTTGCTTTAGCTCACTTCATTCGTGAATCTTCGATTTCTCCTAACCTCTGAGCGACTCCGTTCAACTAAGTTTTCATGCTCGGTCGTGCCGAACGAACGAAAACTTAGTCATTGTCGGTAGTATTTTTTTGAGAACTATTAATCCCATACAAATTTCCAATTTCCATCTGTTTGCCTCTTCCAAACGGTATGAAAAATTCCTGTATTCTTTTTTATATTTCCGAGTGTATCAGGAAAGGTAAATATGAAATTACCATAAGTGTAAGCCATGTCACCAGATTTGCTAACATCTACAAAAGTTGGACTCCAAGTTAGGGTTTCATCCGGTTTAACACCATTTTCATACCATTTGGCAATTGCTTCTTTCCCTTTGATGATTTTTTTGTTTCGCCTAATAACACCTTCATCGGCTGCATAGTATTCGAAAGCTTTAACAAGCCCTTCTTTTTGTGCCATATCGTTAAATGCTTTTTCCACTTCCACAATTTCAGTTTTCCATTTTTCAATTTCGGTTTCATTTTTAGGATTATTACATCCAACAAATGGAAAATGTAAAACAAGAACAAGGCTTAAATATTTTTTCATTTTCAGAATTAATTTTTTATCTAAATTATTTCGCCCGTAGTCCTGTGCATGGCCGTTGGCGCGAAGTTGTGCGCGCGTCCGACCGAAGGAAGAACGGGCGGGCAACTTCGGCGGCGCAGGCGCTTGACCGTTGCTGCGACTGCCGACCGAAGGGAGGTTGGCGCAGCAACCATTTTATGCTTTGTTGTGTGTCGTTTTTATTTTTATTTTTCTTTATTGTATTTGGAATTCAATAGATTAAGTCCAACAATATTTCGCTTTAAAACTTTTTGCACATCTTCTGTTTTTATGTGTCCTAAAATTCCCCAAGGTCCATTAAATCCTTCATCTAATAGGTGTTTAATCATCTCAAATTCATAGTCACCTTCACCTATTGTTAATATTTGAGGGCCTTCCTTTTTTACGCCATTTAAATTAACATATGATAAATGAGGCTTAATCTTTTTTACAATTTCAGAAAATTCGTCTACATATTCATGTGCATGATGAAAATTGTAAACCATAGTTATTGAGTCGAGGTTCAATTCTTCTATAATCTTGACTTGATTAAGAGGATTCCCAAACCAACCATGATGATTATACAAAGCCAATTTACAACCTAGTTCATCAGCTTTCAATTTGATGAACTTAATCATTTCAATTGATAGCTCCATAGATTCTTCTTGATTAAGTTTTTCGAAAAAATTATTGCTAAAACTCAACCATATAGTTGGCTTTTGTTCTAATTGGTTTAAATTTCTCAACAGTTCTTGATTAGAGGGACTCAATTTACCTATACTATCCCTCTTTGCATTTAACCATAGAAATATGGAAACTATCTCAATATTATTTTCTTTGGCGAGATTGAATTCATCTATCATATCATCTAATTGTCCTTTTCCCCTGTTATACCCATACCTGGTAAATCCCATTTCCTGAAGCATTGTAATTCGCTGTTTTGGAGTTCTGTCTAAGGAGTCGAAATCTATTATGCACCAGGGAGAAACCTCATTAACTTTGAAAATCTCTTCTGTTTTATTGGTACAAGAACAGAGAAGTACCAAAAGAAAAAGTAAAATATTTAATACTAGAAGGTTCTTCATAAAATGTCATTAAGTTAAGGGCTTTATATTGTTGAGGTTTAGAAAAGTTTTCAATATTATCTTCAAAAAATGGCATAAACAAATGGATTACGTGTAAAAAGTGTCGTTTTTACAACATTGTTATTCCTAACTTAATGACATTGGGTTCTTATATTTTAACTGTCTCACATTTTAATTCTTTTAATAATAACACCCAACGGTTTTGTATATGCGTAGTGTGACCGCTTAGGGAGCATTATCGCATATACATTTGTTGTGCCTCGTTATTATTTTTTTATACATCTTATTGAGTAGGCATATGTTGGATGTTGTTCCGCTTTCCTTATTTCTCTTTTATCTTTCTCAATTATCATTGTCCATTTAAATTCTGCTGTTCCACTAATTGACCATATATAACTCTTTGTACCAAAATAGTTTGGGTGTTCCTCATTATTTCCATATCCTGATGGACGTATTGAAAACCCAGACGAGTTAGTTACTTCTTCACGATCCCAGTATCCAATGTCTTTGTAGTTTTCTGCCAATTTTCCTTCTACTATACTTTTTTCTAATTCTGCCCAATCAGAATTATCTGGTAATTTCCAACCCTTTGGACATACTTTGCAAGCAGTTTCATAGTCATATAATAAGCCATATTCTTTTTTCATCTTTTTATCATTATTTGGATAATAGTATTGAATTTTATTTCCTTGATTATCTCTTGTGACTTTTAAGTTTTCCAACATCCATAGAGTACCTTCATAGTTATTTGTTCTATAAATGTTCCCGTCAATATCTTTTAATTCAAATTCTCTCCCTACACAACTTAATAATACTATTAGAAATACGATTAGGCTCATATTTTTCCATTTATAACTTTTCTTCTTTTTTTTAGTCATTTGAAATCTTGTTTGCTGTTTAGAAACTGTTTTGAATTATTTTTTTACTTAATTCATTTTTTTTTACTAATGAGGCACAACGGTCAAGCGCCTGCGCCGCCGAAGTTGTGCGCCCGTCCTTCCTTCGGTCGGACGCGCGCACAACTTCGCGCCGACGGCCATATGCAGGACTACGGGCGAAAAAATTTTTTCGGCTTCGCCGAAAATTTTCCCGCCCTCGGCCTGCGCCCGGCGCAGGCGCTTGACCGTTGCTGCGACTGCCGACCGAAGGGAGGTTGGCGCAGCAACGGTTTGCATAAATGGCGTGCGCCCGCATAGGGCGGATGACCATTTTATGCTTTGTTGCCAGTTGTATTCTTTTTTATTTCGTCAATTAACTCTAACAATGAATATGTAATTTTATTTCTGATTATTCTTATTTCTTCAAATCTTTCAAGACCTAAATTGGATTTTTCAATCAAAATTCTCAAATCAGAAGATAGAAGTAAAAGTCGATTTTGAAACTCTTTTCCAAGTAAATTAATATTTTCAAGAAGGAAATCTACTACTTTTTCAGCTTTCCCTTTTTGTATTAATTTTTTTCCCTTTTCGCAAATTCTTACTACTTCTGATTGATTACTTTGAGCAGTAAGGGTAATTTTTTCTGATAGCATTTTCAGCTTAGCATCAGAAATACCTTCTTTTTTTAATTTCCCTAATTTTATCAATAGGAATAAGTTTTCAGCTTGTTCAGAATTTTCAAATTCAAGTGTCATTATCACACTACCTCGTTCTATTGCTTTTACTGTTAATTCCTCTTTTGAAATGTTGAGTAAGTTTGATAAATAATTTAAAATATCTATCTTATCTGATTTTTTAAAACTATTGAAATCTTTGTCAATTCTTATTGTTACATTTTTGAATTTAAATTTGTACTCATTAATCTCTTTAGTTAGAGTTTCTAATTCAATTATTGATTCATAAAGCTTGAAAATAAATTTATCTGATTCCTCAAATCTTTTCTTTGTAGATATTTTATCTAATTTCCATAATTCTTCTAATTGATAATACTGATTAGAAATATCAATTAAATTATTTTTATAATAGTTTTGAATATTGTTTGGCAAAAGATTTTTTTCTCCTTTAAGTATTAAATGATAATCTTTTATGGCTTCATTTAATTTCCCTTCTAAAAGAAATTTTTTAGTCTCTTTAAAAATATCTCCGACTTCCTTCTTCTCTAATTTATAAATTTGTTTTGCCTTTTCATTCAAGGTGTACAATACATTCCCTCTTCGATTTTTTTTCTTTGCTCTTTTCAGTAAATCTGTACCCTCTATGAATTCTTTTATTTTTCTTTGAGGCAATCCTGTTTCCCTTGCGAGTCCAGGAATAGAAACCCACTTATGCTTATTTGTTAAGAATGCATATACAATTATTTTTTCTACTTCCTTCAAGATTGATTTTTATTTTTCTTATTCTGACTAACATTCATAACTGGCTGATTACCAGTAGCTATATTTGTTATTTTCTGATTTGACAAAAATAACATCCAGTCTATATGATTGACATATAGTCTAGAAAAAATATTTAAAAATACGCAATTCAAAAGATGTATATTCCACGGAAATGTCTAATTATCTTATGATTCAAAATTATTCTGATCGGGATATCCACAAAGGGACTCACCATTCATAAATCATCTTGTAGCAGATTTTTTCATTACTATATTCACATTTCTAACCAGAATTGCGGTCGGGTTTACTACTCATATTCATGAGAGCATTGACACCACTTAAAAAAACGGCCTTGTCAAGGAACATACATCAAACTAAAGATAGGACTTTGTATTCGTTAGCTTCATAAATCAAGAGAATTTTTTTAGATTTTCTAGGGGAATTGCAGCGAACGGTCAAGGGTCTGCGCTGTGTTGGGCGGAGGGAGGAAAAATTTCGGCGAAGCCGAAAAATTTTTCCGACCGCAGTCCTGGGCATGGCCGTTGGCGCGAAGTTGTGCGCGCGTCCGACCGAAGGAAGAACGGGCGGGCAACTTCGGCGGCGCAGGCGCTTGACCGTTGCTGCGACTGCCGACCGAAGGGAGGTTGGCGCAGCAACGGTCCGCATATATTGCGTTGCTGGCTTATGCTCGCAATGAACATTTTATGCATTGTTGTGTGTTCGGCTTCTTTTCTCTCATTCAATCTTCGTTTTATCAGAGAAGCCTGAATATAATCTTAATAATTGCCTTTCGCTATCAATTACATTTTTTAAATGGTGTAAAAATTTTTGTTTTGATTGCCTATCATTTTTATCTATTGCTACAAACGTAAAATCTATAAATCTTTTCATCTTCTCTTCCAACAATTCTGATGCCTTTTCTATTTCTGATAAATGAGAAATTGTTTCAAATTCTACAAGTTCAGCTTTATTTGTTATGAAAAACCTTAGTCCAATATTTTTTATTTCAGGTCCCTGTATCCCTCCCATTCCAAAAATAATTTCTGATAAAGTTTCTCATTGGCGTAATTTAATTTACATAGACACATAAATAAGTGAGAAATTAAAAAAATGACCTAATTTTTTTTTTAAAAAATCAGCTTACGGTTTATTCTTATTCCAGAAATCTATCCAGTATCTATCTCCAAATTGTACAGGACTGAGATAGTCAATTGAAGAGTGTTTTCGGATAGTATTGTAATATCCTTCGATATAGTCAAAGGCTCTTATTTGAGCATCTTACAAATCTAGAAAAAGGCCCTCATCCAAAATTTCAGCTTTAAATCTTGAGAATAAAGATTCAGCGTAAGCATTATCATAATGGTCATTTTTTCTAGTCATACTTTGCCTTAGTTTATGTTGCTTTAGTAAGGCTCTAAAATTAACAGAACCATACTGACCTCCACCATCAGAATGAACAATCATACCTTCAGGCGGCTGACGGCTTTTGATTAGCTTTTTAAAAGGGTCGATTACTAAAGCTTCTTCCATATTGTCATCTACTTTCCAACCAACTATTTTGCGACTGTATAAGTCCATCCAAATAGCTAAATAGAGCCAACCGTCCTCTGACTGGTCAGGTGTTGGTAGATAAGTTATATCGCCAACTATTACCTGATTAGGTGCGTCTGGAAAGGGCATATCCAGCAATAAATTAGGGCTTCTGCGTGTATTTGGGTTACTTTGAGTCGTTCTAGGGACAAAACTTTTAGGTTGAATCGCTACTAAGCCTTGTGCTTTCATCAAGCTTTTAATTCGATATAAACCTATTTTATATCCCCTATCTTTCATCTCTTCCCATATTCGCATAGAGCCGTACCTGCGTTTATGAAAGTCAAATATTTGTTTTACTTCTTTTAGTAAAACCTGCCGATTTAAACTGATTTGAAAGGTCTTTCCACCTGTGAAATTATAGTAGGAACTATGGCTTACTCCCATTACTTCACATAGCTTTCTGATTGGAAATTCTTCGCTTAAATTAGCTATAAATTCATATCGCTCTTTTACCGATTTCGGCTGAAAATGCCCAAAGCTTTTTTTAAAATATCACGCTCCATTTCAACTTCGGCTAATCTCTTTTTTAATGCTGAAATTTCTGCTTTATCTTCACTTTTAGTTGAATTTGCTTTTTTCGATTTACTTTTCCAATTATAAAGTAATCCTTCACTGACTCCCAATGATTGAGATACTGAGCTAACGCTTCGTCCATCAGTTATTAGCTGTAAAGCGTTCTTCTTGAATTCGGCATCATACTGCCGCCTTGGCTTTTGATTGTTACGACTTTTCATACTGACACAAATTTAACTTATTTTTGTGTCTACATTTATTAAACTATCTCATCCTTTTTTAAATCAAGACAATATTCATTTAACTGATTTGCCCATATATCAGTAATTGGATTTAATTTATTTCCAATAGCTTCAGTTGTTATTAGAGAATTCATCAATGAATAACTTAATATTGAATAAACCATCTTTTTAGAAAATTCTCTTCTTTCCATATTTTATTTTTTTCTAATTACCGACAACGGTCAAGGGTCTGCGCCGGGCGCAGGCGCAGGGAGGAATTTTTTCCACCGCAGTCCTACGTATGGCCGTTGGCGTGAAGTTGTGCGCGCGTCCGACCGAAGGAAGAACGGGCGTGCAACTTCGGCGGCGCAGGCGCTGGACCGATGCTGCGACTGCCGACCGCAGGGAGGTTGGCGCAGCATCGGTCCGCATAAATGGCGTATGCCCGCATAGGGCATATGAACATTTTATGCTTTGTTGCAGTCAGCTTTTTTCTTCTTTTTTTTCCCCAAGTAGAGTATCTAGTTCCTATTTACGAAAGTTCCCATAACCAATCTCACTTGGCGTATTATATGGATATATTCTTGCTGAGCTTGCTGGAATTCCATAAACCCCAGCACTTCTTTCGCTTGAATTTGAATAAAGCTCAATAGATGAAATTACATTATCCCAAGTTCCCGTACATCCACAATCGAATATATCTAATCTTGGGACTTTGTATGGTCCAACTATAGTGAATGAACATCCTTCATAATGGGGAGATGTGTAAATCTTTGCAACTGTTCCTTTATCGACAATAATAGAAGACACTTCATTATTTTTTTTAACGTATTTTAAATTCCTTATAGTTCTTCTAACTTCTGACTTGTAGGAAGCAAAATTTTTGCCTTCATATATAACAATTCTTAAAGAAGTATCTAAGTCAATCGATTTATTATTAGTGAAACCGAATATGCAAAAAAGAATTAAAAAATTTAATAAAGCTCCTAATTTTGTGGATAATAACAATTGCTTTTTCATATCAAAAATTGTTTTAGTAATGAAAAATTATGATGCGTGATAAATAAATATTAAGCTACTATTTTTTTTTAATAATTCCCGATTATTTTTTCCGTTGTTTCTTTTTCTTAGTTGGCTGCAACGGTCAAGCGCCTGCGCCGGGCGCAGGCGGAGGGTGGAAAAATTTCGGCGAAGCCGAAAAATTTTTCCGACTAAAGTCCCAACATTGCGTTGACGCATTGATGGGTGCTCGTCTGACCGAAGGAAGGACGAGTGACCAGCAATGGAGCGCAGACCCTTGACCGATGCGGTTGTCGGACGACCGAAGGGAGGATGACAACCGCATCCGTCCTGTGCAGTCGCAGTTGCCAGCTTTTGCTGGCAATTGCCGACTGCACTTTGTTGGCTGCCGTGGTGTGCCTTGACGGTTTATCGGGTACAATATACAAAATAGATAAACCATGCTGTAAACGAGATGAAAGAATCTTGATTTTTTTTTAGGAATTGAGACGGGCTTTCGATAGGGAGATTATCAGCGTCACCTATCAAACCACCACAAGGTGCTTACCTTTCACGGGTTGGTATTGAGCGTTGTGGAAAAGATTTCGGTGGAGTCGGGAAACTCAATGAGCGTACCACACAGACAGAAACACGAAATCAGGTGCGATTTAAGGAGATGAGCGAGACGAGAGCGAACCATCGCAGAGGCATCGTAAAGAACCATATTACTGCTCAAAATCAGGGGTCGGCGACCTTACGAGACCAGTCGAATGTGTAAATGCTGACAGGACACAGATTCGGCGGGCAGTCGGTGTAAAGATGGCATGACCTTAAATTAGGCTCGTTTACGGAACAAGGGAAACTCCCGTGCGAAAAGAAAGGAACGGTATAAGCCCAGATTTATTTTTTTCAGGGTAAGCCAATTACTTCAGTAGCATGGGAGTGGCGGACTAACTCGTAGTAGTGATGAAACTTTTGTAATGAAGGTGGAGCGAAGGGGTTAGCACAATCAGATTTTATTTATTAACAACTTTAAAACAGCTGTTTTAAAAGGATGATTTTTAAAGACAAATCAAAGCCGTATCCCATTACCAAAGAACAGGTATGGGAAGCGTTTAAGCTTGTCAAAGCGAACGGAGGTTCGGCAGGCGTAGATGGATTGACCATTGAAGACATCGCCGAAAATCCAAGGAAACACCTGCACCCGGTGTGGAACCGCTTGGCAAGTGGCAGTTATTTTCCACCGCCCGTCATGCGGGTGAGCATTCCGAAAGGGAAAGGCAAAGAGCGGCACTTGGGCATACCAACGGTCAAAGACCGAGTTGCCCAAATGGTGATATGCAAGGAGTTGGAAGAAATATTAGAACCAATATTCTCCGAAAATTCCTCTGGCTATCGCCCCAACAAAAGTGCGCACCAAGCCATCGCCCAAGCCCGAACCAACTGTTGGAAGTATGCATGGGTAGTGGACATGGACATCAAAGGTTTCTTTGACAACATAGACCACGGCTTGATGATACGGGCATTACGGCATTACACCGACAAGCCCCACCTCATCACCTATGTAAAACGGTGGCTCAAAGCCCCTGTACAACTCAAAGACGGCAGCCTTGTCCAAAATCTGGAAAAAGGAACGCCGCAAGGCGGAGTGATAAGTCCCTTACTGGCGAATCTGTTTTTGCACGTGGTATTCGACAAATGGATGGAACAGCATTTTCCTGACTGTCCGTTTGAAAGATACGCTGACGACATCATCGTCCATGTGAAAAATGAACGTACCGCCAAGTATGTCCTAAAGTCCATACGGGAACGTATGACCCAATGTAAATTGGAACTGCACCCCGAAAAGACTAAATTGGTTTACTGTAACCGAAAGGGCAGACGCAAGCGGACAGAAGCCGAAGTTCGACAGTTTGATTTCTTGGGCTACACTTTCCGAAGCCACAAAGTGCAAACCAAAGACGGTAATGTGATGTTTGGATTCAGTCCCTGTATCAGTCGAAAATCCATGAAACGTATCTCGGATGAGTGTCGAAAGTTGGGCTTTCACCGATGGACACATCTGAACATCCACCAAATAGCCGCCGAATTATCTCCCAAGATAAGAGGCTGGTTATATTATTACGGTCGGTTTCACAAAACGGCAATGGAGGGTATTTTCAGAATTATCAACCGAAGGTTGGCAAAGTGGGCATTTAACAAGTACAAACGCTTTAAAAGACGCAAATTCGTCAGCTATGCTCAAAAATGGTTAAGGCAAATTGCAAAAGATTATCCTTACATTTTTCCGCATTGGCAACAGGGGTTTACGCCTTAGACTGATTGTGAAGAGCCGTGTGAATCGAGAGGTTCACGCACGGTTCTGTGAGAGGTTTGGGGGTGAAATTCCCCCTTACCTACTCGACTTCTTTTTTATTCATCTATATTCGGTTCGATTTCGACTAATTCACAAAATGTTGCAAATTTATCTTCGGTTTCTCTATCCCATAATATTAGCCTATTTGGATTAAACTTGCCAATGACTGGTTTAAAGATAGGTAAAGAATTATCAGATAATGCTATTATTAAAATTGCTGATGTTCTTGAAAGAATTGTATAAACAAATTCGAAAACTTCCTTTTCATATTCAATGTCTGCTCTTGTTGACCAAATAATACATCTTTTTTCTAATCCTTTTAACCTCAATATTGTATCCGTTTCCGTTCTAATTCCCAGTTGATTTAATGCATAAGAAAGTTGAGAATCTTTTTCTAAAATAGTTGCTTTTTTTATATCATAAATTGAGTAAATATTGAAAATTTCTGAAATTTTGTTAGCAATTAATTCTAATGTTGGCGCATAAACAACGACAGGTCTTGCACCTGGAGGAGACCCTTTATAAGGAGTAATAATCCCAACTCCGTCCTCATTATTGAATCCTATCTTTATTGCCTCTGAAATAGGCTTTATTGCCTCGCTTACTCGTACAGGCAGCCTGTATGAACCCTCAAGTCTGTGAAACTGTCTTCTTGCCATATCTTGAAACCGTGGAATTTTTGCCGATTTCCCAATATGTACAGCTTGTGCTAAGTCTCCTGCAACAGTCAAATTATCAGGATTCTTGAGTAATAAATTGAATATTCTGAAATCTGCTTGAGTACAATCTTGAAATTCATCTACAAATAAATAATCAAATTTGACATCAACCTTTTTACTGACCAGATTACTTTTAAACACTTGTCTTCTAACTGTAAAACTTGGAATATTTTGGCTGTAAACTTTATAAGCGTATTTTTTTAAAGCACTAAATACCAGTTTTCTTCTTTGTCCACTTTTAGGTAAAGAAGGATTTCTTCCTCTCCCTTGTCTTGTGAGTTGATAATATCTTTCTTCCGCATTTGTAATCCCTACTTCCAATCCGTAGATTACTCTGTGATATTCCTCTAATAAGAAATCAGCATTCAGGATATTGTCATATTGGTTATTTGTTATACCGTTTTCTGCTTTTACAATTTTGATTATTTCTTTTAAAATATCTTGATGTATTTGTTCACTTACAAGTCCGTAAAACGGAACTCCACCAATGCGTAGGGGTAAAATATCAAAATGTAATAGCCTTATATTTGCTACGTTAGAACCATTAAAGAAAAAATTAACTCCAACATTTCGACATCTTGAATTATCAAGAGTTTCAGTAAGCCAATTAGAAAGTTGACCGATGAGAGATTTATTAAACGTGGTAATTAATATTTTTAAATTTGGGTCGTAATTATGATGAGCTACTGTGTTAAGAACTTTTTCTGAAATCACAATACTTTTTCCACAACCTGCTGGACCAATGATTACCGATGGAGTGTTAGAATATTTTGCAGCTTTTTTTTGTTGTTCATTTAAACTAACTTCCTTTCTAACAGTAATTGGAGGATTAAACAAGTCAATATTATCTATTCTCGTATTTGCTGATAATGAAATTTCGCTCTGACTTTTTGAAAAGAATAATTCCAAAATGACTTGGGTCTTGCCACTTAGACCTATTATTTAAAGGAGCAATATCTATATATTCACTTTTTAGTTCATTCCGTAAACTATTTATATGATTAAGTGGCTGATTGAAAAGTAAACCATTATTTGCTTTCCTTTCCTCATGGTAGCCTAATTTTTTAAAATCTGGAAGCAGAGTATTTAAATATTCTCTTTTGTTTAGAGATGTAAGCAGCAAAAGTGTTGATGGTGAATATTGGTTAACTATCTCTAAAAAATCGTCCTTTATTTTTTCTCGGTTATCTGAGGAGTCAAATAGATAGCTTGAAGCAATAAAGGTATTAGAGCTTTCAAGGTCGTTTTCATTGTTCCAAGAATTGACATTGTATTCAATCTGCACCTCCTCACTTGAAAATTGATACTGTTTTAGAAAGTGCTGCCAAAGATAATCTCTATTGAAATAGAGCATAAATGGACTCGTATCAATATTTATTATTCTAATTTTTGGAGGACTTACTCCAGCTTTTTTTAAACCGTATGCGGTTAGCAGTACCGCCCATTGGACAGCACCAGTTCCAGCTCCCAAATCGAAAAGTTCAATTTTTTGCCCAGCTAACTCAATTAGCTTGTCAACAAAAAAGGAAAGAAATGTATTTATCCGACGTGGGTGATACCATAAACTGTATGAAAATGCAGTATTTAGCCTATCATAACAGAGGTCTCTCCCTCTAACTAATTCATAACTCTCATCATGACATTTCTTCAAGTCGTAATGAAAATTGTTTTTATGCCTATTGGCATTCCAAAATTCTTTACAGGCATCTGTTATTATCTTATCGCATGTATTTTGTTGAGATAATATCCATTTTTTTACTTCTTCTTTCATTTTGAAACATAATTATAGAGGTGGTGCAAATCCTTTTTTGCCAACTCCAATATTTGGAATTTGGTGTTTTATTTCTTGAAATACCTCATTGTATGTTTCATCATTCCAGTTGTAATCTTGTAAAATTTTTAGGGCACTTTCCCTTGTGCCAGCTATAAATTTCCCCTTCGTTTTATGAAATGGTTGGATAATAAAATTTTCTATTCCTGTTTCTTTTAAACTTGATGCGAATCTATGTGCATTCTTAACAGGCAATAAAGGTGTCATTGTAATACAAGACCGTATACCATTATCATTAATCTCTTTAATCGCTTTTAATCTTACCTTATTTGATGGGCAAAAAGGTTCAAACACTTTTCTTACCTCTTCGCTATCCGTTGTTATTGTCATATTGACTTGAACTCTTCCTATTTTTTTAAACAAATCAATATCTCTTGTAACAAGCGGTGCTCTTGTTTGAACCACCAAACGTATTGAATGGTAATCGGCAAACTCTTGTAATATTTGTCTTGTTATTTCAATTTTCTTTTCAATTGGTTGATAAGGGTCTGTTACGCTTGACATGTAAACTATCACATCCATTAAAGGTTTTTTCCTTTTTTTCTTAAGCATTATCATCGCATTCTCTTTCACCTCCACCCAATAGCCCCAATTATCCATTTTCTCTTTATTCCTTGAAAAAAAGGCTGCATAACAATAAGTACAACCGAAGGAGCAACCTGAATAAGGGTTTAATGAATAGTCGTAACTATCCATGAAACCTGAAGGTTTCGTCAAAATACTTGAAGCACTTTTGTATTTAATTTCAGCATGCCCAAGTTTTATTTTTTTATCATCTTTCCCGAAAAGTGATAATTGGTCACTCATTTTTTCTTCTTCTTTTTATTTTTTCATGGCAGCCAACGGTCAAGGGTCTGCGCTGTGTTGGGCGGAGGGAGGGAAAATTTCGGCGAAGCCGAAAAATTTTTCCGACTAAAGTCCCAACATTGCGTTGACGCATTGATGGGTGCTCGTCTGACCGAAGGAAGGACGAGTGA
>CBDCUO010000050.1:0-191431 GCA_965222705.1 Saprospiraceae bacterium | reverse complement strand
CGAGATGTACCACCTCGGCGGCTGATGGGTGATAGCCACCGTTCTTCGCGGCTCTAACTCGTTTGTTTGCAGACGGTTGCGTGACTTCTGCTGCGGCAGCACTGCCGCAGTGCGGCAGTGCTGCCGCAGCAGACGTTTGTAACTCGTTTGCTGGATAGGAGTTGCGCGCCGACGACCCGGTGGCTATGACCGAGAGGACCGAGAGGGCCCTCCGAGGGACGCGATCATCTTCGGGGACACCCTGCAGCAGCCTCCTCTGATCGCGGCGTCGGACCAGTCGGGGGGCCAGTGGACTTCGCCGGTCCAGCGGCCGTTTTCGTAGCGCTCTCCCGAGTTGGGGTAGGCCACCAGCGGCTTGTCGGTCACCGTTCGGATCTCACGCAGCAGGCTGCCGACGTGCCCGGGGTCGGTGCAGTTCACGCCGATCACCGTCGCGACGTCCGCCACCGCCTCTGCCGCGTCGCGCACGCGGGTTCCGTCCCGCAGATGCTCGCCGTCGCGGCACGAGAACGCGAACCAGCACGGAAGGCCGCGCGCCAACCGCGCCAGGGCCTTCGCTTCGCCGAGGTGCGGGATCGTCTCGATCGCGAGGATGTCCGCGCCCGACCGCGCCAGCCTCTCGAACCGCGCGGCGTGCCACGCCTCGAGATCCACATCGGGATAGTCGCCGGTGTACTCCGCGCCGTTGCCCAGCGACGCGCCGAACGGGCCGACGCTCGCCGCCACCCATCGCGCCCCCGACGCGCGCGCCAGCTCCACCGCGAGCTCCAGCCCCTCGTCGCGCGCCTGGTACGTCGCCGTCGTGACGATCTCCGCGCCCGCCTCGACGAACGCGCGGTGCGCCTGCCACGATGGCGGCATCGGGATCGTCCCGCAGCAGCCGCGCGGACCATAGGTCGTGGTCCAAGCACGTACCCCTGCGCCTCGAGCTCGCGTCGCGAGCCCGCCGTCGAGTACGACACGTCGAGCCGCTCGACGCCAGCCGTTCGCGCCTAGGGAACCGACAGCATGCGCTCCAGCGCGAGTTTGGAGTCGCGCATCACGTCGTCGGGAAGCGTGACCTCGACCGCGTTCTCCAGGTCCCGCACCGTGTCGTACAGGTTGTAGAGGTTCACGCGATACATGTTCGGGCACAGCGACCGGGACAGCGTGTGGACCTCCTTGTCGGGATGGTCGAACGCCAGCCGGTGAATCATGTTGATCTCGGTCCCGATGGCGAACTTCGTGCCCGCGGGCGCCTCCTCGACCTTCTTGCACATCTGGCTGGTCGACCCGGCGAAGTCCGCCGCGGCGATGACCTCCTCCGTGCACTCCGGGTGCGCCATCACGACTACGCCCGGCCACTTCGCGCGCGCCTCGTCGATGTGCTGCGTCGTGAAGTGCGTGTGGACGTGGCAGAAACCCTTCCACAGCAAGACCTTCGACTTGCGGAACTGCTCCTCGGTGAGCCCGCCGAGCTCGAGCCGCGGATCGTAGATGTGCACGTGCTCGCGCGGCAGCCCCTTGCTGTTCGCGACGTTCCGCCCGAGGTGCTCGTCCGGATAGAAGATGATCCGCTCGCCGCGCTCGAACGCCCAGTCGAAGACGCGCGACGCGTTCGACGACGTGCAGACAATACCGCCGTTGCGCCCCGTGAACGCCTTGAGCTCCGCGTCGGAGTTCATGTACGTCACCGGGATGGTGGAAACCGCCAGGTCCCGCGCTTCGAGATCCTTCCACGCCGCCTCGACCAGACCGCTATTCGCCATGTCCGCCATGGGGCAGCCGGCGCGCTCGTTCGGGTGGTACACCTTCTGGTCCGCGCGCGCGAGCACCCGCGCCGACTCGACCATGAAGCGCACGCCGCAGAAGACGATCATCTCCGCTTCGTCCTGCGCGCTCGCCGCACGGCAGAGCTCGAACGAGTCTCCGCGGAAGTCGGCGAGCCCGACGATCTCGCGACGGCTGGTAGTGGTGGCCCAAAAGGACCAGGCGCTTTCCGTAGCGCTCCTTGATCTCGCGAATGCGATCCACGACCTCCGCTTCGTCCATGTCGTGGGGGGTGGTGGGCTGCGTGGGCGCGCCGGTCAGCATGCCGGTGGGAATCATCGTGGTGCTCCGTGCCGTCGACTTAGTGTCAGCCAGACACTTATTATACCGCAACGCCCGTTTGCGCCGTAGGAAATTGCGTCCCGCTATACTCCGCGGCGTGGTCAACCGGGACGCGCCTACCGCCCTCGAGCGCCTCGTCCGCGAGGGCGGCGACGAGGACATCAAGCGCTTCTTCGTGCTGCTCCGGCCGGCGGAAATCGCCGATCTGGTCGAGTCGCTGGACGAGGAGGCGCGCGTCCGCGTCGTTCGCCTGCTCGGGGCACCGCTGGCCTCCGACGTCATCCGCGAGGTCCAGGAGCAGGACAAGGAAGACCTGCTCGAGGACCTCGGCGCCACCGAGATCGCGGAGATCGTGCACGAGTCGCGGTCGGACGACGCGGCGGACATTCTCGGCGCGCTGCCGCCCGACAAGGCGGAGGAGACGCTGCGCGAGCTCGGGCACGAGGAGCAGGCGGAGCTGCGCGAGCTGCTCGAGTACGACGAGGAGACGGCCGGCGGAATCATGCAGACCGAGTTCGTCTCGGTGCCGTCGGACGCGACGGTCGGCGATGCGCGCGAGGCGGTGCGTGCCGCGGACGTCAAGGAGTCGGGCAAGATCTACCGCGTCTACGCCGTCGACGCGAACGAGCGCCTGCTCGGCACCGTCACGCCGACCGAGCTGCTCCAGTCCGATCCCGACGCCCCGGTGCGCACCGTCCTCGACCCGAATCCGATCCAGGTGCGCGTCGACGAGGACCAGGAGCACATCGCGCGCCTCGCGAAGGAGCACGACGTCGCGGCGATCCCCGTCGTCGACGACAAGGGCCGGTTGCTCGGCCAGGTGCTGCACGACGACATCGCCGACGTGCTCGAGGAGGAGGCGACCGAGGACATCGCGCGTCTCGCCGGCACCGCGGACACCGAGCTCTACGACGACTCGGTGTTCGTCGCGGTGCGCAGCCGCGCGTCGTGGCTCTTCCTCACGTTTATCGGGGGGCTTCTCGTCGCGGGCTTCCTCACGAGCATGCAGGCGGACATCGAGGAGAAGGCGATCCTCGCCGCGTTCCTCCCGGTCGTGCTTGGCATGGCGGGCAACGTCGGCACGCAGACCGCCGCGATCACCGTCCGGTCGCTCGCGCTCGGCCGCTTCGACTACAGCGGCTGGGTCGAGCCGGTGGGCCGCCAGATCGCGGTCGGCCTCATCCTGGGCGTCGTCTTCGGCGGCATGCTCTTCGCCTATTCCTTCTGGCGCGCGAGCGAGGACGCCGAACTCGTCGCGCTGACGCTCGGCCTTGCGATCTTCGCGGCGATGTCGACCGGCGCGTTCATGGGCGTCGTCGTGCCGCTGGGCATCCACCGCATCGGTCTCGACCCCGCGATCTCGTCCAGCCCCTTCATCCAGACGACCAACGACCTGACCGGCGCGGGCATCATCTTCTTCGTGGCCCGCGCGACGGGATTGATTGGATAAAAGCTCTTGAGTTGGCCCTGTGCCCTGGGCCCTGTGCCCTGGGCCTTGCTCCCGATGGCCGCGGGAAACCGCTTCCGCGGCAGTCGAACGCAAAGCTCAGGGCTCAGGGCGCAGGGCCCAGGGCCGCCCCCATCGTCACCGGATAGAGGATCCACTCGTTCTCCTCGAGATCGAGCAGCCGCGCGAAGTCGTCGTCGAAAAAGCCGCCGATGCCGCACGCCTGCGCGCCGAGGTCGGCGGCGGCGAGCTGGAAGCGCTGGCCGAGCGCGCCCGCCTCGAGGTGGAGACAGCGATAGCCGCGCTCGCCGTAGCGCTCGAGTGCGCGCGACGACGATGCGTGGAACACGAGCATCGCCGCACAGCTCGACGCGATCGCCTGGCCCAGGCAGGCCGCCGCGACGGTCTCCGCGTGGTCGCCCAGCCGCAGCGGCAGCAGTCCCTCCGCGTCGCCCTGCACCGCGTAGACGCCGGGGTCGAGGCCGTCGACGCGGTGCACGACCAGTCGCGCCTCGAGGTCGCCCGCGTCCCACGCGTCGTGGGGGAGGTAGAGCGGAAACGTGTACGCGAGCGCCGCGCGCAACGTGTCGAGCGGAAGCGGCTCGTCCGGGTACGCGCGCGCGGAGCGGCGCTGCGCGATCGCGCGCGGCGTCCGCACCTTCTCCTCCGAGACGTCGAGCGGAATGCGCACCGCGCCGTCGTCGACCGCGTCGCGCGCGCGGAGGCGCTCCACCGGCGCGGGCGCGGAACACGACGACGCGCGATGCATCGCCGCCGTCGCGCTGCCCGTCAGCGCCTGCTCTTCGGGCACGTGTCCCTCGCCGTCGAACGGCTCCTGCGCCACGACATCCGACGTCCAGTACGCCGGCGGTCCGCCCGCCTCCGCCATCGGCAACAGCGGCACGCACGCGAGCGTCGCTTCGCGATCCGGCTCGAAGAAGAACGCGCCGTTGATCGCATCGTCGACGAATCCCGTGTGCGGGAATGCCTGCAGCCCGTCGAACGGCCCGATCGACGCGAGATTCGCGAGCACGTGCCCCGCGTCGAGCAGTACGCGCCGGTAGCCGCGCTCCTGGTACCGCCACGCCGACCGCCAGAAGATGCCGTTGACGATCAGCACCGCGCGCGCGTTCTCGAAACCGCCCGGAACCCCGCACGCGTCTGCCAGCACGCCGCGCGGATCCTCCTCCCACATGCGCGTCAGCAGCTCCTCGCGCGGGTCGTACGCGTACACCCCGGCGTCGACGCCGGGCTCGTCGCCGACGCCGACGTAGATCTCGGTCGGGTACAGCGCGCCCGCGGACGGCGCCGCGCGGAGCAGTTGCGTGCCGCCCGGATGCACGAGCTGGCCGGTGATGCCGTGCGCGAAGTAGAGAAAGCGCGCGAGCACGCTGCGGATGTCGCGCGCGTCTGCGGTCTTGCCGTGCGGCCGCAGCTCGACGCGATGCGACCCGACGATCTCCTTGAACTGCGGCGGGGCGTTCGACCAGTCGAGGCCGGGGTGCGACCCGAGGCTCGACGGCGCGTACTTCGTGAATGCGTGGTACGCCGCCGCCGTCGAATTCATGTGCGGTCGATCGCGCGCGCGAGCCCGAGGTCGCGCTCGGTGACGCCTCCCACGTCGTGCGACCACAACGACAGCGTCACGAGGCGGTACTGCAGCAGGATCTCGGGATGGTGGTTTCGCGCCTCGGCCAGATCGGCGACGCGGCGCACGAACCGAACCGCGGCCGGAAAGTCGTCGAACTCGTAGACGCGGCGCAGCCGATCGCCGTCCTCCTGCCATCCCGGGAGTTCCGACAGCGCCGCCGCGAGTTGTTCCTCGGTGAGCATCGCGTGCGATTATCGCACGAGCAGCAGCGCGCCGAGCACGGCGGTCGGGCGGCGCGACTCGACGAGCCCCGTGTGCACGAGCACGCGTCCGTCCGGCGCCACGTCGACGCCGTCGCGCAGGCCGAGCGGAAACGAGTGCGTCGTCGCATCGCGCGCGTCCGGCACGCGGATGCCGGTCTCGATCACCGGATCGTGGGCGCCGGCGAGGTACAGCGCGGTCCCCCCGAACATCGTCGCGCCGAACGCGACCTGCGGGCCGTCCACGCGCACCGCCCGCGGATGGATCGCCATGCCGGAAAGGCTCCGCGCGACCGGTTCGGGCTCGTCGGCGGGCGCTGCGCAGAACACCGTCGTGCCGCCGCCCTCGAGCGTCGCCGCAAACACGATGTCGGCGCTGCGCCCGTGCGCCACCTCGATGCGATCGACGAATGCCGTCGCGCCCGGAAGCGGCGCGCCGCAACGCGCGAGAACGTCCCAGCCGTCCGGCGTTTCGCGCAGCAAGACGTCCGGCGCCGTCGCGTCGTCGGTGAGCACGTGCACCGCGATCTCGCCCGCGTCGGTGCGCCACGCGCGCTTGATCGCGGTGACCGCGCCCGGAAGCCCGGGCAGCGGATCGCCCCGTCCGATCAGCCGCCGTCCGCCGCCCGTCTCCTCGAACCGCCACGCCCCGTGCGTCGTGCGCACGACCGCGCCCTCGTCGTCCATCGCGATGCCGGGCGTGCAGTCGGGGCACAACAGCTCGACGTCGCCGCCCGGCCGCACGCGCACGAGTTCCACGCCGAACCCGGAGTGGTGCTCCGCCAGCACGGTGCCGTCCGCGGTCCGCGTCGCGCGCGCGTAGACGCCCTCGTCGGAACGCGCCAGGATCTCGGGCAGCCCGCCGCCGGATGCCACCGCGACGAGCAGGTGCGCGGTCGAACCGTCCACCACGTCGGTGGCGAGAATCATCGTGTCGTCGCGCGATTCGATCGGCAGGCGCGGATGCCGCACGCGTCCGCCTCCGGGCAGCGGCTGCCCTTCGAGCAGCAGCGGGTTGATGCGCCCGTCCGCGGTGCGCCGGAAGATGCCGCACGACAGCGAGCCGTCGACGCGGCTGCTGATTACGCCTTCGAAGACGATCTGACCGTCCGGCGCGAGCCATCCCTCGCGCGTGTCGACGTGGGTTGCGTGCATGCCGGGAACCGGTTCGCCGGGCAGTCCGATCACCTCGGCGTCGAGCGCGCGCAGCGGTTCGGGATCGGTGGTGGGCCCAGAAGGGGCATCCGGGAGGGCGGATTCGGGCGCCGGATCCTGCGCGACGGGCGCGGGCGCATCGCCGCCCGACCCGCACGCGGCGAGCAGCAACAAGGATAGGATCGGAACCCGCAACATCGACGACGCCACTTCCGTTGGTACCAGCGTCCGATTCTATCCGCATGTTTCTCGCCGTCCTGCTCGTCCTTCTCGCCGCCCCGGAGACCGAGCGCATGTTGCTGGGCGAAAGTCCGTTCTTTCGTGCGGAGGGCGCGGCGCGGGCGGCGCGCGAGGGGCGGCGCGACCTGCTGGAGAAGGCGACCGCGTCGCCGAACTGGGACGTGCGCCTCGCCGCGGTCCGGCAGCTCGGCGCCGCCACGCCGGTCGCGCTGCTCGGCGATCCCGTCGCGGTGGTGCGCGCGGCCGCCGTGCGCGCGCTCGACACGAAGGCACCAGCCGAGAAGCTGGAACCGCTGCTCGCCGATCCGGATGACGCCGTGCGCGCCGCGACGGCGTGGGCGTGGCGCGCGGCCGATCGTCCGTCCGCCCTGAAGAAGCTGTTCGACGACGAATCCCCGGCGGTCCGATTCGCCGCGCTCGCCGCCGCGGGCCGCCGCCGGGAGCTGGTCGCGGCGACGCGCGACGACGACCTCGCGACCGTACTCGGCGCGTACGCCGCGCTCGGCAAATGCGGCGAGGCGAGCGAGGCCGGCGTGCTTCTGCGCAAGCTCGCCGCGGCCGGCAAGGCGCCGTCGAAAAAGCGCCGGGGATTCGTGGACGCGCGCCCGACCGCCGACGCCGCGCTCGCCCGCGCCGTCGGGGAGATGGCGCGCCGCGGCGTAGCGGTCGGCGGACGCCCCGTCGCGGAGCGGCTGCGCAAGCTCGTCGCGGGCGCCGACCTCGGCGGACGCGCCGGCGCGATCCTGTCCGAGGCGGTCGCCGCCGCGCGCGACGCGGAATCCGCGCGGCGCATCCTCGACGCGCAGATCCACGCGCGCCGCACGTCGACCGTACCGTTCGAGTCGCTCAACTTCGTCTTCCGCGGCGGACTGCAACCGTTTTCGCGCGAGCCGTGGCCGGAGCTCGCGCCGCTACTGCTGCCGGTCCTCGAGGACGACGATCCGGTGGTGCGCCGCGCCGTCGCGGAGGCGCTTTACGGCGACGCCGCGCGCGTGGCGTTGCGCGACAAGGACGCGTTGGTGCGCGCGTTCGCGTGCGCGCGGGTCGGCAAGCGGGCGCCGCTCCTCCGTGCGTTGCGGGATCCATCGCCCCGGGTGCGGGCGGCGGCCGTCCGCGCGTGTGCCGCCCTGCCGGGCGACCCCGCCGAGGTCCTGGCGCTTTTCGACGATCCCGATGCATCCGTGCGGCGCGCGGTGATCGGCGCGTCGTTGCGCGTGACCGTCGAGGACCGGTCGACGAAGCTGTACCGGCGGGCCATGGAGGACGAGGACGCAAGCGTGCGCGCGTCGGCAGTCGCGTCGTTCGGGTTTCTCGGCGAGCGTTCGATCTACCCGCGCGCGATCGCGGACCTCAGCGCGCCGTCGTACCGTACGCGGGAGCGGGCGATCGCGGTGCTGCGCCAGCTCCAGCCGGCGCGGTTCGGCTACGACCCGGGCAAGCCTGCGGAGGGCGCCGCGGCGTGGGAGGCGTGGTGGACGGGGCGCGCAAAGAAGAAGACGGGCGGCTTCGTCTACCACGTCGAGGATTTGCGCCGCCGCGGCCTCGACCTTTGCCTCGCGATCGACGCGACCGGCAGCATGACGTCGCTGCTGCTCGCGACGAAGCGGACGATCCGGGTGGTAATGGACGAGCTGCGGCGCGCGGTGCCCGATCTGCGCGTGCGCATCGTGTTCTACCGCGATCGCGGCGAGGACTTCGTTTCGATCGGCACGCCGCTCACGCATGACGCGCGCGTGCTCGAGGACTTCCTCGGCGCCGTGCCCGCGGGCGGCGGCGGCGACATGGCGGAGGCGGTTCTCGACGGGCTGCGCGACGCGACGCGCAAGACGGCGTGGCGCGAGGGATCGCAGCGTGTCGTGTTGCTGTTCGGGGACGCGCCGCCGCACGAGCGGGACGCCGCGCTGCTCGAGAGCACCGTGCGCGAGTTCGAGGGTGTGGTCCACGCCGTCGACGTGACCGGCTACGGCCGTTCCGGCGACCGGCGCGGCGAGCTGGATTCGTTCGCGCGGATCGCGGAGTGGGGCGGCGGATCGTTCGTGCGGTCGGGCGACGACGACCAGCTTCTGCGCGAGATCTTGGTGCTCGCGCTCGGCCCCCGCTTCCGCGCGGATGTCGAGGCCCTGTTCGGACTGCGGTAGCAAGCCCGAAGCTCGAAGCTCGCCCCCCCCCCTAATACCGATGCAGATAAATGTAATCCCCAGCCGCCGCGTGCACGAGGCGTAGTCCCTCGCGAACGGACTGCGTTCTCTGCCAACGCCTTGGCCGTCCGGCGCACTTCGGGGTCGTCCGACTTCTGGAGCGCCGCCAGCGCCCCGAGCGCAAGGTCGCCGGCCGCAAAAAGTGCCGCTTCGGCCCGCTCCCGCACCGCAAACTCGTCGCTCGAAAGCGCCTCGGCGGCCTTTGCCAGGCTCTCATCCAGGGCGGGTAGCCAGGGCTTCCGCCCCTTTTGGCCTTCGAGCGTGTCAAAGACCAACCCGGCCCGCACCAGCTCCGTCGGCTTCGGCGTGATCTCGAGCGGGAACATCCCGTCGTAAAGCGCCCGCGGCATCGGGAAGACCACCAGCACGCCGAGACGCTCGACGAGATCCCTCCGCCAGATCTCGACGATTCCCTCCGCCTCTGCCCCGGTCATCCCCAGCGCCCGCCACTGCGCGCGGCAGGCCGCAAGAACTCCATCCGCCGTCCACTTCGGCAAGCCGGATCGCGCCACCTCGATCTCGCCCTCCCCGGGAACTGATTCCACGCGCAGTCCACGGATCCCGGCGCCGTCGTTCACGATGACGATCACGGGCCCCACCGCCTCTCCGTGCCGATTCCTCAAGCGGAGCGCCGCCCTCGCTGATGACCGCCGAGATCGCGGGCTCCACCGCCGCGGTCGCTTCGTAGAACAGGAATCGCTCCGAACCGGAAGCGGTGTGCAGATACGATGAGGGAATCTCCCGCGCCGTCGACCACCAGTGGTCCGCGCGAACCCCGGGCAGATTGACCGGCGGCGCACCGCGCAGCTTCCCCTTCCACGTCAGCCCCGATCGGAAGAGGAGCTTTCCGGCCATCATCCGCTTTCGCGACGATCCCCACTGCTCGGCCTTGCCCACCGTCGCATCCGGAAACCAGGCCAGCGGATCCCGCGGGCGTGCCCACCTTTACCGTCACTCGTCCTTCCTTCGGTCAGACGAGCACCCATCAATGCGTCAACGCAATGTTGGGACTACGGTCGGAAAAATCTTTCGGCTTCGCCGAAATTTCCCCTCCCTCCGCCCAACACAGCGCAGACCCTTGACCGTTAGTGACAGCAAATAGAAGAATACAATGTATCTAATGTTCATGTCGGCTATGCGCCTGCCTGACTGAATAAATCGAATAATTTTTGTCATTTTTTGTCATTTCTTGAAGTAATTTTTATCGTCCTTTTTCGCATAATAATAGGCGTATATGGAGACTTGATTAGGGTGCGTATTTTTAATACGCAATCTTTTTTTTGATAGATTATAATACTTCTTTACTTCTTCAATTTCTTCTTCTGTCACGCCTCTATCTTTTCCGTCGTAGATTGTCCAAATTGCTTTGGCGAAGGTTTCTTGATGCATGATTTTTATTTTAAAATTATTCTAATGCCAACTGCACACTATATCCCTGCGCTATTAATTTTTGCAGCCATTTTTTTTCATGGGTATTTAGCTTATAGCTATACGGCAAGCTAATAATGCCCTTTCGATTTCTTAGCTGAATGCGAGCAAAGGCTTTGATGCAGCGATGCAGGTAGTAGCGTTGGTGATCTTTCATGGTTTAAAACACTTTATTCAGTTCCGCCTCCTTCAGTCCGGGCATTCCGGGGGAGGCTGTAATATCTGCTTCGTAAAACAAGGCTTCGTCTGTCAGATCGGCAAACTTGGCATATCGGGCAATAAATTGCAGATGCACGGTGCCTAATGCGCCGTTGCGCTGCTTGGCGATAATGACCTCTGCCTTGCCCTTTAGAGAATTACCCGCTTCGTCCTCGAGGATTTGGTAGTACTCTGGGCGATAAATAAAAGCGATGAGGTCGGCATCGTTTTCGATCGCCCCGGACTCTCGCAGGTCGGATAGTTGAGGTCGCTTGGCTCCGCCCCTGCTCTCTACGGCACGGCTGAGTTGGGATAGGGCAATGACGGGGATATTCAACTCCTTAGCCAATAGCTTTAGGCTTCGGCTAATGCTGCTGATTTCTTGTTCCCGATTGCCTCGATAATCCTTGCTGCCGGACATCAGTTGCAGGTAGTCCACGATGACCATATCTAGGCCATTTCTTATTTTGAGCCGCCGGCACTTGGCCCTTAGCTCGTATGGATTCAGCGCAGGGGTGTCATCTATATGGATAGGCGCATTGCTCATTTTCTCGGCAACGGTATGGAGCGTTTGCCAGTCCTGCTCGGTCAAGTCGCCCCTTCGGATATTGGTAGCAGACACCTCCGACTCTATGGACACCAGGCGGCTGACTAACTGCTCCTCGCTCATCTCCAATGAAAAGACAGCGACTTTTTTGCCGAAGTCCATTGCCGCATTTCGGGCGAGGGTCAGGGCTAGAGCCGTCTTGCCCATGCCCGGACGGGCAGCGAGTACGATCAAATCAGACTTTTGCCAACCGCCCGTCATTCGATCCAGCTCCGTAAAGTCCGTAGGAATACCCGTAAGCCCTTCTTCTTCGTTGGCTTTGGCTTTTTCTTCCAGTCTTTTCATCCACTCTCCCATTAGTTGGGGCATTTCTTTGCCGATTTTGCTGGAAAATTCGGCAATTAGCTCCGTATAGTGCCCTCCTACTTTATCCAGCAACTCAAAAACATCTATCCTTTCCTCATAAGCAACTCTAGTAGTGCTTATGCAAAACTCAATGATGTTTCGACTGATGTATTTTTGGGCGATTATCCTAGCGTGGTATTCTATATTGGCGGCGGAGGCGACCCGATTGGTCAGCCCTACGAGATAATAGGGACCGCCTGCCTTGTCCAAGTCCCCGCTTTTTCTGAGGGCTTCGGTGACGGTGAGCAAGTCAATGGGCCGACTGGCATTAAACAGGCGCAAGATCGCCCGATAAATCGCCCGATGCGCTTCGCTATAAAAATAAGCCGGCTTCAAAACATCCAACACTATGTCAATTGCCTCCTTGTCCAGCATCAATGCACCCAGTACGGCCTCCTCCAGTGGTAGGGCTTGCGGAGGGACGTTGGCGTGGGACTGGCTGCGTGTTGGCAGCCTTTTTGGACTAGTCTTTTCCTTCATGTTGTAGTTTTAATTGCGTTTTAGACAATTTTGTGATTTCCAAACAAAGATAATTGATGATTGCGTAAAATGCAATTATTTTTAATCTGCTCAACTCATAGCTGGCTCCCGCACCCACTAATCAGCCGGGCAGTCCCGCCGGAATAGGGCAGACATTTTTTGCCTTCGGCAGTTGTTTTTTATCGACTAAAACTTCTTGACAAGCTCCCCTAACACCCAGGATAGGAGGATAAGCACCACGAAGGTCGCCACCAGGTAGCCAATGTTTTTTTCATTATTATCCTGGTATTTGTCTTCTGCATTGGGGTCAAAGACCTCTTTGAAAAAACCAATGGTACTGCCGGCCGCTTTGGCAATTTTTTCTGTGCCAATTTCGACTATATCCTTTGGTGGAATAGACCTGGCTTTGGGGATGCCTGCTGGTGGGGGGTAAGCAGGCAAAGTGTTGGGGCCAGTTCTCACCTTTCGGCGGTGAGGCAGCAAATCATAGTGCGTTGGGTTGAGGTATCGTAGTTCTTTCATTTTATTCCAGCGACCATATCGCTGGCCTTCATATTGGTATTGGCGTTTTTTGAAGCCGGTGTATAGCGCTGGCACAAGGGTATCTATATGTACAAAGGTATCGTAAGAGCCAAAGCTTTACTCGTGAACAACAAAAATCAAGTATAATAAAAATATGGATATTTAAATTGTTTTAGGCAAAAAACCAAAAGTTGTTTAAGATGCCTCAGTAGCAATTTCATATTGTCCACCTTTGGTTTTAGTATTTCAAAACCAAAAACGAATAGCGATTTTTCTTTGTAAGTTTTGCCATTCGAAAAAGTTCTTTGTTTTACTGTATTGTCGTAATCATTAAGAATTCCTTCCATTATTGCCAAAACATAGGTTACAGCAAGAATGGAAAACAAGATTTCTTGTTTGTGTGCCCCTTCTAGGGCTGTTTTTTCTAAATCAAATCCATTTGATTTGAGATGTTTGAAACAACATTCAATTTGCCAACGCTTTCTATAAAGTGTTGCAACGATTGAAAGGTTATCCAAATTAGTAATCAAGTAAATAAAAGGTTCTTTGGCATTAGTATCATCATTTGGAATGACCACGAAATTTAGAATTAACTCATCTAAAATCACGATTTCCATATGATTCAGTCCTTTTTTGTGCATATATTTCTCTAGGACTTTCAATCTAATGGTTCTATCCTTCAAATCGCCTTTATACCAAACCTTGAATCTCAGGTTGGTTTTTAGGCGAATGACAAAGGTTAGGTCTCTTCTTTGAAGTGCCATTAACCACGTTTGACCTATAAACTCTCTATCCCCTAAAAGAGATAAAGTTGGTCTAGGTAAACCGCTTGCTTTCCACCATGCTAACAGTTTATCCAACAGTATCAGGCGTTCTTTTTGAGAGGAAGATTTACGTTCTCCCAAATCTTGCCAGACCAAAGGAATTAGCACGCCTTTGCATACTACACCGAATACTAAAAGATTAACCCAACGGTCGCCTATTGTAAATTCAGTTCTATCAACTATTAAATAAGGACTGATAAAAGGGTAAACCAAATGGAGAATTAGTACAAATACCGTTTTGTGGACTTTAGCTCCTTTTCCTGTTTGGAAGACTCGCTTAAATCTACCATAAACAGTAGTTAATTTGGCTTTTTCACCACTTACACATTCATGTTCGACTTTACAATGATTCAAACAACAACTGCGGCAGCGTAGAATACAACATGCCAATACAAGGATAGTATATATTTTTCCATCCTTTAAATGCTCAATAATAGCGCTGACTTGCGCTATCTTTGCAAGCAGCGGACTCGTTTTTATTGTTACCATTTTTCAATAAAGCAATAAAATTGCTTTTCGAGTCCGTTATTTTTTATAGAACTTTTTATTATATTTTTTTCTTATTGTTCACGAGTTTAAGCCAAAGCCCCTGCAACCCTTTTGCCAGAGGATTTGGAAGAGTTCGCCCTGGTGGTCGAAGTCATTCCGCATCAGTAGATATAATTCGCTTGCAATAGCTTCTTCTACTAAAAATTGAAAATCAATAGCTTGTGCCAGGTGGTGGGCGCTGGGATTAGCACCGAAAGGCAAATAATTTCGGTAGGTGCGCCCAAGCGGGACAGCTATATTTTCTACTTGGATCGGGATGCCCCAAAAGTCTCGAACTGCCTGCAAGCAGTCAATGACTGTCAGCGAAAGTGGGTGTTGGGATCGTCCGGGTGGACGGGCAAATGGGTTTCGACAAATTGTAGCGGTAAAACCATAGGGTCTAATTTATGCTGATCCCGCTTGATCGGCGGGATGCTCTACGTTTTGGAATATACTTTAATGGACAAAATCAAGGCAATTGCGGCTAGTAGTCCGCCGCCTATCTTTGCCCACCAAGGGATTTTGTATATAATTTTTTCTTGGATGATTTCTTTGGGGCTTTCGGAAGGGCGAGCGGCTTCTTCAGGCGGGGCTTGCTGCTGGTTTTCCAGCTTCTTATTTTCTACAAGTATTTCGGCAGCCCTTACGCCATTTTGGAATATCCTTGAAAAAAAATCTATTTTTCTAACGGGATTTTTCTCTGCTTGACGCAATTCCTCGAATTGGTCGTGAGTAGATTGGTCAAGTTCAATATAGATGCGCTTGATGCTGTTGGTCTTTTCGATTGCGTCCTTAGCTAATTTTTCTTTAGAGGCAGTTGGCTTATTTTCCGGTAAGTTCTCCATACTCTCATTTATTTGATTGCAAAATACGCAATTTTTAAATAAAATGCGTATATTTGCCTTATCCAACACATCATTGTTGTAGTTTTCAAAAAAGAAAATGCCCGAACTGCTTACCTATATTAGTTGGCATTTTTTTGCACCTTCAAACGTGATTTCTTGTTATCACCCCGATTGGAGTCGTCCGGTCGGGGTGGTATGTTTTTAGCGGAGCAATCGAAAAACACCGACGACGATCCCGACAATCATTAAGCCCATTACCCCCCATATCAAGTAGTCTTTCAGGGCATATTTGGAGCCGTTTTTCTTTTTCTTTTCATCGGGATTAAAACCACATTCGATCAAGTTGTAGTTTTCGTAGAGGACTTTGCCGCCGATGATGTCGCAGAGGAAGTATTCTTTGGTGAGATTGGGGTCTTCGTTGCAGTATAATCTGCAATTATTATATAGCGACTCGATAGGTTTTAGGTCTGCACAACTGTCTTGGAGGCAAGCTTTGATTGCTTTGCACTTTTTTCGCTTTCCCTTGCTAAAAGGGTGTGTCAAAAAGCAGGAAGTATTTCGGTCATAATAAGTGGGCATAGCAATTTGGTTGCCGATTACTTTGAGGATTTTAAAATATTGGCCAATAACACAAACACAAAAATAGCAGACAGTAATGCGAGGATTTTGAGTTGGTTATTTTGGCGCAGCCAATTTTCGTAGAATTTTTGGCTAAAGGGTTCGGGGGTGCCTTTGGACAGCCAATCCTGCTCGGCTTGCTTGCGAAGCTGGCCCGCAGAAGCAAAATCCAATCCCTTTCCAACGAGGGTAATGACTCCAGTAATGATTGCAGCCCAATTCATGCTTTGAACAATTGATAAATGCCTATAATAATCCCCATACCGATCAGCCCCATTGCGCCCCATAGCACGTAATTATTATTGCCGCCATAAAGCTGTGTTGCTTTATGGTTGGGATCAAAGCCGCACTCGATCAAGTTGTAATTTTCAAAGAGCAATTCGCCGCCTACGATGTCGCAGAAGAATTGCTCTTTGGTAATATTGGGATTGCCTTTGCAGGCATCCACGCAGCCCTGATATAAAGGCGGATTGCCCAATAAGCCGGCACAATGTAGGCGGACACAATCGGTCGTAGTCATTTTTGCCATATTATCCTTTGATAAGGCTGCCTCCCAACAGACTCAATAAGCCAATAATCGCCAATGCGCCTATCAACATCCTCCCCCAGCGTCTTTTTTTCTTTCCGCAGGTGCAGCCATTTTTTTCCTCCGCCGGCGGGTCTTCTATTTCCGGTACAGCATAATAAAAATTATTGATGACCCTGCGCCGCCGATATGGGGGATAATAGTGTATATGACCGGTACCAATCGGGTCCCCGGTATTATGATCGTGCATGGTCATTTGCTACTTTTTTTTAACTAATTGATAAATAATCAGGCCTAAAATGCCTGCTATCGGAACACCAATCGCCAATGCGCCCCAAATAGCAGAATTGTCTTTAGGGGGCTGCTGTGGGGTTTGGTGGATAACGGTATCTCCCTTGCAAGTTCCTTTTAAGGCACAGATCACTTGCCCGGCTGCGCCGCCGAGCCCGGTGAGGATATTACCCCATTTAGCGACCTCCTCGGCAGGATTTTTTTGGGTGTCAACCTCCTGATCAGAGGGTGTTGCAAGAAGACATATTCCGTCTTTCATCACACTCCCTACCGGACAGCCGTCCGAATTATCATATAGAGCCATTTTTCTTTATTTTAATGTGATTTATCAGCCCCCTCTTTAACTTCTGACCGAGCGACAAAGATGCCGCCGCCGGAGCGATTATTGCGAAATAGGATTAGCCGGTCGAACAGTTCTCTTAGCTTCTGAAAAATACTCCAGTTTTTTGCCGTCGGGATAACGCTTAGTATAGACTCCAGCAAGAGAATGAGCAAAGTAATATTACCAATGAGCCGATTCCAGTTAGCCATGAACCAACTGAAGATTGCTCCAAAGCCTTCCCCTCCGGGAAAGGGTTCTACGGGCGTGATATACACATTGGTATCTGCTAATGCTTGTTGCATTTTTACGGGCTGTAAGGATTCGATTTGCTCTTTGGATAGCTGCCATACTTCGCTGCTGTCGCCGGAAGCAATAGCCTGCGCTATACTACTATCGGAGCTCATCATTAGAAGGATGACTGGCAGAAAAAAGAATTTCAGATATTTCATATTTTTTGATTTTATACGATTATGCTGTTTTTATTTTTTCCAATTGGGCTTCCAAAATCTGGTTTTGCAGGCGTTGATTTTCAAGTTCTTCTCGGTGCATTTCATCGGCTCTTCGGATGGCTTTTTGGTGGGCTTCGTCGGCTCTTTTTTCGGCTTGTCGCTTTTGATAAATCGAAAAAATAAATAGTATAATGCCTGTGATAATGGGCAGCAATCCGGTCAAAAGCGTGGGATTTAGGGTGAAGCCTAGCGTCTGAAAGCCTAGTGCGCCCAGAGCGATCTTGTTGCCAGCCGCCGAAAAAACGTACATAATTTGGTCATATATGCTCATGGGTTTTGACATCGTTCTAGTGTTACCCATTTTTGGTTAATTTTTGTGATTTATTCTTTCTTTTCTTTCTCTGGCTCAAATTGCTTGAGCAATTCCTGTTTTTCTTTGATCTGCGCTTCCAACTCGTTGAAGGCAGCGATAATTTGCTGCTTTTGAGAGTAGAGCAATTGTAATTCCCTGACCAAATCATTTTTTTCAAAAACGGCTATTTGGGTGCGCTCCAATGTATCCGATTCCGTGATTTGGTAGGTGATCTTGGTGCTGTCGGATTGAGCCTTGCCTATATAAGCGAGGCATAGAAAACTAAATAAATAGAGTATTTTTTTCATAAAAAACAATTTTTGAAAAGAATGAGGGAGGATAAAACCTCCCCATTCCAATAACCTTATAAAATCTTTCAACCAAAAATAAATCTTTAGAAGGTGCTAAGGGCCACTCGTTTCCAAGTGATCGTTCCACCCGTAGTATTTAAGCTGCTCCCGTTCCATGTAGCGATGTATAGGAAGTTCTGATCGGCCACAATGTCCCAAGGAAGTTGCTGACTCAAAGTGGCTGCTGAACTAGCTGGTGTTCCTTTGCGCACAAAAGGATTGTGCCAACCATGCCATTGATTGGAAGGTGCATAGGGTCCTGGATGTCCATTATCTTGTCGAAAGCCAAACAAGGCACTTTTGCTTCCAACAGGAGCAAACCCACCACCCCACCAAGTATTATTATAATCTATGAACCACTCTAATCCATTCGCACCTTGGTCGGTCGCTGTAATCTCTAAGCCAGAGGGCACGGTTAAGCCTACCCACAATTGACCTGAAGCGTTTGGAGAAACCCAAGCTGTTGTCTGTGAGCCTGTAACATCATCCGTTCTTTCTAATCGCATTTCTGTAATGCCGCTGCCACCTCCTGCTGGTGCCGTCAAGGTGAACGTTCCTGCTGCTAAATCAATGGTTCCAGTCACATCTCCACCGCTTTGAGATAAAGTAGGTTGACCTGAAAGGTCACTCCAATCTCCGCTAGTAGCTATGGGAGCAAGTGTGATGCCATAGTCAGCCACCAAACTCGTAAAACCTGAAAATGGATTGGCAACAGCTAGTGGACTGGCGGCTGTGCCATTGCCCGTTAAAGTGGCATTGGACACAACAGTTTGCGTCCCCCAGTTATCCCCACCACTTCCTCCATAGTTGGCATCAGCGTATTGTTTTGTGATCAGATCACGGGAATTAACGGGTGTGCCGGTTTCGGATAAGGTGTAGTAAATGCTACTATTTAAGCTAAAACGAAATTGATTAGAACTCGTCCCACCTACTGTTTCATAGAGTCGCCAGGATAGGGCATCTCCGCCATTATCGAAGAAGGTAACACCATCCGCATTGATAATTTCTTCGGCATTCATATTCACTGGGTCTCCGGCGACATGATAACCGCTTGGGTCCGTACTTGCTAATCCTAAATAACCATCTGACCCGCCCCCAGTTGGCGCAGTCAGCGTTAATGCACCGGTGGCAAGATCAAGCGAACCCGTTACGTTGCCGCCGGAAGCGTTGATCGTAGGCTTACTCGCAATATCTGTCCAATCTCCGCTGGTAGCTATGGGGGCAAGTGTGATGCCATAGTCTGCTACCAAACTCGTAAAGCCCGGAAAGGGATTAGCAACAGCTAATGGACTGGCGGCCGTGCCATTGCCCGTTAAGGTGGCATTGGACACAACAGTTTGTGTTCCCCAATCGTCTGCTCCGCTCGGCGCAGTCAGCGTTAATGCACCGGTGGCAAGATCAAGCGAACCCGTTACGTTGCCGCCGGAAGCGTTGATCGTAGGCTTACCCGTAATATCTGTCCAATCTCCACTGGTAGCTATAGGGGCAAGTGTGATGCCATAGTCTGCTACCAAACTCGTAAAACCCGGAAAGGGATTAGCAACAGCTAATGGACTGGCGGCCGTGCCATTGCCCGTTAAAGTGGTATTGGACACAACAGTTTGTGTTCCCCAATCGTCCGCTCCGCTCGGCGCAGTCAGCGTTAATGCACCAGTAGCAAGATTAAGCGAACCCGTTACGTTGCCGCCGGAGGCGTTGATTGTAGGCTTACCCGCAATATCTGTCCAATCTCCGCTGGTAGCTATGGGGGCAAGTGTGATGCCATAGTCGGCTACCAAACTCGTAAAACCCGGAAAGGGATTAGCAACAGCTAATGGACTGGCGGCCGTGCCATTGCCCGTTAAGGTGGCATTGGACACAACAGTTTGTGTTCCCCAATCGTCTGCTCCGCTCGGCGCAGTCAGCGTTAATGCACCGGTGGCAAGATTAAGCGAACCCGTTACATTGCCGCCGGAGGCGTTGATCGTAGGCTTACCCGCAATATTATTCCAGTTGGGGGTAAGTTGATTATCGTTAATAATATAAGTGTAGTTATTATTGGCATCCGGCGTAATGGTCAATGCCGGATCAATAGTCGTATGAGTCTGATTATCGGTATTAATCGCTGCAATAAGCACATTGAGCGAAGTGCTATTATTGATTAGCTTGTTTGCGGTTGCAGTTGGATTGATAAGGAGATCAAAGGTCTGGTTATTTGCACCTGAAGAATTAGTCAGGATCGTATTGTCTGAACTGCTGACCGTTGCGGGAACATGAAGGCTCAAAAACAATTCATCTATCGCTGTCTGAATACTGGTGGCAATCGCCCCCGAAGTGCTATTATCATACGAGCCACTAATGGTCGGGTCAAAGTTTATTTCCTGTGTTGCTGAATTAATAGTCAATGCCGGATTAGAGGCAACTCCAACCATAGCCGCTGGGTGAGTCGGAAGATAATCGCCTTGACCTGTCACTGGGTCAATCAATGTCCATACCTCTCCTACGCTAGTCGTATTATTACGTACATTCGGGGAATAGAAAGAAATAGCATTAATAGCAGTCGATATTTTCGTGTTCTGCCCTAAACCATTATCCGCATAGATTGAAGCAAACAATTCATCTGGCACCAGCAATCCCGCAGCACCACTTCCTTTGGTACTTCTGACGTTAATAGAAGAACCTATTTGATACACCCCAGTCACGCTTCCGGATTGGTCTTGTCGAAGAAAGCTACTAATGGAAGGTAGCATATTGAGGGTGCTTCTTTCTGTAGCATCTCTGCTTTCTAGCTTAATCGTGCCTTCTCTGGCTTTGGCAATTGCTTCGCTATCGTTGGTTGGATTAATACCCGTGAGGTTGGCAGACTTTTCTCCATCTATATCGCTGCCTTGAATATTGATAGACAAATTGCCCTTTTCTACCCCAAAGTCATGAGTGTCCGTAGGGTCTTCGATTTTAGTATCTTTAGTTAATACGCCGCCCAGCTCTATAAAAGAGCCATTTTTGGTCAGCCCATTTTGTACAGATGCTCCAAGTAGTACCCATTGTGTACCATCCCAAAAGTATAGGTCACCGGCACTGCTATCAAAATAAAAAACGGGATCGCCTGGTACTAGAGGCGTAGTGGGTATGCCAGTGTTAATTGTCACTTCGGGACGATTAATCAATATCCACTGCATACCGTCCCAAAAGTAAAATTTGCCAGTATTGCTATCCAGATAAAAAACGGGATCGCCTGGTACTGGAGGCGTAGTGGGTGCATTGGTGTTGATTGTGATTTCGGGGGCGTTGACATTATTACAGGGGACAATCTGAAATTTACCCCCTCCGTCTGACACCCAACAATAATCGGCTCCGGGAGCCAATTCAAACTGCTCTGAGCCGTCAAAGCGCTGCCCATTGGCACAATAAGCAAACAAAAAGGCGGCGAACAAAATCAATAGTATTTTTTTCATGGTACTGAAAATTTATTTTTTTTTACCCTGGAGCTAATTAAACTTGTCTAGGGAACACAATGCGAATATCCGCATCAAATGTACCGCTATCCGTCAGCGTTATTTGTTTATTGGCTTGATCCACCGCCGACACCACATTATAGCGCAATTGACCATTGGCAAAGACCAAAAAGTCCTTTGCATCTGCCGGTATGGCATCCGTGAAGGTGAAGGTGCCGGAGGTGCTGGTGACCCCAAAATCCTGATAATCAAATCCCATTTTGTTGAGCATATCCGACTGCAAATTTTCTACAAGGATATACTTGACAAGCCCCGCCTCATCTTCATACACAAATGCCCCCTCCGGATGCAATGGGCCTGTATGCTCGATTAACTGTGTTGGCTTTAAGCCGGAATAAATTAAACTCATTTTTCTAGTTTTTGCTGTTAGTATAAATACCTACGGCTCTATAAAAATCAATTCATTGCCCTGGTGATCTTCAATAATCACCCCCTCATGGGTGACAATAAAATTCGTCTGCCGACAAACGGGACGAATGCTCTTAAAGCCCTTATGGTCAATAATATGGGCATCCATTCGCACCGTTGGGTAGGGGTCTATGCCTGCTCCAAAATTATAATTGACTTGCACATTTCCTTGCCCAGTCGCATGAACCAAGCTACCCGAAGTGCCGTCCACCGGTACATAGATGCTATCCACGATGGCATTGATCGCATTTTGCGTCCCAATAAATTCAATCGCTTTGGCTATGGTCGTCCCACCGGACAAGATCATATCTATCTCCAATCGGATTATGTCCGAAGCAGGGTCACTGCTCGGGGCATTGACCGGATGATCTTGTAGCGATATTTTGATCGTTCTTGGCATTGTTGAGTAATTGTGCTAATGTCTCTGTGGCTATTAGCAATTGGTTTAGTTTATGCTGAAAAAGCTGCCATTGCAGTTCTCGGCGTTCATCCAATTGTCGAAGCGTACATTTCATCCTTTGCCGTGTGTAAAGGCTCGTGAAGCCCTCAAGCTCCACAAGCCCGACTATTGATTATCTTACATATAATCTCCAATTTGTTGATTCAAGGCACGACAAAACCCAAATTCGGATCAGGAATAACATGGCACACTTCTTTTAGCGTGGCACTATTGATCCAACCTGGAAAATGAGCGGCACAACTCACCTGTACACATATTTCGTCCAGGTTGTCAAGGGTAGCCGTATAACTCAGTAGATTTGATCCGGTATTCTTTTCTGCCGGTGTTACTTCCAATACGGTATCTCTCCGCCGGATGACGAGCCGAATGTAAGACCCTAGCGAACCGCTTGTGTCAATGACACCGTTCTCTATGTCACCTGCAGCTATGACCGCCCGTAATTTGGGTGTACAACAACACATACGCTGTTTGTTTAGCACTAATTGATTGTGCGAAAGCTCGCACTAATCATTCAGTCACCGAATTGTTATTTATCCATCAAAAATGCTTTTATGGCGACTACTACGCCGAGGCCGGCCATAAACAGCCCGCCTCCAATAGCAAGTGCCAAATACAGGGAGGAACGTGGGCTGAACCCTACATAAAACTCCTCCGGTATCCGAATCAAAGCATTATCTTCTAACATAAGCCAGACTCTTAGCAAAGCCCGTGGGATTTTGCTCATCTACTACTTTATCAGTAGTCCCGTTAGAAGCACTTCCATTAGCAGCTTCATTGATTTTTTTAGCCATTACCATAGCTCGACCTTCCTGAATCAAGTTGAGGATAAATCCCGCAACGACAATAACTACTGCCAAACCAACTCCCTTCCAGATATAAGAAATTAATGTTTTGCTACTCATTGCAATTTAATTTTTAATAGAAAATATTTTTGAAATCAACAGGATGATCAACCAGGCAATGACATTGCCGACTACCACCTGCCAAAAAACTTTGCTTCCTAAATAGTCCATTGTATTTATGCTTTTCCCAAGTCCTCCAGCCGCTTGCGGAGCGCCTCTACGGCATTCTCCTCAAATAGCCGACAACCGGAGATATTTACATCCATTAAGGCTCGTTTCAGAGATTGCTTATAATTATTCTTGTAGGCATCATAGACCAACAACAATTCATTGCCGCTCAAATCCATTGCTCTTTGGCAGGTCTCACAGCGCACTCTAGCAGACGAAAACAAATAGTAAGTTTCTGTCAAAACCTTGTGCAAACTGGCTGCCGTCGGCATCGGGTCAAAACCCTTGCGGATCACTCCCCCCGTTTCGGGCGGCAATGGTTCAGAGTCGGGTATCCCCTCCATTAATTCTTCTTCCTGCTTTTTGTCGGTATCTGAATCTTCCGAGCCAAACCAACTGCGGATGACCGAGTAGAACTTCCAAAACAGAAAGAAGGTCAACAGGATAATCCCTGCGAACCAGACCCATTTGATGATCTCCGAGCGATCCATACACTTAATTTTGATAAGCCATAGAACGAATCGCCGCCTGACTGCGCTCCAACAAGGAGGCATCAACCCCCTCCTTATTCAGCACCTCGTCTTTAGCAGCTTTGCGGCTTTTGCGCTTCTTCCAAAAAGAATAAACCACATAGCCCAAGCCCAAAAACAGTAATAGCCAAGCAATCTTTTTATATTTATAAATCATCTTCTGAAAAAAGTAAAAATGAACAGGCGGATAAAGACCAAAGCCAAAATACCAATGCCCAAGACCTTTAGCATCGTCTCCCACTTCCAATTAAGGTATAGCTGAAAGCCGGATTCATTGCTGCTAAAGCTGCTTTGTGCTGACTGGTCGAAACCATTTGCACCAAAAGTGCCAAAGCCTTGCCCGTCCATTTCGGTCTGAATGTCCATGATCTCTCTTGCGCCGGGCGCATTAGGGATCGTCGGTACATTGAGCATCCGAAACAAGAAAGGATCGGCATGTGGCCCAAGCCGACCGGCTTCGCTGGCGATGACTTGATAAATTTCTGCCACGCTCGCATTCGGGCGATAAAGCAGTCCGACGTTCAGAAGATTTCTTCTGACCGCATCGGGATTATTATTAATAATCAAATCTACCAGCCTGCCTGTGTCCATTTATTTCAAAATTTTAAAATACGCTAAAACCCGTTGTACTAGGAATTATGCTCGTAAGCGACAAAGGCCAACTCTATCGTAATGACCTGTCCAGTATAGACATCCCAAATCCAGGCGGTTTCCCGATCCAATCGCATCTGCTGATCGTTCAGACCAATTGTGCCTAGACTAGACTTATAAGCCATTGGATTCTCTAGGTCAGACAACCAAATCTCATCTTGCAACATCTGCTGCTCATTCACCTTAAAGGTGTGGATATTTTGGTCGAACTGTGGAGGGAAAGAGCAACAATCGCAATCGCCGCTTTGCGCCACCTTGATCTTCATGCCCACGATGTAAATCACCTGTGAATACAAGCGGGTCAAAAAGGCATTATAGCGACCCTCTACGCCATTGACTGCAATGGTCGGCAGGGTACTAATGGAAGAACTGGCCATGGATTGGGGAGCCACCTCAAAATACTGGGCTACATCCCACAGTTTTATCGTCAATAATTCCGGCCCAACGGCGGGGTCTAGCTGGTTCATGGTGTCAATGGTCAAGCGGATGCGCTCCGGCTTCACTAAGCCCGAAGGCAGACCGACTGTGGAAATAGGCATTCCGGCAGGAGCTTCTCCTTGTCGAGTAGCGTCCTTGTCCAGTGCGACCAAATGGTTCGTACCGCCTACCCCGCCGCCATAGACCCGATTGTAGTAAGGCAAAAGACTCTGCCCCAAATAACCGGTGAATCCACTAGCAGCCATTGCTTGTGCGACCAGGGGATTGATGGTCTGTGTCGTCATATTTAAAAAATTTTTGATTTTGCAAAAAGTTGCTTCAATAGCCCGACATGGGCTTGATTTTCACGAAAAACAAATCTATTATTAATTGAAAGGCAGGGCTTTACGCTTTTTGGCTGGATTCACCAATTTTAGCTGTTTGCAGACCAATTTTTGGCGATTTTGGAAGGTTTTGGCAGATTTTGGGCGGGAGGAAACAGACAGCTAGAATGACGAGTCAATGGAATTTGCAAATATCAAATTGGTTTGTGAAGATTGTTACTTCGAGATAAAAGAAAGAAATTGAGAAGCCCATTGGATGATTTACAATTATAATTTTATTGTAATTTGTTGGGTTATTTCAAATACATTAAATCTATATAAATGTAACGACTTTTATGTTTTTTTTGAAAGTAATCGGGCTAAAAATAATTAGTACAGGAAAATTTTGTTATAAACCATTAATTATTCTAGTTTTAGGTATTAAGTCTATATAAATATAACGATTTGAAGGTATTATTGATATATCAACGAAATCGTTTATATGCACAAGATGCGGTTGTCATCCTCCCTTCGGTCGTCCGACAACCGCATCGGTCAAGGGTCTGCGCTCCATTGCTGGTCACTCGTCCTCCCTTCGGTCGGACGGGCGCACAACTTCCCGCCGACGACCGGGCGCAGGCGCTTGACCGTTGTGTGTCATTCCCCTATAAGAAAAAACAGAATTAACAAAAAGAGCTAACGGAAGTGACGTACCTTGGAGCCGGCACTATGCAAGACCGTTTTTTTAAGAGGTGCATCAAAAGCCCGAGTGTCATTCTGGTTGAAATGTAAAGAGTTGATTTCCAAAAGAGGGACAACTGGTGATAACAAAAATGGTGGCTTTCAATAGACCCCGCTCAGAATAATTACTTGGTATTACCAAAGACAACATTTCCTTAGAGCCAATTTCTAAAATTTAAAATCTTTGAAAATGGCTAAGCAAAAAAAGATGTCTTTGGAAGTGGTCACCCCCAATGCAGGAGCAATAGATGTAGGGAGTAAGTCTCATTTTGTTGCAATAGGACAATCACTCGAAGAGGTTAAAGAATTCGGAGTATATGCCGAGGATTTAAGTACTCTGGGCAAATGGTTGCTGGGCAATAAAATTGATACTGTTGCTATGGAGTCCACTGGTGATTATTGGCAAAACCTGCATGCCGAACTTGAATCCATAGGACTGGAAGTCCTTTTGTTAAATGGTAAGTACAGTAAAAATGTAAAAGGGAAAAAGACGGACGTACTGGACTGTATGTGGTTACAAAAGATGCACACACTGGGATTACTCAGCGGCATCTTTTTACCCGATGATGTGACCTTGCAGCTAAGGGGGTATTGTAGACAGAGGCTCGGCATTTTAGACCAATGTGCAATTCAGAACAACAAAATGAGAAAACACCTCAAGTTGCTCAATTTTCGGCTTGATGTGGTAGTAAGTGATGTGTGTGTGCTTAGGGGGTTGAAAATAATCGCAGCTATATGTGGAGGACAGCACAACCCTTTTGAACTGGCTAAATTAAGACATCCCAATTGGAGAAAGAGTGAAGGGGAAATAGCAAAGGCATTCCGAGGAAATGGAAGGAAAGAATACCTGTTTGGACTTCAACAAAGCTATGCTGCTTATCAGTTTTTCCGCAATCAGTTGGAAGAATGTGAAAAGGCCATCAAAGAATTTTTGGAAGAGTATTTTCTAAACCAGGAACTGCCCATAGATGATTTGCCAAGCAAAAAACCATACAAAAGAGTCAATAAAAATGCTCCAAAAAATATGGACATGAATGTAGTGGGGTACCAGTATTTTGAAGGAACAGACCTTATGTCCATAGAAGGAGTAGGCCACTCCACCATTCTCACCCTGATGAGTGAAATGGGTCCCAAAGGGTTGGAAAAATTCAAATCGGGAAAACACTTTGCTTCTTGGCTAAGGCTTGCGCCTAACAACAAAATAAGTGGTGGAAAACCCATCAGTAGAAGAACCCCCAAAGGAAGTGGAAGGTTAAAAATAGCTTTAAGAAATGCTGCCAATGCCATCGGCAACCTCAAAGAAGGAACATTGGCAAACTTCTTTAAGCGAATTGCTTTTAGGAAAGGCAGACAAGTTGCCATTACTGCTACTGCAAGGAAACTCGCTGTCATTATTTGGAACATGGTCATTAAAAAACAGGAATATGCCCCTGATGAAAAACATATGTTCTTGGATGAAAAAAGGAAACTCGGATTGGTCAAAAGACTAAGAAAGAAAATTGCTAAATTTGATTTAAAACCAGAAGACTTGGGCTTTGCAACTGATTAATTTTCAGTTATAAAATTGACCGTTAGTCAGAATTAAGAAAAAAAGACCACCTGAGGAAGAATAAAACAAAGGAATAAGATAAAATGCTTAATCCTTTGTTTTAGATTAATAGAACTGCTTGATTCAATATTAATTCCTGATAAATCCAGAAATGTGAGTTGCAAAAGTTGCTTTTAATCCCATACCCAAAGCGGCTTGCTTCATTTCTTCAGGAACATTTCCACAAAATAGGAATTCACCAGGGTTGGCAATTTGCAATAAACTTTCGAAGTGCCCAGCAGCGGTTGTCCCTAAATGAAATCCAACTGCACCTGCATCAGCGAACATATCCATGATTACCAACGTTGAAGAGGATTCATCGAAATAACATTGTACTTCAAGAGCTCCCGGCTCATTGGATTGCATCTGCCCAAGAACCTCTTGGTAAATAGATTTCAATTCCTCGGATTTTCCATCCTTGGCAGTCCATTTATATACTACCATTACTTTTAGATTTTTCATTTTATTCTAATTATTATGATTAAGTAATGAAACAAAGGTATGTCGCTATCATATACTTTGAAGGTGTCATTAATGACAACATAAGGGGTTGATTCTGCCAAGTTCATTATTTATCTTTGTGAAAAAAAGTATGAGACATTTGAGTATTATAATTCCAGAGGGAGATTTGATTTTGGATACCATAGTCGGAACACTTAACCTTTTCAAAATGGCAAATAGTTATTCAAAGCGAATTGGAAAAACCAAAGAAGATGTATTTGCCACCGATTTAGTTGGCATTTCCAAGAAACCGATTACGTGTCACAGATTTTTTGAAGTAAAACCGACTAAAACTATAGATGAAGTCGGACATACAGATTTGATAATTATATCGTCTATTACAGGCAACATCGAAAATGGTTTAAAGAAAAACGAACCTATAATCAAATGGATAAAATCAAGAAGGATTCAAGATGATGCCGAAATAGTGAGCTTGTGTAGAAGTGCTTTTATCCTTGCCGAAACAGGTTTGCTCAATGGGAAGTCATGCGCAACTCATTGGGCAGTTCATCAACAATTTGAAAAAAAATATTCTAAAATACAGTTGCTACCAGATAGGATAATTAGTGAAGATAATGGTATTTACTCAAGTGGAGGAGCCTATTCATTTTTGAACATGATAATTTATTTAATAGAAAAATACTACGGGAGAGAAATAGCCATTTGGTGTTCTAAAATGGGAGAGATTGACTTTGACCGTACAAATCAAAACCAATTCATTATATTTAGTGGACAAAAAGAACATTCTGATGAAGCAATAAAAGAGGCTCAAATTTACATTGAAGAAAATTATGAAGAGAAAATAAATGTAGAAGGTTTAGCAAAAAAGTTTTCTATAAGTAGTCGAAATTTTATCCGAAGATTTAAAAAGGCAACGCAAAGTACACCTTTTGAATATATCCAGCGAGTAAAGGTAGAAGTTGCCAAAAAGAGTTTTGAATCTTCAACCCTGAATATTAATGAGGTAATGTACAACGTTGGTTACATTGATGAAAAAGCATTTAGAAAAACATTCAAAAAACATACAGGGTTATCTCCTTTAGAATATAGGAAAAAATTCAATCGTGAAATGGCATTTTCATGATTCAGTAAAAATGAAAGAAAAAAACGACGCACAACAAAGTGCAAAACGGCAAGTGGGGCTCTGCGACCCACCTGCGTTTAGCCGAACCGTTGCTGCGCCAACCTCCCTTCGGTCGGCAGGCGCTTGTCCGTTAGCCACAAGTAGGAAAAATAAAGAGAAAATTGCATTTTACGTAAAACTTAACTAATTTTACACGTAAAAAGTGATATGGACAAAAAATTAACCCTTAGCTTGAATGAAAGCGTTATTGAGAACGCTAAATTATTTGCTAAGAAAAATAAAATTAGTCTATCAAAATTGATAGAAGCCTACCTAAAATCAATAGTTGATAATACAACTAAAAATGTAGAAATAACTCCTTTGGTCGAGAGCCTTAGTGGGGTAATTGAATTGCCAAAGGATTTTGATGTTCGAGATGAATATACAAAATATCTTATTGAAAAATACCAATGAAAAAACTATTCATTGACACAAATATTGTAAGTGATTTACTCGCGAAAAGGGAACCGTTTTATCAAGAGGCAGCTAAATTGTTTTCTTTAGCTGATAAGAAAAAGGTTAAACTGATTGTTTCTTCTTTGACCTTTGCGAATACGAATTATATCTTATCAAAGTTGAATAATGCTATAATTGCAAGGGATATTCTAACGAAGTTCAAGGTATTGGTGAAAGTAGTAGATTTGAATGATAAAATAATCGAACTTTCATTGAGCGATAAAACATTCTCAGATTTTGAAGACGGTTTGCAATACTATTCTGCATTAGAATATGAAGCGGATATTATCATAACTCGCAATTTAAGGGATTTTAAAAGTTCGAAAATACCTGTAATAACAGCTCAATCATACTTGACTCAATAAAAAAGAAAACCTGTGGCTAACAAAGTGTATATGCCTATGTCGGCTAAACGCCGACACATCATATACACAGACCGTTGGGCACAACAAAAATAAACTGATCAAATTTATAACAAAATCCAAATATAATTGACTATTTTTGTGTAAATTTAGTCAACGATGAAGCAATTACTTATTAGATCAATTGAAAAGCAAATTTAGGTAGCTTGATTCCAAATAAAGTAATAGTACTGCTTGGACCTAGACGAGTAGGTAAGACAATACTAATCAAGCAAATCATAGAGCAAATTACAGAGTCTTATCTACTATTAAATGGTGAAAATGTTGATGTGAGAAAAAAGTTAGCATACAGAAGTACACAGAATTATGTAAACCTTTTGGGAACAAAAAGATTATTGATAATTGACGAAGCTCAAAAAGTTCCAGATATAGGTAATATTTTAAAATTGATGATAGATGAAATAGAAGGATTGAAGATTTTAGTTACAGGTTCATCTACTTTTGACATAAATAAATATACAGGCGAACCATTAACAGGAAGAAAAAAGACATTTAATTTATACGCATTATCTGAAGAGGAATTAGATCAAATAGAGGATGTTATTCAAAGAGTGTCAAACTTAAGGCAACGTTTAATTTATGGAAACTATCCTGAATTGATTCACCTAAAAGATATTGAAGACAAAACTGATTATTTACAAGATTTAGTGAATTCATATCTTCTTAAAGACATATTGGAATTTGAAAACATCAAAAATTCAGAAAAGATATTTGATTTATTACGATTAATCGCTTTCCAAATTGGATCTGAAGTATCTTACACCGAGCTAGGACGTCAACTTTCCATGAGCAAAAATACAGTAGAGAAATATTTAGATTTGCTATCAAAAGTTTACATTTTACATTCTGTAAATGCATTTAGTCGAAATCTAAGAAAAGAAATAGTAAAAGGGAAAAGATGGTATTTTTATGATAATGGATTACGAAATATTCTAATCGGAAATATGAATTCAATTGAATTTAGAAATGATGTTGGAGCATTATGGGAAAATTATATAATAAGTGAAAGGCTAAAATATCAAAAGTATAATCGGATGTTAGTCTATAATTACTTTTGGAGAACTTATGACCAACAGGAAATTGATTGGATAGAAGATCGAGGAGGAATTTTACATGCCTATGAATTTAAATGGAATCCAAATCGAAAAGCAAAAGAGCCTGTAGCTTGGAAGAATACTTATGAAAATTCAAAATTTGAATTAATCAACAGTGAAAATTATTCAAGTTGGATTAGAAAATGAAAAGGCTGTGCCGAACAAAGCATAACCGTCAAGCTGCCCTCCTATGAAAAAAAGGAATTGTTAAGTCAGCTTCCGGACACAAAACGGGTAAATTTTTTTGGCTAGCGTCAAAAAAAGCCCTAGGTCCCCCCGTGCCGAGCCCTTATTTATTCAAAACACCTTCAAAAAAAGCGGGTGGATTGACAGTCCAACTGCATTTATGAACGTCTAGCCCTCCCAGATAGTCTGACCGGTGAAACTGATTTTTTTCCTATCTTTGATCATAGTCTCTTTGATTTAAAGAGGATAAAATGTGGTTACCCTTTAAAGATAGAAGACTATTTTTTTACATGGGAGCTATGCGGGGCTACGCCGTTTAGCCGAGCCGATGTGGCAGCCATCCTCCTTTCGGTCGGTGGGCTGCCACATTGGTCACGAAAAATAAGAAAAAGATGAAAAGCCCAGATTGGTTAAAAGAAGCAGAAAATACCTTAATTAGATATTGTGGAGAATTTTCACCAGTATTAGTGGAAAAAGCAAATGGGACTTTTATTCATACAAAAGATGGAAGAAGCATACTTGACTTTACTTCTGGACAAATGTGTTCAATATTTGGTCATAATCATGAAAAAATAATTCAAGCAATAAATAAGGCCACAGAAAATAGTATTCACTTATTGAGCACGATGTTATCTCCTTCCGTAATTGAATTAAGCAAACAGTTAATTGATTTACTTCCGGAGGGATTAGATAAAAGCTTATTTGTTAATACAGGTTCAGAATCAAACGAAATTGCTATTCGAATGGCAAAACTATCGAGTGGAGGTTTTGAAGTAATTGGTTTTTTAGGCTCATGGCATGGCATGACAGCAGGTGCTCAATCAAGCACCTATTCTCATACTCGCAAAGGGTATGGTCCAGTAATTCCAGGAAACTTATCGATCCCAGCCCCTTATTCTTATAGATGTCCAATAAAACATTGCAAAAACAAATGCGATAATTCTTGTCTTGAAGTTGGAATGGCAATGGTGGATAAACAATCTGTAGGTGCATTAGCCGCGTGCATTATTGAACCTGTCTTAAGTGCAGCGGGAATCGTTGAATTATCACCTGAATATCTAAAAAGATTAAAAGAACTTTGCGAAGAAAGAGAACTTTATTTGATTCTTGATGAAGCACAAACTGGATTTGGAAGATTGGGAATTAATTTTGGCTTTGAATTATTAGAAACTATTCCTGACTTTCTTACCCTTTCCAAAACATTAGGGGGAGGTCTTCCTTTAGCCGCGACGATTACGAGTAAAGAAATTGAAGAAGATTGCTATGCTAAAGGATTTATAAATGTTACCTCTCATATTTCAGATCCACTCCCTGCAAGCGTAGGATTAGCAATGATTGATATTTTGGTGAATGAAAAAATGGCGGAGAATGCTCAAAAGCAGGGCGAATACCTAAAAAAACAATTACAAGAATTACAACTAAGATATGAATGTATTGGTGATATAAGAGGGACTGGATTACTTTTGGGAGTAGAAATTGTTAAGGATAGAGAAACCAGAGAACCTGATATTGATTTAGGTCATAAGATTTCTAATGTCTGCTTAGAAATCGGGTTAAGCATGAATATTGTTAGAATTAAAGGAATGGGAGGTGTTTTTAGAATGGCCCCACCATTATCAATTACAAGTAAAGAAATAGACTTAGCTATTGAGATTTTAGATAAAGCAATACAAGAGTCAATTGGCAACTGACCGCAACAATATGCGTAGTTGTTTCGCCAAACTTGCAAATATTTTAATAATAAAAAACGACACTTCATTAGTGAAGTGTCGTCAGGGGGTGGAAGATGGGGTTCGAACCCACGACCTCTGGAACCACAATCCAGCGCTCTAACCAACTGAGCTACAACCACCGTGAATTGCTCTTAGGAAGCGAGTGCAAATATAAAGTAAGTTTTAGAATTTAGAAAATTTATCAAATGCTTTAAATAAGGCGATTTACTGCCCATTAAGTTCCCATTCGGCTTCGTTTTACCAGATAGTTTTGCAAAACAGGCTTAAAACCTTCGTTAATATCTGCTTCTATAAAATCAATTTTATATTGCAAGCACTTAATTTTTAGTTTTTCTTTAAACTGCTTGATTTGAGTAATGTAAGATTCTTTTACCTGGTTGGATTGCAGGCGGACCTGCTCACCCGTTTCCACATCAATGAATAGGTAAGGTCTGTTTTTGAATCCAAAATCTATCTCGTATCGCTTATCCACTACATGAAATAAAATGACTTCGTGCTTATTATGTTTGAGGTGTTGCAGAGCAGAAAATAATTGTTCAGTGTATCCTTTATTTTCAAACATATCGCTAAAGATAATTACCAAGGAACGCTTGTGAATACTGTCGGCTATTTGGTGTAGGGCTTGTGCAGCAGCAGTTGTTTTGTTTTGTTCAGGTTGGCGGATTAATTGGTCTAAGTAGGTGAGCAATAAACGGTAGTGAGCGGTGCTGGATTTTGCTTTGGTGTGGTTTTGCACTTGTTCATCAAATATGCTAAGGCCGAAGGCATCCCGCTGTTTTTTTAGTAAATTCATCAAAGCCGCCGCTGCCAGTGCAGAAAATTGTAGTTTGTTAAAATTTTCTCCTTTATTGCCTAACGCTGGAAAATACATAGACGAAGAAGCATCCACAACAATCTGACAGCGCAAATTAGTTTCTTCTTCATAGCGTTTGGAAAACAATTTATTGGTGCGGGCAAAAACCTTCCAGTCAATATTTTTAGTAGATTCTCCTTGGTTATAAATCCGATGCTCTGCGAATTCAACCGAAAAGCCATGAAAGGGGCTTTTATGTAGTCCAATAATAAAACCTTCTACTACTTGTTTGGCTAATAATTCCAAATTGCCTAGGTCTCTTACCTCATAGCTGTCGAGTAATTTCATTTATTTTTTGTATTGTGGAGATTAATTATTCTTTCTATTCAAGCTATCATAGCTTTTTGTAATAAACGATAATTTTAGGAGCTTGTGTCAATTTTAAAAGAAAAATCTTTATTCTCCTGTCCAATGGGGTTTTCGCTTTTCCCGGAACGCTTGCAAGCCTTCCTGCCCGTCTTTCGTTCCAATTGTTTTTTGCAACATATCATATAAATATTGATGGGTTGCGGCGGCGGGTTGTATTTTGTCATAAGCCTCTAAACCATAACGGATCGCTGACGGACTGTTTTGCTTCAGTTCTTCGATAATTTTTTGAGTAGTTATATCTACATTGGATGCATTGGCCACTTCTGATACTAAGCCGTATTGATGTGCTTCTTTTACCGAAAGATTATAACCCCTAATGCACCAATCTACGACCTTTCGAGCGGGCATTACTTTTAGTAAAGCAGCCATTACCTGAAAGGGGTACAGTCCTCTTTTTACTTCTGGCAAACCAAATTTGATATCACTTTGCGCTACTACAATATGGCAACCTGCCAGAAAGAAAAAACCGCCGGCATAGACATCCCCAGTCACCTTCGCAATGGTTGGTTTATATACTTTATTAAATAATTCGCCGATTAGAACCGTCCCTTGGGGTTGTGGAATGCTTGAATTATTCGGCTCAATAATGCCCGCCATTGCTTTAAGATCTGCTCCAGCACAAAAGATTTTGCCTTTTGCTTGAATCACTATGACCCAAATGCTTTTTTCAAAATGGGCATAGTGTAAGGCGTAAGCAATTTCATGGACCATTTGTGGGTGCAAGGCATTTCTTTTATTAGCCCTGTCCAGGGTAATGGCCAATACATGGTCGATTATTTCGATTTTTAAAAAGGCAAAGGTTTGGTCTTGTATATTTGCAACTTGTTTTTTTGTGTATAAATCCATGTTTCGATATTATTTTTGAGCGTACTTAGTAGATTAGTGTTGGGCTAAAACTATTCTCCTTTAAAAACCGGTTTTCTTTTTTCAAAAAAGCTGGCAATAGCTTCCTTAAAATCTTTTGTATCCAACAAAGCAGCTTGTGCTTCGATTTCCAAATCCTGCCCTGCCCGCTCTAAAAACTGCCCCTCATTGATGATTTTTTTGCAAAGACCAACAGCTAATGGAGGCAATTCAAGGAATTGTTCGGCAAAATTCTGTACGCTTTCTTTTAATTGATCTTGTGAAACTACTTTATTGACCAACCCCGTTTCATAAGCTCTTTGAGCATTGATGTTATCCCCTAACATAACTAGTTCTTTGGTGCAGGCGAGACCTATGGTGCGCGTAATCCGCTGCGTTCCCATAATCACACCAATACTTCTTTTTACTTCTGGCAAACCAAAAATGGTATTATCGGCGGCTATTCTAAAATCACAACATAAGGCCAATAACATCCCTCCGCCGATAACGTATCCATGAAGTGCGGCGATAGTCGGTTTTTCCAATGCTTCGAAAGCGTCCAATACTGCTTGCGATTCCCGCAAATTAGTCCGATAGGCTTCGCCGTCTTGCCCAATCATCTCTCCAATCAAACTAACATCCACTCCTGCAGAAAAACAATCTCCATTGGCTTGCAAGACCAGCACCCAGACTTCTTTATTTTTGCTTAGTAACTGTGTAATCTCCTTTAGTTCGTTAAGCGTGATGCTACCGATTCTATTTTTTTCTTTAGGACGATTGAGCGTCAAGTGGGCAATGCGATCATTGATTTCTAATTGCCAATGTTGGTATTGTCTTGTCATTTTTTGCTTGATTCCAGTAGTTTTAAACTAATCACTTCTTACTTTCTCTTCGCTTTTCAATTTTAATAATAAAAATCCAGCCTCTACATTACTGCCTTCTGTGGCATAAATTTCTTCTACGACTCCATCTGCTGCCGCTTCAATGGTATTTTCCATTTTCATAGAGGAAATAATAATTAGTCCTTCGCCAGACTGAACCGCCTGCCCCTCTTTTACCAAAACTTTGATGATTTGAGAAGGCATAGGAGCTTCATACCCGCCAGCTACTTTTTCAGCTTTCTTGGCAGGGAAGCGATCTTTTTGCATCAGTTTAAGGCTACCTATATTTTCATTATGTACAAAATAATTTTTACCCTGTTGAGCAATATTAAATTGGTACTGCAATCCGTCTATTTCTGCTCGCACTAGCTCATTATCTGCACCAACTAACTGTACAGTATAAGTTTTGTCGCCTATATAAAATTCAAAATATCCATTTTTATATTGATAGCGGTACTGGACTTTTAAGTCTTGCTCTCCTACGAGATAGTCTTCAAACTGAGGATCGTTGAAATTATTGCGCCAACCAGAGGGGAGCGCGCGCAAAATTGTCCTAGCTTGCTCCCGTTTGTTCCAACCATGCAAAGTTGCCGCAATACCCACAAAAGCATTCGCTTCTTCGCTTTTTGGAGTAATGGATTGTAGATCAATTTTGTTTTTAATAAAATGGGTATCGTACTCTCCCGCTTGAAAGTCTTCATTTTCTAATAAATGCAATAAAAAGCTCTGATTGGTTGTCATGCCTTGACAGATCAGATTTCTCAGGACATATTGCATTTTTCTATGCGCTGTGGCGCGGGTTTTGTCCCAAACGATAATTTTGGCGATCATCGGGTCATAAAAAATAGAAATTTCCGAACCACTTCTAATCGCTGACTCTACTCTTAGTCCCTCAACGTTGGGATATTCAAATCGCTGGACCTTACCCGTTACAGGGAGAAAATCATTAGCGGCATCCTCTGCGTATAATCGGACCTCTATCGCATAACCGTTGCCTTTTATGTCTTCTTGCTTGATGGCTAAGGGCAGCCCTTGCGCTGATTCGATTTGCAGTTGTACTAGGTCAAGTCCCGTTATTTCTTCCGTCACTGGATGCTCTACCTGCAAGCGGGTATTGACTTCCAAAAAGTAAAAATCACCCGTTTTATCATCATAAATAAACTCTACCGTTCCGGCATTATCGTAGTTCAAGGCTCTGGCGGCATTGACGGCAGCGTTGCCCATTTTTGTCCGCAATTTTTTATCCATAATAGGGGAGGGGCTTTCTTCTATCACCTTTTGATAGCGTCGTTGAATGGAACACTCTCTTTCTAAAATATGAATCGCATTGCCTTGCTTGTCGCCAAAAATTTGAAATTCGATGTGCCGTCCGGAGGCGATATATTTTTCGACGATCAATTCATCGTCTCCAAAGGCACTTAGCGATTCTCTTTTGGCCGCTTGGATGGCCTTTTCTACCTCTTTTTCTTCATGGACAATACGCATTCCCTTGCCGCCGCCGCCTGCTGTAGCTTTTAGCAAAACCGGAAAACCGATTTTGGCAGCCTCTTTAGTCAATCTTTCGGCGCTTTGATCTTTGCCTTGATAGCCAGGCACCACTGGTACTTTATGCTTTTTCATCAAGGATTTTGCCTTTGATTTGGAACCCATTGCGTCAATGGCTTTGGCATTAGGTCCAATGAAAATAATCCCTTCTTCTTCGCAGCGATTGGCAAAACCGACATTTTCGGACAAGAAACCATAGCCTGGATGAATTGCATCTGCGCCCATTTTTTTGGCGGTCGCAATAATTTTATCCTGGTCTAAATAAGATTTTGAGGGGCTGCTTTCTCCAATGAATACTGCCACGTCTGCCTGTTCGACAAAGGGTGCATTTCTATCTGCTTCGGAAAATACGGCTATACTTTTGATGCCCATTTTTCGGCAGGTGCGGATAATGCGGGAGGCGATTTCGCCTCTGTTAGCGATTAAGATGGAATTGATATTCTTCATAAATGTTTTAAAATATAATGGTGTTCATTGAGTATTGCACTGTAGGGTCCGTTGCCCGATAAGCACAAGTGACAAAGGCAGTTTCGTGTATTTTTATAGAACTCATTTTAGAGTTTTAAAAATTACGATAATTTTAATTTTTTAAAAATAAAGTGTAAGCCGAGCATCAAGAGTGTAATAATTAGCACAATACTGGCTAAATAGCCGGGCAAATTAGGTTTAGGTCTATCCATGAGTACCCCATTTTCATAATAAAATTCAAAGTCATAATTATCACAGTTGGGATACTTTTCTTTAAATTTTTCTAACTGTGCTGGTCTGGTAAAAAAGGGTTTTTTCCCTTCAGGGCATTGGGGAATACCATCCGCAGGAAAAGCAACTATACAGAAAAATAAGAAAATCGCAAACCCAGTTTTATATTGCATCATTTGTTTCGATTTATCCAATTGCCAATCAAGGCTAATATCAATGACGGAATACCGATATAAAGGAACTCACTTTTGATGACCTTTATCCCCCATTCTGTAAAAAAGTTGCGAATGCCTAAAGGCGATACTTGTATAAATCGCCAGGGGAAAAAATAGCGTTCTGCGCTAAAAGGTGCAAAAAAAGCAATACCATTACCACCCGTTGTCATTGCATCTAATAGTCCGTGAGTGGACATCGCTATAAAATAAAAAAATCCAAGTCTGATTTTATCCAACTTGGGTTGTTTTTTATGAAAAACGCAAAGGAGCAAAAATGCCCATAGCATCGCAAAAAAGAAAGAATGCGTAAAACCTCTGTGCCCAAATAAATCTAAACCGTCCATGCCAAATTTATAAGCTATCACATCTACATCTGGAAATATAGCTGAAATGACTCCCAATATAAAAACTTTGAGGCTCCTACTATTTTTGGAGAATAATTTTCCCAGACCAATTGCACTTGCTGCATGTCCAAATGCGGAAGCCATAGAAATTATATTTGATTAATGCCGCCAAACGCCGTACCCTTCAGCCCCCTTAATCGGCTGATTATACAAAACTGCCAGCGCAAAACCCAAATAATTTCTAGTCTCCCTAGGATCAATTACGCCGTCATCCCATAATTCAGAAGTAGAATACCAGGCAGAGGCTTTCTTTTCAGCCTCCTGAATGAGCATTTGTTTTAAAAAGTCACCCTGTTTTTCATCGTATTCTTTCCCCAGTGATTTGGCAGAAGCACGCTGCACAATTTCCATTACGCCGGCTAATTGCTCCGATCCCATTACGCCAATTTTAGCATTGGGATAAGTAAATAAAAAACGAGGGTCATAGGATCGGCCATTCATTCCATAATTGCCGGCTCCATACGAATTGCCAATCATTAGAGTAATAGAAGGCACGGTACTATTGGACACGGCATTGATCAGTTTTGCTCCATTTTTAATAATGCCCCCTTCTTCGTAAGCTTTTCCGACCATATAACCTGTCGTGTTTTGTAAAAAAAGAAGGGGTATATTATTTTTATTGGACAATTGAATAAATTGCGCCCCTTTGTTGGCTGATTCGGAAAAGATGACTCCGTTATTAGCCAAAATTCCTACTGGATAGCCGTGTATTTTTGCCCAACCGGTAATCAAAGTATTGCCGTATTCTGGTTTAAATTCAGAAAAATGAGAGCCATCTACTATCCTGACGACCAGTTCTTTGGCATCAAATGGCGTTTTAGGATTAGCGGGAACAATACCCAGTATTTCTTCCGCATCATAAAGGGGAGCTTCTACGGGAACCTTCGGTACTAAATGGGGGGTCCCAACGGCTATCCATTGCATGATTTCTCTAGCAATGCGGATACCGTCTAATTCATCTTCTGCCAAATAATCTGATACACCTGAAATGCGGCTATGCATTTCGGCACCGCCCAATTCTTCATCTGTGGACACTTCATTGGTCGCCATTTTGACCAAAGGAGGCCCCGCTAAAAACACCTTTGCTTTTTGTTTTTGGAAAATGGCGTAGTCGGACATCCCCGGCACATAAGCCCCACCCGCTGTCGCATTGCCAAAGACAACCGAAATCGTTGAAATGCCCATTTTAGAACGGCGAGTTATTTCCCGAAAGGATTCGCCCCCATAGTTAAAAATTTTTGCTTGATCGGGCAAATTAGCCCCTCCGCTTTCTACCAAATTAATGCTGGGCAATCGGTTTTCTCGGGCAATTTTTCCAATTCGCAGCCCTTTAAATGCCGTTGCATAATCTATTGAGCCCCCTTTTCTAGTACCAATATTGGAGCTAACCAAGCATAACTTGCCAGACACCAAACCTATCCCCGCCACACTTGTACCCCCTGCGCCAAAGCCATCTTTGCGTTCCATGCCCGCCAAGGGCAGCAATTCCAAAAAAGGACTATCTTTATCCAACACCAATTCCAGTCTTTCTCTTGCTAGCAATTTGCCTCGTTCTCTAGCGCGCGCAATATGCTTATCTTTTCCCTGAAAGCGGCTTTTTGTCATTGCATTTTCGAGCTTTTCAATATGCGCTTTCATGTCCGCTATGTTATTTTTAAACTGCTGACTATCAGGGTTAATCGTAGATTTTAGGACACTCATTCTATTTGAATTCTCGCTTTTTTAGTCTAAATTTGAAAAAGGACGCAATTAGGTACGATAGCAAGCCTTATTCTTCTGCTATTTCTGTTTCTCGTCTTACCAAGTATTGCTGCAAAGCATAAGGCATCAAGCCTCGAATTGCATAAAAAAAGCGCATTTTTGCACCTGTTACCTGGAAGGTTTTTCCCTTTTTAAAGGCAGCCCAAACATCATTAGCCACTTCTTTAGCCGTTGTATAAGCCAAGCCATTGAAGGTTCTTACACCGGGCATTTCTTTTTTAAAAGGTGTATCTTTTATTGCTGCGGGGCAAACCGTCAGCACTTTTACTTTCGATTGTTGCAAGTCCAATTCTTCCTGTAACCCTCTGGAAAAATGCTTGACAAAAGCTTTGGTAGCCGCATAGGTATTCATTCTGGCAACGGGTTGAAAGGAAGAATTGGAGCTAATATTAATGATTGTTCCGGCATTTTTTTGTAGCATATCCTTCAGGAACAAACGGGTTAATTGATACAAGGCAACTATATTTAACTGAATCATCGCCAATTCTTTCTCGACTGGAATATTTTGTAAGAAGCCGTGCGTTCCAAAGCCAGCATTATTGATTAAAACCTGTACTTCTCCTATTTGCTTTGCCCATTGATGTACTTGTCGAGGAGCCTGTCTGTCGGTTAAGTCTTTTGCCAAAGTGTGAATTTCTACACTAGGCATTTCTGATTCCAGTCTTGCTTTGGAATGATTTAATTCTTCGGGTGGTTTAGCGACCCAAAATAGGCGATAACCATCTTGAGCAAAATGCTTGGACATTTCGTATCCAATGCCACTAGAACCTCCAGTTATTAGTACCGTTTTCATTATTGAATGTATTCTTTTAAAAATGCTTCCTTTGACATTCGGATTCCTTTAGGGGCGTATTCTCCTATATATTGTCCTGCCTCGAATTCCAAAAAGGCATTTTTATTTTTTTCTTTCAAAGGGGGAACCTGCAGAAAATGACCTGCAAAACCTTCTTTGGTTAGCATATTTCTATAAATAATAAAACCCTTATTGCGAGGGACATTCCATTCCATAAAATTAAAACCTAAAGCTGCAACCCTGCCTTTTAAATCTGCATCTCCTTCCCCTATCACAATTGTCACAAAACCTTGTTCGTCAATAAGGCAATCTTCATCTTTGAGCGCATTAAAATCATAGGAAATATCATCGCCAATATTAACCGACCAGTAGCGCACATCTGTATTGCCAATATCTTCGGTCGTTTTCACAAAAGTAGGTGATTTGAATTTTAAAATGTATAATTCATTTTTCTTTTTGGTCACGGCAGAAAGTAAATACAAATTATCATTATTTTGAATCATTCCTTCTCCGATCACCCGAAAAAAGGGCAAGGTAAAATAAGGCACTCGTTGGTGAGGGCCATCCAATGCCTTCAAATTTTCAGACTCGTACATAAACCAAATGTCCTCTGCAATTTTTGGGGCATTTACGTATTTTCTTAAATTCAAAGCGCGAGGTAAAGGCAAGGACTTTAGTTTATCTTTTTCACCTAGTTCAAATGCCTGCACCGTTGGTAAGGATACACCGCCATAATTATCTTGATTAAAATCATAGAGACGCATGACAACCAGTAAAAATTTTCCCTCGTCTAAAAAGGTCAATTTATTAGGTAGTTTGCTATTGGCGTATTTTTCAGGTAAAATATGAATTGTAAACCGATCGTCCCTTTTTTTACTATCAACCACAAAGGGTTGCGCTGCTTTGATTTGTGCATCTACAATAGAACCTTGCGTGCTTTTATCTTGCAAATTATAGACATTAAAACTCATATAGCGAGTATTGGGAAATTCGCCCTGAATTTTTAAAGCTAAATTATTATTAGTTCTAACAAAAGTGTAAGCAAAATAATTGGCATAAATATCTGGCCATAAACCAACGGTCGTGTCTCGACCTATATAGTCAAACCAAACGGAGTTGTCTGGTTCTATGCTGCCAGAATTGAAGTAACGATTGGCAAAGAAAATTGCCAGAAAAAGTAGTGCTACCACTGTCAATAACCCAATTAACCCTTTTTTCATTTTCGTTTGTTTTGATTTTTAAAATTGAAAATTCAAATATCTTCAACAACAAAGATTGTATTATTATTCAAGTCATAAAAGTCCTTTGGCTACAAAACCCCTCAAAAAGGAGGTGAATATTTTTTACAAAAATTCTTATGACAAAACTACCGAGTAAAGGACCTTCTTCCGCGTCAGCATGCTATTGCAGATGGATGCAAAATGCTTCTCTTTTTAAAATAGCATGCATCTCTTCTTTTGAAACCAATCAAAACTCATTTTATCTTTGTCCCATTCAATACCCAAAGTTGATAAGATAGGTATAATATCAATGAATTTTGGGCTCGTGTTATTTAATTAAAAATCCCAATTTTGTTACTCAAGTTAAAACTATGAAAATTCTGCAACTTTGCCGAAAATTCCCCTACCCTTTAAAGGATGGCGAATCTATTGCGGTTACGTACCTGGCAAAGGCGTATGCGGAATTGGAAATCGAATTGACCTTGCTTTCTTTTAACACAATCAAGCATTATTTTGACTTAAAAACATTGCCGCCTTCTTTTAATCACTATAAGTCCATTCATGCCTCTTATCTAAATAATCGCCCTCGCCTCCTAGCTGCCTTTTTGAATCTATTTTCTAAGAAATCTTATCACATTAGTCGGTTTACTACAGATGATTTTGCAGATCAATTGACCCAACTTTTACAAAAAACGGATTATGAGGTCGTGCAATTGGAAAGTGTTTATTTGGCTCCTTATTTGCCGATTATTCGTCAATACTCAAAAGCATTGGTGGTCATGCGAGCGCATAATGTGGAGTTTGAAATTTGGCAAAGAATAGCAGAGAATACGACTTTTTTACCAAAAAAATACTACCTGTCGTATCTAAGCAAAAAATTAAAAAGATACGAAATTGGGCAGTTAAATAATTATGATTTATTCTTGGCGATGACGCAAAGGGATTTGGATATTTTTAAGAAATTTGGGCATAGAGGAGCGGCCCTGGTAATACCCATTGGCTTGCAATTAACTGATTATCAGATAGCAAATCAAAAATTATTTTCTGATAAACAGTCCTTATCCATTTCCTTTATCGGCTCGTTGGACTGGATGCCCAATCAGGAAGGCTTATCCTGGTTTTTGGAATCGGTCTGGGGGGAATTAAGACGCATATACCCTCATTTAGAATTGCATATTGCCGGCAGAAATACGCCAAAGTGGATTTTTGAGAAAGCGGGAAAGGGCATTACGATTCATGGAGAGGTAACAGATGCCAAAGCATTTTTGGCCAAATATCCGATCACTTTAGTTCCTTTATTTTCGGGCAGTGGAATGCGGGTAAAAATATTGGAAGGCATGGCAATGGGACGAGTAGTGCTCAGCACAACACTTGGGCTGGAAGGCATCCCTGCCAGCGATAAAAAAGAAGTTTTAATAGCCGATACTAAGACTGCCTTCATTCAAGCGATTCGATTTTGTCATGAAAATCTGGATCAGTTAAATGCGATTAGTCAAAAAGCCAAAGCCTTTGTTAGAAGCAATTATAATAATCTGAAAATTGCTAAAAAAGCCATAAAAAAAATGCAGTTGCTTTCCAAGGAAAGCAATCGTATAAGCTATCAGAAATAAAATTTCCTCGTTTTCTACATTACACTTATATCCTTACATTATGACTCGATGCATTTTGTCTTTCTTGATTATTAGCACTTTGATTGCCTGCTTTACGATTCCGAATAAATTTACTGGCTTGGCTCCCGGTTATTGGCGAGCTACCTTGGATATTAGTTCGAACTTATTGAAAAACCAAGATGCCAATGTCAAAAACGTGCCTCTTAATTTTGAAGAAACTTCTGCGTTCACCCTTCCTTTTGTCTTTGAAGTGATTTATGAGAATGAAACTGACTTTTACATTGAAATTATCAATGGAGAAGAACGGATAAAAGTAGAAGATATTCAAATCGGTCTAAATCGAGCAACGGGCAAGGACACTTTTTTAATCAATTTCCCCATTTATGAATCTTATATAAAAGGACTGTTTGAAGAGCGGGTTATGGCAGGAGATTGGGTTGTGACGACCAGGAAAAACTATAAAATTCCCTTTGTCGCTAAATTTGGTAAGAACTATCGCTTTACCCAATTAAGAAAAACCCCAATCGCAGATATTAGCGGAAAATGGGAAGTTGTATTTACGGAAGAAGATGGAGCTACTTTTCCTGGATTGGGCGAGTTTAAGCAAAATGGCAACCATTTGACGGGTACATTTAGAACGGAAACGGGCGATTATCGCTATTTGGAAGGCACCGTCCAGCATGATAAAGTATATCTTTCTGTTTTTGACGGGGCACATAGTTTTTTGTTTGAAGCCAAATTGCTAGACGAAAATGTGATGCTAGGCTCCTTTCGATCTGGGAAACACTACCGAGCAACTTGGGAAGCCAAAAGGAACGCCGACTATGAGTTGATAGATCCCAATGAACTGACTTTTTTAAAAGAAGGTCAGGATAAAATAAGCTTTGCTTTTGAAAATCCGGTAGGAAAAATGATTTCTTTGGAGAATGAAGCCTACCGAGGCAAAGCCAAAATTGTACAAATACTTGGCACTTGGTGCCCTAATTGTCGGGATGAAACTAATTTTTTGGTGGACTATTTTAGCGAACATCCTGATTCAGACATCGAAATAATTTCGCTAGCTTTTGAGAAACATCGGGACAAGACAAAGGCCAATGCCGCCATTAGTCGGTATAAAAAAAGATTACGCATTCCCTGGGAAATAGTAGTAGCTGGTTATTCTAATAAAAAAGAAGCCGCCCAAGCCCTCCCTATGCTCAATCATATTTTGTCCTATCCCACTTTGATTTTTTTGGATAAAAACGATCAGGTGCAAAAAATTCATACAGGTTTTAATGGACCAGCTACTAGTAAATATGATGCCTTTGTAGAAGAATTTGAAGCGACCATAGCCTCATTAAGTGGGTAACAATAAAATAAGCAAGCGGGTAGAATTGAAGGAAAAGTCTATTAGTCGTATCTTTGTCATTCAACCAAATACTCACCAATGCCAAAATTAAGAAGTACATGCCCCAAAAAGTTTGTACCTTAGTAAATTAAATTGGAAATATTGATATTAATATACTTCCTAATTCGTTAAAAGCAATAATAAGAATCAAGCATTTAAAGATTGAAGGCTTTTAAAAATATTTGGTGTATGTTTCCAAATTAGATAAAGAATATGAGTCAGAGAAAGATAAATATAGTTTATAGTGTGGCGAATAAAAATGTAGCAAAGCACATCAGTGATAAATTGACCCAAAGCGGTTTCCTATTTAATCAAATGAGTTCTGATGACTTGGCTGAGTCAGAAAGTTTTAAAAACCAGCTACTGGAAATAGAGGAACCCTGCTTATTACTAATTAGCGATAACTTTTTGAAGTCGGCGGATTGCATGGAGGATGGCTTGTCTTATTTACAATTACTGGTAAAAAAAGAACAAGTTTTACCAATTATTATAGAGGGGAGGTACAAAAATGAAAATGGATCAGGCTACTCCAAAGTGCCAACGGAGTTTGAACGAGTAAGTAATGTCATTAAGTATATGAATTTCTGGCAAGATGAATACTTGAGTCTGCGGAAATTAAAGCGAAGCATTTCAAAAAAAGAAGAAACAGCTTTTAATATAAAATTAAAAAAAGTAAGAGCTATCTCTTCAGAGGTAGGCGAATTTTTACGCTTTTTAAGAGAAAGCAATTATTATAGCTATGAAGAGTTTAGGGCCAACCATTTCCAGGTTTTTTTCCGATATTATAGCGATGAAGCCACGCACCAGTCCTATACTAAAATCGCCAGTAAGGAGAAAAAATTAGCCGCTGAAATGGAAGAAGAACCTGATACAACGCCCCTTGTAGATCCTACAGCAATTTCCTTTCAACAGGCCGGCAATCCGGTTGATAAACTGCGAGTAGAGCAGGCACCTTTGGTAGAGATGCCCGCCGAAACTACCAATAATGGAGGGTTTGTTACTCAGACAGAGGAAGAATTTATTGAACCTGATTCAACTGGAGAACCTTTGGAAGAAAAAAAGGGCAAAGACCAATCTACTATTGATACATTAGTAAATGAAATTGAAAAAGAGGATGCAGAAAATACTGAAAAGACTTTAGAGGAAATTAAAAATTTGGAAGAGAGACCTTTGACAGAAACAGAGCAGTTGGCACTCGAATTATCTCAATCAATCCCCCGAAATGCAACCCCACCTTCTGCTGACCAAAAGACGGAGCTTCCTGAGGAAGAAGAAATGATCTCTTTAGAGGATCTAATGGGAAAAGAAGAGCCCTCAGAAAAACCTCCATCTACAGTTAATGGAGCAGAAATAGCTGACACGCCTGATTATACCGACCCGATTATAATCGAAGATGATACAGAAAATCCAAACCTAGAAACAATAGTCGAAAAAGCAGATGATACAGATGAAGAATTAGATAAATATTATGAGGATGAATTGGATAAAGAGGAAACAGCAATAAAAGAATCCTTTGAGGAATCGGAAATTTTGAGCACTTCGCATGCCCTAATTCAAGAAGGAAACTTAACAGAAGGCATGCAGTTGCTAACTAATGCCTTGGAAGAACAACCGGATTCAAATACTATTAGGTATCAATACGCGGTCTTTTTAGCACAGTATCAGAATAATTTTAAAGAGGCTACCAATCAATTGGGAATTTTATTGGAGCACGATCCGGAAAACTTACCTGCCAATTTCTTTTTGGGAGAATTAGCGGAAGCAGAACGCGATTATTTATCTGCTAAAAATTATTTTGAAAAAGTTTATAAAATCAATGCGGAATTTCCAAATGTTCAATATAAAATTGGCACTTTACTGGCGAATTATCTAAAAGAAAACCCTAAACAGGCCGCTCAATACTTAAAAAAGGCTTATCAGTTGAATCCACACAATATCAATGCTTTATACCAACTGGGTGTTGTACAGAGTGAGGAGCTGGAACAATCGGCGGAAGCGGTCCGATCTTTTGAAGAAGTCTTGAGCAAAAATGCAAACCACCCTTTTGCCAATTACGATTTAGCACTGATTTATTTTAATCAAAATGATCTGGAAAAGGCCAAAGCGTACTATAAAGCTGCCTATACGATCAATCCCGAATTAAAAACAGAGGAGAATGACCTAGCTTTTGGGGTCATTGAAAACGAACATGGAGCAAAGACCAATGCGCTGGATAGTTTGCAAGAAGAGATTAATCAAAAGGTGGACACTCAAAATGCTTCTTTGATTGAAGAGCCTAAGTCTACCAGATTGGAAATAGAGGCAAATGACCCCAACATTTTGACAGAGGACCAAGAGATTGAAGGAAAAGAATCGGTAGCTGTACAAGAACAACCCGCTGGCCTAGTAAAACAAGCTACCAAAATTGTATTAATTACGGGTGCTACCTCTGGCATCGGTAAAGCTACTGCTGAAATATTTGCTAAAAATGGCTATAAACTCATTTTAACTGGCCGTCGTTTTTCTAGGTTATTTAAAATAAAAGAGCAATTTGAAAAAGAATTTAATTCTACCATAAAATTACTGCCCTTTGATGTAAGAAGTGCTGAGGCGGTGAGTTCAGCATTAGACGAGTTGGGAGAAGATTGGCGGCAAATAGATATTCTGATTAATAATGCTGGTTTAGCCAAAGGCTTTGAGCCTATCCATGAAGGACAATTAGAAGATTGGGAAACTATGATTGATACAAATGTCAAGGGACTATTGTATATGACCAGAGCGATTGCTCCTCATATGGTAAAAAGAAAAACAGGGCATATTATCAATATATGCTCTATTGCTGGAAAAGAAGTTTATCCCAATGGAGGCGTTTATTGTGCAACGAAGCATGCCGTAGATGCACTCACAAAAGCTATGCGTATTGATTTGCATAAACACCATATTCGGGTTAGCCAGGTAGCCCCTGGGCACGTGGAGGAAACAGAGTTTGCCCTTGTTCGGTATGACGGAAATGAAGAGGCTGCCCGACAAGTATATGAAGGGTTCAGACCTGTAAATTCCCAAGACGTGGCAGAGGTCATTTATTTTATGGCTAGTCGTCCGCCTCATGTCAATATCCAAGATGTATTGATGATGGGAAGCCAGCAGGCCAGTGCTACTATAACGACAAAGAGTGGCCGATCTTAAGAAAATGAGCTAAGTCTATAGAGTTATTAGATAGTTTTTCAGGGATTTTTTACCGCAGACTTTCATTTCCTTATAATTTCCCCTAAATTTATCCTTTATTTGTGCCATTCTTTCAACTCATCAATCTGACAAAATAACCAACCCGGGAAAGATTCGATTAAAAAATAATTTTTTAACTAGCCTATTCGTTAGAAACGCAAATTGCGTATTTTGATGGCGTATCAAAATGGCTAGGGTGTAGGTGTCGTCAAACTCCCAAAGGATTGACAATGAGGCCATTAACCAACCCCATTTTAATAGGCTATTTATTTTTAATCTTTAACTCAATCAGACAACTATGAGATTGCGTCAAGTTACCTGGGCGGTTTTATTAAGCCTTTTCCTAATCCCTTTATCTGCTCCTGCTCAAAGTGGTTTATTAAAGAGTGCTAATAAATCCCATGAATTACACAATTTTAAGGAAGCCATTAAATCTTATCTTCGATACATCAACAGAAATAGAAATAGCCTGGAGGCTAGAGCAAAAGTGGCTGACTGCTATCGACATACCAACCAGTTGGAGGAAGCTGCCAAATGGTATAGAGAAGTAGTATATAATCAAAAAATCAACCCCATTCACCTATTTGAATATGGATTGACGTTAAAAGGCTTGGGCAATTATTCAGAAGCTCGTAAATGGTTTTTGAATTATGCGGAAAGCAATCCCGAAGTGGGTATGCACTACGCAGCTAGCTGCACCCATGCACTCGAAAAACAAAATACTCCTGCTGCTTACAAGCTAAATGCGGAGTTTACCAATACCGGTGCGGCTGATTTTGGGCCGAGCATATTTAAAGACAGGCTCGTATTTGCCTCTTCACGTATTGACTTTAATGATAATAAAAAAGTAAGGGATAATGTCAATTTGCCTTTTATTGCTTCCAGAGATCAAAATAATTATCTCAGATCCCCTCAATTACTACACCAACGCATAAAAAATGGCAACGAAGGCCCCATATCCTATTCTGCGGACGGGCGTTGGGTGGCTATTACCAGAAATAACTTTGTCAATGGCATTCGCCAAATTCCTTCCAGTGGATTAAATCTGAATATTCAACTGGCGGAAGCTTTGCCAAATGGAGAATGGCAGAATGAAAAATTTTTCCCTTTTAATGGATCTAATTTCTCTACGGGTTATCCTTCTTTTTCACCAGATGGCAATACTCTTTACTTTGCCTCCAATCGTCCCGATGGCTTTGGTGGGTTTGATATTTTTGTCACCTATCGAGTAGGAGATACCTGGACAACTCCTGAAAATTTGGGGGCTACTGTCAATACTCAAGGTGATGAAATTACGCCTTTTTTTGATGGAACGGACCTCTATTTTTCTTCCAACTGGCATAGGGGAATGGGCGGTATGGATGTGTTTAGAGCTTCCAAAACCGGAGGCTCTTGGGATCGGGTTTATCACTTGGATACTCAAATAAACTCTCCACGGGATGATTATGGTTTTATTTATGATCAAAGCAAAAATCTGGGTTATTTGGTATCTAACCGCCCAGGCGGAAAAGGCAATGAAGATATATATAGAGTGTCTAAGGCTTCTAATAATATTGAAATAGTGGTGCTGGACGAATTTAGTATGCAGCCGGTAAATGAAGCAGCCATTGATTTTTCTTCTTGTGGTCAACCAACCTTTATGACAGACATTAGCGGTCGCCATGTATTGCAAGTTCCGGAGGGACTAAATTGTCAGGCGATAGTAAGAAAAGTAGGTTATATCTCTAGTATTTTGGATGTTTCTCAAAATCAAATGGCAGGCGTACAAAGTTTACAGGTTTTACTGAGAAGGAGTGGCAGTACAAACGGAAATGGAGCGGTAGCAGGCAATTTTTCCGGCAATGTTTATAATGTCAATACGGGACAAAATATATCGGATGTCTTTGTAAAGGCAACAAGCCAACAAACCAATCAATCTATAGAAACCATGTCCGACGAATCCGGCAATTATTACCTTGCCTTACAGCCTTATAATACTTATTTGATTACCTATTCAAAAGCTGGATTTTTGGACATTAGCCGCTCCGTTAACGTGGGCAATGGGCAGGAAGCCAACCTATTAGGCTCTTTTCCTTTGAGATTTTTAGGCACGAGTCCGCCGCCACCGCCTGAGGAACCACCTTATGTGGGCAGCGGTTATTCTGTGCAGGTAGCGGCTTTTGCCTCTTCTAAAACGACAGATTTAAGCAAATTTCGACTTTTGGGAAGCATTGGCAATGTTTATAATCGCTATGAAGGCAATAAGACAAAGGTTCGGGTAGGCGTATTTCAAACAAAAGCAGCAGCAAGTGCCGCTACCAAACGGGTTCGACAACATGGCTTCAAAGATGCATTTGTCGTCGCTGAATCTTTAGAAGGCTTAGGGCAGGACGCATTGGTTGGCGACCATACGATCCCTAAAGGGACGGAGAATACGGGGGGTTATTCTGTCTATAAGGTTCGGCTGGCAGCTTATAAAAAACCTCAATATTTTCAAAGATCCAAGGTAGAAAATTTTGGCATTATTGAACAAAAAATAAAGGGACCTTGGACGATTATGTTACTGTCTGGTTATTCCAACTTAGGGGAAGCACAACGTGCAGTGGACAATGCCAAGAGGGCAGGTTTTCCACAGGCCCATGTCGTAATGGATAATGGGGTAGAGATGACTAAGGTAAAATAAGGAAAAAAATTGCTAAATTGTTGATAACAGGAGTTCTCCCGAATTTTTACGAAATTCTGCAAAACTCCTATTTTTGGACAGCCAGAATGGGCATTGAGCCCATTCTGGCTGTTTCTTAAGAGGTGAAAGATGGCAAATTTTGGCACCTTTCACCCCTTAATCCTCATTTTAAAATTTTGGGTGTTTCATCTATTCAAAACTTCCATTCCATGATACAACCCCTTGCGGAAAGAATGCGCCCCCGATCGCTGGATGATTATTTGGGGCAAGCTCATTTGGTTGGGAAAGGAGCAGTATTGCGCCAAGCTATAGCATCTGGAAAAATTCCCTCTTTTATTTTATGGGGACCACCGGGAGTAGGTAAAACCACACTTGCTAGCATTATTGCCAATCAGCTAGAGCGGCCTTTTTATACCCTAAGTGCGGTGTCTTCAGGCGTAAAAGAAGTTAGAGAAACCATTCAAAAAGCAAAAAAAAATCAATTTTTTAACCGCCCTAATCCAATTCTTTTTATTGATGAAATTCATCGTTTTAATAAAGCCCAACAAGATTCGCTGCTAGGGGCAGTAGAAAAGGGAATTATTACATTAATAGGAGCAACGACTGAAAATCCTTCTTTTGAAGTGATTGCTGCCTTATTGAGTCGTTGTCAGGTTTATGTTTTGGAGCCTTTGACCAAAGAACAGTTGGTTGATTTGGTGGACAAGGTGATTATAAAAGATGAATTTTTGAAAAAAAAGAAAATTAAGATAGAAGAATATGAGGCCTTATTGCTTTATGCTGGTGGCGATGCTCGCAAATTATTAAACGTTTTAGAATTAGTTACTAATTACCAACAGGGAAAGGATAAACTATTGATTACTAATGAATTGGTTACGGAGAAGGTGCAACAAAACCTAGCGATCTATGATAAGGGGGGCGATCAACATTATGATGTTGCTTCTGCTTTTATCAAATCTATTCGGGGAAGCGACCCCAATGCAGCTGTTTATTATCTGGCTCGAATGATTGAAGGCGGGGAAGACCTAAAATTTATTGCTCGACGGTTGATGATTTCCGCCTCTGAAGATATTGGTTTAGCTAATCCAAATGCTTTGCTGATGGCGACAACTGCCTTTCAGGCAGCCATTGCGGTAGGTTTGCCAGAAGCTAGAATCATTCTAGCTCAAGCGACCATTTATTTAGCGACTTCTCTCAAAAGCAACTCCGCTTATCTTGCTATTAAAAATGCTCAGCAACTCGTGAAAGATACGGGCAACCTATCTATACCTCTCCCAATTCGCAATGCTCCAACTCATTTAATGCGCACGTTGAACTATGGAAAGGGTTACAAATATGCTCATGACAGCGAGCATAATTTTGTCAATATGGAATTTTTACCGGAAGCCATTAGAGGAAGAAGCCTTTTTGAGCCTGGAAAAAATCCTTCGGAAGAAAAAATTCGACAGCATTTGCGAAATTTATGGAAGGAAAAGTATGGATATTAATCAGATGCTATGTTCAATTCTTCTTTGTTTTCTTCTAGCACTTTTATGATGAATTGAATTAAGTCATCCAATTCCCAACCCAATAATTCAACGCCCATTCTAATTTCTTGTCTATCCACTTTAGCGGCAAATTTGGGATTTTTCAATTTCTTTTTGACCGATTTTACGGACAGCCCTTCTATTTTAGTTGGTCGAATCAAGGCCGCTGCAATAATAAAACCGGTTAATTCATCAGCGGCAACAATGGCTTTATCCAATAAGGAATTTCTAGGAACATTCCATTTGGTATAATGCCCTGCAATAGCATGGGCGATAGTGGTTTCACCCATATCTTTCAAATGTTCTACAATAATATTCGGATGTTTTTCCGGAAATTTTTCATAATCAGCATCGTGCAATAATCCAACTATGGCAAACTTATCGGCATCCGCTCCTAGATGCTTGCCAAGTGCTTCCATAACCAGTTCTACGCTTCGGGCATGGCGCAGCAAAGAAGCTCCTTTAGTGTAAGAATTTAGTATCTCTCGAGCTTGTGTTCGGCTTATCATATCGAATTGGATTTTGAGCTACAATTTTAAAAACCCAAAGAATAAAAAAATATGCCTATTTAGCAAAAAAACAGTCCCGTTTTCCAAAAAAGTAGGTGGAAAGTAGTAGATTAACTAAAAAGAGGCGAATAGAAAATATTACTTTCTCTATCCACCTCCATTCAGTTCAAAATGAACAAACCTGCAGGCAGGGAAGTTCATAATGATTTTATGAGAAAAACCCTTACAACTGCAGCTTGAGGTACAAATGCAAAAGCGCATTTGTTTTTTAAGAAGTAGTTAGCACTACTTTTTTGATCATTTGTTTATTACCTTGAGTAATTTTCAAATAATAAGCACCGGTCCCATTTTGAGAAATATCGACTTGGTCTTCGAATTTGCCAGAAAAATTACTCAACTCGTAATTATAAATATTTCGTCCGTCAGAATTATAAATATCTACCGTAGTAGCGCCCTTATCTGGTAGATTAAATTGCAGATCGAACATTCCTTTATTTGGGTTGGGAGACAATATTAGAGACTGAACAGATAAGTTATTAGGCAGGGCTGAATTTATTTCCAGCTCTTCGCCTATGTTTTCTAGCTCTTTTGCCGCTATATCGCTCAATTCTGCCGACATTCCTGCTACTTCTCGCTTTTCGGCAGAAAAACGAGGATTCCAATTTTCGAAGCTTTTATCAAGGTCAAAGTCAAAATTATAACCTTTTCCTTCATCATTATCATTATCATAAGCGTAAGCATTCCTGGGCTTGGTGTCAGCCAAAGACAAAATACTGGTTGCTCCACTAGCTGCTTTATTACCTCTAATATAGTCAACGTTGATTGTTTCTCCGACCTTTAGCATATCAATTGCCGCACCCATATCATGCCAATCTAAAATCGGAAAATTATTTATCTCAGTAATAATATCGCCATCTTTTAATCCCAAGTTAGCCGCAGAGGATTTTGCAACGACATTAACTCGCACTCCGTTTACTTCCTCTGATGTATATCCGTGGCTTTGCTCGACTCCAAAAAAAGGGTCTTCTTCTCTACTTATTTTTTTCCGCTTGGCATCTGACCGTTTGCCTAACTCAATGGTTTTGGACTGTTTTTGTCCATTTCTATAATAATGCAAATTCACTTTGTCCCCTGGTTCATATTTCCTCAAAATGGCAGTTAAAGACCGGTCATAATCCGTTCTATACGCATCAATGCCGTATATGTAATCAAATGGCTGTAATCCAGCTTTTTCAGCAGCCGTATTACCAATAACCGAGGTGACATAACTTCCATTGTCATTGTCAAATCCTAGTTTTTTCGCCTTTTTTTTAGATATGCTATTGGAATAAATGCCCAAAAAAGCTTGGCAGTCCTTGCATTGTGCAGCTAGCCGCTCGGATGAAAAAAGCATCATTGCCAGAAAAAGGATTAGGTATCTCATATTTTTATTTTTTTTTCTTCTTGGACAAATCTTTTGATTCCTCCAAAACACGATTTTTGCCAAAGAATCATTTTTTAAATAGCAAGCCTATGTTTTAAGATAGCTGAAGTTGCCAGACTTTACATCTGAAAAGACAAACAGAAGCAAGGCAAGTTGCGCAATTTTTTTTCTTTTAAGAATTTCTTAACATTTGTTGTAAAATGTTCATCGAATGGATAGAGTTTTCACTCATTTTAAAATATATTTTCTTAAAAATAGGAAAAGTAAAAAAATGTATGAATGATAAAAAATTTGTCAGCTTATTCATTATCAAGCATTTAAGTTGATAAAATTTGGGTTGTTTAAAAAAAAGTAAAATAATAAAAACAATTTGTTTATTTTTTAAATAAACTTTCTATATTTGCAAAAAGAAAAAACAGCAAATGACTTAAAACTGGCATAAATAAAGGATTTCTCAACCTTTTTTTACAAAAGATTTGTTTTTAAAATCCGAAGCACATACATTTGCGCCAATTTTTTTAAAGCACTTAAAATTTAATTTAAGATGAACAAAGGAGATTTAATCAACAGGGTAGCAGAGTCTGCCAACCTTACCAAAGCTCAAGCTGCTGATGCTGTGAATACTGTATTAGAAGCCATTGGCACTAGTCTTAAAGATGGTAATAAAGTAGCCGTTGTAGGCTTTGGAACTTTTTCTGTCACTAATCGTCCTGCTCGAACGGGTAGAAATCCTCAAACTGGAGAAGCTATTACTATTGCAGCCAAGAATGTAGTTAAATTTAAACCGGGCAAAGAGTTGGCTGCTTCTGTAAACTAAAAAGAGAAAGTTGCCAGTAGGCCTTGAGTTTTTGGCAATAATTTAACTTTAAAAAAGGGCAAGCTGAAACTTCAACTTGCCCTTTTTGTTTTTTCTCTTAGAAGTCCTGCATTGTTTTTAGAAAGTAGGACAGCCTGATTTTCCTCCTTTGGATCGCTTTCGGCCTCCAATTAACCCATTGTCAAGAAAATTGTAGGAAAGTGTTATCCCTGTAATAAAATACCAATCTGATCCCTTGGCATCCCCTCGAGCTTGCCCAGGAAGAGCAGTGTCCAAGCTTCGATCGCTTAATCGGGCAGCCAACTCATTGCCGTCGTTTGCATTGAAGGCTTCCGTTCCCGGATAAGTTAAACTTACATCGTCCAAATAGTCTGTAAACAATTTCCTCGCTCCTATTTCAAAACCAATATTCAAAGATTCTGACAAAGTATATTTTAGACCAATACCAAAAGGAACGGCTATTTGAGTAAGGTTATAAGGGCTACGCTCAGGGAAGTCTGGTAGTCCCTGCCCCTCTGTCCCAAGCGGCTGCAAATCAAATAGCTGTTGGTCTAACTCCGCTTGTGGATTAAACCTGAAAAAAGCAACTCCGCCAAATAAGTAGGGCGAAAAGGGGGAAACATAGTTATAGGGTTCATAACCTAAAATATTAAACTCTCCGATTAAGCCTACTTCATATATGTTAGACTGGAAGCTTAGGTTTCGGTTGATAATTTCCGTATTTCCAGAGTTGACATCTGCCCCTGATACGGCAGCATAATTTAGGTGCAGGCGGAGTGCTGCCAGGTGGTTCAAATTATATTTTATAAAAGCACCGGCGGCCAGGTTTGTTTCTTTTAAATAAAAGCGACTTGAATTAGCGGATAGCTCTCCTAAATAATTAGAGCCGCCTACTAAGACGCCCGCTTCAAAATATTGTCCAAATAATAAAACAGGAAAAAATAAAAATAAAAAAAGTAATCTTTTCATTGTTTGTCTTTTGCAATTTTAGCTTTTCTGTAAAAATAACGAAAATCTCCTTGAAATATTTAGTTTGCCTGTTTTTTAGAGGATTTTGAACTCTCATCAGTGCTTTATTAACTTTCCCGATTCGATCATCTTATTTTGGTCCAAATCAATAATTTGGTAAAAATACAGTGCTGTTTCGGGGTTCACTTCAACTCTTAGGTGATTACCAACCAAGGGTTCTGCACGCAATAAGCGGCCAAAATTGTCATATAGTTGAATATGCAAATTTGATACTTGCGCTTTTTCAATCAATTCAAAGACTAACTGCTCTTTAAATGGATTGGGGAACACTTTTATTACTTTCTTTGATTCAATGTCAAGAAGGGAAGTAGAGAGATTTTCTGACGAATTACAGTTCCAGGCATTTGACGCATAGTTTTCTGAATATTGATAAATAGCATTGCGATTGCCTAAATCAACCATTTGCAAATCATTGCCAGGGTTGGTATTCAAAGAGTTAGGATTTTTGGCAAAAGGGTCTTCACTATCTATCAGGTGTAGAGTATCTGGGCATGTTGTGCCTTCTTCTGTTCGTATAGTTAAAATTAAAACCTCTTCTGCAGAGCCCAAAGTAGAAATAGCTTCGCTGGTTCGGATGCCAAAAGAAATATAATCCATCTCCGGATTCTCTACCGGTCCATTTGCGCGTGCATTTAAGACCCAGGCTCCCATATAGCTTGTTACATTGGTAATTTCAAAACCATTTGGAGCGACAAGAGTTATTTGTCCTGAACCCACAAAGACATTTTGGCTGGGTTGAATCGTTGAATCGGGTTTTACATAAACGCCCCATAGGTTTTCGGCAGGAACCCATTGTAGTTTTAATTTAAGTTGGGCAGTGGCAGTGGTGATAAAAAAGAAATTGGTCATAAAAATAACCAGACACAGAGTAAGAAGGTGCTTTATTTTCATAGTAAAAATATTTAAGCCTTTATGGAGGGATGCTTCTAGGCAATTTTAAATTAATTAAGTAAGTCGAAAAGAGGGAAAAAATAGCAGATAGTTCCAATCACTGCTTGCTAGTTGCTTAAAAATTGGCAAATTCAAGGAGGGTAGGCCGATAAAAAGGGTGCAATATCAATGCCAATTTACAGGCAGCGGAGCTTACTAATTTGAAAAAATCATAATTGCACAAATAAGTTATTAGTGGTTAGACTCAGCGGAATAAAATGATCGCCCGTCCACTCTCCAAAAATGTTTATGGGATGTCCACCGCTAAGGGCTAGTATTGTCCATGTTTTTTTTCTTTGGCTTAAGACGGGGATTTGCTTTTTTTGGCGATCTAGCAGCACCAGTTCATTTTGAGCCAAATTGGGAGTCACCTTTTCAATAGAACAAGGGAAATTTAATTGCCAAGGGTTAGCAGCGATAAAGGTGGCATAATAATCCAAAAAGAGGGCAAAGGACTCGAAACCAATGATTTTTTTAATATGTTTATCTAAAAGTATTTTATCTTTTATCGCTACTCTTAAAGGAGTATTGGAAGGGTAATAAACTACGTTGGCTTCAAAAACGCTGCCCGAGCGGTAGATTTCAGAATAGGGGTTATTACTCCAGGCGAAATCCAATACCAATCCATATTTGCGAGTCTTCCAGCCATATAACCAGGTTTTTCGATAATTTAGGCTTTCTTCTACCCCTTCCGATTGGGCTATTACCATCCAAGTATCATGGAGTAATTGACCATATTGAAAAAGTTCTTCTTTTCTAGTGTTTACACCGGCATAAGCCAGTAAATCTTGCTGTAAATCAAGCGGCAATTCCTCTAATTTTCGCATTCCTCTTATTAGAAGATAGTAAGAAGCAAGTTCCTCCAGCACTTTATCCGGCCATTTTTTACTGGCATTGATCAAGGAAGGAATCGCTCTAATTCGCCTGCCAATCCCTCCTAATTTAGCATCCACCATTCTAGAAGAAATCTCTTTCCAAAAAGAAAGGGGTTGTTGTTCTAGCGAAGCAATGCCCTGCCTTAAGGTATCCAATATCCAGTTTTCAAGCTCTTCTAGTCCAGCTGACATTTGTTTCAATCTTTTGGAGAAGTTTTTTTGTCGCTGTGCTGCTTTGAGCATTTTTTCTGCTGACGTAAGAATCTTAGTCGTGGGCATTCCAGCTTTAAGCCATTCATTCACCCAGGTAGGAGTGTCCGTTGTCACTCGAAATCCGTCGGGTTGTTCTATTAGTAAGAACGCAAGTGCCAAGCCATGTTTACAAGGATATTTGCGGCTAGGACAAGTACATTTAAAAACCTGTTTTTTGGAATGGAAAATGGTCTTGTAATAATTGACCCCTCTGCTTTTGCACGCTCCCCAAACCATTGTCGGATTGCCCTCTAAAAACTTCCAAAATTGTATAGAAGCTAAAGCTTTTCCCTTTTCGACAGTACTTGTGTCGGGAGCTAAATGGAGTAATTGTTCTTTAGTAAACAGACTGAAAAGCTTTTTAAACGGAAGAAAATATAGAAGCTATGTAATATGGTCGGGCAAGACCTCATTTTATGTTAGTTCTGCATCACTCCATTGGCATGAATTCCAAGGGAAACCAATGCTCTTTCAGAGGCAATTTGCTCGGCACTTTTTTTATTAAAATCATCGGCCGTTCCCACCTTTTCTCCATCTACCAAGACAGCGACTTTAAAGCGATCCCTTTTCTCGAATTTATACCTCGCCAGGACCTTATACGCCACAGAATGTCCGTTTTTTTGAGACCATTCCAGCAGTTGGCTTTTAAAATTATCGTCTTTTTTCTCCAATTCGTGAATATCCAAATAACGGCGCAGAATTTTAGTTACCACATACTTTTTAGTCCGCACATACCCTCGTTCCACGTAGATTGCACCTACCAAAGCCTCGACAGCATTGCCCAGCATGGAGCGGCTCAAGCGCGTATTATTGTATTCTGCTAATAATACGTCTAATCCCATTTTGTCTCCTATTTGATTTAGCGATTTTCGCTTGACAATTTTTGAGCGCATTTTAGTTAAAAAGCCTTCATTACTGTTAGGATATTTTTTGAATAAATACTCTGCTACAATGGTTCCCAAAACGGCATCGCCCAAATATTCCAGCCGCTCATTGTTTTGGATAGCATATCCTTTTTGCGAAGAGGTGGATTTGTGAAAAAAAGCCAGTTTATATAAAGACATATTGGAAGGAGTGAAGCCAATAATACTTTTTAACCGACGGGCAAATTGTCGATCTTCCGAGAAATAGAAATTGTAAATTTGCTTAATTAAGCCCACACTAGTAATAATTTTAATAATCAAAAAATCGGGCATAATAAAATCACGAATTATCAAAAACCGCGGGTGCCTAAGCTTCTTTATTTCTTTTAAGAGCTTATTTAAATTTCATCTGTTGGGTGAAAAAACCCACTCTTTTGTGGTCAAAAACAAAGCTTAAGCATACTGATACGTCAAAGACAAATAATGGAATAAAAATTCATGATAAAAATTGCCACTTTCAAGAAGCTGTTTTAATTAACTACTCATGAGTAGTAATCAATAAACTACCCTGATCGGAGCAGCTAAAAAATCACTATCAGGCATGAGAATGTTGGTTAAATTAATACAAAGTAAAATGGGCATTCAAAAATGAATGGGTCCCAATTTCTCTTAAGGGTTCTAAACTATCAACTACTTTTGTTTTGAACCATTAGTAATAAAACCAACTTTGGAATAAAATAAGCGGAAAGATAATAAGGGGAATGCAGGCAACTGATTATTAAAATCTAGCTTAAGTATTCAAAAAAAATCTTGCAACACTTTGCAGTGAATAAAGCTTCACGGCAAAGTGTCTGGATAATTAAAGAATTAGGACTTTTTTTTAATACTTAAACCATCCTGCCCAATTAACTTTCTCGTCTTAATCGCAAGTTAACTAAAATAACTTACATTTTCTTAAAAATTATAGAAGCATTATGCCCTCCAAAGCCAAAGGTGTTGCTCAAAACAGCTTTTACCTTTCGGGATTGTGCTTCATTAAAAGTAAAATTGAGTCTATTATCTATCTCAGGATCGTCTGTAAAGTGATTAATGGTTGGAGGAATAAAAGCTTCTGCGATTGCAAGTATTCCTGCAACTGCCTCGATTGCACCCGCAGCACCGAGTAAATGACCAGTCATGGATTTGGTAGAACTGATGTTTAACTTATAAGCATGCACCCCAAACACCTCCCGAATCGCTTTTGATTCAGCAATATCACCTAAACTGGTTGAGGTTCCGTGGACGTTTACGTAACTTATATCTTCAGGATTCATTTTTGCATCTGCTAATGACATTTTCATCACACTTTTTGCACCTAATCCTTCTGGATGTGGTGCTGTCATATGGTGAGCATCAGCAGTCATTCCACCACCTGCTATTTCTGCATATATTTTTGCATTTCGCCCTTTTGCGTGTTCGTATTCTTCTAGAATTAAAGCGGCTGCCCCTTCTCCTAGTACGAAGCCATCTCTGTCTTTATCAAATGGTCGAGAAGCCGTTTTGAAGTCATCATTTCGGGTAGAAAGGGCTTTCATTGCATTAAAACCACCGATTCCGGTCATAGTAGTGACTGCCTCAGACCCTCCTGTCAATACTATCTTAGCCCGCCCCATTCGAATAGCATCGAAAGAACTGATAATGGCATGAGTAGCAGAAGCACAAGCAGAAACAGTGGCATAATTAACGCCTCTAAATCCATATTTGATAGAAATGAGACCTGGCGCAATATCGGGAATCATTTTGGGAATCATAAAAGGGTTGTATCGAGGGATTCCATTTCCAGTAGCATGGTTGGCAATATTTTCTTCCAATGTTTTTAGTCCGCCGATTCCTGATCCCCATATTACTCCCGTTTTATCTAGATCAATCTTGCCAATATTTAGGCCGCTATCCGTTATCGCTTCTTCTGCAACTATCATCGCAAATTGCGTAAATAAATCCATCCTACGGATTTCTCTTCGATCCAGAATTGCAGATACATCGAGATTTTTTACCTCGCAGGCAAATTTTGTCTTAAATTCGCTCGCGTCAAAATGCGTAATTTCATTTGCTCCGCTGATCCCTTTTTTCAGCCCTTCTATATACTCTGGTAAATTATTGCCGATAGGGGTAACTGCTCCAAGGCCAGTAACTACAACTCTTTTCATGAAAATAGATATGTGTAGTAGTAAGGATATATTTCATAAGCAATACTCACAAAAGCGTGAAATTTATTTTGTATTGCTATTAAAACGGTTGGTCTAATGATTAATCAAGAATATAAAACCGCAAAGCACCTTGTCAGTTAACGGATGCTTCGCGGTTTTATACGAGAAAAATAAAGGTATAAATACTTGATTGGTAAGGCTCAAGATTCGATTTCGTTCTTTAATTCAAAGGAATAATACTTGATAATTATTATTCTTAAAAAATTGAATCAAAGTGGTAGTCAAAGTTTGAGAAATGCTCAAAATATAAAGGTTTATGATAATGGGCATTTTTACCTAATACACCTTATTGCCTTTTCAAAAAATGTCTTTTGTAGTTTTAATACCTAATTGTTTAGGAGGCAACGGCTCCTGCCAGGTAATTCACTGCATCACCGACGGTATGAATTTCTTCAGCACTTTCATCAGGAATAGAAATATCAAATTCTTTTTCAAATTCCATGATTAGTTCTACGGTGTCTAAGGAGTCTGCTCCTAAATCATTGGTAAAACTTGCGTCAGGAGTAACATCTGACTCGTCCACGCCTAATTTGTCAACTATGATTTTAGTGACCCTTTCTGAAATGTTTGACATATTAACTCACTTTAGATTAATTAAATGCGCTGCAAAGTAAATCATAACTAATGGTATGACCAAAGGTTTTCCTTTTTTTTTTATTTACAAAAATTATAAACAATTAATTTTAAATATTTTATAAATATAATTTTTTGCAAAACAAAAACTAGACTTTCAAATATGACCCTATTTTCAAATCTTTCTTTCCAACGCCATTCCCAAATAACTGACTGAAGTTCTTGCCTACTGTCACCAATTTTAACAAAATATTAAACTTATTAGTATCCCATTCGGTAAAAACCTTTTTACAACTTTTCTCCTTGATAATTAAAAAGCCGCATTTTGCCAATAATTCCATTAGATCAGCTACATTTGCGACTTAATTATTGTAAATTTTACACTTAGTAGCGACAAAACAATAACTCTGTCAATTTAGACGGATTTGTTACCTCATCGCTACTTCCCTTATTTTTGGAAACTTTTAACGGCAGTTATGGATATTGTAGATCACCAAAATACTAAAATTGTTGCAACGGTTGGCCCTGCTTGCGATACTTATGACAAATTGCTGAAACTAGTAAGAGCTGGTGTCAATATTTTTCGATTGAACTTCTCGCATGGAACGCATAACGATCACTTAAAAGTCATTAATCATGTGGCCTACATCAACGAAAAATATAATCTGTATATCGGCATTTTGGCTGATTTGCAAGGGCCTAAACTCAGAGTGGGAAAAATAGAAAATAATGCTTTACCCATAAAAAGAGGAGATATTTTGACCTTTGTTAATGAAGAGTGCATCGGAACGAAGGAAAAAATTTATATGAGCTATGAGCAATTTGCCGAGGATGTGAAAGTTGGCGAAAAGGTTTTGGTAGATGATGGCAAATTGGAGTTTGAAGTAGTCGAAACCAATAAAAAAGATACCGTTAGACTAAAAGTTTTATTCGGCGGAGTGCTTTCTTCCAACAAGGGTGTTAATCTGCCCAACACTAAAATTTCGCTACCCTCTTTGACAGCAAAGGATGAAAAGGATTTAGATTTTATTTTGACCCAACCGATCAATTGGATTGCTCTTTCTTTTGTTCGATCCGGCAGAGATATGAAGCAATTGCGCAGAAAAATAGAGGCTAAAAAACATCCTGCTAAGACAATTGCCAAAATAGAAAAGCCCGAAGCTGTCGAAAAAATTGACAAAATCATTGCCGAATCCAATGCGATCATGGTTGCTCGGGGCGATTTGGGCATAGAAGTCCCAATGGAACAATTACCCTCTCTTCAAAAAGATATTATCAATCGCTGTATTCAGCGAGCCAGGCCTGTCATTGTCGCTACCCAAATGATGGATAGCATGATTTATAACCCCTCTCCTACTCGGGCGGAAATTACAGATGTTGCTAATGCAGTGCTAGATGGCACAGACGCGGTCATGTTAAGTGGAGAAACTTCAATTGGCCAGCACCCTATAAAGGTGGTCGAAGCGATGAATAAAATTATCGCAGAAACGGAAAAGCACTATTCTATTTTGGGGAAAAGGCCTAAGCCGTCCAAAAAGTCTAGGACTTTCTATTCGGATGCTATTTGTCTAAATGCTGCTAAAATGTCCGAAGATATTAAGGCCAAAGCGATTATTGGCATGACTACTTCTGGTTACACCGCTTTTAAGGTATCCAGTTTTCGCCCACCTTCTGAAATTTTTATATTCTCAGATCAGGATTATATGCTCTCTACTTTAAATCTGGTGTGGGGGGTTAAATGTTTTTATTACGATAAATTTTCTACTACAGATGAAACGATAGAAGACGTGATGAAAATTTTAAAACAAGCAAAGGAACTCAAATCAGGAGATGTGGTAATTAACCTGGCAAGCATGCCAATCCACCAACGCCATCGCACCAATATGCTAAAAATAACCGTAGTTGACTAAATCTGTTTGTTTCAAACTGCATTTTTATTCTGCTTCATTTGTTACTAATAGAGGACTTACTTTTGCAGACTCAATGGCATCATAGATAACTTGGTGAATTCGTTGTCGAACCCTCGATTTTTTTATTGTATTGTTTTTAGGGTCGGGATGTATTCGATTGGATAAGAAAACATAAACTAACTCCTCCTGTGGATCCACCCAAACACAAGTACCGGAAAAACCAGAATGACCGTAAGTGTCTAAAGAAGCTTCTTTGGATACCGTATAATTATACCTGCCTTTATCAAAACCAAGCCCTCTGTGGTTCCCATGATTAGAAGAAGTAAAGTAATCAATGGTTTTTTGAGAAATGAATCGTTCTCCACCATATTGTCCGCCATTTAAGAGCATTTGGAATAAAACAGCCAGGTCTTCTGCATTGGCAAAAAGCCCAGCATTGCCTCCAACCCCACCCAAGATAGCTGCTGATTCATCGTGTACATACCCTCTAACCAGGTTTTTTCGCCAAAAGCGATCTTTTTGGGTAGGAACAATAATATCTGCGGGGAAACGCTCCAGGGGCTTATAGGTACAGTAGCGCAACCCTAAAGGTTGGTAAAAATTCCATTTGGCATAATCATCCAGTTTGGAACGCGTTTTTTCTTCTATTAATCGGTGAATTAGATAGAAATTCACATCGCTATAAAGGTATCTTCTATATTTATATTTTCTTTCCAAATGGCTAACATCCCGCCAAATGGAATCCAGATAAGAGGGGTTAAAATAAAAATCGCTGGCTACTTCCAAAGAATGCTGTGCGGTCGGAGTTCTACAGAAAAAAGGTGTACAATTTCTTGGATAACCCTTATTATTCAGGTAGGCCGCAATGGGCATGTTGCGCTGTAAACCGGATTTGTGAATAAACAAATCTTTTAATAAAATTTTTTTAATAGTGGCACCTTTGGGAAGCTCCATTTGCTGATCCAGCGATTGTCTTAGGTCAATTTTTCCTACTTCATATAATTTCATCGCCGCCAGCGTAGTTGCTGCCACTTTCGTAATAGAAGCAACATCATACAAGTCCGTTTTTTCCACCCGTTGCTGCTGCCGATAGGTGTGATACCCAAAAGTCTTAGAGTAAATAATTTTTCCCTCTTTGGCAACTACGACCTGACAGCCTGGTATCGCTTTTTCTCGAATAGCCGTCTGGACAATAGCATCAATACCGACCAATTTAGGAGCGGGAATGCCCACCTCCTCCGGTATGGTGTACTTCAGCCGAATTACGGAAGTGCGGATTTGCTTTCCCTTTGGCATATTGGGTGTTATATCTAGTGGTAATTTTCCTTTGGCAGTAATGGCTCCAAATAGCAACTGGGGAGCAAATAATTGGGTCAATTTATTACTCTCAAAAATTTGGATCGCTGCAATGCTCGTATCCAGTAAGGCCAGATTGGCAGGGTTGCCAAAATTAACGCAGATAACTTGACTGGACTGACTAATTTTGTGGAGGGAGTTTAAAAATTGTTGATGGATAGTCGGCGATAAATCAATATCTTCAAGGGTAACGATAAAAGCTCCTTTTTTAATCGGGTTGAAAGCCAACGGATTGATACTACCGTCTTTTTGAGGACGATATAAATGCGTACTAAAATTGGCGTAGTTAAAAAAACTATTTTGAAAGGTTCGCAGACTGTTTTTACCTATATGGATGACCCTGAACTGTTTGCCATAAGTGTTTTTTTAGGGGGACTATACTGTCTGGGTTATTGGTCAGTACGAGAGATTGTTCATATAAACTGCGAATTAATAGTTCCTCCGAGCGATCATTTCCCTGATTAGATTCTGTATTTTCCACTAATTTTCTAAACACTTTTTTATCTAAGCCGAGCCATTTTTTTGCCATTAAAATTTTCCTGACTTTGGCATCAATAACTGCTTCGCTGATTAGCTCCGTATGCACCAAATTTATTAACTGCGCCACATTCTTTTCTAATTCTTTTTCTTTGACAATAAAGACATCCGTTCCGGCATAGAGCAATTCCTTCAGAGTAGTTTTTTCGCTTATTTTTCCAAAAAGGAGGCCTTCAAATTTTAAGTGTTTTTGTAGAAAAGTCTTAAAAAATTCAGGCAAACGATGATTAATAGAATCCCCTTCAAATACTTTTTGGTCGATCAATATCCCTGATAATCCACTGATTATTAGCGGCTTATAATCATTTAGAAATCCTTTTTTAATTAGAGTAGAGTCTGCAATGCTGTCTAGATAAATATCAAAAGCATTAGCAATGGACAAAATTTTTCGTTCCTGCAATTCTTCTACTTTTTGGCTTGCCCGACTGATTAATTCTAAGGTGTTAGCGGATTCCAGTTGTTGTTTAAAAGTGCTTTTAAAGGACTGAATATTGGGAGAGAAACTGGCATTTATTCCCAGTAATTTACAATCGCTTACCAATTGTCGATGCAATGATCTTTCTAAATAATTATTGGAAACAGGGCTTAGGCTGGCATTAGAAGGGTAGTGTAGTTTGTCAGAAAACTGATTATTAATAGAAACCAATTCCTCAGAAATTTCCAGCAATGGAATTGGGGAATCCATTCTAAAAGTATGGATCGCTTCGAGGTAATTAGATTTTGTCGTACCTGAAATAATGACGCCACCCGGCCGCATAGCGTTCACTAGCCGACGGGTATGAGTTGTCTGGTCTAAATTTGATTGAAGTATAAATAGTTGTCCAATTTTTTCTTCTAAACTTAGATAATGCAAGGTAGTATCTGCCCAATCAGGGGCAATGCTCATAAAAGGGGGCAGATAATTTTGTTGCTGATACACAATATGCCCGCAGGAAATGAAAACAGAAATAAATAATAGTCCACTAATAAATTTTGGATGTCTTTTATTGCTCATGACCTTGTTGGAATTATAAGATGTCGCTTATATCAAGTAATCCGAATTTTAACATTAAAAAAATTTATTTCACGCAATATGAAATAAAAATATTTTTAACTGATTTTATATCAATTCTTTATGAATAAATCTTTATATTAAAATGGCTTTAATGCTTAACAAAAAGGCATTGCCAGTTCGGTTAATTATAGTCGTTTAGATTGTGGGGCGATTCGAAACACTTGTTTATGGATAAAATATTAGACTACAGAATTTTACTTCTATTCAGTTAAATACTTTTCCAAAATCTTTCCCGATAGGACTGTGGGTTGAATGACTGTAGGATAACTTGAATAAAGTGGTCGATTTGCTAGGAATTAATAATTTCTAAACAATTTAAATAAATTTTTATCAAATAACAAGAATAAAAATGTTAAACTGGTTTTAAAGCATCAGGTTGCTTTTATTTCTAAAAATAATCGGTTTGTACTAAATGAATTCTATGGCCGAAGCAAGAAACTTCCCTAATTTAAAATGTAATTAAATTTTAAAAACGAGTATTACTTTTCAAGAGAGAGGTGACTCCTTTGAATTATTCTATATGTGTGGATTTTGAGGAGGGCAAGTCAGCGTTGTGTCGGGGCTTAAAAAAGGGAGGGCTTATTGACTTCGAGAGAGAAGCTATTGCCCAAACCTTTATCATTTTATTTTGTTAATTAGCAACTTTTTCACCATAGACCCATTTCTTTCCGATTGGACATGTAGAAAATGAACCCCACTACTAAATGAGGTTAGAGGAATATTTTCCACTTTTTTGGTTACTTTTTCAATATTTTTTTGCCAAAGTTGCCGCCCAAATTGATCATAGATACTCAGATATACTTGCTTGCCAGCAAAAGGCTTTAAAGTGAGTGTGACTTCATTAGTCGCAGGATTTGGAAATAGAGAAACTTGTCCATCGGAATTCTTAAAGCCAAAAAGGCCGGTTCTGCTGGGTTTGGGTCGGATAAATTAGCGTTCAGCGAAATGGGTTCGATTAATTCACAAATGGGCATCCAATCTTCATTATAAAAATTAATATTGACCTGGTAATTTCCCGTAGCTAGATTAACCACTGCAATAGACTGAGTACAGTTGCCAATACATTCGTACAACAAATCATAATTTTCATTAAAGACCTTAAGGATTTCATTGGGAGCAGTTAAACCAGTAATGCTAATTTGATTCGAGGTGGCACTAATTTCAATGTCTGTACAGGCAGGGTTTGGGTTGGTCGTTGTGTCCGTAGGACAATTGGCCAGTTCACAAATGTCTGCGGGGCTGTCTGGAGAAATACTGATGTCCCTTTTATCTTCACACAGGAATTGCCAGTCATTGGTATAGAATTGAACATCTGTATGATATATTCCAAAACCATTAACAGGAGCTATCACCATTTCTTCACAATTTGCGAAACATTCGAATAAGATTTGATAATCTTCACTAAAGACTTTGATAATTGAATTTGTCATGCTTAGATTGGTAAATAAGATTCCATTTTGTGCTTCTGTAATTTGAACATTGCTACAAGCCTCAGCATCGGCGTTGCCCTCTCCTTTTACTGTAATAATTTGCTGCAAGGAGTGGGTATTTTCGCAATCGTCTATCGCCGTCCAGGTGCGAGTAATGATATAACCCTCGGCGCAACTGCCGGCTGTTTGGCTTTCTTCAAAAGTTATTTCTACATTCGTATCGCAGTTGTCACTCGCTGAAATGTTGTCAGGAAGACTAGGAATTTCATCACAATTAACACTAATGTCTGTTGGAATTCCGCTTAAAACAGGCGGGGTTAATTCACAGGGATTAGCTCCACAATTTTCACTCCCATTTTGCAAAACCAAGGTTTCCCTGGTTTCACAAATGAATACCCAGTCAGCAGTATATAGTTGAACATCAGCGAAATAGGTTCCGGGTATTTCGTAGGAAAAGCTCAATTCTGTGCCGCAATCTCCCTCGCATTGTAAAACGACTATATAATTTTCATCAAAAACCTTTACAATTTTATTGGGCGCATTTAAGTTGAAAAAATCGAAAGAATTTGTGCCTATGCTGATTTCAATAGCAGCACAAGCATTGTCGGGAATGGTGTCAAAAGGAAGAGTATTATCGCCCAATACCTGTATGATTTGCTCTCTTATGTCCGTATTTTCGCAATCGTCTATCGCCGTCCAGGTTCGAGTAATGGCATAACCCTCGGCGCAACTGCCGGCTGTTTGGCTTTCTTCAAAAGCTATTTCTACATTCGTATCGCAGTTATCAGTAGCAGTAATGTTTACAGGGACGTTTGGGATTTCATCGCAATTAACCGTAACGTTTGAGGGGATGTTATTTAAAACTGGAGGAGTGGTTTCGCAGGGATTAGTGCCACAATTTGAATTGTTGTTAGCAATAACATTTACGATTTGTTGCGCCGTAGTTATATTTCCACAGTCATCAGTAGCCGTCCAGGTTCGAGTAATGAAATAGTCACTAGTGCAATCTCCATTTCCACTTTCTTCTAGGGTAATTGTAACATTATCGTCGCAATTGTCTGTAGCAGAGGGGGAAGCGGGGGGCGGCACGGCGGCACAATCAACGGTTATATCTGCTGGTACAACAGTGAACACAGGGGCGGTAGTTTCGCAATTAGGATTGGCACAGTCATCTGCTGCTCCAATCGTTATGGGAATGATAGCATCGCAAATGAATTGCCAAGTGGCTGTATAATATTCGACATCCACTTCATAAACCCCTTCTGGTAGAGGCCTGGTGGTTTGTACTTCTCCACAGTTTCTAAAACAATTATAAACGATCGCTTTATTGATGTTGAATACCTTTACAATTTCGTTAGGAGCTTGCAAATTAGAAATAACAATTTGGTCATCAGATACTTGCACTTCAGTTGAAGTGCAAGCCAGTGCTAAAACTGGGTCTAATACCATGACTCGTTGGCTTGTAGTTCCGACATTGCCGCAAATGTCAGTTGCTGTCCAAGTGCGCACCAAAGTATAGCCTTCGTCATTGGGGTTGTCCACCCTATTTTCAGAGAATTCAGCACTTAGGTTTGAGGAACAATTATCCAGCACTGTAGGGGTAGTAAGGGGGGCAGTTTGTCCAGGTCCAACAGAAGTGTCGCTGGCTACCCCTTCAAAGTGAGGTGGGGAAGAGTCCACAACTTTTAGAGCGGCTTTTTTTATGGCAGTATTTCCACATTCATCTGTAAGGATATAATTGACTGCTATTCCAACCGTATCCGTACAATCAAAATTTATATTATTAATGTCAAAGCTGGCGGTATCAAAATCGCTACTGACGGTCACATTCCCGCAATTATCAAATAGACAATTTTGGAGAAAGCCCAGATTTTCTTGATGCCAGCTTGCTACCCTAGACGCAGCTGTTTCATCTCCTTCGCAATTGATTTCGAAATCGAGAGGATCGCAAAAAGCTTGGGGAGGCGTGGTATCTCGTAGAGTAAACATGGCAGATTTAAATTTGGAATTGCCGCAAGCATCTTTTATTAAATAATTAACTTCAAAACTACCTGTAACTCCGCATTCATCGCTAATCCTTCCAAAATCGAAATCGCTTATGACTTCTATCCCTCCACATTCACTGGTCGCGCAGTTGGTTAGTTGAGTGACATGGCTTATATCCCAGAATTCAGCAGTGGCTATGCTCCCTTCCAGGCCATTGCACTCCTGTATAAAATCCTGGGGTTCACAAAAGACAATCAATGCCTCAATACCCACCCGAATGGTCTGTTGGCAAGTAGCTGTATTGCCACACGCATCCGTAGCCGTCCAGGTGCGTAGAATTTGTTCAGGTTGATTATCACAGATGCCTGCTCCTACATTTTCATCGGTATAGGTTAAAGTTACTTCTGTTTCAGATGCACAATCTAAGGTGGAGGGAAAGCCCAGGTCAGGATTGTCTTCAGGATTAAGGGGAGCATCACATTCTATAGACCGGTCCGGCAAGCAATTGATTTCTGGCGGGGTCGTATCTGCAATGGTAATTTCCTGCAATAAGGTCATTAATCCACCGCAGTTATCTTTGGCTGTCCAAAACCTCAATAAAACACCTGTACCTCCACATTCTGTTAAACCGTTGGAATTATCCATATAGGAGACTTCTAGCCCGCCACTATTACATAAGGTGCTTACGTCGGGATAGCCCAGCACTTCATTATTTTCATCGGGAACTAAATCAGTACCACATTCTATAGTAATAGATTCGGGATAGTCGATAGTAATTTGCCCATTTAAGGCAATGGTTGCAAACAGGCAAAGAAATAGCAAAAGCGTTTGTTCGATAATTTTCGTGTTCATGTTTTTGTTTTTTATGTAGGGGGCATTTTTAAAAAAATGCTGCTAAAGGGGTAATACAAGAAAGGTTAATTTGAGAGATATTAAGAAAGATAAAAAACATACAAGGCATTGATAATTAGTAATTTAAATATTAAATTTCTAACACCTTCTTGATCTCTTAGTAGGTCAAAAATCAGCACTTTGTTAAGCTAACCACTAATCACCTAATTACTGATCACTACACTAGAAACCTGCAGCTTAACCAATCCTTTTTTGGAAAATGTAAAAGTGGCGAAAACGAATTGGAGGGAAATATCAACTATAAAAATAGCTTTTTATCGGGGAGAATCAAAGAAATTCCAGGTATTAAAATTATACAAGTTCTTTTTTGTATAAAGGCTTAGTTATCTAGGTTTATTGCCTGCTCGGTGTTTAGATGCTGAGTTTTTGAGATAATAATGCAAATAATTATTGATTATTTTGATTACATTTGTAAGCATTCAAATTTGATTTTTAACAAAACCAACTTGTTATTATGACCGTCAAAAACTTTTTTCTTATAGAAGGTATCGTCTGTTTTCTTTTTGGATTACCTTTATTATTAGACCCTTCGAAGGTGACGGATATATATATGACTGCTAGCGAACAATTTAACAGCGTCAGCGAAGTATTAGGTAGAGGTTATGGTACAGTGCTGATAGGATTGGGTGTACTCTTTTTTTCGGCAATGAAAGCAACCAAATCCTATGGAAGAAGAGCTATTCTCTTAGGGGTTACCGTTTCTAACATTTTGATTACATTGGTTCATGTTTATTCTATCACACAAGGGCAGGAAAATTCAACTGCTTGGGGAACAGTTATTTTATGCACAATATTAACTATTTGGGGAGGAATGTTATGGAATAAAGAAACCCTTGAGAATAGATAGCATAACAACTCGACTTATTTTGAATAGGTAATATTGTCAGTAGCGTCAAGCTGTTCAATGCTTTCTCCAATAATTTTCAAACCCTCCATTGTTAACTTCATGTCAATGGCTTCGAATTCTTCTTTTAAAGGGTGCAGAATAGAAGATAGCCCTCCTGTAGCGATGGCAATAAAGTGTGTGCCTACTTCTTTTCGAATGGCTGCCAGCATGTGTTTTACCAGCCCTACATAGCCAATTAAGATGCCGCTTTGAATGGCATGAATCGTATTTTTGCCCACTGGAGTTTTGGGCAACTCCAATGGGACTTCTGGCAGTTGGGCGGTTTTAGAAAAAAGGGCGGCAATGGATGTTTTCAAGCCAGGCGCAATAGCTACGCCTAATATTTCTCCCTTTTCAGTGACGGTTGTAAAGGTCAAGGCGGTACCAAAATCCACCACAATACAGTCTTTTTTATAAATGGAATTGGCCGCTATGGCATTAGCAACCAGGTCTGTTCCAATTTCATTGGGATTGTCAATTTTTAAGGTGATTTTTGGATAAATGTTCGGGCCTATTTTTATAAGCGGAGCGGGGAATAATTCAGGTAGGATTTCTTCAAAAACGAGCGTGAGCGAAGGGACTACGCTGCTTAATACCACTTTCTTTATGTTATGGACTTCAATATTTGCTTCTAGTAAATGATTGCTTATTTTCACACTATAGAAAAATGGCGATTCGTGGCGAATAGTAGGATATCGCCAAAAATGAATCCATTTATCATTTTGATTGATTCCAAGGGAAACGTTAGAATTCCCAATGTCTATGGCTACCAGCATGGGCTAATCTTTTAAATTATCATTCCAGCCCCAACCGTGTTATTCGTTCCTTCATCTATTAGAATGAAACTGCCTGTAATCCTATTTTTTCGATAGGCATCTATAAATAAAGGTTTGGTCGTCCTCAAAACAACCCGGGCAATATCATTCATCCCAATTTTTAGATCTTCCTGATTGCGATGCAAGGTATTAATGTCCAGCTTGTAACGGATTTCCTTTATAATACAACGGACATCTCGGGTAGTATGCAGCAAGGTGTATTTTCCTCTAAGTTGCAATGATTGATCCGTAAACCAACAGATCATGGCTTCCAAATCCTGCTCTACATCCGGCACATTATTTTCTCTGACGATCATATCACCTCTACTCAGGTCCATATCGTCCTCTAAAAGTATTGTGACAGACATAGGTGGATGGGCTTCTTCTACTTCGCCGTCATAGCTATCAATTTTGGCAATGGTAGAGGTAAAACCGGAAGGCAATAATAGTACCTTATCTCCTTTTTTGAAAATACCACCAGCTATTCTCCCCGCATAGCCCCGATAATCGTGATAATCATCATTATAAGGGCGAATAACACATTGTACTGGAAAGCGGCAGTCAATAAAATTATGATCGCTGCCGATGTGTACGTTTTCCAAATAATACAATAGGGTAGTGCCATCAAACCAATCCATTTTGGAAGAACGTTTTACTACATTATCACCATGTAGGGCGGAAATGGGTATAAAATGAATATCTTTTACATCCAGTTTGGAAGAAAAATGAGCAAACTCTTCTTTGATATTATTATAAACTTCTTCCTTATAATCCACTAAATCCATTTTGTTAATGCAAACCACTAAATGCGGAATTTGTAATAAAGAGGCAATAAAAGCATGCCGGCGGGTTTGCTCTACTATGCCGTTTCTTGCATCAATCAAAATAAGGGCAACATTAGCGGTAGAGGCTCCTGTTACCATATTGCGAGTATATTGAATGTGTCCGGGAGTATCAGCGATGATAAACTTACGTGCTGGTGTGGCAAAGTAGCGGTAAGCAACATCAATGGTGATGCCCTGCTCTCTTTCTGCTTTTAGCCCATCAGTCAATAAGGCCAAATTGACACCTTCCTCTCCTCTGCGTTCGCTGGTTTGTTTTATGGCTTCGTATTGATCTTCAAAAATAGATTTGCTATCGTATAATAGCCGACCAATAAGTGTACTTTTTCCATCGTCCACACTTCCTGCCGTTGTAAAACGCAGTAATTCCGTTGATTGATCCAGATTACCCATTAATTGATTTTTTGCATCGGATGCTGCTTGTCCTATACTGCTGCTCATGATAAGATTGGTAAATTAATTGAATGTTAAAATTAAGAAAAACAAACGTTATTAGACTTGTTATTTGTAAACAAGTCTATTATTTGTGAGGCTTTTAGAAGTATCCCTGCTTTTTTCGATCCTCCATAGAAGTTTCTGAACGTTTATCGTCTGCTCGTCCTCCTCGCTCGGTCATTCTAGTAGTGGAAACCTCTTGAATGATTTTTTCTAAAGTATTTGCTTCTGACTCCCAGACACCCGTACAGGTAATATCCCCGATAGTTCTACAGCGTACTATTTTTTCGACCACTTTTTCTGTCGGTCTTTTAGGGGTTATATCTGTATCTGCCAGGAGAATACCATCTCGTTCAAAGACTTTCCGCTTATGTGCAAAATATAAACTAGGTAATTCTACTTCCTCTAAAGCTAGGTATTGCCAGACATCCAGTTCGGTCCAATTGCTAATGGGAAAAACCCGAAAATGCTCTCCGAAATGCTTTTTGCCATTAAAAAGATTCCACAATTCTGGCCGCTGATTTTTGGGATCCCATTGACCAAACTCATCTCTGTGAGAAAAGAAACGTTCTTTGGCTCTCGCTTTTTCTTCATCCCTTCTGGCACCGCCCATCGCAGCGTCAAATTTTCCTTTTTCCAATTCGTCCAATAGAACGGTAGTTTGCAAGCCATTGCGACTAGCATTATAGCCTTTTTCCTCTACGACCATTCCCTTATCAATAGCTTCTTGGACAGAGCCAACGATGAGTTTTGTACCCAATTTTTTGACCAAATTATCCCTGAACTCTATCGTCTCCTGAAAGTTATGCCCTGTGTCCACATGCAATAAGGGGAAAGGAATTTTGGCGGGATAGAAAGCTTTTACTGCCAGATAGACCATTAAGATAGAATCTTTACCTCCCGAAAACATCAACACGGGATTCTCAAATTGCGTTGCAACTTCTCTTAGGATAAAAATGGACTCTGATTCCAATTCTTTTAGATGGTTTAATTGATAGTTCATTTTTTATTATTATAAATTGTTGAAATTTTCTAAAGTGATTAAAGGCAAAATGTATTGATGAATTTTTTCTACCGATTCTTCAATCGTATTTTCATCGGTTTTGATTTCGATAGCGGGTTTTTTGGGGGCTTCATAAGGAGCATCTATCCCTGTAAACCCTTGGATCGCTCCGCTTCGGGCTTTTTTGTATAAACCCTTTACGTCTCTGTTTTCGCAGACCTCCAAGGGGGCATTAATATAAATTTCAATAAAATCGGTTTCGCCAATGATTTGTCGGGCTATTTGTCGAATGGCTTTGGTTGGACTGATAAAAGAATTGATACAAATAACGCCACTATGGAGGTATAGTTTCGCTACTTCGGCAATTCTGCGGATGTTTTCGGCTCGATCTGTCTCGCTAAACCCCAAATTATTATTGATGCCAGAACGAATATTGTCCCCGTCCAAAACTTGTGCAAAGAAACCTTCATTATATAGTTTTCTTTCTAAATGCTGTGCAATGGTACTTTTCCCCGAACCAGAAAGCCCCGTTAACCAGAGCACTTTACTTTTTTGCTTTAGCATTTGTTCTCGATCTTTACGTTGTAGTAACCGATCAAAAACAGGATGGATATTTTCTTTCATCTTATTTGGGTGACAGATTCAAAATGATAAGTACTTTTGCTTCAAGGAAAATGTACAGCGAGCTGGCAATACATCAAACTGCATAAAACGGATAAATTCCTTAATCGTTTCTTCAAATAGGTCGCAAAAGTAGAAATAGTTGCAGGCAAAAGCCATTTTATTGCTAAAGTTTTTAAGGGGAGCATTTGCTATAAAAATATTTTAAAAGAAAGAGGAGCTATTGGTTTAACTTAGATTTGTTTACATTAAAAATATAGTCCAAACTGGATAAAAAAGTGATTTGCAAGCTAGATGTTGACTTCTTTTTTTCATTGTGTTGATTCTAATTAAGTCGTACTAAGTAGAATCTAAAAAAGTCGTACTAATCAAATGATCTTCCCAGGTAAGAGGAAGTTTCAATTGAAAAGGTGGGAGAGTAGCTTCAAAAAAGTCTTTTCCCATCAAAATTTCTTTAGAAATTCCTTTTATAGGTTGTTGATCTATTATCTGTTCTTTGACATCGCGGAAGACAAGTAATTTAGTTTCTTCATTAAAACTAATTTGGAGGACGGACTGCTTTGGTGCATCCTTAAGGTAGTACCATTGACCTCCTAAGTGAATGGTCTTTGTTTTACCTGCTTTTCGATACCATTTTCCCTTAGCTAAAAATTGATAGATCCGTTTCAAATCAATCATTTGTGCTTCTAGTTGAGGGTAGTAGGATTTACCAGAAAATCTAGCATTTGGAAAAGCTTTTAGCGGGGCAATACCACCTAGGGTTGAACAAGGAAGCACTTCATTTAGAAGTTGACGCCTTTCATTACAATAAGAATGCAGAGATATAATAGACTCCAAAGTAGTTCCTTTCACTGCTTGATTAAATATGGTTTGATGAGTTCGTTCAACCACTCCCTGGTCGGTTGGCGTATTACTTCTACTAAAAGTAAGTGGGATACCTAAACTAATCAGCCATAAATGAAATCGAGTTGGATAAGGAGACTTTCCTTTGTTTTCATAGAATACACTAGCATGATCGCATTGTATTCGTTTGGGCAGACCGAATTCACAAAAAGCTGCTCTAAGAGCATGCTGATAATGCGTTCCAGAAGGTGATCCACTACGAAGTCCAGCAGCGTTTGGAATAGACCCACAGTACGTTCTAGAGAATACATCTTTTATATTGATTAGATGTATTCTTCCTATCCCTTCTATAGGAAATGCTCCTTGCCCGTCAATTTGCCAAATATGATGAGCATGTTGAGCACTTTGTAACTCCGTATTAGGGATGGGCACATGTTTATCGTACTTCTTGGTTAAACCTTTACTTTTTAGAAATAAGGCTATTGAACTGGGTTTTGGAATTTTGTGATTTTCAAACCTTTTATCAAGCTTTAATTCTTCCCAAATAGTACCAGGTCCCCAACCAGGATGAACATTCCTTAAGTAAAGAATTTGTTCTTTTACGATGGTTGAGAAACTAGATAAGCATCCAGTAACTGGTCGCTCCATTTCAGAATGTAGGCTCGCTTTTTTTTAAAGCGTTGTTTCCACTTCCTAACCGTCCAGACAGAACAGTTCAGCTTTTCTGCAACTTGAGGAGCCGTTAAGCCTTGGTTGGAAAGCTCAATCATTTGTATTCTTTGTTCTTCCGTAGTCATAAACAGTATTTCAAGATGATTAACTCTCTTTTGAGTTAATTTAACCTAACTTTTTTGATCAAAAAAGTTAGCACGACTTTTTTAGAATCAGGTTAGTACGACTTAATTAGAATCAACAATTGAAAAAAAAAGAAGCAAAAAAGTCTAGGCTGAAAAAATGCTCAGCTACAAGATGGCTCCCACGCCCACTTTTCAGCCATGCCACCCGCAGAGTTTTACTTATCCAAGAAAAGAATTACGCCTCTCAAAAATCACTTTTTTATACGGTACATAGTATAGAAGATTCTTTAACAAAAATTGTGTTTAAATAGAGCCACTCAAAATGCTTGTCATTTCAAATGGTTTTATTCTACAATTTATCAAAGAAGGAAATAGAGAAAGAAACAATGTAAAAAGCCTTGCGTTTCTTCTCTTATTAAGCTAGAAATAAGCCATTTTAGGAAAATAGTTTTTTGCACTTCCTTATCGCTTATTCCCTTTTCTCCATATCTTTGTTATTCAATTTTAATAAATTATAAAAAAACCAGGAATATGTCCTATTTATTTACTTCTGAGTCTGTGTCTGAGGGACACCCTGATAAGGTTTCTGACCAAATTTCTGATGCGATTATAGATGCGTTTTTAGCACAGGATCCCAACTCCAAAGTTGCTTGCGAAACGCTTTGTACCACGGGCTTAGTCGTGGTAGCCGGCGAAGTTCGCTCCAATGCGTATGTGGATATTCAAAAAACCGTTAGAGAAGTTATTGAACGAATTGGTTATACCAAGTCTGAATATCAATTTGATGCGACTTCTTGTGGCGTTATCTCTGCCATTCACGAGCAATCTGCTGATATTGCACAAGGTGTGGACGTAGGGAGAACGGAGGAAGAGCAAGGGGCTGGCGATCAGGGAATGATGTTTGGCTATGCGACCAATGAAACGGATAATTATATGCCTCTGGCTTTAGATCTTTCCCATAAGTTGCTGGAAGAACTGGCAGCTATCCGAAAAGAGGGCAAAAAAATGAAATACTTGCGCCCCGATTCTAAGTCGCAAGTAACGATTGAATATAGTGATGATCATATGCCATTGCGCATCAATACGATTGTCATTTCTACTCAGCACGATGACTTTGCAGAAGAGACAGAAATGCTGGAGGTAATCAGCAAAGATGTGAAAAAAATTCTCATACCTCGAGTAAAAAAGCAATTGCCCAAGCGCATTCAAAAATTATTTGACAAAAATATTATTTATCATATCAATCCCACTGGAAAATTTGTAATTGGCGGGCCGCACGGCGATACGGGCTTGACAGGTAGAAAAATTATCGTTGATACTTATGGTGGCAAAGGTGCGCATGGGGGTGGCGCTTTTTCTGGCAAGGACTCTTCCAAGGTAGATCGCTCGGCTGCTTATGCCACTAGGCATATTGCTAAAAATCTAGTCGCTGCAGGCATTGCAGACCAATGTTTAGTGCAAGTTGCGTATGCGATTGGCGTTGCCGAACCAGTAGGCTTGTTTGTAGATACTTATGGCAGCAGCAAAGTAGTGCAAACGGACGGAGAGATTGCTAAAGTAATCGACAAGTTATTTGACTTGCGACCGGCGGCTATTGTTAAGAAATACGGTTTGAAAAACCCTATTTTCTCTGAAACAGCTGCTTATGGACACATGGGCAGGGAATGTGGCATTAAAACGGTCAATGGCAAAACTTACGAAACATTTCTTTGGGAAAAACTGGATATGGTGGACGCAATTAAAGAGGCTTTTGCAGAAGAAATGGCATTGGTATAAAGATTATAAAATGGGAGCCTTTTCGAATTTTGTTTTCTTAGTAGGAGACAAATTTGCTGTAAAATTCGAGGAGAATTGCTTTTCTGGCTAAAAAATATCAGCGAGTTTTGGAGTTTGATTCCGAAACCCGCTGATCTAAGCATTTTGACCGTTTTATTTAGTTTTTCCACCTTTCAAAAAATCCTGGTATGCTTTCAATTTTGCCCATTCTTTCCTATCAGCCATTCCAGCTTGCTCCGGCCAGGTAGTCGGATCAGCTAAGCGATAACGATCTCCAGCATCTTCCAAAATCTTTTTTATTCTATTTGCAGCAGTCGCCGCTAAATCTGCCCAATTATTAATGCCAGCAGCTTTTAGAAGTTCTTCAATTTTGGGTCCAATCCCCTCTATTACTTTTAAGTCTCCGGGTTTTGCTTTGGTGAAGCCGAGTTTTTTAGCAATGAGTGTTTCCACTTTAGAAGGGGTTTCAAAATCACCTGTATTGTCTCTTCCGGTATCCAGAAATTTTTGAAATTCGATCAATTCTTCCCATTTTCCTTCATTGGCTAACTGGGCTTGACGGCTCCAGGTTTTGGGATCGTGTATCCTATACCTTGGACCTGCCTCCTCTAATACTTTCTTTAGGTCGTCATAGCCGGCAGCAGCGACTTTCCCCCAATTAGTATAGCCAGCAGCTTTTAGTAGTTTTTCTATTTTTGGCCCGACGCCTTCTATTATTTGAAGATTGTCGGGTTTAAAATAATTGCTATAACCGTAGCTGAGATCAGCTACTTTTTGAGGAGGTGTGCCAGTCTTTTCTGGCTTAGCGATATTGGAAGTCTTTCCTTTGATGCGAGCCATTTGCGCGCTTAGAGCAGCTTTATCTGCTTCACAGCTTTGTAAAGAAGCCCGTAAGCCTTTATTGTCTTTTTCTGACTCCTCCCATTTATATTTTAACTCCATGTAATCTTTTTCCATTGCTGTTAATCTAGCGCGCAAATCTTTAATTTCTGCTTGTGCCTCGGTCAACATAGCTCTAAACTTCCCCCATAAAGCCCATCCCAATAATAAACCCAGTAAGCCCGATAATAACATCCAAAAAAAACCAACACCAAAAACACCCCGGGCAGGCTTCGGAAGTATGTTGTAAGAATAATATATCTAAATACATGATTTTTAGTTTTTATTTATTGTTAAATTTTTTTTTTAAAACACCAACCATTCAATCAAAAACGGTCAAAGAATCATTTTTTAATCAATCGAACGACTACTCGTCTATTTTCATGCCGTCCCGCTTCCGTATTGTTGGTACTAATGGGCTCGCTTTCTCCTTTGCCTGTTGTGGCAATTTGAGTGCGTTCTACTCCTTTTCGAATCAAAATATCTCTAATCATTTTTGCTCTTCTTTCACTTAAAGAAAGGTTAGAAGCATCACTTCCTATATTATCTGTATGACCGGTAATGGTTACATTTTCTCCCGTTTTGATAATTCTGGCGGCCAATTCGTCTAGGTAAGTATCTACTCTTGGATCGACCTCTTTTTGAACAGAATTGAAGGGAAAACGGATGACGACCCGATCTGCAAAGGTTTCTACAGGCTGGGCTTCTCCTGGTAGCCAGTTGAAGTTAGCACTATCAAAATAGCCCGATTCGGCATTTTCTGGCTTGGGTACCTTTCTCGACCGTAATCGAATTCGCTCCTCTGGTATATCCCCCAGAAATAATTTCTTGACTTCGTTGGCTCTAGCAAGCCCCATATCCGCAAAGGTCGAAGTATTTTCTTCTCCTTCAGAGTAAAGGCCTACAACTTCTAATAGGTTAGTACCGTCTTTTTCCCGCAGAATTTGTTGTTTGAATTCTGCAAAACCATCATTAACAAAGGCGGTGGGATCAGACCATTTAAAATCTAGTGGCAGTCTTTTGACCTCAGTAGGTACAGGCGTAGCGGCAAGGTGTTCGTGCTTGCAAAAAGGAAGACTGGCGCAGAGGCAGTCTTTGGTACGATTGTACGAAACCAATGTCAGAAGTACCCATAAGATTATTCCAATAATCCATTTAAGTAAGTCAGACATAATGAATTTTGTTTGTTATGTAAATAAATTCTCGAACGAAGGTTGTTTGGGTGCTTGGATTTTTGACAGGTAGGTTTTGTGTAGTTTCCTCCCGATTGGGCATAAATTTAGGCAAAATTGTTTATAAAAGCACAAAACTGAGCAAAGAACTTTTTGTATAACTATGGCTATTTGCCCCATTTACACATATTTATATTTTTTAATTTTAAAAACTGAGAAAACGGATAAGCCTGAAATGTAAAGTTGGGCTACTTGGAGAGTTTGATCGCAAGGCCTAAACCAATTGTCGGTGGATTGTTAAAACCAGAATGGAGGAGTGGTTTAAAGCTTATGTTGTCATCTACATCGAAGGTTTTTAGGTGGGCATCTACAAAAGCATCCCCCGCAGAAATCAAATAAAACCCGAATAGACCAATCCAGGACAACTGACGATTTTTATCAAAATTATCTCTTTTGGCTTTTATCGCACTGTCTGGTATGCTTGGAAAGTAGTCAATAGCGTGGCTGCCTGGTATAGTTTTGGCTTCGTAGGTTTCTCTATATCTATTATAATTTCGGGTATTATAGTCAATGGCATAAATAACGCCCCCCAAGGCACCATATACCAAAGGCAATTTCCAGTATTTTTTATTATAAACCTGTCCCATGCCTGGGACAATGGCAAGGATGATCGCTTTTTTAGGAGCGGGATAGTTTTCTTTAAAATACCTTTTTAAAAAACCGTTTTTTCTCAGTGGTATCTATAGATTCAATGGTCTTTTTTTTAAGCAGGAGAGCAGTTTGAGGAATACCCTGGGCATTTAGATTATTGAGAGAGGAGGTTAGCAAGAGGAGATAGATCAATTTGTGATTAATATGTTTCATGTTGCAGTCAGTCCAATTTTCTTTCCTTCTACTAACATAAACGCATAAGCTTCTTCATAATTGTTTCCAATTTTTCCATCCAAAATGGCTTCTCGGATGGCATTTTTAATGATGCCTACTTGTTTGGAAGGAGAGATATTAAAAGTTTTCATAATAACTTCACCTGTTATGGGCGGCTGCCAGTTACGGATTCGGTCCTTTTCTTCGACCTCCTTGAGCATTTTTCTAACCAAGTTATAATTGGACAAGTAACGCTGTACTTTTTTTGGATTTTTGGAGGTTATGTCCGCTTCGCACAAAATCATCAGATCGTCAATATCATCTCCCGCTTCGAAGAGCAGACGTCGAATGGCAGAATCGGTGATATTTTCCTTGGTTAAGCTAATAGGACGCAGGTGGAGGCGGACCAGTTTTTGAACATATTTCATTTTGTGATCCATAGGTAGCTTCATCCGACGAAAAATTCGGGGAATCATAGCTGCACCCAATGCTTCATGTCCATGAAAAGTCCAACCTTGAGTTGGGTCAAATCGTTTGGTGGGGGGTTTGGCAATATCGTGCATAATGGCTGCCCATCGCAACCATAGGTTATTCGTTTTTTTGCAAATATTATCCAATACCTGTAAAGTGTGGTAAAAATTATCTTTATGTCCTTGACCGTTTTTGTATTCAACGCCGTGGAGGGCTTTCATTTCTGAAAAAATTAATTCTAACAAACCTGTATCAAATAGCAATTTAAAACCAAGGGAAGGTTCAGGGCTTAGAATTATTTTGTTTATTTCATCAATGATTCTTTCTTTGGAAATGATGTGAATTCTGTTTTTATAGCGGCTGATGGCTTTAAAGGTTTTAGCTTCAATTATAAAACCTAGCTGCGTGGCAAATCGAATGGCCCGCAGCATTCTGAGTGGGTCGTCAGAAAAGGTTTTTTCCGGCTCCAACGGCGTTTTTATCAATTTTTCTTTCAAGTGCTGCAAGCCCCCGAAGGGGTCAATGATTTGTCCGAAATTTTTTCCAGTTAGTTCGACTGCCAAAGCATTGATTGTAAAGTCTCTACGATTCTGGTCATCTTCCAAAGTACCTTCTTCTACATTGGGTTTTCTGGAATCATGGCGATAGGACTCTTTTCTGGCGCTGACGAACTCTACTTCGAGTCCTCTACACTTGAGCATGGCAGTTCCAAAACGTTTATAGACCACTACTCTCGGGATCGGATGAATTTTGGATGCAACATTTTGAGCTAGACGAATTCCATTGCCCACGCATACGATATCCATGTCTTTAGAAGGCCTGGCGAGCAAACGATCTCTTACATACCCCCCGACCACATAGGCAGGATAACCCAATTGGGCAGCGGTTTGCTCGATTATAGTAAATATTTCTCGTTCGTGTGGCTGTATATTAAAAACCAATAGTGATTAAGTGATTGAGTGAATTATGTAAATTGTGATTTCACCAATTCTCTTTTTGAGTATCGGCTTTCAATTTGGTCAAAAAATTCCATAATTTCCAATGGATTATGGCTGGTCACTAATTTTGTTCGATATGGTTTAATATGTGGGAATCCGCGAAAATAATTGGCGTAATGTCTCCGCATTTCCAAAATGCCCAGTTTTTCTCCTTTCCATTCTAGGGAATGCTGAAAATGTCGCTTTACAGCAGCAACCCTCTCAGAAACCGAGGGAGGGGCTAGTATTTCCCCTGTTTTAAAATAATGTTTAATCTCTCTAAATATCCATGGATAACCAATACTTGCTCTACCGATCATGATGCCATCCACACCGTATTGCTCCCGATAGTTTGCTGCTTTTTGGGGTGAGTCTATATCGCCATTGCCAAAAATGGGGATTTTAATACGGGGGTTTTCTTTTATTTTACCAATCTTTGACCAATCTGCCTCGCCCTTGTACATTTGCTTGCGAGTGCGTCCGTGAATCGAAAGTGCTTGGATGCCTACGTCTTGCAATCTTTCTGCAACCTCTTCAATAAATTGCGTTTTTTCATCCCACCCCAGGCGGGTTTTTACGGTTACGGGCAATTTGGTAGATTTTACAACTGCTTCCGTCAATTTTACCATTTTGGGAATATCTTGAAGAATGCCTGCGCCGCACATTTTGCTGACCACCTTTTTTACCGGACAACCGAAATTTATATCCAGTACTTCGGGTTGAGCAGCTTCGACAATTTCTGCTGCTTGCATCATAGAGTCTAGTTCTGCACCAAAAATCTGGATACCAATTGGGCGTTCTTCCTTATAAATATCCAACTTTTGCACACTTTTTTTAGCATTCCTGATTAACCCTTCTACGGAAATAAATTCTGTAAACATCATGTCGCAGCCTTGAGCCTTGCACAAAGCGCGAAAAGGCGGATCGCTAACATCCTCCATAGGTGCTAGTAAAAGTGGGAATTCCCCAAGTGTTATCTCTCCAATTCTGACCATGCTATTATACTAATTAGTGATTCATTGATTGGGCTTTAAACAATGGGGTTTTTATCTCTTAGTGCTTCTACCAATGCCATTCCTCGTTGATATAATTGAGGTATTGCACTAGCTCGTAAGCGATGGTTTTTCTTGTATAAAACCAAATAGAAGTTGACCCCTTCCATGTGCCAGCCCCTTTCTCTACTAAAAAAATGCAATACCTCATCGGTCATTTTAAATCGCATATATTCTTCATCTTCGCTTTGCAGTAGATATTGACCGGAGAATTTTGGAAAACGCTCAAAATCAATATCCTGTTTACCAAAATAGGAAGCAATTTTATCGAAAATGGTTTCTGGTTTTAACACGAACTGGGGCAGCCCCAGCGTTTTGGATCGAATAAAAAACACGGTTTGCGCCACTTTTCTTCGGCTATTGCTATGTCCCGTTACAAATTGATAGTCAAATATTTGAATATCGTTTTCCATCCATTCATCCGCCTTTTGCATGATATTAGTAAAGAGGCGATTTCTCCCTTTTCTAAAAAGCTCAAAATCGGATAATAAGTTCCGATTACTATAAGATTCAGCAGGAGAAAAAGTCATGCCCAGCCGATGGGCTACCGCCCTTAATTGGCCTTCTCTGGAAGGATTTCTGCCAGTCGTTTGACTTCGCTGCAATTGGCGGCGGTATTGGGTATATTTTTGCATGGTAATTTTTCTAAAAGAAAAGCACAAAATTAGCCAAAAATTCTATTAATAGCCGGCTGCTTGTCCGTCTTTTCTCGACTCGGAAGCTCCAAAATAAACATTTCTTTCGGCATCGTACATAATGGCTTGGTAACCGCCGTAAATACCTAGGCCAAAGCCTACTTCATGCCCTCGAACCATTAGTGCTCGGATAGTTTCGTAGTCAAAACCACTTTCTAACCGGATTTTGCCACGCCCTCTGGCGGGACTTCCAGTAGGCGTGGAAGACCCAGTATGGTCAATTCTGGGTGCATCACCAGCCTCTTGCAAGTTCATTCCATAGTCAATCAAATTCATTACAATTTGGCAATGTCCCATAGGCTGAAAATCACCCCCCATTACCCCAAAGCTGACGAACGGCTGCCCATCTTTGGTAATAAAGGCAGGAATGATGGTATGGAAGGGGCGTTTGCCAGGCTCGTAAGTATTTGCCTGCCCTTCTTGGAGAGAAAATAATTCGCCTCTATCTTGTAGCATAAATCCCAACTTGGGAGGGACCATTCCACTCCCCATGCCTCGATAATTGCTTTGGATAAAAGAAACCATATTACCTTCTTTATCGGCAGTGCTGAGATAAATGGTTTCGCCGGCACTTATTTCGCCGGCAGTGTACTGCCCAGCATTTTCGGAAATCAAAGCTTTTCGCTTCCGGGCGTATTCTTTAGAGATCAATTGGGCAACGGGGACTTCAGAAAAGTCCATATCCGCGTAATATTTTGCCCGATCTTCAAAAGCCAATTTTTTGGCTTCCACAAAATAATGAATATGCGCTGGACTGCCGAAAGGGATATTAGAAAAGTCGAATTGCTCTAAAATATTGAGCATTTGCAAGGCAGTGATGCCTTGTCCGTTAGGAGGGAGTTCCCAAACATCATAGCCTCGATAATTGGTAGAAACCGGCTCCACCCATTCTGATTGATGGCTGGCTAAATCTTCATAAGAGAGAAAACCATCTTGAGACTGAATGAAATTAGCGATGATTTGGGCAATTTCGCCTTTGTAAAACACATCCCGCCCTCCTTCGGCAATTTTGGTTAAAGTATTAGCTAGAAAGGGGTTTTTAAAAATGTCGCCCTTTTGAGGAATTTTACCGTTAATCGTATAAGTTTTCCGAACATTTGGAAAGCCCCTTTTTAAATAAAATTTCAAAGAATTGCCCATTCGCGCAGCAATATATTGGGTCAAGGGGAACCCCTCTTTGGCGTATTCGATTGCAGGAGTTAGATTCTCCTTCATTGACAGTTTGCCAAATTTTTTGTGTAACTCGAACCAACCATCTACCGCACCTGGAACACTGACAGGCAATGGTCCATGCGAAGGAATTTTTTTCATTTCTTTTTGCTGAAAATGGCTTATTTTTAAGGATTTAGGAGAACGGCCACTCGCATTAAGCCCATACAGTTTTTGCGTTTTTACGTCCCAGATGATCGCAAACAGGTCGCCTCCAATGCCACAACCAGTTGGCTCCATCAAACCAAGTGCAGCATTGGCTGCAATAGCTGCATCTACCGCCGAACCTCCTTTTTTTAAAATATCCAATCCAATTTGGGTGGCCAGCGGGTGAGAAGTAGCCACCATGCCGTTTGAGGCAATAACTTCTGCACGAGTAGCAAAATTTTTTCCAGTTAAACGATCCTGTGTAAAGGCCATAATTGTCGTTAAAATGAGTACGTTTGTAATTATAAGTTTTTTCATAGATAAAAATTTATCAAAGAAGGAAATTTATTTAGCTTGATCTTTTGTCTCTATAATTTATTTGAGATTTTAAAAGTACCAATAGTTTTTAAAATGTTTAGCTTCGTAGCTTTAAAAATTAGGTATAAGTAATTTTGAAAAAAATGATGACCAATAAATTTAGAATACTATCCATTGATGGTGGTGGTGTGAGAGGTTTGCTGGCTATCAAAACCTTGCGTCAGATCGAAGCAATTACGGGAAAAAAGGTTCCCGAGTTATTTGATATGATTGTAGGGACTTCTACGGGAGGCTTGATTGCTTGCGGGTTGAGTGTTGGAAATGAGGATGGCACCTTTTTATATGATACGGAATATATGGAACGAGTCTATACAGAAGGTAGGGCAACGATATTCCCGCCACAGGGCTTTTTTACCAGACTAATTGGCAAATATTTTAATCCAGCTTATAGCCCGAGGGGATTGGAGGAGATTCTGGCGAGGGAATTTGAAGACAAACGATTAGCCGATTGTCTCATTCCAATTCAAATAGCGACCTATGATATTGCTGGCAGCCGACCTATTTTTTTTAAAACTCGACACGGCATCAAATTCAGGGAAGAGGAGGATATAAATGTAAAATTGTTCGATGTGTGTCGAGCTACTTCTGCCGGCCCGACCTATTTTTCGCCACACAGTTTTTACTTAAAAGACAGAAACGGAACGGCTGCGCGGCGAGTGAACTGTATTGATGGGGGCGTTTACATTAATAACCCCTCCTTGAGCGCTATTGCAGAAGTAATCAAACATGCTGGGTTTTATTCTACTCGGACCCAGTTTATTGCTCTGGAAGATATTTGTTTATTGTCATTGGGAACGGGTAGTACTCCTCAGGAGATTACTTTTGATATGTCTTCTACTTGGGGGGCTATTAATTGGGTGCGGCCTTTGATTAATATTATGATGGATGGTGTTAATCAAGTCACGGACTATAAGGTAAAACAATTTTTAATGGAAGATCATTATTTGAGGGTGGATTTGCATTTACCTAAAGCAGATATGGCTAGTATGGATAATGCCTCGAATGATGCGTTGAAATATTTATTGGATCAATATCAGATACAAGTTTTGCAAAATGAAGTTTTGCAAAATGAGTTGGAAAAATTTGCAAAGCAATTGGTACTAACTTAATCTAAAAAAATTTACAATACTGCATAAAACGCTCCTCCACCAAATTCAAATGCTCCAAGCCTTTTAGCCCCTGGGCCTCAATACAAAAGGAAGCGACTACATGTCCATAAGCCATTGACTGGGCGAGGTTTTTGGTTTCCATGTATTTGACCAGAAAGCCAGTAGCAAAGGTGTCGCCCGCACCTGTTGGATCAAGCACTTCTACTGGAAAAACTGGAAAATCCATTTTTTTTTCTTTAAAATAAATGCTGGCAGCTAAATGACCTCTTGTCAAAACAACCAAATCAATAGATTGGGTGATTTCTGGGAGAAGATGTTCCTGTCCTCGAATATCTTCGTCACTTAATATCAAAATATCAACGTTTGCCAATTGCCGCCAATCTAAAATTTTAGGGCTAATTCTTCCAGTTTTTTTGTCCCATTTTCGCATCCAACCCTGGGGTGTTGCGGCAATAACCGCACCTGTGGGAAAAGCGGTTAGGATTTCAAAATCTACTTCATTGGCGATTGGTCCAATGTGCACCAAAGGAGTTTTTAGCCATTCCTGGGGAATATCTTCTTTAAAAAGGGTACTTGCTCGCCGATGTAAAAACTGAATTCGCTGTCTTTTGTCATAGACATTTTCAAATAGAGTGGTGGTCTCTGCTTCTTTGAAGTGAACAGCTATATTTTTAAAAGAAGAAAGAAATTGAAAATCCTCCCCGAAAGAGGTGATTATTCCTGTTTTTTTACCTAAAAGATGTGCACAAATGCTCGAATAAGCAGCAGAACCCCCCAGGGCATACCCCATTTCTTTAATATCCTGGCAGACATGACCAATACAAAGATATTCGAGGGACATACAACATTAGTAATAGTAGTCCAGCCCCAAATGGGTAATCAAGGTTTCTCCTTTTATATGTCTGAGCGTATTATTAATTTTCATCAACTGCTTAAATAAATCGTGTTGAGGAGGCAATCCCTTTTTAGTTTGAGGGGTTTTGAAAAAAAAGCCCAACCATTCTTGAATACCACTCATGCCAACCCGATTCGCCAAATCCAGTAGTAATGCTAAATCCAGTACAATTGGTGCTGCCAGAATGGAATCTCTGCACAAGAAATCCACCTTGATTTGCATGGGATAGCCCAACCAGCCGGAAATATCAATATTATCCCAGCCTTCTTTGTTATCTCCGCGAGGAGGATAGTAATTAATTCGTACTTTGTGATAAATATCGCCATACAATTCTGGATTTTTGTCTGGTTCGAGGATATGCTCAATAACCCCTAATTTGGAGACTTCTTTAGTTTTAAAATTGTCTGGGTCATCCAGCACCGCCCCGTCTCGATTGCCCAAAATATTGGTAGAAAACCAACCGTCAATACCCAATGAGCGAGCTTTGAACCCTGGTGTTAAAATGGTTTTCATTAAGGTTTGTCCTGTTTTGAAGTCTTTTCCACCAATTGGCACACCCTTTTTCTTCGCCAGTTCTACTAAAGCAGGTATATCACCCGACAAGTTGGGTGCGCCGTTGGCATAAGGGATTCCCATTTTAATAGCGGCATAGGCGTAAATCATACTGGGGGGGATATTTTTGTCGTTTTCTCTTAATCCCTTTTCGAGTGCTTTTATGGATTGATGACATTTGGCTTCTTTCATATAGATTTCGGTCGAGCCGCACCATACCATGACTAAACGAGCACATCCATTTTCTTTTTTAAAATTTTTAATGTCTTCCATCAGAGCCAGAGCCAAATCCATTTTGGTCTTATCTTTTTTGATGTGTTTACCGTCCAATCGTTTGACGTAATTTTTATCAAACACCGCTTTCATGGGCTTGATCGCTTTTAATTCGCCTTTGATTTGATTGAGTAAAGTCCGATCCAGTACTTCTGCTTTAACAGCAGCTTTATATACATTGTCTTTGTAAACATCCCAACCGCCAAAAACCAGGTCATCCAAAGCGGTTAAAGGTACAAATTCATTGATTTTTGGCGCGCGCTTTTCGGTTCTTTTTCCCAATCGTATCCTACCCATTTGCGTGTAAGAACCAATGGGCTGGCCCAAACCATTTCTAACCGCAATGACCCCTGCTATAAGAGTGGTAGCTACAGCTCCCATTCCAGGTAATAAAACGCCTAATTTGCCTTTTGCCGGTTTAATTTTAGTTTTCTCTGTCATTCTTTATTTTAATTTTTGAAAAGTGGAATAATTCCCATTCAATAATTGTGTGTATTTACAGTCACTTTCTGAACGGGCTGTATATTCCCCAACTCTGCAAGGATTTAAACTTCAATTAACTATAACCAACCGTTCTCCTGATACCATTGTATAGTTTCCCTTAGTCCTTTCTCAAGGTCATAAGCGGCTGCAAAGTTAAAATCATTTTTCAAAGCAGCAATATCACATTGCCAGTTTTTGGATTTTAATATGTTCACTTTTTCCAGATTGAGAGCAGGCACTTTGCCACTCAATCGGCCAAATCCCTCTCCACATACGGCGATCAACTTTACCAAAGCAATCGGGATATTTATTCTGAGTAGTGGTTTTTTATTCAAAATTTTTCTGGAAATGCGGCCTAGGTCTTGTGTCGGGTAGCTATTGCCGTCTGCAACAAAGTAGGCTTTTTGCTTTTTGTCAGAAAGGGTTGCATCTAATAGGAGGCGTGCCAAATCCTTGACGTATATAAACGTTGCTTTTTGCCCTCCTTGCCCTATATATCCCTCAATTCCCTTGCTAAATGCCTTAAAAAAAGTAAAAATTTCGGTTTCTCTTGGACCATAGACAGCAGTGGGGCGGAAGATCAAATAGGGAAAATTCGATTGACTTTGTAGCCATTGTTCGGAAGCTAGTTTGCTTTCTCCATAGGTGTCAATCGGTCGAGGGATATCCGTTTCTCGCACGAATTCGCCTGGCTGATTGTCGGCTGGCCCATAGGAAGCGAGACTGCTGACATAGCTGAATTTTTTCAAGCTGGGTTGAACTGTTTGCAAAATACCAGCAAAAGATTTGGTTAGTTCATAATTATATTTAAAAAAATCTGCTTTTTTGTCCGCTTTAGTCACACCTGCATTATGGATCACATAATCGAAATCCTGTTTTTGCAATTGCTTCCTAAGCAAGCTTGGATTAGAGAAATCCATTTCGAAAAAATGGATACTGCGATCTTTCAAAAACCGTCGATTGCTAGTTTTTCGCAGCCCTGCATAGACCTCCAGGTTTCTTTTTAGTGCTTCCTCTACCAAAAAGCTACCCACAAAACCGTTGGAACCGGTAATCAATATTTTTTCCATTAATTTATCAGTGCTTTCAGTTGAGTATAGAAACTTCTATCGTTCAATGGGCACAAAGCTAATAAGGATAGATTGAAATCGAGAATTGCTTGGCAGAAAATATTTTTAATAAGTTCAGTCGGGTTGTGAGGAAGCAGTTATGAGATGCAATGTGTTAGGAGTAAAATACACTTATGGTAGGGGTGGGTACTGGTAAAGATGCAAATACAAAAGAGGGGGATTCTTTCAGAGAATCACCCTCCCAGGAGTTATCCCAAATTTTTACAAAATTCAGGATGGCGCCTATTATAACTGTCTGCTTGTCAATAATTTAGTGTGCAAGACACTAGCCGAGTAGCGATTGTAATTTCATAGCTAGTCCCATATTTCCCTCTACTTTGATTTTACCACTCATAAATGCACTCATAGGGTTTAAATCACCGGTAGTGAGGGCAATAAAATCCTCTTTATCTATTTTGATAGTACAGTCGGCTTCTTTGTTTTCTGTAGTGACGTTATTGCTGTCTCCAGTTCCATCTATATAAAGTGTTTCTCCTCCAAAATCGAACTTTAAAGTGCTGCCCAAAGCTGGTGCGTTGGCTGCTTTGGCTTGCATTCCGCTTACGATAGCGTCTAAATTCATAATAATTTGTAATTTAATTTTTTGTAAAAAAAGGTTTATTAATTGATTTTCTGACTAACTCTAACTATTTAGGTCACACGATTGCTTCCCTTTTCTTTTCTGCATTGTCGATAATTTTCTGCGTTGCCTGATATTTTTTAAGAATAAATCTTGCATATCTAGTCGGAAGGAGTCGAACCATTCGGTCAATAAACCGCGCATCAGAGCCAATCAGCAAGCGGGTCTTTTTCTTTTGTATTGCTTTAATAATTTGAGCTGCAGCATCTTCGGCGGTAGTAGGTGCCATTTCATCAAAGTTTTTGACAAATTCTTTTTTCTCTTCCTCGCTTACTGTTCCTGGTTTGTACTCGATATTGGTGACGATACTGGTTTTAATGCCTCCTGGGTGTACGGAAGTGACCACTACTTTCGAATCTTCCAATTCCAATTCTAATCGGAGGGCTTCATTAAAACCTTTTACGGCGAATTTAGCTGTACAATAAGGCCCTTGAGTGGGATAACCCATAATGCCAAAAACGCTGGAGGTGTTAACGAGGGCAGCTTCTGGGCGCTGTTGTAAATGGGGTAAAAATGCCTTGGAGCCGTAGATAACTCCCCACATATTAATCCCAATTAGTTTCTCAAAGTCTTCATAAGTAGTATCTTCTATGTTGGTGGCAGGTAGGGCAATGCCTGCATTATTGATGACAATGTCCACTTGGCCGAAAGTGTTGATTATTTCTTCTGCAAAGGCATATACTGCTTTTCGATTGGACACATCGAACCTTTTGGCGATGCCTTTCCCTCCTTTTTTTTTTACCAAATCCAGAGTTTCTAAAAGGTTTTGCTCGTGCCAGTCATTGAGGGCAACTTGGGCCCCTTTTGCAGCCAATTGAATGGCTAATTCCTTACCCATACCAGAGCCCGCTCCTGTGATAACGGCTACTTTATTATCGAGGTTTTTCATGTTCCTTTGTTTTGGTAATTAAAAGGCAGCCTTTTACAATTAATAAGAACTGTCTTCTTAGAGTCTTAGAGGGTATTTCATAGGGTGCGTAAAAAAGAGAAAATAAGAAAAAAAGCAAAATTAGTGATTATGTCGAAGAATTTCGAATATGATTTCCTTTTTAAAGTAAAGCCAAGACTTTGACTTATCTCACATATAGTATAATTAGGAAGTAAAAAAGTTATATATCTAGGAATAGGGGAGTCTAAAAAATCCTAATATTTTCCTATTTTTGACCTGACTCACTAGCAATGAATAGATGAAACGAATTTCAACTCACAATTCAAAGAACCATCAGCTATGGCAGCAATTACGTAAGGGCGACAAGTATGCGTTTACCGAAATCTATCAAAAAAACGCTCCCTTTTTAGCTGCTTATGGCTACAAGCTCACATTAAATAAAGAAATCGTCAATGATGCCATTCAGGATGTTTTTATTAATCTATGGCAGAAAAGAACCCAATTGCCAACAGTTAAAAATATTAAAGCCTACCTGTTAAAATCACTTCGAAATCGAATATTAAGAATATTAGAAACTCGAAACCTTAATGGCAATGGGGAGCAACCACACCAGGCAATACAAGATTCCTATGAACATCACTTAATCCAAGAAGAATTAACGGAAGAAAATTTGAGTAAATTATATTTGGGTATTCAAAGCCTACCCACTCGCCAAAAGGAAGTTATTAATCTGCGGTATTACCAAAATTTAACGATAGAGGAAATTGCGGGAGTACTAAATATTAATTATCAATCGGTTTCAAATCTTTTATATAGGGGAATTAAAACCCTTAAACAACAAATTCATACACGATCTTTACCAAATCAAAACTAAAATCTTTCTTTATTTTCTATCACTTTAATGATATTTCCCAAAAAAACACTTTCTAGCGAGTATAAAATACGATTGCTTGTATCATACTTATTAAAAGCGACTCCTACAAGGGGTGCATATTTACAATATTACAACAATTGATGAAGCCTAGCGGACTTAAAAACTTAGAAGATTTTGTTACTAATGACCTTTTTGTTGAGTGGGTATTAAGCCCTAACGAAGAAAATATCACTTTTTGGGCAACCTATTTGGCGGATTTTCCCGAAAAATTGCCTATCGTAAAAGAAGCCAAAGCAGTAGTCTTGCAATTATATGAAGTTGAAAATATTAATGCTCCTAAAGGAGATTTTCAACAAAATTGGAAAATTATTGAACAACAAACGATAGACAAAATAATACCCAAACAAAAAGCAGTGATTCGTTCATTGAATGGATGGCGATATGTGGCTGCTGTTGCTGGATTATTTTTTATCGGCTTATTCGGGTATCCATTTTTTCAGAGGAATGGGTTATTTACCAAATCAATAAGCGAAACAGCTAAACCAGTTTTAAAATGGCAAGAACTCAAAAATACCACGGCAATTGCCACTACTATTTATTTATCAGACGGGAGTAAAGTCGTCTTAGAACCATTTAGTAGTTTAAAATATCCCAACCTCTTTTTAAAAAGGCAGAGAGAGGTCGTTTTAAAAGGAGAGGCATTTTTTGACATAAAAAGAGATACGGCCAAACCTTTTGTAGTTTATGCTAATGAAACAATCACGAAAGTATTAGGAACCAGCTTTACTGTTAAGGCTTTTGAAGGGGAAAAAAAAGTAGAGGTAGCCGTAAAAACGGGAAAGGTAGCGGTTTATGCAAAAGTCAATTCTTTACCCCAAAAATTAATTGGCGAATCGGAAAAGTTTGTTATACGCACGGACGAACAGATTTTGATTCCTGTTCCTAATAAAAAATTGGAGGTTACCCCTAATCAAACAGTAGTTTATAATAAGGTAAAAGCAGATATGCAAAAGATGGTTAGTAAGTTGCCACTACCCGTTAAACCCGTTATGCAACTACCGCAATTTCAGTTTGAGGAAGAACCGCTACCCATTGTATTTGCTGCCTTAACAAAGGCTTATGGCCTAAGTATAAGTTTTGACAAAAAACTTTCTAACTGCCTAATAACTACAACTTTAGAAAATGTCTCCATCTTTGATAAGTTAGATATTATCTGTCAGGCAATGGATTTAAAGTATGAAGAAAGCGAAGCTGCTATCTATGTGAGTGGCGCGGGATGTGAGTAGTAATTTTGCATACCGGATGCCTGGTTTATTCAAAATAAAAAAGACCGGCGGTGTTGGAGCACCGCCGATGATTAGATATTAAAACACTCTTCGGAAACATTAGGCTAAACTGATTGGAGCAGTTTAATAGCCTATGAGTAAATCCGAGAGAGCATTTTCGTATATATAAATTCAAAATTATGCAAAAAAAGCGAAAACCTCTACACTTTATTAGCCAGGCTATGAGATTTACAGCATTTCAATTATTATTAATCGTACTCACCTTCGTTGTGGCTAATGCCAAAGACTCCAGGGCACAAGAAATCCTGAATCAAAAAATTTCTATCACCATGGAGAATGTAAAATTAAAGAAGGCTATTGCCTTTCTGGAAAATTCTGCCTCTATCTATTTCACGTACAATCCACAGAAAATTAAAACGAATCAAAAGGTTTCTATAGTAGCAAATGATGCAACTTTAGAAACGGTGCTAAACCAATTATTTAATCCTATTAATATTGACTACAAGGTTTATAATAATAGCCATATTGTTTTAAACAAAAGAACGAAAACCACTGTTGCTATTCCGCTGGCAATAATTACTGGAAAGGTAACGGATGAAAGCGGATTTGGATTGATAGGCGTAAATGTTTTAGTAAAAGGCACTAATTCTGGTACGATTACAGATTTGGATGGTAATTATTCATTGGATGCAGCCGACAATGCCATTTTAGTTTTTTCTTATACGGGTTATCGGGATGTCGAAGAGGCAGTAAATGGGCGTTCTGTTATTAATGTAGTCATGGTAGAAGGCGTTCAATTAGAAAGTATTACTGTAATTGGTTCTCGTGGCAAACCGCGTGCTGATGTGGACCGACCCGTTCCAATTGATGTAATCGGCGCAAAAGAGCTAGAATCTACTGCACAAATTGATATAGGTCAATCCTTGCACTATACCGCTCCCTCTTTTAATGCGGTAAAATTTGGTATCAATGACTTAGCTCCCTTAATTGACCCTGCTTCTTTAAGAGGCCTAGCTCCTGACCAAACGCTTTTGTTAGTCAATGGAAAAAGAAGGCATAAAGTATCTTTTTTCTCCTTAAATCACGGGGTTGGTAAAGGACAATTAGGAAATGATATTAACGCAATCCCATCTGCCGCTATAAAACGAGTAGAAATTTTAAGAGATGGCGCAGCGGCACAGTATGGCTCGGATGCCATTGCGGGGGTGATGAATATGCAATTGAAAAATTCGAGAAGCGGCGGTTCGATGCGGTTTTTTGCTGGCTCCGGCCTTTCTGACCCTAAATATGATAATATTGGAAACAATGCTAATTTAAATGGGGAATCTATTTATGGAGGGACCGTAAAAGACGGTCAAACTTTCAATGTAGGTATTAATTTTGGTTTGCCGTGGGGAGAAGAAGGGTTTATTAGTACAACAATTCATGCTCATCATAATCAAGCCTATGACCGCTCCGGTTTTTATACGCATAGTGCAGGATGGTACCTAGACGATCCGAACTTAACGGATGCTCAAAATGAAGCAGAAGATGCTAGATTAAGAGAACTCAATGGCATTTCTCTAGACCGCGCGATTCTTGGTGCAGCAGAGAATACGAATGGCGGTATTTTTATTAATGCTGGTAATAAGATCAGTGACACCTGGGATTTTTATACTTTTGGCGGGGTGACTCGCAAACAAGTGGTTGGCGGTATTTTCTCCCGTGCTGCTGCGAGGACAGATAGAAATGCCTTGGACATTTTCCCGAATGGTTTTAACCCTGAAACACCTTCTATTTTAACCGATTTTCAAATTACAGCAGGAGCAAATGGAAGCTTGGTTGGCGGTTGGAATTTGGACATTAGCGCAGGGTATAGTGGGAATGACTTGCAGCTATATAATAGAAATACGGTTAATCCAAGTATGGGCTCAGATTCGCCTACTGAGTTTTATACAGGGGGCTTAACGGTCACCCAAAATGTGTATAATGCGGATTTAACAAAAACCTTTGGAAATACTTCCATAGCTATTGGTTCAGAATTGCGTTATGAAACCTTTCGTCAATCTATGGGACAAACAGAATCCTGGAGGATTGGCCCTTTAGCTATGGAAGGTAAAGATGTAGGTTCGACAGGTAGAGAAGGATTCTCAGATCGAACAGATGGTTTTTGGAGAAGAAATAACGTCGGTTTGTATGCAGAGGTTGAAAGTGACATCACCGAAGCCTTTTTAGTAGGTGGTGCAATACGATTCGAAGATTATAGCGATTTTGGTTCTGACTTTTCATGGAAATTGGCAACTCGCTACAAAGTTTCTGACGCGTTAGGTATTCGGGGTTCTATCAACCGTTCTTTTAGAGCACCCGGCTTGGCACAAGTACATTATAGTAACTTCGTACAAATTGCTTTTGATGATGACGGTAATTCGGTAGTTACCCCCTTTCTTCCGATCCGAGATCCGTTAGTGCAAAGGGCGTTTGGTATTGAAAATCTGATTCCTGAAACGTCTTTGGATATTGCACTAGGGCTAACTTCCAAGCTGGGTAATAATTTCTCCATTACGCTGGATGCTTATCAAATTTCCATTGATGATAGAATTGTCGTATCAGGCGGTATTCCAGCTAATGAGTTTTCTGAATTTGACCTTGCCGGATATGATGAAATTAACATTTTTACCAATTCAGTTGATACTAAAACACAAGGAATTGATTTTGTGGCGAATTACAAAAAGCGATTTGATAATGATAATAGGTTAGGATTAACCTTTGGTTTCAATATTAATGATACGGAAGTAGAAAGAACCCATGAACCAGTAGTTTTTGAATCCAAGGGAATTGGTTTAGTAGATAATCGGGATGTAGTTTTCTTGACAGACGGTACGCCTTCTAGCAAATTCATTTTCTCTGGAAATTATCAGGTGGGCAAGGTAGGACTACTAGCGAGGGTTACTCGATTTGGAGAAGTTACCGATGCCAGAGAAACGGTTGAAGACGGGTCATTTCAGGTATTTAGTGCCAAGATGATAACGGATGTGTCCCTTTCTTATAACCTCAACGAGCAGTTTTCTATTACTTTAGGGGCTAATAACTTATTTGACGTTTATCCAGATATGTTGTATTCTCCTAATGTAAGAGGGGAGGTTATCTATTCCAGAAGAACCAATCAATTTGGTACAAATGGACGCTTTGTCAATTTTGCTATCAATTATAGCTGGAAATAATGCAGTCAAAATAAGTCTATCAAGTGGATGGGCGGAGTAGTAGGTGGATGAAACGAATGAAAATGGATTATTTCTTAAAAACCGTTTTCGTTCGTTTCATCCATACTCCATTTTATTAAAGACAAATCACTCTTTCTTTTTCTAACGTTGAATGATACAGTCCATTCAATATTTAAAAACCTATTATTCAATATTAATATGTGGGATGTTATTGTAGTTGGCAGTGGAAATGCTGCTTTATGTGCGGCTATTGCTGCGCTAGAAAAAGGAGCAACAGTGTTGATTATTGAAAAGGCGAATGAAGCGGAAATGGGCGGTAATAGTCGCTACACTGCTGGGGCAATGCGTTTTGTCTATAACGGTATGAAGGACATTCTTCCCTTACTCAACGACCCGAATGATGAAAAAATAGCCAAAACAGAATTTGGTAGCTATACCAAAGAAAAATTTCAAAAAGACTTGTACGAATTCAATAAAAGCAAACCATTAAGTACTTATCAACAAACCCTGATTAATGAAAGCTATCAGACCGTACAATGGTTGGCAAGCCACCATATAAAATTTAACCCTATTTATGATCGTCAGACCTTCCAAAAAGAGGGTAAATACATTTTTTGGGGCGGGCTGACTTTAGAAGCAAAAGGGGAAGGCGTAGGCTTGGTTGCTGCTGAGTTGCAAGAATTTAAAAGGTTAGGTGGAAAAATACAATACGAAATGCCTGCCGTTTCCCTAATTACTAAAAATGGCAAAGTAATAGGTGTAAAATGCAGTACTCGCGAAGAGGAAAGGAATATATTTGCCCGAGCCATTATACTAGGTTGTGGCGGTTTTGAAGCCAATGCTGAAATGCGCAAAAAATATATCGGCGAAGCATGGAGCGAGGCAAAAACCCGTGGCACCAAGCATAATATGGGTGAAGGTATTGAAATGGCAATGAAAATTGGGGCTGCTCAATATGGCATTTATGAAGGTTGCCATGCAGTACCGATAGATTTAAAAATGCCCAATTATGGAAACCTGGAAATCCCATATATTGAACGCAAACACTATCGAAAAATCTGCTATTTTTTAGGACTTATGCTCAATGCCGATGGGGAGCGATTTGTAGATGAAGGCATTAATTTTAGAAATTATACCTACGCCCAATTTGGGCGAGCAATTATCGAACAACCAGGTAGTTTTGCTTGGCAAATTTTTGATAAAAAAGTAAGTGATTTGCTGTATTCCGAATATCGCTTTTGGGATGCTCACTTTGTGGAAGCAGCTACCTTAGAAGAATTAGTTTTTAAACTAAAAGGGGTAAACCAAGTACAAGCATTAGCTACCTTAAAGGAATATAATAATGCTGTTGATACCCGCATCAAATTTGACCCCACCATTTTGGATGGCAAAAGAACCCATGGTTTAGTCATTGATAAAACCAATTGGGCAAATAAATTAGATACCCCCCCTTATAAGGCCTATCCAGTCACCTGTGGCATTACTTTCACTTATGGTGGCTTGAAAATAGCTGAAAAAACGGGTGCTGTTTTAAGAAAGGATGATACACCCATTAAAGGTTTATATGCTTGTGGGGAGTTGGTCGGTGGGGTGTTTTACCATGGTTATCCAGGCGGCTCTGGTTTGACTTCAGGGGCTGTTTTTGGACGGATCGCAGGGTACGGGGCGGCAAGCCAAATGTAATTGCCAAATTTATTGGCGGATTCCTAAATTATTTGATAACCAATTAAATCATACTCTAAATATTCAGCACTGTTCGATTAAAGTATGATAAATTAACTTTGTATTCAAAAGAGAATACAAATGCTAAGTAAAGAAGAATTTGATTTATTAAAATCACGTCAGTATTGTGATAATCCAGATTGCGTTTATTACAATCAACCAGAGTCAGGAAATATCAAAATTAATAGTCGGTCAAAAGGCCAAGTATATTGCAACGAATGTGGTAATCGCTGGGTCTTGACCAAAGGCACGATGTTTTTTGATTTACGTACACCGATTGAAAAAGTGATAAATACCTTGCTCTTACTAGTTCGAGGAATGGGGGTCAACCAGACTTGTAAACAAGCAGATGTCACCTCAGATTCCCTTTTAGCTTGGGTAGAAAAAGCAGGCACTCATTGTGATGAATTTACGAATTACATGCAAGAGCAAATGCATCTGGAACAATTACAAATAGATGAGTTCTGGTCCTTTATCAGAAAAAAAAGAAAAACCTTACACATGAAGAGAGACAAAAATCCGAGCTAGACCCTGAATTTGGTGATAAACAGGGAGATAGATGGAGCTTCGTGGCTGTTTTACCTGATACAGGATTTGTTCATACTGTACATAGTGGCAAAAGAACTTTAGCACAAGCAAGAATTTTTCTTAACAAAATAAAAGACAAAAGTGATGGAGTAGCTCCATTATTTTTATCAGATGCTTGGTTCTATGAAGAAGTCTTATATGAGACCTATTGTCACTACGAGCCTGTTCCATATGGAGGTAGAGGTCGACCGTCTATACCCAAAAGAATAGTAGATAGTAATTTGAAATATGCCCAAGTCTATAAAGAAAGAGATGCCAAGGGCAAACTTAAAAGTGTGACTACTAGAATTATCAAAGGAACAGAGGCGGAGATTTTAGCAATCATCCGAAAAAACGGACGGTCAAAAACCATTAATACTTCTTTTGTTGAGAGTAGAAATGGTAAATATCGTAAAGACGATGCTCGTTTGACTAGAAAGACAATGTGCCATTCTAAAAAGGTGAAATACCATGATGCACATATCAATCTATTGACCGCTTTTTTCAATTATTGTAACGAAAATTGTGCTTTGAGAATATTAATTAATCCTCAAGCAGCACTTTTTGAAACAAAATACCAGAAAAAATCACCTGCTATGGCAGAAGGGTTAATCGACAAAATACTGACTATCAAAGAACTATTATTTTGGAGAGTTCCTAAACCCTCCATACTTTAATCGAACACCACTAAATATTCTACTTTGACACTTTAAACAAAACTAGATGTTGTTCTTTTTTCATTGAAAAAAAAGAACCAAAAATTCTAGTTAAAAACAACCGCTCCGCAGTTTTTAACAGGCAGCCGCCACCAAAACTAGGAGCTAATTACACTTAAAACAATCACTATTTCTAGAATGCCAAAGTAGAAAAATAGAACCTACAAAATAAATTTGGTTTACAAAAAATGAATCAACAATTCAAACAAATCCTAACCCTTTCCGCTCTATTCTTTCTGCCAGCCATAGCCATTTCTTTTTTTAAAAAGGATATTGCCGCAGAAGAAATTGCCAATATTTCTACCTCCGATGCTAATTATTTTTCAGGTAAAACCATTGAATGGGTTATCCCTTTCAAAGAAGGTGGCGGCGGCGATACTTGGGCAAGATTCAATGCTCCTTTTTTCCAAAAACATATTCCGGGCAATCCGGCGATTGTAATCAATAATATTCCTGGCGGAGGCTCTATCAAAGGGGCAAATTTATTTGCAGAACGGGTACAACCGGACGGCTTAATGATTCTGGGAACCTCTGGAACGACTCAAATGCCCTACCTTTTGGATGACCCTAGAGTGCGTTATGATTACAGCCAATACAAGCCGATTATGGCTTATCCTACGGGCGGGGTGGTTTATGTTTCCCCTTCCATTGTCTCCAGAAAATTACGGGACTTAAGGGTTAATTCGGTAGAAGAACAATTAGCCAAAAGTGTAGCTATTGTTCAAGAGCTACTGGACAAAAAAGTTTCCTTAAAATATGGTAGCCAAGGGCCGACTTCTTTGGACTTGGTGACCATGTATTCTTTTGATTTATTAGAATTAGATGTGCAGGCAGTTTTTGGTTTTAGAGGGCGAGGAGCAGGGCGGTTGGCTTTTGAAAGAGGAGAAGTAAAAATTGATTATCAGACTTCAACAGCCTATTTAAAAAACTCAATTCCTTTGGTAGAAAATGGCGAAGCTATTCCTTTATTTAGCTTCGGTGCATTGGATGAAAATGGCAATTTGATTCGGGATATTAGTTTTGAAAACAGCCCAGTCGGTGTTTTTAGTGAGGATACGATTCGATTGAATGTTCCTCATTTTGGAGAAGTTTATGCAGCTTTAGGAAATCAATTAGAAGGTATTGAATGGGATACTTGGTTTGCTTTTATGTCTGCTGGTTTTGGAGGGATGAAACTATTATTGACTCCTAAAGAAACGCCGGATGAAATTATCGCCGAATTTCATAAAGGAATAAATGCCATGAAAGCAGATATTGACTATCAACAAAATAAATTCAAGGCTTTAGGAGATTATAATCAGGTGATTGGCAAACCGGCAGATAAAATATTTGATTTAGCTACTAATGTTGACAAAGAAGAAAAAACTTTTATGAAAAACTGGTTGGTAGAAAAGTATGACCTTAATTTAAAATGAAAAAATGAATGAGATACAGCAGGCACTTATATTCCTTTGTCAATTAACCTAATTTACAAAGTAGTATTTTTTACTAAAATTATAAAATACGAATCTTTTCAAACGGCATTAAAAAATAATGCTGTAAAATTGATCATTTCGCATTCTTATTTAAAATATGCTCGATCTAGTACTACAAGCTTTACAAACTTTATTCTCACCAGACCATTTTGCTTATCTGGTGTTAGGGGTTTTATTAGGGTTAGTCATAGGTGTTTTTCCTGGACTAGGGGGTATTGCTGGTTTGTCTTTATTGTTACCCTTTTTATATGGCATGGATGAAATTTCGGCTTTAGCCACGCTGGTAGGCTTAGTAGCGGTTATTCCAACTTCTGCTACATTTACTTCTGTTTTAATGGGGATTCCCGGCTCTAGCTCTAGTCAAGCAACGGTCTTAGACGGTTTTGCTTTAGCTAGAAAAGGACAAGCGAGCCGAGCATTGGCAGCCGCTTTTGCATCCTCTTTATTTGGTGGCTTATTAGGGGCAATTATTTTGACTTTTTTTGTGCAGATTGCCCGACCGATGATATTATTATTTGGATCAGCAGAATTATTTATGTTAGCTATTTTTGGCTTGTCTATGGTTGGTTCTTTATCGGGAAAAAGTATTGTAAAAGGCGTTTTAGCCTGTGGTTTTGGTTTAATCGTTGGCTCCATCGGTGCAGCACCTGCCACAGGGGAATATCGAATGATTTTTGGTATAGATTATTTATACGACGGCTTACCATTAGTGGTCATTGCCTTGTCCATTTTTGCCTTTCCAGAAATATCAGAATTGTTTAGAAAAGACGCTGCCATTGCAGAAAGGGAAGGCTTAGGAAAAGGCGGTTGGTTGGTCGGTATCAAAGATTTAATTAAAAATAAATGGTTGGCATTGCGATGTGCAGGTATTGGTACGATTGTAGGAGCAATTCCAGGTATGGGCGGTAGCGTGGTAGATTGGATTGCCTACGGTCATGTAGTGCAAACGACCAAAGATAAATCCCAGTTTGGCAAAGGCGACATTCGAGGGGTCATTGCTCCCGAATCCGCTAATAATGCTAAAGAAGGAGGGGCACTGATGCCTACTTTACTTTTTGGTATTCCTGGTTCTGGCTCTATGGCTGTATTTCTAGGAGGGATGGTTTTAATTGGCATTGAGGCGGGACCAAGTATGGTGACAAAAGACATTGATTTGACCTATACAATTATCTGGTCTTTAGCTATTGCCAATGTGTTGGGAGCGGGACTATCTTTATTTTTGGCAGGTCCCATTTCCAAATTGACCCAAATTAAATTTAGTTTATTGGCTCCCTTTATGATCATGGTCATCAGTTTTGCTGCTTTTCAGGCAACCAAAGACATGATGGATTTGTGGATGCTATTGATCTTTGGGGTAATTGGCATTTTTATGAAACGGTTTGGCTGGTCTCGACCTGCATTTTTAATTGGTTTTGTGTTAGCGACACAAGCAGAATCTTACTTAAATATGTCCGTCCAATTTTATGGTTGGGAGATGTTTTTGCGCCCAGGAGTAATTATCATCTTGGTTTTGTCATTAATTTCTATTTATTTTTCTCGAAAAGGCACCGTAGATGAAAATGCAGCATTAATAGAAAAGGCAAGAGCAAAAAACTTGTCCTTAAAACCCCAATTACTCTTTGCGTTATTCCTATTTATTTTTATTCTAATTTCTATTTATGATAGCTATCAGCAGTCCTTCTTAGGGAGTGTTTTTCCGCTTGCTATTGCGATAGCTATTTTGCCCTTTGGATGTTGGCTATTATGGATATTTATCAAACGAAAAGAAGGTAATGCTGCTATTTTTGATGCAGAACAAGTAGCAGAGGCAGGAACTTTTAAAGCTCCTTGGTATGAACCGATTCTATGGATTGGTGGTTTGTATGTGCTAAGTATTGTCATTGGTTTTATACCAGCTATCATTCTTTTTTTTATCTTTTTTTTGACTTTAAAAGGAAATGCTAATTGGGTACAAACTGCATTATTAACAGGTGGAGGCATTGGACTTTTACTAGCTTTCGGATACTTTTTGAACTTAGAATTTCCGCAGGGGATTTTGTAATCGCCAGTTTTAATTGGCGGATTCATTTTTCATAACCATTTCAAAATCAGCCAATAAGTTTGGCGATTGCAGAACTATGCCACAACTAAAACTTCCCTGCCTCTTCATGCGAGGGGGTACTTCCAGAGGTCCTTATCTCGATTTAAGGGATTTGCCTGCCGATGAGAAGGAGCGTGATGATTTATTATTAAAAATAATGGGTTCTCCTGATATTCGACAAATTGATGGATTAGGCGGTGCAGAGTTTGTAACCAGTAAAGTAGTAATGGCCGCCCCGTCCAATCGAGAGGGAATTGATGTAGATTATTTGTTCGCTCAAGTCATCATTGATAGACCCGTAGTGGATACTTCACCAACTTGTGGTAATATGATGGCAGGTGTTGGGCCAATGGCCATAGAGAGAGGTTGGGTCAAAGCGACCCATCCCGAAACCAGAATCATGGTATATAACTACAACACTAATTCGGTCATAGAAACTATGGTTCAAACCCCTAATGGTAAAATCAATTATACCGACGGCGATTTGGAAATAAAAGGGGTGCCAGGAACAGGGGCACCTATTACCATGAACTTGTTCAATCAAGCTGGTGGAAAAACGGGTAAATTATTCCCAACAGGCAATCGAAGGGATACAATTCAGGGAATAGAGGTATCCATAGTAGATGCAGGAAATATTATGATACACCTCCGAGCCAGCGATTTTGGATTGACAGGAAAGGAAGACAACCAATTTTTTATTAAAAACAAACCCTTAATGCAACGCATAGAATCCATTCGGCAGGAAGCAGGTCATTTAGCCGGAATGGGTGAGGTAAGCAATATTGTATTGCCAAAAGTAGGCTTGTTACTGCCTCCACAAACAGGCGGAACTATCAAATCTTTGTATTTAACTCCTCATTCTTTGCATCCAGCACATGCAGTTAGTGGAGCAGTTTGTGTTGGAACTGCCTGTAAAGCCAAAGGCACTATTGCCGCTGAACTGGCTACGGTAACTAAGGAGCTTAAAGAAAAGATTATTATTGAGCATTCTTCTGGCTTTATTCCGGTAATGATTGAGATAAGTGAAAAAGGAGGCCATTTTAATCTGGAGAAAGCTGGCACTCTGCGAACAGCTCGGAAAATCATGGACGGGTTTGTTTTTATACCCCTCTAAATGTAGTTTACAGGTAGAGCTAAAAGCTGCTTTTCTTTGACAAATTGTGGAGAATAAGAAAATTCAAAATGATGAGCATTTTTGAATTTTCTTTATTCCTCCAATACACATTTTATCAAAGTATCTAAAATTCCAAACGGAAAATACCTAGTTTAGTATCCCAATTTAGTCAATACCTTTTCCAAAGTATCTTTTTTCAAATCATTGATATTTGCCTCAATACCTATAGAGTTAGCAAATTTTACCAATTCAGCTTCTTTCATTTTTTTGATTTCAGATTTTCCCAATTTGGCACTTTTCCCGATGGCGGCATTGATGGCATTTTTACCATAAAAAGTTTTACCTTCAGATGCCATTTTTCTTAGAGAGTTAGGGACTGTCCAACGATCTCCAAAGCGCTTTGTGAAATCATCACAATCATCCACAAATTGCTGAACACCAACATAGTCAATATAGGAAATGGCCCCGCCTGTATATGGAGGGAAGCCAAAACCCAATAGAGATCCAACATCTCCATCTTTGGTGTGGCGCAATACGCCTTCGTCGTAGCATCGGTAGGTTTCTAAAGCCATTCGATGTAGGAGACGTTTGCCAATTGTTTCTGCATCCAAAGCATTGATATTGGAAGGAAATAATTTTTTTAATCCGTCCCAAATGCGTTTATTTCTTCCGTCGTAGTCATAAAATCCCTTGCCGCCTTTTTTGCCAACTCGGCCATGCTCTTCTACTAACATTTTCTGAATGTCATACAATCTTTGAGTAGCTGGGTCTTTATTTTCAATCGCTTCCATAACGTGTAATCCCAACGTTAAGGAAACTTCGTCTGTCACTGCCAATGGTCCAACGGGCATGCCCACTTTTTTGGCCACATTTTCGATCATAATAGGTGGAACCCCTTCGTCTAGCATCAAGATTCCTTCTCCAGAGAAAGTGCCAAAAGTCCTAGAGGTAAAGAAGCCCTGAGAATCGTTGACTACAATAGGCACTTTTCTAATAGCCGTTACGTAGTCAATAGTGGCTGCCAATGTTTTATCAGAAGTTTTCTCTCCGACGATGATTTCTACCAAAGGCATTTTATCAACGGGAGAAAAAAAGTGGATGCCAATGAAGTTTTCTGGTCGTTCGGAAGCTTTTGCCAGTAGGGTGATCGGCAGGGTAGAAGTGTTGGAACCATAAATGGCATCTTTATCTAAAACAGCTTCTGTTTCCTTAGTTACTTTTGCTTTTAAATCAATATTTTCAAATACGGCTTCGATAATTAAGTCACTACCTGCTACGGCGGTAGGATCATCGGTAGGTTTGATCCTGTCTAGGACAGTTTTTGCCTTTTCTTCGGTAGTTCTACCGCGAGCAATGCGCTTTTTCAAAATGCCCTCAGAGTAAGATTTGCCCTTTTCGGCATTTTCTACATTTACATCTTTTAAAATTACTTCCATACCAGACAAAGCGGAAACATAAGCAATGCCAGCCCCCATCATCCCTGCTCCCAAAACACCTAGCTTTTTAACTCGAAAGGGTTCGTAGCCTTTGGGTTTCATCTTTCCTTTTTTTGCTTCATTAATCGCAAAAAAACCAGTTCGTATTAAATTTTGGGCTTCTTTCGAGTAAAAAGCAGTTATAAAATGGCGGGCTTCTACTTCCAATGCTCGATCAATAGGTATTTGCAATCCTTCGTACATGACGCTCATAGCATGTTGGGCAGCGGGATAGTTCCCATGTGTCTGCTTTCGCACGTTTCCAATCCCTCCAATAAAAGACTGTACGCCCCCCGGAGTCATAACGCCACCCCCCGGGATTCTATGTTTTTTATTATCCCAGGGTTGTATGGCACTTCCTCCTTCCAAAATATAAGCCTTTGCTTTGGTAATTAACTCCTCAGGAGAACCTGCCACAGCATGGATTAGCCCCGCCTTTACGGCAGCCTCTGGTGCTACTTGTTTGGATTGTAAAATAAACATCATGGCATTTTGTATGCCCATCAAATAAGGAGCTTTAGAATTTCCCATGCCGCCGGGTATCAGACCCAATTGTACCTCAGGGAAGCCAATTTTTGTTTTTGGATTGTTCAAGGCAATTCGATGGTGACAGGTCAGTGCTAACTCCAAACCGCCACCCAATGCATTGCCATTGATAGCTGCTACAAAGGGCTTGCCGCCTTTTTCAATCTCTCTAAATCTGCGATTGGTCGCCAATAGTCCTTGATAAAATGCAATTTTATTTTCTGGAGGATTGGCTAAGATTCTTAGATCTGCCCCTGCCATAAAGTCTCTGTGGGCAGAAGTAACGATCACCCCTTTTACGGAGTCATCTTTTATTGCCATTTCGGCAACTTCAAAATAAGGTCCGAAAAAAATCTTCACTGAATAAATTAGTAGGATGATTTTTCATGTGAACGGTGACGATAGCAATGCCGTCATCGCCTACTTTATATTCTAGAATTTCGTTTTTAATTATTGTGGATTCCATTTTGATAAGTTCAACGTCTAGCCTTAGTTTTTCTTTACGAATGGTTAAAGGCCTGACTTTAATAGAATAATTACTTTAAATATTTGGATTATTATAAAGGTCTCTAAATTCGCTCAATAATAGTTGCAATGCCCATTCCGCCACCAATGCATAAAGTCGCCAAACCAGTCCCTTTGCCTGTTCGTTCCAATTCATCCAAAAGCGTTCCCAAAATCATGCAGCCCGTTGCGCCAAGGGGATGACCTAGTGCAATGGCACCACCATTTACATTCACTTTATCATGGGGGACGCCCATATCTTGCATAAAGCGCATGGGGACAACGGCAAATGCCTCATTCACTTCGTATAAGTCGATATCCGAATGATGCATTCCTACCTTTTTCAACGCTTTTCTCGAAGCAGGTGCAGGTCCAACTAACATCATCGTAGGGTCCGTTCCATGAATTCCTACCGACTTGATAATTGCTCTGGGTTTAATGCCCAATTTTTCACCAATAGCTTTATTGCCAATCAAGGCAATGGCTGCTCCATCCACAATGGCAGAAGAGTTGCCTGCATGATGAACGTGATTAATTTTTTCAACTTCTGGGTATTTGTCAATAGCGACGGCATCAAAACCAGCCATTTGCCCAATCATTTCAAAAGAAGGATTCAGGTTAGCCAGAGTATCGGCAGTTGTTCCAGCGCGTACATTTTCATCATGGTCCAGAATGGTCATCCCATTTTGGTCCACAACATTAATTCTAGAATTTTTAAAATAACCGCCCTTTTCAGCTGCTACTGCTCTTTGTTGAGAAATGGCTGCAAATTCATCTACATCCCTTCTTGAAAAGCCATATTTACTGGCGATGAGGTCTGCAGAAATACCTTGAGGAACAAAATGGCCGGGTAAAGCAACAGCAGGATCCATCGCCATCGCTCCGCCATCAGAACCCATTTTTACTCTGGACATGCTCTCTACACCGCCAGCCAATAGCAGGTCTGCAAAGCCCGACTTAACATAGGCACCTGCCTGATTAATTGCCTCCAAGCCTGATCCGCAAAACCGATTTAAAGTTACGCCACATAGGTGATCCCCATAGCCGGATTGTTGAGCGGCTGTTTTGGCAATATTTGCTCCCTGGTCCATTACTTGAGTAACACAACCGCAGATAAAGTCCTCTACCAAAGTAGTATCGAGGTTATTGCGCTCTTTTAGTTGGTTTAAGAGGATAACAAGTAGCTCTGTAGGAGTCGTACCCAGTAAAGCACCTTTCTTGTTGCCTTTTCCTCTAACCGTTCTTACGGTATCATAGATATATGCTTCCATGTTTTAAATTAGATAAATGATGAATATTAATGATTAAATCAATTATTAGATTTATTTATTGCGCAGAACTTTCAGATTTTTGAGGTTTTACGGTCTTATCTTGATCGAATAATTTTTTATAATTATCCAATCCTTTTTGGGTCATTTTGGGATACATTAAATCCCAAATGGTATTTAATAGCATTTTTTCTTCTTCTGGCGTACACTTTTTGTCCCGTATGACCAATTGGTTGAGCCAGAAAGTCATCAGCATCCAAATGGCATGTGCCAGTCGTTCATATTCTCCACTAATTTTTTCCGGACGCATATTGCCGGAGCCGACTGAATAATCTAAGACACCCTTTACATATAATTTTGATTGCTTTAAGTAAGCTCGGTGGAGCTTTCCAATGGCGGGGTAAGTTCTTAAAATATGGACAATATCTACAAAGAAAAACAAATATTTTTTACCTAAAGCGATTAAATATTTGTTTTGATTATAGATTATATCAATAGAAGGTATTTGCTGGACACCGCTTAGAATTTGATCTCTTTCCGCTTGCATTTTCCAAAAAATCGCTTCTATTATGATGTCTTTGTTTTTATAATGATAAGCCAAATTACCCGTGCTAATATCCATTTCTTTAGCAATATCTCGCAGAGTGACATTCTTAACACCTTCCTTATTAAAAAGTTTGAGGGAGGTAATCAATATCTTTTCCTTGGTATTATTCATATTAGAATCTAAATTAAAATCCAAATTTAGAACAAAAAATCTAATTATTAAATTTTTATTGGCTTTTTTTTTCTAAAAATTGCAATTAAAAAACCTTTAGTAGAAGAAAAGCCGTAGGAAGGACGTATAGGACATAATCAGTCAAAAGCTCGCAATAGGGCATTTTGGAGTTCAAGCCCGTTTTGCTCTTTCCCATAATACCGATTGATTACCCTTCAAAAATCGGAAAAACCCTCGATAAACAGCATAATGCATGACACAAAAATAATAAGGCACAAATAAGGACTTTAATCGGAGTTGTCTTTTTTCCAATAAATGCCCTAGTAAAGCCAGTGTGTAAAAAGTAATTTGCAGAACCAATAAAATCTTATAAATAGAGCTACCCTGAATTGCCAAAATAATATTAGCAATGAAAATTAAGGGCAGCGCAATGGGCCCTAAAAACCACCGAAAAACCCGACGGGAAACAAACTGAAAGGACAATCGCCCATATTTGAAGATATTGAATAATTGAGATAGTCGAATAACGGACTGAAAGCCGCCTGCCGCGATTCGAATTTTTCGCTTGAGTTCTTCCTTTACCGAAGCCGATTGGCTTTCTATTGCGTAAGCATCAGGGGCGTAGGCAATGCGATACCCCTGGCTAGCAATAGTCATCGTGAGGAAAAAATCTTCTATAATACTGTCTTTGGGTATGGTCGGAGCCAAAGCAGTTCTAATGGCAAAAAGCTCTCCTGCTGCACCAATAACGGAATAAAACGCTGCATCCAGTTTTTTGAGAAAGGATTCATATTTCCAATAGATTCCTTCTCCGGCAGCAGTGGCATCTCCTTTTTTTTGTTGAAAAATGCGCTTTTCTCCGGCGACTACGCCGACTTTGGGATGCGCAAAATGTTTGACTATATTTTTTACAGCAGCTTTGTTGACCATTGCATTGGCATCTGTAAAAATGGCAATGGGGGTTTTTATTTCTGGCATAATTCGTTCTACTGCAGCAATTTTTCCATGCCTTTCCGGCTTGTAAAAATGACGAAAGGAAATGTTCGAAGGGACGGGATAATTATTGATTAACTCCATTGTTGTATCATTGGACCCGTCTGTAACCAATAAAAAATGTAGTTTATCAAAAGGGTAGTCCAAAGCAAGGGAATTTTCAATTTTGCGGATGATCCAGCGTTCTTCATTATAAGCAGGAATGACAAAAGTAACCTCTGGTTGAAAATCTTTTGCCTCTTCCTCTTTTTTTGTAAAAAGCTCCTGACATTTTGTCCATAAAAAAATGACTATTCCATACCCAATAAAGGTATAAAAAACAATTGTTACCCCAAGCCAGAAAATGATTTCCCACATTTTTGTCTAATAAATTAAACGATTGGTGGAGGACCAACTTTAAGTGTATAAAAAAACGCTGTCGAGGTTGGTCGTTATAGAACTCTCAACCTTTCGGATAAGTTCGCCCTGCCTTATACCGTTGCTTCTCCCTATAGTTTTAGCAGATAACCACAAAACTATTTACTTTTTTTAATAAAAATTTTTATGTTTGAAGTTATATTGAGCTTAATTTTTTTTTGGTAAAAACCAATAACTACACCAACAACGCTTTCTAAAAACTGACTGGAGAGGTTTTAGCTATGAGATCAGCTTATGTTTCGCTTTTTGGGTTTTTTCTTTGGTCTGCCTTTTCCTGGTATTACTATACCTGCCATCTAAAAGGGGTTTGTCATTCCAGCCCCTCAACTGCTGCAATAACTGTACCTGAACCGGAGCCAACAAAGAAGCAGTTATTATATAAGTGGAAATCTTTCAAACCAATTTTTGGGGAAACATTAACTTCCTTGCGGGACTCCATTATCTCTAATGGCTTAAGCCATCAGTTATTGCAAATTACGGGCTACTACTCGCCCGCAGAGGTTCCTGATTATGAAAAATATAATTTGGGACTAGCTCGTGCTTCGGAATTAAAAAAAATATTATTAACTTCCATAAATGAAAATCGAATAGAGATATTTTCCGATACGATTGGACATTTTTCTTTTTTCAAAGATAGCTTAATTGAAGCCGTTACCTTTGAATGGGTGGATGGATATGTAACGTCTGAACCAGATTTTTTTGAACTGAACCACAATACTAAGAGAATCAAAGTGACCGATTATGCCGACCTGCTCGCCCGCATTGCCGATCGATTGAAATCTGGGGGGGATGCTGTAATAATCAGAGGGCATACGGATTCAATGGGAGATAGTGAACTAAACTACTCCGTTGCTTTGAGAAATGCTAAGGATATCAGAGATTTTTTAAAAGAGCAAGGAGTTGAAGCAGAAAAAATAACGACCACTTCACAGGGTGAAGATAGTCCAATTACGGGGAACGATACCGAATATGAACGTTTGGAAAATAGAAGGGTAGAAATCATTATTAGAAAATAGATTAGACCTTATTTGGATTTGTGTGCTTTAACAAAACTACCCGCTATTTACTATTAACCAAATTGGAAATCTAAATAATCAATGCTATGAGCAATGGTACTTTTATGGAGGCTACTTTCGAAATTCTCGGGTTGATGCTAGTGGCATTTTTGCTGGCCACTTTGTTTTGGTATTTCTGGAGCAAAAAGGATAAGGGAGAAATAAAAAGACTGACAAAAGCGAGCGAGAAATTGAAGCCCAAGTATGATGTTTTAAATAATCAACATGAACACCTAAGGGCAGAGCATGGTAAATTGAAAACAGCGCTAAGTGAGCTAATGGACAATTTCCAAAACCTGAATAATGCTCACCAAGCAATGAAGTCAACCCAATCTTCTGCTCAAAATTTATACGAACAAGCGGACGAAGAACGACAATCTTTGTTGGATAGTTATGAAGCTATGGAAACCAATTATGAAGAATTGGATGCTAAATTTAATAATGCCATTACAACCATTGACCAGCTAGAAGAAGAAATTGAAAATTTGAAAGAAGACAAAGCCGAGCTGGAGGAATTAAACCGCTCTCTTCGGGCCGAGATAAAAAAATTAAAAACTTCAGTAGAAAAACCTACACAAGAACCCTTTTATATACAAGATAATGACACCGCTGCGGATAATTTTGGCGAGGAGGTAGAAGAAGAACAAGTGCCTTCCTTTTCTGCTTCTGATAGAGAAAATGATTATGAATCTCTGGAAAAAAATATGGCAAAGCTTTCTACCGAAAAAGATAATCTGCAGTCGGTTTACGACGCTTTAAAAGATGATTATAATCAATTGCGCAATGCGCATACGACCCTGAATAATAAGTATTATGATTTGAGAGATAATAGTGAGCATTTAAAAGCTAAAAATAAAGCACTGGAAAATGCTTTTAAAACTACCCAGCAAAATTTGGAAGGCAAGTCTTCTAATGTGTCTGAATTAATAGAAACCAATGAATCTTTAACATCTGGTTATCAAAATTTAGAACTAGAACTGGAAGAATTATCGGAGCAATATCAAGAAAAGGATAGTGCGACTCGCCAATTACAATTGAATTATCATACGCTGGAAATTCAGTTTGAAACGGTCAAAGCAGCAAGGGATAGCTTGCAAAAACAATTGACCCAATTGACAGATAACCATGCTCAATTGCAAGGCGAATACGAAAACTTGAAAGGAAGATTTGAAATGCTTTCTGAACAGCAACAGCAATTGAAACGGAAAAATGCGCAATTAGAAACGTCTTTGTTGAGCTTAGAGAAGATCAATGCAGAAAAGACGGGTTCGTTTTCTCAAGTTCATGCAAACCTTGAATCTATAAAAAAGGATTATAAAAAACTGGAAGATCGCTATGTAGAATTAAGGATAGAGTTTAAGCAGACCCAAAAAGATTATAGTGCCTTCCTTAAAGAGAAAAAAGGGCTATTGGCCCAATTAGAAACCATCCAGCAGCAACTAGATAAAAAAGAGGCAACTATTGCTCAGTTGGAGACAAAATTGACCAAGCAAAGCACAAAGTTTCATGGAACTTCTCTACAGTTAAAGGGATATGAGGAATTAAGAGCGACTAATCAGGCATTGTATAGTAATAATAAAAATTTAAATGATGCCCATGCTAATTTGCAAAAAGAATATGAAAGTCTAAAGTCCCAGTTTCAATTGTTGAGGGAACGCTATGGACAGGTGGAAAAAACACTGGACAATGAAGCTAGTGCGGCAGAAGAATTGGACAAACTATCTAAAGATTATAGCAAATTGAAGGTAGATTATCTGACTATTTCGGATGAAAACAAAGCGCAGCATGGGCAGTTGGCAAAAATGAGGCAATTGCTGGAGGCGATCAATGAAAGTAGCAATTATGGGGTCATATATATTCCGTCTAATTTGCAAATTATCGAAGGAATTGACTCTAAAATAGAACGAATCTTGAATAAAAGCGGGATTAAAAACTGGAATGACCTGGCCAATTCGGAAGCGCATTATTTAAAAAAATTGCTAGAAGAAGCAAGTAGTCATCTTGAAACGTCTAATGCGGCCACTTGGCCAAAGCAGGCCAATTTGTTGATAAATGGGCAATGGAAAGCCTTTAAAGATTTGGAAACCCAATTAATTACCAGTAAAAAAGCAGACAAAAAAGAGGTAGATGACTTAAAGGTTGTTGAAGGAATTGGACCTAAAATTGAAATCTTGTTAAACAAAGAGGGAATCACCACCTGGAAGAAATTGTCTAAAACGGGCATTGGAGAACTCAAACGCATTTTAAAGGCCGCAGGTAGCCGATACCAAATGCATGATCCTACCTCTTGGCCGGAACAAGCGGAGCTGGCCGCGGCCTGGAATTGGACAGCATTAGAGAAATTACAAGAAGAATTAAAAGGCGGAAGACAAGAAACCTCCTAAACTTAGGACATTTTTATACCCCCAAATAATTATCCGGTCGGATGGTTTTTAGTTCTTTTTTTACATCGTCAGTAACTGCAAGATGGTCTATAAAATCGTGAATATCCTGACGGGTGATAAAAGGTTTTCCGCGGGTCAATTCTTTGAGCGCCTCATAGGGTTTTGGATAACCTTCTCTGCGCAGAATGTTCTGAATAGCTTCTGCTACGACCATCCAATTATTTTCCAAGTCTTCTTTAAGTTTGGGTTCATTTAGTAATAATTTGCCCAGACCTTTTTGTATGGATTTAAAGGCGATAAGCGTATGGCTAAATGGAACACCTACATTTCTTAAAACGGTACTATCTGTTAAATCTCTTTGTAGTCGGGAAACGGGTAATTTATCTGCTAAATGCCCAAGAATTGCATTGGCGATGCCCAAATTGCCTTCTGCATTTTCAAAATCAATGGGATTGACTTTATGGGGCATTGCAGAAGAACCCACTTCTCCTTCAATAATCTTTTGCTTAAAATAATCTATAGAGACATAGCTCCACACATCTCGGCAAAAGTCAAGGAGGATCGTGTTGATACGTTTCATCGCTTGAAAAAGTGCTCCTTCATTATCATAATGAGCAATTTGAGTGGTATATTGAGAACGGTGCAGCCCTAATCGTTTTTCGACGAAAGCATCCCCAAAGGCGGGCCAATCAATGCTTGGATAGGCAATGTGATGGGCATTAAAATTGCCTGCGGCTCCGCCAAATTTAGCTTTAAAGGGAATTTGTTTCAATAAAAATAACTGGGTTTTTAGTCGCTCCACAAAAACCATAAACTCCTTGCCCAAGCGAGTAGGAGAAGCTGGTTGCCCATGCGTCCGAGCCAACATTGGGACGCCAGCCCATTCCTTGGCAAGTTTTGCGATTTTGGTAATAATAAATTCCAGTGAGGGGAGGTAAACCCGCTCCAGAGCCAATTTTATCATCAAAGGATTGGCGGTGTTATTGATGTCTTGGGAGGTTAAACCAAAATGAATAAACTCTTTTACAGGGCTTAGTCCAATATGCTCAAATTTTTCTTTTAAAAAATACTCGACCGCCTTGACATCGTGGTTGGTTATTTTTTCGATATTTTTTATACTTTCCGCATCTTGTAAGGTAAATTTTTGAATAAGGTCATCTAGCATCAAAAAATGGGCTTCTCCGACAGCCCGCAGCTGTGGTAAGGGAATAGCGGACAATGCTTTAAAATATTCAATCTCTACAAAGACTCGATGCTTTATTAAAGCATATTCGGAAAAATAATCTCTTAATTCTTTTGTTTTTTCGGCATATCTGCCGTCTATTGGTGATATAGCGGTTAGCATAAATTTTTTTCTTATTTCAATGGTTGGATTTGCAGAGTCGTTTAATTATGACTTTGACTAAAGTACTTTCATACAAGCTCTTACAAAAGCCACGAACAAGGGATGTGGATTTTCTACGGTACTTTTTAATTCGGGATGATACTGCACCCCTACAAACCAGGGATGCTCTTTTAATTCTACGACTTCTACCAATTCTGTATCCGGGTTGATGCCTACTGGAATCAAGCCGGCCTTTTCCATTTGATCCAGGTATTTATTATTAAATTCGTAGCGGTGTCGGTGGCGTTCTTTTACCAATTGCTTTCGATAGGCTTTAGCTGTTTTTGTATTAGCTCTGATTTTGCAATCATAGGACCCCAACCGCATTGTGCCGCCTTTCTGGGTGATTTTTTTTTGTTTAGGCATCAAGTCAATGATTGGATTGGAGGTATCTGGATTTACTTCAGTCGAATAGGCATCTTTGAGCCCCATTCTATTACGGGCAAATTCTACCACAGCACATTGCATCCCTAAACAGATTCCAAAAAATGGAATATTGTTTTCCCGCACATATTTGATGGCTTTTATTTTGCCCTCTATACCCCTTTCTCCAAAACCAGGAGCGACTAGAATTCCGTCTAGACCTTTTAGTCGTTTGACCACACTTTTAAAATCTCCTTCCAAATGCTCGGAATGAACGGGATCAATATTGACTTTGCATTCATTAATAGCACCTGCGTGAATAAGAGCTTCGTGGATAGATTTATAAGCATCTTGTAGCTCGTTGTATTTTCCTACTAAGCCAATCGTAATTGCATCGGAGGGGTTTTTTAGTTTACCCAAAAAGCTTTTCCAGGCGGTTAAGTCGGGTTCTTTTCGATCTTTTAAGCGCAACTTACTAATAACCTGTGCATCTAGTCTTTCTTTAAACATCAATAGTGGCACATCGTAGATAGTATCTGCGTCAATAGCTTCTATTACAGCAGCTTTGTCCACATTGCAGAATAGGGCTAATTTTCTTCTAATGTCATCATTGATTGATCTTTCGGTTCGGCAGACCAAAATATCGGGCTGGATTCCAGTGTTTAATAATTCTTTGACGGAATGTTGGGTCGGCTTGGTCTTCAGTTCTTTAGCTGCTTTGAGATATGGAATCAGGGTCAAATGAATCACCAGGCAGTTATCACTACCCAAATCCCAGCGCATTTGACGCAAAGCTTCCAAATAGGGTAGGGACTCAATGTCCCCAACGGTCCCACCTAGTTCTGTAATTACAATGTCATACTGGTTAGTTTGTCCCAATAATTGGACTCGGCGTTTTATTTCATCGGTAATATGCGGAATAACCTGAACCGTCTTGCCTAAATAATCTCCCGCCCTTTCTCGATTAATAACGGTTTGGTAAATTCTTCCGGTGGTTACATTATTTGCTTGAGAAGTGGGAATGTTTAAAAAACGCTCATAGTGCCCCAGGTCCAAATCCGTTTCTGCCCCGTCATCCGTGACAAAACATTCTCCATGCTCATAAGGATTGAGTGTGCCGGGGTCCACGTTAATATAAGGGTCAAATTTTTGAATGGTCACCTGAAACCCCCTAGCTTGTAATAGCTTGGCGAGTGATGCGGCAATAATACCCTTACCTAAAGAGGAAGTTACGCCCCCCGTAACAAAGATGTATTTAGTCATGCTCTAATGATGTTACGGGATGCAAAGGTAATTGAATATGAGGGAATAGAAAATAATTATTCTTGTTTCCGTAAGAAACAGGCTAAAATAATCTTTGTAATTCTATGTTTTTTTCTTTAGCGCTAACTATGCTCCATTCTCATACTCCAAGTAACTTTTTGACTAGGAATTCAAAATGAGCAGAATAGATGCGTTAATCAAAAAAACAATCCCTAACTTTCTATTTAAAGAAAATTAGGGATGGCCAAAGAAGTGGATTTTCTTATCTATTGATATTCCTCAATGTCTTCAAATTGAGATTGACGAATTTGCTCTGCTTCACGTTGTTCCTTAGTGGATACCCACAAGTCTTTGTATCGTTTCATGCCAGTGCCCGCAGGGATTTTCTTGCCGACGATTACGTTTTCTTTTAATCCGTCCAGGAAATCTATTTTCGCACCGATGGCGGCTGTACTTAAGACTTTGGTCGTTTCCTGGAAAGAAGCGGCAGAAATCCAGCTTGCTACTCCTAGTGAAGACTTGGTGATGCCCTGTAATAATGGGCTGGAAGTAGCCGGGATGGCATCCCTATACTGGACGATCTTTTTATCGTTTCGTTTTAAGAAAGAATTTTCCTCTCGTAATTGCCTCAAAGTAACTATTTGTCCGGGGCGTAGCTTGGAAGAGTCCCCTGAATTGGTTACATATTTTTTATCAAAAATCCAGTCATTTTGCTCTAGAAAATCGTATTTTTCTACAGCTTCTCCTTCCAAGAAGGAAGTATCTCCGGGATCTTCGATTTGTACCCTACGCATCATCTGGCGGACAATCACCTCAATATGTTTGTCATTAATATTGATCCCCTGTGAACGATATACCTCTTGTACACCATTAACTAGATAAGATTGGACTGCGAATGGGCCTTTAATTGCCAAAATATCTCTTGGAGCAGTAGAACCGTCGGACAACTGCGTTCCTGCTCTTACAAAATCATCCTCCTGTACCAAAATGTGCTTGGATAGTCCGACGAGGTACTTTCTTTTTTGGCCATCTTTAGAGGTGACAATGATTTCTCTATTGCCACGTTTTATTTTACCAAAAGCAACAACGCCGTCAATTTCAGAAGTAACAGCAGGATTAGAAGGGTTACGGGCTTCAAATAGCTCCGTGACTCGTGGCAAGCCACCTGTAATATCTTGAATCTTACCCAGTTTTCTTGGGATTTTAGCAATTCTATCTCCGGCCTTTACAGACGCGCCGTCTTCTACCGAGATATAAGACCCTACTGGCAAATTATAGTTTTTTGATTCTCCGTTAGGAGAAGTAATTTTGATTGTAGGGATCATTCGTTTATTTTTTCCTTCCACGATTACTTTTTCCGCATATCCGGTTTGGTCATCTCTTTCTAACCGGAAAGTCAGCCCTTCTTCGATAGCTTCATATTGAACGACTCCGGAAGAATCCGAGATAATGACATTATTGAACGGATCCCATTCGCAAATTTTATCTCCTTTCTCAATGACCTGTCCTTCTTTTACAGAAATGGTAGCACCATAGGGAATATAGTGGGAGGAGTATTGTTTACCAGATTTGGGGTCAACAATTCTTATCTCTCCAGTTCTGGACAAGACAATAGTTGACTTTTTACCTTCATCGGATACATATTGTGTGGTTCGAATGCTATCAAACTCTACTTTTCCAGTAAATTTAGAAAGCAAACTGGATTCGGTTTTGGTAACGGAAGCAATCCCTCCTACGTGGAAAGTACGCAAAGTCAATTGGGTACCTGGTTCGCCAATGGATTGGGCTGCAATAATACCCACCGCGTCTCCCATTTCGGTAATTCGACCGGTGGCGAGGTTTCTACCATAGCATTTTCTACAAACGCCTCTTTTTACGCCACAGGTTAATACCGAGCGGATTGTCACCATTTCAATGCCTTCATTATCAATATATTCTGCAGTTTTTAAATCAATGTATTCTCCCGCTTTTAGGACTATTTCATCTGTGACGGGATGGATAATATCATGTAAAGTATAGCGCCCTTCAATTCTTGAAGCTAGTGATTTAATGATTTTTTCGTTTTCTTTTAGCGCATAGGTTTCGATTCCACGCAAAGTAGCACAATCTTCTTCTTGCACGACTACATCTTGAGCAACATCCACCAGTCTTCTCGTTAAATAACCCGCGTCTGCTGTTTTTAAAGCGGTATCTGCCAGGCCTTTTCTAGCCCCATGAGTTGAAATAAAGTATTCTAACACAGACAAACCATCTACAAAATTGGACAGAATCGGATTTTCGATAATCGCACCGCCACTATCCCCAGACTTCCTAGGTTTTGCCATTAATCCCCTTAGTCCGCATAATTGTTTAATCTGTTGTTTGGAACCCCGTGCACCAGAATCTAACATCATATAAACAGAGTTGAATCCGTCTTTATGGGTAGCTAGTTCTTCCATTAACTTTGTCGTGATTTGGTTGTCCGCAAAAGTCCATCGGTCAATGATCTGGTTATAGCGTTCATTATTGGTAATCAATCCCATTTCATAATTTGCCCATACTTCATCCACCTCTTCCTGTGCTTCTATTAAAGTATTGGCTTTATTGGAAGGGGTGATCAAGTCTCCCAAATTAAAAGACAACCCGCCCTTAAAAGCCCAAAGGAAGCCCAATTCTTTGATATTATCTAGAAAATTAGCAGTAGTGCTGAAGTTACTTCTTCGGATAATATTTCCAATCACTTTTTTTAAAGCACGTTTGGTCAATAATTCATTGATAAAGGGGATGCCTTCAGGCACGACAGTATTAAATAGCACTCGGCCACAGGTAGTATCTATTCTTTTAGTAATAATATCTCCCGATTCTTCTTCAAAATTATTAACCCGCACTTTTATTTTTGCATGTAAGTCTAATTGTCCTTCATTATAAGCGATCATAACCTCTTCTGGAGAGTAAAAGGTTCTACCTTCTCCTTTTACTTTATGAGTTTTGGTCGAAGAACGCTCTTTGGTAATATAATAAAGCCCTAATACCATATCTTGAGAGGGTAGGGTAATAGGAGAACCATCCTGCGGATTCAGCATATTATGAGAAGAAAGCATTAATACTTGTGCTTCCAAAATCGCTGCTTGACTTAAAGGCACATGGACTGCCATTTGGTCCCCGTCAAAATCCGCATTGAATGCACCACACACAAGCGGGTGCAACTGAATGGCTTTTCCTTCCACCAGGGTTGGTTGGAAAGCCTGTATGGATAATCGGTGTAGGGTAGGGGCTCGGTTAAGTAGAACAGGGTGTCCTTTCAAGATATTTTCCAGAATCTCCCAAATAACCGGATCCTTTCTATCTACCAATTTTTTGGCAGATTTTACGGTTTTCACAATCCCTCTCTCGATTAATTTTCTGATAATAAAAGGTTTGAATAGCTCTGAAGCCATGCCTTTTGGAATCCCACATTCGTGTAGTTTTAGACTAGGGCCTACTACGATTACAGAACGACCGGAATAATCAACTCGCTTTCCCAATAAGTTTTGACGAAAACGTCCTTGCTTACCCTTTAAAATATCACTTAGGGACTTTAATGCCCGACCACCTTCTGCTTTTACCGCATTGGATTTGCGAGAATTATCAAATAACGAATCAACTGCTTCCTGAAGCATTCGCTTTTCATTGCGAAGGATCACTTCTGGGGCTTTGATTTCCAAAAGTCGCTTCAGGCGATTATTTCTAATGATGACCCTTCTGTATAAATCATTTAAATCAGAACTTGCAAATCGGCCACCGTCCAAAGGCACTAAAGGTCGCAATTCTGGTGGAACAACCGGTAAGTATTGGATAACCGCCCATTCCGGTCGATTTTCTATTCTCTTTTGCCCATCTCGAAATGCTTCTACTACCCTCAATCGCTTTAAGGCTTCTGACTTTCGTTGCTGAGAGGTCTCATTGGTCGCTTGGTGTCTTAGATCATAGGATAACTGGTCTAAATCCAATCCATTTAGCAACGCTTTTACTGCGTCTGCACCCATCAAGGCGATAAATTTATCGGGGTGTTCGTCTTCTAATTGTTGATTATCTTTAGGTAGGGTATCCAGATGTTCTAAATACTCCTCCTCCGTTAACAAATCCATTTTACTCACCCCTTCTTCCATTTTGACGCCGGATTGTACCACTACATATCTTTCATAATAAATAATGGTTTCCAATTTTTTGGAAGATAAGCCGAGGAGGTAGCCAATTTTATTGGGTAAAGATTTAAAAAACCAGATATGCACCACAGGAACGACCAATTTGATATGCCCCATTCGTTCTCTACGGACCTTCTTTTCTGTCACTTCTACTCCACATCGGTCACAAACGATTCCTTTGTACCGAATTCGTTTGTATTTACCGCAATAACATTCATAATCTTTTACAGGGCCAAAAATTCGTTCACAAAACAAGCCATCTCTTTCCGGTTTATACGAACGATAATTAATGGTTTCTGGTTTTAAAACTTCTCCATAAGATCGTTCTAAAATATCATCGGGGGAAGACAGGCTAATAGTAATGCTTTCAAAAACTTGTCTTTGTGCTTTATTAAAATTTTTCCTAAATGCCATGAATGGTATTTTTATTGGTATTCGCTGAGCAATAATTGGGCAATGACTACTTTACCGATTTATTTATTAGCGAATGTTATTATTGTTAAATCCCGTTTTTTAGGATGATCAACTATTTTTTCATATTGCTTACTCAAATTTAATGTCCAATGCTAGTCCCCTTAGTTCATGTACCAGTACGTTAAAAGATTCGGGAATATTAGGTACGGGGAGATTGTCTCCTTTGACAATTGCCTCGTATGCCTTGGCACGTCCATTAATATCGTCTGATTTGATGGTTAGCAGTTCTTGCAAAATATTGGATGCTCCAAAAGCTTCCAATGCCCAAACTTCCATTTCGCCAAATCGTTGTCCACCAAATTGAGCCTTTCCACCCAGGGGTTGTTGGGTGATGAGGGAATAAGGCCCTATTGATCGAGCGTGCATTTTATCATCTACCATATGCGATAGTTTTAGCATATAGATGACTCCTACGGTTGCTTGCTGATGGAATCGGTCGCCTGTTTCGCCGTCATAGAGATAGGTTTGTCCTAAAGAAGGCAGATTTACTTGCTGGATGTACTCTTCGATTTCGTCCATACTAGCACCGTCAAAAATTGGGGTAGCGAATTTAATACCCAAACGTTCTCCAGCCCAGCCCAGAACCGTTTCAAATATCTGCCCAAGGTTCATTCTGGAAGGGACACCAAGAGGGTTTAGAACTATATCAACGGGAGTGCCGTCATTGAGAAAAGGCATGTCTTCTTCTCGAACAATTCTGGACACAATACCTTTATTACCATGTCTGCCGGCCAGTTTATCTCCTACTTTTAGCTTCCGTTTTTTAGCTAAATAGACCTTTGCCAGTTTTAGCACTCCTGCCGGCAATTCATCCCCAATGCTAATGTTGAATTTTTCTCGTTTGTATTTGCCAACTTCTTCATTTAACTTGATATTGTAATTGTGTAATAAACTTGCAATCAAGGTATTGATATGCTTGTCATTTGTCCAATTACTGTAATCGATGGTAGAATAGTCCAATTCTTTTAATGCTGCCTGAGAAAATTTAGTTCCGCTCGGGATTAAAGTTTCATTATAGACACTTTTGACGGTTTTAGAAGTTTTACCTTTTACTAAAACCAGTAATTTATCTACCAAGATGGTTTTCAACTCGTTTACGGTAATAGCGTGCTGATCCTCCAACTTGGTCAATAAGTCTTTTTCTTGGGACTTTTGTGTTTTATCTTTTTTTGCCCTGGCAAATAATTGCTTATTGATAATGATTCCTTTGGTAGAAGGCGGTGCCTTTAAAGAGGCATCTTTTACATCTCCGGCTTTATCTCCAAAAATGGCTCTTAGTAATTTTTCTTCTGGCGTAGGGTCGGATTCCCCCTTTGGCGTAATTTTCCCTATTAAAATATCGCCCTCTTTCACCCAGGCACCAATTCGGATAATTCCATTTTCGTCCAGGTCTTTGGTAGAATCTTCACTAACATTAGGAATGTCATTAGTCAATTCCTCTTCACCTAATTTGGTATCTCTAACATCCAACTCGAAATGTTCGATATGTAGAGAGGTAAAGATATCTTCTTTCACGACTCTTTCAGAAAGCACAATAGCGTCTTCGAAATTGTACCCTTTCCAAGGCATAAAAGCAACCCTTAGGTTTTGCCCCAAGGCCAATTCCCCCAACTGAGTAGCATAGCCGTCGCAAAGGATCATCCCTTTATATACCCGGTCGCCTTTTCTGACGATTGGTTTTAGGTTAATACAAGTTCCTTGATTGGTTCGGCGGAATTTTACTAATTTGTAAGACTTGCGGTTATCTTCAAAAGAAATCAACTTTTCCTCTTCCGTTCTATCATAGCGAATGACAATTTCATTGGCATCTACATATTCTACAATACCGTCCCCCTCTGCATTGATCAACATGCGAGAATCACGGGCAACTTTTCCTTCTAGCCCCGTACCGACAATGGGTGATTGAGGCTTAATTAAGGGGACAGCCTGGCGTTGCATGTTTGACCCCATTAAGGCTCGATTCGCATCATCATTTTCCAAAAAAGGAATCATCGATGCAGACACGCCGACGATTTGATTAGGTGCAACATCCATAAACTCGATATCATCTGGCACCAAAACGGGGAAATCACCATGCTCTCTACACTTAATCCGATCGGTGATAAATGCGCCTTGCTCGTTTATTTGTGCATTGGCTTGAGCAATTTTCTTAAAATCCTCTCCCTCGGCAGACAAGTATATAGGGACCTCTTCTACGTGTACGCGCCCTTTGGTAACTTGGCGATAGGGCGTTTCTAAAAAGCCCATTCTGTTCACTTTTGCATGAACACAAAGCGTAGAAATCAATCCAATATTGGGGCCTTCTGGCGTTTCTATGGTACAAAGCCGACCATAGTGAGAATAGTGAACATCCCGAACCTCAAATCCTGCACGTTCTCTGGATAGTCCTCCTGGTCCTAAGGCAGAAATTCTGCGCTTATGCGTAATTTCTGAAAGGGGATTAGTCTGATCCAAAAATTGGGATAACTGGCTTGTTCCAAAGAAAGAATTAATTACAGAAGACAAAGTTCGAGCATTAATCAAATCAATGGGAGTAAAGACTTCATTGTCTCGTACATTCATTCTTTCTCGAATGGTTCTGGCCATGCGCGCCAGACCAATGCCAAACTGGGCGTATAGTTGCTCTCCTACGGTCCTTACTCTTCGATTGCTCAAGTGGTCAATATCATCAATTTCTGCTTTTTGATTCATTAAACTGACTAGATATTTTACAATCTTGATAATGTCTTCTTTGGTTAAAACGGACACATCTTTGTCTATGTCTTGGTCAAGCTTTCGGTTGATTTTGTATCGGCCGACTTCTCCTAAGTTGTATCGCTTGTCAGAGAAGAATAGTTTGTCAATGATTCCCCTAGCGGTTTCTTCATCCGGTGGGTCGGTTCCTCTTAATTGGCGGTAAATATGTTGGACCGCTTCTACTTCTGAACTAGAGGGGTCTTTTTGCAGGGTATTATATATAATGGTGTAATCCTCTTGAATATCATCTTTTTGCAGAATAATCGTTTCTGCTTCTGATTCGAGGATCAATTCGATGTTGGACTCATCTAGTACAACGTCTCTTTCGAGGATAATCTCATTTCGCTCAATGGTTACTACTTCTCCAGTGTCTTCGTCCACAAAATCCTCCGTCCAACTTCGCAGAACTCTAGCCGCTAGCTTTCGGCCAATAGCCAATTCTAACTGATCTTTGGTAGCTGGAATTTCGTCTGCCAGCCCAAAGATATCTAAAATGGCTCGATCTGTATCGAAACCAATAGCTCTTAATAAAGTAGTGACAGGAAACTTTTTTTTGCGGTCGATATAGGCGTACATCACGGTATTGATATCCGTTGCAAACTCCATCCAGGCTCCTTTAAAAGGGATGACCCTGGCAGAGTAGATTTTTGTACCATTGGGATGGAAACTTTGCCCAAAAAAGACCCCAGGAGATCGATGTAGTTGCGTTACGATGACTCGCTCTGCCCCATTAATTACAAAAGTGCCCTTTGGGGTCATGTAGGGAATATTTCCCAAAAAAACATCCTGGACGATTGTTTCAAAATCCAAATGTTCCTCATCATTGCAAGATAATCGCAATTTGGCTTTCAGTGGAACGCTATAGGTCAGTCCTCGGTGCATACATTCTTCAATGTCATATCGCGGAGGATCTATGAAATAGTCTAAAAACTCAAGCACAAAGATATTTCGGGCATCTGTAATTGGAAAATTCTCCTGAAAAACTCGGAATAATCCTTCGTTACCTCTATTTTCCGGCGTAGTTTCCAATTGAAAAAATTCCTGAAACCCTTTCAACTGAATCTCTAAAAGGTCCGGATAAGAAGCAGGTAATTTAATTTTGCCGAAACTTATGCGACGTTCTTCAGCCGTTTTAGCAGCAACATTTACTGTCATAAGAAACATCTGTTTGTGAAGTAATTATTCAATAGCCTTTTGAAAGAAGACAAATACAGCTAGCTATTTTTAAGGCCGGTTGAATGTTACCCGTTTGTAAAAATAGGAGGCTTTCCTCCAAGACGAATAGTGAGAACTTCTGTTAAAGGGAAAAAGTTCAATAGTCCCAAATTCGGATCCGATCAAAATAACTTTTTGGCTTATTTGGGATACGGCGATTCAATTACCAATACGACAATAGGCTTAGACCGTATGTAAAAACGGCTAAGCCCGGAGTATTCTATCTTTAAAAAAATTGCCTTGAGGCATAGATAGTTTTAATGTTTTGGTAAAAAATTCCTTTTTTGGTTCAAAGCCAAAAAGACTAGCGTTTCATTCTCTTGAAAACAATGTAGAAAGTGATTTTTGAGCCTTGACAAAAGCTCAAAAATCACCAATAAATAAAAGCAATTAATTATTTTAATTCTACACTGGCACCTAGTGCTTCCAAAGCCGCTTTCAATGCCTCTGCATCATCTTTAGAAGCACCTTCTTTTACCGGAGCAGGCGCGCTGTCAACTAGTTCTTTAGCATCTTTTAGGCCTATACCCAATAATGTTTTAACTTCTTTTACTACTTTTAATTTTGCTGCTCCAGCAGAAGCTAAGATTACATCAAATTCTGTTTTTTCAGCAGCAGCTTCTTGTCCACCATCTCCAGCAGGTCCGGCAGCCACTGCTACAGCCGCTGCAGCAGGCTCAATGCCATGCTCTTCCTTTAGAATATCCGCTAACTCATTGACTTCTTTCACTGTTAGATTAACCAGTGATTCTGCGAGTGCTTTTAAATCTGCCATTTTTAATTTGTTTTGAATTGTTTCTTAAAATAATTTTTATATAAGAGGCAACTTGGAAGCCTTAATTAGTAGCAGCAGAATAATGCTGCGATTTACTCGCTCCTTTCCCCCAAAGCTTTCACCAATCCAGCGATAGTTGCACCTCCTGATTTTAAGGCGGAGATAACATTCTTAGCCGGAGACTGTAATAAAGCAATAACCTCACCCAATAGTTCTTCCTTGGATTTCAGGTTGGCAAGTGCGTCGATTTGGTCATCGCCTATATAAATACCTGAGTCAATATAAGCTGCTTTTAATAGGGGTCTTTCCTTATCTCCTTTTCGAAATTCTTTAATGACCTTGGCCGGAACGTTGGCGGCCTTAGTAAATAGTATAGCCGTCGGACCTTTTAGCACGTCATAAAGTGCTTCATACCCCTTTTCTGGGTCAGCCGCTTCGAGGGCTTTTTGTGCAAGGGTATTTTTAACCACTTGCATTTGAACATCCTGCTCAAAAAACTTTCCCCTAAGATTGTTTACTTCCTCAACAGTCATAGTAGAGGAATCCGTCAAATAAAAGAAATCATATTTGCCAAATTTCTCTTTTAATTCCTCAATGACGGTTGCTTTTTCTGATTTAGTCATTGCTTTTGATTTACAATCAGCTTAGAAAAGCGGGTAAGAAAGATTGTTTAGAGCCTATGGCTGCTTGTGCTTTTCTAATGATTTCTTTTATTTAATAGATTTTGGATCCACTTTGATTCCCGGGCTCATAGTGCTGGCAATAGTGATAGACTTCATGTAGGTGCCTTTCGCTGAGGCAGGTTTCATCTTTGTCAACGTACCTAGCACTTCGCTTGCATTTTCTACTAATTTTTCAGGGGTAAAAGAAACTCTTCCTATGGGGGCATGAATAATCCCGTACTTATCTACCCGAAAAGAAATTTTACCTTTCTTGATTTCCGATACAGCCTCACCAACGTTCATTGTAACCGTACCCGTTTTGGGATTGGGCATCAATCCACGCGGACCTAAGATACGCCCCAAACGACCAACTTGTGCCATAGTGCTAGGCATTGCTACGACCGCATCGAAGTCGGTCCAACCTCCTTGTACTTTTTGAACCAGTTCGTTTAAACCGGCAAAATCAGCACCTGCTTCTTTTGCTTCAGCTTCTTTGTCAGGTGTACAAAAGGCGACCACCACTTTGGTCTTACCTGTTCCGTGTGGTAGTGAAACGGTACCACGCAAAGCTTGGTCCGCTTTTCTGGGATCAACCCCCAGGCGAACATGCACGTCAACAGAAGCATCAAATTTGGCAATATTGACTTCTTTGACCAATTTTAGAGCTTCTTCCAGGGGATAGAGATTTTCTCTATCAACCTTTGCGTTCGCCTCTTTTCGTTTCTTGGAAACTTTAGCCATTTTTATAAAAGATTTGAGGTGAATAGCGCCAGAAATTTCTGATAAATCTCTAGCTCCCTTCATTAATAATTTAGTTTAAGTTCTGCAGTTTTTAAAAGGCTGAAGCCTGAAAACTGCGATTTATGCTTCGCCGGGAAAATCCCCCTTTACCACCAACCCCATACTGCGAGCTGTACCAGCTACCATCTTCATAGCAGACTCTATGGTAAAGGCATTCAGGTCAGGCATTTTATTTTCGGCGATGGTTTTCACCTGATCCCATGTGACACTACCTACTTTGTTTCTATTGGATTCGGGAGAACCTTTTTTTAATTTTGCTGCTTCCAGCAATTGCACTGCTGCGGGCGGTGTTTTTATGATAAAGTCAAAAGATTTGTCTTTATAAACACTAATCACCACGGGCAATAACTTGCCTTGTTGATCTTGGGTTTTGGCATTAAAACGCTTACAAAACTCCATGATGTTCACCCCTTTTGCTCCCAGCGCAGGCCCAACGGGAGGTGCGGGGTTAGCGGCTCCTCCTCTAACTTGTAGTTTAATAAAATTCTCTACTACTTTTGCCATTTTTTTTTCTTATAAGTGCTGATGAAAAAATAAGTTGGACTTTGAGCTATGTTTGTTTTTCTACTTGCATAAAATTTAACTCCACTTCAGTGCCTCGTCCAAAAATCTTTACGATGACTTTCATCTTTTTCTTTTCTTCATTTACTTCCTGAATATCGCCCACAAATTCTGCGAAAGGCCCGTCAATGATTTTAATTGTTTCACCAACGATATAGGGTTCTATCAATGATTCTCCTGCGTCAGAGGATTCGTCCACTTTTCCAAGCATTCGATTTGCTTCGGCTGGTTGCATCGGAATCGGGTTATTTCGTCCTAAAAAATGAATAACGTTGGGGACATTAGCAATGGCAGAAACCATTTCTCCAGAAAATTGAGAAGGATAAGCTTCTACCAGAATATAACCTGGTAGGATATTTCTTTCGGAAATTACTTTTTTCCCACTTCGTATTTTATATACTTTTTCAGTTGGCACCAGTACTTGCGTAATGACATCTCCCCATTTGGAACGGTCAATTTCCAATTCGATACGCTCTTTAATTTTTCGCTCTTTTCCACTAATTACCCTCAATGAGTACCATCGCTTTTCTTCAGACATAATCAGTTTTTGAAGAAATAAGTTATTTTGCTTTAGGGATATATTAGATCCAAGGTCTGCTTTGAAATCAAGTCCATTACAAAAATAATTAGTGCGATAATCAGAGAAGCAATCAATACTAAAATAGTGCTGCTCTGTAAAGTTGGCAAGGCTGGCCAAGTTACTTTATTTACTAATTCATTGTAACTTTCCTTTACATAAAGGATAATCTTTTCCATTGGACTTAATTTTTTGCTTAGCCTTTTTATAGAAATAATAAAATACCCCTAAGAACTGTTTTAAAGCTCAGTTTGCACGGGCGGTAGGAATCGAACCCACGACCTTTGGTTTTGGAGACCACTGCTCTACCAGCTGAGCTACGCCCGTATATTTTCTATATATAAATATTTGAAAGCCAATGCAATATGTTGAAACGCCTTCGTTTCAATTTACTAAGTTTATAATATGAAAAATTAAGTACCCCTCTTCTAAGAGATACTTAATTTTTGCTAATCTATTTCAGGTATTTTTGTATGTATGGTATTAACCCAAAATCTCCGTTACCTGACCTGCTCCTACGGTACGTCCGCCCTCTCGAATAGCAAAGCGAAGTCCCTTCTCCATAGCAATTGGGTTAATTAATTTTACCTCTAGAGTTACGTTATCACCAGGCATGACCATTTCTACATTTGCAGGTAGATTTACATCGCCCGTAACATCGGTGGTACGGAAATAAAACTGAGGTCGGTACCCGTTAAAGAATGGGGTATGGCGACCACCTTCATCTTTTCCTAATACATACACTTCACATTTGAAGTGACTATGAGGTTTGACGGATCCGGGCTTACAAATAACCATTCCGCGCTTGATCTCATTTTTGTCGATACCTCTTAATAATAAACCAGCGTTATCACCAGCTTCTCCTCTTTCCAAAATTTTTCGGAACATTTCTACACCGGTGACGGTAGAGGTCAGCGGTTTAGCATCTGGAGCCATCATTCCAATAATCTCAACAGGATCACCTGTATTGATTACGCCTCTTTCAATTCTGCCAGTAGCAACCGTGCCACGACCAGTAATGGAAAATACATCTTCAACAGGCATCAAAAAAGGCTTATCCACATCTCGTACTGGCTCGGGAATATCGGTATCACAAGCCTCCATTAATTCTTTGATTTGGGCGACAGCAGTAGCGTCTCCTTCAAGTGCTTTCAGTGCAGAACCTTTAACAACTACGGCATTGTCTCCGTCGAATTCATATTGGTCTAAGAGTTCTCTGACTTCCATTTCTACCAATTCTAACATTTCCTCATCGTCAACCAAATCAACTTTATTCATAAAAACAACAATCTTAGGTACACCGACCTGACGACACAACAGGATATGCTCTCTAGTTTGAGGCATCGGGCCATCTGTTGCTGCACATACAAGGATAGCACCGTCCATTTGGGCAGCACCTGTCACCATATTTTTTACATAATCCGCGTGACCTGGACAGTCAACGTGAGCATAGTGGCGATTAGCAGTTTCGTATTCTACGTGAGCAGTATTAATAGTAATGCCCCGTTCTTTTTCTTCAGGAGCGGCATCTATTGAGGCATAATCCGTTTTGGCTGCAAGACCCTCTTCGGCGAGTACATAAGTGATGGCTGCCGTTAGAGTAGTCTTTCCGTGATCCACGTGACCAATAGTCCCGATGTTAACGTGTGGTTTTGTCCTTTGAAATGTTTCTTTAGCCATCGTTAATTTTTTTAGGCAATATTGTGATTAAAAAATAGAAAAAGGTTCGATTGATTTTTACAATAAACGAACTTCTTTGTTTCGTAATTCATTGAAAGTCCATGAATTAAATATTTAGAATAAAATATCTATTGAGCCAATGAAGGGATTTGAACCCCCGACCCCTTCCTTACCATGGAAGTGCTCTACCCCTGAGCTACATTGGCAATGCATCTGGATTGAGCGATTATCTTTTTGATTGTACACCTATCACATTTGATAAGCGTGAAAGGGCAAAAGCTTTGAGTCAGTGAGCGGGAGTTTAAAGTTAATAAGAACTTAAAACCTGGGAACTCACGACTCAAAACTGCTTTGAGCGGGCGATGAGACTCGAACCCACGACCCTCAGCTTGGAAGGCTGATGCTCTACCAACTGAGCTACGCCCGCATACTGGTGACTAAACCACTAAATGTCAATTGGAATAATTGAAAATAAATCAAGTTATTCCTTTTCTTTTTGTGGGGGTGATAGGATTCGAACCTATTCAGTCAGAGACACCAGATTTACAGTCTGGCCCGGCTCTCCCACTCCGGCGCACCCCCTTTTAGGTAGTTTAAAACCTGTTGGGACAGAGCCAGTGGAGGGATTCGAACCCCCGGCCCGCTGATTACAAATCAGCTGCTCTGGCCAACTGAGCTACACTGGCAAAAATCAAGAATTTATATATGTAAATAAAGACCAGATTATGTCAAATAAAAAGGCTTTTGAAGTTCGTTTTTCAAAAGCGATTGCAAAGATAAGACTATCCAGTTGAAAAATCAAAGGATATTTTTATTTTTTGTGGTTTTATTTTTGGAAAAAATAACCTAGAAAGTGCTTCAATCTTGCCTTAAACCGAGCTACCCCTTATTCTTTTTTTTCTTAGGCTGTACCATCACGGTCATTCTTCTGCCTTCCATTTTTGGCAAAGCTTCGGCAGAACCGTAATCTTCCAGTTCTTTAAGAAAACGCAGGAGTAGTAATTCGCCTCTTTCTTTGAAGACGATGGTTCTTCCTCTAAATTGCACATAGGCTTTTACTTTTGCGCCGTCTTCCAGAAAGTTTTTGGCGTGCTTGGTTTTAAAATTGAAGTCATGATCATCCGTATTAGGGCCAAAGCGGATTTCTTTGACGACTGTTTTGACCGTTTTTGCTTTTATTTCTTTTTGCTTTTTCTTTCGGTCATACAGAAATTTTCGATAATCAATAATTTTGCAAACGGGCGGTTTTGCTTTTGGTGAGATTTCCACTAGATCCAAGTCCATTTTATAAGCCCAGCTTTTGGCATCTTTGATTGGATAAATGGCTGGTTCAATTTTTTTTCCTGCCACTTCACTTACTTCTTCTAAATTGTCTCCTACAAGGCGGATTTCAGAAACCTTGATTAAATCATTAAACCTAAATTTGATTTCTTCTTTTTGATTGTGGTTTCTACGATGATGTCTTCTGGCCAATAGTTGTTTTAGTTTAGTTAAAAAATGAATTGATAATGAATGGTTTTACCAATTGTGTGTTATTTAATATAATCGTTAAATCTAGTTGAAAAGTTCCTTCTTTTTACATTGTTTGTAAGGTAAAAATAAAAGAATTGTGCTTTTTACCAAAAATATAAAGGGTTGAACCAGCAATTTTTGCTGGTTCAACCCCTTTTTAAGGTTGAATAATTATAAAACCATAGCCTTTACAAATTGTTGCTTACTGCACATCAGATACCTTTTCGGAATGCTTAATAGTCAACCCCTCCTCCTCTTCGCTCAAAGAAGCAATCAGTTTGCTGCCTTCTGCTGGATTATTATTTAAAATAAATTCAGCTAAAGGGTCTTCTAGGTATTTTTGAATGGCTCGGTGTAAAGGCCTTGCGCCAAATTGAGGGTCGAAACCTTTCTCCGCCACAAACTTTTTCGCGTCCTCCGAAAGTTCCAATTCATAACTCATGCCTTGCAAACGAACCTTTACATCTTTCAAAGCAATATCAATGATTTTGAAGATATCTTCCTGTGTAAGACTATTGAAAACGACCACATCGTCAATTCTGTTCAGAAACTCTGGAGAGAAGGTTCGCTTTAGGGCATTTTGAATGACCCCTTTGGCGTGGTCGCCTGCCTGATTCATACGCGCATTGGTAGCAAAGCCAACCCCTTGGCCGAAATCTTTCAATTGGCGGACTCCAATATTGGAAGTCATAATGATCAAGGTATTTTTAAAGTCAACTTTTCTACCTAAGCCATCCGTTAGTTGTCCGTCATCTAATACTTGTAGTAAGATATTATAGACGTCGGGATGTGCTTTTTCGATTTCGTCTAACAATACAACAGAATAAGGCTTTCTTCTAACCTTTTCTGTCAGTTGCCCGCCCTCTTCATAACCAACATATCCTGGAGGGGCACCGATTAAACGGCTCACGGAGAATTTTTCCATGTACTCGCTCATGTCAATGCGAATTAGGGCATCGTCTGAGTCAAAGATATAGCGAGCTAGGGCTTTGGCTAATTCTGTTTTGCCCACGCCAGTTGGTCCTAGAAAGATAAAAGAACCGATCGGTTTGGAAGGGTCTTTTAGTCCAACTCTATTGCGTTGAATTGCTTTACTGATTTTGACAATTGCTTCGTCTTGTCCGATTACCATTTTTTGGATGTCCTCTCCCATTTTAACGAGCTTTTTACTCTCGTTTTGGGCTACTTTTTTGACAGGAATGCCCGTCATCATAGAAACGACTTCTGCAATGTCTTCTTCCGATACGGGATAGCGTTTGGACTTGGATTCTTCTTCCCAGTCAATTTTGGCAATTTCCAATTGGCGGATCAATTTGGATTCATCATCTCGCAGATCGGCTGCTTTTTCATACTGCTGCTCCTTGACCGCCCGATTCTTATCTTCTTTGATTTTTTCAATTTGCTTTTCATATTCTTCGATATGTTTGGGTACGTGGATATTTTTTAAATGTACCCTTGCACCGACCTCATCCAATACATCAATCGCCTTGTCCGGAAGGAAACGATCACTGATATAGCGATTGCTAAATTTCACGCAAGCTTTGATGGCATCGTCCGAGTACTCTACATTATGAAACTCTTCATATTTGGATTTGATGTTTTCCAATATGTGGATAGCTTCTTCGGGGCTTGGAGGTTCTACCAATACTTTTTGAAACCGCCTATCTAATGCGCCGTCTTTTTCAATATGCTGGCGGTATTCATCCAGTGTAGAGGCCCCAATACATTGCAATTCGCCTCTGGCTAAAGCAGGCTTGAAAATGTTTGAAGCATCTAGGGAGCCCGTTGCTCCACCTGCACCAACAATGGTGTGAATTTCGTCGATGAAAAGGATAACATCTCTCGATTTTTCCAATTCGTTCATGATGGCTTTCATGCGTTCCTCGAATTGTCCTCGATATTTAGTGCCTGCCACCAGTGCTGCCAAGTCCAGCATCACGATTCTTTTGTCGAACAAAGTCCGAGATACTTTTCTTTGAATAATTCTGCGAGCCAATCCTTCGACGATGGCAGTTTTGCCAACTCCTGGCTCTCCGATTAAAATAGGATTGTTTTTCTTTCTTCGGCTGAGGATTTGAGAAACGCGCTCGATCTCGGTTTCCCTGCCAATGATGGGGTCGAGCTTTCCTTCTTCCGCTAATTTAGTAATGTCCCTTCCAAAATTATCTAATACGGGCGTTCTGGATTTGGTTCCTCCTTTTCTTTGATAACTGCCACCTCTGCCACCTTGCCTGCCTTCTTCTTCATAAGGCTCTTCTGATTCTTGGGGTGCTTGTCCGAAAATTTCTGTTCCTGCCAAATCTTCTTCATGCCTTACATAATCCAATTCGGCTTTATAAGTATCGTAATCTACTTCGAATTGTTCTAGAATCTGAGAAGCGGGATTTTCACTATGCTTCAGGATAGACAGGAGTAGATGCTCTGGGCTGATTTCATTGTTTTTTAGTCTTTTGGCCTCCAAAAAAGTGACCTTTAATACCCGTTGTGCCTGTTTGTTTAGAGGAACATTATCTATAGTCAAAGAAGCATTTAAAGAAGGACGCTTCTCGATGGAGTCTTCAATTACCTGCATTAACTCTTCTGAATCGACTTCCAGAGAATCCAGTACTTTAACAGCTAAACTTTCACTATTTTTCATAATTCCTAGCAATAGATGCTCTGTGCCAATATAGTCATGCCCTAAACGAAGGGCTTCTTTTCGACTATCAGCAATGACTTTTTTTACCTTAGGAGAAAATTTTCTGTTCATGATTATATGCGGTATATCTGTTTTACGATTATGGGTGGTTTTAAAAGATAGAGGTTAAATTTTTTCAATATTCAAAATCAAAATAATTAAAACAATATTAAACATTCTTTCCAAAGAAAACAAAAGAAGGATGGGATAAGTTTTGGATTTTTCTTATCCACCCAATTTCTTAAAGAAAGTGATGGATGTCTATGTCTCATATTTTTGAAAATTACTGCAATAATATAATTTTTTTAATAAAATGAAATGGATGCTTTTCATTCTGTATGATTTGAACAATTAATCATCTGAATTGATTTTTCAATCTAAGAAAAAGGAAAAAACGATGCCATAAGTAAAATGGCGTATTTTTTAGCCCGAAATGTCAGATAAGCGGAGTTTTGAGCAGAAAGTTTTTTATCTACGTCTTATTTGATACATTTGTGTACTGACTTGAAGTAAAAACGGAGAACCTTTTATTTCCTTTTGAAGTTTAAAAGAAGGGCAATGATTCCTAAACTTGAAATGTTATGAAGTATAAAATTGATAAAAAAGAAAAATACACAGTATTTACATTGGATGAGGAGAATTTGAATTCACTGATTTCTCCAATTTTGAAGTCCGAGTTTGTGCGCTATCGTAATGAAGGGATTAAAAATTTAATCTTTGATCTTTCGCAAGTAAAGTTTGTAGATTCTTCGGGGCTTAGTGCTATTTTGACTGCTAACCGATTGTGGAAAGGGTTTGGAACCTTTCTTGTAACGGGGATTCAACATTCATCGGTCAAGAAGTTAATCGAAATTTCTCGATTGGATTCTGTTTTGGACATTATCCCAACTTTGCAGGAAGCTAAAGATTATGTAATGATGGAGGAATTAGAAAGAGAATTAAAAGCGGAGCCGGATTCTGACGATACGATGCATTAACCTCAACAGGTCTATTTTCTTTCTATAACGTTTAGCATTTTGATTGTAGCTTTGATGGCAGCAACTGCTTGGTCGCCGTCCAGTCCATTGGTTTTGAATTGCTTGCCGTCCATTTTCCAGGTAATAGTTGTATGACAAAGCGCATCTGTTTTCCCTCCAGGAGGAATCGTCACATTATAATCAATCAGCGCAGGGTAAGGTTTGCCTAATTCATCATAAATGCGCCAGAGTGCGTTCATAAAGGCATCATATTGACCGTCGCCAGCAGCAGTTTCTTCATAACATTTTCCTTCAATATCTATACTCAAAGTAGCTACAGATTGCAAGCCTGCTGCTACAGATAGGGCATAGTTTTTAATCTTTATTTTTTGTTGAATTTTCTCGCTTTTTAACACATCCGAGATGATATAAGGCAAGTCTTCTTTTGTTACCATTGTCTTTTTATCTCCTAATTCATTGATTCGCTTGGTGACCTTTTTCATAGATGTTGTATCCAGATCAATGCCCAATTCTTCCAGGTTTTTTTTTATACTGGCTTTGCCAGCCAATTTCCCCAATGCGTATTGGTGCTTTCGGTTGAATCGTTCTGGTTTGAGATCGTTATGGTACAAATTATCTTTGTTGTCTCCGTCTGCGTGAATTCCGCTTGTTTGAGTGAATACGAACTCTCCAATCAAGGGCTTGTTTCCAGGAATTCGAATGCCAGAAAAAGACTCTACAATTTTGCTGACTGAAAATAATTTTCGCTCGTCAATATTGATCGTATGTTCTTTTAGATGGTCGTTCACAATTCCTACAATACTGGACAAAGGCACATTCCCCGCTCGTTCTCCCAAACCATTTAGGGTTGTATGAATGCAGTTCATGCCTGCCTGAATTGCTGCATAGACATTGGCAGTTGCCAGATCATAATCGTTATGAGTATGGAAATCGAAATGAAGGCGGGGGAATCGCTGGATCATCTCCCGGCAAAATCGGTGGCTTTGTTCGGGGTTTAAAATACCCAAAGTGTCTGGCAGCATAAAGCGATTGACTCCTTCTCTACCTAGACTTTGTACTACCTGAAAAACATAGGCTGGCGAATTGCGCATGCCGTTGGACCAATCCTCCAGATAAATATTGACCGTAATGCCCATTTTTTTAGCTTGGACAATCACTTCTTTTATATCTTTGATATGGGCATCGGGTGTTTTTTTTAACTGTTTTTCGCAATGCTTTAAAGAGCCTTTACATAGCAGATTAATTACTTTTCCGCCTGCATTCTCGATCCATCGCAGTGATCGATCCTTATCCACAAAACCTAAAATTTCTACTTTATCCTGGATACCTTTAGTCTTTGCCCAGTCCAAAATCTTTTTTGCACCTTCCAACTCTCCTTCGGATACTAAAGCAGATGCGACTTCGATCCGATCCACTTTTAGTTCTTCCAATAATAGTTTGGCTATGTGCAGTTTTTCGCTAGCAGTAAAAGAAACGCCGGAAGTTTGCTCACCGTCCCTTAACGTGGTATCCAGAATGGTAATTTTCATGGCTGTAATATGGTTGTCACTAACTACTAATTTCTACTTGCTTCAAACGCTTCAATTTTATCCTTAATACTCAATAAGTAGTCAATATCGTCGTAGCCGTTGAGCAAGCACTTCTTTTTGTAGCCATTGATTTCGAAGGCGGCTTGTTCTCCAGTTGATAAAATTGTGAATGCCTGATTTTTGAGATCCACTTTAAATTGTGTATTTGGATTAGCTTCTATCTCCGTAAATATTTTTTGTAAAAATGCATCTGTGACAGTAATGGGTAAAATTCCATTATTTAGGGCATTATTTTTAAAAATATCTGCAAAAAAACTGGACACAACGACCTTAAAGCCGTAATCACCCACTGCCCAGGCGGCATGCTCCCGACTGGATCCGCAACCAAAGTTTTTTCCGGCTACTAATATTTTTCCGTTATAGATTGGATTATTCAATACAAAATCGTTAATAGGTTGATTTTGCTTGTCATACCGCCAATCTCTGAATAGGTTTTCACCAAAACCATCCCTGGTGGTCGCCTTTAGAAATCGGGCGGGAATAATTTGGTCGGTATCCACATTTTCTATAGGTAAGGGGACTGCGGGGGTCTGTAATAATTCAAATTTATCTACTGGCATCTATTGCTATTTGAGCATGTTTAATAAATGGAGATTTCACGATCTTATTTCTCTGGGATCAACAATCTTCCCCGCTATGGCTACTGCTGCTGCAGTCAAAGGACTGGCCAACATGGTTCTGGCCCCCGGTCCTTGCCGGCCTTCAAAATTTCGATTGGAAGTAGAAACGGCGTATTTGCCGGCGGGGATTTTGTCGTCATTCATCGCCAAACAAGCAGAGCAGCCTGGCTGCCGGAGCTTAAACCCTGCATTTTCCAAGATACCCGTAATGCCTTCTTCATTAGCTTGTCTTTCTACTTCCTTTGAGCCCGGAACAATCCAGGCGGTTATGTGAGCAGCTTTTTGCTTGCCTTTTACATAATTGGCAACCTGGCGAAGGTCTTCAATTCGACCATTGGTGCAACTTCCAATAAAGACATAGTCAACGGGTTTATTCAGCATGGATTGACCTGCTTGAAATCCCATATAATTCATAGATTTTTGGAAGGAAGGTACTTCTGCTTTATCAATTTCATATAAAGTCGGGATGCGCCCAGTAATTTTTATGCCCATACCCGGGTTGGTACCAAAAGTAATCATTGGTTCAATATCTGCAGCGTCATAATGAACTTCGCGGTCAAATACGGCATCTTCATCAGTATATAGTTGCTTCCATTTTTCCAAAGCGGCTTCATGGTTTACCCCTTTTGGAGCCTGGGGTTTACCTTTTACAAACTCAAAGGTCTTTTCATCGGGAGCAATGAGTCCACCCCTTGCACCCATTTCAATGCTCATATTGCAGACGGTCATTCGGCCTTCCATTGACATTTCGCGGAAGATATTGCCGGCGTATTCTACAAAATAGCCTGTTCCTCCGGCTGCGGTCATTTTGGAAATTATATATAGAATTACGTCTTTAGGAGAAACATTAGCCCCTAGCTTTCCATTGACGTTGATGCGCATTTTTTGAGGCTTGGGTTGTAAGATGCACTGGGTAGCCAGTACCATTTCTACTTCGCTCGTACCTATGCCAAAAGCCACGCAGCCAAAAGCACCATGCGTAGAAGTATGGCTGTCTCCACATACGATGGTTCTGCCTGGTTGTGTAATTCCCAATTGTGGGCCGATTACGTGAACAATACCCTGATAGGGCGTATTCAGTCCGTGCAATTCAATTCCATGTTTTTTACAATTTTTAGTGAGGGTATCCACCTGAAAGCGAGATAATTGGTCTGCAATGGGTTGATCCTGATGAACAGTTGGCACATTATGGTCGGGCGTTGCAATGGTTTGTTTGGGGCGTGCAACACTTAACCCCCGATTTTCCAGACCCATAAATGCCTGCGGACTGGTGACTTCGTGAATTAGGTGCTGATCAATGTACAAAACGGAAGGACCGTCGGGAATTTGATTAACAACGTGCGCATCCCAAATTTTATCAAATAAGGTTTTTCCTGCCACTACTTTAACTTTTTTTTAATTATATTAATTATTTTGGTTACAAAGCAAGGGATACCAGCTTATAAAGCCAGCTGAAGCAAATTGGTTAGAGTCAGTAATTAATTTGGTGGAAGGAACAAATTTACCATATTTTACTTTTAAATGCTGAATCTATGGAAAGATATTTTAGGCATATTCTTAAACGGGTACCGATTAAGAAAAGAAAGATAAATAAAATGTTGGTACGTATATCTTTTTGAGAGGAATAATGTTCTTAAGGAAAATTTTCTCCTTTCTAAGTAGGCCGAATAACCTCTGCTATTACTCATTCTAGTTTTGGTAGTTTTGCCAATAGTCCTCCTAGTTTCATGGCTTTACTCATGTCGCCTTTGATTTTTAACCGGCCTTGTACAAAAGCAGTTTGGATATTTAATTTTCCTTGCCCGATGCGGAGGAGATGCTCGTCCTTTATCGTAAAAATGGCATCGGGCTTGGTTGCTTTAGTTTTGGTTACGGTTCCAGGAGATTTGTTTAAATCTACTTTCCAATTGGTAGCAACAGGTCCTGTAATATTAAATTGGAAAATGCCACTATTGGGTTTTACAGCTGGAGGATTTTCTTTTAGGAACTTTTTAATATGGACAAAAAGCACATCAGATTTGGCTTTTTTAATGACCTTTTTACTTTTCTTTTTACTTCGTCCACGTTTTAGAATGGCTGCTTCCAACTCATTGGCGGATTCGCGTAGATAGCGGGAGAAAATGTCTAAATCTGGCATAGATTTTACATCAGAAGTAGAGCTGACAGTTACCAAGCCGTCATAACTAAAAATGGTAATAATCAGACCCATGCCATCAATAATCGGAGCCATTCCCATAACGGCTAGCAGTTTATGCCCATTGGTATAGAGTGGAAATTGAGGACCGGGAACATTGGTAATGGTTACATTAAAAACGGGATTGTGCAGTTCTGCTAAATGGAAACGAGAATAGAGCCTGGCTGCCTGATTCGCTATTCCAAATGGGACGGCTTCTGCCATATTGGCTAAGGTTTTGGCACCCAATGCGTCCTGATAGGTTTTTCCTCGTATCGTGTTTTCATGAATTTCTTCTAATCGTTCAATCGGATCTTCGATATTGGTAGCTAATTGTATGAGCATAGAAGAAATTTGATTACCCAATTGATTGGCTTCTGCTTTGGTGCGTGTAGAAATGGGAACCATAGCTACCAGTGGTTTTTGAGGTAGTTTATTTTTTTCTAAAAGGTAGCGCCTTAATGCACCTGCACAAATACCTAGCATAATGTCATTCATGGTGATGTCCATGATATTCTTGAGCGCTTTTATCCGTTCCAAAGATAGAATAGCCGTATTCCATTTTCTTCGCGGCGAAATGATTCCATTGAGCGGCGTAGGCGGTGCGGTAAAAGGAGCAGTAGGCAAGTTTGTTCCTTGTACCCTTGTAAGGAACCCAGATTTTACAGTAGCAGTGATTGCATTGCCAATTAGTTTTGGAAATTTTAAAGGATTTTGGGCAAAGCTTAAAGTACTTTTTAGTATTAGGGAAAGCTCGTTGGGCAATGGAGCTGGCTTGAAAGGCCTTGGTTCTGGAATTTCCTTTTTTTCGGGTGTCATATCAAATATTAGGCTTAGTATGCCTGCTCCAGCGACTCCATCAATAGCGACATGATGAATTTTGGATACAATAGCTACAGACCCTGCCGGCACCTGGGGGATCGTATCCAGCCCTTCGATAAAAGTAAAGGACCACAACGGTCGGGACTGGTCCAGCGGTTCGCTAAAAATTTTAGAAGCTACTGAACGCAATTGGCGCCAGCCTCCCGGCTTGGGCAAAGCAATATGATTGATGTGCATATCAATATCAAAATTCGGATCATCTACCCAATAGGGATAGTCGATACTCATGGGGACATAGACCAATCGCTTGCGAAATTTGGGCATTTGATGGAGACGGGAGAGGATCGTTTTGCGAAAATCTTCGAACTTCAAAGAACCTTCGATGACCCCTACACTCCCTACATGCATAGGGCTGGTGGGGGTTTCTCCATATAGAAAAGTAGCGTCCATTCCGGAAATAGCTTCCAGATTAGCAGTATGAATGGGTAGTTTAGGATTCACATTGACAAGATTATAGTAGATGATAGTGGCAAAAATAATTCTTTTGTAGAAAAAAATAGTTCTTTTGCTAAAAGGAAATGTTTTTATCTATTTTTAGAGCCTATTTAGTCAAAAACTTGGCTGAAAGCCTGCTAAAAATAATTATTTATTTCTTACCTAAATGATACATTATGCAACTCGCCCTTCTCGACTGGATTATTATAGGCATTTATATCATTATTACTGCTATATTGGGGTTCTGGTTTACAAAAAAAGCGGGAAAAAGCATAGAGGATTATTTCCTTGCCGGCAGGTCTTTACCTTGGTGGATAGCAGGGACTTCTATTGCCGCTACCTGGTTTGCTACAGACGCTCCGTTGGCTGCGGCTTCATTGGTAAGACAGCATGGTATTTTTGGCAACTGGCTTTGGTGGTATGAAGCTGGTGGATTGATGTTGCTGGTCTTTTTCTTTGCTAAATACTGGAGAAGGGCAAATATTATGACAGATGCGGAAGTCATGGAATTGCGCTACTCTGGTAAAGAAGCTTCTGCACTTAGAGTAATATCGGCGATTTATAATGGTTTGTTGAAAAATTGTGTAGTAATGGGCTGGGTAATGCTGGCTATGGTGAAGTTTGCAGAAGTGTTATTGGGTTGGGATGCTCTTACGACGTTGAGCATTTGTGTCACGCTTGCAGTAATTTATACTAGTGCATCTGGAATATGGGGTGTTGTGACGACTGATCTATTTCAGTTTGTGACGGGGCTACTGGGTTCTATAATTTTGGCAGGCATTGTATTGAATGAAGTAGGCGGCCCTTCTGGCTTGGTAGAGCAAATAAGCGCACTTGAGGATGTTCCTACAGGGACTTTGGATGTTTTGCCCAATCCTCGTCATATTTCTTCTTTAGAATTTGCTTCCTATTTGTGCCTTATTTTGGTATTATGGTCACGTAGTGGGCACGATGGGTATAGTGGACAGCGCCTGTTTGCGACTAAAAATGATAAGCATGCCGTTTTAGCTGCCTTTTTGTGGGGCTTTTTAGGAATTACCGTAATGACCTGGCCATGGATTATTGTGGGGCTTGGTTCGTTAATTATTTTTCCAATTTCAGAAGCAAGTCCAGCTTTGGCTGCTGACCCAGAACTGGCCTATCCGATGATGCTGGCTGAATTGATGCCTGTTGGCTTAAAGGGGATGCTGGTAGCTGCTTTTTTGGCGGCATTTATGAGTACTATGGATACCCACCTTTGCTGGGGAGGCTCTTATCTAGTCAACGATATTTACAAGCGATTTTTCAAAAAGGATGCAAAACCTGATGAATATGTGTGGGCTTCAAGACTCTCCATACTGGTTTTGGCGGGTTTTGCTGCTCTTACAGCTTATTATATGGAGTCTATTGAGAAAGCTTGGATATATATCATTGATCTCACTGCAGGGATGGCGATTATATGGGCACTGAGATGGTATTGGTGGAGGGTAAATGCTTGGGCAGAGATTACCGCCATGGTGTGTTCTTTATTGCTTGCCAATGGAGGATTTATTCTCAGAGGACTAAATGCCATGGGCATGCTATCTGCAAGTACTTTTGATAGCCTAAATGGAATATACACAGCGGATTATAATATGATAAGAGCCGTGCTGATTCTCGTGATTACGACCTTTGTATGGGTCCTGGTGGTTTATATTAGCAAGCCCACTGATAAAGATATACTGACTAAGTTTTATCGGGTAGTGCAACCCTCTGGTTGGTGGGGAGAAATAGCTAAAGAAAATGCCGATATTCAGCCTAAAATAACAACGAGATTTAGGTGGACGGGTTGGATTTTGGGGATAATGTTTATTTATTGCAGTTTATTGGGGATTGGGTATATTGTGACAGCTCGATATTTTATGGGCTTTATTATGATACTGATTAGCTTCTTGTCTCTTTATTTTTTAATTAAAAAATTCGAAATTAATACATCAAGTTTATAAATATGAATTTAAAAATTGTATTAGTTGGAGCAGGTAGCAAAGAATTTGGGCCGGCTACTACCAGGGATGTTTTGTTAAGCGAGGTGCTGGCGCAAGAGAACGTGCATTTAGAGCTAATGGACATAAACCCCAAGGAATTAAAAACGCACCAACAGTATGCAGAAAAGATTGCTCAACAGTTGGGAAGGTCTATAAAGATCACGAATACCACTAATCTGGAAAGCGCTTTGCAAGGCGCAGACTTTGTAATTACAGCTATTGAAATTAAGCGGTACTTCTATTGGTCCCAGGATTTTCATATTCCAAGAAAGTATGGTTTTAAGCAACTCTATGGAGAAAATGGTGGAATTGGAGGGCTTTTTCATGCTCTGCGAAATTTTCTGCCGACCATGGAAATTATTTATAAAATGGAGCAAATCTGTCCGAAGGCCTGGCTACTTAATTATACCAATCCTTTGACAAAGTTGTCAGAGTTGATAAGCCGAAACAGTGCTATCAAATTTGTCGGCTTATGCCACGGAGTATTCCAAGGTAAAAAACAGATAGCTGCTATATTAAATCGCAAGGTGAATTCCTTTAGAGCTTATGCTTCTGGCTTGAATCATTTCAGTTGGTTTCATTTTATTGAAGATTTGGAGGGCAATGACTTGTATCCAGAGTTAAAACAACGAGAACGCAATGCACATTGGTTAGCCGACTGGGACGAAATAGCCCTTAGTCGAACCATGCTTAGAGTATTTGGCTTATATCCTTCTCCTGGGACTAATCACATCGGTGAGTATGTGCGATGGGCAGCCCCCTTTTTAGCCAGCCAAAACTTGCAGTATTTTTATGACCCTATGTATGAACATCCATGGAATAACAACATCATCCCGACGTATCTCTATAACCTCAATACAAATCCTACGCAGGTGGATTTAATCCCTAAAGAACCAATCGTAGCCTTGTATCCCAGCGATGAAGAAAAAGACTCCAATGAGCTATGTGGCTCCGGAGAACTTGCCATTCCGATCATAGAGGGTTTGGCATTTGGGAAGCGCCGTGATCTGGGGGCGATCAATATTCCCAACAAGGAAGGTTATGTGCCAGGATTGCCTTTGGATGCAGTGGTGGAAGTGCCGGCTATCGTTTCAGACAGAAGCCTCCAGCCGAGGAAAATGCCCCAGTTACCTACTGCTGCTTTAACCCTACTTTATACCCAAACCGCCATTAATCAGTTATTGATAGAGGCTTATCTGGAAAAATCTAGGAAGAAATTGCTCCAGGCGGTTCTTTTAGACCCTACCGTAGATTCTTATCAAAATGCAGTACATTGTATCAATGAAATGTTTGATTTGCAAAGAGAAGTGCTGCCAGAAATGAATTGGTAATCAGCCCGTAAAGTTTAAAGCATGCTAATAATTTAGACCATAAAGATATCCCGTCCTATGCTTTTTAACCGGCTAATAGTGTCAGACGGATTTTTTGCTTTAAAAACGGCACTTCCGGCCACCAGGATATTTGCGCCAGCTTGTAATAATTTTTCAGCATTTTGTAAACCCACTCCTCCGTCAATTTCAATATATGGATTCACATTTTTAACAATCAACATATTTTTTAATTGCCGTATTTTGGGGATGGTATTATAAATAAATTTTTGTCCGCCAAAACCAGGATTTACAGACATTAGTAAGATCAAATCTACTTCTTCCAGTACATTTTCTAGCACGCCTACTGGTGTATGAGGATTAAGTGCTACGCCCGCTTTTGCACCGCTTTCTTTTATTTGAGCAATTGTTCTATGGAGATGAGGGCAAGCTTCATAATGGACGGTAATGACTGCTGCTCCCACTTCTTGGAATCGTTTGATGTATTTTTCGGGTTCTACAATCATCAAATGCACGTCCAAGGGCTTATTGCAGAGTGTTTTAGCTGCCCTTACAATTGGAAACCCAAAGGAAATATTAGGGACAAACTTACCGTCCATTACATCCAGATGCAGCCAGTCCGCCTTGCTTTGATTAACTAGGGCTATTTCGGAAGCCAGATTGGTAAAATCAGCAGCTAGTAAAGAGGGAGCAACTAGGTGTTTCATGAAGATTAAAAGATTATTGATCAAAAAGTTAATTCACTCGATCTATCAGCACGATGGTTCCGTTGCTATTCAAGGCCAAACGAGTAATATTTTGGATGCCATAATATTTAAAGTCGGCGATTTCTATCCAGTCCCGATCACTATATCTATTAAATTTAAATAATTTGCTGCCATTTCCCATAAGAAAAGTACCATCTTTAGTATAAAGAAAATCTTCACTGTTGGGTAAAGTTGGAACAATTCCTTTAGAGCGATAGGTATAAGTGTCCATTTCTTTAATGTACCAACTTTGGTCGCTGATCTTATGAATAAAAGCTAAGTTGTCTCCCGGCAATCTTTGAAACCCTCTGCCGATATTATTGATCAATTGTACCGTAGAGCCTGTCAAAGTATTTGCCAATACCAAATGATTTGGTTCATCTACAATAAATAAAGCCGCCTTGTAGTCGTTGACCCAGCAGTGATACCCCACTTCTTGAATATTGCGAAAGACAGGTTCGCCCATACTGCTTCGATCGGTCGGAAATTTCCATAATCTTTGAGTCCTCTCGCCGTCCACTTCTACCCGAACAGCAGAAAAGTAAGTTTTATCAGGCATAAGCGTAGGGGAATATTCGCTTTCGATGGTAGCCGTAATTTGAATCTTTTGATTGTTAGACAAATCCAGGGCATAAATATTGGTATTGGATTCATTTGGAAATTGAACCGTTAGATAGAGTGTATTGCTATCTATAAAACTCGGCTGATTATTATAGCCATTTGGATTAAAAGTATTTAAGAATCTAGGCTGGCTAAAATTATAGATCGTATCACTTAATTGCTGCATTTTAAAAGCATAAACATTTGTTTGGGGAATATCTTGTGCCGATAGCCATATAGAAAAAATGGATAATAAGAGGAAAAATAAGAATGATCGCTTCATATTTATAGGTTTAAACCGTAAAGGTAAAATTTTTGGGATAATTTTTTAGAAATTGACTTGGAGCGGTTACCTTCGCATTTGGATTGACTAAAAGCATAATCTTAGAGTTGGTGCTTTTTCAACATCCTTGTTAAAAAAGGCAGCTAATTTTATACAATAGCATGAATCTATTTGAACTAAGAGGAAAATTAAATAAAACCCATCGGCTGATATTAGGTATTGTGGGGTTGATTTTATTGATTCTTTTTTGGTGGTTGATGGCAGAGTTAAAATCTGTGCAAAGCCCTGTCATTGAAGGATATACGACCCAATTACCCTCTTCCCTCAATATGGATGAAGCGACCAGGGCGAAGAGAGATTCTATTATTAAGGCAGATTCTTTGCTTTTTAATAACGCTACAGAGTTTAGAAAAATTTATCCCTCTATTCCACCGCCCCATCATGTTGTACAATCTTTTCCGTCTTTGATCCAAAAAGATGACTTAGTCGCCAATACCCTACAATCTATTTGGTTAAATGTGCGGGGCTATTTTTGGGCCTTGATTATTTCTCTGCCGATTGGTTTTTTGATCGGCTTATTGCCTGTATTTCGAGGCTTATTTGCGGGGCAAGTGGATGCCCTGCGGTTCCTGCCCCTAACCGCTTTAGTGGGCTTATTTACTGCTTGGTTTGGGATTGAAGACGGGATGAAAATTGCCTTTTTAGCCTTTGGTATCATTGTCTATTTATTACCCGTTGTGGTGCAGCGGATAGATGAGGTAGAAGATGTTTATTTAAAAACAGTGTTTACACTTGGGGCGACGGATTGGCAAACAATCAAAACGGTTTATATTCCTTCGGTGATGTCGCGTTTGATTGATGATATTCGAGTAATTACGGCAATTTCCTGGACTTATATCATCATTGCAGAATTACTGAATCGGCAAGGAGGGATTGGCTCTCTGATTTATATTAAAGCACGGCAAGGACAAATGGAAAAGGTGTTCGCCATTTTGATCGTCATTGTTTTAATTGGTTTTATACAAGACCGAATTTTTGTGTTTATTGATAAAAAATTATTCCCTCATAAGTACCAAAAAAACCATGTGGCGGGCATTGTAGAAGCTCAATATGGCATTATGACCATTTTGATTATGGTCGCACTGGGCTTGATACTAATTTCGATTTTTAGCTCTATTGCTGGGACCGTCAATTTGATAATGATTATTGCGCTGATTGCTGGTTTACTGATGATTATTTATGGGGAATTTAAATTATTTAGTGCCAAGAAAGAGTAAAAATGCCTGATTTTAACAATACCGAATTAGACAATATCATTGAACTTCGCAATATCCAACAAAGCTATGACGGAGGCGAAACCTGGATACTAAAAGACTTGGAATTTCTTATCGAGGACAAACCAGCACAAGGGCAATTTGCTTGTATTTTGGGGCCTTCCGGCTGCGGAAAATCAACCGTTTTGCGCTACATCGCCGGCTTGCAAAAGCCCACTGAAGGACAAGTCTTGATTCATGGAAAAGAAGTAGGGAAAGAAAATCGGGTGAGTATGGTTTTTCAACAATATTCTTCTTTGCCATGGATGACCGTATTGGATAATGTGGGTTTAGCTTTGCGCTATAAAGGCATATTAAAGAAAGAGCGAAACGAGAAGGCAATGGAGATGATTGAATTGGTGGGTCTCGCCGGTCATGAAAATAAATTCGCCCAATATCCAACCCTTTCTGGTGGGCAGTTGCAGCGCGTGGCTATTGCCCGCAGCCTGCTGGCCAATCCCGAGATTTTAATAATGGATGAGCCATTTGGTGCTTTGGACATCAATACCCGCCTGCAAATGCAGGACTTGTTGTCTGATTTATGGCTAAAATTTCATCCTACCATTATTTTTGTGACCCATGATATTTCGGAGGCGGTTTATTTGGGCGATGAAATTTTTATTATGAAAAAAGCACCGTCCCGTTTTGTAGAAAAAGTAAGCATTGATTTGCCATTTAACCGAACCAGAGCTACTAAAAGGGAAGCCCGCTTTGAAGAACTGGTGCATGAAGTAGAGGATAAAATGGTGGCGGTAGCTTCGGCATTATGAGTCTGATAGCTTTTGTATTTTACTTTTTTTTGAAGGAGTCAACAAATGGACTAGATAAGCTAATAATGCCGAACTAAGAATAAGATGCCAGGGATTATTGGGAAAAGGCATAATTTTGCTTTTTTGACAAAAATGGATTTTATCAAAATTTAGCTTCTGACCAATTACCCAAATGTATATGAAAAAAATCTACCACCTCGCCAATTGCAGTACCTGTCAGCGCATTATTAAAGAATTGAATAATGGCGAAGGCTTCGAGTTGCAAAATATCAAAAAGGAAAAAATAAGCCCGGAGCAACTGGACGAGATGGCCGAAAAAGCAGGGTCTTATGAATCTTTGTTTAGTCGTAGAGCCATGAAGTATAAAAGCATGGGACTAAAAAATAAAACCCTCACCGAAGCAGACTATAAAAATCTGATTTTAGAAGAATATACTTTTCTCAAACGTCCGGTGGTTATCATTGATGGAACCATTTTTGTTGGAAATGCCAAGAAAACGGTTGCTGCGGCAAAGGGTTATTTAGGTTTGTGACGTTCAGGTCTGTCTTATTCGCCGCCCTCCGCTAAAGGCAGTCCACTGTTTGGAATAATTTCTATCATAAATGGCGATCCTCGTTTGATAGAAGGAATGGGAAGTCCAGTCAATTTATTTTCGTTAAATTCCAGAATTTTTATTAAAGGAAAATCCTTATTGACAGCGTATCGGTTGACGTATATCAAAAAAAGGCTTCCATAAAAATATTTTAAAGCCCATTGTCCTCGGTATTTTGAGTTGCCCATCCACATTTTGCCATTTGTGTTAAAATGGATTGCTTTTTTCTTCGAATTATCGAAGTTAGTACTTTTTACCTTGATAAACATGGAGTCGCTGCTGGTCAAGAAGCGCGTAATGTCTTCTTTGATAAATTCAGAAGGTTTTATTTTTTCCAGAGCCGTAAGGGCAAATTTTCGCTGATATTGATGGGTTATTATTGTCTTGGAAGAGTGATTTTTGATCAATAGACTATCGCCGCCAAGTAATAGCAGTTTTTTTTTGACGGACCAATCAAGGGTATCCTTATTCCCCCTGCAATAGGTACAATAAGCATACTCCAAAACGGCTTTACCCCCCTTTTGAAAATCAATTATTACAAAATTGTCATAGGCAGACCATTTTTTTTCTACCAATAATTTTTCGATATTTTGTCCATTCAAAAAGGTAAAAGGCAAGAGCAATAAAAGAATTAGTGTTTGTTTAGTGGTGAACATAGAAATTTGCTTTATATTGGGAAAATATCGGAGGGATAAGGAGGGGAACAAAACAATCCTACAAACTAAGTAATTTATTAAAAAAAATCAAATGTATTTTTTATTTATAACTATTTGTTGTTTTTGTTTTGCCGCCTAAATTTTTTTGACTTAAAACGTTTGGGAAATGGGAATGTCGCTAAAATTAAAACTGCTCCTCTGGGTACACAATACCTTTATTAAGAAGGATGTGGATAAAATATCTATCGAGGGTTTTCGAAGCTTTGCAAATAATAGAGATCATGCTATGATGGACGGCCCGCCAATTGCTTTGAGAAGGGTAGAAGATGAGATTATTAAAGGTAGGAACGGTGCTATTCCCATTCGACTTTACTTTCCTCAGAGTGAGGTAAACTTACCGGTCATTGTTTATTTTCACGGTGGCGGTTTTGTGATTGGCAATTTGGATTCTCACGACAAGGTTTGCCGGCGAATAAGTAGAGATAATCAAGCAATCGTGGTGGCGGTGGATTATCGCTTGGCCCCTGAACATAAGTTTCCTGCCGCACCCAAAGATTGTTACGATGCCACCAAATGGGTCGCTGAAAATATTGAAAAATATGGCGGAGATCCTTCCAGGTTGGTAGTAATGGGCGATAGTGCGGGCGGCAATTTAGCCACAGTGACTGCCATTCAGGCGAGGGATTTGGGCGAACCAGCTATTGCTTTTCAAGTACTGGTTTATCCAACGACGGATGCCAGAATGCGGCATCCCTCTATTGATAGTTGCGCAGAAGGATATATCCTGACTAAGGCATTAATGCACTGGTTTTTAGACCATTATATGGCAAAAGAAGCAGACAAAGTCAATCCTTTAATGTCTCCTTTGTTGACCTCAGACCTATCCAATTTGCCTCCTGCTTTGGTACAAACGGCTGGCTATGATCCTTTGCAAGATGAAGGAAAAGAATATGCTGAAAAATTAAAGGCAGCCGGAAATGAGGTTTTTTATACCCATTACCCCGACTTGATTCACACCTATTTTACTATGCCAAAATTTTCAAAAAGATGCTTGGCTACTCACCAAGAAATTGCTATTGTACTTTCCAAAGTTTTTGATAAAACCACCTCCGTAAAACGGACTGTTAATCCATCCAATCATTAAATGAGAAAAATAAATTTGCTTGTAATGGGAAATTGTAGGGCAATTCGGATAGTTTTGCTGGAAATTTGCCGTTATCCAGCCGATTTAATTGCTAAAAAGAATAACAATTTATCCCGGTTCTTAGTATAGCATGGCGGAGCAACAATTCGCTTCACATTGTCCATAAGCAAGAATAAATAAAAAATATATGATTATCCAATTAAGCCCCCAAATAACAGCGTCGGAAAAAACTACCATCTTGCAAAAATTGCAAGCAAACGAGTTTTCAACCTCTGAAGTTGTGACTCAGTTTGGAGATTATTTAATTGGCATTGGAAAAAAGGAAATAGATATTCGCTCCTTGGGCGTTTTGCCAGGTGTAAGAGACATCCATCGAGTCAGTGATCCCTATAAACTGGTGTCCAAAAAATGGAAAGTTCAACTCACGGACATTGACCTAGGAGATGGGGTAAAAATTGGGTCGAATAATTTTCAGATTATGGCGGGCCCTTGTTCTATTGAGTCTGCACAACAAATCCAAAATACGGTCAATCATTTGGTCGAAAATGGAGTGAAAATTATGCGTGGTGGAGTTTATAAGCCTCGAAGTTCTCCCTATTCGTTTCGAGGTTTGGGCATGGAAGGCTTAAAGCTATGGCATCAAATTGCCACAGCAGCTGGGATCAAGATTATTACCGAAGTGATGATGGTAGAACAAATTGAGGAGATGGTAGATTACGTTGATATTTTTCAAGTAGGAGCGAGGAACTCTCAAAACTTTAATTTGTTGGATGCGTTGGGGAAAGTGGACAAACCCGTTTTGCTAAAAAGAGGAATCTCTGGAACTATAAATGAATTATTACAGGCGGCGGAATACATCTTTTCCAATGGAAATGAACGCATTATGCTTTGCGAAAGGGGGATTCGTTCTTATGAAAATGCTTATCGGAATACTTTTGACATCAATGCCATTGCCATATTGAAAGAAAAAACACATTTGCCAATTATTGCAGACCCTTCTCATGGCATTGGCGTGCGCAGATACGTGGATTCGATCGCCCTAGCAAGTATCATGGCCGGAGCAGACGGGGTCATTTTTGAAGTACATCAGATTCCCGAAAAAGCCTTTTCTGATGGGCAGCAAACGGTTGATTATCAGGAAGCGACACAACTCTATCAAAAAATGTGGCAGACTTATCAATTGAAGCGATCATTTTAACCCTTTCTTAATAGCTATTTTTCAGACCCATTCGTTATAATATTGATTGTTTGGATAACAACTTATCGCTTTATGATGCAAAACCTGGGCATTTTGCTTTTTATTTCTTTTATTTTTGGTACTTCTTTTCAAAGCTGGGAAGAATTTCAGTCTTATGAGGGTAGATTTAAAGTATTGGTGCCGGGTAAAATGCAAAGAAATGAACGAATTATCCATACAGACATTGGTGCCATAAAATATGTAACCCATTATTATCAAAATGTGGAGAGCGAAGTGGAAAATAATGTGTATATGGTTAGTTATTGTGATTATCCAAACCACTCCATTCATTCTGACTCTACAGACCTGATTGAAATGTTTTTTGAAAATACACTCGAATCAGCCGCTAAAAGCCTTAGCGGAGAAGTGCGCTATGTAGATAAAATGAATTACAAAGATTACCCTGGCAGGTTTTGGCGGATTGATTACCGCAATGGAACAGCGACGATGAAAACCCGTGCTTTTTTAATAAAAAATCGGTTTTATACAGTCCAAACGGCTATGGAAAGAGGAAAAAGCCTCAATGATGCGGCTGATAAATTTATGGATTCTTTCGCTGTTCTTGCGGAGTGAAAAGACCAAACTCAATCTGTTTTGGGTACGAATTTCATAGAAACGGAATTGACGCAATGACGCAGATTTTTAGGGGTTAAGTATTCCCCTTTGAAAACATGACCCAGATGCCCACCACATTTGGCGCAAAGAATTTCTGTTCTTCGGCCATCGGCATCTACTTCTCTTCTGACGGCTCCTTCAATTTCATCATCGAATGCTGGCCAGCCACAATGTGCATTAAATTTATGCTCAGAAAGGTATAAAGGCGCATCGCATTGGCGACAGACATAGACCCCTTCGGCTTCATTTAAGTATAGCTCCCCTGTATAGGGCTTTTCCGTTCCCTTATGGATGATTACCCTGGTCTCTTCGGGTGTCAATTTATTTAGCTTCATAGGCTTTGTAAATAATTGAGCAATGGATTGTACACTAATTCTCCACTGTTTTCTTTTTTAATTTTTCTTTAAACTGCTTTCTAAATTTATGCACTTTAGGGTTAATGATCGAGCGACAATAGCCGTAATTCGGATTGAGGGTGTAGAAGTTTTGGTGGTAATCTTCTGCCGTGTAGAAATCCCCCAATGGCTCAATTTCTGTAACTATGGGGGCTTCCCAAAGCTTAGAACCCACCTCTTTCTTTGATTTTTCGGCGATTGCTCTTTGCTCCTCGCTGTCGTAATAGATGCCGGAGCGGTATTGAGTTCCTACATCATAGCCTTGCCGATTGAGTGTAGTAGGATCGTGTGTAGCCCAAAATACTTCCAGAATTTCTTCAAAAGAAATGATCGTAGGATCAAAGGTTATTTGAGCAACTTCGGCGTGTCCGGTAGAGCCCGTACACACTTCTTTATAAGTGGGATTAGCTTTATGCCCTGCCGTATAGCCGGAGATAACGGACTTAACGCCTTCTAACTCCTGAAAAACAGCTTCCACACACCAAAAACAACCTGCCCCGAGCGTAGCGGTTTCCAAGCCTTCTTTATTTGCCATATTTGCTTCTTTTTTTATTAGTTGAATGGATAGTTTGTCTTGTGCTTGTGCAAAAATATTGAATACTACAAACAGAACCGCAATCAAAATCGTTTTTTTCATTTTTTAGGTTTTATCTTTAACTCATTTTTGACCAATTTCATTGCTTGTTCAGCGTCTTCTTGAAGACAATACAGTTCAACATCACCTGGTAAAAGGATAAGATAAGAAGAATCCTGTTTATTCAGAATATGCGTTTCAATGCCATATTCTTTGAGCTTTGCTTCTAATACTTTAGCCTCATAAAATTGTCTTGTGCGGTATATTTTGACCCATTCTTTTTTCATGGTATTATTTAATTTTCAACAATGTAGTTGGTAGTTGCCAAATACGCCTAATTGACAACTGACAACCAGATTAAAATTTGCGGACACAAGGACAAAATTAAGTATTTGATTTTCTGGTTTTGAATCAAACAAGTAAAGATGACTACTTGTTTTAAGCCTTTTTTCGAGAAAAATTTCAACGACGAAAACATAAGTCCTTCAAATTAATTTTGAATTGTAGAACTTTACTATTTTAAGGGCGTTAATTTGTGTGTATTATTATACATGCAATGTGTTTGAAATTTACTACCTGTACCATTAATAATCAAGACAAACCGGCTGCTTTTCCGCTTTTGGGGGGTCAATACCGCTTAGGTATTGCCTCTGCCATTTCTGAAATAGATAAAGACTGGGCAGAAGTTGAGCCTGCCGATAATGCCTTCCTGCAAATTCCATATTTTAGATTTTTAGAGTCTAATCAGCCTGGCGGCATGAGCTTCAGATATTTGGTTTACTATAAAAACCATCGGCCTGTAGGGTTGGTTTTTTGCCAATTGGTAGAACTGAGAATAGGGGATGCCCTGAGTGATCCAGCTTTACCACCTTTTCGACAAAAGGTGAATGCGATCATTTTAAGAATAGCGAATATGCGATCCATTTTTTGTGGTAATATTTTGGTGACAGGAGATCACGGCAGCTATTTTTTAGATTCAGTGGATATTAATACGCAAAGCCAATTATTAAAAGATGGCTTAGAATATTTGAGGAAAGTAATCGACCAAAATGAATACAAGGTTTCTTTAGTGTTGATCAAAGACATTACCACCGCCAGGAAATCTGCCCTCTATCCCAAATTGGGCAATGCCTATAAAGAATTTTCTATCCAACCCAATATGGTATTGCATCTTCGAAGAGATTGGACAAAATTTGAAGATTACCTGTCTGCCATGTCCTCCAAGTACAGAGTACGGGCAAAACGAGCCTTTAAAAAAGGGAAAAACATTGAAAAAAAAGAACTCAATCGGGAACTGATTCGCGCTTTTTTGCCCCGTATTGACGAATTGTACAAGGGCATTGCGAATAAGGCCGGATTTAATGTGGTGACTTTGACCGGAGACTATTTTCTTGCTTTTAAAGAGCATTTTCCTGACGATTTTCGGGTCTATGGCTACTTTCTAAAAGGAGAGTTGATTGCTTTTTATACGACCTTTAAAAATTACGACGAGTTGGAAGCCCATTATTTGGGCTATAAAGGAATTACCAACCACAAGTACCAGGTTTATCTCAATATGCTCTATGACATCATCCGCCAAGGCATCGACTCCAAGGTAAGGTGCATTAACTTTGCTCGGACGGCCCTGGAAATTAAAAGCTCTGTCGGAGCTACGCCGGTAGATTTATTTTTCTTTGGAAAGCATACTAATGTGGTGAAAAACACGCTTTTCACTCCCATTTTGAGCTATTTTAACCCAAAAATCGAATGGAAACCTCGAAGCCCTTTTAAAGATTTAAAGCCCTTATAGGCTAACTATACTGTACTAGCTTAAAGGGATGACTTTTAGTTGCTTCACAGAAGTGTGATGGATAAAACCAACTTGCCCCTCCAATGTTCGCACATGGTACCAATTGCCGGATGCTCCCAATAATTCGATTGGACTTCCATTCTCCATTTTTTTCAAAAAGGATTTTTTACTATTGGGTTTACTCCTTAGGTTAGCGTCACTGAGGGTAATTCCTTTATTTAAATCATCTTGAACTATTTTAGCTCTGTTTGGAAGAAACTTATTGGTGTATTGATAGACATAAGGCAAGGGATCAACTGCCCCTCGCCGGCGAATATAAATGCCAAAATGCAAATGAGGGCGAGTGTTTTTAGCATTTCCAGTATTGCCGACTAAACCTATGGTATCCCCGACAATCACATACTGCCCCTCGGTGACCAATTGTTTATCCAAATGGGCATAATATAGGGCATTTCTGCGCGTTAAATCTCTAATCCAAACTTGTTTTCCACCCAATCCTTCATCTCTAACAGCCGCCACATAGCCTTCTGTAACAGCAATTAGCGGGGTGCCTCTTTTGGCAAAAATATCAATACCTTTATGCTTCCTTTTCCCGCCGCCTCTGGGATCACCCCAAAAGGACCAAATATCGAGATTGCCTTTTCCGACTACTGGAAAGGCATAGACCGGTTTTTTTATTATTTTTAATTCATAAGCAGCAGATTTGGCTAGCTCGGGTTGTACCCTTAACAAATAGGTTTCGGTTTCTGACACCTCATAGCTTAGTTGAGTTTGTGCTTTTTTTGTTTTCAGGATGGGATACCACTTTCCTCTTTTTAGGCGAAAAAAATCCATAAAAACTTGAATATCAGCAGAATCGGTATCTATCTGAATGTCAATTTGCTCCCCTTTTTTCAAGGGAATTAAAAAAGAAAGTACTTCTGCTCTATTCGATAAAAAGTAGCCAGTTTGTCGATAGGGCGTTTCGATAATCAGGCTATCTTGAAAGGCTAGATGGCTAATGGAATCCCATTGGGCTAGGATTTCTTTTCCGTAAATAGTTGTCTTTTTTAGCAACTGCTCGTACTGGGCTCTAGCAGATAAAGGAGTAAAAAGAGCGCTCAGAGTTGGTTTTTCTTTTGTACAAGAAAGCGTAAAAATCCATAATAAAATTCCCCACCAACCGAGTGATTTCAAGTTTTTCAAATTCGAGGTTTGTTGTGTTTATTGATGACAGTCGCCATTTATAACTTGGAAAAAAAAGAAATTGTATAAACGGGCTTATTCTTAACATCTTTTTTGGTAAAAAATCCCATTTTGGGCTTGAGAAGTAAAGGCAGAAAAGAATACAGCCTGAAGATTGTAAACCTTCAGGCCGCTTTTTATAATCCCATGAAAATTGTTTCTTATATTAAACAACAAATGTCTGGGAAAAAGTTCAAATAAAATGAACCCTAAACCGAAAATATTAATCTTGAGTACAGGAGGTACCATTGCCAGCATCAATGGACAACCGGTGATTGACGGGCGAGACCTGGTGCAGGCGGTTCCCCAAATCCAGCATTATGCACATATTGAGGCAGAAACATTTAGCAAAATGGGTTCTTCACAGTTGGCTCCTGCCCATTGGTTAAAATTGGCGAAAAGGATCAATGCCATTTTGGAACAAGACGCTTCTTTGACGGGTATTGTCCTTACGCACGGGACAGACACTATGGAAGAAACCGCCTTTTTCCTCAATCTGACAGTCAAATCCAAAAAACCGATTATTTTGGTTGGAGCGATGCGCTCTGCCAACGAAATATCTGCCGATGGTCCTGCTAATTTGTTGAATGCAGTAAGAGTCGCTGCGGACAAAAATGCTGCAAACAAGGGCGTTTTAATCGTTTTAAATGAACGTATTAGCGCAGCTCGAAATGCCATAAAGTTAGCTAATCGGAATGTAGCGACCTTCCAAACACTAGAGTTTGGTCATGTAGGACTAGTTGATCCCGATAAGGTGCTTTTTTATCAAAACCCACTTCGCCCGCATACCTATCAAACGGAATTCAGTATTAAAAACCTAAACAGCTTGCCAAAAGTAGAAATCATACAGGATTTTACGGGTTTTGACCCCGCTATCCTGTCTTATTTTTTTAATAAAGATATAGCTGGTTTGGTGCTGCAAACTTTTGCGGGTGGGCGGATAAGTGCTGGGGCGAGCATTGGTTTGGAGCAAGTAAAGCCTAACAAAATGCCGCTTGTCATTGCATCGGGTGTAATCAGTGGCAGAATTATTGGCCAATCTCCCTATACTTTTCCTGCTGTTTTTTCCAATGATTTTCGGGCGAATAAAGCCAGGATACTTTTAATGTTGATATTGACGAAAAATTCTGATTTGACTTATATTCAGCATTGCTTTAATAAGTATTAGACCAATGTCATTGAGTTAAGGGGAGTACCTTGTTTTGAAATGCTAGAAACTTATCCAGTAATGGGAAATTACTGGACAATTCTGTCTTATTCAGCATTGCTTTAATAAGTATTAGACTAATGTTATTGAGTTAAGGGGAGTACCTTGTTTTGAAATGCTAGAAACTTGTCCAGTAATGGGAAATTACTGGACAATCTTGTCTTATTCAGCATTGCTTTAATAAGTATTAGACTAATGTTATTGAGTTAAGGGGAGTACCTTGTTTTGAAATGCTAGAAACTTATCCAGTAATGGGAAATTACTGGACAATTCTGTCTTATTCAGCATTGCTTTAATAAGTATTAGACCAATGTCATTAAGTTAAGGGGAGTACCTTGTTTTGAAATGCTAGAAACTTGTCCAGTAATGGGAAATTACTGGACAAGTTTGTCTTAATTGCTAGATAATTTCCCATTATCCAGAATAATTTTAAGCACCTGGCTCATATAAATTCTAATGCGGTCAAACGATTTTTCAACTTCTCCAATGCTCCCTTTTTTAGTAGTTCATTGGGTGGACGAATAGCCAACCAACGCTTGTCTGCGCCCTGATCTGCCAGGTAGCTTTTTAAGGCACCCGAAAAAGGCAGGCCTTCAAAAGCGGTACGAACTTTGACCAGGTACGCCTGCAAATCCTCCGTGCTTTTTTCTGCCTTCCAACTTTGATAGACCTTTGCAGCCAACGATATTGTGACATTGGCCGTAGCGGAAATACAGCCTGCTCCGCCGATTTTTAAAATATCCAGCAGGTATTTTTCCGTGCCGGCAAAAACTTGAAAATTGGGAATACTTTCCACCATTGCTTTCATATTGTCAAAATCGCCGCTGGAATCCTTGATGCCGACCACTATGCCCGGATAGTCCCTGACTAGGCTCTGAATAAAAGGTATCGAAAAGGCCACTCCACTCATTTTTGGAAAATGGTATAAATAAATCCGCAAGCGGTCCTCCTCAACCTTTCGAATCAATAAATCAAAATAATCCCGCAGGCCCTTTTCCGCTATGGCTTTATAATAAAAAGGTGGCAAAACCAATACGCCTCCTGCGCCATGTTGGAGTGCGTGTTTGGTTAAGCGGACGGTTTCTGGCAAAGAACAACAGCCCGTGCCGACTAATAGTTTTTCGCTGGGGATACCACCTTTTATGACCGCTTCCAATATGCGTTGCCGTTCTGGTAGGGAGAAGGAGTTGGCCTCGCCCGTTGTGCCTAGCAATGCAATGCCCTGACTGCCTTGGTCCAGCAGCCAGCTACAATGCTCGATCAATAAATCGTAGTCCACCCTCAAATTTTTTTTGAGTGGAGTGAGCGTGGCCGTATAAACGCCGTTGGAGAGTCTAGGATGTTGTGGCATTGAAATATTCAATTAAATGTTAAATTTTTCCGCCTATAACGGATTGCGTTGATACCTGTTTTTTTACCGCTAAGCTGCTAAGTACGCCAAGTTTTCTTTGAATAGCTTAGCGCACTTTGCGTCTTTGCGGTGCGTTTTTTCCTGTAAATTGCTTTCAAACTATTCCTGTTTGTGCTCACCAATGCAATCCGTTATTATCAGCATTTTTTTAATCGGGTTTGGAAATAGTGGAGGGATGTTTTCTAAAAAATTAAAACCAAACCAAAGGGGATATTCTTTGCATACTAATCCCCTTTGACTCCGATGTATTTATCCCGATAAAAATCGAGATAGGATAAACCTCGCACTTACGCTGCACACTTTCCATTTCCGTAAAAATGAAAACTCTGGCAAATAATTATAAGTCCCGGACTAATCGAAAACCAATTGTTTGATTCTGGTTATTCGGTTCATTCCTGTTGCGCAGAGCGACCCGACAGTTTTCTGTTGTATTATTCCAAGAGCCGCCACGAACCACGCGGATGTCGAAACAGGTTTACCCCATAGTGCCAAAGATACCAAAATGTTTGATACTCCAACCGTTTGCTTTGCCCAAAGCGGATATGCCCCAGCCAACTATTCAAACCAGATTCTAATTGCTCTGGGTCATATTCTCTTGTTTTTCTTGTTTGTAGCTTTTTGTTTAAAAATCGGCGATATCGCTTTCGGTTTTGTTTTTTGACATAACGGTATTGCGGAAAAATGTGGAATCCCAAAAAAGGAAGGCCTTTAGCTACTTTAAAAACCTGCGATTTGTTCGGATGAACAAGCAGGCGAAGATTGGACAAATATTTTGAAATTTGCCTTTTCTGTGCCCATAATTCTGATTTGGAGCAACTAAATAATACAAAGTCATCCACATAACGGATGTAACCCTGCACTTGTAGCCTTTCTTTTACAAAATGGTCAAAACGATTCAAATAAACATTTGCCCATATTTGACTGGTCAAATTACCAATAGGCAGCCCTCTTCTCCGATTGTAAGGCGTAAATAAATCATCTTTGAGAAAATAAACGGTGTGGTCTTCCTGCAAATTTGAATTGTCAATAATGCGATCCATTAACCAAAGCGTTTTTGGGCATTGTATTTTCCAGCGAAGTTCTGATTTTAAAATTTCATGATCTAAGCTGGGAAAAAACTTCTGAATATCACACTTTAAAACATAGGGATATTTACGAGCATAGAATTGATATCGCTCTATTGCTTTGTGCATTCCCTTTCCTTTACGATTGGCATAGCTGTCATAAATAAAGGTTCTTTCAAAAAGTGGCTCGGTAACGTTGCAAAGTGCATGGTGAACGACCCTATCCCGAAATGAAGCAGCACTAATCATGCGTTTTTTTGGGTCGTGGATATAAAAAGTTTTGTACTTACTAGGGTGATAGGTCTGGTCTTCTAGTTCTCGTTGAAGTTGAAAGAGATTATCTTCTAACTTAAAAAAGAACCGAACTGCGTCTGGGCGATTTCTTTTTCCTTTTTGAGCTTTTTGGGCCGCTTCCAGCATATTTTCAAAAGCAGTAATTTGGCGGTAAAGATTTTTATAGGTTTTCACAAAAAAAGCTGGTTATGAAGAATTCAAAGGAAACGATCATTACAAAGGCTTACGATTTTTTAAAAATGGCAATTCCCGTTTTAAATAAGCTGCCTCGAAACCAAAAGTTTACCTTTGGTGACCGAGTACAGAACTTTCTCTCTGACTTATTGGAGCTGTTAATCGAAGCCTACTATGCGCCCAAGTCGGAAAAGCCGATGATGCTATCAAAGGTAAACATTTGCCTCGAAAAATTGCGCTATTATTTTCGATTAGGCTATGAATTGGGGTATTATAACTCCACCAAATACAAAGAATTTGCTCAAAAAATACAGGAAATCGGCCGGATGACTGGCGGTTGGCTCAAAAGCCTAAAATAAAAAAAAAAACGACCGCCTTCGGCGGTAAAGAAAAAAAGGGTAAAAGAATAAAAGTGCTCAAGCGTTAGTGCCGGACTAAGCGAAAACCAATTGTTCGATCCCGGCTACTCGGTACATTCCTGAGGCGCAGAGCGACCCGACAGTTCTCCGTCGTACTACTCCAAGAGCCGCCACGAACCACGCGGCCAAAATTTTGTCCTTTTTCACTTGCTTCAGGCCCTGTTGGATTAATCGTTAATTTTTGCTTTTCTGTTTCTTGTTTTTCTTTGCATTGTTTGTAATAATTGTAGCCAAACCAGTCCCAACACCATTCCCAAACATTTCCGCTCATATCATATAATCGAAGGTCATTGCCCTCTAAAGACTTCACAGGATGTGTTCCTCCACGTGCATTATCTTCGGACCAAGCAACTTTGCTTGGGGTATCCGATCCCGCATATTTATAGGGTGCATGGTGCTTGCCACCTCGTGCAGCAAACTCCCATTCTGCATTAGTAGGCAGGCAAAAGCCCTTGCTTTTTAGGGGTTTTACTGTCCATTGGAGGTGGTCATTTCCGTGATTATTTGGGTCTTTCTGCTCTTTATCTATTTCGTAAAAAACGGGAAATCCCAAATGCTCGCTTAGCCAGTTGCTGTATTCTATCGCTTCATACCAGCGAATCAATACCAGCGGATGGTTGCCGATTCGGCCCCAGGGAGGCGTATGGTTTTTAATATTTTTTCCAGTAGCGGCACAGTATAGACCGTATTGAAAAAAGGTAGTAGGCGTTTGTGCCATATAAAAGTCGGAGACCTCCACATTGTGTGGCGGGCTGCACCATTCATAGTCTTTTGTGCCCATTTCGAAGGTATCGCCTTTTACCTTAACCATGTTGGGGTAATAGCGGTCGGTCATGGTAGCGATAAAATCCGGATGGATGTCTTTGAGAAAAGTCAGGAATTGCTGCTCCTTGTCCCATTTTTCTGCGAGGCATTTTTCTACGCCCTGCCAAATTTGCTCGGGATGCCCAGGCAACTGTCTAAAAATGGTCAGAGCTGCTCTGGCATTTACAGGCTGCTGGACTTTGGCGAAGAAAAAGGCCAGTTCGAGCAGGTCATTGTATAATTTCTTTCTTTTTTCTTTCTCTGGGACAGGGACATTGACGGCAGCCCTAAATTTTTTGATGGCTTCTTTGGGTTCGATTTGTACGATGTGTTCATGTCCGCCCCCTTGTAGGGTGTCGAAGATAAAGGCATTATTGTCTTTTATGGTTGCATTCCTTTTATCTATCTTTTCTTTGCTGGCCTTGATGCGGGCTAGTACCCTTTGGGGGATCGCCTGCATAAATGCCTGACTTTCCGTAATCATAGTTACGTCATATTCACTAAAATCTGCTTCGGGCTGATTGATTTTGCTTTCGACCAGTCTCCAGGCATTTTGGGCAGGTGCATTGGAGTCGTGGTATCGTTTTCGGATAAGTGGTGCGAGGGCGTCGTGTGCCAGACGGGTAGCGGACTTTTGAGTGCCCTGTTGGTCAGCAAGTAAGTATAAATTCTTCATTTGTTGGAGGAGTTCCTTAAAGCGTATTTTTGCCGCTTGCTCTATGTGTTGGTATTTTTCCTCTAGCCAGTCATTATTGCGGGAGGTAGCGGTTGCTTGTTCGGTGGTAAACTGGTGCAGAATATCCAAAATCAGCCCTTTTGCTACCAAATTGTTGGGCAATTGTTGGATTTGTTCGTCTAGTAGTGCTTCCAGCGTAGGTTTCCAAAGTTGGGTATAGTGTAAATGGGTAATTTCTGGTGCTTTTTTATTTTCAATAATGGCTGCCTCGTAAAGTTTTTTTAGTTGAATTTGTAAAAGTGGGGCAATATGCGAATCCTCATTTTTTAGTAAATTGCCAGTAATCGTTTCGGGCAGCCGAGCTTCAAAATCCAGTCGAAAATGCTTATATAATGCCCCTTTGGTGACCCCCGTAATTGCTTCTAGTACGCCCGCTTTGTCGAGGGATTTTAGGTATTTTTCATTAAACTCCAGTTCTAATCCTTGCAATAAATCTCGGATTTGGGCAAAGTATTCATTTCTAAAACTCAATATGAAATGGGCGTTGGGTCGGTCAATCAGGGCAGTTTTTAGCTTTCGGGCAAACTGCCGAGGCTCGTTTTTCTCTAAGGATTCATTGGGGTTGGAGTACATTTCTTCCACTTGGTCGAGGATAAAAAGATGAGGGTTGTTGGATGGCGGATTTTTTGCGAGCAAATTTTCTAAATCTTTTTCCAGTCCGCAATCTTTGATTCGCCGATGATAAACGGGTAAAAAATCCGCTTCGATCCGCGGCAATAAACCGGCAAACAATAGAGAAGATTTCCCAACGCCCGACTGTCCAAATAGCAAGGTAATGCGTTCATGCGACAGCTTGACGAGTTGGTGCAAATTAAAAATATCTTTGGTTCTGCCGAAGAAGATAGAAGCCTGTTCTTTTTGGAAAGGTAGGATGCCGAGGTAGGGTTTGGTGGGGAGTTTTTGGTAGTATTTGGCAGGTAGGGGAAAATGGCTATCGGAAATTTCCGAGGGTTGCTTTTTTTCGGGAGTCGGGTGTTTGGCTTTTAAGAGCTTACTGATTTTTTGGAGGAGCGGTTGGATGTCCTCCTGGATTTTATGTTGCCGAATGTCAGGGTAGTCCCTTGGAATATCCCATAATTTTAAAATGTCAGAATTAAACACTAAGAGCTTATTTTTTTCTGGCATTTCCTTTCGCTTGAAAAGTACTGGTAAAATGGTTTTAGAGAACCCAAATGCCAGCTCAATTTCCCTTTTGACAAAGTCATTTGGTTGTAGAATTCGGGGTTCATAGTTTTTTGTTTCCAAGCGTTCCCATTGGTTACCAATTAAAACTAAAACGATAGAAACTTCTTTCAACGCAGCACGAACTTCGTCCGTTATGTTCTCCCTTATTTGAGTTCTATCTAAAAAAATAGCTTGTTCTCCAACTTCTTTTTTTAATGCACACTCCAGTTTAATGGCTAATTGGGCAGCATCGCCCCAACGATAATTGATAAAAACTTTGTAAGCTGGTTTACTCATTGTATCTTCGATTGGTTTTTGCTTATGTAGAATGAGCTTTAAGCGGTTCTACGGCTATAAAACTTAAAATCAATCACTTATCTTATTCTACTTTGGCACTTTAAACAAAACTAGATGTTGTTCTTTTTTCATTGAAAAAAAAGAACAAAAATTCTAGTTAAAAACAACCGCTCCGCAGTTTTTAACAGGCAGCCGCCACCAAAACTAGGAGCTAATTACACTTAAAACAATCACTATTTCTAAAGTGCCAAAGTAGAACTTTTTAGTTCGTAAATATAATAACAGTTTTTATAATAACCATTTTTATCTATGACATCTGCAAAATTCAAAGGGTTTAAAGTGAAAGTCGCCTTGCCTTTTTTGGACATTGAAGGCGATTGGGAAATTGACGAAATACAGCGAAAAGCTGCTTGGGAAATTTATGTGGAATTGATAACGCGCGTGACGGTTCAGGAATTAAAACCGGAGGAAGGCTTATTGAGGGAGGCATTAAGCTCTTTTTATTCTCTATTTGAGACGACGAGAAATGTTTTAAAAAAGTATGGTCCGGCGATTGCTGCTCCCGCGAATCCAAAGGATACGACTTTGGGACATATCGCAGTAGGGATACTCAACAAAGTGTTGCGCCCTTTATTGACAAAATGGCATCCCATTTTAAAGGATTATGAAGATAAAAAACCAGAAAGTATTTCTGTTACGGAGCATGAGCGCAAGTGGGGGCAGGCCGATGCTTTGAGGAAAGAAATCACGAAAATCCAACAACAATTAACGAGCTATGCGGATGTGCTGGCAGAAGTGTCGGGCGTAAGCAAACTGCATTAGCGCTTGTTTAGAGGTAGCAAACCAACAATTTTTTCAAAAAACAATGCGTATGAAATCTTTTTTAACAATCTTCTTTATCGTAGGGCTACTAGTACCCAATTACGCACAAAAGAAGCCCAAGTTTTTAAAAAATAAAAAATCCGTTATTGCTTCCATAGACAGCAAATATGAGCAATTGACGGAGTTGAGCGATAAAATCTGGTCGTATGAAGAAATTGCTTTTCAGGAGGTCAAGTCCTCAGAAGCATTGGCTCAATATGCCGAGGCGAATGGCTTTAAAGTGGAAAGAGGCGTGGCAGAAATTCCGACCGCTTTGGTAGCGGAATATGGGACGGGTAAGCCGATTATTGGCATTTTGGGGGAGTTTGACGCTCTGCCTGGCTTATCGCAAAAAACGGTTCCGGTCAAAGACCCTTTGAATCCGGGGGCTGCCGGGCATGGCTGTGGGCATAATTTATTTGGTGTGGCTTCTTTGGGTGCTGCAATAGCGATTAAAGAGTTAATTGAAGCAGGTAAGTTAAAAGGCACGGTTCGCTTTTATGGGACCCCTGCCGAAGAGAAATTTTTTGGCAAGTTGTGGATGATTCGAGCGGGTTTGTTTGACGATGTGGATGTAGTAATGGACTGGCATCCCAGTGCGGGAACCAAAGCGGCAGTGCAGAGTTCTTTAGCACTGGTGGATTTTATTGTGGAATTTTATGGACAGGCAGCGCACGCTTCTTCTGATCCCTGGAATGGGCGAAGTGCTTCGGATGCGTTGGAATTATATACTTCGGGCATTAATTTTTACAGAGAACATGTCAGACCGACGGTAAGGATTCACTACCACATTCAAGATGGGGGGAAGGTGGTGAATGTCGTGCCGGACTACTCCCGATTATGGGTGCGTGTGCGCGATACAAAGCGGGAAGGTATGGAAAAGGTTTGGAAACAGGTAGAGAAAATGGCAGAAGGTGCGGCTATTATGGCAAATGTGGAACATAAAATCTCCTTGGTGTCGGGTATTCATGAAATTTTAGTCAATCGAACAGGCGGTGCGCGTTTACAAACGAATTTGGAGTACCTCGGTGCGATTTCCTACACGGAAGAAGAACAAACTTTTGCTAAAAAAATCCAAGAAGCAACGGGAAAGGAACAAGTGGGGATTGAATCCAAAATTGAACCGCTGGAAGAAACCTTGGAACATCCAATGGGCGGCTCTACGGATGTAGGAGATGTAAGTTTTGTCGTGCCGACCATTCGATTAAGTGCGACTACTGCACCTAAAGGCACGCCCTGGCATTCTTGGGCGGTGGTGGCTTGCGGCGGGATGTCTATTGGCCATAAGGGTATGGTGTATGCTGCCAAGGCCTTGTCTATGACGATGGTGGATTTGTTCGAGGATGCGAATCTGCGTCGAAAAGTCAAGGAAGAATTTAAGGAGCGCAAGGGCAGCTATGTCTATAAGGGCATTATACCAGAAGGTCCACCTCCTATTAATAGCCAGCATTAATATTTTGGCGGTTTTTGAATCCGCAGCTTTCAAATAAGGCATAAAGTTACTATCTTTGCGAGCTAATTGAAAATTGGATAGTGGTTAGCGGCTAATTGATGGATGATTGATTTTGTATTGAATTGATAATCAGTCGTTTATGCCTTGTTTTATTTTGAACGAAATACGTTTTTTGCTCATTTCCCATTAAGGGCGAAGTAAGGCGAATTGTTAATCTGTCCCGCTTATTTTAGACAGGGCGGATTAACAATTCGTTTTACAGTTTTACCCTATTTTTGGAATAGGAGTGACTTTTTTTACTAATCGCTCAACCACCAATCCGATATTTTTTTATAATAAGAAAACGTTGTAGCCATGCCAAAGATGAAGACCCATTCCAGTGCGAAAAAGCGATTTAAGCGTACTGGCTCTGGCAAAATAAAACGATTTCAGGCGAATACCTCTCATAGAAAAAGGCAAAAAAGCCGTAAGGCTAAACTTAGATTGCGAGGAGCGACTCTCGTGTCTGATGCCGATAAAAAGAAGGTAGAAAAGTTGCTTTGTCTAAGGGGGTAATTTTCTCTAAAGAATCTATTTTTTCACCCAATATAGGTCCCAAGTGCTTACAAGCCCCTATATTGTAAAAAAATGAACCATGCCACGTTCCGTGAATCGGGTAGCGTCCAGAAAAAGGCGCAAGAAAATTTTAAAAATGGCCAAAGGCTACTTTGGTGCGCGTTCTAAAGTCTATACGGTTGCCAAAAACGCCGTAGAAAAAGGATTACAGTACGCTTATAGAGATCGAAGAAACAAAAAGCGAGCATTCAGAAGATTGTGGATTGCTCGCATTAATGCAGCCGCCAGAATGCATGGACTTTCCTATTCTGTTTTTATGCACCAACTTTCCAAAAATGAAATTGCTTTGAACAGGAAGGTTTTGGCGGATATGGCAATGAATCATCCCGATACCTTTAAATCCATTGTGGATCAGGTGAAATAGTGCTTGAATTTACTGCAAATCTTCTCAAAAAAGGGAATTGGACAAGATCCGATTCCCTTTTTTTATATGGATGATTTAATTATCCTTTCGATTAGTCCCTGTCACATTTTGCTCTTAAATAAAGAGATTTTCAAATTGAGGACAGTTATATTGCGAGATAACCTATCTAAAAGTTTTCAAAAACTTAACAATTTAGCTTCTGATGAAATTGTAATGAGTATGGCATGACTTTGGAATGGTCTATTGCTTGGAACCCCTCCCTTCATCTCAATCCATTATTGGGTTAAATAGTATAGAGAGAAATATTGCACAGACTGTAATTTGAAGAGTTAGAATCAGCTGTTTGTAATATTGTAAAATTAAAAATTACTTGTCTGGGCTTACTAAGTATTGAGAAGGTGGTTTGCCTAAACCTGGCTTTAAAGGAGACATCAATGAAGAAAACTACCCATGAACATCTAGGACTGTTGTTTTTTTTGCTATGGTTTCTGTGGGGTACTCATAATGGGCTTTGTAGAAGTGAAAACCTTGATTTTTACTTTTCAAAGGAAATGTTGATCCTTGCTCCCATAGAACAAGAAACCCTTTTGTTATCGGCTAATGAAGGAAACGAGAACGAAACGCTTTCTTTCATGCCTGATACTGCTTGTATTGCTCAGTCGCGAGATACTTTTTTTGTCAATACTGTCCAAGGTGCTATTATCTATGATTGGATGCTTCCTGCGGGTGCAAGTATTGCGCATACTTTGGGAGATACAATGATTGTGGTAGATTGGACAAGGGCTACTCCCGGATTGTCCAATATTTGTTTGAGCATTGAAACGGACTGTGGAACGAGTGACCCTTCCTGTTTTCCTATTCAAATTTCTATTTGCCACAGTGCCCCAAATGCGGTTGATGATGAGCGCAACACCTCTTACCAAACGCCGGTAATAATTGCTGTACAAAATAATGATTTTGATCCCGATAATGATAGTTTGACCATCTCTTTCGACCCTTCCAATAATCCTACCAACGGCACTATTGCAATCATTGATAATGCCATACAATATACGCCTAGTAATAATTTTACGGGAACAGATGATTTTAATTATATCCTTTGTGATGATGGGATTCCTTCCCTTTGCGATACCGCATTGGTAACCATTATTGTCGAAAATGAGTCTCCTGCTGCGAGTCCGGATACCGCTTTTACAACGCACGGAACGGCTGTCACAATTTTGGTGCAAAGTAATGATTCTGATCTTGAAAATGGAGATTTGACCACCTTGTTTGATCCCGATAATTCCCCGGCTAATGGTACCGCTGTTCTTAATGGCCCGTCTATTATTTACACACCGGATTTGGCATTTACGGGCAGGGATAGTTTTAACTATGTCATTTGTGATAATGGAATGCCTGTTCAGTGCGATACTTCTATGATATTAGTAATTGTTGAAAACCAGGCACCCACTGCCACCAACGATACGATTAACACCTCCCTCAATACACCGGTTATTGTTTTAGAGCAGGACAACGATACCGATTTGGAAAATGGAAATTTGACGACCACCCTTGATCCAACTAATGGACCGACTAATGGAATTGTAAATATCACTGGCGGAGAATTGGTTTATACACCTAACGAAAATTTTTCGGGAGAAGATAGTTTTAACTATATCATTTGTGATAATGGCACTCCTTCGCAATGCGATACGGCTACCGTAATAGTAAGGATCAGCAATGGATTACCTATAGCTATTGCGGATTCAGGAATGACTTGGATGGGGGTGCCTGTGACCATTGATGTCCAGGAAAACGATAGCGATCCAGAAAATGGGCCTTTAATTACCTTGCTTGACCCCGATTTGCCGGCTACTAATGGAAGTGTTATGGTCTTGAATAATGACAGTATTTTATATACTTCCAATGTTGGATACACAGGAATGGACCAATTTGGATATATAATATGTGACGATGCAGTTCCTCCAGCTTGTGATACAACTTTTGTTAGCATCCATATTCCCAATGAGCCACCGATTGCTAGGGGAGATCTTAATTATACATTGAAGGACATACCGGTTGATGGGGCTATTTTAGATAATGATTTTGATCCCAATGGGGATAAACTTATTTTAAGTACTGTTTTAATCCAAAACACCATCCACGGGATTTTAAACCTTTACCCAAATGGGACTTATACTTATACGCCTGGTTTTGGCTTTACCGGAACAGATATTTTTCAGTATGAAATATGTGATGATAATCTTGCATCGCTTTGCGATACCGGAACCGTTACCATCCAAGTAATTGAAGTGGACTTTAATAATAATCGCCCTCCGGTAGCGACACCCGATGATTACGTAATAGAAGAAAATACTGTTTTATCCAGCAATATCAGGGCGAATGATTTTGACCCAGACGAAGATGCTATCTTGTTAAATACCTCGCCGCTAATTGCTCCAGACCATGGAAATGTAATTATTTTGCCCAATGGAGATTTTAATTATTCGCCGGATAATGGGTTTTGGGGAGAAGATAATTTTACCTATAATATTTGTGATGATGGCACGCCTTTTCTTTGCGATACCGCGACCGTCGTGATAAACATTATTAAGAGTTTTAGAAATACGCTTTTTGCTTCAGATGATGTGGTAGTTGGCAATGCAAATACTAGCCTTGGAGCTAATGTGTTAAGCAATGATTTTGATCCGGAAGGAGATAGCATTTTAGTAACAAGCGCCCCCATTATATCTCCTGCTAATGGCACCCTGGAAATTAATTCAGACGGTTCTTTTACTTATATACCCAAGCCCAATTATATTGGTCCAGATTATTTTCGTTATGAAATCTGCGATAATCGCCTGCCTAAAGCTTGCGATACAGCTACGGTCTATTTGGCTGTTTTAAAAGTAAATAATGCTCCTTTTGCCATTGATGATATAAATATCACCTTAATAGCTCAGCCAACCGTTGGCAATATATTGGACAATGATTTTGATTTAGAAAATGATGACCTTATTTTAAATACAACCCCGGTTAATAATGTTGTTAATGGAACATTAACCTTAGACCCTGATGGCACCTATACTTATGTACCGGATGCAGGTTTTGTCGGAGAAGATATTTTTACCTATGAAATTTGTGATGATGGTACACCGGTTTTATGCGATACAGCTATTGTCACGATAGAAGTAGTCAATGATGATTTGTCAAAAAATGACCCACCCATCGGAATCAATGATATATATATTTCCTTAACCAATGTCCCAATAAGTGGTAATTTATTGGCAAATGATTTTGACCCAGATGGAGATGGCATTTCCATTTTTACTGAGCCTGTTGACAAAACGGATAATGGTACCGTAATGATTGATTCGGCTGGCTCTTTTGCTTATGTGCCGGATTTTAATTTTAATGGAGATGACTATTTTACCTACACAATTTGTGACGATGGCACCCCTTCTTTATGTGACACAGTCAGGGTAAGTCTTACAATTATTCCAAGAAATAGCGAACTCAATTATACTTTTGCCAATGATGATGCAGCTCTTACCCAAGAGGATCATCCCGTGACGGGAAACCTTCTTATCAACGATTCCGATCCCGAGGGAAATATACAAACGATCCATCCGAGTCCTTTAGAACGACCTGAACATGGAAGGGTCCTGATCAATCTGGACGGAACATTTTCTTATTATCCTTATGCAAATTATAACGGGACAGACCAGTTCACTTATCGGGTTTGTGATAATGGCACCCCCGCTGCCTGCGATACGGCTACGGTATTTTTAGCCATTTTGCCCGTTGCGGATCCGCCTTTTGCCAAGAATGATATTAATACTACATTGGTTAATCATCCGGTTACGGGACAGGTATTAACCAATGATGAAGAACCCGACGGAGATGCTTTGCTAGTCAATACTACCCCTTTGCAATCCTCCCAGTATGGAATGGTTCTTTTAAATGCAAATGGGACTTATACTTACACTCCCGATCTTGATTTTTCGGGGGAAGATAATTTTAAATACATTGTTTGTGATGACCAAGTTCCGGCTTTGTGTGATACAGCCACGGTATTTATTACAGTAATTGATTATACCAACCCAGCCAATAATTCACCAGAAGGAGTAGAAGATCACTTACTTACGTTGGTCAATTCGCCTTTAAATGGAGATTTATTGAGTAATGACAGGGATCCGGATAGCGATCCTTTAATTATCAATACGGCTCCTGTTAGCCAACCAAATAGTGGCACTCTAGTGATAAACCCCGATGGCACATTTACTTATATTCCAAATCCTGATTTTACGGGAGAAGACCAATTTCATTATGAAGTTTGCGACATCAATATTGCTTCCAAGTGCGATACTGTTTTGGTAACGATTGAGGTTATTCCTAGCCCAGGGAATATAGTTTTTGCCAATGATGACGTCGCTTCTGGAAAAGAAGATAGCCAAATTCAGGGCAATTTGCTCGCCAATGATTATGATCCCCAGGGAGATCAAATAATTGTCCATACTTCACCGACTCGATTTCCCCAACATGGTACAGTTATAGTCAACCCCAATGGGACTTTTACCTATGTCCCAGCAACTGATTATAATGGGGCAGACCGATTTGAATATCAAATATGCGATGATGGCATTCCAAGTGCTTGTGATATTGCATCGGTATTTATCAATATAATACCCGTCAATGACACCATATGCAACATCCCTTTGGCAACACCCACTTTATTATCCAATGATAATGTTTGTTTTACAGATAGTATTTATTTGTTTACACAGGAAAACTATCCGCCGATAATTTTGGAAAACCCCAATGCGGATTACCAATTTATATGGTATAATGGATTGGGAGATTCTATTGCACTTACTTCAGTTTCTGAATTTAAGATTGCCGCCAGTGATGATTTAGCGATTGCTCCTTTTACCCTAAAGGTTCGATCTGGAAGTTGTTACTCTCCTTTCTCCTTACCTAAATTTGTAGAACTAATTGATTTGCCAACGATTATAGCCAATGTATCTGGTGGAAATAATGCTATTTGCAAGGGAGAAAATGTTCAATTAACCGCTAGTGATATTACTAATGGAGTATATATGTGGCGGATACTGGGTAGCACGGATATTATCTCTACGGACCGGAATCCAATTATTTTTGGCTTGGACACAACGACTACTTTTGAAGTGCTTGTGATACCAGAAGGCTGTGATACAGGAGCGGTTGCTACGGTTAGGGTAGAGGTCAAGGAGGTGCCAAATATTGATCCTGTTGCCAATTATACTTTAAATCCAGATTGTTCTCCTTCTGATTTAATGTTAATTGCTAATTCAAATACTGCTTCTATTGCTACTTATGAATGGACGGGACCTGATGATTTTAGTTCTGACATAGAAAATCCAACGATTCTCGATGTACAAGAAAATGCAAACGGCACCTACATGCTGGAAGTGGTGGATGTCAATGGTTGTGCTGCACGAGCGAGTGTTCAGGTGATCAATATTTCCAATGCCCCAATTCAGCCAATTATTCACAATGCGGGACCCGTTTGTGAAGGAGAATTATTAAAATTGAGCATAGCGCAATACGAAGGAGTAAATATTCAATATAGTTGGATGACTCCTGCCAACACTACCCAGGATATTATTGGTTTGACGACCAACGAAATTGTTATCTCACCTATTGACTCAATTATTCACTCGGGAGATTATAGTGCGATGGTTATGGTGGAGGGTTGTACACTGACAACTGCCGCTTATGCTGTAAACGTTAGTAAAAAACCAACACTTACCCTTGATACAGATCAAGCAGGTACTATATGCGAGGGGGGGACTTTAGGATTGATTTCTACACCGACTGGAGAAGCACCTTTCGCTTATGAATGGAACGGCCCGCTTGGGTTTACTTCGATTGCTTCCAGCCCTTCGATTGCCAATGTAACCACCGCCCATAATGGAACCTATACCCTCAAAGTGAGCGATGCAAATGCTTGTTTTATCATTGAAAATATAGATATAAATCAAGTTGTACAATCTCCCAAACAACCCATTATTGCAAATAATAGCACCACTTGTATAGATGATACAATCCGCCTAAACACCTTGACTTCTTATACAGGAGTGGGGATTAGCTACCAATGGCTAAATGGGCTTGGCGATAGCATTGGCGATAACCGATTCTTGAAAATATCGAGAAAAGATGCCAATGCAATTGATCCTTTCCTGTTGCAAATAACAGCAGACGGATGCCCCACAGTTGAGTCTAATTTGATTGAAATAGCAGATAATAAGAACCAAACAATTGCTTTAGCAACTGCCAGTGCAGCACTTATCTGTAGAGGCGAACAGGTTCAGCTATACGCTCGCGAGGAAGAAGAAGTGAGTTACGAATGGCGGATCTTGGGCGATGCAACTATTATTTCTATTTTACAAAATCCGATTTTTGATAATCTGCAACAAACGACAGATTATTTGCTAACAGTAAGAAGAGATGCTTGCGATAATCAGTTCTCCTTGGACACTATTAGAGTCGGTGTAAGTGACGGACCGATTTTTAGCCCTTCTGCTAGTTATACATTAAAAGCAGATTGTTCTCCTTCTGATCTATTTCTAAACGTTGCTATTAGTAGCGATACGACTGGCTTGAGTTTTAATTGGACTGGTCCCAACGGCTTTGTTTCAAGTCAAAAAAGTCCTGTTATTGCTAGTGTTACAGAAACTTTTAACGGGATATACTTATTAGAAATAACAGACGAGAGCGGTTGTAGCAAAAAAGAAAGCCTCTTTATTAATGATATTAAAAAGGCACAGGCCATTCCGTCCATTTCATCCGAAAGCATTGCTTGTGAAAATGATAATCTCTTTTTGGAAGTTCCCATTTACGAAGGCAATTTTGTTCAATACAACTGGTATGAAAATGGCGTTTTATTGGATGTAAATAATTCTAATAAAACATTTATTGACAATGCTCAAAAGGGGCAAGAATTTACACTAGAAATTATCGTGGACGGCTGTCGCTTGCAATCGGATACTTTTGCTCCCGTCGTGCTGGGACAGCCTCTTGTGGTGATTGATAGTACTTATGAAACCATGGTTTGTGCAGGAGAAGCGAGTGAAATAAGGTTTGATGCTACTATTACAGGCGGACAAGCACCATATGAAGTAGAGTGGAGGGGTCCTAATGGCTTTCATTCTTTTAGCGAAGACCCCCTTTTAATCAATACAAATAGCTCTTTTTCTGGAACGTATTCTATCAATATTGCAGACCAAAATGGTTGTACCCATTCTGCTTCCACAGAAATAGAAATAAAAGATACACCCCTACAGCCAATGATTAGTAGTAATAGTTTGATGTGCGAGGGCACAGCGATTACTATTACCGCTCCCGCTTATGAAGGGTTGAGTGTTTCTTACTACTGGAATGTGCCGGATAGTACAAATGTATCAGGTCTGGGTACGAACGAGTTGGTAATAGCCCCTGCGGATGCAAGCCTTCATTCAGGTGATTATACTTTGACAGTAGCAGCGGAAGGGTGTTCTTCCAATTCTAATGTATTGAAAATAGCCATTTTAGAAAATTTTGATTTCAATCCAACGGCAATTTATACAAGCAATTTGGATTGCACTAGTTCGGATTTGGTATTAAATGCCAACATTGGCGACTCCATAATTGGAATGTCTTATCAATGGACAGGACCGAATGGATTTACCTCTAACTTACCCAATCCAATTATTGTAAATGCTGATTCGGATCATAATGGCATCTATGAATTAACCATTACTAATAGCACTGGCTGTGCTGTGACTGCCGGCACTAATTTGATTAATACGATCAAAGCACCTTTATCGAAGCCCATTATACAATCAGAAGGCGCTATTTGCGAGGGAAATTTGCTTACTTTATCTGCCCCAATTTATACTGGATCAGCCGTGGCTTACACCTGGACGTTAAACGGCATGGCTATTCCTGGTGAAAACTCCAACACAATTATTGTTGGACCAATACGGACCAATACGGACCAATATCAACTAACCGTACAAGTAGATGGCTGTACTTTGAGTTCAGATATTTTTGCGCTAAATGGCTTCCCCTCGCCTTCTATTAGACCCGACTATACATTGAACACTATTTGCGAAGGCGGGCATTTACAATTGAGGTCGAATTTGAGTAATACAACAGGCAATATTGACTACCAATGGTCTGGGCCAAGTGGTTTTACTTCTAAGGCAGCTAATCCGTTAATTACCAACATTAGCGAGAGCGCTAATGGAACTTATACTTTGAAGGTTCGTACGATTTATGGCTGCGAAACGAGTGAGAGTCTTTCCATTTCTGAAATTACTGACCTACCAGAGCAACCAGTTATTTTAAGCAATAGCCCAGTATGTAGCGGAAGTGATATTGAATTGAGCATTCAACAAACGAATTTGGATATAAACGGGCAATTTATTTGGCTGGATAGCAATGGAGATACCATTGGAACAGAAAAAACTATTTCCTTAAAGGTCAATAATAATACCCCTCCCGCGCCCTATCAGGCAGCGGTGTCTATCAGTGGTTGTACTTCTATTTTATCAGCTCCGGCATTTATTGATTTGATAGAAATGCCACAGGTTAGTGCCAGCAATAGTGGGCCAATTTGCCAGGGGCAAGAAGTACAACTAATGGCTCCGGATATTGAAGGTGCCACTTACTTCTGGTATGATGTAGTTACGGGCATTTTAATTTCTAATCAACAAAATCCAACCATTTTTGATGTGGAAGAGACTACGACTTTTGACTTAAAAGTTGAAATAGAAGGGTGCATGACTAGTGACAAAATTCAGACAACTGTAGAAGTAGATGCTGTGCCAAGCATTAAAAATATAAGCAAATCGGCTTCTTATTGTGCAGGAGAAACCGTATTACTGACTGCTCAAAGTAACAATCCTTTGGGTCAACCGCTTGTTTATACTTGGACAGGACCTAACAATTTTATTTATACTGCTGAAACGGATAGAGATTCTTTTGGGTTAGAATTGCCTAATATAACAGACGCACAGGCAGGAGTGTACGAATTGACGCTCCGCTCACCAAACGCCTGCACTTCCGATCCCCAATCCGTTATTGTAAATGTTCGCCAAGAATTAAATACACCTGCCTTGAATGCGGTGAGTAATTTAATTTGTGGAGGAGAAAGCATTGAACTGACGGCAAGTTTAACCAATGGAACGGCGATTGCTTATGAATGGTATCAACAGAACGAACAGGGCGATTTATTTTTAATAAAAACAACCAGCACGCCAAGCTTAATTATCAATAATGTCAATGTTACTCATTCGGGAGAATATTTAGTAAGAATCACAAAGGGCAATTGCGCTTCGGGTTATTCTAATGTAGAAAGTATTAAGGTAATTGATGCTACCTCTTCGATTGAGGCCAGCAATAATTCTTCTTCTTTGAGCCCTATTTGTGAAGGAGACATTATTCAGTTATCCCTTCCATTTTTGCCAGGAGCAAGCTATTCCTGGTTTGGCCCCAATGGTTATACTTCAGATAAATATAATCCTGCTATTAATCCAGCAACAGCTTTGGATGCGGGTGATTATTTCGCCGTAGTAGAATTGGAAGGTTGCGCAAGTGTTGTTTCTTCGACTACAAGGGTCTATATTGGAAGACAGCCCGCTGCCCCAACAATTATTAGTAATGGACCAGTTTGTGCAGGGGAAACATTGGTGCTGGAAATTAGCAGTTCCGTTATAGCAACTTCGGGAGACAAAGTGGAATTTGAGTGGTATAATGCCACTACGGATGCCGTTGTTGCCAAAACGATCGAACCACTTTTGCGAGTAGAGGAGGTGCGAGCAACATTTTCTGATAGCTACCATGTTAGAACGATTATTAACGGGTGCTTATCTGAATTTTCTAATGAAATAAGGGTAGAAGTGCTTGCTCCGACTGAATTGATTGCCTTTGCCGGTATTGACCAGACGCTTTGCGCTGCCGCTGCGGTTCATTTAGAGGCCAATGAAGTATCTGCGGGGGTAGGCCAATGGCAGTCGTTGACAGGGGCAACCATCGTGAACCCCTATGAAGCTAGTACGGAAGCCCTGAATTTAAATGCAGGGCTTAACCAATTTGTCTGGACGGTCACTAGCGATGTATGTGGAGTAAATTCAGCAGATACAGTAGCAATTATGGTAGATATGTTGACTGACGATAGGGCTTTTGCAGGACTGGATAGAGACTTATGCGAAGTGACGGCGGTTCAGCTAGATGCCACTGCTCTAAATTCAGCTAAGGGAACTTGGACACAATCCAATGAGCAAGAAGGGCAAGGGGTCCTTATTATAGAACCAGAGAACCCTAAAACCAATATTGAAGGACTGGAACCAGGGAATACTTATTCCTTCACTTGGACCATTTCGCAAGGAATTTGTAATAATTTTGAATCCGATGAATTGCTTCTTACGATCAATGATATCCCACCGGATAATGCACTTATTAAAGAGGAAACGATTTACATCTGTGAGGAAGACCAATTAGCGATTGCCGCAGAAGTTCCCACTTTGAGTACGGGGTATTGGCAAACAAATTCAGGAGCAACCATTGCTGACCCCACCAGCCCAACTACCTTTATAGAAAACCTTGACTTGGGAGAAAATGTACTTGTCTGGTCATTATCAAATGGAGCCTGTGCCAACTATTCTACGGATACACTAAGAATTTATTCAGAGGGATTTGTAATGGCTAATGCCGATAACTATACTATTAATCCCAATGATAGTTTAAATTTTGATGTTTTGCTAAATGATGTTATTTCTCTTCGCAACAATCTTAGTTTCATTATTACTAAATATCCCAATAATGGCAAATTGAGAGAAGCAGCAGACGGCACTTTAAGCTATATTCCCGCCAATAATTACTTTGGGATAGATGATTTTCGCTACAAAATATGCAATACTGTTTGTGGAGAATTATGTGATACAGCCCTTGTTACTTTGCGAATAGAGGGAAATTCTGCTTCTGGAAACTGCATTATTCCCAATGTGATTTCTCCTAATGGAGATGGGGATAATGACCAGTTTGTCATCTCTTGTATTAGTCAATTTCCCAACAACCATTTGAGTATTTTTAATCGGTGGGGTGGGGTAGTATATGAAGTGACCAATTATCAAAATGACTGGGAAGGAACGTATAAAAATAGACCTCTCCCCGCCGGCACCTATTTTTATACGCTCCAGCTAGGGGAGGGGAAAGTACCTATACAAGGCTTTATCAGTCTTTTTAGGTGATTAGTGTGGTAATTTATAGCGGCAAAACTAGCATTAGCAAAATGCTCCCCACCTAACCAGTGGAGCCAGAAACTTAAAATTTAAGCCAGTAGAATATTTAGGAATACTTGATTAGCATTCAATACCCAACACCAAAATTCAATAACCAAAAAGGACACACTATGAGAATTCTTTACACCATACTTCTCGTGCTTTTTTTAGGAAATTTGGCTTGCAGTCAGAATGACCGGCTATACACCCTATTCGTTTTTAATAAACTCCAATATAATCCAGCTTATACAGGGAGTAAGGAAGCATTGACAATTGGGGTACATTATCGCCACCAATGGGAGGGCATAAAAGGGGCACCCCGAACGATTACTGCTTTTGCCCATACACCTTTTGCCCAAAACAGAAGTGGCTTGGGATTGTCTATCATTTCTGATGAAATAGGAATTTTTAATTCTACTTATATGAACCTAGGCTATGCCTATCGCATTGCACTTAAAAATGAAACCAAATTGAGTGTAGGTTTAAATTTTCAAATGGACCACACACGATTTGATTGGACAAAAGCAGATTTGATTGACAATTTTGATGCAGTTATTCCCTTTGGCGAACCTTCGGCTTCTACTTTTAATGTAGGTATGGGGGTTTATTATGCTAGCTCGAAATTCTATCTTGGTGTTTCTGTCCCTCAATTTATGCGCAATGGACTGACTAGCGAAGCTTACCAGGGATTTGGAAGGGTTAATGATTTTCGCACTTATTATTTTATGGGCGGCTTGGTTTTTAAGCTAGGCAATAACGTTTATTTAAGGCCCTCTGCCTTGATTAGTTATGTTAATAATGCTCCCTTGTCAACTGATCTAAATTTGAGTTTATTATTTCTAGAGTCTTTATGGGCGGGAGTCAGTTATCGTTTTGGCGACTCTGTGGACGCTTTTGTCCAGTTTCCAGTAATGAAACAAATGAAAGTAGCCCTAGGGGTGGATTATACTTTATCGGAATTGAGTCATTTTACCAAAGGCAGCTTTGAGGTCATGCTGGAATATACCTTTAAAACGGCAGGGGATAAGGTAAATAATATTCGATTTTTTTAGGCATCTAAAGCAAATTAGATTATGAAACAACTAATCCTTCTAATAACTTTTTTAATGCTAAATTTCACCCTTTTAGGGCAGGAAAAAAAAGCTGATAAGCTATACGAAAACCTCGGTTATTTATCGGCTGCGGATGCCTATCAAAAATTGGAGCAGGAAAAAATGGATTACGAAATTATGCTAAAATTGGCCAACAGTTTTCGGCTCAACAGCCAATACGAATCTGCGGAGTATTGGTACGCTCAAATCGTCAATGAAGCCAAAGAAAATAAGCTTATTTTGCATTATGCTCAGACTTTGCAAGCCAATGGAAAATGCGAGGATGCCATTCGCTGGTACAAAGAATACGAGACAAAAAGTAGTGACAAGACCCGTTCTTTTATCGAAGATTGTAAGGAAGTGGACCAGTTTGAATATTACAAAAATATCAAATTAACCAATTTGGGAGACTTAAATACCGCACATCATGACTTTAGTCCCGTCCCCTATGGCGAGGGAATTGTTTTTACCTCCATGAGAGGAAGTGATAAAGGGGCGAAGCAATTGGATAGGTGGACAAATGATAACTTTTCCGATCTGTTTTTTGCTAAAAAAGAGGGAGAAAGTTTTAAGGACGTTAAAGCTTTGGAAGGAGAAGTAAATGGCGGTTTTCACGATGGGGTGGCGACCTTTCACGAAGCGACCAAATCCATGATTTTTACCCGAACCAGTAAAAAAAAGAGTAAGAAAGGGGCCATTAAAAAGTTGAAAATTTTTAAGGCGAAAAAAGAAGGAAATAGTTGGAAAGAAGCAAAAGAATTGACCTTTTGTGATAAAGAGTTTTCCACTTGTCACCCGACACTTTCTCCTGATGGACAACGACTTTATTTTTCCTCTGACCGATCAGGTGGTTTTGGAGGTATGGATATTTATGTGAGTAAAAGGTTAGGAAACAAATGGGGGGAGCCGACCAACCTTGGCCCTATTGTCAACACTTCAGGCAATGAAATTTTTCCATTTATTAGCCAAAAGGACAAGCTGTTTTTTGCCTCCGATGGACATAAGGGAATAGGAGGACTGGATATATTTGTGGTAGAAAAATCAGCTAATGAAGATGAAAATTCCTGGGTAGATCGCAAAAATATAGGCAAGCCGATTAACTCTACAAAAGATGATTTTGGCTTTTATATCAATGCGGAAGAAGAAAAAGGATACGTTTCCTCCAATCGCCCTGGAGGAGCAGGTTTGGATGATATTTATAGCTGGGTTATTACCGACAAGATGGATGATAAAGACCCTTTTGACCCCAACCCCGATAAAAATGCAGGCATTTATAAAATAGCTGTTTGCGATGCAGATACTAAAGAACGACTGGAAAATGCTCGCGTTGCTGTTCTAAAATCTAAGGATCAATGGATAGCTTACGAGGAAGAAACAGCATTGCCGGATAAGATTCTCACTGAAAATATTGGAGGAGATTATGGTATAAAAGTTAAAGGGGGTGTGATTCGGGCAGACGCTTCATTTATTACCAACCCCAATGGCGTTTTTAATTATTTTTTAGAATCAAATCAGACCTATTCTTTCTATGCTGAAAAAGATTATTATTACCCTAATCGGCAGCAGTTGACAGGAGTAGAACTAATAGAAAATGAAGACTATTGCATTCCTTTGAAGCGCAGGCAATGCGTAAAACTAAAAGGCGCGGTCAAAAATAAAAATTTTCCTAAATATATCCCTGGCGCAGAAGTGACCTTAATTGATAGGTGTACTGGAAAGATTACGATACTGGAGACAGATTATAATGGCGAATTTGAAGCCTGCATCGAATGTAATTGCGAATACCTTATCAAAGCTAGAAAAATTAACTTCAAGGAAGGTCGAGCAGAAATTTCTACTTTAAATGTACCTTGTAATACAACGACCGTTTTAAATGCCTTAATAGAATTGGAGCTGGACAAGTTAGACCCTGAAGAGGATTTGCCCAGAGACTATGTCAATCAGTATTTTACCGGAGATCCTGAGGGTAATTATCAAATCGGACAAGTCATCACGCTGAGAGATATTTATTATGATTTTGATAAGTATAACATTCGGGCAGATGCGAGCAATGACTTGAACTATCTCATCCTTTTAATGAATCAATACCCCAGTATGGAAATTTCACTTTCTTCTCATACAGATAGTCGAGGAACTCGTAATTATAACCAGTGGCTTTCCCGAAAAAGGGCCAAATCTGCTCAACAATACCTGATAGCAAAAGGCGTTAGCTTCTATCGAATTAACGATTCGGCAGGTTTCGGAGAAACCCAACCCGTCAATGACTGCTATGATAACATAGACTGCTCAGAAGAAGAACATCAACTCAATCGTCGAACGGAGATAACCATTACTAGAATTGATGCGCCAGTAGAAATTCAAAAGGAGGAGGGATTGAAATAAGGAGTGAATCCCGTTAATCAGACGGAATTGGCAGTGTTGTACTATGAAGCCAACCTATTTAATTTGCTTTGTCAGAATAATGATAAAAAGATTATCTTTGAATTAAAACTGGCTTATACGGGAGTAGTTAGGGCATTAATAAATAAATAAATCGACAACACTGGATCAGCAGTATATTGACCTTTATAATGATAAAAACTAGGCAGAGCATTGGGCGATTTTGTAAAAAACTGGATATTCTAAAGGTTAAAAACAATCGTTTTTATATCAGTAAAGATGTTATCGTAATTGAAGCGCCTCTGGAAATTCAAATTGCTTTTTTTGCAAAGGGAATTTATCAGAAGAAAAACCTGGCAATTACTATGCGAACACCTGGAGCGGATGCGGCATTGGCTATGGGTTTTTTATTTTCAGAAGGAATTATTGGTAAAAAAAGAGATATTGAAAAAATAGAACAATTAGATAATAATAGATTGATTATCAGACTGTTGAAAGGTGTTCCAATTGACTTAGAGCAATTAGAACGCCATTTTTATACGACTTCCAGTTGTGGGGTTTGCGGAAAAGCTTCCATTGCAAAAGTAGAAAAAACGACTTGTTATTTTCCCCAACCTAATTTGCCAAAAATAGCAATCTCTGTCCTAAACCAATTACCCAAACTACTTCAGGATGCCCAGCCCGTTTTTGCCAAAACGGGGGGAATTCACGCTGCTGGCTTATTTGATGCAAAAGGCAATCTACTTTTATTAAAAGAAGATGTCGGTCGGCATAATGCTGTGGACAAGCTAATTGGCCAAAGCCTACAAAATAATTGGATTCCCTTGCGGAGCCACCTTCTGTTACTGAGCGGACGAATTAGCTTTGAGCTAGTACAAAAAGCAATGATGGCGGGCATTCCAATTATTGCTGCTATGGGAGCGCCTTCCAGTTTGGCGGTTGAATTAGCAAAAGAAACAGGCATTACAATCATCGGTTTTTTAAGAGAGAATCGCTTTAATATTTATACAGGGTCAGAGCGATTACTTTAGCGTACTCTAAATATCTCCTATACTTCTCAATTTTTTCGGTGTTATTTCTTGTGCATATTCCAACCCTTCTTGCCATAGCCGTTTCATTAGACTGGGGTCAAAAATAAAAGCATTATCTACTAGTACATGGGGGGCATAATAGTAATTAGCTGTTGCATTTTCTCTCAGACTTTCAAAGTTTCCGATTAAAATATCATCCTTGCCAATTTTATCCAGCATAAATTGAAAAGCCCGCATCATTACATCAAAAGGGTCTTGAGTTCGCAGAGCGTTGGTAGCAATTTTTTCCGGACGCAAAAAAATAGCATCAACGTGCTTCGCGCCCATATTCAAAGCCGGATGAATCGGTAAATAATCGCCAAATCCCCCATCCGCATATTCATGTTCTTCCTTGATGACCATGCTCATGAAGGGAACAAAATTGGCAGAAATCCACATCCAATCACAAAAATCTTCATAGCTATATTCGTGAATAGACTTGTACTCCGTTTTATAATTGGTGAAATTGCAGACCGTAACAATGACTTCTTTTTTAGTAGTCCTTAATTGATCGTAATCGTGTTTTCGAAAAGTACGGGCAATCAACTTTCTAAGATTCTTGCTTTCTCCAAAGGTTCGGCGTTTTTGCATAAACATCCGAAGGGAGTTGTAGTGATTGATTTTGGAAGTAAAAATTTTGCCCTTCTTTTTTATGATAAATGGATTGCGGTTAAAAACGTCCTTTTGGGTGACATTGGTGAAGCTTTTTTTGATGCGATCTACTGCGCCAAGGGCTAGTAAAGGCAATAATAAACTTCCGGCAGAGGTGCCTACGTAAATATCGTAATCCTTTTTTTGCTCCTTGATTAAATATTCGGCGATTCCTCCAGCAAATGCTCCCTTTGAACCTCCTCCTGAAATGACTAATGCTCGCATATTTTGTTGGTCATTATATGTTTGATCTTTAATAAATCCCATGAATTGATCATGACATTTGTCAAAGAAGGGTATTTTTGAATTTTGGACGGGTTTTAAACTTACATATTTGTCAAAGTCTAGTTAAATTTGCGCTCTAAAATTAGTGATCCTTTGAAAATAAACAAGAAAAACCATTGAGGAAAATTTTTGTTTGAAAAAAACATAAAGACGCTAGAAATACCCGCTATTTCTTGTTCGTTCCTGTGTGATTTGAGAAGAAGGAACACCATTAGAAAGTATTTTTAAAATGCCTTTCAAGTTTAATTTTATACATGAGCATCATTATTTTCTAACATGATTATACTACTTTCTCCTGCTAAAACTTTAGACTTTAATAAAACAGATTTGGTAACTCATTCCATGCCCAGATTATTGGCAGAAAGCGACAAATTGATTCATATTTTAAAGAAAAAGTCTGCCAAAAAAATAAAAGCATTAATGGGGGTGAGCGATCATATCGCCGCTTTGAATGTAGCTCGTTACCAACAATATGCTCGACCCTTTACCCTGGATAATGCTAAACAAGCAGCATTGGCCTTTAGGGGGGATGTTTATTTGGGTTTGCAAGCGGACACCTTTGATGAGCAAGATTTTGATTTTGCTCAAAAACACCTGCGCATTTTATCCGGACTCTATGGACTGCTCAAGCCTTTGGATTTAGTGCAGCCTTATCGCCTGGAAATGGGAACTAAGCTGAAAAATGGTCGAAAAAAAAACCTCTATGAATTTTGGAACGCCACAATCACGGAACTGCTCAATGAAGATCTGAAAAATTCAGGCAGCAATATCTTAATTAATCTTGCCTCCAACGAATACTTTAAATCCATAAAAAAACCTAAACTAGCCGGCAATTTAATCCATATTCAATTTAAAGAACTACGAGGCGATACTTACAAAACAATCGCCTTTAATGCCAAAAAAGCAAGAGGTGCTATGGCGCATCAAATTGTAAAATACAAACTTACAGATCCAGAACATCTAAAATCCTTAAAGGTTAATGACCATTTGTTTAATGAAGAAATGTCTGACGCAGGGACGTTTGTTTTTACAAAAGACTGATTTGTACGCTATATTTAATTTGGTCCTATCAGTCGGACGGGATCAAATTTTGTTTGGTTGAAGGCTACCCCTCTTCCCAATTGTGGTAAACATTTTGTACGTCATCATCTTCCTCAATTTTTTCTAGTAATTTTTCAATATCCGCAGACTCCTCTTCTGCCAGTTTTTTAGTTGTGGCAGGAATACGTTCAAATCCGGAAGCCAAAATTTCAATACCCATTTCTTCCAAAGCACTTTGAATGGCTCCAAAATTTTCAAAAGGGCCATAAATCATAAGGGTCTCCTCTTCGATGAAAACTTCTTCTGCACCATAATCAATTAATTCTAATTCGAGTTCTTCTTCGTCTAAGTCTTCTTTAGGAATTTTAAAATGGCACTGGTGGTCAAACATAAAGGAAACAGAACCGACTGTGCCCAAACGACCATTGCATTTGTTAAAATAGCTTCGGATATTAGCAACCGTTCTTTGATTATTATCTGTTGTCGTTTCTACAATTACGGCGATTCCATGTGGACCATAGCCTTCGAAAGTCACCTCTTTATAGTCGGAAATATCCTTATCTTTGGCTTTTTTGATCGCTCTATCAATAATGTTTTTAGGGACATTCAAATGTTTGGCATTTTGCATGACTGCCCTCAATTTGGCATTTGCCTCAGGGTCCGGTCCACCTGACTTTATAGCGACCACAATATCTTTTCCAATTCGGCTATATGTTTTGGAAATTTTAGCCCATCGCTTAAATTTTCTGGCTTTGCGGAATTCAAATGCTCTTCCCATAATTTAAATAATTAAAAATTGAATTTTAGCTCCCTTTGCCCGCAAAATTAATAGAAACGAAGAAAAGTCTAAAGAGGAGAGGCGGATTCTGTTTGTTTTTTACTCCCTTCATACAACTCATAATGTACAAACTGACATTCCAAAGAGCCGTTGAATAACACCTTTTTGGAAGTTGGACGCAGTCTCAATTGTTTCAATGCTTTTATATTAGAGGAAATCATCCAGACATCGAAATTGGTAAAGCGATGCTTCAAAATGTGTCCCATTTCTTTATAAAATGCGTGAATATTTGTTACTTGCATTCGCTCATCATAGGGAGGGTTGGTGAGAAGGATGCCTTGGTTTGCTTCGACGGTCAATTGTTTAAAGGCTTTTAGATGGACTTCAACTTTTTTATCCAATTTAGCGGCGAGAATATTTGAAGCAGCAGCCTTTATAGCTTTTAAATCTTTATCAAATCCCAAAATTTTGTATTTGAAATTTGTTTGTTTGGCATCGGCTTCTTTTTGAACCATTTGCCACAGGATTTCATCGTAATCCTTCCATTTCAGGAAGCCGAACTTGCTTCGATTTTGTTGAGGTGGTAAGTTATGAGCATAAGAAGCTGCTTCTATCAGGATGGTCCCTGATCCACACATTGGATCTATGAAGTCACAGTTTCTTTGCCAATTGGTCGCAAGTACCATTCCTGCGGCCAATACTTCATTGATCGGTGCATTAACGTTGGCTACTCGATACCCTCTTCTGTGCAAAGACCCCCCCGAGGCATCCCAGGAAAGTGTGCAAACATTATCCCTGCCGAGATGAATGTTTAAATAAAAATCGGGATTAATTCGATCAATGCTCAAACGTCGCCCGTTATATTTTGACCTAAACTGATCCACAATAGCATCTTTGACTTTTAAGGCCAGATATTTGGAATGGTCCATGTATTTAGAAGCTGTAAAAGCATTGATAACAAAAGTGTCTTCCAAGTTCATCATGGCGGTCCAGTCAAGGGCACTTATTTTTTTGTAAAGATGGTTTTCGTGCTTGGTTTTAAAAGAATGGAAAGGTCGGAGTATGCGAAGGGCTGTCCTCAATTCATAAACCGAGCGATAAAGTAATTTTTTATTCCCTTCATAAACAACCGCTCGTTTTAAAATTTTTATATTTTTTCCTCCTAATTGGGCAATTTCTTTGGCGAGTATTTTTTCTAAGCCCCAAAAAGTCTTGGCAATTATTTGCATTTACGGTGTTGTTTTATTTCTCTGCTTATGTCCTCGTTCCTTAGCTATTTGCTAGAAATAAAAAAAGTAATGGCAAAAGCAATGACCGTTAGTGTAATTCCAATCATAAAAATTGTGTAGCAAACCCGCAATTGGTTAAATTTATTTCCCAGAGCTTTTCCCAAATAGTATAAGTCGCTCATAATGGAATTATCTAGCTTGTCATTATCAGCAATAATCATTTTGATTCCATCTTTGTATTGCGCAAACTTCATTCGGTAAAAATTGCCAAAGAAGAAAAGATTCGTTGGTCCTTGGTTGATGCTATCCATCGTAGTCAGTCCCTTCGTTTTTATAGGGCGAGTGGCAAGGGTTGCAAAGATTATAGAGGCAACACAGGTAACCAGAAGAATGGATGTAGGTACTAAAAGTCGAGGGTTTTCTTCTATATTTGCAGCTAGTAGAGGCATGGAGATAGTAATGATTAAAGCATTGATACTCAACATGATATTCGCTTTGTTGTCTGCTATGCTGGTTAGGTCAATATGATTGCGTAGAGCAGTTTTAAACATCATTTGTGCGCTGCGATTGCTATTAATGGTGTCCATTATTTTTGTTTTTGGCGGTTTCTTTTTTTTTTCCTTTAGACTTTTTATGACTTTGCTTACTTTTCGGCGATTTTTGTGTTTTTTATCGTTAAATAACTCTTTTGCTTTTTCGGTAAAATAAATGTGATCATCCATGAATTTTATGTTCATTTCAAACCATTCTTGATCTTCATAATGTTGCCCCAGGAAAGTTTCCATTTCAGTTCGAAGCTTGGAAATGGTTTTCAAATATTTTCCTTGCCCCAAATTATTTAAGTCGGCGTCCTTAATAATCTTTTGTAGCTGATTTTTAGGTTGATAGATCAACTTGGTAGCGGCGACTAGCTCTTTGACTATCTGCAATTTTTCAGCGGGATAATTATGCTGAGAAAGGAAATTTTCAGCCATTTCCATACTGACGTCTTCATGACCGCTGTAGGCTTTGATGTAACCGATGTCGTGTAACAAGGTAGCTAATTCCATTGCTTCCAAGTTTTCTTCTCCAATATCATAATACCTTCCTAATTCGAGAGCAGTTTCTCTGACGGACATTGTATGGTCTAGATCGTGATAAAGCAATCCAGGTGGAAATTGATCTTCGAATAGTTTTAGAACATATTCTTCTGTTAACTGGACAATGTTTTTTTTCATATTTCGTTTTCTCGCCGTTTGGTCGAAGGTGTTTAAGAAAGTACAGTTATTGATAAAATGCGGATTCAACCTTACAAAAACTTAACTGACTTAAAGGAATTCTATTACTTTGCAATTGTTAGCATGAAGGTTTTAGCTTTTTCCTGCACCAAATTTAACATTTTTCTAATTTTAAAAGACTAAAAAGCTAAAATTTGGGTTTTCAAGAGTTTATAGCTTGAGTCATCAAGCCTTTAAATTTTGATTTAATGAAGTTGCGATTATCTGCCAAGTTAAAGATAAAACTTACAAAAATCTTTTGGATTACGCTAATTTGGACAATTATAGGTAGTTTGGAGGCTTTATATATCCATGCGATTTCAGAAGATGGTACTTTTTTGGAAAGAACCACCAATTATGATTTTTACCATTTTTTCCTCATCAATACTTTTTTTAGCTTTTTAGGCGGATTGATAGCAGGCGGGCTTTTGATTTTTTATTTGAGGGGGCGATTTCGGAAACAGTCTTTCGGTGTTGCTGTTTTTATTAATAGTATCATTATTACCCTGATTATTTTGAGTACCATTGCGGTAGGGTATATGATTTATTCTAGCCTTCGGTTGGGCATTCGGCTCTTTAGCCAATCCATGCTCGACGTGACCTTGAATTTTTTTACAGAATATTTTTTTTATAAGACCTTTTTTTTGTGGCTGGTCGTTACGCTGCTAACTATTTTGATGCTACATGTTAATGAGAAATATGGTCCAGGAGTTTTGCGATCATTAATCATGGGAAAGTATCATCACCCCAGCGAAGAAGAACGCATTTTTATGTTTCTGGATATGCGATCCTCTACGGCCATTGCAGAAAAAATTGGCCATATTCGGTTTTTTGAGCTACTCAATGATTTTTTCAGAGATATAACTGACCCAATTATTTATGCCAATGGAAATATTTACCAATATATTGGAGATGAAGTGGTGATCGTTTGGAAAATACCCAGAGGAGCAAGAAATGCCAACTGTATTCGTTGTTTTTACAATATCCGGACAGCCATTTCTAATAAAAAAGATTATTATATGAAAACTTATGGTGTTGTACCTGATTTTAAA
>CBDCUO010000049.1:0-228578 GCA_965222705.1 Saprospiraceae bacterium | reverse complement strand
GGACAGACTAGGCTCTATACTATTTCCGAAGAGCGCATAAAAGTCTGGGTAACGTATCAGGCGAATAGAGGCTTATTCGATTTTGCTGTCATTGGCAAGAATGAGTGGAGTAAGTATTATGTGCCTGATCCCGATTGGTTAGATTGGTGGAAAAAAGGGTTAGTGGGCTATGACGGCAAATATTTTGAACCAACTCCTGTTTTTTACTCTGGCAATATCTACGCTAAAATCAATGCGCTCAAAAAAAATAAGGCGGGCATCATTGCCAAAGGGAGCGAAAAATTGTATGAAGGACAACTTCAGCGCATGGAAGCCGCCAAGCCTCGACAACTCTTGATCACAGACGATGAAAGCCTAAAGCTGTACCTTTCGCCCTTTGACAACATCTGGAAAAAAATAAACATTGTCGAATTGGCAGACGGAACGACCTTGCCCGACAATTTGGACATCCGCACCATTTTTTATCGCTACTACTTGAGCAATCTCACTCAGCCGGAGTTGACCATAGATAAGAAGTATAGCTCCGCCTATGATATTTATTATTATTGGCTGATCAAAGAGCGTTTTCCCCGAGGGACAGATAAGGCTCGAAAAGCAGCTATCCGTAGAAATACAACGCTCATCGGCACTTACCACTTTGATCGCTTCCTGGTGACCAGCCTCACCGAAAGCGATAAGGCAAAAATTGCTCATCTTTGGAACTCTACCACCAATAATTATAAAGATGTCGAATACCACAAAATCCCTATTGGTTTTACGGTTGGGAGTATGTTCAAAGGCGGGACATTGAGCATACGGCCAGCCCAGAGGGAAGGGGTCGCTTTCATGAATCACAGAGGCACGGGTATTGTTGCTTATGATGTAGGCGTAGGTAAGACCATGACGGCGATTATTGGTATAGCAGACGGATTTGAGAAGGGCTTGTTTAAGCGGCCGTTAGTGGTCGTGCCACAAAAGGTCATCAAAAAATGGATTGGGGAGATTGTGGGCGTCCGGGCAGATAAAGCGATAAAAGATGCCAAGGGCAAGATTCTTCATAAAGCAGGTGATTTGATAGCGGAAGGTATTTTACCACACATTAAGATCAATGACTACGACAATTTGGGTACTCGAATTATTGACGGTGTGAGAGATAAAAATGGCATCGCCTTGACCGTGCCGGAATATTCGATAACAATGGTGACTTACGAAGGCTTGATGAAAATTGGCTTTTCTGCCGACACTGAATCCGCCCTCACACGGCGATTGAAAGAAATGATTAGTCAGGGCGAAAGCGGCAGAAGCAAGGCGATCATTGAGCAGCAAGCTGAAAGTTGGATAGACAATGCCCTAAAGAATACCGAATTAGATATTGAAGAAATGGGCATTGATGCCATTGTCGTGGACGAGGCACACAATTTTCGCAACCTGTTTATGGATGTAAAGGGCGATGTTAACAGCGGAGGTGAGCGGGAAAAGAAAAATTTCTTTGCTGGCTCCGGTAGCAAACCATCTGCAAGAGCCTTAAAGTTATTTATGCTCAATGCTTATATTCACAGAAGGCATCAAAATCGCAACACCTTTGGGCTGACAGCTACGCCCTTCACGAATCGAGCGACGGAGGTGTACTCTATGATGGCGCATTATGACTACGAGGGCTTGAAAGATTTTGACGTGTATAATCTCGCTCAATTTTGCGAAAAATTCATTGATGAATCTTACGAAGATGTATGGACAGCGGCGGGTAATTTTGACATCAAAGCCGTCATTAGAGGCTATAATAATTTGGATGTTTTGCAGTCCATGATTTTTCGCTCCATTAGCTACAAAACGGGTGAAGAAGCCAATATACAGCGTCCCGAAAAAGTCATTTTGCCGCTATTGTACGATGACAAAGGCATTCCGCTGGACTTGGACTATCAAGTGGAAACCAAACTTATTCCTACTGCCGAGCAAAACAAGTGGATGAACGAAATCACCAAATTTGCGAGCAAAGATAAGTCCGTGCGAAAGGACAGCCTATTGAGTCAATATTATCATGAAGACGAAAAGGGCAATGTGCCGGGGCAAGTTCTGATTGCGCTCAATGCAGCTCGTATCGTCACCTTCTCCCCTTATGCCCTGAACCTTGGCGGAAAGCCCATGTACGAAGTCGGGAAGATAGATGCAAAGACCTTTGCGGAAGGCAGCCCAAAAATCAAATATACGCTCGATTGTATTCAGACCATAAAGCAGTACCATGAGGATAACGGCACGCCTGTGTCCGGTCAAATTATCTATGCCGATAGAGGCACAGAATGGTTCAAGCACATTAAAGAATACTTAGTGACCAAAGTAGGGTTTTCAGGCAATGAAGTCGAGATTTTTCATGGAGGCGTAAGCAAGGGCAGGCGGGAACGTATAAAAGAAGACTTTTTGTCTAATAAGGTAAAGGTCCTCATCGGCAGTTCCACTATGCGGGAGGGCGTGGACTTGCAAAAGCATGGCAGCGTCATATATGACCTGTATCTGGACTGGAATCCTACTGACATTCACCAATTGCAAGGGCGAATTTGGCGATTTGGCAACAAGTTCAGTCATATCCGATTTGTCGTCCCCTTAATGGAAAATAGCTCGGATATTTTTACCTGGCAAAAACTAAGTGAGAAAATGAGTCGCCTCAACAGTATATGGACTCGCTCCAACAAGACCAAGATGTTCGAGGAAAGCGAACTCAATGCAGAAGAACTCAAACGAGGCTTGATTAATGACCCCAAAGAACTTGCCCGATTTGAAATAGAGGAAGCCACCCAAAGCCTAAAAGCAGAAATAGCTATCGCCGAAGGCGACCTAAAGGATTTGCAGCAAGCCGAAAGTATGAAGGAGGAATACGCCAAGCTAACGAGCTTGCTCCGAAGCTGGGCGCATGAGGCAATAACGAACCCGACAGGCTTGTCTTATAGCACTAAGTCCGAATCAATCGCTGCATTCAAAAAGATGAAAGTGTCGGATATTAAGTCTGTCTATCGCATCGTCAGCCGCTATGCCCAACTCAAAAGTTACTACTCCGCTCTCGACCTGAAGAGCAGCCTCGACCAGCATAAAAAATACGCCAAGCGACTCAAAAAAATAGAAGATACCATTCTAAGTAAAAACAAACTGTCCCTTTCGGACAATACTTCTATCATGGTCGGGCAATATCAGGCTCGACTGGACAAACTCAATGCAGACCTCGCACAACTGCTTTCTAAAGAAAACCAGGAGAAGATACTAATGCGGATCATTGAGGAAAAGGAAAGAGAAAATGCCAATAAAAAACCCGTGACAGAACGGGTGATAGAATTTGCTCGGCTAAATTATCTGCTAGATTGCAAATTTAGGGTGCATACCTGCGATATATACGGGCGGGTGGAGGAAATTAAAAAAGAAAAGCAAGTAAATCTAGTTAAATCCGATAAAGCCAAGCTAATCCTGATCGCTAAGGCAAAAGCCAAAGCTCGCCTCCGCCTGCTAAAACTAAAAAAACTAGCTGCCTGATGAAAGAATTAAAAAGTAAAATAGAAACTGCTCTGGGAAAGGGCGATTATGGAATAGCCAATGAACTGCTTATTGAGTTTTTTGAAAAAGTTGTCAGTAAGGATAGCTCCAAGTTGAAGGATTTTTTCGAGTATCGAAAACAGATCAAGCACAAGTCCAAGCGTCCTTGCGTTTGCTTGGATGATATAGCAGAAGACAAATTATTGGCTTTTTTTAGAAATTTGGATACGAATCTTTGGAACTTATTGCCCAAAGCCAAACCTCGAAAGATAAAAGACTTGCGAGCTTATCAAGCTCATCCCCAAGACCCTATGCTGATAGATTTGGTCAAGCCCTTTGTGGGGGCAGAGTCTTCGCAGTTAAGCATGCTCGGAGTCCACTTTGACGACAAGGGCATCGTGGCGACCAATGCCATTAAGCTAGTTTTTTTGCCCAAAATCGCCAATAAAAAAGGGACCTATTGCATGACCCGAAAATGCTTTCAGTCCAATAGCGGAGAATTGGAGTACAACGATTGGAAATTTCCCGATTACCAAAATATTATCCCCAAAACAGACACGACATACGATACCTTTTTGTTGGACATTGCCAAGATGCGAGACCTAATTCACACGCTTGAAAATAATGGCATCAGGAGGGGCGGTGATGTTCGCTTGAATTTTGTTTGTGGCGATAAAAAATATCTTGTTATTGATGCTTATGCCAATCTGCTCTCCGCTTTGGAGGCAATGGCAAAACTGGGACAATCACAAGCAAAGATTTGGCTGGAATCTCCACATCGTCCTGTCATCATATCTGCATCTAATGCCAGTATTGAGCAAATAAGCAAGCTAGAAGAATCCTTCGTGCTATTGATGCCTATGGCTATTGGTCGGGATGATTCATACACAGAATTTGAAAAAAATATGACCCTTTCCGACCCTGTGTATGACCTGGATAAAGGCACTTTTTTCTTTTGGAAAAGAGCAAAAAAAGCCGTGTCTTTCGCTCCAGCTTCGCCAATCAAACAACCAGATGCCAAAGCTAAAAAAATCCTAATCGCCAAAGCAAAAGCGGCTGCGAGAATTAGAATATTGAAACTAAAAAAATCAGCCGCATGAAAAAGGAACGACCACCAGAGGACTATATAAATGACGACAACGATTTTTATAAAAATAAACCATTATACCATGTTCAAAAATAAAAAATTAACCGCCACCCAAGTCCAACAATTGCCCGATGACTTGCAAGCGCAATACAAAGCACTAAAAACAGATACCCTCGACTTTGACGAGGACTTCTATGTGGACGAAATCAAGGAAAACGATGATTTGTTGTACGATCTCATCGAAAAGGCACTAGCCAAAACCGACAAAAGCAAACCGCCTAAAGCCACCGCACCCAAATCGGCAGCTAGTGCTAGATATAAAGTCGGCGACACCTTCTACCGCAGTCACGGCGGCAAGGTAGAAATCATTAATGCCCGCAAGAAAGGAAAATCCCCCCTCTATCAGCTATCCGACACCCAGAGCTATGTCAAGGAAAGCACGGTGGATTCGCTGCTGCGAGAAAAGCCTGAAAAAGCCGCGAAGAAACCTAAAGTAAAAGCAGGAGATGTCGTAGAAATGAAGGTCAATAAGCCCAAAGTTGTAAAAATGACTTGGCGAGAAAAATTGCCTAAAGAGCAATATGAAGGTTTGGAGGATGTGGTCGTAGCACAGACCTTCAAAAAATGGATCGCCGATAAAGATATAACGGTAGAAGTGAAGAAAGTAGCTCATAAAGGCGATGTGATACTCATCAACGAGGACGGCTACCCGACCAAAGTGCTGACCGCCACAATGGCAGAAAAACACCTTAGACAAGGCACATTTTCGGATACTTACGTCCGCAAGGAAACCGCTAGTGAGAAGGACAAGGAAATTGCCTTCCTCCGCAAAAAAGTGGACGAATTGACGGGAGAAAAAGACAAAGCCGTAGCGCTATTCAAAAAGTCCAATGCTGCCAAACGGGCTGCCCGTAGGCGCAAAAAAACAACTGCTCCCAAACCTGCCCCTGCCTCCACCAACAAAGAAGCACCGAACGTATTGGTAGATACAGCTAAGGGGACAGTAGATGTAGTAGAGAGTGCCATAGCTGTTGTTACTGGTTCGTCCATGTCAGACGATAAAAAAGAAGCACCGGCAAAGCCTTCTGCCAAAGATAGTAAGAGTAAAAAACCGCCACGCAAGACGAAACGCAAATGCAAGCCTGAAGAATACGAGGCTGCCGAGATAGTCGCTAAAGTCATGTCTTTTTTAGAGAAAAATGCCTATGAATTTCACGGCATACGCCGTAAAGGCATTTGGGAGGTAGGTGACGAAATAACAGGGATTTATCAGACCATTGGCAAGGCAGAGGATAATATTATTGTCAAAATAAAGCACCATAAAAAAGGATGGTTCTCCTCGCCTGAATATACTTATAGCCTATGCTTGGACAGCTTTAAGCTCACCCGACTCAACGGCGATGATATTCCCAAGCCGCAGCAACTCAAAAGGGTTGTCAAGCAGACGGACCTCAAGCGAATCTATACCACAGGCGGAACGACTCGCTACAAAAACTGCATGAAGGTTTATGTAGAATTGTATAAATGCCAAAAAGACGGCAATTGCAGTCAGGCACAAAGGAAAAAGTACAAGTATGTCTATGAAAAATGCGGCAATCTCGCCAGAAAATTGGACATCCTACCCGACCAAATGGAAGTGCTGCGAGTAGCCGCCGACCGAATCCGAAAAAAAGAAGGGCTAGGATACGGCGAATCCCTATCCAAAGCAGCCAGCCAGCTAAAAGCGACCGAAAGGTAACGTTTTTTTTGAATGCCATATATGATGAAAGGCAGGCTCATATAGCTTGCCTTTTTTGTTGCGTAAGAAAGTACGAGTTTAGGGAAAGGAAGGTGGGCTTTAGGGTTTAGCGGTAAGTATTGCTTTTTGAAGCGTCAGCACTGGGTCAAGGTCATAGACAATGCACAGCTTTAAATAGTAGTCTATGGTCATTTTGAAGGAACCTTTCTCTAGGCGCATGGCGCTAGAGGGGTGGATACCTAGTAGGTGCGCCAATTCCTGCCGATCCATGTTACCAGCCTTTCGAGCTTCGACTAATATTTCTCGCATTCGATCCGATACGTTGTCTATCTTTAGTTGATCTTCCCTAGTGATCTTTCTCATGCTCATACTTGAATTCATTGATTAAGGTATCTATTTCATACTTAGTGTAGTGGGCGGTGATTCGCAAAGTTTTTTGCCCAAGATACTGCCTTATGATTTCTTCTCTTACGCCATTATTTGCCAGCACACTTGCAAAGGTGTGTCGAGCAATATGGGTCGTCAATTTTTTGTGAAAACCAAGTATGGCTGCAATTTCCTTTAGGGCTTCATTATATTTTTGGTTTGTTAGGGGTTGAAAAACCTTTCCGGTTCCTTCTATGTCACCCACAATGTACAAGGCTGCTGCTCCCAAAGGTACAATATAGGGGTTTTCATTTTTACACCGCTTGCGTTTTAAGCATTTTTTTCCATTTATTTCTGTGAAATCTTTATAGTCCAGGTCTTTTAAATCTCCGTAGTCAATGCCGGTATAGCACTGAAACAGAAAATAGGTCAAAACCTTATGGAGCCGCTCTTTAATAGCCTTCGACTGCCAGAGTGCGTACATTCGCTTGACCTCCCCGATTGTCAGGGCAGGTTTTTCGTTAATGCTATAACTGAATAGGTATTTCTCGAAAGGGTCTTGTCGCAGTAGTCCTTGCCGGATAGCTTCGTCGCAGATGCCTTGGATGTATTTGAGATTTTTGTAGATGGTGAGGTCTCCATTATTCCTCTTTTCGTACATATATTTTGCGTATCGCTGAATCCAAAATAAGTCAATGTCTTTTACATTGGCTTGCGGGGCGTAGTTCAATACATTGTTCATATAGCTTTTTTGCCTTCTTATCGTATGGGGACTTAAGTCATGTTTTTTGGATTTTTTTCTGCTGATATAATCCTCATGCAAGTCTTTCCAAGAGACATATTTCTTTCTAAGAAATCGCTTTTTGAATGCCGCAAAACTTAGGACATCGTCATTATTTTCAGCATCTAGTAATATCTTATTTGCTTTTGCCAACTGTTTAGAAAAGTAATAGTTGAGTGCTTTTGCATTAGGGTATGCGCCAGCCCCTCGCTCTTTGACCCAATTGGGTGCGATACCTATCCAGCTTTTTTCCGGCACTTTTTTCCCTAGTGCTATTTTGTTTCTTTTTCTGTTTTGAGAGAAGTATAGATAGATCGGCAATAGTCCATTTCTAGCTCTATCTTTTCGTGCAGCAATTTTGATGCTTGTGTACCCCATTTTCGATTTTTTTGTTTGGGATTCTTATTGGGGTACACAAAATAGTAAATTTAAGATTATTTAATTAAGTTTAAAAGATAAAAAACTGCATAAATCATTGATTTTACAGTTTAAATAAATCTAAGTAAGTTTAAGATGAATTAAAAGTAGTCCCTGGTGGAATCGAACCACCATCTACGGTTTAGGAAACCGCTATTCTATCCGTTGAACTAAGGGACCAGGAAAATGCGGCCGATTTCAGCCGCATTATATTTGCTGGAAAACGTATCTAGCCCAATATTTTTTCATTGCTGATAAATGGTTGGCTGTCTAGGCGTTCTCCGGTCGCTTTGTACATGGCATTGGCAAGTGCTGCCGCAATCGGCGGGAGAGAAGGCTCTCCCAAGCCAGTTGGGTCAATGCCATTATTGACAAAATGCGTTTCTATTTCTAATGGTGCTTCACTCTGACGAATCAAACGGTAGCTATTGAAGTTGTTTTGCTGTGGTTTGCCATCTTTAAAAGTCATGGCACTATACATAGCATGTCCAATACCGTCAACAATGCCACCTTCAATCTGATTCAAAGCACTTACGGGATTGACAACAATACCGCAATCAACCGCGCACCAAACCTTCTTCACCTTTGGGCGATTATCCGTCATAATTACATCCACAACTTGTGCGACATAAGAATTATGACAAAAATAAGCAGAAACACCGCGATAAACGCCCGGCGTTTCTTTATTCCAACCTGATTTTTCTTTAACCAATTTTAAAACGCCCGCATATCGCTCTGCATCGTAATCATTTCTTTCACCAACTGGATTTTTAATTGCCCGATCAAACAATTCTAGCCTGAAATCTATGGGGTCTTTTCCTACTGCCTCTGCCACTTCATCCAAAAAGGATTGCTCGGCAGAAGCAATAAAATTAGAGCGCGGAGCTCTCCAGGCACCCGTAGAAATATTGGAAGGTTTCCTATGGGTTTCTGCCAGATAATTATCTACGGTTCCTGCAGGAAATCGATTGGCAAAAACAGGGCTGCCATGTGTACCCGCTCCTCTTACATGGAAGCCAATTAAATTATTATTTTTATCCAAAGCAGCACGGTAAGTGACTTTGTAGGCAGGGCGATAGGTTCCCTGTGTCATATCGTCTTCTCTGGAATAAACCAATTTTATAGGTGCGCCTATTTGCTTGGAAATCAAGGCCGCTTCCATTACAAAATGTCCGTATAGTCGCCGTCCAAACCCGCCCCCCATTCGGGTCATCATAATGGATACCTGATCTTCTTCTACATCACACAACTTAGCCACCGTTTTTCGAGCAAATTCGGGCGTTTGAATAGGACCTTCCAGTTCTACTTTATCAGCCGTTACATTGGCGAAAAAATTCATTGGCTCCATGGTATTATGAGCCAGGAAGGGCGCATTATAGGTCCTTTCTATGATTTTGGCAGCTTTTTTGAAAGCTCCTTCGGGATCGCCATCTTTTCTGGCAGGTTTTTTTTGTTCTTGGGCGACTAATTTTTTCAAAGAAGCCTCGTGATCTTCACTACTTTCAAAATCTGCGACCTTTTCCCATTCAATATTTAAAGCCTGTTTGGCTTGCATTACTTCCCAGGTCGTATTACCAACGACCGCTACGAGTTCTGTAAAAGCATTGACATCTGACCATTGCTTTTCTAAACCTTCTGGTAAGGTGTTAATGGTGATGACATCTTTGATGCCAGGCATGGCTTTTGCTTTTTCTGCATCTACAGATTTTAGTTTCATGCCAAATGCAGGCGGATGCTCGATCATGGCAATTAGCAGGCCCTCTCGCTGAATATCCAAGCCAAAAAGTGGTGCGCCTGTTACAATTTTTAAAGCGTCCACGTTTTTTCGATCTGTTCCAATTATTTTGAAATCTTTTGGGTCTTTTAGTTGAATTTCTTCTGGTATTTCTATGTCCGCTGCAGCGGATGCAATAACACCATATCCCATAGATTTTCCACTATTTTTATGATGAATGACCCCATTTTCAGTGCTCAATTCGCCAACGGGCACTTCCCATTGTTTAGCGGCTGCTTCGAGGAGTAATCTTCTAGCAGTAGCCCCCGCCATTCGTAAGCTTTGCCAACCTTGACGAATGGATTGACTACCGCCAGCTAATTGGCGGGTGTATTTTTTTGTATCTAACCCCGCTTGCTCAACGACTACATCTTTCCAATCTACATCCAGTTCTTCAGCGACAATCATCGGCATGGCTGTTTTTACGTTTTGTCCAATTTCGGGATTAGGGGACATAATAGTTACAATGCCATTATCGCCTATTTTTAAAAAAGCATTGATATCAAACCATTCCTGGGGCATGCTTTTAATTTGTTCTGGACTAGGCTTGCAGGAGGCCAGCCAACTAAAGCCCAATACCATGCCGCCACCTGCAACGGTAGATGCTTTTAAGAAGGATCGTCTGTTATATTTTGTTTTTACTAAAGTCATTTTTTTATTTTTAGGAGAATTGAAAAACAAAGGAGGGGTTTCAAGGCATTTTAAAAAACTCTTAAACCCTGCTTTTTACCAAACCGTGCCAAATCAACTCATTTTGCTGGCGGCTGTCTTAATAGCTGCTTTAATTCGGATATACGTGCCACAGCGGCAGATATTTCCATTCATAACTGATTCGATTTCTTGATCGCTTGGGTTGGGATTATTTTTTAATAAAGAAACAGCATTCATTATTTGGCCAGCTTGACAATACCCGCATTGAGGCACATCGTGTTCTAGCCAGGCTTTTTGTACGGGGTGATCTCCATTTTCAGAAAGTCCTTCTATCGTTGTAATTGCTTTGTCTTCAACATTGGAAACAGTTAGAGCACAAGCGCGCATAGCCGTGCCGTCCAAATGAATGGTGCAAGCTCCACATTGACCAATTCCGCAGCCGTACTTTGTGCCTACCAAGTTAACGTGATCCCTTAATACCCATAAGACGGGTGTATCAGGTGCAACATCCACTTGACGTTTTTTTCCATTAATAGTCAAATTGAAAATAGCCATAATTAAGGTGAGTGTTAAAAGAATTTATACTACCATTAAGAAATAGTAGGATAAAGCCTGTTGATTAGGTAATTTTGTTTTTTGCAATGAATAGTTGTAAATGAGCAAATTGACATTTGTCAGTAATTGCATAGATTATTAGGACAAATCCGATTCAGACCTTTTATTTAGTTGGTGTGTTGTAAGAATACAAAGATATTATTTTTAGCTTCTTTTTTAAAAAAACATTCAAATTTAACCTAATCCATGAATCCTCGTCGAAAATTCTTTCAACAATTAGGCGCTCTTACAGCTGTTACGGCATTCCCTTTTTTTAGTACCCTTGAAGGTAAGTCGCTATTGCATATCCTAAAAGAAAAAGCTAGTCAACCGCTAAAAGCGACTATTCGCGACGAAGATTTCTGGCATTTAATCAAACAGGCTTATACCGTCTCCCCCACTATTTTAAATCTAAATAATGGGGGTGTTTCTCCTCAACCTAGGGTGGTGCAGGAGGCCGTTGAGCGCTATAACCGCCTGAGCAATGAAACGCCTACGCATTATATGTGGCATATCCTTGACCAACAGGGCAAAGAGCCAATACGGGAAAAGTTGGCAGATTTAGCGGGCTGTTCCAAAGAAGAAATTGCCATTAATCGCAATTCTTCTGAGGCCTTGGAAACCATCATTTTTGGGCTGCCTCTGCAAAAAGGAGACGAAGTGGTATTAAGCAAACAGGATTATCCAAACATGATTAATGCCTGGAAGCAGCGAGCGCATCGGGATGGTATTATACTCAAATGGGTCAACCTAGAATTGCCCTGTGAAGAGGCCGATGCGCTCGTCAAAAAATACGAAGCAGCCTTTACACAAAAAACCAAATTAGTCCACCTAACGCATTTGATCAACTGGATCGGGCAGATTCTTCCAGCGCGGGCGATAGCGGATGTTGCTCATGCACGAGGTATAGAAGTCTTGCTGGATGCCGCCCATACTTTTGCTCATATTGACTATAAAATTCCCGATTTGGGTTGTGATTATTTTGGTACGAGTTTGCATAAGTGGCTTTGCGCGCCTTTTGGAACAGGGATGCTCTATGTCAAAAAAGAAAAGATCAAAAAAGTCTATCCGCTTTTTGCTGCACCTACTTTGGAAAGCGATGATATTCGCAAATTCGAACATTTGGGTACGCGCTCTATTGCCATTGAGCAGGCGATTGGGCAGGCAGTGAACTTTCATTTGATGATTGGTAGCGAACGCAAACAAAAACGATTGCATTATTTAAAAAACTACTGGGCAGAACAGGTATTAAAATTACCCGGTGTAGCCGTCAATACTTCTTTAAAGCCCGAGTTTGGCGGGGCGATTGGCTCGCTTGCCATTGAGGGTAAAACGCCACAGGAGGTCGCCCAGTATTTATTTTCAAAACATAAAATTCATAGCACTGTTCGATTAAAGTATGATAGATTAACTTTGTATTCAAAAGAGAATACAAATGCTAAGTAAAGAAGAATTTGATTTATTAAAATCACGTCAGTATTGTGATAATCCAGATTGCGTTTATTACAATCAACCAGAGTCAGGAAATATCAAAATTAATAGTCGGTCAAAAGGCCAAGTATATTGCAACGAATGTGGTAATCGCTGGGTCTTGACCAAAGGCACGATGTTTTTTGATTTACGTACACCGATTGAAAAAGTGATAAATACCTTGCTCTTACTAGTTCGAGGAATGGGGGTCAACCAGACTTGTAAACAAGCAGATGTCACCTCAGATTCCCTTTTAGCTTGGGTAGAAAAAGCAGGCACTCATTGTGATGAATTTACGAATTACATGCAAGAGCAAATGCATCTGGAACAATTACAAATAGATGAGTTCTGGTCCTTTATCAGAAAAAAAAGAAAAACCTTACACATGAAGAGAGACAAAAATCCGAGCTAGACCCTGAATTTGCTGATAAACAGGGAGATAGATGGAGCTTCGTGGCTGTTTTACCTGATACAGGATTTGTTCATACTGTACATAGTGGCAAAAGAACTTTAGCACAAGCAAGAATTTTTCTTAACAAAATAAAAGACAAAAGTGATGGAGTAGCTCCATTATTTTTATCAGATGCTTGGTTCTATGAAGAAGTCTTATATGAGACCTATTGTCACTACGAGCCTGTTCCATATGGAGGTAGAGGTCGACCGTCTATACCCAAAAGAATAGTAGATAGTAATTTGAAATATGCCCAAGTCTATAAAGAAAGAGATGCCAAGGGCAAACTTAAAAGTGTGACTACTAGAATTATCAAAGGAACAGAGGCGGAGATTTTAGCAATCATCCGAAAAAACGGACGGTCAAAAACCATTAATACTTCTTTTGTTGAGAGTAGAAATGGTAAATATCGTAAAGACGATGCTCGTTTGACTAGAAAGACAATGTGCCATTCTAAAAAGGTGAAATACCATGATGCACATATCAATCTATTGACCGCTTTTTTCAATTATTGTAACGAAAATTGTGCTTTGAGAATATTAATTAATCCTCAAGCAGCACTTTTTGAAACAAAATACCAGAAAAAATCACCTGCTATGGCAGAAGGGTTAATCGACAAAATACTGACTATCAAAGAACTATTATTTTGGAGAGTTCCTAAACCCTCCATACTTTAATCGAACACCACTAAATTCATACTGTTGCTATTAATTGGGAAAATATTCATGGTGTGCGGATTACCCCTAATGTTTACACCTTGACGAAGGACTTGGATAGATTCGTAAGGGCGGTGGAAGGATTTATTAAACCCAAAAAGTAATCGTACAACGGACTTTAGACTTTGTAGAAAAAAAATTATCTTTATTTTATTTTCTCCCCTCAAAAACTTACAGGTCCATGAAATTACAATCGACCGTTTTTGCTTGCTTGTTAGCTTTTTTCTTGTTTATTTCGGATATAGCCCTCGCTCAATCCCCTCCGTTTTCCGGCACTATTTTTCTAGACCCAGATATTATTACGCCAGAAGACCCCAGTACTTTTTTAAGTCTAACGGATGCTGGCCGAGGTCTTAGGGTCATGTTTGACCGACGGGCAAATGATTGGGTAACGCGCAACGCCTATTTGTTTATTGCCAATTTTGATGATGAGCTTGAACTGGAAATTCAGGTCAATCCTGAATTTGGTAGTTCCGATGCTGCTTTGAAGGAAGCAGAAAAATACGCCCCTGTCCTTGGGCAATTACCAACGGTGCTGCGAAAAGATGCAAAAACGGTTTGGATCCACAAAGGGATCGAACCTTTTGGCGGTGGCAATAATAATTTTCTGATTCATACAGGGCAGGCAGATCTCTATATCAATGACGGCATTTTGGAGGAAACGTTGGTACACGAAGGAGCGCATACTTCTCTAGATAATCCCCATGCTTCATCGGCTGCTTGGAAGGCAGCACAAGCAGCCGATCCTACTTTTATTTCCACTTATGCACGGGATTTTCCTGATCGGGAGGATATTGCCGAAACCTTTTTACTCTATTTAGCCCTTCGATTTCGGGCAGACCGAATTTCGGAAGAGTTGAAAAATACCATTCTGGAAACGATTCCTAACCGGATTGCCTACTTTGATGGACTAATGTTAGATATGCACCCTATCTCTTTTGTTTCGTCCACTACCCCTCTACTAAGCGAAGTTGCTTCTATGACACTCTATCCAAATCCTGTCCGGCATCATGCCAGCATCTCTTATATATTGCCTCAATCTGGTGTGGTGGATTTGTCTTTACATAATTATCAGGGGCAATTGGTGCAGTCATTATTATCTTCTAATTATCAAACAGCCGGTTTGCAGGAAATAATTTTGGATGCTGGGAGCTTAGCAAAGGGAGTGTACTTTATACAATTACAAACAACTGCTGCTACGGCTGTCCGTAAAATTGTAGTGGACTAATAAGTTAATAATTGCCCTCATTAGTTCAAAATTTTCAAAAGCAGTAACTTTGCCCCTAAAAAATAATGAAGGAATTAGTAAAACCCTACAATCAGCAAGAAAGTAAAAAAAGTCAGGTGGGCAAAATGTTCGATAACATTGCCCCTTATTATGACTTTCTAAATCGCTTATTATCGCTTCGCATGGATGTACTATGGCGGCGCAAAGCGATTGCGAGCATTAAAAATAGAGATGCTCGGCATATTTTAGACGTAGCCACCGGTACGGCTGATTTGGTTATAGAAATCGCTCGACAATTGCATCCACAAAAAATAATCGGCATGGATTTGTCCAGTGAAATGCTGGAAATCGGTCGAAAAAAAATTGCCCAAAAAGGATTGGGGCAACTAGTAGTATTAGAACAAGGAGATAGTGAAAAGTTAAAATATGCAGACCAGTCTTTTGATGTAGTGACCGTCGCTTTCGGCGTTCGAAATTTTGAAAATTTAAAGGCTGGATTGCGAGAAATCAATCGAGTTTTGAAAACTAATGGACAGTTAGTGGTATTAGAATTCTCCCGCCCCACAATATTTCCCTTCAAACAGTTGTTTAATTTCTATTTCAAATATATTCTTCCCACTATTGGGAAAATGACCTCAAAAGACCCTAAAGCATACCAGTACCTCTACGAATCCGTTCAGGCATTTCCAGATGGAGCGGATTTTTTAAGCGTACTCAAAGAAACGGGATTTAAGTCTTATCAATGCAAAAAATTAAGTTTAGGAATCTGTACGATCTATTCGGGAGAAAAATGAAGGGAAGACTATCTGTTTTTTTACTAAAAACTACCGCCTTTTTTTCATTAAGCATTCTATTTTTAAAACCTAATTTAACCGCCCAAAACGCAAGGGGGAATTACAATTTTCTAGATTTTCAGCAAAAACCCTATTATTTTGGCATTACCTTAGGCTTCAACCGAGCAGATTATCGAATTTTTCATTCCAAGACCTTTATCTTAAATGACAGCATCCAAACCGCCGAATCCGTAACCGGTCCTGGCTTTAATCTAGGGATTGTCACCAATTTAAAAATCGGACAATATTTTGATTTTCGCTTCCTCCCTACCCTATCTTTTGCAGAGAGAACCATCGAATATACATCGGCTGCCAACGGCCGATTGTTACCCCGCAGAAAGGTAGAATCCGTTTTTGTAGAAATGCCTTTCCATGTGCGTTACAAATCCGCTCCTTACAAAGATATGCGACTATTTGTAGTAGCCGGTGTCAAATATGGTTTCGATGTAGCGAGTGATTCCAAATCGAGGCAGGCGGGAGCTTTGGTCAAAATTGCTCCTACTGACTTTGCCGGAGAAGTAGGAGTTGGCATCCAGTTTTTCTTTCCTTATTTTATCTTCTCTCCCGAATTAAAAATGTCTTATGGCTTGGGAAATACATTGATTTTTGATGAGACCATTGAAGAGTCCAGAATCATCGAGAAGATTTTGTCCCGAACGTTCACCCTTTCCTTACATTTTGAGGGGTGATACTTCCTAACTCTTCCCCCTCCTTCGTCGATAAAAACCCAGCAGTAGGCCCAACATCATCATTCCGGAGCCTAGCCAAAACAAATTGATGCCTGGAAAAACGATGGCTTCCAAAACCACATAATCTGTCCGCAAAGCATTCTCTGCCATTTCAATTGGAATCGAGATGGTTTTTTGAGTGCCTTCGGCTATTTCCAAAGTCATTTTTTCTGTATCGGGATTAATATTGGAAAAGCGAATATGCAAATTCCATTCTTTAATTTCTTCTTTTAAATTCATCGGACGACTAGATCGAATATAGAAGAGGGGCTCTGCTAGTTTAGGTTCAGCGATTCCTTTTTTAATCGCCACAATGGCTCCAACGGCAATATCTCCTTCTTGTCGGAAATAGCGCGGATGATTGGGCTGACGATTAAAACCGGCTAAGCGCACTTCATAGTCTTTAAATTTGAAAGATTCGCCTTCTTTCACTTCAAAAGTCTGGTATTGCAAATCACTATCCGAAGTAAATACGCGAGCAAATATTTCTTCCGGTAGTTTTATTTTTACCCCCAAAGGATTGATTTGGGCAGGGAAGCTATATAATAATTGCCCTCTTAATACCAAAAGTGGTTCAGCATAAAAGGTGCTGTCTATATTTTCGCGCCGGACTGCCAATTTTACACTTACCGCAATATCGCCCCTTTTGGGTAAGTAGTCGGGATGAGTAGCATTTTGATTAATATTTTGTATAATAGCAAAATGTTTCTCGCCAAAAATGGTATCGCCCAAAGTCGCCTCATACGTTTTAAAATCGAGGCTATCCTCTACTGCCTGTGCTTCTTCCGGGCTGCGATGTTGCGGTGGGATGCCATTTAAAGAGGTGAAAATATCTTGACTTAAAGAACGGCGGGTGGAAGGGTTAGCCGCTTGCATTTTAAAGTTTCGATCATAAATCACATTGGGAGCAAGCGAAAAAGTTTCCAGTTTATTCCCTTCCGCATCCAGTTTGTCAAAATCAATATAATACGCCCGAATATTGCCAATTACCGAATCTCTTTTCCACTCTACCAAATAACCACTCATATACATCGGCTCATTTTTAAACAGTACGATATTTTCTTGTAATTGCTCCCGATCCAATAAACCCTGCATGGCAAATTCATTTTTAGAAATATAGAATTTGTTCGTTCCCGAAGCAATAATCCCAACGATCATCAAGCCAAAGCCCGTATGCGATAAAGCAGAACCGGCAACTTTTAAATTACTTTGAATAAAATTAAATAAATAATCGAGGTTGGTCACAACTGCAAAAATGCCGCTAAATAATAGCAACAAATACTGCCAGGCGACAACTTCCAACCATAAGGTGGTCAAATAAGTAAAAACTAGTGTAATAGCTGCTGCTACACCAATATATTTGTAAAATCGAGTCGAATAATTGGAAAAATTGGCTTCCCTAAAACGAGTATATTGGGCCATTCCCGATAATAAACCAATAAAAACAGCAATCCATAGTTGATATCTGTTATGGTGGGCTTCGGGGTCTTCTATCGTAATATCAACATGGGCGGGGTCAAAAAAAGCCATTATTTTATTATAGACCGGCAGTGAAGTCGAAGCGGTAATCAGACCCGCAGAAAATAATAAAACCAAAGCACCGATAAATATCCAGAACTCTTTGGACATACCCGTTTCTTCCTTGATAGGGGCAGGAATTGCTTTTGCTTTTATTAAAAAAAGCAAAAGCCCTATCAAAAAGAAAGTGCCGATAAAGCCCACCAACTGCCACTCTAAACCCATTTCGGTAAAAGCATGGACAGAGGTATCTCCTAAAATACCGCTTCGGGTCAGCAACGTAGAGTACAAAATCATTACAAAAGCGAGGAGGTAGAATACATAAGTCATCTTGATAGAGTAACCCGTACTTTTTGCAATTAGGTTGGTATGGATACCCGCCACTATCATAATCCAGGGGACCAGAGAGGTGTTTTCTACTGGGTCCCATGCCCAATACCCTCCAAAACTTAAAGCCTCATACGCCCAGGCACCGCCCATTAAAATGCCCAATCCTAAGATAAAGCCGCAGAATAAGGCCCAAGGCATCACCGCTTTAAGCCAGGCTTTATGCGTCCCTAGCCACAGTCCGGCAATTGCATAACAAAAAGGGATAAGGGTTGCTGCAAAACCCAAAAATAAAGTCGGTGGATGAATGGTCATCCAATAATTCTGCAATAAAGGATTCAGTCCATTTCCATTAATTAATTCTACATAATTCAGGTTATTAAAAATCGGTGCCTCTATCACATCCCGCAACAACATTAGCGGATTACTCCCTATTTTTAGTTCTGTTTCGCCAAAAGAAATGTAAAGCCCCAGGAGCATAGAGCCAATAAAAACCTGTACCAATGCTAGAACACTCATAACGGGCGGCTCCCACTCTTTGGCTGTTCTCATTAAAATGCCGCCCAGTATAATATGCCAGAACATCCATAAGAGAAAACTCCCCTCTTGCCCCTCCCAAAAGGCAGAAAAAATATAACGAAAAGGCAGTTCATCCGACACATGGGATTGAACATACTGGTATTCATAATAATGTTGGGCCATAATGTAAAACAAAAGCCCTATAACTACCAAAAAACAAAAGCTGTGTAGCAAAAAGGCGTACCTTCCCATGCACTTCCAAACGCCAAACTCTATCTTCTCTCTGCGCTGAGTCGCATAGAAATAGCTAATAGCCGAGATAAGACTCGCCACAAAACCTAGCAGCAGCAATAATCTGCCTATTTGGCCCGGCAATAAATGTTCACCAACATATTCCATTATTGAATTCCTTTATTTGAATTTTTCACAAAGATAGAACACAAGGCGTGAATAAGGTGGAAATATGAGCGTAGAATGACAAAATGAAATGGAAGGAGAGTAAAAATGATAATAAAATGACTTTCTATGCCCCAAAACAGGAAAGCCACAAAGAATATAGCATTCTTTGCGACTTTTGTCCTTTTGCGAAAAAGGGCACAATTGAATTCAATAAAATAATATATTTTAAATCCTTAAAGCATTATTGAAATAAAAACGCCAACGGGGAAGAACCCCGTTGGTAGTTGACTGCGATGCAATAAAGACTACTTTTGCCCAGGAATAATATGATATAACTTTCAGGTTTTATTCTACTTTATTACCCTATCAATTCGGAGAAACGCCTAAATAAGTTCTAAAACTCATTGGCATTCCGCCGAATCGGATTGAGGGAGAATGGTTACTTTGGGATCTGCAGTTTCCCTTGGTTTTTAGGATAATCTTTTTTTCGGATAAGTTCTTTTAATTTTTGCGTTCAGTGCCAACTTGGGTTTTGAAACAATGCCCACCCTTCTCAGTAATTGATTTAATTGCTCGCCGACCAGGGCCAGTTGCGCTAGTTCAATTTTGCTGTTCATCGATATTTGGATAATTTTTAAATGTAAGTGGATTATAATATAATGATCAAAATGTCTGTTCAAAAAACAACGGTCTGACAAAGAAACTAGATTTACATTGTTCGTTAATTGGTTTTCGAAGTTCTTTTCCCAAACTTTTTTAGGAAAATGCTTTTTTTTAAGTTCTTCGCCAGACCGTAGTTGATCAGCTCATGCAATCTTTACAATCATTTTGATAGTGCAAAGTAAGGGGCAATTTAGCTTAAAGTCCAGTCATCTTGAGTGAAGTGGGAAAAGTGGGGAGTGAATGGGAAATTGATTGAATAAGCAAGGTATTTGCACTAGATCCACCCTTCTTCAACTTGGGGGAGGCTCACCTTTTTACTTTCATTGGGGAATAAACCCTTACTGCTTGCTGCAAAACCGCTTTTTTATTCAAAGTCATCGGCTTTAGTTTTTGTCGGGCGAAGTACTCCATTTGATCGGTATAGTGCGCTGTTCCAGATTTGGCAGAAGTGCCATAAGCATTTATAGATTCTATTTCTACGCTGTCTTTCCCAAAGCGAACTAATTCGATATAAGATTCTCCTGCAAGTCCTTTGTAAGTGCCATCTTCTTGTTTTTGAGAGTACATCGCCGCCAAAACATCCGGTCCGCCACCTAATGGAATATCAACATCGCCTCGTCGATGCCTTTGAAAATCGCCCAAAGGTACTTTCAGTTTTCCAAACTTGGCTAGCAACTCCGCTTTTGCTTTAGTGATTCCCTGAACGCAATCACTTTCTTTTAGGGTACCGCCTCTCACGACTCTACCTTCTTTTTTTCTTATTTTATCAATATTTTTCCAAGTCAGTATAAATAGAGGAGCAGTTGTGTTCGTTATATCGGTTTTTCTATCCCAATTTTTTAATAAAGTAATTGCATCACTTATGTCTGGATATTTTTTGGCATCCAAATAAAATAAAGACTCTAGATTAGTCGCAGAAGGCAAAGTCATTTTTGCAGGATATTGCTGGTCGTATTTAATGCGCTTAAAATCCTCATAGTTCAGGCTATCATATTGGGCAATTAGCTCTAAAAAACGACTGCTTCGATTATTTTCGAGTTGGCTGGACTGATAGCCCATCACCTTATTCAAAGCTATTTCTTCGGGGTTTTCGGATTGGTTGCTAGAAGAATAAGGGGTATTATTGGTATTAAAAACCCAACCACATTCTGGATTTAATACCTGTGGTAGGCTGTCTAAAGGAATAACCTCTTCTCCCCACAAGGTAGCAGAAGTATCTCCTGGCAATACTGCTCGCCATTGGTAGTCGGGGTTTCTAAAAGGCAACCTGCCATTGCTCAAAAAATAAATATTATCTGCTTTATCCGCATAAACAATATTTGTAGAAGGGATGCCCCGTATTTTCAAAGCATCATAAAATTCTTCAAAAGAAGTCGCTTTGTTCATTTTATACCATTGTTCTACCATTCTAAGGCTTTGTCCTACGACAAAACGCCAAGCATAAAAACCATCCTCCGTTTCAAAGGTTGGTCCATATTTGCTTTGGTAAACCGTTCTACTAATTGGAATTTTTATACCCCCAAATAGCTTTAGCCAAGCCCAATATTTCTTCTCTTCCAACTCCAACCACTTTCCATCAAAGCGATATAAATGCTTTTTTTGGGGATGCATAGTCAATTTATAAACGTCCGAAAAATCAGCATGATTGACGGTATGTGCCCAGCCTAAATGCTCATTAACCCCATGAAAAATGCAAACGCCTCCTGGAAAAGTGCCCCCCAAAATATTCAAGCCTTCTTCGCTAATCAAATGGGCTTCGTACCAACTGTACCAACCTTCTAGTGGTTGGTGGGAATTAATCGCCAGATAGGTCTTGTTGTCAGTCGTTTTGCGACGACTAATGGCAATGGCATTGGAGCCCTTTGAGAAATTGCTCTTTAAATCTTCAGCAATTTTTCCGTCCAATATTTTGACCAAATCTTTTCCTGCTCCCGATATTTCCACACTCCCCAACAAATAGCCAACCAATATATCTTGTATGGTCAATGGAAACAAATCGTCCAGTAAAATCTCTTCAGGGTGTAAGTATGCATAAGCATTTATACCTGCAACAAAACTTTCCAAATATTCTCTAAAAGCCCCCCTTACTTCCTTTTCGTATCGCTCCGCTACAATTTCCTGCAAGCCCATAAATTTTACTCCAAAATCCACAATAATACCCTCTTGCCCCTTTATCTCACCCAGCAAGCCTTTGCAAGCAGCCATTTGTTCCTGCAAGGTGTTAAAATCATCTTCGCATTCTGCCCAAGCAAGTCCATAAGCAACTTCTTTATCTGTCCTGGCGATAATATGTGGAACCCCCCAAGCATCCCGAGCAATTTTAATATTGCTTAATTCTTCTCCTTGGGGCGTTTGTCTGCACGCCAACAGTAGTAAAAGGAAAAAAAGCAGACTACTTCTATTCATCGAATAAGGAGTTTGAGCGAAATTAAAAAAATTATTCCAGTTCTATTTTGAGTATCTTTCTTGTTTTAGAATCAACTTTGAATCGCTCATCTGTCCTCAAACCTAAGACCCATAAAATTTTTCCGGCAGATTCCATAATCAAAATCTCATTTTTATCAAATCTGGAAATTTTTTGATCCCTGAGATAATCTTTTATTTTTTTAGTCTGTCCTTTCATCCCAATTGGTTGAAAACGATCGCCAGGTCGCCAGTTCCTAACAGTAATAGGAAGGGAGATTTTATCAAAATCTATCAAAGCAATATTCCGAGGTTGGTTTAGACTATCGGGTTTTTGAGATAAGATTTGAAAGGACAGACGACCATTGGGCAGGGTTACCATTTTTGAAATAGTATTTATTTCCAAATACAATGCTTCGGTGATTTGTTTTTCTTTTATCATCAGAAACCGCCGATCTATCAACAATTGGTGGCTAGAAGAATAAAATTGTGCGCCAATATGGTTGATCGCCGCCAAAATTTGTCCGATTTGGTCGCGATGAAAGCCATAGTCTTTAGTTAGTTCAAATAAAATAGTGGTTTTAGCCTTTTCAGAAGTGAGTCCTTTCTTTCGGATTAGAGTCACCCCGTCTTTGTAGGTAAGTAATCTTTCTCGAAAAGCAGCAACAGCCCAATCAAATAAGTACTCTGTTTCTCTAATAATTGAAAGGGTATGCCGAAAGGTTTTCTCCAATGAAGGGTTAATTTTTTTTAGGGCGGGCGTAATTTGGTGGCGGATCAAATTTCTGTCATATTTATTGGACTGATTGGAAGCATCTTCCCGATAAGAAATTTGATGTTTTTTCGCATATTGTTCAATCATTTCCCGACTGGTAAAAGAAAGGGGGCGAATAATATTTCCCTGCTTTACAGGAATGCCATGCAATGCCCGAATGCCGCCGCCTTTGGCCAAATTATACAAGACGGTTTCCAGGGAGTCGTTTAAGTGATGTGCTGTTGCAATATATTGATAATCAAATGCTTGCAATATTCTTTCAAACCAAGCATACCTCAACTCTCTGGCCATTAGCTGGATGTTTTTTTTCTGTTTGATGGCTTTTTCTTTAGTATCAAAACAGGTATTATGAAAAGCAACTTGCCATTGTGCTGCCATAGATTTGACCCATGCTTCATCTTCGTCTGAAGCTTTCCCTCTCAACTGAAAATTGCAATGAGCTATACCAAATCGAAGCCCTGCTGACCAAAATAAATGCGCCATAACCATCGAGTCCATTCCGCCACTAATAGCAAGTAAAATTTTTTCCTTTGGCAAAAAAAGTTGCTCTTGCTGGATGAATTTTTGGAAGCTGTTCAGCATATATCAAAGACATTTGATATTGTCAAAGACCCAGGGTTTCGACTTCTTCTTGAGCAGCAAAAGCTGCATCGTCCCGAATGATAATACTGGCTAATTTGCGCGCCTCCTGTTTCGGGTTCCGCCACCAATCTTTTGACCAGATTTGGAGCAATTTATAGCCAGCCGCTTCTATTTGTTTATTCGATTGCTGTTGCCAGATATAAGAAAAGGCTTCAGAGTTATTAATAAAGCTATCCGCTTTAATGATATATGCTGCTTGGTTTTCGTACTTTCCTTTTATGACCAGTGCAAATTTTTTGTCCATTAACATTGACCATTCGATTAATTCTGTCCGCCTCAAAATATGGTTTTAAATACTCTGCTACTTGCTCCAGAAAAAAGGAAGGTTCTTCTTCAGATGTTTCTAAATTGTCCTGTGAAAAGCGATCGAGAATTGCCAATGACTTTTCGGTATTATTTTTCTTTATAGCTTTCGCATAGGCTAAAAAATTTGCCATAACATACAAACCTCTTCCGTCTGGGTTGTCTATATAATCCTTAATAAAAGCCATTGGAATAGAGCTACAAATGATCACTTTTTGGACGCCACTGCTCAAAACATTTTGCAATATTCGCTCTCCCTTTGATGTATTAAGGATATTAATATCTTCCGTTAATTGTCCCGTCTTTTTCAAAAGACCATAAGTAAAAGCAACGATCAAAACATCAAATTGCTGCCCACTTATTTCTTCAAAACTAAAAACTCCTAGGCCATTGCGCTCCAAATGCTGGATTTTTTGAGCATCAGTTGTTCGCTTTTGCTTTAGTTGCAACAAAAAGGTAGCAAAATGGTTTCTTTGTTCCATAGTAGCGCAAACGATGCCTACTTTTGGAAATGTATTTTGGGGGGTCCCTTGAATTTTGTGAACTAAAGAAAGGATAAATTCACACTCTACATCATTTGTTCTATTTTTTTCATCATAAATGCCGTCTATTTGATAAAACTCGAGCGACTGGTCATCCACATGTCCATTGAGCGAAATTTGCAATTGTTGTCCAAAGGCAATATTATTAAATACCATAAGAGGGATCGTCGCCTTGCGATGCTGGTTTCTGAGTTGAATATGTTTTCCCGTCATTTCTTTTGCAATTTCCCAAAAAGACTGTCCCTGCCTAATTAAACCTTCCTTGCCCGAACCAAAAACCTGAACTTTATTCGCTAGACCAAGCAAACTGCCTCCCTGCTCTTTGGTCATGCTTGCCCCTTCAGTTAACATGAGATGGTCTACTTTAATAGTCGGCGTTTCTTCTAAAAGAACTTTAGCCGTTTCTGTAGTCATAAGTAAAATGGGAAAAAAACCGGCGACTTCCGAAAAATATTTTCTAAAATAATCAATAAATTCATTATCCGTTTTCATTTTACTTAAAAACCTACTCAAAGAATTTCTACTTCGATTTTTAGCTTTATGGAGTACCCGCAACCGCTCCTCCGTCCAGGTTTGGGAAATAAAATCAGGAATTTGTCTTCGCAATTGGTCATGGGTAGCCAAATATTGATTAAGCAGCCGGTCAAAATTTGGGTTTTGTCTATTTTCTCTTGTCAATAAATTATGAAAATACCAACTATCAAAAGAAGCCAACCAGTTTTTAGGGCGAACTTTAATTAAGGTCTTAATGACTTTTTTTTCATTGTTTGTCAGCGTTGCCCAGTGTTGCCGCCATTGGTGAAATTCGTTAAAATCCCTCAAGTTATAATGCGTGACGCTTAATTTTTCCAACAAGTCCTCCAGCAATTGTTGCTTCAATTGGAGGGTCATCGCATTATTCTTAACAGGAACTCGATATATTTTCGCTTCGTTCACTTCTACTCTTAATGCTTCGATAGACTGCTCCAATGCCTCGATCCTCTGAGTGAATCCAATGCCAGAATGGATAGTATTGCTATTCAGACGATTAATCTTTTCCTGAATTAAAAAAGGTCTTTTGGTTTTCCAGTTATCAAGTGTTTGTTCGAAAGAGGTCAATTGTGCTAGTATTTTCTCTACATTGGTGTCGAAGGGTTTGCTCAAAAAATCAAATTCAAAATATTTTTTCTGTTGAAAAAAAGCTTTTAAAGCCTCATATTTTTCAATGATTTGAGACTTGAGTTCAAGGGCTTTTTTCGATTTTTCTGAAAAGGTCTTTAGCAATTTCAAATTGCCAATTCCCATTGAGTTATAGGTATTTCCAAATCGAAGCTGCAAATGATCAATGGCTTCTTGAGTACTTTCTATTTTTTGTCTAAGGGTCAATTCCCAAGCTTCATAATGATCTTCCAATGCCTGCTTATAGGCCCCAATTTCTTTTAGGTATTGCCGTTGAATTTGTCTGCCTTTATCCAAAAAATGATGGAGTTGGTTCTGGAGGCTTCGTTTTGCTACTTTCGCATCATCAGATTGAAATACCGATTCGTCCAACTCATCCATCGGGTGAAAAAAAGAAAAATGGTCCTTGAACAATTCTTCACTAAGTGCTATTTTTTCTTTTATTTGCTCATGTTCAAAAAAATCGAAAGAAAAATCCATCGGCTGCAACTGGTTATCCAACAATTCTTTTCCTTCTAACTGGTTGTTTTTTAAAAATAAGCCAACGGTTTCTGTCCAATTGTTAATATCAAAAATATTTTTGGAATAGTCTGAAACGGCTTGATCTAACTGTGACCTATATTGATGATAACGTCGATATTCGATTGAGAAGCTCTGGCTTTTAGCTGATTTGAATTTTAGTGTTTTATCGGCTTTTGCGATCAAGCGATTTGCTAGGTTTTCTTTATCCAAGTCAAGGTTTTTAAACAAAAAAGCCATTTCTCCAAAACCTTCTGCTTGCAATTTGTTCATTATTTTCTCCAATTCTATTATCCCCGCACCAACTATCAGGGTTTGCTGTCTATTCATCAAATTATTGATGACAAAATTGACGATTGTGTGGTTTTTTCCACTACCTGGTGCCCCTTCAATCAAGACAAATTTGTGCCTAAAACTAGCAATATGGGCTACTTTTTGTTGATGATCGCAAGGTAAATAACAGAAATGGTATAAATGTTCATACTTAGTCTTATCCAGTTTTTCCTGCCAAAAATCTCTGGATAAAATACTATCTGAAAGAGAATAAAAATGGACTGGTGGAAAATTGCCAAATACACCTGACCAGATAAGCGCTCCGGGTTCTTGAATAGTTACTAAATCTTCTATTTCTGGAAACCTTTCTAACCCATAATTTGGTCTTTCATTTTGATAGTTTAGCAAAACAGATAATTTTTGGCAAAATTCGTCGCATAAAAGGGTATCAACGGCTTTAAAACGCAATTTGGTCTCGTATTCCTGAATTAACTCTGTCGCCTCTGAAGCCAACCCAGCCAGTAAGGGGTTTATTCTCGTTTTTGTCCGGTGCTGCTCTATTAGTTGCCAAGCGTCACTATTGACGGGGTCCGGCTCTATATCAACCGACCAAATGAACACTGGGGCGGCCATTAGTCCGCTATTCGCATTTCTGTCTTTTTTAACTATAATCGGATAGCCAAAACCAATATTTCTACTGCCCTTAATTTTCTCGTTATTTCTAGAACTAAAAAACAAATGAGCGACCTTGCGCTTACCAAAAACCGATGGATAAATAGGATGGCTAGCTTTTTCTTTACCCAAAAGGGCTGTTAGCCATCTAATTGCAAATTTTTCCTCACTAGCATCTGCATCAAATAAATCTAAAATGGCTAGATGATTGGGGATGGCTTCATTATAAGCAGTCGGTAGGAATGGGTCAAAAAGATCCCCATTATTGTTTACCAAATTATCCGTTTGCATAAAAGAAATGACTTGTTTTAGTTTTCTCTAGCTCATTAGACCTTATTCTAAAAATTTTCGTAGGAGCATTTTTCAAACTGCTGATCGGGGCGGCTTAAACCAATCTGAATAAGGTCTATTTTAATAGGTAGAAAAATAAATGAACGTTTAATCCTAGACCTAAAGTAAAAAATTTTTGACTATTATGCGAAATAGAATGGGATTAATTTTAAATCGGTCTTCACCTTGACCGCAGGAGGTTTGCCAGAAAGGAAAAAGAAAAACCCTTGCCTTTAGAAAAGCAAGGGTTTCTAACCCAAACAAATAAACACAAAAACTACTTTTTAATAGTGCAATTATACGGGTTAAGTTTTTATTTTCCAATAGTTTGCCTAAAAAAATGTGACATTCAAAATCACTAAAAAAAACGAAAAGTGCTTGCAAACAAAGGGTTTTCAATCAATTTTAGCAACTTCATTTTTAAGAAATGGTATAATTTTTAAGTCACTTACTTAGCTTTAAGCTTGCACCAAGTAAATTATACCCAGCGCTACCGCTCAATAGCCCTACCTTTTTTCGGGGTCTATCAAATTGCCTGTTTTATCCAGAGATCAATTCAAAATCTGTTCTTCTATTTTTAGCTTTCCCTTCTGCCGTATTATTACTGGCAACAGGATTGTCTGGTCCATTCCCTACTACTACAAACCTATTTCTGGGCATATTATATTCGTTGATTAAATATTCGGCGACTGCCTGGGCTCTTCTTTTGGAAAGGGTGACATTGGAACCGTGATTGCCAACATTATCTGTGTTTCCTTCTATCCGAATTCTGGAGTTAGAAAAGGCATTAGCGATGGGCACCATTTCCCTATCAATGATATACTTGGCGTTTTCGTCCAACCTATACTCTCCTGTTCGGAAATTAATGCTAACCCGTTTGGTAGCAATGGCTTCTTTGGTTTCATCTTCTTTGGTCACATTAGCAAAGGTCTTAGTCGCTTCTGGGAAATGCTCCTCCCCTGTCAAAGTGGTACTCATAACCAAACCAGGGAAATTAATCTGATTCCAGGTAGGTGGAAATTTATCCCCCGTTTGTCCCAAATCGTAATAAACATTAGACATTCGGGAATATAGGTTCTCCCCTGTTACTCCTCTATAACTATTATTTAAACCAAAAAAGTTTTTATTATCCCCGTGTGTTACTAATCGCACATTGCCGATCATTTCTGCTGCTTCATCAACTGTTAATGCCGTCCCCCTTTCCGTAAATTCTCTAGACAGAATAGTAGCCGCTTTCCTTCTGGCACTAGCAGATGAGTTTATTTCTGCTGCACCGCGCATCCAGCCTTCATATAATTGCTGGAGTCTATCTCGGTTAGCTTCTACAAAAGAACGCTTGGCATAAAACACATCTGCAATAATATTGGAGGCAGAACGCGTACTCTCCAATACTCTGGAGCCTGGAACTGCCTTTACTGCCAAAATGTCATCAGGGCTCCAAACAACTGCAGCATCTACGCGTCCGCTCTTAAAAATTTGGGCTGCCTGAATCGCACTTTCCTGTGGAATAATTTCGACATCATTTTGGGTCATTCCCGCTGCGTCCAATAACCACAACAAGAAAGAGTGGGAGGGCGTTAGTTCAGCTACTGCCACTTTTTTTCCCTTCAGGTCAGACATTTTGGTAATACCCCTTCTTGCAACAATAGCATCTCCACCCCTTGACCAATCCGCCTGAAAAAGAACAACCGGTTCAAACTGAGTCATTGCCCCAGCTTCTGTGGGAAAAGCATCAATAGTCGCCCAGAGTAAATCTACATCATTTTGCTTCCAGGCTTCTCTGGAAGGGACAAAATCATCCAATACTTTAAATTCGACCCCAAAGCCATAATCTTTATAAAATCGCGACTGCCGGCTCGCTTCAAAGCCTTCATTGAAGTATTGACCTCCAGCATAACCACCCCAGGTAACTACCCCGACTTTTATGATGTCTCTTCGATTGATCCCGCTCGAATTATTATTTGGACGAGTACCAGGATTAACGTTGGTATTATTATCGGCCTGCTTGGTCTGGTTTTGCAGGTCTTGTCCAATTTCTGTATTGTCTAATAAATATTTTCCTCCAATTACAATTGCTCCAACAATGAGCATGGTAATCAGTAATTTAGAAAATGTGGTGAGTCTTCTAGCCATTATTTTTATAATTGGTTATTAATTTTAGAAACTGATAAAGTATAATATAATCTTAACTATTCGCTCATCCCCTAATTGAGGGGGGGAAATAAGGCGAATTGTTAAGCCTCCATGCCCTATTCAAACAGGATGGATTAACAATCCATTTTACAATTTCACCCTATTTTAAGCGTAGCTTAATTTAAGAGTGTTAGATCATCAGATCAAAAAGGATAGTAAAATGGTCGCACATTTTTAAAAATGCCTTGCTAGGCACTTTAGCTACCGTTTTTCAATCTGATCCTCTAATCTAAAGCGTGTTTTATTCTTCAAACAAACTATCATATTGATTTTTATGCCCTTCTGCTCGTACTCGAGTTTTAACAGGTGCATTCAAATCCAGAATATCTTCCTCATTGTTAGCCTGTACCAACAAATTGGTCTTTTCTTCGCCTAATAAAAGAGAAACGCCTTCTTTTTCCCATTTTTCTAACATCTTCATTCCCTCCTCTTCAAAAATCCCATTTTGCAAATCAACAGAATCCATAAAACTGGAAGACATTTCCATAAAGCGTTCCATTTCACCTACCTTTTTGCTGACATCATCCGCCACTTGCTCTAAAGCCATATCGAACATATAGCGTTTGTCTTTATCGCCAGAAATGACATTCATGGCAGATTTCATCGCAGAATGACTGGCGTGAATGGCTTTCCGTTCTTGTTCTTTGACCATCACCTGGTCTTTAATATCTTCCATTAAAACTTCGGAATTTTCATACATTTTGGTCAATACCCGATACAGTACTTCCATTTTTTTGTACAAATCTTCCAGTTTCAAATTCGATTCTTTTAGACGTCCAGCTTTTCGAGCTTTCAAAATCATCATGGACTGTTTATTGGTCGCCTTGGCTTTACTCGCCATGTGCATATTGGACTGAATGGATCGCTTATTATTGACAATAATCTCTTGTAATTTGTGCATCTGCCCCCTTAGTTGACTAATCTGTTTATTCATTTTGCGCAAATTATTTTTCAAATCATCGACATAAGATTTCAGAATACCAATCGGGTCAATCTGTACAAAAAGTCCCGTAATCCAACGCATAACACTTTTATACATATAGCCGATTAAACCCCTGGCTTTGGGGTCTAGTACCACATATACAATAGCTGCCAATGCCATAAGTGTACCCGCCAGATAAAGCGTGTTGGCTAAAATTGTTGCCAACAAACCCGAGGACAATAATTTAAAAAGTAAATATCCCCCACCTAACACCAAGCCGCCTAAAAATACGGCACCTGTCACACCTTCTGGGCGTTGCCAAAATGATTTCGGTTTAAAATCTTCCATTTTTCGATTTAATTATTTGAACGATAGGGTTGATTAGTTAAAAAATGACTACCTTAATCTAAATAAACGATCAACCAAATTATTTTAAAAACTTTTTCATATTCTCTATATCGCTTTGAATTTGAGCAACTAATACATTATAAGATGCAATAAAATTATTTTTTGTAGTTTCTACTTTAACTACTGCCCCCGAAATTTCTTTTTTTACCGCTTCGAGTTGCTTTTGGTGTTGTTCTATTTCCCCGGTCAATTTTTTAATTTGTTCCGCTTTTTGCCTAATCCCAGCTTCCATATTTTTGATTTGTTGTTCCCTTCCACCAATTTGTTTGTCGCGCTGGCTGGTTAGCGCTTGTTCAAACTTTTTCTCTTCCCGTTGCAACACTTGAATATAGTGATTGGCTGCGTCTATCAATTTCTTGGGGGTCGCCCCCATGGTTTTGGCCATGGCAAAAGCAGACTGGAAGCGGGTGGGCTCATCCATGGGCATTTGCTCCAAAGATTTCAGAGATTCTTTAAACTCAATATAGTCAAATCCATCCAAATTATGCTTTTCCATAGCTCCCAAAAGGACATTCATAAACTTGGCGGTCACCTGGCCCCTAGCTCCTTCTGTAGATTGCGCCACTTGCCCTTTTTCTAAATTGGAAGGCTTGATAGAAGGGTTTGCTTTTGAGGTTTGCTTTTGGGGTTTTGCCTTTTTTTGAGGACTTGATTCGTCTTCAATGACAAATAATGATTTCAATTTATCCGCAAATCCCATTTATTGTTAGCTTAAATTTGTTGGAAAAGTTCAAGTTTTAGGTGTTTTGATAGATTAAATCTTTCTAAATAACGACTAAAGAATACCTTCCGCATTTATGGCTGCCAACTTTAAAGCTATACTGCGTTGGAAAGCCTCGTCGATGCTAGGGCATCGCCTACGTTTTCCGCCTTGTCTAGCTCTAAATTTGACTACCCAAAACGGGGAACTTACTTTTCACTCGTTACTAAAACTCTACAAAGTAAGAAAATTTCAGATAATTATACAAAGGTTTGGAAAAAGAGATGCAAACATAACATGTTGCTTACCTTTTCTTTCTTTTTCGTTTGCGTCTTTGGCTTTGTTCAAAGGCTTCAATATCTTCCATTAGTGCTTCCCAATCGGGCAAATGCTCATCCGAAAAGATCAGCGTTTCTTCATATTCTTCTTTATCCAATTGGATTTGATGGATCTTTTTTCCCAAAAATTGCTGAATTTTTTCTAGAATAGATCGCTCACCAGGACTGCAAAAAGAAACAGCATAACCTGTATGTTTTCCTCTTCCGGTTCTGCCTATTCGATGTACATAACTTTCTGGTTGTTCTGGCAAGTCATAATTAACAACAAAACTGACATTGGGTATATCAATGCCCCTTGCTGTCAAATCCGTTGCAATGAGTACTTTAATTAGACCTTTTTTAAATTTCCTTAGCACTCCCAAGCGATCTCTTTGTCCTTTATCTCCATGAATAGTCAAAGCCTTTATTTGCACCCTTTCCATTGCTTTACAAACTCGCTCTGCCCGAACTTTTGTACGGACAAATACCAGCATCTTTTTCTCCCTGTTTTCTTTTATTAATCGTTCTAAAAAAAATCGTTTATCCTCCATTTCTATGAAAGCAACCGAGTGGGTCACTTTTTTAGTCACTGGGTCCCTAGGAGAAATTTGAATTCGTATAGGATTGATTACCAGAGAATAAGCTAATTTTTTGATCTTTTCATCTATTGTCGCAGAAAAGAAAAGGGTCTGCTTTTTTTTGGGCAAAAAGCGCATAACATCCCGAATATCCTTGATAAATCCCAAGTCCAGCATATGGTCTGCTTCATCCAGAATTAGTATTTCCACCCGCTCTAAATTGATATATCCTTGGCTGATCAGGTCAAACATTCGACCGGGAGTCGCTACCAGTACGTCTAGCCCCTTTTGCAGCTTGGCGATTTGTGGGTCTTGCTCCACTCCACCAAATACACAAAAAGAAACAACTTTGGTAAAGCGCCCCAATTCCAAAAAAACATCTGTAATTTGAATAGCTAATTCCCTGGTAGGAGCCAAAACCAGGCATTTAATGCCGTCTTTTCTTCTTTGTCGAACTTTTTTATCGTGTAAAATATGCAGAACAGGAATGACAAAAGCCGCCGTCTTGCCCGTACCAGTCTGGGCAATGGCCAATACGTCTTCTCCCTTTAAGATGCTAGGAATAGCCTTATATTGAATGTCTGTCGGCCGCCGAAAATCTAATTCAGCAAGGCTTTTCTTTATCACCGAAGCTATTCGATAGTCTTCAAATTTCATAAAATTTCGAGTGGTTCCTCGTCTTTCTTCGCTATTCTAAATAAATTTTCTGAAATGGAATAACCACTTCATTTTTTTCCATATTATTTAATTTTCTTAAAACCTCTATGGAAATATTATATTTGTTAGCAATCGAGGCCAGGGTTTCATTTTCCTTTACGGTATGTACTTTGCGACCATTTCGGGTGCTAATCGTTGGAGCAGCAGTCTCTGTTCGGATAATAGCACTTTCCGCTTCATAATTATAGGGAACCGGAACGGGGCGATTTTCTAGTGTTTTAGCCTCATTTTTGACGGAATTGCTTCCCTTGGCTGTCGTATTATCAATTGGTGAAGCAGGGACATTATTCCCAGAAGTCGTTTCAACTACATCTGGATTATAAGGGCTATCAACTGGACATAAACAACTTCCTGTTTTGAGCAATTGTCCAACTTTAATCAAGTCGGATGAGCCTAAATTATTAATATGGCGAAAACGCTCGACCGTAAACCCATACATTTTTGCCAGGTAAGTGAGGGTTTCTCCCTTTTGTACGACATGATAATCTTTTCCATTTGCCCAATAATACCTACTTTGAATTACAGTAGGGTCATCCGATTGAGAATTAGTGTAGCCTGGACCGATTTCGGAACCCGGAATGGTGTAAGTATCCCCCTTTCTCTCCGTAAGCGGAGAGGAGTCCGAATTAGTAATTGTCTCGCTACCCGTAGAATTATTGGAGATAACACCTGATTTGGGATATAGAATTTCAGCCGTAGCTGGGTCCGTCTTAGCCGTGGTTTCTGTCGTATTAGCTCCTGTGGTTTTGTACAAGATTTCTGCTGAATTCCTCTCAGTAGTGGAAAGGTCGTTATTCGCAACTACTGAATTGGGAGGAAGCACAAATAAACTGGCACAAGGCTTAATAACCGTATGCTCTTGCAAGTCATTCCAACTGCGCAATTGTCGGACAGTAATACCATATTTTCTAGATATGCCATATAAGGTTTCATTCAACTGTATGATATGTACCCCCGGATAGGACAATTCCTTACAGGCGGCTTTAGACTGAAAGGTTTCGGAAGGTTGATTATAGGGATAGATCAACTCATTGGAAATGGGAACATATTCGGAAGAGATCGGCTCATTTGTAGCAGAAAATAACATTTCGTAACTGGGGGGATTTACATTTTCTTTCGGATCTTTTTGGGCATCAGTTTCCGGCCTGGATTGGTACTCGACTACTACCTCTGAGGAGGCATTTTTAGTGCATTTTTTGTGGATATATGCTGCTAAAGAAAGGTTATTAATTTTGACGAGTTGTAGCTTATTTTGCTCTGCTTCCTGTGGGGTTAAGCCCGTTTTTTCCTCCGTGATTCCGATTCCAGGAATAAAAGACAGGTCCGTATAGGGCTTACAAGTTTCTTCCGGTACTTTTTTAATGGTATAACTCTTAAAACAATCTCGATAATTCGTTCCTATAAAAAATATCTGGGCACTGGAACCGGCACTAGCAATGTTTTTTGCCAAAATGTTGCTTTGATTATCAAAATAGTTAAAATGATAACCACTTCCCGCCATTTCAAAACCATCGGTGCTCGTTGCTATAAAAGTCGCTAAATGTACCATAGAAATAGTATAGTATTGCTCCACTGGACGGACGATATACACTTTATCTTTGCCAGAATTAATAGAATTAGCAAGTAAATCATTGACCTTTATCTTGTCGCAGGTTTTCATCCTTTTGGGAGCTTTCTTAATTCGCTTGATACTTTCTACGCCAATTTCCAACATAATCCTTTCTGCATTTTCTCCATTTAAATAATAAGAGATCAGTCCATTTCCTTTTGTATTATTATTGAATCGGTATTCATAGCGGTCCATGCAAGCGGGATCGTATTTTAAATAAATATCCTTGCTTGACAACGTACCCCAAAAGGTCAATAAAAGGAATAATACTAAATTGTTTTTAACATTCATTATCCAGCATATTTGTGAAATTAATTGCCAAATTGTTGAAAAATAAGACTTTATACTACAAAACAACAACAATTTAGCCATTTAATCTTTAAAACGTCAATTTACAATAATTTAGGGTGTGAACCAATGAAAATTCGTTATGAAACAAATAATCCATCTCCCGCAAATGTTGAAAACCACTTAGCAAAAAAAGTCAGTTTTTGCTCGGACAAAGCTTTACTCAAAGCTATGGTTAGAAAGAGCAATCCGTGATTTTTTTATTTTTCCTTCTCTGACAAATTGTATAGAATAAAAATACAATTTTTGTCAAAGAACCTTATTTTTTCTGTAACCATTCCTAATTTGTGCAGTACCCCTTTTGAAAATTTCCAGAATCTGTTAAAACATCGCCGCTACTAAAGCCTAAACACCCGTTTCATGCCAGCAGCAATCAGACATTCTGATGAACAATTAATGAGCCAGGTTAGCAAAGGCAATTTGGATGCTTTAACGGGGTTGTTCAATCGTTATCAAGTGCCTTTATACAATTTTTTTTATCGGTTAAATAACGATCGTGCCTTGAGCGAAGATGAAGTGCAAATGGTCTTTGAACGCATTTTGAAGTATCGCACTTCTTATGTGGAGAGCATGAAGTTTCGTTCTTGGATATACCAAATCGCCAGAAATGTAAAAAAAGATTGCTATAAAAAGTCATTGCGTATTTCTGATTTTGTTCAACCGGAGAGTCTGGAAATTCAAGTTCATTCTGTAGAGAATAATCTAGTGAAATCCGAGGCTTTGCAACAGTTACAGCAAGCTATTAAACATCTTCCAGAACCCCAAAGAGAAATATTAGTAATGACTCGCTTTCAGAAGATGAAATATGCCGAAGTAGCCGAAATTTTGCAATGCTCGGAAGGGGCTGTAAAAGTAAAGGTGCATCGAGCTATTAAGGCTCTAAAAAACATCTTCTTTAAAATGGAGTCCGCATGATCTACGATGAAAAACTGATCTACTTCCAACTATCAACCCAGAGAATATGGATATACAAACAATTACTTCGCAACTCATTGATTATCTGGAGGGTAATCTTACAGACGAGCAGATGAAATCAGTAGAAATACAAGTGCAACAATCCGAAATTTGGCGCAAAACACTAACGAATCTACAAGCTTTAGAGCAATTAATGGAAGCTGTTCCTATGGTGCAGCCTTCAAAAAATCTAAACCTGCGATTTCAGCAATTATTACAAGAAGAAAAACAAAAAATGGTGCTAACTCCAAGCCCTAAAACTAGAAATATCTACACTTTAGAATGGAAGAAAGCATTACAAATAGCCGCTGCAATTATTCTCCTTATTTTAGGAACGGGCATTGGCATTCAATGGAAGAACAACCAGGGTCAAGAACAAGAAATTGCCAGCTTAAAAAAGAAAATATTGGAAACTCAAAAATTGCTAGCATTATCCATGATGGATCAAAGCTCTGCCAGCGACCGCATCAAAGGAGTCAATATCAGTTTAAAAAATATAGAAGCAGATGAACGCATTTTGGAAGCCCTAATAAATCGGATGAATCTGGATGCCAATATTAATGTACGCTTAAAGGCAATCGAGGCATTAGCGAGCTTTGAAAAAAACAATAAAGTCATCGTTGCATTAATTAAAGCGTTGCAAAATCAGCAAAGCCCAGAGGTGCAAATTGCCATCATTGAAGTATTGACTGATTTAAGAGCAAAAGATGCGGTTCATCCCTTTCAGCAATTATTGCAGGACCAACGAACAATGGAAGTCGTAAAAACCAAAGCAGCTTCCGGTATTGAAGCACTATTATAAGAAATCACCCGATACAAAACTTGTATTGTTCATCCAAACTGTTTCGCAGTTTCAAACATTCAAAAAATTATGAAGAATCTATTTTTTTTAGGAATTTTAATGTTCTTTGTCCAATGGGCTTGGGGACAAACCTTCACTGCCAAATTCAGCAATAATAGTGCTGAAAAAAAGATTTTTCTGAAAGTATCCAAAGGAGATATTGACATTAGTACACATAATAGCCCAGAAGTAATTATTGAAACAAATGATTACGAACCGCCCCCAGAACGGGCAAAAGGCCTGCGCCCTCTTTATAATAACGCAGTTGATAATACGGGCATTGGCTTGGATGTTTCAGAAGCCGGAAATGTGATAAGCATAAAAAAAGCATCCCACCACAATATGAATTTTAGTATAAAAGTACCTGAAAATGTAAATGTTGAGCTAGAGGAAAGAGGTTGGGAAAGTGATGCTATCAAAATTGAAGGGGTAAAAGGCGAAATTGAAGTAAAGTGTAATGGTTCTGATATTAGTATTCTGAATGCATCTGGACCAGTGATTGCCAGTACTGTCAATGGAGATATAGAAGTAGTTTTTAGCTCCCTAAATCAAGAACAGCCCAATTCTATGAATTGCACCAATGGTTTTCTTGACGTAACTCTGCCGGGAAATGCCAAAACAGATATTAAATTAAAATCCATCAATGGTGAAATTTACACGGATCTCGAATTGGAGATGGGCAAAAAAAAGGATGACATGCATCGGATAGGCGGGCGAAATATTTTCGGCACCCTAAATGGTGGAGGAGTAGAGATTTCCCTTAGAACCATCAATAATGACATCTATTTGCGAAAAGCAAAATGAACTGGATATTCTGTAAGCATTTCTCTCCTAATATAAAAAACAATAAAAATGAAAAGAGCAATATATATTACCCTATTGGGGTTTGTGCTAACTTTCCAATTGTCCGCCCAACAAAAAATTATCGAAAAAAACTTTCCCCTTCCAAGAGGGAAGAAAGTTAATCTGAATCTAAAGTTTGGACAGCATATAACCGTCCAAACTTGGGACAAATCAGAAGTGGCTTTTAAGGCGGTCATTGACTACCAGTTGGAAGGATTAAAGGAAGCCCATACTATTGACATAGATGACAATTCTAATGAGCTACGGATTGCTACGGATTATGATCTTAAAGGTAAAAAAGACATCTGGAGAGACTGTAATCAGCAACAACAATATTTCGGCCCAGGCAGTTATTGCCTCCGAGTCAATTACGAAATCATTTTACCAAAAGCCGCTATAGCTCGCCTAGAAACCATCTCTGGCAATATCGAAATCAAGGACTTTAAAGGGGACTTAAGAGCAAAATCCATTAGCGGCTTTGTTGATCTCGCTTTGCCTGCCAATCATTCAACAGAGCTAAAGTTTAAATCTGTTACAGGGGAAATTTATACGGATTTTGATATAGAACTAGATAAAAGAAGTACTGCTTATTCTAAAAAAGTGGCTACTTCATTAAATGGAGGAGGCTCTAATTTACTGGCTTTAGAAACAGTGAGTGGAGATATTTTTTTCAGGAAGTTATAAGCAGGCAAATTCAAAGTTATTGTAAAAAATCAACGGACTCTCCCTTACCTGGCTCAATAATACACTTCAGTACGCCGATTCACAATTTAAAGTAAGGATCGGCGTAAATTCCTATGCAAAAAAGCACAGCCGTCCTGGCTAAATATATGGCCAGCATCGAACACCTACTGTCCGAATTCGGGCATTTATTTTATAAATTATTTATTTTTATATTTGCAAATGGCTGTTTGTTAGATTATTATATAATTGGCACACGCATTGAACCTAATATTGCTAAATTTAAAAAACTGCTTTCTTTGGCGAAAATTGAAAATTATGAAAGTTTCCCGGTTTATTCAAATTCAAATTTTGATAGCCATTTCATTGCTGTTATTGGAACTTATTGTGTTCCATTTTTGAAGGTTGACCTACCCCATCTATCTGGTTAATCGAAAAGGCATCTTTAAAGGACGAGCCTAACGATTGATTAAATCAAACACCAAATCACTCCATTCATAGGTCCTTATTGACTTGGCACTGAGTCGGGAAAAAAGGTATTTTGATTGATCCAGCTTTTTCATAGTAATTTAGTTTTTTTAGTAGAGAAATAGGTCATTTTATAATAGTGTGTCCTTTCAGAAAGAAATGTGACCACAACTATTCGGTTTTTTAAAAAAAACTTAGTCTTGTCCTACTTTTTTACTAAAAAATTGTATTAGTACTAGGGTGCTATTTACCCAGCCGCATAAAAAAGAGGCAGTCTGGTTTGCACCAAACTACCTCTCAAGAAGGAAAGATTCGATTTGCTTTTATATTTTTTGCATGATAAACTTTAACAAGTAGACAAAAGCCTGTTGTATTCCAAACTACTGATTGGAGGCGGTTTGTATGCTGAGGCACACAAATCCGAATAAGGTCTAATTAGTCCACATTATCATGCAGATAAGAATTATTTTTATTGATTTCTGGTTCTTCCTCTTCAGAAACGGACCAATTAGACATTGTTTCTTCCGAAGAATGAGGGACGTTATTCAGGCGAACATTTCGGCGCAAATAGGCCGGTTCGTTTTCTAAGTCATTGATAACCTGTGGGTTATTCAATTTAGTGATATTGGTGCGCAGTTTTTGCCGACGTTTTTCTTCCCGTTTCTGTCGTTTTTGCAATTCTTCTTCTACCTGTTCTCTATCCTCATCTTTCACATAAGGTTCGTCGTAAGAATACCGATCTTTTCGATAACGATCTATACTGGACTGAATATCCTCAAATTCAAAAGTAGTAGCATTCTCTCCAGTAATGGAGGCCAAGCCATATCCCTCTTTATTTTCGCTTTCCCCTGTCGATTCTTCTTCATCTAACGAAACGACAATGCGGTTGTCTTCTCGACGTTCTTTTTTAGGTTTTGTGCTTTCGAACCCTGTGGCAATGATCGTTACGCTCAATTTATCCCCTAGGTTTTCGTCGTAACAATTACCCCAAATGAGGTTAGTGCCAAAACCTGCTTCCTCCTGGACAAACTCGGTAATTTCAAAAATCTCATCCATGGTCACCTCTTTTGTACCAGAAGTAATATTTAATAAAATGTGCTGAGCTCCTCTTATATTACTGTCTTCCAGCAAGGGAGAATTCAAGGCATCATCTACGGCTCGTTTTGCTCGATCTTCTCCTTCTGCGGAAGCGGTCCCCATTATGGCAATACCACTTTCTCGCATGACGGTATTTACATCTTCAAAATCAACATTAACGTAACCAGGAACGGTGATAATTTCGGCGATACCTCTAGCCGCAGTCGCCAAAATATTATCTGCCTCTCCAAAGGCTTCGGAAAGAGAAAGGTTGCCGTGGATCTGACGCAATTTATCATTGGAAATAACGATCAAAGTATCCACATTTTTCTTTAGTTCTTCGAGACCTTCGCCCCCTTGAGTCGTTCTTTTTCTACCTTCAAAAGTAAAAGGCAAAGTAACGATACCAACCGTTAAAATGTCCATTTCTCTGGCCGTTTTGGCAATAATAGGAGCTGCGCCCGTACCCGTTCCGCCACCCATTCCAGCCGTAACGAAAAGCATTTTGGTACCATTTTCCAAAAATTTCTTGATATCATCAATGGATTCTATACAAGCTTGACGACCAACCTGTGGCTTGGAGCCTGCTCCCATACCCTCAGTTAAAGTAGGTCCAAGTTGCATTTTGACTGGTACCGGACTAATTGCCATGGCCTGAATATCTGTGTTACAAATAGCAAAATCAACGCCTACAATGCCTTGTTTAAACATGTGCGTAACCGCATTGCTTCCACCACCGCCGACACCTATTACTTTAATAATTGATCCTTCTCCTTTTGGCAAATCGAACATCATGATATATAAGTTTTCTCAGGTTAAAGAATTTTTTCAAATCGTTTTTATCAATACTCGGCATCTGGCTCTGCTTCGAACCATTCTTTGGTTTTTCTAAACAAATTGGCATACCACTTCTCGTCTTCTCCCACAGCCTCCAACGCTTCTTCGGGTACTTCGGGAATGCTTGACTCTTTATGCGTGTACATTACCTTACCTTGTTCAACGGCCTCAATCCCCTTTAGTAATAAGCCAATGACTGTGGCATAAATCGGGCTATATACTTTTTCTATATTTCCATGTGCCAATTGTTCCGCAGGAATCCCAATTCGGGCATTCAGTCCTGTATGGTATTCGGCCAACTTGTGAATATCCTTCAATAAAGCACCGCCACCCGTCAAAACAATACCCCCAATTAACTTTCTCTCATAACCGGAGCGGCGAATCTGCCAAACTACATAATCCAGAATTTCTTCTACTCTGGCTTGTATAATTAGGGCCAGGTTTTTTTCAGAAATTTCTTTTGGATCTCTTCCTTTCAAACCTGGAATAGCGATTACTCGATTGTCAAAAACTTCGTCTGACATAGCGGATCCAAATTTGATTTTTAGCTTTTCTGCCTGGTTTTTCATCACTGTACAGCCTTCTTTAATATCTTTAGTAATCACTTCTCCACCAAAAGGAATGACTGCCGTATGCCGCAAAATGCCTTCGTAAAAGACGGAAATATCGGTGGTCCCTCCTCCAATATCCACTAATGCCACACCCGCCTCTTTTTCTTCGTCGCTCAAAACCGAAGCCGCAGAAGCAATTGGTTCCAATGTAATATCCGCTATTTTATAGCCTGCTTTTTCTGCACATTTATTAATATTATTAGAAGCCGTAATCTGCCCAGTAATGATATGAAAATTGCCTTCCAAACGGACACCCGACATCCCGATTGGGTCTATGATTCCTTGTTCATTATCCACTGTAAATTCTTGTGGGATAACGTGCAAAATCTTATCTCCCGGCGGCAATACCAGGCGGTGCATATCTCCTACTAACTTATCAATATCCTTTTTGTTAATTTCGGAGTGCATATTTTCTCGAGTCAACATCCCTCGATGGTGTAAACTCTTAATATGCTGACCAGCAATGCCCACGTGCACGACTTTAAAGGTTTGTTTTGCTTGTCGTTCTGCTGCTGAAATCGCATCCTTAATCGCTTTTACTGTTTTTTCAATATTGGTCACCACTCCCCTCATCACTCCTGTAGAGTTCACTTTGCCAACGCCCAATATTTCTAGTTTTCCATGCTCGTTTTTTCGACCTGCTACGGCACATACCTTAGACGTTCCAATGTCTAGTGCTACAACTAATTCCTTTTGATGGTTCGTTTTTATTTCCATGCCCCTTGCATTTTAATATTAGAGTTATAAAGCTTGTTAATTGACTCGATGTTTAGGTTATTTCTTAATCACTAATCAACGCTTCTCCGCCACCACTTGCCCTTTAAATTTCAGGTTGATTGTTTTATATTTTCGCCATCCTTCTTCTGCGATTGCTTTTTGATAAAAAATTTTTAAGTTTTCCAGTTTAATGGCTACATTTTCATACCTCCCGAACAGAATTGTTTGATTACCCAACTTGGGAATTAAAATGAACTCTTTATTATTATTGACGTATATCTGTTCGATCATTGGATAAAAAAATGCATCATTCAAAATCTTTTTACTTAATTCAAAAATTTGATAGAGTAAGTGTTGCTCCCGTTCCAGAAAATCAGGAATATGAGGAGGAATATTACCCGTTGCAATCAATACTCTCGCCGTAAAATGCTTGGATAAAGGCAAACGATTGCCGTCTTTATCTAGGTAATAACTCAGTTCCATCTTATCAATAATTCGGATAACTGGTATCCGTTGCGTTATTTCTATTTGTACTACATTTCTCGCATCTATAAAAGCGTCCGCATTCAGTACAAACGGGTCTTCTTCCAGTACCCGCTCGATGCGCTCTACATTTACAATATCCTGCGGGATGCCTTCCATAGAAAAGCCAAAACTCCTATCGAGCAGGGTAAGCACATCCCCTTTAGTAATCAAGTCATTTCCATCCGGCAAATGCTGGATATTTACCTCTACAGCTACGGTTTTGGTGGCTTGCTTTTTCTCAATTGCCGAAACCACAATCCCGATTACTAAAAAAACCAAAGCAATCCATCCAAGCCGTTTAAGGGTTTTCGTGACTTCTTGTTGATCCATTTTAAAAAATTGCTCGATTGCCAGCTTATCGAATTGTTTTCATGGGTACTTAGCAATCAAACAATTCGACAATTTAGTAATCAATTTTTTGCCAGCTCAATGACCGCTTGCGCAATTTCCATTGCAGCGTTGGGTTTCGCCAATTTTCGAATCTGCCGGCCTAATTGGCGCGCTTTGGGGTCGTTTCTCAAAATATGAATAGCCATTGGAATCATCTCTAAAGTTGCATCCGAATCTGATATCAATACCGCCGCTTGTTCGTTTACAAGTGCTTGTGCATTTTGGGTTTGATGGTCCTCCGCCACGTTAGGAGAAGGAATTAAAATGGCTGGTTTTCCCACCAAGCACAGCTCTGAAATCGTCCCTGCACCTGCTCTGCAAATTATCACATCCGCCGCCGCATAAGCCAAATCCATCCGATTTAAAAAAGGGCGTATTTGCACATGGGGTAACAGTGCAGTATCGCAGCTTTTATATTTTTCAAAATATAGTTTTCCTGCTTGCCAAAGTATCTGAATATCAGTTAACTGCGAAATTTCTTTTGCATTAAAACGCATAGCGATATTCAAGGATTTTGCCCCCAAACTACCGCCAAAAAGCAAAATCGTCTTTTTGGCTTTTTCCAGTCCAAAGTGCTTGATCCCCGCCTCCTTTAAGTGAACCAACTTGTCAATATCTTGCCGTACCGGATTGCCCGTCAACCGGACATTTTCCTTCGGGAAAAAGCGATCCATATTCGGATAGGCTACGCAGACTTTTTTAGCTTTTTTTGCCAATAATCTATTGGTCAGGCCCGCATAGGAATTTTGCTCCTGGAGCAATGTTGGAATTCCTAGCCTATAAGCCATTTCCAAAGTGGGTCCACTTGCAAAACCACCTACTCCAACGACTACATCCGGCTGGTATCTGCGTAAAATCCAAAAAGCTTTCCAAAGGCTCCCAAGCAGCCTGAACACATTTAGGAAATTGCTAATTGTTAGCTTTCGCTGAAAACCCGTCAGATTGAGTCCTTCAATAGGATAACCGGCTTTTGGAACTTTTTCCATTTCCAGTTTCCCTTTAGCGCCGACAAATAGCAGATCAATTTTAGAATCTATTTTTTTCAATGCGTCAGCAATTGCGATTGCTGGAAACACATGCCCTCCAGTTCCACCTCCGCTAATGATTACTTTCATTTTTAATTCTTGTCAGGTTCCGTTTCTGAAATCTTTTGGATATTTTTGCTTACGCTCAAAATAATCCCAAAGGAAATACAGGTAAAAATCAAAGAGGTTCCTCCATAACTAACCATCGGCAAATTCAAACCCGTTACAGGCACCAAATGTACGGCCACAGCAATATTATATAACGCCTGCAACACAAGCAATAAAGCGAGTCCGAGTGCCAGCATTGCTCCAAATCCCTTACTACTATTGGTTACTAATCTGGCAACCCTAAACAACAACAACAAAAACAAACCAATCACAATCAAACCGCCTAATAGACCATATTCTTCACATACAATGGCAAAAATGAAGTCAGAATAGGGAGACGGCAAATAATTCCTCACCATGCTATTTCCAGGCCCTACTCCAAAAAAGCCGCCACTGGCAATCGCCATTTTAGACTGCTGCACCTGCCAGCCGCCGTCCTCATTGAGCATAAATTCAGACACGCGGGACACCCAAGTCTTAGAACGAATAATCCCATTGTCAGGAAAAAATTCACCAATTAAATAAAGCGTTGCAAATACCACAATCCCACACATCAACAGCAGCAAAATATATTTTAACTCCACTCGACCAATAAACATCAACAAAGTACAAGTAGCAAATAATAGTAAGGCAGTCGAACCATCCGCCGGAGCAATCAATCCACAAATGATAATAACCGGAACAATAATCGGCATAAAAGCACTATTAAAGTCCTGAATATATTCGCTGATTGAAAGTGCTTTTGCCAAGTAAATAAGCAAGGCAATTTTTGCAAATTCAGAAGTTTGGATAGTAAATCCCATATAAGGCACTTCTATCCACCGTCTTGCGCTATTGACACTTCCGTCCTCTACGGCCAAGGTGTAAACTAATAGAGGAATCGCGAGCAAAAAGAGCGATGCCGCCATTTTAGCATAGCGCTTTGGGTGCAATAAGTAGCAGATATAGGTCATAAATAAACCTAAACCCAATATCAAAATTTGTTTAATCAAAAAGCTACCAGTATCACCTTTGTAATACCGAAATGCCAGTGTTCCCGTAGCAGAATACACAATGACAATGGAAAACAAGGCTAATAAAGCCACGATCATCCAGATGACTCGATCACCTCTTAGTTCAGCGTATATTCTACTATTAATGGACATTCAAACAATTGATATTTAGCCTTTTTGTATTATCGTCACAGATTTTTCAAAGTAATAGACAAGCTGCTAACTTTCTATACAAGCAAGTAAATTTTTTATTAAATCGGAACTGTATCTTTGACTTTCTTCCTATGGGGGGTAGGTATCAAAGAAAGGGGGATTAATTGAAGTTCAATTAATCAAATGGGGGAATAAATCGCAATAGAAGTGGGAAATCTCCCTTCCAGTACAATTTTCGAAACCTTCCTAAAATACTTTCAGCCCGTAGTTGAGTAATTGGCAATTTAGCAATTGCGACTAAACGATTAATCGCTTAGTCCCTAAATCACTGGTCACCAATTCGTCAAAGAGTCCACTACAAGAGCAATTTCTTTTCTCGGAGGTTTTCTAATTAGTCCGGTAAGTTAAAAGAGTAGCTTAATGTAGTTTCCTCATAAATGTATGTTTATCTTTTGAAGAAGTCAGCAGCATTCTTATCACCCACTGCCTGCTCTCATCGCAATTTTAAAGTAATAATTGTCAATACGGCTAATAACATAGCAACAATCCAAAAACGAGCGACGATCTTTGATTCATGCATTCCCAGTTTTTGATAATGATGGTGCAAAGGTGCCATCCGAAAAATTCGCCTGCCGACTCCATCCTTTTTCCTCGTATATTTAAAATAAGACACCTGAAGCATTACAGATAAATTTTCTGCCAAAAATATACCGCATAAAACAGGGATCAATAATTCCTTTCTTATCAAAATTGCCAGCGTAGCAATCACGCCCCCCAGCATTAAACTGCCCGTATCGCCCATAAACACTTTTGCGGGGTAGGCATTATGCCATAAAAAACCGATACAGCCTCCCAAAAAACAAGCGCAATAAATCACTAGCTCTTCGCTATGGGGGATATACAGAATATTCAAATAATCCGCTATGATCGTATTACTCGACACATAAGCCAATATACCTAAAGTGCCACCAATAATTGCCGAGACGCCCGTTGCTAATCCATCCAATCCATCTGTTAAATTGGCTCCATTCGATACCGCCGATATAATAATAATCGCCAAGGGTATAAAGAGCAGCCAAATATACTTTGGGGCACTTTCGCCCAAAAACCACAAGAAGTTGTGATAATTTAGCTCGTTATTTTTCAAAAAAGGCACATTAGTCAACGGAGCTTTCACATAAGCAACATCTCGAACCCTCGAGGGGTCATTAGCATCAATTGGCACTTCAAAAGTCTTCAAGGGCTTTAGTCCCTTATCCAATGCATACTCTTCGTCCATCCTCAAGAATATGTCCTTGCTAAAAAGCATAACTGCCCCGACAATGATACCCAATACGATTTGTCCTAGTATTTTAAACTTTCCCTGGAGTCCTTTTTTGTCTTTCTTGAAAACCTTTATATAGTCATCCAAAAACCCAATACCGGACATCCACAAAGTGGCGAAAAGCATTAAAATGATGTAAATGTTCGTTAAGTCGTTTAACAGGAGAGAAGGGAGTATTATAGCTAATACAATTATTATTCCACCCATGGTTGGGGTGCCCTCTTTTTCTTTTTGTCCTGTCAATCCAAGGTCTCGAACGGTTTCGCCGACCTGTTGTTTTTTTAAAAAATGAATGATTTTATCGCCAAAAATCATTGAAATTGTCAATGAAATCAGTATGGCCAAGCCGGCTCTAAAAGTAATATACTGAAATAGTCTTGCCCATCCAGCCCACTCAAAGTTTTCCTGCAGCCATTCAAAAAAATGGTAAAGCATAGTTAGTCGTCAAGTTTTGAATTGGAAAATCCTGAATTTATCTATTCAAGGTTCTCTTGTATGGCTTTTTTTTGAATGCAAGGATAAATAAAATTTCAAAGAATAAAGAATCCATTTTTTTTTATAAACAAATTCAAAATACTTTTAATAAATTCAAATAATACTTTTATCTTTGACAAGCGAGTTGCCTAAGCAAAAAAGGCTATTAAAAATTTGTAAAGGAATTGGCACTTTTCCTGTGGCAACCCTTTTGAAGGAACGAGGAAAACAATGGGGTCCCCTTTATTTTCCCGATCACAAAAACAGCAAACAGCGGGTATCTTGTAGTTTATTTTGATTGATTAAGTGCCTTTCCCAATCTCAATAAAATTTACCCGCTGTAAACTGTCAAACATCAATCTGAGAATGATAATAGTTCCTCATTAAAAAAGCAATAAACGCTTATCGGGAGCGGGCAGTGGCAGTCGCAACAGATTCTTTCTCCAAACCTTGGAGAACAACAACTGGATTACCCTCATAATTCAGTATTCTGTTGTTTTTGTCACTGCTTTATTGCCATTAAAGTTTGTCTATTAAAGTTTGTCTATTAAAGTTTGTTTATCATCAAAGGGTAACTTTTTCCCTTTTATTTCTTGGTATTTTTCGTGTCCTTTGCCTGCCACGAGAATAATATCTCCGGATTTGGCAAGTTGGCAAGCGGTTTTTATCGCTTGTTTTCTGTCTGAAATAATTAACACTTTCTCTATTGCTTCTGACGGAATGCCTTTTTCCATATCAGCAAGTATAGCCTCTGGTTCTTCGTTTCGGGGATTGTCAGAAGTCAAAATGATCACATCGCTTTTATTACAGGCAACTTTTGCCATGACAGGCCGTTTTGCTTTATCTCGATCACCTCCACAGCCCACTAAAGTGATAATTTTTTGCGACCGATTCGCTATTTTTTGAATGGTATCAAGCACATTTTCTAAAGCGTCTGGTGTATGGGCATAATCCACAATTCCAATTTTGCCATTTTTCGTAAACGTATCAAATCGCCCTTCAGCCGGTCGTAAATCACTTAAAGCGGTCAATAATTCCAACTCCTTAAAGTTCAGTAATTTGCCCGTTGCATAAACAGCCAGTAAATTATAAGCATTGAATACACCGACCAAACGGCAAAATAATTCCTGATCATTAATGGTCAAATGCAAGCCTTCCATTCTGTTGTCTAGAATTTTAGCTTTGAAGTCCGCCAATCGCCTCAATCCATAAGTAGCAACTTTCGCAATCGTGTTTTGTGCTATTGTTTTGCCGTGCTTATCATCTACATTGGTCAATGCAAAAGCATTTTTTGGCAAATCGTCAAAGAACTTTTTTTTTGCTCTGATATATTCTTTAAAGGTTTTGTGATAATCTAGGTGATCATGCGATATGTTCGTAAAAATTCCCCCTCTGAATTGCAGGCCACTAATTCGTTCTTGGTGAATGGCATGTGAACTAACTTCCATAAAGGCATATTCGCAACCCGTTTCTACCATATCATTCAATAAGGCATTGACCGTCAAGGCATCTGGTGTTGTGTGGGTAGCTAAAATCGTCTGCTGACCAATTTTGTTTTCAACGGTTGATAATAAACCCACCTTGTAGCCCAATCTAGTAAACAAACGATGCAATAAAGTGGCGGTCGTCGTCTTACCATTAGTACCGGTAACTCCAACCAGGTGCAATTTTTCAGAAGGCTGTTGATAATAATTATGGGCAATGATGCCCAAAGCTGCTGCACTATTTGCCGTTTTTATATAAGTAATCGCCTTTTGTAAAATTTTGGGCAATTCTTCACAAACTATAACTCCCGCTCCCCTCAATATGGCTTGCTCAATAAATTGATGCCCGTTTACCTGTGTTCCTTTGACCGCAACAAACACAGATGCAGGCTTTACCTTTCTGGAATCAAAGGCTACCTCATTTACCTCTTTTTCCAATGTACCAACTACTTTTTCAAGAGGTACAGTAGATAAGAGCGGCATCAATTTCATAGTGTGAAGGGAATTTGTGCAAAAGGCCTTTGGCATCTTTTGCTATTCGCTTTTGTTATCTTAGTTGTTAAGGAGCTATCGAAAATTTGTTTTTCAATCATAATAATTATTGATTTTAAAACTCAGCCCAAAAACAATTTTATTTCCTGCCCTCTAATTCTAGTTCCAGGAAGAATAGATTGTCTTTGTACTTTTCCAACTCCTACTATTTTAACATGTAGTCCTTTATTTTCCAGAAGGTAAAGTGCATCTCGCAGCCCCATTCCTACCACGTTGGGTACTTTTTTATCAGGAATGGTTCTTCCGCTTAACCTCAACGAGTCATTCAAGGATTTTACGACCGCCCACTCTTTCTGAGTTTGCTTTCTAAAATCTATATTCACTGAATTCAAAATGGATTCAAAATCCGGTCGGTAGCCAATATTATCATGCGGCAATGCTTCTGTAAGAAGCCTGTTGGTACTGCGAGGGTTCATGGAATTATAGAAAGCCGTTTGGGTTTCAAAACATCGGTCAGCAATTTCTCGAAAGACCGGTCCTGCTACATCCCCACCGTATATGCTGTGTGCCTTGGGGTCATTGACAACCACAATGCAGGAGTATATTGGGTCTTTAGCAGGAAAATAGCCTGCAAATGAAGCCACGTGTCGAATTTCTGAGCGCGGTTTTAATTTGTGATAATTGACTTGGGCAGTGCCTGTTTTTCCAGCAAATTTGTAGCGACTGCTTTTCAATCTATGGGCAGTGCCTCTCTCTATTACTCCTTCCAGCAATTCCTGTGCATTCTTGATGGTGCTGTGAGAGGCGATTCTGCGCTTGATAACCGTAGGTGGATTTTTATCAATGGTTTGGCCAAACTGCTGAATTTCTTTCACCAGATAAGGCTTCATCATGGTGCCATCATTCGCTACTGCATTAAAAAAGGTTAGAAGCTGCAAAGGAGTCAGTGTAACTTCATAGCCTATTGCCATCCAGGGCAAGGTATTGCCACTCCAGAGGTCTTGCGCATTATAGGCTTCTTTCATATAGGGTTTTTGTTCCCCTTTAATCTCTACGCCAGTGGGCAGATGTAGGTAAAAAGACTGGAGTCTTTTGATAAATCTGCCAGCCCTTTTATTCCTATTATAATAATGATTAACTAGCTTGGCAATTCCGACATTAGAAGAAATCTCAAAGGCATGCCGGACGGTCGTGGTATCTGTCACAAAAGATTCTCTACCAGAATCTTCCATCGTTTCTTCGTAAAACTGATATTTACCGGAGTCAATTTCTACCAAATCCTCCAAATCGACATATCCGTCTTCCATTAAAGCCATAATGGAAGCCAATTTATAGGTTGATCCGGGTTCATAAAGCGTACCAATACCATAATTAAAGCTTTCAGACCAGCCGTCTTCGTATTTTCCCAAATTGGCGATGGCTTTAATAGCGCCCGTTTTCACTTCCATTACAATAGCAGTCCCATATTCTGCATTATTATATCTTAATGCGTCATATAATGCTTTGTGGGTGATGTCTTGTATATTAACATCCAGTGTAGTGATAATATCTTCCCCTTTTCGCGGTTCAATCTGGGTCAAATCACTTACAGGTATCCAACCATCTCCTGCTAAATTGTACATCAGACGTTTGCCTGATTCACCAGCTAAAATACCATCAAAATATCCTTCCAAGCCTATTTTTATACCCTTTTCGTTGTCCACGCGGCCGAGCGTTCGCCGTGCCAACGCGCCAAAGGGTCTATATCTTCTAAATCTTTCCTCGGCGATAAATCCGCCTTTATATCGGCCTTCGTTGAAGATAGGAAAGGCTTTAATTCGTTCCAGTTCGGAATAATTAACCCTGTCCTTTATTTTGAGGTACTTACTGCCAGCTGCCCGCCTGTCAATCAAATACTCATACCATCCCCCTTCTGTTCGTTCCGTATTGATAGTGGCCAGTGCATGCGCTAAAGAGTCAACATCTGCATTAAAAATTTCGTCACTTGCGACAGTAGGATCAAATCGTATGTCAAAGAACGGCAACGAGGTGACCAAGATGCTTCCGTCGGAAGCAAAAATATTACCACGTTCTGCTTCTACAGCTATTTCCTGAATGAGCATGCTATCGCGTATCTGCCTCCATTTCTCCCCTTCCACCATTTGGATTTTTACTGCCTGTCCCATAATAATCAAGGCAATCAAGGCAATCAAAAATCCTACGATATATACTCTTATTAGTACTTCATTCTTTATATTGATAATCTTTGCCATGTTTTCTCAGATTGCAGATTACCCTTTTGGAGCGACTCCTATTCTACTAGAATTTTCACCGGATGTTCACCTTTATTACTTAGTCCAAGTTGACTAACCTCCTTTGCCACCTCCGATTGCTTGCTCTCCTTCATCAAGGCCGACTTTAAGGATAAATAATGCCACCTCAATTCATCTACTTCCTGTTGAATTGCCTGAATCTCTCTTATATTTTTTTCTGAATAATGCCGATTGGCAATATAAACAGTTATTAAAAGCCCTAAAAAAAACACAAATGGCAGATTGGATAACACCCATTTGGCACTTAGAGTACTCAATGCAGGATAACCTTTTATAGATTTTCTTTTTGCCATTTTCAACACTGTTTTCTTTCTGCAATTCTTAATTTTGCACTCCTCGCTTTAGGGTTTTCTTTTATTTCTTCCGGAGAAGGAAGTAATGGCTTTCTTGTAATAATACTAAAAGGTGTCAGGATGTTCCCATAGAAATCCTTCTCCGGTATGCCTTTAAAATTGCCCGTTTTGAAAAAATACTTAACCAGTCTATCTTCTAAAGAATGGTAAGAAATAATAACCAGTCTGCCACCGGGTTCTAATATTTGGGCAGCCTTTTCCAGAAAAATTTTCAAAGAGCTAATTTCTTCATTAACTTCAATACGCAAGGCCTGAAAGACCTGTGCCAGGTAGCGATTTCGATTACCTCTAACCAGCGATTGTGCAATTTGTATAAGCTGGCCAGAAGTTCGAATTGCCTTTTTTTGTCGCTCTTCCGCTATGCGATAAGCAAGCGTCTTGGCATTTCGCACCTCCCCATATTCGCTAAATAACTGTTGCAGTTCTTTTACTGCATAATTATTAATAATAGTAGCTGCTGTTTTTTCCGACTGCTGATTCATGCGCATATCCAAATCTACATCTTGTCGAAAGGTAAACCCTCTTGCTGCCATATCCAATTGATAAGAAGAAACCCCCAAATCTGCCAAAATCCCATTTACCTTTTTAAATCCATACAAGCGCAAAAATTGTTGCAGATATTTATAATTGCTATGTGCAAAAGTAAACCGAGGGTCATCGGGGACATTTTTGATTGCATCTGCATCCCGATCAAAGCCAACTAAATGTCCCTTTTCACCGAGTCGTTCCAAAATTCCCTTTGAATGGCCTCCACCTCCAAAAGTTGCATCTACATAGACGCCTGCTTTCTTTATATCAAGAGCTTCTAAACTTTCTTGCAAAAGTACCGGCACATGATAATCACTCATTTTTATCAACTTTCGCTTACTGGTCAGAAGTCCAACCGCCTCCTGGTCTGCTTCTTTCTTCCGCTTCTTCTTTCTTTGCCATTACTTCTTGCGCCAAATCAGAGAAGTCATCCGGTTCTTCTTGCAACATTTTATCGTAAGCGACACTATCCCAGACCTCAATTCGATCATTATAAGCAAATAAAATTATTTCCTTTTCGATGCTCGCATATTCCATTAATCGCTTTGGAAAAAGAATCCGCTCTGCGCTATCCGTTGTTACCTTAGAAGCGCCGCGATAAAAATATCGAACAAAACGACGCTTTTTTTCGTCATAAATATTCAGGTTATTAATATCTTTTGTAATTTCGTTCCAAATTGCTTCAGGATAAATAATCAAGCATTTTTCAAATCCTCGATTGATGACGAAAGTATGGGCCGTACCCTCCCCTAATTGCCTCAATAGCAGAGTGGGCATTCGCATGCGCCCCTTCGAGTCTATTTTGCAATCGTATTCGCCAAGTAATTGAGGCATCTCTTTTGATGAATATTTTACTAAAATTAAGGTGTTAAGTCCATTATTTATTCAAAAGTATTAATTTTTGACACATCTTCCCACTTTTCTCCACTTTTTTTCAAAAAAAATTTTGAAGAATCGAGAGGGCAGGTTTATTCGGCTAGTTTTTATTAGCAAAATATTTACAAAAACATTGAATAATACTTAATTAAAACATTTTGATTATATAGTTTAATTTTATTAATGCGTTTTTTCTTGGTCCTTCCTGAACCATAATTTTGCTGTTTTTTTAAGTTTCTTTTCTAAATGTATAAAATATTGCTTCTGAAGCGGTGGAATAAGGGTGATCGACTATAAATCATTTATCCTTATCTTTTTTAGTTTTCAAGGCATAAAAATCGCCCACTCAATCTATTCAAGAGGCAGCGAAAGCAGCATTGTTATATTTTATTAATTTTAATGTAAAAGCATCTCTGGTAGTTCCCTTAAAAATTAGTCAACTTAGGGGTTAATGAAACCTTTTCAAAAATAATGCTGCAGAATGTTTAAAACAAAGGGGGCATAATCCCCTGCCGTTCATTTATTTTCTAAAGTGACATCATCCGATAATTATTCGGCGATTGCTGATATTTCTTAAAAAAAGAACGATGAAAAACAGTTGGAGCAGAATAATCCAACAAATAAGCAATTTCCTTGATGGAAAGTTGGGTGTTACGAAGGTACTGACAAGCAAGGTCAAGGCGTAATTGAAGGACAATATCTCGATAGGTTGTATTTTCCGATTTCAGCTTTCGGCGCAAGGTGCGTGGGGTCATGTGCAATTCATTGGCAATGGTCTCCATATTGGGATAATAGCCAGGTTTGCGGGATAAAAGTTGTTGTACCTTTCCACTTAACCCACTTTTACTTTGCAACTCTTCTAATAGAGAAAGGCACTGTTGTCCACACAAAGTAGCTACTTTCTCATTAGCCGTTTCTAATTTGTAGGATAAAATGAAAGAACTAAAAATGCCTTGTGTATAAGGTTGCTCAAATTTTACAGGACAGCCCATATATTCCTCATACATAAGCGTATAATCTGATTTTTTAAATGCAAAATGAACTTCATCAAACAAATACTCTCTGCCAAGCGCTTGCCTTACCCATAATATCATTTCAAACAGTACTAGTTCAAGCATATATCTCACATGAGGACTTTCAATGTTCTTATAAACGGGATGAACAAGATGGTACCTCAATATAGCCTGATTACCTCTTTCTATTAATTCTTTTCTATGACGATCAATCTGCAATTCCTCAAACCGGATATTGTGTTCGATGGCTTTTCTTAAAGTCTTACAACTTAAAAAAGCATAGGAACTAATCCCATAATCTGACATAATGAGTTTTTCTGCTAACAAGAAGCCAAGTCCATAGATTTTAGCCTCATGAGCCGCTCTACTAGCATGGGTTTCCGCTCTAAGTAACAACGATTCCTCTATAAGTTCTGGCCGTTTTTGCATAAAATCAGAAGGCAGACCTATTCCCTCTAACAAGGGAGCAAGTTCTACCCCTTGAGACCGCATAACTTCTAGTGCTCTAATAACGAAAATTGTTGTTGCTTTTTTGTTTTTTGATAAAATTGCATTCATACTCCAATAGTAGTCGGCAAATTCATTTGCCTGACTAAAAAGATAATTTTTATTCAAAAACAATGACTCTTTGAACCAGTCAAATAAATTTGACGGTTACAAGTCTAAAAGCCTCTGTCCCCAAATGTAATAAACCTGTCCGAAAATGTTATAATCTTCCACCCGCAATTTTTTATGTTTGCCAAAAATAAAAATTCCGTAAAAAAAGATAGTATGGCTAAAATCAAAGATTTAAAAAATAAAATAGCTGTCGTTACGGGCGGAGCTAGCGGCATTGGTCTGTCAGCAGTTAAACGCTTTTTGAAAGAAGGAATGAAAGTCGTTGTTGCAGACATTGATGAAGCGGCAATGGAAAAAGTGAAAGCAGAACTAAATGCCGGCGACCGTCTTCACACCGTAGTTTGTGATGTATCCACCATGGATGCCAATGTCACATTAGCCAGAGAGACGGTCGAAGTTTTTGGAGGGGTCAATATCGTATTTCTCAATGCTGCTCTGTTGGGAAGTACAGGAGGATGGCGGGCTTCGGACATTACAGAAAAAGGATGGCGTACAGCATTGGGTGTCAATTTGGACGGTCCTTTCTTTGGTCAACGGGCATTCCTACCTTATTTGGAAAAAGAAGAAGATGCCCGTATTATTTTTACCTGTTCCGCTTTTAGCCTGATGACAGGGTTAGGCGACCCCGCCACTTACTATGTGTGCAAGGCAGGATTGCTGAGTTTTGCAGAATGTTTGTACTATGATTTTGAAGGGAAAGGTTCTCATATTGGAATTACCGCTGTAATGCCAGGGAACACATATAATGGTGTCTATTATGATTTGAAGGAAGTGTTGGAAGCAACCAAAGACAATCCGTCAGCTTGGGACTCTACAGCATGGGGTTCACGAGATTATGTCAAAAACTTGGTTGACTATTTCTCTACTAGAGGAACACCGCCTGACATCATTATTGACGCTTTAATCGAGGCAATTCATAACGATACCTTTTATGTTACGCCGAATATCAACCATTTTTGGAAGCACATGGAACATCGTTGGAACAATATTCAGGAAGGACGAAATCCTTCATTTTTTGAAAAAACGCCAGATGTTTTTAAAACCGTTGAACAAGATTAATGTAGTCGGCAAATTTATTTGCCTGACTGACAAAAACGAATTTTAGAATTTAAAAACCTGTCAAATAAATTTGACGGTTACGAAACGCATAACAATGAAACATCAAGAATACATAGACATCGCCTATGGCTGCATCACCCTCTGGAATCAAAACAAATACCGAGAGGCTTACGAAAAATATTATGCAGATAATGCCCAAAAAGTAGAACCCGTGGCTTGGGGCGCAGCACATGCCAATGAGGTAGCAGGTGCCGAAAATATGGCAGACCATGAAGAATGGCTTACAGAAGAATGGCTGGACATCAATAGTGTTTCGGTTGCCGAAGGTCCGTTTATTGGCGCAACGGGATTTTCTGTCATTATTAAAAGTGATTTTACCATGAAAAAAAGCGGCGAACGCCATATTTTTCGGGAAGTGGGTTATTTTACCGTTGAAAATGGTAAAATCGTTCGGGAAGAATATTTGTATGATGAAGCAGAGTTAGCGCAAGTCCTGCAATTAAATGAATCTTCGTAGTCGGCAAATTTATTTGCCTGACTAATTATATTATTACAATTGTTTTCAAAAAAATAAAAGCCTGTCAAACCTGCCTGAAGGCAGACGGGTTTGACGGCTATATGGAACATGAAAAACCTACAAGACAAAGTAATTATCGTCACAGGCGGTGGTGGCGGGGTTGGCAGAGAACTCTGTAAACAATTCGCTGCCAAAGGTGCGAATTTGATAGTCGCTGATGTCAATGCTCAAGCAATAGAAGCATCCCTACAAGCAATTAAAGGAAACCGCCATGCTGGAACGGGTGTAACCTTAGATGTTAGCAGCAAAGATTCTTGGGAGGCACTCCTACAAAAGGTTCAAACCGAATTTGGTCGCTGCGATGTGCTATGCAATAATGCGGCTGTTTTACGGACAGGGACTTTGCAGGAAAGCCCTCTTGACCATTGGTATTTACAATCAAAAGTGAATATAGATGGTGTGGTGTTGGGCTGTAAAACATTTTCCCCCATGATGACGGCGCAAGGCGAGGGACACATCGTCAATGTTTCCTCCTTGGGTGGCATGATTGGTTTGCCAGGGTGGACGTATTATACTGCCAGCAAATTTGCGGTGGTAGGCTTTTCCCAATGTTTAGCCGCCGAGTTAGCAGAGGCAGGTGTATATGTATCCGTTGTTTGTCCAGGAGGTATTGATACACACATGAACGATGACCTGACGGTTGATATGGGTGACGAACCTTTATTACCTCCTGCGAAAGTGGCGGAGTACATTGTAAATGAAGTGCAATCAGAAAAACCCCGCCAGCATGTTTTCACCCATATGGAATATCGGGAAATGCTGTCCCAGCATTTTCAAGGAATATTGGCGGAGTATGCACATCTCTCGTAGTCGGCAAATTTACTTGCCTGACTTTCTGAATGGTATTAATTTTATATGTGTACAATCTGCCAAATAAACTTAGCAATTACATTGAATTTTAGCTGGGCAAATAAATTTGCCCGCTATGTAATAAATCTACTTTCATGTCAAAACCCCCATTTTCATTAGCAGGAAAGACAGCACTTATCACAGGTGGCACGAGTGGTATCGGTCTCGCAACCGCCAAGCGATTTATAGCTCATGGTGCAACCATTGTCATTGCAGGGCGTCGTAGCGAAGGTAGCGAAATAGCCAAAAGAATTGGTGCTACATTTATTGCCGCTGACGTTTCCAAATCTGAAGAAATTACCAAAATGGTCAATGCTGCTGCTGAAAAACTGGGTGGTATTGATATTCTAATCAGCAATGCAGGAGCGGTCGTGGAATTTACCATGATTGAGGATACCAATGACGACATCCTCGAAAATATGTTCAACGTCAATAGCCTTGCCCATTATCGGGTGGTGCGTAATGCGTTGCCCCACATGCGTGACGGAGGTTCTATTGTATTCAATGCAACCTTACTTACAGGCTTAGGAAATTTTGGTGAAACGGCTTACGGTGCAGCCAAATCCGCATTGGTCACGATGGCAAAAGGTATTGCAATGGAACTGGCACCACGGGGTATTCGTGTGAACACTATTAGCCCTGGTGCTACTGCTGGTGTCATGTGGCCCGATGACCACCCACAGTTGGAACTAGTCCAAACCATGACCGCTTTGGGAAGGTTATGTCAACCTGATGAAATTGCTGCCCTATTTCAATTTTTGGCAGCCGATGATTGCAGATTTATTACGGGGGCGAATATTCCAATTGACGGAGGGATCACCGCAGGCATGGCACCACAAATGCTCGAAAAACTAATGTAGTCAGCAAATTTATTTGCCTGATTCTTTTTATAATATTTTAAGCAGGGCAAATAATTGCCCGCTACGAAAGACATGATTAAAAATTTTAAAAATAAAGTAGCCGTAGTGACAGGTGGAGCAAACGGCATTGGTTTTTCCTTTGCGAAAAACTTTTTGGACTTAGGAATGAAGGTGGTCATAACTGCCTCCCGCCAATCTTCTATTGACAAAGCCGTTGCCCAATTAAATGCAGGTGACAACCTAATTGGTCTTGTCAGCGATGCTGGAGATGTCGATGCCAATTTTGCATTGGCAAAAATGGTCGAAGAGAAATTTGGACAGGTCAACCTGCTGTGTTTAAATGCAGGTATTTCTGGTCTTGCTCCTGTTCCCGAAATGACCATTGAAAATTGGCACCGACATATCAATATCAACCTCAGCGGTCCTTTCTATGGGGTAAAAGCTTTTTTGCCTTTATTAGAAAAAGAAGATGAAGCACATATCGTAGTGACCTCTTCCATTTTTGCATTTATAACTGCGCCCATGCAAGCAGGCTATTTTGCCTCCAAAGCTGGGGTGACTGCTTTTTCCGAATCCCTTTATTATGACCTCTTGGCAGCCGAATCCAAAGTCGGTGTATCTTTAGTTTGCCCTGGCAATACCCGCACCAATATGGCTGAAGCCAACCTGACAGGAAATGAAGATCCTGAACTGGCTGCTACTATCAGACAAGTAGTTGCGAGCGGTGATGACCCACAAATTGTTACAGATGCCACTTTAAAAGCCATTCAGGAAAACCAATTTTATGTCATGCCTAATACGGGCGATTTTCAAGCAGGCGTTGATGCTCGCTTTAACCGTATTCAGGCACAACGCAATCCGAATTGGGAGGATGTGGGGGAAACGATTTGACGGTTACAGCACCAAATAATCCATATCTTCTAACATTTCTTTCATTCTTGAATGTAAATCATACATAGGCACGGCATCCAACACCCGATGGTCGAAAGTATAGCTCATGGGCATAATGGTACGAGCCACGATTTTTCCTTTACGGACAACGGGACGTTCTTCCATGCCACATGGTTGTATTAGTACCGCTTGTGGATAGACCAATACAGGAGTAGCAATTCGCCAACCAGGACCCAAGCTGCCATTATTGGAAATCGAAATTGTACCGCCTTGCATATCCTCTTGAGTGAGTGTTCCTTCTCTTGCTTTGCCAATTAATACTTTACTGGCTCGGCTGATTTCTATCAAAGACATTTGCCCTGCATTTCGGACAACGGGTACGACCAATCCATAGTCGTATTCACTGATTTTCATAGCAGCGGCAATGCCAATGTGAATGTCCTCCCATATTTTTATCTCATTGCCGACCAAAGCGGAATTGACTTGTGGTACTTGTTTGATAGCTTTCGCCAAAACATATACCATAATGTCATTAATGGAAATTTTATCGCCTTTATCTGCCAGTTTTGTGTTCCATTTTTTTCGTAACTTCAAAATATCCGTTACATCAATTTCGGCAGACCAACTCAGTTGCGCCGTATTTTGCAGACTTTTCATCACCCCTTCAGCGATGGCTTTTCTCATACCGCTAAATGGTATGCTTGCCTTGACACGAGTTCCTTGAAACATTTCCACTTTAGAAGTGGCAACAGGGGCAGGTGATGCTGCCACAACTGCTGGGGCTTGTTGTTGCTGGTTAAGCACCTTTTCGACATCTCTATTCTGAATGCGACCATTCGGTCCTGTTCCTGTTATTTTGGAAATATCGAGGTTGTGGATTTGGCATTTTTTCTTAGCAACAGGCGTAATTAAAACCCGACGGTTGGATTGTGAACGAGCATTGGTATTGGCAGATGGAGTGGCAATGGCTTGACTGGAATTGGGTCTGATTTCTTCTCTTACCAAAACGCCTGCAACATTGGAAGGGGTGGGGGCGATTTGTGGAGGAGAACTTACTGGTTGAGCCGTGCCATCTCCTTTTTTATTTTGCATTAAGTTGGCTAATTCCTCTTCCGTTTCCGCCAATAAAGCCACGACGGTTTCGCAAGGAACTGCTTCGTTGAGTTCTATTTGAAAAACAATATATCCTGCATCCGAAGACTCTATTTCGTAGGCGACTTTTTCCGTTTCCATGACCATAATCATCTGATCTTTTTCTACCCACGTACCTTCTTCCACTAGCCAGTCGGATATGCTGCCCTCGGTTTGCCCCATCGAAACTTTGGGTAATTTTATTTCTTTTGCCATTTTTTTAACTTTTTTCCGTCAGGCGAATAAAGCTGACTACACCATCACACTTTCAATAGCTAATTTAATATCTTTTGCTTGAGGGATAACATCCATTTCAAGTGGTCCAGCAGGAAGTGGATAATTTTTAGAACAAACCCGTTTGATAGGAGCATCCAATAAATCGAAACCTTTGTCTATCACTTGTGCTGCCAATTCAGCTGCAAAACCACAGCGTTCTCGTTCTTCATCTACAATAACCAAGCGCATGGTTTTTTCAACGGAATTTAAAATAGTGTCCATATCTAGGGGCTCTAAAGTACGAGGATCAATGACTTCCACGCTAATTGTACCATTCAATTCTTTGGCGACTTTCATCACTTGTTTGACCATTGCCCCATAGGTCACTACTGTTACATCTGTGCCTTCTTTTACAATATTGGCTTTGCCAAAGGGAACCGTATAATCTCCTTCGGGAATTTCTCCTTTTTCCATCAAAAGATTCTTGTGCCAGAAATAAATAACGGGGTTATTGTCCCGAATAGCTGCCTTCATCAAGCCTTTTGCATCCGCAGGATTAGAAGGGACAACGACCTTGCAACCCACATTGTGCAAGGCAAATCCTGTGAGCATTTTGGAATGGTCATTTCCAATTTGCAAGCCACCGCCATTGGAGGATAGAAATACCATAGGAACGCTTGATTTTCCACCTTGTAGAAAATGCCACTGCCCTGCTTTGCTGATTTCATCCGCTACGATATACATAAAATCGGTGTACATAAAATCGGCAATAGGGCGATAACCCGCCAAAGCGGCACCAATGGCAGCACTAGCAATGCCATTTTCTGCTAAAGGCGTATCCATGACTCGTTCAGGGCCAAACTCCTTTATCAAATCTTCGGTGTGCATATAAACGCCTCCTCGAACACTTTCCCCTAAGATGAATACGGTTTCATCCCGACGCATTTCTTCTTCAAATGCCTCTTTAATGGCATGTATATAGGTTTGTACTCTCATTATTCTATAACCTGTAACCGTCAAATTTATTTGACCGGTTTTTTATGTTTTTTTATAATTGAATTGGCAAGCAAATTTACCTGCTAAGAATAAATCCCGATGGTCATGCAGGACAAGCTTTGCCAACTCCGATGCACATACTTTTCATAATTTTCAATTGGTGCATTCGTGGCTCTTTTTTTATTTACAATTTTTGAATCCGGCAAATAAATTTGCCAACTATGGAGATGGCGCATAGAGCAACCGCTCCAGAATATCAGGAGTGGGCAATGGGCTTTCATCTGCAAAGCGTTCTGCCTCATCTGCTTCTGCTTTGGCTTCTGCTTTGATTTGTTCAATCAATTGAGGAGTGAGGTATTTCTTTTTCAACAGTTGGTCTTCACAAATTCTGACGGGGTCCCGTTCCCGTAATTTGTCAATTTCTTCTTTGGTGCGGTGACGAGTTTCTACCAAATCGGGTGTGCCAATGTCATGTTCATTATATCGTTCCGTTTTACATTCGATAAAAGAAGGACCTTCTCCCTTTCTTGCCCTTTCAATGGCTTTTAGCATTTCTTTGGAAATAGCAATAACATCCTGCCCGTCCACTACTGCGACGGGTACCTGGTATCCTTTTACTAAAGAGGCAATGTCTTCATACGGTTGGGATTCTTTGTAAGAAGTGAACATTGCCAAGCCATTATTTTCACAAACCATAATTAGCGGCAATTTCCAATTAGAAGCAAACAACCAAGTTTCATGAAACAGTCCTCTATTTGTCCCTCCATCTCCAATGGAAACCACACAGACCTGCCCCTTTCCATTTTTCTTGGCTGCCAAAGCACTTCCCATAGCAATAGGCATTACCAATCCCACCGCACCCGATACACCAAAAACACCGTCTTCAGGATAACTATAATGAATACCTGCTACTCCCGCACTACAACCCGTTGCCTTAGTACAATGCTCTGCTAAATAGGTTTTTATGTCAATGCCTTTGCTCAATAGATGCGGCACACTATGCCCCCGATAATGCGGATACATAAAATCGTCTTTTCTCAAAAAAGAGGCTTGAGCAACAGCAGGGGCTTCCATGCCTTCTGCCTGATGATAAAAGGCGGTCAATTTACCTTTCTTCAATCGGCTGGCATACATAATGTCTTGTGTACGTGACCGAACAAGATTACGATATAATTTTAAATAATCTTCTTTTTTGAGTTTCATTTTCTTAAGTTCATAAATAACAGTAAAATATATCGAATGGACTTCAAGCCTATAAGGTTTCTAAGCCCAAATTTTGTGGAAAAAAAACAATTGAATGGTTACATATTAGGACAATAATGTTACATATTAGGACAGATATAACTTTATAAAATAAGGCGAAAGCAAACATTTATTCTGAGTTAATTCAGAGAACACCTATCTTAAGTTTTTTAATAGCTCAAAATTAATCGCATAAGTTTGGAAAAGAAAAGCTCTGTCCTAAAATGTCAACATCCTGTCCTGAAATGCTATCAATCCATATAAACTGCTTTCTAATTTTGCTATTCACTTGCAAGATGAACAATGTTTAAGCTTAGGACGAGCCCAAAACTTTGTCCCATCAAAACAATGCCTGTGTTTTACTAACCACTAATTCTAACTTATTATGGAAAAGATAGCATATTACATAAAAAAGATTGTCCACCTAACAACATTGGTGCTTTTAAGTACCTGTTTTTTCCTACGCTCAGTCAACTATCTCAGGAATTGTGAGGGATGCAGAAACAAGTGAGACGTTAATTGGGGCTACTGTACAAGTTAAAGGAGCTGGAATAGGAACAGTAACACATTTAGACGGTACTTTTACATTAGAAACTAGAGAGCGACCTAAATTTATTTTAATATCTTATACAGGCTATGCTGCAAAAGAAGTAGCTATTACTGATGAGAATGCCAATAATTTAGACATAGCTTTATCTATAAAAAGTTTTTCTACCAATGAGGTGATTGTTACAGCGCAGCACAAAGAGCAGCTTTTGCAAGAAGTTCCTATGGCAATTGCAGTAGTTGACCAGACCTTCCTGAGTCGCAGTAGTGAAATGAACGAAATAGAAGACTTGGTAGGTTATGCTCCTGGATTAACAGGGAAAAACTTATCCACTAGTCAGGCAAACTACACAATTCGAGGCATTGGTACGAATGTTTTTGGTATTGGTGCAGAAGCAAGTGTGGGCATTTTTTCGGATGGTATGTATAATGGACGTACTGCCGCCGCTGGACTTGCCTTTTTTGATGCCGCCCGAATTGAAATTTTAAAAGGGCCACAAGGAACACTTTTTGGTAGAAATGCCTCTGCTGGTGTAATTAGTATCCATTCTAATAAACCTAAGTTTAAGAAGTCTTTTGAATTTGGTGGACATTTTGGAAATTGGGGACAATTAGAGGGCAATTATGTTTTAAACCTTCCTGCTTCCGATAAGTTTGCAGTACGCCTTGCGGGTAAAGCCTCTTTCCGAGATGGACTCCGCTCTTTGAGTAATCAGGATGATTACCAGTTGGCGGATATTAATACTATTGCCAATAGATTATCTTTCTTATATAAGCCTTCTAGTAGAGTTAATTTCACGCTAAGATTAGAACAGACTAATCTTGACGGAGGGGGCGTTGCTTCAAAATCCATTAATGAATTACTTGGTGCTACGCCAGATAAATTTGCTAGAGAATTTGAATCAGATTTTAAACCAGCAGAAAAAACAGAACGCTATGCAGGGAATCTTACTGCCAACTTTGTACTCAATGATAACCTTTCTCTCCAGTCCATTACGGCACTTAACAATACCAAGCAAAATTACGAACAAGATACAGATGGTTCGCCAGTCTATTTAATCAACTATCAAAATCCATTGGAAGCCACCAATTTTTTACAGGAACTTCGATTAAAGGGCAATTCTGAAAAATTCAATTGGATGGTTGCAGGAAGTATTTTTAGAGAAGACTTAACCATGGGGCAAACTGTGACTTATGATGATGCTACTATTGAACAAGTGTTTTTTGTTGACCCAGCTACTGGTATTTCCTTCCTTACTGGTGACATGAATTATCTTTGTATAGACAACCCTGGTTGTATCAACGCCGCAACGGAAACGGTCGATGATACGGGTGATTATACAGGTTATTCTCTATATGGAAATGCCACTTATGCTTTAAGTGATAAATTTAATGTTACAGTAGGATTGAGGTATGCTTATGATAAGAAAGATTTTACAACTAAATCTGTACTAGGAACGGGTTTCCTCCATGCTGTCTTAGGTGATAATTTCATATTGGGAGCCACAGCGGATGCATCTGGTAGCGAAACCTATAGCGATGTGCAACCACGTATAGCATTTGATTATAAGGCTTCTGATGATGTGATGTTTTTTGCTAGTTATAATAAAGGGTTTAAAACGGGTGGATTTAATACCTTTACAGCAGAGCCGTTTGAACCAGAGACGAACAATGCCTATGAAGTGGGTATGAAATCTACTTTTGCCGATAACAAAGTCAAGTTGAATATATCTGGGTATTTATCTGATTATTCCAATTTACAGGTTTTAACAATTGCTAATGCTATTGTTCAGACCTCCAATGCAGGTAATGTAAATAGCATGGGGGTTGAAATTGAAACCTCTTTTAATTTGGCAGAAGGTTTCGACCTCATGGCCAATTTGGCTTTAAACAATTCGGAATATAAAGAATACCGAGTACAGGAACAAGACCCTGCTACTTTTGAACCTATTAGTTTAGATTTTACTGGAAATGTGCCTAACCGAAGCCCCAAAACTTCTTTTAGTTTAATTGGACAATATGTAGCACCAATGAGTTTTGGAGATCTCGTTATTCGTGCAGATTATGTATATCAAAGCAGGGAATATTATACGCGTGAAAATTTAGATGCAGAATCATCTGATGCTTATGGTGTACTCAATGCCCAGATTGGAGTTGAAAATTTGTTTAATGGTAAAATGAACTTTACCCTTTTTGGTAGCAATTTAGGCAATAAGGACTATATTGTATATGCGGAAGACCTTATTGACGCTGGGGCTCTCTATGTACCTGGTGCTCCGCGCCTAGTAGGGGTCAAATTGAAATTTAATAATGTATTTGAATGGAATAAGTAGTTAAGTTAGGGCTTTGGCAAAATTTATTTGCCTGACTAACAAAGAAGAAATTATAAAGATAACTTATTTGTTAGTTCTCAACATGCTAGTCAGGAGACAAATACGATAACGATTTTAAGTTGGGAAACTAATATATCAGTATTCGTTGCTTTCAGTCTCCTGACTGATTTGAAACGAATACCCACAGGTCTTCTTACCTGCATTCATTAGTAACGATAATTTTTTATAGATAATATGACAGCAACAACCTATCAATTACACCAAGACACATTATCTTTTCTTAATCAGCCCATAAAAATGCTGATTAATGGTAAAAAGGTTTCTGCCCAATCAGGTAAAACATATCCGTTGATTAACCCAGCGACAGGTGAAGAATTAGCTCAAGTCCCCTTTGCAGATGCAGCGGATGTAGATGTCGCAGTACGTGAGGCAAAAGCTGCTTTTGACGGAGATTGGAGCAAAAAAATTACGCCTGACGAAAGAGGAAAACTGCTTTGGAAAGTCGCTGAACTCATCGAACGGGACGCCCAAATATTGGCGGAATTGGAAACACTTAATAATGGAAAACCGCTAAGTGCCGCATTGGGAGACATAGCAGATTCTGCCAAACACTTTCGTTACTATGCTGGTTGGGCAACCAAAATAGAGGGGAGTACCATTCCCGTTTCTGCCCCCAATCAGTTGGTCTATATTAAGCGAGAGCCATTGGGTGTAGTTGGACAGATTACCCCTTGGAATTTTCCATTGTGTATGGCTGCTTGGAAAATATCCCCTGCCATTGCCTGCGGCAATACAGTCGTAATAAAACCTTCCGAACAAACACCATTGACGACCATTAAATTGGCGGAACTGTTTATGGAAGCAGGTTTCCCTCCAGGTGTATTAAATGTAGTAACAGGTTTTGGGCTGCCAGCAGGAGAGGCTATTACAACGCACCCTATGGTGGCGAAAGTAGGCTTTACAGGTTCAACAGCAGTAGGTACACATATCATGTCAACCGCTGCCAAAAGCAACCTGAAAAAAGTAAGTCTCGAACTCGGAGGTAAATCCCCCAATGTCATTTTTGCAGATGCTGATTTGGAATCAGCAACTGATAACCTTCCTTGGAGCAGTTTTTTCAATACTGGTCAGGAATGTACATTAGGCAGTCGGGTATATGTGCAGCAACCTGTTTTTGATGAAGTATTGGCAGAACTAAAAAACAAGTCAGAGGAACTGACTGTTGGGAATGGTTTGGAGGACAAAGATTTGGGACCCATGATTACTGAAAAACAAATGAACCGTGTACTAAATTACATTGAAATAGGACAAAACGAAGGTGCGGAAGTCGTGACAGGTGGACAGCGATTGGGAGGCCATTTGCAAAATGGCTATTTTTTACCACCCACTATCTTTAGCCATAATAATGATCATTTAAAAATTGTCCAAGAAGAAATATTTGGTCCAGTAGTGGTGATTGCCCCCTTTAAGAATTATGAAGAAGTTATTCAACGAGCCAATAATAGTAATTATGGTTTAGCAGCGGCAATATGGACAAAAGATATTCAAAAAGCCCACCGTTTTGCCAATGATGTACAGGCGGGTACGGTATGGATAAACAGTTATGATTTGGTGGACGCAGCCGTCCCATTTGGTGGATACAAACAAAGTGGCATCGGTCGGGAAATGGGCAAGAGTGCGCTGGAATTATATACCCAAGAGAAAGCTGTTTGGGTGACTACGTAACCGTCAAATTTATTTGACAGGTTCAAAAAGATTAGAGGTTATAAGGAAAGGTTATATGTTTTTTGCCCGATACGATGCCCTATTGGACAAAGCAGACAAAGGGCCGCATTATTTAAAAAATCCAGTGATAGCAGAAATTGTAAAAAAAGAACTGCTCCGATTCGATAGTGATTTATATGATTTGATAGCCTTTTGCATCATGTCCAATCACGTTCATATTTTGATTGACACGAGTATCCAACTCCCCAACGACTATGTGCCGTGGGAATGGGAAATGCTGGACATTGAACCACTTCAGAACATTATGAAACGAATCAAAGGACCTAGCGCTGTTTATGCCAATCGAGAGCTAAGACGGAGTGGTAAATTTTGGCAACGGGAGAGCTATGACCATTATGTTCGGAATAGGAAAGAGTTTGACAATATTGTGGCTTATATTTTAAACAATCCTGTAAAGGCTCGGATAGTTGAGCGTTGGGAGGAGTATCCGTATAGTTATTTAAAATCGTAACCGTCAAATTTATTTGATAGGTTCAAAAGAAAGTGCGCTGTGTCTTTTGCCAATATCATAATTGAGTCTCCATTTTTAAATTAAAACTACTAACACCACTTTTGCATTGGAAAATTTTGTTCGGAAAAGGAGGCTTATTGAATATAATTTGCTGGACAATAGGAAATTGTCCAGCAAAACCACCCTTTTGTCCAGCAATTTCCCATTGCTGGACAAATTTAATTCGGCAATGCAAAAGTCGAGTACCAAGTCACCAATTATTCACAAACAGGTTTATTCAACTCAATTTTATGTTTATAAACCAGTCAAATAAATTTGACGGTTACGAAACGATTGCCACCGTCACCATTTACAGCACAGCAAGTTTGGGGGCATTATTTATAACACTCATTTTGGGAGGCTTGGCGGCTGCCTATGGTTTTTCGGAGCAATCGTTGGCTTTGCTAGCCTCTATTGATTTGATAGGGCTGGCAGCGGGTTCAGTATTGGCGGTGGCAGTCATTAAAAAAGCAAATTGGTATGGCTTGGTAGCTTTTGGTGCGATGTGCATTATTATATTCAATTTGTTTTGTGTTGGAGAGAGCAATTATACTAAACTCTGCTTTTACAGGTTTTTGGCTGAGTTCGGAGCTGGATTATCAATGGGAGTAGCTACAGCAGCAATTGGAGATAGTGAACGCCCCGAAAAAATGTTTTCTGTTGCTATGGCAGTCATTATGGCTTTGTCCATTGGTACTTTTTTATGGTTGCCGGGTATGATGGAAACACAGGGAGTGCGGGTTGTCTTTTATGCTCAACTTGCTACAGGAGTTGCGGTATTATTGGCCTTAAAGTGGCTGCCCATTACAGGAGGAAAAATTTTTACCGAAGAAGCCCAACCACCATTGGACAAAAAATCAGCCTACCTTTTACTATTGGCTATGGTGAACGTAGCTATTTTTTACATTGGCCAAAGTGTAGTATTAACCTTATCAGAACGGTTCGGCAATTTTCTGGGCATGGACATCCAAATGGTAGGAAATGCGTTAGCTATTTCTATGGTCACTTCTTTTTTTGGGGCGGTAATAGCGAATATTGTCGGCTTAAAATTTGGACGACTACTTCCCACATTAATCGGTTTGGCAATTTTCATTGTAGGCATTTTCGTCTTATTCGCTTTTGATAAAACCAGTTACTTTATTGGTATGTCTCTGACGCAATTTGCTTTTAGCTTCGCTATTGTTTATTTATTGCTTTTTGCCGTTGAAATAGATTTATCGGGTAGGTATGCTGCTATCCTACCTGCCATACAAGCAGGTGGATATGCGGTTGGCCCTGCCATTGCCGCAGCATTTTTAGGAGATAATGATTATTCCTCTGTACTGATTATAGCGATAATCTGTTTGGTACTCTGTACTATCATCGCCACGCCCTTGGTGCGGACGTTGGATAGAATTATGAAATCGTAACGGGCAAATTTATTTGCCACGCTTTAAATTGTTAATTTTAAAAAAGTATAATTTTTCAGCTAAGTAAATAAATTTGTCGACTACAAATAAAAATAAAATGATTACAAACGTTGAAATTCCAAAAGCGACCAACTATATCGCAGGAAAATTCCAAAACGGTATCGCCAACACATTGGACATCATCAGCCCGATAGATGGTAGTACCATCGGCTCAGTTCCACTTTCCGATAAGGCGACTTTGAACCAAGCCGTGGAAGCTGCACAAAATGCTTTCCCCGATTGGTCTGCCCATACCTTGAAAGAAAGGGCACAAATCATTTTTCGATTTAGAAGTTTATTGGAAAAAAACATAGACGAACTAAGTAATCTGGTGAGTTTGGAAAACGGGAAAATATTTGGCGAAGCCAAAGCGGAAGTGCTGAAAGGGATAGAGCTCTGCGAGTTTGCCTGTTCTATTCCACAAATCGTCAATGACGAAATACAGGAGGTCAGCAGGGGGGTGGAATGTCGCACCACGCATTTACCATTAGGCGTAGTGGCTTGCATCACTCCATTTAATTTCCCGCACATGGTACCCATGTGGACAATTCCCAATGCCCTTGCTTTGGGCAATTGCCTTATTGTAAAACCTTCAGAGCAAGTACCATTGAGCGTTATCCGTATTGCCGAATTATTGAAAGAAGCAGGCTTGCCAGACGGTGTTTTCAATATTGTAAATGGCGATAAAGAAATTGTGGAAGCTATCTGCGACCATCCCGATATTAAAGCGGTCACTTTTGTAGGTTCTACCAAAGTTGCCAAAATCGTTTATAAAAGGGCTACGTCCAACTTCAAACGGTGCATCGCCTTGGGGGGCGCAAAAAACCACTTGATTGTCTTGCCAGATGCCCATACGGAAATGGCAGCCACCAATATTGCAGCATCTATGTCGGGCTGTGCAGGACAACGCTGTATGGCAGCTTCTGCGATGGTGGGCGTAGGCAAGGTGGACCATATTGTTGAAAAATTATGCGAAGTATCTCGAAGTATTGTGCCAGGCGACAATCTCGGTTCGGTCATTTCCAAAGTGGCAAAGGAACGAATCGAAGGTTATATTGACGAAGCGGAAGCAGCAGGCGCAAAAATATTAGTGGATGGCAGGAAAGCAATAGTCGAAGGCAAAGAAGGCGGTTTTTATGTCGGACCAACTGTCATTGATTATGTAACGCCCAATATGAAAATAGCCAAAGAGGAAGTATTTGGACCTGTTCTGGCAATTATGCGTACCAACGATATTGACGAAGCGATTCGGATTGAGAACAGTTCGGAATATGGGAATGCTTCCTCTGTTTTTACCCAAAATGGGAAATTGGCGGATTATGTGATGAATCGAGTCAGTGCAGGAATGACAGGTGTAAATATCGGCGTACCGGTCCCAAGAGAACCCTTCTCGTTTGGTGGTTGGAATAATTCTAGATTTGGTGACTTGGATATTACAGGAAAAAGCTCGATTTATTTTTGGTGCAAAATCAAAAAACGGACGACGAAATGGAATCCTGAAGCCTTTACCAATTGGATGAGCTGATTCGTAACCGTCAAATTTATTTGACAAGTTAATGGTTTTATTTTTGGGCTTTCGCCAAATGAAATATTTAGCGGAAGTCCAAAATAGACCCTCTTTGATTTTGTTTTTATTATCAGTCAGGCAAATAAATTTGCCGACTACGAAATGTGCAACATGAATACAACCATTACTGCTAACGAAACAGAAGCCATACTCCAGAAAAATCTGGATTATACCTTCTTTTCCTGGTCTATTCAAAACAAGGTCAACCCCATTAATGTCGCTTCGGCAAAAGGGGTTTATTTATACGACCGAAATGGTAAAAAATATATTGACTTTTCCTCTCAATTGATGAATGTCAATATCGGGCACGGACATCCTGCTGTTACGGAAGCCGTAACCAAACAAATGAACGAAGTCAGCTTTGTTGCCCCCAGTATGGCAACAAAGGTACGGGGAGATTTAGGAGCAAGATTAGCCGAAATCACACCAGGCAATTTAAAGAAAACTTTCTTTACACTTGGTGGAGCAGAAGCGATAGAAAATGCCATTAAATTGGCTCGACTTTATACGGGCAGACATAAAATAATAACGCATTATCGGTCGTATCATGGAGCAACTATGGGGGCTATTTCCGCAGGCGGAGACCCCCGAAAATTGAAAGTAGATAGTAGCCAATTGCCGAATATTATTCATGTTGAAAATCCCTATTTCTATCGTTGTCCGTGGTATAGCAATTCCCCAGAAGAATGTGGGGAGCGAGCTTTAAAAAATATGGAGCAGGTCATCCGATATGAAGGCACCGAAAATATTGCTGCTATATTAATAGAAGGAGAATCAGGCTCTTCAGGCTGCATTAAATATCCACCGTTTTACTGGAAAGGCATCAAACAATTAGCAGATAAATACGGCATTTTAACCATAGATGATGAAGTGATGAGCGGTTTTGGCAGAACGGGAAAATGGTTTGCTATCGAACACCACGATGTTGTGCCCGACATTATGTGTACGGCAAAGGGGCTAACGGCTGGCTATATCCCAATGGGCGCAATGATTGTTAGTGATAAAATAGGGCAGTCTTTTAATGATAATTATTTGCCCTTAGGCTTAACCTATTCGGCTCATGCGGTTTCCTGTGCTGCTGCTTTGGCAGTATTGGATATTTATGAAAAAGAAGGACTTATCGAAAGAGCTGTTAAAATGGGGCAATATATTGATACCTGCGTCGCTGTTCTCCAACAAAAACATCCTTCTATCGGGGACTGGCGAAATACAGGTATGTTGGGCTGTATAGAATTAGTAAAGAATCGAGAGACGAAAGAACCGATGGCCCCTTGGAATGCTACCCCTTCCCAAATGGGCATTATGAATCAGGTCGCCACAAAAATCAGGGAATTGGGGATGTTTACTTTCGTCAAATGGAATTTCATTTTTATTGCTCCTCCTTTGACAATTACCAAAGCAGAAGTAGATGAAGGCATGGATATTATTTCCAAAGCTATTGCTGTTGCGGAAATGTAGCCGTCAAAACTTGTCCCATGTGACCATCGGGATTTACTTGATTGGCTGTAAAATATGGTTGATGGTTATCATTATGGAATAAATGTCAATTAAATTTGGGGAAAAGGTAGCAAAGAAATCAGAATTCATTGACCCATTGTCACGAAATAAATTGACTCAAAATGCCCCTACTTTTCACCAATCCATTGCTTAAAAGACGCCGATTTTTCAGAGGAGATGATGATGTCAAATGGAGGAGAAGGCTCAATCGCCAATTTGATTTTAGATTTGGCAATAATCTCAAATCTTTCTATGGCATTTTTAGCACAAATTATTTTGCGGTTGGCTCGGAAGAAGTTTTTTGGATTGAGCACTTCTTCTAGCCGTTCCAGAGTCTTTTGAACAAGGTATTCTTTCCCCTCAAAGGTCCTTATCCACGTTTCGCGAGCTTCTACAAAACAATACGCAATATGGTCAGTTTTGATTGGATAGTGATTTTTTCCTCTTCGTCCAATCAACATTGATTTATAGCTATCTGATTTAAAAAAAGAACGCAGTTGGTCAATTGGAAAGCTAAAATTGGGTTTATTCTTAAAGTTCTGCTGATATTTATTCAAGCTTCTTCTAAGATCCTCCTCTTTGATGGGTTTCAAAAGATAGTCAATGCTCAAGAATTTAAAAGCATCCAAAGCATATTGGTCGTAAGCAGTAGTAATAATAACTGGAATTTCCCGTTCAGATCGTTCCAGAATATCTAAACCAATTCCATCGGTTAATTGAATATCTAAAAACATCAAATCTATTTTCTGATTGGCTCGGATATATTTCAGGGCATTCTCCACCCCGTCCAAAATTTTCAAAACCTCAATACCATTATCTATTTCCCCTAATAATTTTTGGAGTCTTTGTGCATTGGGATATTCGTCTTCTATAATAATGGCTTTCATTATGACTAAGCAGTTTTGAATAATGGTAAGAAAACGGCATAAGTTTGATTGCCTTTATGAAAAGTGGGTTCTATTTCTTTAAGCAGGTAATATTTTTCTTTTAAATTTTTAATCCCCAACTTGGTACTTTTCCAATTTTGTTTCGGTTGTAATTTATTTTGCACGACTAATTGCTGATCTTTAATCTCCATAGAAACTGCCATAGGCAACTCTTTTGAAATAATATTATGTTTCAAAATGTTTTCAAAGACTAATTGTAAAGAAAGCGGAGGTAAGTACCAATTTTTTTCATGGGATTCGATGGAGGCAGTCAACTGAATATTTTCCCCAAATCGAATGCGTTGCAAAAATAAATAAGAGTTTAAAAAATCCAATTCTTGATCCAACGTAACCAGGTTTTGCTTATTCATATCCAAGACATAGCGATAAATATCCGAAAAATGTTGGATAAACAGGTCTGCTTTTTTTGCATCCAAATGCACCAAAGAAGAAAGTACGCTTAAACTATTAAATAAAAAATGAGGGTTGACTTGTTGCTTCAATGAATGATAAAGTGTTTCTATTTTTTCTTTTTCCAATCGTTGGCTCAGTAGCAATAATTCCTCTTTTTTATCATTCAAATGTCTTAGCTCAAGCAAAGCCATAATAATAGAAGAAGTAATTAACAAAAATAGAATAGTGCGCAAAATAACGGAAACCGTAGGCAAGCTATGGTCTATATACAGATGGATGAAATTACCAAAAATAACACCCAGCACAATAGACAGGACAATGACTGCCAAACCCTCTATCCCTATACGTTGAAAAAAATGCCCTTTCCAGGTCAACTTTTCATTTAGTTGATTAATAATTTTTTGAAAAGGAGCGACAATACAAAAAAACAATAATGCCAAAATAAATAGATAGGCAATGATTTCTTCTACTGCGGTCGTTGCGCTCATTTCCCCTTCATAAAATTCTTCGAGTGCCATCAACGTCGCCACCAAGAGGGCAAAAAGGGTGGCAGAAATAATAGAGTTGCGAGTAATTTTCACTTCGATAAAATGTAGTTTTTAAACACTAAAAAATAGGGCCGAACAGTGGCAAAGTTACTTCAATAAATGCTCATTTTCATTTTTGTATCGGATGGCTATGCGCCATTCGACCGAAAAATCTTCCAATCAAACGGTGCAGTCGTTCGATTGGAAGAGTCATTCGCGTTGACAATATTATTATTAGACTTGTTACTCTTTGTAAAATGCGGATATGAAATTTGAATTTTGTTGATAGTTTTAGCCATAAAATTAATGAATAGCCCAGCTATTAATTCATTTTTTGGTTGAAAATAGCGGCAAAAGGTATTTTCAGATGCGTGTAATTTTAAAGGGTAACAAGTCTATTTATATCTATTCAATAAAGTTTCCGTCCGCGTCAAACAATAATTCTGTACCATCCGACAATTCTACCTCATAGTCGCCTTCTGAAGTTAGCACTACTTCCTCAATAGTGGTATCGGGATGATTTTGAGCTACATAATCATCAATAGCAGTTGGGTAATCAGTGACAATGGCATCTTCATCGTCTTCCATTTCTGCTTCCTCATCATTGTCTTCTTCGATGATTTCTTCAACAAAATTGCCCATAGCATCAAAAAGCAACTCTGTGTCGTTATTCAATTCTACTTCATAGTCGCCTTCTGTAGTAAGCTCTACTTCTTCAATAGCTGCACCGGGAAAGTTTTGAGCTATATAGTCATCAATAGTAGCCGGATAATTGGTAACGATTGAGTCATCCTCCTCTTCTTCTTCCCCTTCCTCTTCATTGCTAGCTCCCTCAATAATTTCTTCAATAAAGTTACCATCGGCATCAAACAATAATTCTATATCGCTGCTCAGTTCTACCGTGTAGCTTCCATCTTCATTCAGAATTACTGCGTCAATAGTCGCCTCAGGAAAATTTTGAGCTACATAGTCGTCAATAGCAGCCGGATAATCTGTCACCAAAGAATCATTCCAGGCAAAGTTATTCGATCTGGATTCTAGGAATTCCATTTCGTCTCCATCTTCTTTTTCACAAGAGGTAAAAAGGGCCAACGTCGCTCCAAATAAAAAGAACAAAACAAAATACTTTTTCATAATTTAAAAAATTAAATGGGTTAAAAAATGGAGTCCACGGTTCAGGCCTGAATGTGTACTTTGGTAAAGGTGTTACATATTATTTTTTTGATGTCTTATCCTTATAATAATAAGCGATAAAAGTGATTTTGAAAAAGAAATTCCAATGCCCATAAGCCCATCAAATAGCGCTCTATCTGATGACAGACGTACCCAACCGGACAGCAGCGCCATCCGATTGGGCAGGTCCCTCTAAAGTACAAATTTAATTTATGGTTACTTTTAAAAACTAAAGCTCAAGCCGAGGCTTATAATATTGGCATTTAATCCCGTGCTTCTTCTATAATGACTGTATTTTACATCAATACTTTTGACAATAAATGCTGGTCGTTTTTTAAAAGGTAATTTGACCCTTGCTACCCCGTCTGCCGGGCTATAGCTTAGACCCAAGCCGTAAGAATGGCTACTAAGATCCGCCAAATCATAGTCAGAAGTATAATAAGCATCATTGATACTATGCGCTTTATAAGGCTTGAAATAATCCGCTGCTGTTTGTGTATGATACCGATAAAATGGATAAATAGAGAAAAAGCGATTTATTTTTATAGGTAGCTCAATGCTTGCTGTATGTCCCTGTATGCCCCAGTTATCCCAATAGTATCGATAATACATTCGAGCGACTAACCATTCGGAGATATAACTATTAAGTCGCAAGCCTATTGGAACTTTCAAGCGGCTGTTTGGCAGGTTTTCAATTCTCGCCTGGCTTTGTTCCTGAAAGAAAACCCGATGAAAGGGGGTCGAAAGCAGCCCTTCCATATAAATGCCTTCCACCTGTAAAGCAATCTGCATTTTCTTGTTGAGCACTCTCGAAACACCCACCGAGGCATTATAAGATCGGCGCTTATCGGTTGGAGCTCTGGCCGTTCTTCTCAGCTCTACTGGATAAATCAATGACCAGGTATCAAAAAATGCTTGCAAACCCAAATTTAGTGCTGTATTTCTATCTTTGGATTCGAGGCTAAAATTAAGTCCTCCATTGACGGAAATATAGTCATATTCTGAGCTGCCCCCGATTCTAAAGCCGATTTCTTTTCGATTATTTAGCTTATAAGTCAACCCCGCATTGCCATGAACGCGCATATCCGCACTAGAATCCGATGATCGTATATTATCAATATTATCAGTCGAAGCAGAAGAATAATAATCGTACCCCCCGTCGAGATTCAAAGTCAATTTTGGACTAGTGGGAATACTTAGAGTAATTTTTTGTGTAAAGTCTGTTAGTTTTTCTGTACCTATTCCGCCAGTAACAGGAGAATTATCGCCGTCTTGCGCATAATAACTGCTCAAGAAATCAATGTCAATTGTTTGCCAATCCGGCTGCTGGTAAGTGGAAATATCTACACTTGTAGTATCTCCTTTTTTCAAAGTACTTTGACGATCAGTCGTGCTACTTCTAAGCTGTGCTTTTATGTCCTGCGTCAGCACCAAGAAAAATAAGACCAATGAAACCACGACTAATTGCATCCGCAACCTCCTCCTACTTTACCTCCGTTAGCTCCGGAAGCACCCTCGCGGTAAGTTTGAAAATTGGTTTCAAAAGAATCTAGTTTCTTACCTTCCAATACCATACAAGGATCATTTAGGTACATTTTTTGGTAGCCCTTGACAGAAGTACAAGAGGACAAGGCAGTAGCGATCATTATGAAGACCCCCAATGCCTTTATTGTTAGTTTTTGCATAATTCAGATTTGTCTAAGAAAGATGATTTTAAATAATTTGAATAGTGGACCTTATCCTCCTGGTCTATGATAACACATTCTATCCCATTCAAACGATTGACCAGTTTGATACCCTCCTTCGCGCCCATTACCGAAATGGCCGTAGCCATGGCATCTGCAAATTCGGGATTCAGGCAAACGACTGAAACATTTTTGATACCTTCAACGGGGCGACCCGTTCTGGGATCTACAATGTGCGAATATCGTTGGCCATTGATGATCGTATAGTTTTCATAATTCCCCGAAGTGACCACTGACCCGTAAGGAATGGAAAACTGTAACAGAGAATTCGCCCTATTTTTAGGATCGGGAATATTGATCGTCCAATGATCTTCATTCGGAGGATTTCCCCAGCACATCAAATCGCCTGAAGCATTAATTAAACCACTTTGGATACCCATTTCTTTCATTACCTGATAGGCTCGATACGCCGCATAGCCCTTCCCTATTCCGCCAAAACCTATTTTCATTCCTCTCTTTTTAAGAAAGATCGTTTCTTGCTCCTTATTCAACTCAATCAGCCGGTAGTTGATCAAATTTCGCAACTCGTGGATTTGGTCCTCTGGCAGTCGTTCATTTTCTTTTCCATCAAAAGTCCAGTAATATCTGGAAAGCGTCCCGCTAATATCAAAGGCTCCAGCAGTAATGTTAGATACCTTTAGACTTCTTTCAATCAAATGAAATAACTCATTGCTCACTTTTATCGGAGCTATCCCGGCATTATTATTAATTTGAGTGGTTTCCGAATCTGCTTTCCAGGAGGAAATCAAGTCTTCAATCCGTTTGATTTCTTTTACACCTGCTCGTAGAGCATCCCAAGCTCTTTGTGGACTGACATCTACTGCTGTCAGTACGAAACAACAGCCCATCAACTTAATTGGGTGATGATGTGCCTTTTGGTTGATCGCTTCAATTGTCATACTTTTTTATTTTTTAGCCTTCAAAGCTGTTATTTGATTGATAAATTGCTCCGGCAACATATTATTTCTATAGGATACCTGACCAATTACCTTTTCGTCCGCATCCAATAAGACAACTTTGGGAAAGGCCCCTTCCTGATTATACTTTTCCGCCAATTGTTCATTGTGTTCCCGTTGTTCTTTGGGTAATTTATTTTTCTTTTTGTAAGGGAAGTCTAATTCCAACAGCACGAGATTTTCTTCGCTAAAATTGATAAAATCTTCGTCATGTAGAATCGTTTTTTTCAATTGGATGCAAGGTTTACACCAATCGGATCCCGAAAAAATGATCAATACTTCTTTTTGAGCACCTTTAGCCAGCGCAAGGCTTTCTCTCATATCATGCTGGAAGGTCTGTGCGGAAAGGCCATTTGTAAAAAGAAATATCAGAAAACTAAAAAGCTGAATACATTTCATTTTAAAATCTTTTAGTATTAAAAATGTTATAAGAAGGTGCTAGAATAATAAACCTTATTCGAATTCGTGTAAACCGCCCCCAATCACTCGTTCGAAAAATCCTCCATACGAAAATTTTTAGAATAAAGTCTAGTCCATTTGACAATTTTGAACTTTTGGTGAATTAAACGGAAAAAGGGCAGGTTAAAATTGTGTGACTGACACAAGACCGTATGAAACCGGAAAAACAAGGGATAAGGCAGGCGTTTTTATGAATATTTTTGGTTTAAGCCGAGAATTTCATAAGATAGTTCACCCAAAGCTATCACGTATCATATTTAGCCTTAGTAAAAAATTATTAGGTTCTTGGTCATTCATGCGTGCTTTTAAGTAATTTACTACATCAAAAACAAAACCAGGAAACTTTGCTCTGTATAGACCTAATGTTTCGCCATTAGCATATAGCGCAGCAAAATGAGCGAGCGGAGGTGCAGCGATCTTAAAATCTATGGGGCGAATCGTTTTTTCCCTACAAGCATCAATGTAATTGCGATAACAACTCATAATCAAAGCGAGGTTTTTTTCTTCTAAGGCATTTTCAAACGATAGGGCAGCTATATCATTTGTAGAAGTCGGACTTATCCCCTTTGCCAAAATTTCCTTGTGTGATTTAAAAAAAGCGAGTACCAAATGGATGCAATCTTCCAAAGAGTGCTTCCGAACCTGCTTTGCGTTCGTGTCTATCTTATTAATCGCGGGTCTTACTAGCAACCAAAGGGCTTTATCATCAGGTGTAGAGTCTCTGGAAGGAGGGTAATAATTAAAGTGGATTTTGAGTTTTGCATAATCTTCCTTAGAAAATAATTTTTCTGAAAGCTCTTGAACTCTATTTAGAAAAACCTCCGAGTGTATCCGTCCTAATTTTTCTTTGTTTTTAAAAACATATAAAATGTTTAAGGTATCAAACCGCTGAGGTATGCTAAAAGAATCGGGAATCGCCATCTTTTCTTTTAGTAAAGGTTGGAGGCTATTATGTAATTCCGAGAGTTTTGAAAACCAAGCATATTCATTAGGCAAAAAAGTGTTAACAGAAAGTGCAGGCGTGAAAGCAGTGGATTTTAATGAATCTACCCGATGAACTATGTCTCTTATTTTTTTTTCTACATGCTTTTCATTATACCTAGCAAGGGCAGTAGCATTTGACAAAATAATAATGATCGTTACTTTGGAAGATTTGCCATTTGAAATAAAAACTCCCATTCCGTTTATTGCCACCTGGTTTTCTCTGAAAACTTCAACAATATTGGTTTTTATTCTTTTTTCTATGTCTTTCATAGTGCCTATAATAAGTAGGGTACAATAGGCTTTAGCTTATTGTTGTGGTAAATTCAATAGGTTAAAGCCTAACTAAACATTAGCGCGGCAAGTATTCTTCAGGCAACTGATTTGCTTCTGTTTCTCCCAACCAATAAATCTGAACAATCCACCAACGCTCTCCATCATTTAATAGCTGAATGCTGTTAATTCCCCTGGCAAAAGGCTCTTTATCACTAGCAGAACGACGAGATTCGTAGGTACTGAAAACATGAACTAATGAACCATACACTTCCGTTTTTCGACTGATTTCTGTTTCAAAAAAGCCATTTTCTTCCAGCCACTTGCCAGAATTTTCTACATAGTCCGTTGGGCTCATAATTCGGTAACCAACTGTCCCTTCCTGTCTTTTCCCACTCGGGATCAATCGGGCTTCTTTAATAAATAAATATTTAAATCGCTCCCAATCTCTTTTTTCGCCCTTCTCACCAGAAATAACGCCATACAAAGCATCCAGAATATTTTCCAAGTTTTTTACATCTTCAGTATATTTTCCTTTTTCTAAATTTTTTAAATAAACCTTGGTCTGTTCCATATAATTAGCATTATTGGCAGTTATAGCCCATTGGTGAGCCATTTTTACCGTATTAACCGCCATCGCATGATTGCCCTGAGCGGCATAAATTTTTGATTTTAACAAGCCATATCGAAAATTGTTTTCACTTTTTGCCAATGCTGCATTTATCCAATCCATAGACTGGTTTAAGTCCTTGCCATTATGCAAATAATATTCTGCGGCTCGAAAATAGGTCCGATGCGAAATTTTTTCCGGCATTTTTAACAAACCGGCCATTTGAGCGGCTATTTTGGCATCTACTTCTACTTCAATCGGGAATTGAACCAATGTGTTCTCCCAGGCCAATTGCAACTGACATTCCTTGGTACTAATGTCTGTAAATTGTATGGTAAAAGTTTCCACTTTTAGAGGGTTATTGACAGGCTTTACTTGAAATCGAAAGGCATCATTTTCCGGCTTTACCTTCCCTCCAGCGATGCTTCGCAGTTGGATGTTTTTGTGAATAATAATCGTCCATTCCGTTTTTCCCGGTATGGTGTATAAGGCATAGGTCCCTGCAGGAAGCGAATTTCCAGCTATCTTCACCCTTTCTGAAAAGATGAGTTTGGTGGACGCATTGGCTCCTGTTCGCCAAATTTCGTCATAAGGCACTAATCCGCCAAAAATGGTCCTGCCTTTGGCACTTGGGCGGGCATAAGAAAGCGTGATTTCCGTCAAGCCAATTTCCTGTTTTATTTCAGAAAAAGGGCTAAGAGTAGGTACTTTTAGGTTCTGTGCTATTAGTGGAGGCAAGTAGAGAAGCACAATTAGAGAAAGGAATAGAGTTCGCATATTTTTTTGTTTTAAAATTTGAGAAAAGGTGTTTCAATATAGCCTCAATCCCAGGGCTTTATTATTGGATCATCTCGTATTTCAATTTTGCCCGATGCAGTATATCCTGCAATAGATATGGTCACTTTATAAGCTCCTGCTTGAGCAATAGTTGGTCCAATTTTTTTTTCAAAAAACGGCTGTCCACCCGCGTAAACTGCATAGTCCTTGATCAATTTTCTTCTAATCTGGTTCAAATCTTTATCCGTTTTGGCAGTACTCCAAGCGATCTTAATAAGATTTAATGAATCGAGGAGTGCTGCCTTTTTGACTCGTTTTTCCAAGACGACAATCGCCTCTTCCAAATGTTGGTGCATTTCTTTTTTAGCTTTCTCGGTACTTGGAAATTGAAAATTCCAGTAGGCGCGGTTGATGCCTTGATAGGCGGGTATTTTCAAGATTGCTTCTCGCTCTCCCATAAACTCAGAAATGGTCACCAAAGCACTGTCTGCCGGACTGTCTTTTAAATAAAAATTAATCGTTGCCCCACGCGACGGATTTGTTCCCCTAAACTCAAAATAAGGCTGCTTTCGCCCCGTATTAATAGTTTGCCATTTGGTAGCAGTTCTATTTTTAAAAATATGTAAATTTTTCTTTTTTACAGTTTCTGTTAACTGTTGCAAAGGACTAATGTCATCACAAATCCAAATACTCCGTCCATGCGTTCCAGCGATCAAATCTCCGTCACGAGGATGAATCACCAAGTCATATATAGCTACCGTAGGCATATCCTGCATTAGTCGCTCCCAGCTTTTGCCCCCATTGAGCGAAACATGAACAGCCGCTTCTGTTCCAACGAAAAGTAAATTTGGGTTTTTATAGTCTTCCCTGATGACATAAACGCTGTATTTTTCTGGCAAATTAGCGGATATATTTATCCAACTGCGTCCAAAATCTGTCGTTTTAAAAACATAGGGTCTATTATCATCGTAGCGGTGATTATCAAAGGTTACATAGCAAGTGCCTGCTGCAAAATGAGAAGCTACTACCCTACTCACCCATATTTCATCAGGAATGCCTGGAATGTTGACTTTTACATTTGTCCAGTTCACTCCACCATCCTGCGTTACTTGCACATTGCCGTCATCCGTCCCCACCCATATAACCGACTCATTAACAGGAGATTCTGCAATGGAAACAATAGTAAAGTGGTTTTCACCACCTGTGACTGAATTGGTCAAATAACCACTTTTGGTTGGGTTTCTCCGGATGGGGTCATTACGGGTTAAGTCGGGGCTGATAATACGCCAGGAATCACCCCGATCAACCGATTTGAATAAATGGTTGCCTCCAAAGTATAATGTGCGCGGATTATTGGGCGACAGCACTAGCGGACTGCTCCAATTGAAGCGAAACTGTGGGGGAAGTTTGGGACGTTCTGCATATTCGTAAAAAAACCAGTGTTCGCCTGGATAAATCGTATAGACGATCGGTGTCTCAGCATAATTGGGGTCAGCATATTCTGAAAAGTTTTTAATTGTTTCCGGCGTAGGAGTGATGTATTGATATTCTCTGGTTTCAAAATTGGTCCGCACTGCAAAACCCACATGGTTAACATAATACAAAGTGCGATAATCCGTTAAGTCAATCTGCGAATGAAAACCATCCCCCTCTCCTACCCAAGTATTGTGTTCATTTAAAATGCCCCGCCACTCCCGACTATTGCTCGGTCCTATCCAGATACCATTGTCCTGCAAACCACCAATTACCCAGTAAGGATCGCGCATATCTACCCCAATCGCATAGTATTGTCCAATTGCCATATTATTGAAAGACAAAATGGATTGTCCGCCATCTATAGTCAATCGAAGCCCTTGGTCGGTGGCGATATACATAATTTTATTGTCATAAGGCGCGATCCAAAAATCATGGTCATCGCCACCATCGGTCCGCCATCGGCGAGGGTGAAAAGTTTTGCCCCCGTCATTGGAAATTTGAAAATCACGAGACACCACGTAGATATTATTTGGGTCAATTGGATCAATATCAATCTGCCCGTGATAAAAAGGTCGCACGGCGTGTTTTAATAAAAATTGCCAGCTTTCACCCCCATCATCAGAGCGATAAACACCCGAACCAGGCTGTCCCTTTGGTATCTTCTCATCCGCCTCGTAAGCCATGACCATAATATCGGGATTCGCCCGATGAATGGCTACATCAATCATTCCAGAATCTCCTCCCGCTAAACCTTTGGTGATTTTTCGCCAGCTTTTGCCCCCATCTGTGCTTTTAAATAACCCACCGTTGGGTCCACCGCTCTGATAGTGATAAGGTGAGCGGAGGCGTTGATAAAATCCAGCAAACAGAATAGTTGGATTATTGGGGTGCATAATGATTTCGGTGCAGCCCGTTTTGCCATCATCAGGTAAGCCATTGGTCAGCTTTTGCCAGGTCTTGCCGCCATCTATGGTTTTAAATAATCCCCTTTCTCCCGAATAGCCCCATAAATGTCCGACCGCAGCTACATAAACGATATTGGAATCCACAGGATGTGGGGCAATTTCTGCTATTTGGTGGGTGCTTTCTAAGCCCATATTTTGGAAAGTTTTGCCGCCATCGTTGGATTTATATATCCCGTCTCCCCAGCCACTACTGTTCCGATTCGCAGATTCGCCCGTACCTACCCAGATAATATCGGGCTTTGGTTGAAAAAAAGCAACCGAGCCAATAGAACCGGCCCCGTACCTATCAAAAATAGCTTCCCAAGTAATGCCTGCATTTTTAGACAAAAACACACCGCCCGAAGCACTAGCACACAGGACGGTTCGATAGTCTGTATCCAAGGCCTCTACAGCAGCAATTCTGCCCATCATATTGGCTGGGCCAATATTCCGCCAGGGCAAAGACGGATATATTTCTGATTGTTGATAAGCTCTTGACGGAATGAGCAGGCAGATAATGCAAGTAATTGAGAGATACCATAGTTGTTTTTTCATAAACGTTTATTTTTCGGCAAGCCCAAGTGCTTCCAATTTCCTGGCTCTAAAATACAGAAACAATGGAAAAGCAAAAGCAATCGCAATCAAAAAAGTCAATGGAATAAAAACCCACCAATGCTTCATTTTAAGCCTGATAGCTTCTGGAATATACCAAGTAAAAAAGGTAAAAACGACTACTAATAAATCCGCATTGATAGATTTTGCTGGAAAAGTCGTTCCAGTTTGAGCTATAAAATTAGCTAGGGAAGTATCTTCTTCGCTTAAAAAAAATTGGATATTAAAAAACCAGGTAGCACTTATACCAATTAGAGCTAGCAGTAAATAGAGATGTTTTTGTTTCATTTTAAAATTGGTTCAACTAAATTTTGTCTTGAGCAATCACCAAAGGTATTGAATTATTGCCATTATTATCACATTCTGTCCAAACAACTTCCATAGTAAAATAAAAAGGAACTTTTGGTTTTTTTTACTACATTTGAGATGGTCGTCCGGCATTTGCTCTTTTTCGCATCTATACAATTTTGTTGTAAAAATTGTGCATACCTTTGACATTATGCCGAGCGGGAAAACCTAATTCTTGAAATTTCACCTTAAGACAAAAATTATGCTCCGACTACTCACCCGACTAGGCATCCGAAATGTACTTCGCCACAAACTATTTGCTGGTATTAACATAGTGGGGATGGCGCTTGGATTGCTCTCCTTTATTCTGATTGGACTATATGTCCAACATGAATACAGTTTTGATACCTTCCACCCGCAATCCAATGCGATCTATCGCCTGTACAGCGCTTCTAAAAATCGGGCCTTGGCTACTTCCCCTTACGTTTGGGGACAGTCATTGGTAGAGGAATTATCTTATATTGAAAACAAAGTCTCCATCCAGAAAATAAGCAGCATGACTATTAAAAAGGACGGGGAAGTGTTCGCAGAAACTGGTGTGGTAGCAACGGATTCCACTTTTTTTCAAATCTTTGATTTTCCAGCAGTACAAGGCAATAAAAATGTTTTTTTACTAGAACCGAATAAAGCGGTCCTCACCCCTGCTGCTGCGATTAAATATTTTAAGAATCCCAATCCAATTGGCGAGCAATTTGAAGTGAATTTATGGGGGACGTTTGTCCCTTTTGAGGTGCAAGGAATTGTCGAATGTCCGCTAAATTCGCATTTGCACTTTAATATCCTCTTGCCCAATCGACTGGTCAAGAAGCATTTTTTCAATCCGATAGCCTTTGAACATTGGCGATTACATTTGGTTTATACCTACCTTTTGTTCAATGAATTGCCCGATGCCGATAGGTTAAAGACTGATTTTCAAGCTTTTCTCCACCGACATGGCGGGGAAGAACTAAGCGGCAGATATACACCGAAAATAGAACCACTCCAAGATATTTATTTACAATCCTCCGTTACTCGTTCTGATTTTCCACCTAGGGGCAGTTTGGCCAATAATCGAATATTACTCCTCGTTGCTTTTGGCATTTTGCTGATGGCTATCATCAATTTTATTAACATCTCGATGGCTCAGTCCCTGACCCGAGCAAAGGAGGTCATACTCAGAAAAGTATTGGGTTCTGGACGACTAACCTTAATCCTGCAATTTATTTTAGAATCGGCCATCATTGCAGGGGTGGCGATGGTTCTCTGCCTTTTGGTACTGCCAGTAGTATTGCCTTATTTTAATGAATTTACAGGTAAAGATTTCCACTGGCAAACATTGTTTACTTGGTCTAATCTCGGACTGCTACTTGTATTATCCCTTTTTATTGGTATCATTTCAGGCTTATATCCAGCATTAATGCTGTCTTCCTTCAAAGCCAATGCGGTACTGGGTTCTCGTTCAGGTGGCAAGGCCAAAAGTGCTACTGCTAGAAAGATATTGGTAGTCGGGCAATTTGTAATGACGGGTATTTTATTGATGGTCACGGGGGTTATCTATCAACAGATTCAATTTATGGAGCAGAAAGATTTGGGCTTCGATAAAGAAAGTATCATTACCATTTCTGACAACGGGACGGTTTCGGGACATTCTGATAAAAAGGAATTATTGAAGCATCAATTGTTAGCCAATCGTTCTATTAAGGATGTTTCTGCCTCTTCTACTTTTCCAGGACAAGCGACTTGGGCATTGCGGTATATACCAGATGGATACCCCCCAGAGGAAAGTTTATCTATTTCTACTATTTTTTGTGATTTTGATTTTTTGTCCACTTATGAAGTAGAAGTACTACATGGACGAAATTTTAATCCTGCGATGCCAACCGATTCCAATACAGTGATTATCAATGAAGCCGCAGCCAAGTTCTTTTCTAGCCAAGATGCTTCGTGGACAACCGAACCGATTGGGAAGAAGATAGATTGGATTTTTGGAAAAACTAAAGGAACTGCCGAAGTCATTGGTGTCTTTAAAGATTTTCAATTTGCTTCTTTTAAAAATGAAATTAGACCTCTAGTTTTAAAAATTGAAGATAATCGATTTTTTAACCTACAGCTTAGATTAAATACTGCCAATATAGCAGAATCAATTTCGTATGTAGAGCAAACTTGGAAAACCTTGTTTCCCGAAGTTCCTTTCAATTATACTTTTCTGGATCAGGATTTTGCTAAATTGTATCAGGCAGACCAAAAATTTGGGGCAGTGTTGCGCTTAATCGCCATGCTATCCATTGTCATCGCCATGCTGGGTTTATTTGGATTGGCTTCTTTTTTAGCTATTGAAAAATCAAAGGAAATGTGTATTAGGAAAGTAGTTGGTGCAAGCGAGAGAAATATCGTTATTTATTTGAGTTGGTTGTTTTTAAAATTGATTCTGGTAGCGAATTTGATAGCCCTCCCAATTGGTTATTTCTTTACCAATCGCTGGCTGGAAAGTTTTGCTTTTCGTATTGACATGCCCATTAGTGTATTTATTGGAGTCTTTTGCCTGACTGCTTTGGTGGCCTTGTTCACTATTTCTTGGCATATTTTTAGGGTGGCCACCACCAATCCTGCAAAAATTTTGGCGCAGGAGTAAAAATTAAAATAAATTATTATATGAATTGTCAAAAAAACAAATTCAACTTACCTAAAGATATCACCTATCTCAATGGGGCGTATATGTCTCCTCAACTAAAAACCGTAGCAACTGCGGGGATGCAGATGTTGCAAAAGCAAAATGCCCCCCATCTCATTTCTATTCAAGATTTTTTTCGTCCGGTAGAACAACTTAAAAAGGCTTTTGCCCAATTGGTAAATGTTTCGGATTGGGAGCGTATTGCCTTAGTGCCTTCCGTTTCCTATGGTATTGGCAATGTGGTTAATAGCTTACAATTAAAGCCGTCGGAAAAAATCATTTTGCTGCACGAACAATTTCCCAGTAACGTATATCCTTGGCTTCGATTAGCCGAAAAATATAGTGCCCGACTAGAGGTAGTCGCTCCACCCGAAAATTTTCACCAAAGAGGAAAAATATGGAATGAACGCATTTTGGAAGCTATAGACGACTCTACGGCTGTAGTAGCAATGGGCCCTGTCTTTTGGACGGATGGCACTAAATTTGACTTGCAAGCCATTCGAGAAAAAACTAGACAACATGACACTTTATTGATAATTGATGGGACGCAATCCGTCGGGGCGATGCCTTTTGATGTGGAAGCATTACAACCCGATGCCCTGATTTGTGCGGGCTATAAATGGTTGCTCGGACCTTATTCCCTAGGATTGGCTTATTATAGCCCGTATTTTGATGAGGGGCAACCGATTGAAGAACATTGGTTAAATCGCTTAAATAGTGAGGATTTTTCCCGACTAGTTGATTATCAACCCAATTATCGCCCAAAAGCCAATCGCTATACAGTCGGAGAACAAAGCAATTTTATTTTAGTGCCTATGCTATTGGCAGGCATTGAATATTTACTGGAATTGGGCGTACCTAATATTCAAGAATACTGTGGCAATATTTCAAATAAAACTTTGGAAAAACTGCAAGCATTAGGGCTAAAAGTAGAAGCTCCGGCCTATCGCAGCCAACACCTGTTTGGGGTGCAATTGACGAATGATTTTGACCAAACAATTTTGAAAAAACAATTCACTAAAGCGAATATATTTCTTTCTTATCGGGGCAGTGCTATCCGAATTGCCCCCAATGTTTATAATGAAGAGGGCGATTTTGAAAAATTGGTCCACTGTTTTAAGACAGCTCGAAAAGCCAGAACCGTTTTTTAGAATTAAAAAGGTTAAATTAAAGCGCCCACTTTTCCATTAGGCTTATTTATAAATAAGAATTTGAAATAGGAGATTTAGATTTTTTCTTTAGACGAACAAACAAAGTTTGTGAACTGCACAGCGGTCGGGCTGCCTTCTTTTTGGAGTGTATGGCCGTAGCTATGGACAAGAAAAAAGCTGATATCTAAGGGAAAAAGATACTTTCAAATACGAATTTGTTATTTGTGAACAAGTCTATTTTCTTAAGAATATTTTTTTTCTTTGCTTCTATGAAAGCTATATCCTTTAGAATTCTATCTTTTTAGGCTCTAAACAAAACTTAATCATGTCAAAGAACAATCAAGTTGTCGCTACTCTGGGAAAAGAGAATTACTATACCCAAGTAAATTCTGAGAAGCATACTTTTTATGTAGATGAACCTGAATCTATAGGAGGTGGAGATAAAGCCCCTGCCCCTAATGCCTATCTTTTGGGCGCATTGGCTTCTTGTACAGCCATCACACTCAGGATGTACAGTCAACGAAAAGGCTGGGAAGTTGGTCAAATAAGTGTGTCTGCACGACTAAAAGAAAGATTGACATCAGAAGGCAAAAAGACAAAGATTGAAAAAAAGGTCGCCTTTGAAAAAGATTTAAGCGAAGAGCAAATCAACCGATTATTGATAATAGCTGAAAAATGCCCAATTTCTAAAATGCTGGCTAATCAAGTAGAAATGTCTTTAGAAGCCGATGCAAAAGATTCAGTTTGAAAATAGCTAAAGTGGAGGAGTCTTCGGAAAATAAAATCACCCTTACCGATGCAATTCAAAAAAACCCTGGAACGTCCGTTGGTCGTTCTCTTCGTTGAGTTCCAATTGATAAAAATAGGTGCCGTCCGGTAGTTCCTGATTGCCCTTCCAGGTGCCAGTCCAATCATTTTTATAATTTTGGGTTTTATAAACCACATTTCCCCAACGATTATAGATAGTCAAAATGCTATTGGGAAATTCTTCTACCCCCGAAATAAAAAAGACATCGTTAATGCCGTCTCGATTGGGTGAAACAGCCGTAAACACCACAATATCAATACAATCAATGTAAATGCTTACCGTAGCCGTATCGCAACCAACATCGTTGCATAGTCCATAAGAAAATTGATCGGTCCGTTCACAAAATGTTTCTCCAAAATAAGTAATAGAGCCATCCAAATTGAGAAAAACCTCCCCATACAGGGGCTGATCAACGATGAACATCCCGTCATCCGGTACGCCGAAAGGAATATCATTTTCTTTGACATTAAGTACAATCGGAACGCCTTTATCCGTCGTATCTACATCATCAACTGCATGGGGCAATCCGAAAAACTCTACAACTGCAACACTAAAAAAGGCCGAATCGCAATTGCCTCTATCATCGCATAAAACGATACAAGCAGAATCCTTTCCAATATCAACCCCACTATATTCCACACAATAATTTAAGGGGTCTAAAAAGAAATCCACAGATCTACCCGAATTTTCTGGACAAACATTTTCAAAGAAAACAATTTCTCCAGGAAAAATGGAAGGGTCAAAGCAATAGACAACCGTTTCATTGATAAAAATAGTGTCTTTAACCTGATCAGGCGGAGAATTTCTAACAGTGATTGTGAATTCCACTGTATCACAAAGGCCCAAATCATCGCAAACCTGTACACAGGCTTGATCTACCCCTAATATATTACCGGTATAAGTGATGCAAGCCTCTTCAACGTTAAACTCAAAATCTACCAAATTCATGGAGTCTGACTGACAAATCTCTGTCATAGAAACAATAGCGCCCTCTAAGGTCAGGCCCATAGTATCCATACAGAAAGTATTGGAGCTTTGCACCTCCATCGTATCTTTTATTTCTTCATAATTAATGTCTATTTCAAAATAAGTCGTATCGCAAATGCCCAAATCATCACAGGTGACGACACAAACGGTATCATTCCCTACTCCCTGTCCTTTTATAATGATGCAAGAATCCTCATAAATGGTCACTTCTACTAAGTTTTCGTCCACACAATCTATAGTTAGATGGTCCAAATTGCCAATTAGCTCCTCTGTAGAAAGGCAAAAAGTATCCATATGTTCTGGACTAGTAATCACCTCCATCGTATCTACCATTGTACAGACAATCAGATAGATTAAGGTATCTGTACAAAAAGTCTTTGGGTCTTGAATGGTCACTTCGTGATAACCTACTTCTAACGTAGAGGAAACACCCCTCCGCTCTATCCTGAAATCATAACTTAAAAAGGACGTTACTGGCACTAATTCTACCGAAGCATCCATCTGTTGGTATTGACTGCCTGGTGCCCCTCCCTCAATAAAAGCACCCGCTTCAGAAAAATGCCAATTGCCCATTGGATCCCATACATTCATCGAGTCCAATAATGCCTCAATAGAATTAAAACTACCCGTAAATACCTGATCATTGACCGGCCAAGAAGTAATGGTATAAGGCCCTAGCCGCCCTTGTCCAAATAAGGTAGCATAAGAATAAGTAATAATGGTATCAAATCCGCAGAAATTATCATTCGTTATTTCCAGGGCTTGCCCGTCCAGCATAATATCCACAGGACTAATAGGATCAATAATATAATCCAAGCAAATAGTGGTAATGTCTGCACAATTTGCTACTTGAATTACGATTGTATCCGTGCCAATTTGCAGGGGGCAAGCCTCACAGGAATCAATTAAAATGGCATCAAAAACCATTTCGCAAAGATTGGCATCTGTGACCGTTAAGTGATATATGCCATTGGGCAAATTGGTTCTAATTGACTCATTCGCAGAGGCTTCCAAGTCCGACCAGGTGTAGGTATAGGGAGCAACTCCCCCAGAAACGGCAATAGTTATGCTACCACCTTCCATACATTCGGGGATGGTTTCCAGATCAACCTCTAGCGCATCGGGGGCATTTATTTCAAAACAAGTTTGTCCTAACACACAGCCCAAAGTGTCTGCTATGAATAAGCAATAATCGCCTTTTGGCAAGCGGCCATTTTGAAAATAGGTCAGCCCATTGGAAATAATAGTATCCAACTTGTTTTCTGTTACATTTTCCAAATTGGTTGTAAAAAGAACGCTGCCATCCGGTGTTAAAGGGCAGGAAGCATGCAAAGTATCTGTTATTTCAATCGAAATCAAAGGACCGTCTGTATCCATCAAGGTAAATAAAACAGGCAATACACAGCCTGTCTGATTATCGGTTACTAACACATTATAAGAACCGCTTGCCAAATTATCTTTGGTATCACCAAAGGCATCCCAGCTAAAGCTATAATCCCCACTGCCTCCATTTAGGCTAATTTTTACCGAGCCATCACTATTTCCGCAGGTGGGTGCATTTAGGATAGCTACTTTTGATTGCAGAAGATTAATTTCCTCTATTTCTATTTCTATTTCGGTGACACACTCAAATTCTTCGTCTGTAACGGTTATTTTATAAAAACCACCACCTAAATCTTCTCTATTATTGCCCGTAAAACCATCTTCCCATTCATACCTATTAGTTGCGGGCAGCAATAGAGCAGTGCCATTTTGGAAGCCACACTTAGAAGCTGTTGTGATGGGGACTAAATCATCAAAATTCTTTTCTTCTACCATTACTTCCACTTCCAAAACACAAGCTGGATTTATCTTGCTAATAATTTGAACCATATATAAGCCCTTTGCCAAAGAAGCTCGTATATTTCCGGTTACGAATGGCTGACCCTCCGGCGGATCATAAATAAAGTCATAATCCCTAACGTCTTCTTCTATTTGTATAAAAATAGAACCAGTATTACCTGTGCATTTCGTAGGCGTAGTGGCTATGGAAGTAATGGTTGGCAAGTGGCAGTCCGCACAAGGCTCCACTCGCACAGTGGCCGAGTCTCTACAACCTTTATTGTCTATGATAACGACCTGGTAAAAACCACTATCCACCCCTATTCTATCTTCAGGATTATCGCCTCCTTCCATGTCTAACCAATTGATTTGATAGGGGGCTGTTCCACCTAAAATACTTAAATCAATAGTCCCAGTATCAGCACAAGCCTTTGTGGTTTCAAAAGAAAGATGAATAGGCTCCGATGATTGAATGGTAAAACAAGCCTGTCCGGCTATACAGTCATTGGCATCCCTTATTTCCAGGCAATAATTTCCTTCTGGCAATGCCCCATTTTCAAATTCATCTTCTCCGCTAATAATCAATGTATCCATGGGAAAATTAAACCCCTCTGCCGCTTCCACCGTAAACTGAATAGCCCCATCCATTGTTCCTATACAAGATGCTTGCATCGTATCTGTTATAGTGACAAGCGCTTCACTTGCCTCTGGTTCTTCCAAAGAAAAATGGACAACGAGCAGACAGCCAACGGCTTCATCTATGATTTCTACTTGATACTCCCCGGCGGCCAACCCATTATTTGTATCAGTTTCACTATCCCAACTATAAGAATAATCGCCACTTCCTCCATTGACATTAATGGTTACGGACCCATTAGCGAGTCCGCAACCAGGAAGCGTGTTTACAAGCAACTCTGTTGTTAAAGAATTAATTTCTTCGACCGTTGCCAAAATATTTCCTATACAATTGGGATTATTGGGGTCTATAAAACCTATTTCATAAACGCTGGCAAAGAGCGAATCTCTGGTACTACCTACAAAACCGTCCGACCAGGTATAGACATACCCAGCGGGAAATAAAGTAACTGTTCCTGTTGGCGGTTCATTGCATACCGAAGGCGTAGTCGCCACTGTTGCCAACAAAGTATCTTCATTTTGAATGGTGATATTTAAACCAAAAGCACAGTCTGGATCCGATCCTTTTTGAACAAGCACTTCATAATCTCCAGGGGGCAAATCGGTGCGAATAGATGCAGAGTCTCCAAAAACGCCTGCATTAGGTGTCCATTCAAAAGTGTAATCCGCAATAGGTTCCGATAACAAAATGGTTGCCCTTCCATTGGCTGTCCCGCAAGTAGCAGGGTCAATTTGGGTATTTACAATGGGGCTACTAGCCAAGTCTTCAGAAGAAACATTTACCCTTAATATTGTAAAACAAGATAAATCTGCCGCCGCTGCAACGGTCACTTCATAAAGCCCAGCTGATAAATTGGTTCTGCTATTTGAATTTATTCCACTAGTCCCAGCATTGTTCGGCCAATCGAAAAAGTAATCCTCTACATTGCCATCAATGCTCAGTACTACTTGACCATTGGCTAATCCACAATTGGCAGGGGTAATCAAAATATTGGTAATTAAATTTTCATTAAAAGCATTTTCTTCAATAGAAACTAAAACCTCCGTGCCACATTGAATATCCCCGTCAGGAGCAATCAAAACCACATAATCTCCTGCTGGCAAATCATTCCTAATATTATTTTCTGTGCCAGTTGTACCAAAATCAGGAGTCCAGATAAAATCATAATTCGTCGGATTTTCATCAATCAAAATGGTAGCAGAGCCATTGGCTAATCCACAATCAGCAGGTGTTTTTATCGTGCCGTTGGTAATGACCAACTCAGGAGGATTTTCAGGTACAACTGCTGAAATTTGGGTTGCACAAGCAGTGTCTTCCTGATAGATAATATTGATCTGATAATTACCTGGAGGTAAGTCCACTCTCCTATTTTTACTTACTCCTTCCGTTCCGAGATTTGGTTGATAAATAAAAGTGTAATCCGTTATATCCTGAGCAAGTTCAATCGCCACTGCACCATTTGCTTGTCCACAAGCTGCTGCAATAATCGTTGTGTCCAAAATGGTTGCCGACGTACAAGGGCATTCTTCCAAAGTAATGGTAACTGGCACCGTACAATTCGCTGCATCGGTAATCGTCATCTGATAAATGCCGCCCAAAAGCTCTGTGCGGTCTTTGTTATTGTCTATGCCTTCCAAATCTGCCCAGTCAAAGGAATAATCCGCTATGCCGCCACTGACCTCCAGTGAAACAGACTGAGTAGCTGCACAATCTCCACTTTTGGAAATATTAACTGCCAGCGGCCTTGCGCCTGTAATCTCAAAGTCTGCTGAACCCGCAATGCACCCTCTGCCATCCATTAGGTATAGCTGATATTTTCCAATAGGTAATGCATTATTTTCATAATGCCTATTTCCATCAGTAATAAGGGTATCTACTGGAAATCGAAAACCATCTTCATAAATAATATCAAATTCAATAGCCCCGTCACTAGCCCCTGCACAACTAACTGCTTGTGTATTTAAAACATTAACTGCTCCTTGGTGGGTTTGATTATTTAAAACAAAAAAGTAGGGAAGCTCGCAGCCTGTTGACAGGTCAGTTACGGTGACAAAATAAGTACCTCCAGTTAGTCCTGTTCTCGTAGCCGTGCCGTCCGGGAAAGAATAGGTATAATTGTCGCTTCCTCCGCTTGCGTGGATTGTCACAGAGCCATCATTATCAAAACAGCCCGGCTCTTGATTAACGGTGTGAGTAACGATCAGATTATTATTACTGGCTATCTCTACAGCCATCACATTAACACAATCAGGGAGGGCAGGGTCACTAAAAGTAACGGAATAAGTACCAGCAGGTAGGTCGGTTCGGGAAAACCCCGTTCTGCCATCACTCCAATTATAGGTAAAATTCAAGGGGCTTAACTGCGCTGTGCCATCGGCAGTCGTGCAAGTCGCAGGGGTCGTGCTAACTTCCGCTTTAGGTCCATCACTATTGCCAATCACCAGATTAACGTCCAAAAAACATTCGTTTTCCAGTTTATTGGTAATTCGTATCAAATAGGAACCGGCTGGCAGGTTGGTTCGAATGTTTTCTGTTAATCCAGGTTGTCCGACATCAGGAACCCATTGATAAGTATAGTTGGTTGGATCGTCATTGATATTAATGATCCCAACGCCCGTTTCCTGCCCACAGTTACTGTTTTCAATAATCATATTTTGAACAATCGGTGGCGTGCAAACAGGACAGCTCTGTGTCAATACCTCCACATTAATCGTATCCACGCAACCGAGCGAATCTGCTATCAATAATTGATGAAAGCCTCCGTTTAAAAAAATAGAAACACCCCTTGGGGTGAGTCGGGTATCATAGCCCAAAATGGAGCGAATTCCTGTCGTGGGAAAGGTGATTTCCATTTGGCTATACGCGCCGCCTACATGTCCCCCCTGAAAAACGGTTGATTCTGGCAAAATAATCCAGTTACCGCCCTGATCCCAGACATTCATAGAGTCCACTAATTCTTCCAAATTAGCAGCCATACCAGAATAGGTCACCCCATTCACCGTCCAGGAATCTACCTGAATAGGTCCTGGCAAACCCAGTAAATGCACATAGGTATAAATACAAACCTGCTGGAAATTGCACTTACCAAATCGAGAAGAATCCACCACTATCCCATTGTCCAGAATGGTATAATATGCCAATTCTTCCGGTGTGTACTGTTCCAGGCAATAATAAAGAGTGCTATCGCAATCGGGAACGACTACATGAACCGACTCCATTCCTATTTTTATAATACAAGAAGTATCTTCGCAAGTAGTATTCAAAGGAAAAATTTCTTCTTTGGAGGAGCTAAAATCATAGACACAGGCTTCGCCGTCCACCATACAAATAAATTCAACGGAACTAGTCGTTGCGATTTTGGTAGTAAAAGCACTATCGCAGGGCAAGTCCCCTATATTTACTTGAAATTGTAAAATAGCAGATTCACCGCTTTCTAAGCCAGGAGGCAATAACCAATTTAATACGCCCACTTCTCCATTGCTTTTTATAATCGGTTCGCCTGGCACCCAGTCTTCTGGAGAACTTGAAATCGTAGAATTTTCTGAATAAGCAAACCCTAAAGGCAGTTCTACTTCCAGTTTATCAACTTCGGAAATATTATTGCCTACATTCTGAACCTGCACTTCTAATGTGCTGACCCCTCCTGTTCTCAAAACCTCCTCTGCTCTAAGCTGAATATCAAAAATTCGCGCAAGGCCCGGGTCAGCTTCAAAAATAATGGGGTGGGTTTCTGCAAAGGCATTATTCGTTGAGTCGCCACAGGCAGAGAGTCCCTGAAAGCTGTACCGATTTAGTTCTCCATTTTCATAATCACAATTGGTAATAAAACGGTATTTTATTTTAAATTCACTGGAATCCGGCTCGTTGATATCAAATCCAGGCAAACCATTTTGATGCAAAAAATCGCTCAACAGAGCAAAGTCTTTATATTGATAAACTTTCCCCAAATCGCTATTTTCCAAAAAACCAGGGTCCATGGCAATAGAGGCAAAAGGAGCCGTCGAAGGATAGGCAAATTCAATGCTCCCACTGACTAATGAAGCACCTTTTGGCAAAATGATCTGCGAGCGAATATCATAAGCATTGCCTTTTTCCTCATTTCTAACGATAAGGACCATTGTGCTGGTATCACAAAGTACTCCGCTAATATTCGATTCGTCTTCTAAAAAAGAAGCGGATAAAAGGGGGTCCAATGTAGATGCCTGTAACAAAATGCTTTGCTCCTCGCAGGGAGGATATAGATCGGGGGTCCAATTGGGTGTGTCGTATTCTGCACATTCCCAACCTACTCTGGCGGCGACTGAACTAGTGCCACAATTTTTTATCCGAGCAGTAATTCTAAAAACATTACAAATGGCTTCCGGGTCAGCGTTTGCGGTTCGCTTATTTAGCCCCGCAGCAAAAGCAAAAACTTGTTTTCCCTCTGTCCCGTAAGGTCGGATTTCAAGGGTATCAATTGCATCTGAAACGCTAATATTTTCAATCATCAAAATATCTACCTCGCCTACTATTTCTTCCAGGGCCAGCCAGCTAATACCTGCATCCGCTAAAAAAGAAGTATTGCAATGCTCGATAATCCATTGAACCGTCTCCTCTGCAGTTTCTACTTCCTGTAACAAGGCCTCCAAAGAAAATTCGGGTGGATGATCATATTTAAAAAGACGTTCATCAAATTCTTCCTTGTTAACTACACAAGTCTGATCGCCTATAAAATTGGCATAATAGCGATCTTTATAATCAATTTTTGCCTCTATTTCATATAAATCATTACCCAGCGCACTGCCGAATTCAGCCGAACAGCCTGGTATTAAATTGATCCTGGTTTGAAAAACCTGATTGGTGCCAGTAATTGTGCTTAATGTATTTAAAAAATCAAAGCTGGTGGTGTAAATTCCATTTGCCATCGGGTCAAAATCAGGTAAAGCCATCCAGTCACTTGTCTGGGTTTTGTATTCAACTGACAAATCGCTAAAAGCGGTCAAAAGAGCTGAATCATAAGTAAATTGAATAGCCTCTACCCTGACCGCCTGCCGATGTTCTTCACCAAAGAACTCCCGCATAGCATTCGCATTAATGCTTTTGGTTAGGGTATAAACCAAAGCTGTGGGCGCACATCCTTCAGGATAGCTACCATTATCTGGACCAGAAAAAACCGTATTAAGTTTGCCCAACCTAAACAATTCTCCATAAGAATCACAATTGTCATGGACTATTCCATCTACTATGGCATAAGCCTTGGCTCTAAATTCAGGCACTTTTTTAAAGGTATTGGTAGGAACAGGCCCGTCGGAATTGATGCCAAAATAGCCAATAAAATCAATCTGGTCGCCTGAAGAAAGTGTGATTCCGCTCAAGCAATCGTCTAATCTAAAATACATCTCTTTTTGGTTGCCAGTCTTCTCCAGCCTAAAATCACTGGCATCTAGCGTACATTCCCTAGTGCTGGCGCCCGATGTAATAAGGATATTCGCATTGGAAAATAAAAAGGATTCCTCCTCTGAGTCTTGTTCATTGGCATTGCCATAGGTGATAATTAAGCCCAAACTATCGCTCAATGCTTGATTGCCCACGATACTGGTCATTTTCATTACTACTGAATCACAGGTTAAGGCAACTTTTCTATTCGCATTTTCGGGATTAAAAGGAATGGAAAAAGTAGTATCTGTATAACCAAAAGTGATTCGTTCTGCTTCAAAATTGGTCGTTTGTAAACCTGTTTCACAGGAAAAATCAGAACAGGGCAGTCCCGAGGAATGTAAAACGGCTCCTTCCAAAATACCACAAAACCACAAATGGCGACAATCGCAATTCGGGCAATAATATTCAATCTCAACTGGAAAAGAGGTCGGCCCAAAAGCAGCACATTGGGTTTCAAAAACCAGATTTAAAACATAATCATTATTCAAACTAATCGGCGCTGCGTCAAAGGTCAGCGTAATTTCTCCATTCCCTGTCTGCGAAATGGGTGCATAATTAAAGGTATCTTGTTGAAGATTGGTCTTTGGAGAAACGACAATCCCGTCTAAAGTGGTCACTTTCACCCTAATTTCATCTGCCCCTGCACAAGAACGTTCAAAATTAGCAACCCTTCGCTCTCCGGTATAGCTAATGATAAATTCATCTCCGTCATTAAAGGCATCAGGGTCTGTGCAGACTTCTTTGGTGTCACCGGTATTAGAACTTCTATAAAAATTGTCAAAAAGGGTTTCATTACCAGCCCCACAAGAATTGGTATAGCTGATTTTACCGTCAAAACTGGCTCTGAAATCATTATCGCATTCGCTTTCTATATCAAAAGTCGTTCCCTGCGTGCAATCAATACTATACGTGGCGATTATTTCAAAACTTTCGCCAATTTTTAAGTCATCAAAAAAACCATCGCCGTCAAAATCCTCCAGCCCCCCTGCCCCGTCCGGATCGGTTCTAAAAGAAGGATGATTCCCTAAATTAACCAATCCGTTTGGCGCATTAACATTGACAGCCCCGGCAATACGTAAAGCGGTAATTTGATACCCTTGGTCCGCAGATAAAAACTGTGTGCCTATCGCAAAGCCGATGCCTGCTGAAATATCCCGTATAGTTCCAAATCCATCATCAAACTCAAAACCATTATTGGCGATTGTAATAGACACTGAACCCTCTTCGCAATAGCCCGCATCAACCGTATCATTTTGCTCAAACTGGATTAATTCCTCTCCAATACCAATATTAATGACTGCTTGCCGGCTTTCTTCTCTGCAAACGACCTCATTACAGCCCCAGTTTGCTTGATGCTCGGAAGCTAAATTAGAATCTCCGTCTTTCCCGCAACTGGTAATTTCTATCACTTCCTGAATCGCTATTACTTCATCTACATCAAAGCGGTCATCTCCATTTCCGGGCAAATTAAATTCTGTAGTATTATTGATAAATAAATTTCCGCCAATTTTTGCAAAAACAATACTATCGCCCTCCAATGAAATATCTTTTGAAAAAGAAATAGCTAGTCCATTAACGATCAATGACTTATAAACGACTCCCGGTTCCATAACAATCTGATAAACAAAGGAGTCTACATAACTATTTAGTCCACTATTAGTGACAGTCACCTGACGACTTAGCTCTTCTCCTACTCTAATTGGGCCTAGCGATTCTTCTAAAAAAATATTCAAATTGGGAATGGCAAGTGCATCTTTATATTCGATCCCCTGAAAAGACTCCGTCAGGGCTATTCCATTCAGTTGATAATTCACCAACCAATTGTCAAACACTTGTACCCCGTTTCCGCCAGCCAAAGTATCTAATATTGCACAATCGGTTTTTACCGAAAACACCAATTCAAGTTCTGTTAAATTATTGGGATCCAAATCGGGAAAAGAAAAAATAGGCCGGCCAGAATTGGAAGTATCTAAAAGTACAATTCCGGGAGTACTTGCTCCTTCATTAAAACTATCAAATTGAATACCTTTAAATAACTGAACAGCAGCCTGAACATTAGTACGTGGAGTAGGGTCATTTCCTTCAATCGCAAAAATGACTTTTTGCTCATCCCCCTCTCCACAAACAACTATTCGATCCAACAAAACCGAAGCACTGTCCAGTTTTAGTGTTAAATTATTCTGTCCAAAACCTTTTCCTATTCCTAATAGCAAGCATCCTAAACAGAACAATAATATTCGTTGATGTGTATGCATATTTTTCACCAGTGCTTGTTTTTTTTATAGTTTTTGGGCGGTCAGGTAGTGCAGAGTCAACCTTTAAGTATCGATAATTAATCCCCGTCAAGTCGCATCAAGTTTGACATGAAAAGTTGCTACAACCGTTGACGAAAAACATCCTTGTAATGAGGGGAAAACCAAAACGGCAACCACTGTCCAAATGAAGGTTCAGATGCTTTGATTAGGGTAATTCCCGCTCTTTCGTTTCTCAAAGCGTCTTTTTTTAGTTTTTTTTTTGAAAAACTAAAAACAATGATTTTCACACATTTGGTGTAATTATTCAATCTCGCAGAGGGAGGGCCTATTATCTAATTAATTGAATTTAAAAACAATAAATATATAAATTAAACTAAAAAAACTCTTTACATATATTATTATTAATAACTAACAAAAAAATTGTTTTGCAATAAGTATAACTGAAAATAGGAGCAAAAATCAAACCAAAAAATATCAAATATAATAAAAGCATAAGATTTGACAGAAATAGACAGTATTGGGATGATCAGGCTGCACTCGACTTTTGAGAGTAATTATACGATTACTAAGTACAAGGCTTAGGTGATTATAAGAAGATTACATGAGGTTGGAATAAAGCATTTTTAAATTTGAAGGTCACAGTAATGTGATTTTTAATATCTGAAAACTGGCCCAACGAGTCAAATGTCGTTTTTCCCTGATTTTCCCTTTCTATTATTTGGATATTTCAAAATTGTATCAGACATTTATAGAGCAAAAAACACAAATTCTATCGCAATCGTATATGAAAAATTTCAAAGACCTACTCAATCTACATTTGTCCACTGGGAAGGGAAAAATTGTCAACTATAATAAAATAAATAAACTTCAATCTAGAAGGAGGCAAAAGTCAAACATTGCAGTTCACCAGACAGACACTGCCTCCAAGCCAACTGCTGCATTAGCTGATTTTTTGGATCCCGCATATTTAAGCAAGCAGGAACTCAACTAATTCAAGGCTCTAAAGGAGCTTGGTGTTCTCTTTTTCTTCCTTAAAAAAATGCGATTAAAAAGCGTTTGACTCTTGAAGCCCGATTGAAAAGCAATTTCCGAAATGCTCAGATTTCTTCTATCCAGCAAGAGATTACAAGCCTTTCCAATGCGTAGATCATTTACATACTCCGAGAAAGATTGTCCAGTGGACTTTCGAAAAAAACGACAAAAAGAGGTAGGATTCATATTTGCTATTGCAGCAATCGTCTCCAATTTTATTGGATTTCTAAAATTGTCATGAACATATTGACAGGCTTTTAATATCCGCTCTTCCGTCATATTATTAAGCGGAGGTATATAAGCATTGGATGCTAGTTGTTTAAAATTCCTGGCCTCTCCTAAATAATTCAATAAAGAAAAAAACAAAGAAAAGCGTTCAAATCCTTCCGCTTCTATCAGCCTAAATAACATCTCTGCCGCTTTTTCTCTTCTTTCTCTGCTCTCGTCAATGCCCCTTGCTGCATGATCTAGCAAGCGGCGGATATTTTTCATTTCAGGTAGCTCTAATAATCCCGAATGCATTATGGCAGGATGAAATTGTAGGACTGCTACTTTCATATCATCAGAAGATTCATTAAAATCGTCATCTGAAACCCAGGTATGTGGGAGGTTTGACCCCATAAAAACAAAATCTCCATCTTCAAAAGGACTAACGTTGTCTCCCACTAATCGAGTACCTCTCCCGCGCTTTACACAAGTAATTTCCAATTCTGGATGATAGTGCCAGTGAAATTCAAATTTCGGTACTTGGATCCAAAAAGCACGAACAAAAGTATTTTCAGAAGCAAGTTGTAAATGCTGATAATTAGCTGACATTAAGATTTTATTTGCAAAAAATATAAAAAAATGAATTTTATTTGCAAATATAGTGCTTAAAATGGAAAATATAAGATTAGGCCTTTTCTAAAAATCAATAGACCTTTGCTCTCATCTGTTTTTGCAAATAGGTTGCAAAATTTTTTAAATAACTTTATTCTGAGATACAAGACATTCTGAGATACAAGACATCCCGCCAGAGCTTAGAATTGAAAAGATGCCTTGCATCTGGAACTTCTCGTTCGAAATTTTTTAGATTAATCGCTATTGTATGAAACATAATTGCAGCATCGGGTTTCCAGCTTTATCTTTGATCTTCCTGATAATGGCTTGCGCTCCTTCTGGAAAAGATATTTTGCGTCTGTCAAGTTGGGTTTCTAGCCCAAGTGAAACAGCATTGTTTAAAAATGCTCTTTCTGATTTTAGGAAAAAGCAGCCCGAATTGGAATTTAAATACGAGCCTATTTCGGGCAATTATTCCGAAAAATTACAGCTTATGCTGGGGACGAATACGGCACCTGACTTGTTTTTTCTAAAGGGAATGACTGCCCCTTCTTATATGAGTTTTGGAATACTACATCCACTAGATGAGTTGATGGAGCAAACACCCGACTTCGACAAAGAAGATTTTTATTCCTTTGCTTTGGAGGCCTTTCAGCACAATGGGGTGCAGTATGGCTTACCCAAAGACTTTAATCCATACGTTCTATTTTATAATAAAAAGTTGTTTCGGAACGCAGGGATAGAGGCCCTGCCAACCAATTGGCAAGAATTGGAACAAACTGCTAGTCAATTGACTAAAGATAAAAGTGGAAATGGCCAAACAGACCAATATGGTTTTATCGTCGAACCGTCGGTAGAAATGGTTATGCCTTTTGTATATCAAAACGGTGGGCATTTCCAAAATCCAGATGGTTCTTTGGGCATTACTGATGAGCCTTTTATTGAGGCACTTGAATTTTATCATGGATTGTATAAAAAAGGAATTGCTACTATGGCCCAAGATGAAGGAGTGGCCTGGAATGGGGATGTGTTTGGCAGAGAAGTTTGTGCGATGGCTATTTCTGGTGGATGGTTAATACCCTTTTTAAAAGACAATTATCCTGATGTTGACTATGGGATTATCCCATTACCTGCTGGAAAGCAACAGGCCACCGTCGCTTTTACAACTGCTTATTCCATGCCTAAAAGTACCAAATTTAAACCTGAGGCCTGGCAACTACTAAATTACCTGATTAGTAAAGAGGGTATGGCGAATTGGACAAGTACGGGAATAGCAATGCCCACCCGCAAAAGTGTAGCTATTGCAAACGATTTTTTCGAACATCCGGTCTATAAAGTGTTTATGGAAAGTGCCGAATTCGCTCGCCCTTTTCAAGTCCAGTATAGCGAGCGGGGATTTGAAGAGGTAGTCGTTGCTTTTCAAGCCATCTTTTATACCGGCAAAGCCCCTCGACAGGCTATGCAAGATATTGAAGCACAAATCAAAAAATATCGTCTGGTCGGCGACATTAAAAATTAGCCTAATGAAACTAACCGCCCAACAAAAAGAACAGGCCCGCATTGCCTATCTTTTTATTGCTTTCCCTTTATTGTTATTTTCTGTTTTCACTTTTTTTCCTATTCTATTCGCGTTCTTTATCAGCTTCTACGATTGGAATTTGTTGATCCCCGATAAGCCTTTTATAGGTCTGGCTAACTATACAGAATTGTTTCAGGATAGAGTGTTTCTAATTTCTATTAAAAATACTCTAGTTTATACAGTTGGTGTAGTGCCTATTCAAACTTTGTTGGCCTTGGTCTTGGCATTTATTATGAATCAAAAATTAAGCGGGCGGGCCTTTTTTAGACTGGCATTTTATATTCCAGCAGTGACTTCATCCGTCGTGACTTCTATTATTTTTGTCTGGATTTATTCCAAGCCGGGTTTACTTAACTATCTTCTATCCCTGATTGGTGTAGCAGGAACAGATTGGTTGACTAATCCAAATACGGCGTTATTTGCTATCATGGCATTAAATATTTGGACAACTTCTGGTTATTTTATGATTTCTTTTTTAGCTGGACTACAGTCTATCCCCTCTTCTCTTTACGAAGCAGCTAAAATTGACGGAGCAAATCAATGGCAACAATTTTGGAAAATTACTGTGCCTCTGGTACGGCCAGTCACCTATTTTGTAGTGGTGTTAGGACTTATTGGTTGTTTTCAGGTTTTCGACCAAATTTATGTGATGTCTAGCGGAGGACCTGTCAATTCCACTACTACCATGTCTTATTTTACTTATAATAATTCTTTTAAATTTTTCCGACTGGGGTATGGTGCAGCTTCTGCAATTATTTTGGCTTTTATCATTTTTGGAGCAACCTGGATGCAAGCGAAGTATTTTCCTTCAAAAACATATTAACTAAGGCAATCACCACTGACCTTATTTCAAAAATAAAAATCTGAACTAAGCTAACAAACGATTATTGAAATAATGAAAGAAATCAAGCTGCAAAAAATACTTTTTTATGGATTGTTATTTTTGATGACCATAATATACATTGGCCCATTTTTATTTTCCTTATCCATATCTTTTAACGCAGAACAGGATGTATTCAGTTGGCCAATCAAGCTAATTCCTGAAAAGTGGACACTCGGCAATTATCAGCGAGTTTGGCAAGATTTACCTTTTGGACAATGGTTATTCAACAGTATTTTGATTACACTTATCCAAACCCTTACTAACGTTTTTTTTGCTTCGCTAGCGGGCTTTGCTTTCGCCCGATTGGAATTTCCGGGAAAAAATATAATTTTCTCCGCTTTATTAGGAAGTTTGATGATTCCAGGCATTATTTTGTTGGTTCCCAAATTTATCATTTTGAATGAATTTCGTCTAATAAATACTTACGCCGGTTTGGCTTTTCCACAATTAGTAACCGTAGTAAATATTTTTTTAATGAAACAATTTTTTGAAACTATTCCAAAAGATTTAGAAGAGGCCGCTTTAATAGACGGTTGTTCTTATTTTCGTATTTTTTGGCAAATATTTCTGCCTGTCTCCAAGCCCGCATTAGCAGCCGTAGCCATTTATACCTTTCAAGGCTCATGGAATGAATTTATGTGGCCAGTCATTGTGACCACCACTCGAGAAATGTTTACCCTACCAGTTGGGATGGCCTTCTTGAAAAATGAGTTCTCAGTGCAATGGCCTTTATTAATGGCAGGCACAATTTTAATATCTTTACCGACATTGACAATTTTCATGATTTTTCAAAGATATTTTGTCCAAGGGGTTGCCTCCGCCGGATTAAAAGAATAAGTCCACTTTATGAGTATCAATAAACATTGTAAAATATGGCAAACGTAGAACTAAAAAAGCTAAAAAAGGTATATGGAAAAGATGTAGTTGCTATTAAAGAAGCAGATGTGTCTATTAAAGACAAAGAGTTCGTCGTATTAGTAGGTCCTTCGGGTTGTGGTAAGTCCACTTTGCTGCGAATGATTGCAGGGCTGGAAGAAATATCGGCTGGTGATTTACTCATAGATGAAAAAAGGGTCAATGATTTATCACCTAAAGACAGAGATATTGCCATGGTTTTTCAAAACTATGCCTTGTATCCACACATGACTGTTTTTGATAACATGGCATTTGGCTTAAAATTACGAAAACACCCCAAAATAGAAATCAAAAAACGAATAGAAGATGCTGCACAAATTTTGGGGCTAACAGAATATCTAAATCGTCGCCCTAAAGAAATGTCAGGTGGACAAAGGCAACGGGTTGCCATTGGACGGGCTTTAGTACGACAACCAAAAGTTTTTCTCTTTGATGAACCTCTTTCCAATCTGGATGCCAAATTGCGAGTGCAAATGCGTATTGAAATAAAAAGGCTTCATCAACAATTGCAAGCTACCATGATTTATGTTACCCATGACCAAATAGAAGCAATGACTATGGGTGATAAAATTGTCGTGTTAAAAGATGGTTATATACAACAAGTGGATACGCCTATGAATTTATTTAATAATCCAGTCAATAAATTTGTAGCAGGATTTATTGGTAGCCCCTCTATGAACTTTTTGAATGGTAAAATTGAAAAAAACGACCGATTAGCCTTTGTTGCCGATTCTGTAAAGTTTGAGATTCCCAATGAACTACATCTATATCAAAAGCTAAGTTCTTACACTGGTAAAAAGATCATTTTTGGCTTCCGACCAGAATATTTATATGATAAGAAAAAGAGAAAAAATAAGCAATTTAGCGTGAATATGAACATCGTCATCAGCGTTACGGAACCTATCGGTAGTGAGGTTTACAATTATTTCCACTTCAAAGGGCAAACAGACGAAACCTTTTGTTTCCGTAGCGATTCAACCAATGTTTATCGGCCTAATCAGGAAATTATAGTAGGACTAGATATAAACCACTTGCGTTTTTTTGATGCTGAAACGGAAGATCGAATTTGTTAAACCTCTAAATCACAAACACTAAAAATATGCAATATCTCGCTCATCCATTAATTTTACTTATTTTTCCTATGACACTAATTGCTCAAACTTCCAATTGGCAAATTGATGCCCCAAATATTGACCCTAACCGATACTTCGGCGTAATGGCAGCCAATGGAATGATTGGCTTAATTAGCGATGTGCATCCGATGCATATTAAAGATATTGTTTTGAATGGAGTCTATGATCGCTACCAACGTGGTCGAGTTAGTAATATTTTAAAGGGTTTTAATCCCCTGGATGTAGATATTTCGGTTAATGGAAAAATGATTACGATTCAAAACACGCAAGCCTATGTGCAGTCGCTTAATATGAAACGAGCCGCTTTGCAAACGACTTTTGATGCACTGGGAATATCGGTACGACATGAGGTCATGGCTTTGCGAAATATGCCCTATACGGCATTGGTTGAAGTAACCATTACAGCTAATGAAACAGCGACTATCACTGTTTTTAATAATCTCAAAGCACCTAACCACCTGCGAAATGTACAGAATTTTTATAGCGAAATAGACCGCCCACACGTCAAAATTCCCTTGTTGACCTCCGTAGCAACCAGTCCAAGCGGAGCTATTGGGCTCGCTGCTTCCAATAGTTATATTTTTGAAGAACATCACGGCGAAGAACCCACCCTCATCCATGAGGATTGGGACTTCAACAGACACTTGGTGAAATTCACCAAGCAACTCGAAAAGGGACAAACCTATACCTTTAGCATTGTGAGTTCTTTTTGTACAACTGCTCATTTTGCGGATCCGCAAAACGAAGCAGAACGACTGAGCATTTTTGCCAAACTGGAAGGAACGAAGCGTTTGCAAAAAGCGCATGAAGCTGCATGGGCAAAGCTTTGGAAAAGCGATATAGAAATTGCGGGTGATCAAATGGTGCAAAAAGAGGTGCGACTTATGCTCTATTACCTGTATTCCTCTGCCCGAGCAGGAACGGCACTGAGCTTATCTCCTGTTGGCTTGTCAGGTTTGGGATACAATGGACACATCTTTTGGGATACAGAACTGTGGATGTATCCCGTTCTGCTAATCATGCAACCAGATATAGCTAAAAGCCTTCTAGATTACCGATTTGAACGCTTGGATGCTGCCCGCCAAAATGCTTTTGCACATGGCTATAAAGGAGCCATGTTCCCTTGGGAAAGTGCAGACGATGGTACCGAACAAACGCCTGTCTGGGCATTGACTGGCCCCTTCCAACAACATATTACTGCCTGCATAGGTTGGGCATTCTGGAAATACTATCAAGTGACACAGAACAAAGAATGGCTGAGAGAAAAAGGCTTTGTTGTATTAAAAGAAGTAGCCGCCTTTTGGTGCAGTCGGGTCGAGCGAAATGGTCCCGATCGCTATGATATTAATAATGTAATCGGAGCTAACGAGTTTGAAGAAAATATTGACAATAATGCCTTTACTAATGGAATTGTAAAAACGGTCTTAAAAAATGCTACCCAAGCTGCCGAAGCCCTAGGTATCCCGCCTGACCCCGATTGGATGCATGTGGCAGAAAATATTCCAATTTTGCAATTTGAAGATGGCACTACCCGCGAAAATGCCACCTATGACGGAGCTATCATTAAGCAAGTCGACGTTAATTTGCTAGCCCACCCCCTAGATATTATTACGGGTGAAGCGCAAATTCGCAAAGACCTCACTTATTATGAGCCGCGTATGTCGCCAGACGGACCGGCGATGGGTTTTGCCACCCTTGCCACTTTGCACGCCAAACTAGGTGATATAGAAAAAGCCTACGAAGTTTTTATCCATAGTTATCGCTCTAATGCTGTACCACCGTTTGGCGTTTTATCGGAAGTATCAGGGGGGAGAGGCGTAAGCCCCTATTTCACAACGGGGGCAGGAGGTGCCCTGCAGACGGTCTTATTTGGCTTTGGTGGCATAAGAATAACCGATGAAGGGCTAAAAAAGGAAGCTGTTAAATTGCCCGTTGCTTTCAAAAAGCTGCAAATATCTATTCGATCCGATGAGTAGTTTTTCCCTACAAGATACCATCCAAACAAAAATTGATTTCAAATAACTGCTTTTTTTAAAAATTAAAGCCAATCCTCAAACTAAAAGCATTTCCTTCACCTGTGAAAGAGTAATGAGGCTGCAAGACCGCCATGCCTAAAATATTCATCCATACCCCAATCGTTTGGCTGTTATGCCATTGTTCCGAGTTTTCTTCACTCAACCATACTCGCCCATAGTCATAACCGCCAATAATTCCCACGTCCATAGGTAGCCAATTATTATTCCATTTAAACAAGTGCATTCGCAGATCAATATTTTGATAAAAAGCGGATTTGCCTCTAAAGCGATTGTTTCTAAAACCCCTTAAATTGGTAGTATTCCCTAAATCGGGGTATTGATAAAATTGCGGCTCGCCAAATATTTTTTGATAACCAATGTTATTGGCCAGTACAATTTTTGGCGTATAAACTAGCGTCAGATAGAATTGCATGTTGGCATCAAAATTTACTACCTCTTCATCCTTACTTAAGCTATTTAAATAATGCAAGGAACTGCCTAATTTAAAACCATTGGCTGGAAAAACGCCATCGTTCACAAAACCCGTTTGGAATTTAAGCCTAGCCCCTAAAAAATTCCTTCGTTCAAACTCATTTTCTCTAAAGCCAAGCGCTTCGTCTGCCGAGACTCGACCTACTGTATTTTTAATATCATGGGATTCAAAGAGTGGTCCAAAATGTAAGGTAGTATTTCCCTCTTTGCTATTCACTTGTAACATGGGCTCAATGATCAAAGATTGTAGTCTTACCCAGTTAAACTGCGTTTCTCTGCCTGGATTAATGGATTCATTGCCCAAACCAAAATAGTTTTCATATCGGGGATAATTCAGGGCAAAAGAAGGAGAAAAGTCCAGTTGACCAACCGTTTTAGGGAAATGCCCATCGTAGGTCAATTGAATAGCATCCTGGCTGCCGGGGGCAATGCTAAAAGCAATTTTTTGCCTGGATTGATAAGGCGTTTTTCTCCAGGCATGCGCAGTCCAGCTAAAGGCACCGCCAATCCAAAAACCATCATCTTGCGTTGAGCCAAATGATACGGTTGGCAAATTAGCATTATAAGTAAAACCATGCCTGTCATACTCATTAACCTCCAAATCTGCAGATCTTTTATCCTTTAATTTTGGGCCTTCCATTTCAATACCTGTCAAATCATCATAGACAATTATCTTTCTGCCCTTGGTTTCATTCGTGATATGATCTTTGTCCTCTCCTCCTATCACTCTAACAGAAATGCTATTATTACTTGCACCCATGACGGTAAAAACGTCCTTGCCTCTCAATCCGTATAAGCGAATTTCTTTGGTTTCTTTTGGGTAAAAAGTCCTTTTATATTTTAGAAGGTTACCTTTATCTTTTCGCTTTACATAAACTTTGACCAGGATATTGCCATCTTTCTCACCAGTAATTTCAAAAATATCATCATTATCTGTACCTGTTATTTCTACTTCCTTGGATATAAAGTCATACAATTTTCTTCCAATTTCCAACAATTTATTCCTTCTGGATTTTAATTTGTAAATCAATTCTGCATCATCAAGCCCTCTGGTCTCTGGCGGAAAGGCATCTATAGATTGCTCAACTACCTCATCGGTTAGATTTCTTTGCAATTTAATGATCTCTTTTTCCCAGTCTTTCCACTCTAGCTCATTCATAAAATGGCGGTCAAAGTGCTTGGCGTTAAAAGCAAGATTTTTTATATCCTTTACGTCGGCTTTCATTGTCTTAAACTGCTTCATTAGAAAAATGGAGACGTAGGTAGGCACAATGCCAACGAATTTGTAAAAAGCCTGATCCCGATCTCTTGGGATAGGGCGATAAACTGTTTTATCACCTTCTTTGAAGGTTGCCCAGCGCCATTGGTCATCATGACGATCCCAATCGTGAATCAGCAAATCAAATAATCTGGATTTGCAGACCCAATTTTGATCAACAAAGTGGTTTTTCTTTTCTCTAAGGATTTCCAACAAATCTGTATAACCAATAATCTCGCTAGATTGGCCAAACTGTTCCGCATCCCGCCAATCGCCGCTAGGTCGCTCTTCTAATAAGTACAATTCTTCCGGAAATTGGGTATTATAATTCCCTAAGCCTTTTTGATGCTTTAGATACACCAATTTGGGGTGCGTATAATACACCCCTGCAGCTTTAGATAGCATCGGAATAATGAGCGCACCGTAGGGATGGCTGGCACTATTCTGGTCTTTCATAATGTCCAACAATTTCAAATTGCCAAAATCAGCTGGCACCAACTTTCGATAATCTTTATTAATAGAGCGCAAAATGTACTGCTTACCGTCAGCCTTTTGCACACGTAAAGAATTAGAAGCCATTCCTCCGCCTTTCTTGACAGGAATCAAGCCCCCGAAGTGGTTTTCCAAATCTATGACAGGAGCCTTCACTGGCGTAGCCCAAATCGCTCGATATTGCTCTCCCAAAAAAGTCTTTTTCAATCCATCACCCTTAAAGTTACTATTAGCCGCTAGCGTAGTGTCGGGGATGTTTATGGGCGGATAACTAATTGCATCCTCCACAGTACCAGGTCTCGGTGCTCGAAGTTGTACTCGATACACCAATTCTGCTTTTTGATTGACATTTGTTAGGGCATATACTTCCAACCAAGCTTCAAATTCTTCATAAAAAAGCACCTTACAAAAGCCCCTTTTTTGGTAGGCGAAATTAGCAGTTCCTCCTCTACCAATATGGTTGGTTCTGGAGCCACTACCGCTTACGACATACTGTAATTTGCCCCTGTCAAAATGTTGCAAGCCATTATCATGTGCCGAAGCAAAAAGTACGTGCATTTTAAGTTTGAGCGCCCTATTTTCGATCTCCGACATTAAGCCCTGATAATGCGCATTGACAAGGTCTTGTTTGGTTCCAGTAATATTTCTGGCAATTGGCACGAGCGATCCGATAATAGGTAGAGGAATAGCTAGATTATTTGATTCTAAAAAGGGAAATAAATGGTCTTTCAAAGAAAAACACCCTCCATGATTGCCGTTGGAGTAAATGGGATGGTGCGTAAAAATAACCACCTCATCATTTTTATAGCTGGTCAGAATTTCTTCTATATGCTTTAGCAGGTCATATTTGGATTTAATGTCACAACCCTGATTAATCTTCTTTTCATTTGTCCAATCTTGTAACCACCATTGAGTATTCAAAAAGACAAATATTAGGTCTTTAGTAATTTTGACCACTTTTGGGTCTGCACAACCATTGCTGGGATAGAATTTTACTTTTTGCTTCTCTGGGTAGTAGTTCTCTAAATAGTCTTCTTGTCTTTTTAAAGCTTTAAGCCCTTTTGCTTTCCCATTGTTCCAATCTTTTTCGCCTGCTATAAAATAGGCGCGTCCCGCATAATTTTTTAAAATATCCAATTGTTCATTTAGAATATTTTCTGCCCGCTTTCTGTCGGGGCTTTTTTTCTTGGGCATTCCGGTTCGATAAATTTGATCACCCAGGAAAACAATACTAGAGGCAGCCGATTCCTCCTCCAGCATTCGCTGTAATTCGAGCAATGCATAATTGCCTCTTCCATCTGAATCTCCCGTATCCCCTATTAAATAGAGGCTATGTATTGCTTTTTTAGGAGGGCCAGGTTGGAGCCGGTCATGCCCTTTGTTACTGCCAAAATAGGGTTTCTTTGTAGTGCCACAAGCGGTAAGCAAAAAGAGTACAAGAACCAGTAGCGTATTTTTCATAGTTATGGATAGCCAATTTTTTCTGATAAAGTGACGACAATGCCACTAATCGCGAATTTATTCTGATTTCTAAGAAAAGTACCCCTAGACGAAGTTTACTTTTTAATATAAAAAAGCTCGCCTCTTTTTTTGAGTCGTCCCTTTCAACAACCCCTTCTTTTTTTTCTACATTTTCCCCGTATTTATCATCCCTTTTCTGTTTTGTACAAAGTGCTTAACAAAGGTAAAAAAAATCGAACTATTAATTGAGGAGCCTTAGAACTCACTGAAGATAGCCTTTTGAGCTACAAAATCCATTTTTTAGAATCTCTCTTTAGCTACTTTCTATTCCCTATCACTCCAGACACTAAAAGGGGCTTGGAAAAACCCCAAAGCGGTTCCACTTTCTAGCAAAATCGCTTCCAAAACATCACTTCTAAACAAACGCCCAATCCGAAACAGACAGTACATTGTAAATTAAAGTAGCAGGTAGCTAGTTCGGGTTATCAAAAACTTTATAATTAATTCATTTTTAATCACTTATATAATTTTGAAAGCCCTAATCTGACCTTTTCTATATACTTTTCACAAATAATACTTTCACTAAAATCCTATTGTATTTTATTTTTCAAATGTATAATTATTTATTTATTAATGAATTGTATCCTTTCTAAAATGGTTTATGTTCAAACTGTTGCATTTTGCGATTCCAATCCACTTGGGATTCCTCTTGATTGTAAACCTGAATTGCATTACTTTTGTAATCATCGGTCTTAATTATTAGACATATTTTAAATATTTGATACTTTCTCAACTTTCCCATCCTTTCATATCCTTGCAATTTCTAAATACCCCTATAAACTAATCTTTTACTTTTTACTGGGTCAAAAAAAATTCAAAAAAGATTGCTACATGAGACAACTTAAGATCACAAAGTCTATTACTAATCGTGAGAGTCAATCATTAGAAAAGTATTTACAGGAAATAGGAAAAGTAGATTTGTTGACACCTGAAGAAGAAGTTGATTTGGCTAAAAGAATTAAATCAGGTGACCAAATAGCACTAGAAAAACTAACCAAAGCAAACCTCAGATTTGTCGTTTCCGTTGCCAAACAATACCAGAATCAAGGACTCTCTCTAAGTGACTTAATCAATGAAGGCAATCTCGGTCTTATAAAAGCCGCTCAAAGATTTGATGAAACCCGAGGTTTTAAATTTATCTCTTATGCCGTTTGGTGGATCAGACAGTCCATTTTGCAAGCACTCGCCGAACAGTCCAGAATTGTCCGATTACCCCTCAATAAAGTCGGTTCTCTTAATAAAATCAATAAAGCCTTTTCCGAACTCGAGCAGGAGTACGAAAGAGAGCCTTCCCCAGACGAATTAGCTGCACAACTGGAAATCCCTACAGAAGAAGTGGAAACGACCTTGGGGGTTGCTGCTCGACACGTTTCTATGGATGCGCCCTTTGTCGATGGCGAGGACAATTCTCTATTGGACGTTTTAGAAAATGGAACTACTTCCAAAACAGATGCCGAATTAGAATATAGACAATCCCTTAGAAAGGAAATTGAGCGCTCTCTGAACACTTTGACCGATAGACAATGCGATGTCATTAAATTATATTTTGGCATTGGTGTGGAACATCCTATGTCTTTGGAAGATATTGGCGAAAAATTCGGTTTAACTAGAGAGCGCGTTCGACAAATAAAAGACAAAGCGATCAATAAATTGCGTTCAGCCAATAGAAGTAAACTACTCCGAAATTATTTAGGTGCTTAATTCTACTTTGACGCGCTAACCTAGGCTTCATTCATTTTGCCATACTACCAAAAAAAAATGATAGTTTACGGATAGTCCGGCGTATTAGTTGTGCTTTCAATAATGCGATCGGCTATAAAATGGCGATTTTCCTCTTTGGGAAATCGTTATTTTCCTTCTCAGACATACTTTTATAAATTTTCACACTTGTCCAGCAATAATGAAAACCGATTTCGAATGATAAAAAACTCAACTTTACATTATACCATTATCAGAGAGATTATAGATAAGGGATATGCTCCGGATATAGCGTCCCTATCTAACATACTTAGAAGTAGCCAAGAAGAAATCAAACAAGCACTTTATCGCTTGCAGGAATATCATGGCGTGGTTTTGCATCCAAATAAGTTTAAAGTATGGGTCATCCATCCATTTTCCTTAGCACCGACAAATTTTTATGTCAAATCGAAAAAAGGCGAATGGTGGGGAAATTGTGCCTGGTGTTCTCTAGGAATTGCAGCGCTAGTTAAAGACGATGTGTCTATAACCACCACCCTCGGCGCTGAAGCCGAACAAGTCATTATAAACATAAAAAATGGCGACATACAGGAAAAAAATTATTACATTCATTTTCCCATACCGATGAAAAACGCTTGGGACAATGTGATTTATACCTGTAGCAATATGCTAGTTTTTAAAAGTGAACAACAAATAGAATTATGGACAAAACGACATCATATAACAAAGGGGGACATTCAACCAATTAGCAAAATTTGGAACTTTTCTAAAAAATGGTATGGGAATCACTTAAATCCAAATTGGGAAAAGTGGACTCTAGTAGAAGCAAAAAAGATTTTTGCAGAATTTGGACTCAATCATCCGGTATGGTCCCTGGAGGACTCTAATGAAAGGTTTTAAACATTATCCAAACTCTTTGTTAAACTATGTAAATCAAGGGCTTTAGCAAAATCCTGTGAGACATTTCCCCTGTTCGTTTCGCTATAACCATTTTTCTATTAAAAGTAACCTTTCCGACACTTTTATTTCTCGCAGCTTTGATAAAAGTAGGAAAAGCCTATTAATTTTAAAATTATAAAATATTCTCATATATCGTAGCGATTTTTTCATTTACTTTTGATTTTGTAGATGTCTTGCCTAAAAAAGATGTAAATCTACAATTATATGATAGTGCCGGTACACTACTGATTTCTAAAAAGTTAACGATAACTCCTGATAATTTATATACAAATCAATTGCCTAGTGGTTTCTATATTTATAAATTAGTGAGTTCGGGAGAACTTATTGCCAGAGGCAAATTAGTGAAACTGTCTAAACCTTAAGAGGAGAAAAGAAAACGTTTGTCCTAAATTTTTGTTAAAGCAAAAATCCTTATTGTTTTTTAAACAAAAGAACAGGAAATTTACTTCGTATAATAGACCTTATTCGGATTTGTGTGTGTCCGCGCACAAACCGCCTCCAATCAGTAGTTTGGAAAATGCTCCATACGAAATTTTTTTAGAATAAAGTCTAATTTTCTAAAAATAGATCTAAGTACAGGACAAAAGTCCAATTTCGTTAAATAAGCTCAAAAAGTTGAGCAGTTTAGTTTTGATAAAATCGAGTCCGATTCTAAAGATGCTAAATAATTTAGCCCTACGATTTTTAAGTTGCTTAATTGGAGTGTGATGACCATTATCAATTAAATGTTCACCAGTTTTCAAAGCCCAAATAAAGGCTAAAGCAAGGATAAAAATCAACGTATTGATTCTTTCAAGCTTGGTTAAATGAGTACTTTCAAAATTGAAACCTCTCCTTTTACAAGCACCAAAAAAGACTTCAATACCCCAACGTTGGCTATAAATTTGAGTGCCATGTTTTAATGGAATATCACTAATCAAAATGAGATATTCTGTGTTGGATATTTTCTGACCACCAATGTAAAGTCGGTGTCCAAATAATATCCTCTGTTTTCGTAATGCCCGAAAATCCTTGCATTCAAATAATTTATAAGCATGTCGTTCCTGTAATTTACCAGCTTTACGAACTTTTGCATCTTTTCTGATTCGAATGACAAAATGAAAAGCTTGTTTTTTCAAATAAGTTAGCCAATCTTTGGCGGCAAACTCTGTGTCCATCAATAAGAAACGAATAGATTTTTTTTGTTCTTCTGATAAACAGGTGAGTAAGCTAAATAAGAGGTTTATTCGTTCGGTTTGATTAGATTGCCCTCTTTTATTGAGCATCATCCAAACTAAAGGAATCGCTGTACCTCTCCAAGAGATACCAATGGTAAGAATATTAATATTCACTTTACCAAATTTCCAATTAGTTCGGTCCATGCTTAAAGCTATCCAATCACCTTGGTTACCATAAAGCGACCATGCAAACTGAACAAAACATCTCTGACAAAATCGGTAGCTTTTCATAAATCGCTGGATGCGTTTAAAATTGCTATCTTTTTTGACTAAAGGATTTAGCACTAGGCTAAGTTTTGAAAAATTGACGGTACTCATTTTCAAAACTGCCAATATTAGTTTGCTCATCATTGTCAATCTTTGAGATTGACCAAGAAAATGAACACTAAGCTTTGCTTTTAAAGCTTTTTCTGTATCTTTCATGGTGAGTAATTGGGTTTTAGGAAATTATTGATTTTAGCACCAACAATTTACCTTTTTTTCTCAATTACTCTTTTTTGTCCTGTACTTAGAAAATAGATATAAAATGAAAAAAGTAATTTATTTAATAACAGGCATCATTTTACTATTTATCCAGTGTAAAAATGATGATAGAAGTCTGGAATCTGTGCTTCGGTATGACGGAGAAAACTTTAATGCGCCGCTTTTGCAAGAAGATATTTATGAGGCAGCCGCTCGATTTCCTGCTTCTATTACAGATGATTATGTTGGGCAGGAATTGACTCAAGTTTCTTATTACATGGCTAGTATTCCACTGCAGACTTCTCTTAGGATTTATAGTGGAGGGACGGAAAACAGTCCAGGCACTATTGTATATGAAGCGGATCTAACCGGTAATATTTCTCAAAATAGCTTTAATGCCCATGTGCTTACTACGCCTTTGGAAATAACCGGAGAAGACCTTTGGTTGAGCATTCGCTTTCGCAACAATCGAACGTTGCAAATGATTGGCTGTGATCCGGGCCCAGCCGTAAGCAATGGCGACTGGTTGTACCAAGAGTCAGATGAGCAATGGATCCCCTTTAGCCAAAGAACGCCGGAAAGTATTAACTGGAACATTCGAGGAATTCTTACAGAATAGCCCGACTTAATAACGACAAAATAATAACTCCGTCAATCTAAACGAATGTATTATCTCATCTTCACTTAAGATCATTCATTCGTCCGTTACTACTAAAAATTGTTTTTTCAAAGGATCTAAGTGTTCTAGTAAGATATCAAAAAACGCCCGACCATATTTTAAATAAAGCGATAAAAAATTATCGTGCCGTTCCTGTAAGCCATTTTGGGGGTACAATTTTTCCTTTAGAGAGCGAATTTGATTCAGTGCCGTTTCATGCTTGTTTTTTTCAGCACGAAGCAAGCGGCTTTCCAATTGGTCCAACACTTTTAGCTGCTTGGTTTTTTCTGCAAGGATGGCTTTAACAAGGGTTGGGTCTATCTTTTTGCCTTTTGTCGCTATTTCGTCAAAAACGCGTTCAATGGTTTGCTTTTCTGCTGCTATTTCTAAGCCTTCTACAGATTGGTTTTCCACAAAAAGACGAATAAGCGCATCTGTATCCTTAAATAAATCCTCAATTCCAAAGCCCAATTTTTGAATTTTTTTACTCGTGTTTTTGTCAATCCACATCGCTGAATTTCGACGAATGAGCATAGGGAAATTGATGCCAAAATGGGCAAATTGTGTTTTTCTTTCTAACCAATAAGCTAGCTCTCCCCCACCTCCAACATAAGCCAAATTGGGCAAAATAACTTCCTGATATAAAGGGCGCATAATTACATTGGGGCTAAAATATTCGGGATGCGCTTCGATTTCTGCTTCTAATTCAGCCCTGGTAAATTCGTAGTTTGTATGGAGGACTTTGTACTTTTCATCTTCCAAAATAATACGTGCCCTTAAATTGTCGCGGAGGTAAAAAAAGTTAATCGCTCTAGGAAAAGCTTGCGGTTTAAAATTGATCTTCTCTAGCGCATCGGCAGTAGCAGCCACCAAAGGCTGAGAGGCTTGATTAAAAATCTCCTCTTTTATATAGGGAATAAATAGTCGCTTTAAACTCGGATGGCTCATATTGGCCACCACCAGCCCATGCTCTTTAAATAATTCGTGTACCAATTGAATGGTCGCTTCGGCATAAAACTCATTTTGAGTATAGGCGTTATAGATAAGGTCAAAAACCTCTTGCGCATCACTCGATTTCCCCAATATTCCTTTTAGTTCTGTTAGTGGGGCAGCCAAGTTTTTGGTGGACATTCTGCCAACTGCCCCTTGCTCTTCGCTTTGCCAAATGATCGTTTTGTTAAATAAGTGAATATAATTGATTTCTTCAAAATCGTGATCTTCCCCGCCTGTTATAAAGACAGGAACAAAGTAGTTGTCGGAATATTTCTCATTCAGTTGTCGGGACAAATGAATCGTTGAAATAATTTTATAAATATAATAAAGCGGGCCCGTAAAAAGGCTGGGCTGGTGGGCAGTAACAATCGTAAATGTACGCTGATCGCCCAGTGCTTTGATGTTATCATCTACTAATTTAGCCCTGGATAAATTTGTATATTGATCCTTCAGTACCTTCACCAAAGTTCGCCGGTCTGTTGGCTCTCTTTCCTTATCTGCAATCACTTGACCAAAGACATCTAGCTCAACCGGATATTTAAAAAAAGGTCGAATTGCCGATTTTTCAGTTGTGTAAGCAACATCTTTATAAGCTAATTGTGGAACATCAGAAAAAGGGATCCATTTTACTTTAACAGAATTAGTTATGGTTGAAAAAGCATCCGGTAGGGTCATTTGCATAGTTGAATAAAGAGACAATAATAAATCAATCTGAGTACAACAGGCTTTAGCTTTTTGATTAATGCTCGATCAAATTTAAAATAACAGATAAACAGTACAATGGACTAGTTTTTAATTACAATTTTTTCGGTCCAAAAACTAACATTTGATCGAACTTCCAATAAATACAAACCGTTGGGCAGATCGTTCAATGGAAGAAGAAATTTTTGTGGATTATAGCTGTGTGCCTGCTGTACAATTTGACCATTCACATTGATTAAGCGAATGTCCAGTTCTTCAAATTTATCCTCCAATTGACTGAATATCAATTGAATGTGATCCTTAGCAGGATTAGGACTTACCTGAAAATCCAAAGTTTCATCCACTTCCAAAGTATTTAAAACAAGTTGAGGATTGGCATATTGTGCAAAAAAATCAATAGTCGCTAAAGTTGCCGGAATCACACAGCCCCCGTGATCCTCTTCAGAAGCCACATCAATTGCCATGACATCCAATGCACCATTGAGGTTCATCACCGAATCCGTAAAAGTAGAATTAGTAAAAAACACCTGGTCGTCCGCTTTGCAGTACATCATTCTGGTTGGCGCTACCGGCACCCAGTCAAATAAATCATTATCGCGCAAAGCCGCTTGCCAGGCATTATTAGGGTTGATTTGAAAATCTTCAATATAATTATCTAATAAAGCTAACCTCGGAATGGAAGCCCCAAAGTCGCTCATCAATTTATTAACCATTAAATCATTTAGTTCTCCTCTGCTTATGGCACCCTCAACAAAACCTTTGACCATCGTAATATAGCCTGGCTTGAAGATATCCTCTATCTGATCGTAAATATTTCCATAGACACTCTCGTAAGCTACAATAATCCATACCATGTAAGAGGGAAAAAGGTAAGGTTCATCAGAAAAAACAGTTGCCAATACTTCTCCCGATAAATTGTAGATGCCAGACATAGGGCTACTTGCGGTCACTTCGAATTCATCGCTAAAATACTGCTCCAATTCTCTGTGCAAAGCCATCGCCGCATGCCCACCCTGCGAATAGCCCGTGACAAATAGTTGTTCATTATAGACAATCCCCGTTTGGTCCATATAATCTTTGGAAGCTCTGATTAAATCAATCGCTGCGCTCGCCTCGGTTTTAGCATGTAAATAGGGGTGAATTTTTCTGCGGGATTCGCCCAAGCCCAAAAAATCTGCCGCCGTAGCAATATACCCTTGGGCACATAAAAAATAAGCTAAAAAAGCATCTAGCGACATATTGGAAGGGACTGCAGTTCGGTCACTTGCTGTTCCATGTTGATAAGCAACAATCGGGTGGGCAATATCTTCGACATTCAAAGGGATAACCAACAAACCGGATGCCGTATCTATGGAACCGTCAATGTCAGGGGTTTCATATAAAACTTTATAGGCCTCTATTCCATTTTTTAATTCCGAATCCCCGAAAACAAATTGTAATGCTTCCTTCGTAAGCGTTTCAATTGGGCTAACTTCCACCAGTTTCTGGCTAAAGGCCGAGCAATAAGCAAAAATACAACAACAAAGAAGTGCCAGTTTATTCATCGAGGTAATTTTTATTCAAAAAGCAAATATATAAAAGTAGTAAAGCTTTCTTTAATTTCTCTTCTTTGGTTTTTGATTCACCCGCTTGTCTTTCTCTTTTGGAGTAGGGTCCGACTCTTCTGTTTCTCCGCCGAAAATCAAGTCCGTGCTGGAATAAGTCGTACCAAAATTATTAGCTGCAATAGCTACCTGTCGAATGGCATCCCTAAGTTGATCTTCAGTCAATTCTTTTAATGGATGTGTAAAAAGAGAAACAATAAATCCATTATACAAACCATATTTGGCGTCTAAGGCAGAATGAAAATTAGCAGATAACATCGCTTTTAATTGTCCTTCCTCCAACTCTTCCTCTTGCCCAATAGGCGTAAATATTCTCATTCGATTATAGGCTTCATCCGTCAAGATAAATACCAATCGGTTGCCATAAACTGCCTGCCAATTGCCGGGGGTACCATCCATTTCTTCGCTCATTTGTTGAATAATTGTCTCCATTTTGGCATTGGTCATACCTGTCTGGGCAAAAGAAGGAACGGAGAATAAAAAGAGAAAAAAAGAAAAGAATTTATACATGAGATTTAATTTTGTTTGATTTAAAATAGGCTCACAAAGAGTAGGAAAAGCTTTACCATTATTGGGTCTGATTTCTAAACCCCAAAAGCAATAATATTAAGCCAAAAGTGATGAATAGGTCTGCAAAGTTAAAAATGCCCGTGCGAATATTTCCAAAACCAATATTCATAAAATCTACTACAGCTCCCGCTGTAATTCGATCAATCATATTCCCGATCCCACCCGCAATGATCAAGCTAACTGCCATAAATTGTAAATAAGAAGTACTGGCTTTCAAAAAAGTGGCTGCAAAGAGAAATAGCACCAACGTAGGCAGGAATACCAGCAAAAGGTATTTCAGACCAGCAGGCAAGTTTTCTCCCAAGCCTAAAAAAGCACCTGTATTTTCTTTATACATCAATTTAAAAGTGCCGTTCAAATAATTAATAGGGGCAGCATATTCCAAATGCGCTTTCGCAATGACTTTGGTCGTTTGGTCACAGCTTACACAAATGAGAACGATCAAGAGGAATAAGCCTATTTTCAAATATTTGTTTTTTAACATGATTAATGGGCCTTATGTTCAATACCATTAAGTTAAGCAAATCCATTTATATTGAAAACTACGGATAATTCGTATTTACCTGTCTTAGCACAAAAATTCATTTGACGTCGATACTTTTTCCCCTCTGGAGGGGGCTAAGGGGAGGATTATGGGAGTTGTGTTTCAATATCTTAAAATTATCCGCCCCCCGCCCCCCGCCGAAGGAGGAGAAGAACCGTGCAAATCCTAGAAATTTGTAGGTAAGCTTGAAATTTTTTATCCGTAGTTTTCAGATTTATAATGATTTCCTTATAAACAGAAATTTATTTACCGTCTATACCGATGATATGCAGTAGAAATCTGAGGCAAAAAATCGAGCAATGGTGTTGAAATTTAATTATTAGTTGAATCTCTAAAATAAATCCTCACAAATTAAAAGTGTAAGTATATTTCAGCACGATCGCTCGACTGCTGCTAAAGGGTAAGTTGGGCAATTCTCTATTCCGATCGCTATTTAAAATATCATTATAAACAATGTATAAATCATTGCCTTCCTTTGGATTAAATCGAAATCGAATATTGCCTAAATAAATTTTATTTAGACTGTTATATTGTAACAAGGCAGCTATCGAAAACTTGGTGTTTAGCATATATAAAGTTTTCAATTGAATAATATGAGCGGTAAATTCTTTATTCCGTTCAGCAAAATCGGCATAATTTAAGAAGTAAAAACCCTCCAGGTCGAGATGAGCAGACAGCTTGACGCGGGGAGTCAACCCAAAAGAAAGCAATTTGCCGTCATAAAAACCTCCAACGCTAAAATTAAAAAAAGTACTGACCAGATTAGAAAAAGGCGTACTGCCAAAGCCTTGTAATTGCCAAAAATGATAGGTGTTGATCGGAACATCCACTTCGTCCGACAAATCAAATGCTTCGGGTACAAACTCCCGATTCCTAGTTAAAAAAACATTTCCGAACCAGCCTTTTTTGGTCTGAAATTCCAGGCCCAAAGTACCTGTTGCCGTTTCTACCTTTTTTGACAAATGGTTGCGCAACCAAAAGCCTTTCAAATAAGTTTGCAACTGTAGTAGTTTCGATTTTTCGCCAGGTAGCCAACCATAAGCAACTTTAGGCTCCAAGCTAATAAAGGATTCTCTAAGTTCAAAACCCATACCAGGTGAATAATCCGCTCCCAATCTGGAGATAGAAAGCCGATAACTAAAGCCATCGTACCGTCTTCGTTCCCAGTCTAAAAATGCCCGAGCAGGCTGGAGAGAAAAAACGTGATTGGTTTTATTTGGTTCAAAAGTTTGCGCCCATTTAACGGTCAAGTATTCATCACCAAATAGCCGTAAAATGCCATCCAACCCATAAGATCGGTTGTAATTGCCATCAAAGTCGGTACGATTGGTCACAATACCCCCTATGTAAGAATTACTATTAAATACCTGCCGCCGCAAACGCAATAAACCAAAATTTTCAGAAGGTGCATCGCCTACTCTTCCCGTTTGCATATTTAAAAAGCCCACGTCTGATTTGCCAAGCCTGCCCACCAATCTGGCGCCGCCCAAAATTCGCACCTGATCACCGTCGTCATTAAGGCCAATCCGACGGCTATAAAAAAGGCGATTAAAAGAATCGAATTGAAAATCGAAGATACTTGCCCGCTCCAAAAAAAAGAGTCGTTTTTCGGGAAAGAAAAGCGAAAAACGAGTCAAATTTACTTGCTGGTCATCCGCTTCTACCTGCGCAAAATCTGTATTAATAGTTAAGTCCATTGTAAGATTGCTGGTCAGTCCATATTTAATATCCAAGCCAGCTTCATACGTTGGGTCACTAGTGGATTGATAGGCCGTTTCCGATTCGTTCAAATCAGAATCCTGTTGAAGTCCTCCCAGTATATAAGGCGCAATGTATAAGGGTTTTTTACTATAAATACCCTCAAATTGAAATTCTTGCATTTGGGAGGGCTTCCAGGCACTCATCATCCCCCAATTAAGCGGAATCAACGGATACATAGCTACTTCATTTTTAGCGGCAATATACCACCAGGAAGTAATCCCCATAATAACGGTTCCATTATTGTCTTGAAAGCGCAAGCTCGACCAGGGAACCCGTATTTCCGCTGACCAACCCGATTCTGACTGGGTAGCAGCCACATCCCAAAAAGTGTTCCAATCAATACTTAAGGGAATAGAGGAAAAATCCGCTCCCCCTTGTGCATCATTCCAAACAGTCCCATCCCAGCGCAAACCCGTTGGAGAGGTAAAAAACCCCACTGCATTTTCTTTGTCCAAATAGCTGTCTATCGCCATACCAAATATATCGGTAGTGGGATCAAAAGCATCCCTTTTATAAGTCGTTCCTCGCAATAAAGAAGGGTCGCTTAGTTGAAACGCTCCCGCTAGATAGATATAGTCGCTATCGTAAGCCAGTAAAACCTTTGATAGCTCTGAGGGTTCTTTCCCAAATTCGGGAACCTGAGCCTTATAAACAATAGGCGGCACCTCTCGCCAAACCAGTTCGTCCAATTTGCCATCCAGTATTATTTTTCCAGTCAACCGATGGGCTTTAATAGGCGGGAGTTGAGCAAAACCAACTTGTAAAAAAAAACTACATAAAAGGAAAAATCTAAATTGCATTTTGAAGGAGTGCTTAGGTGTTTTAAGAGCCTAAAGTTAAGGAAACCATCTACAACATACTATTTTTTGTATGCTTTTTTTAAATTTTAAAACAAAAAATTAAAAAAACCTTGCTTGATCTGCCTGCATACCTTCCTAAGTTTGGCAGTTAACACCTATAAAGCAATTAATTTTGAATGGAAAAAGTTCCAGCCGACTATTTTTTTTTGTTCTCGATATAAATGGCCTATTTTTGCCTTTGTCCTGAAAACATTTACAACAATAAAAATACCTTAGCGGAAAGAATGTTCACACTTAAAGATTTAAGTCAAGCAAAAAAAAGAAGGCATTTAATCGAATTGGCAGAACAAAATGGCACCAATATCAAGAGAGTCTTGCGAAATCTGCGCTATGAGGAAGAATTGCGATTACTACAAGCCGAACTGGTCAACTTGCAGCAATGGATTGCCAAAAAAAGATTGCGCGTCGCCGTTCTTTTTGAAGGAAGAGATGCGGCTGGAAAAGGAGGGTCTATTAAACGATTTACAGAGCATCTCAATCCTCGATCTACTCGGGTGGTCGCCCTCACTAAACCGACCGAGGTAGAGCAAGGGCAATGGTATTTTAGAAGATATATCAAAGAATTGCCCAATCCCGGAGAAATTGTTCTTTTTGATCGAAGTTGGTATAATCGAGCGGTTGTAGAACCCGTCATGGGTTTTTGTAATAAACAACAATATGACCAATTTATGGTACAGGTGCCCGGCTTTGAACACATGCTGTACGAAGACGGGATAAAGCTCATTAAATTCTGGTTTTCTATTTCTAAAGATGAGCAGAAAAAACGTTTTAATGCCAGATTAGAAAATCCGCTCAAGGTGTGGAAATTTAGCCCCGTGGATATGAAAGGGCAAGAACTATGGGAGAAATACACTTATTATAAAGAACAAATGTTTTCCAAAACCCATACGACTTTTAGCCCTTGGATTATTGTAAAGACCAATGAGAAAAGAACTGCCCGCCTGGAAAGCATCCGCTATGTACTTTCCAAATTTGACTATGCCGGTAAATCAAAGGCAAAGACCACGATACTACCCGACCCTAATGTAATCGTGAGGTATTATAGGCACATCGAACAAATAGATATCTGATAATGACTAAAGCAAGAAAAAAAACAAAATTGCTGGACCTTTCCAAAGAAGATTTGGAATTGCTCAATTCTCGCATAGGACTAAAATATCTTTTTGCAGATAAACAAACCAACGTGGAGCGAGCAATTCGGTTGGTGCGGTACGAAACGGCATTAAGAAAATTGCAGGCAGAGCTGATCAAAGTGCAAACCTGGACCATTAAGAACCGCCAAAAAATCGTTATCCTTTTCGAAGGGCGGGATGCTGCTGGAAAGGGGGGGGCTATTCGCCGTATCACCGCCCACATCAATCCCCGACACTACCGAATTGTCGCTCTGCCAAAACCGACCAGCGAAGAGGAAGGGCAATGGTATTTTCAACGCTATGTCAACCAATTGCCCAAACCTGGAGAAATGGTCTTCTTTGATCGAAGTTGGTACAATCGAGCAGTTGTAGAACCGGTCAATGGCTTCTGCACCCAAGTGCAATACCAAACCTTTATGGGGCAAATTAATGAGTTTGAAAGAATGGTTTTGGAATCTGGAACCTACCTTATCAAATTTTATTTTTCTATTACTAAAGAAGAACAGGCCAATCGCTTTAAAGAAATTAAAGCCAGCCCATTAAAAAAATGGAAAATGACACCGGTGGATGCCAAAGCACAAGAACTCTGGAAAGAATATACCCGATACAAAGTCAAAATGTTTGAACATACAAATACCAAACAGGCTCCTTGGATCATTATTGATGCCAATCGAAAAACAGAAGCTCGGATGAAGGCTTTGCAATGTATTTTAGAGCACATTCCCTATAAGGCCTTGTAAACCAAAGCGTTTGGTTATACACTGATTACCTTTTATTTCAATGAACAAGATAAAACTACTTTTAGCTATTTTTGTAGGGGCAAACTAAAAAACTTCCTAATGACATGAAGCAATATCACCAACTGCTACGGCACATTTTAGACCAAGGCATCCAAAAAGAGGACCGCACGGGCACTGGCACCATTAGTATTTTTGGCTATCAGATGCGTTTTGATTTATCGGAAGGGTTCCCATTAGTCACTACCAAAAAATTGCATTTAAAATCCATTATTTACGAATTGTTATGGTTTTTAAAAGGAGATACTAATGTAAAATATTTGCAGGAAAACGGTGTTCGTATTTGGAACGAATGGGCAGATGAACAAGGCGAGTTGGGTCCGATCTATGGCAAACAGTGGCGTAGTTGGGAAGGGGCAGACGGACAAGTAATTGACCAAATAAAACAAGCCATTGATTTAATTAAAAACCAACCAGACTCCCGACGAATCATTGTCAATGCCTGGAATGTCGGCGACCTACCCAAAATGGCACTCAGTCCTTGCCATGCACTATTCCAGTTTTATGTGACAGATGGCAAGCTATCCTGCCAATTATATCAGCGATCTGCCGATTGTTTTTTAGGCGTGCCTTTTAATATTGCCTCTTATGCCCTATTAACCCTAATGATCGCACAAGTTTGCGAACTCCAAGCTGGCGATTTTATTCACACTTTTGGCGACGCCCACCTATATTTAAATCATTTGGAACAAACAAAATTGCAATTATCCCGTAACCTTCGTTCATTACCCACGATGAAGATTAACCCCGCAGTGAAAGACATTTTTAGTTTCCAGTATGAAGACTTTCAACTATTAAATTATAACCCACACCCTCATATTAAAGGACTCGTGGCAATATAATCTCAGAATCGTTTCGTAGTGGAAAATATTTTTGGAAAGAGATCAAGTTTTCTTTTCCAGAATATATCTTTAAATGAGTCATTATTCAAAAAGATTTTTGCACTCCGACGGTCCAAGCTCATCATCACTTAAAGACAGTAACACAGAATGTCAGTAAGTACAGAAGAATATATTTTTATCAACAAAGCTCATCAATTAACTGACATTTGTGAGCAATTAAGCGGGGAAGAATGGATTGGCTTTGATACCGAATTTATTGGGGAAAAGCGATTTTATACGCTGCTCTGCCTAGTTCAAATCAATAGTCCGCTCGGTTGTTTTTTGATTGACCCCTTAAAGATAAAAGATTTATCCTCCTTTCTTTCCTTAATTGAAAATCCAGAAATATTAAAAATTACCCACGCTGGAGAAAATGACTATCGGCTTCTATATCAGCATTACAAAATTTTACCAAAAAATGTCTTTGACACACAGATTGCGGCTGGATTTTTGGGCTATAACTACCCTTCTGCTTTTCGAAAAATAATGGATAAAGAACTGAATATTCGGCTGAAAAAAGGTTTTTCAGTAGCCGTTTGGAATCAACGTCCCCTATCCTCAAAACACATCCAATATGCCCTAAACGATGTTCTGTTCCTCAAAGAGTTATACGATCGCCTGTATGAAAAATTGGCCTTGGCAAAGCGATTGGATTGGTGCAAAGAAGAGTGCCAAAAACTGCAGTCAGCAGATAATTATGAAACCGATATTTACAGCGAAGCCCTTAATAATAATATGATGCCCCACCTGTCAGAACAGGAACAGGTGTTTATGATGCGCTTATACAAATGGCGAATCGAAGAAGCAAAAAAAAGGGACTATTCCAAGGAAATGATCCTCGCTTCCAAATATATCAACCTCATTGTAAAAAATATCAAACAGGGGGAAGCAGCTTTAAAAAACAACCGCTTATTGCCCAAAAATTTCTTTAATAAACATGGTAGAATGGTAAAAATCCTGTTTGATCAGCCTATTCAGCCCATTGAAAAAGCAGCCCTCAGCCGACTACCACAACGCAATGAAATATCCCCTCTGGAAGAAATCACTCACGACATACTCTATGCGCTGGTCAAAAGAAAATGCCTGATAGAGGGAGTTTCTCAAAATCTGGTTTTTTCAAAATCAAGTCTAAAAAAATTCAAAGAGCAGCCCGAATGGTTGGGCAATGGTTGGCGCGCTCAGATTTTAGGAAAAGAGCTGGTCAACTTGTGTAAAAAAATAGAAAGCCTAGAGTTTGAATTAACGAATGGGCAGTTTATCTTGAAATAGATCGAAGACTCGAGCAAAGAAAAGATTTAATTTAATGGCTCGCAAATCTCTTATAGTCCTAAAACTTGTCCAAAATTCGTTGTTTCATCTGGTTAAATTCTTCTTCGGTAATAATGCCCGACTCTTTTAATTCTGCCAATTTTTTCAGTTTATCCATTATTTCTTCTGTTGCATCTTCGACTGCCTGGGATTTGGTTTTGGGCTTTGCAGCAGCTGGAGGAGCTTCCTCTTCTTTGGGAATATCAAAATCCACACTTTCTCCTTTTTTGGCTTCTTTATTCCATTCTTTGGCGACCTTTTTGCCCTTTTCAAATTTTTCTTTGTAGTATTTTCGTAGCCGGTCTGGATCAAAGTCTAAAATAGTGCCCCCGGAAGCAAAATGTTTTTTAAATACTTCTCCCAATGCATAAGTAGAAGCTCCAGCAAAAGCGGAAACAGTCGCTCCGCCTAAAAAAGAACCCAAGCCCGGAAGCAATTTGATAACGCTCCCTGCCCCTACTCTAGCAAGTGCGGAGCTAGTCAAAGAAGTCACAATTGCCTTTCCTTGAGTTTCTTGAAAGTCCACCTCATAAACCCTGCATAACTGTCGAATCATATCCAATTGTAAGGCACTAACTGCAAAAATATCGGCAATCAAAATAGGAATCATACCAGCTCCCATAGACCAGATGACGTGATTGCGAATAATCGTATCTGCATGTTTAGATCGTCCTGAATCTTGTGCATTCATTTTTTTCCTTGTTTTCTTTATAAATGAATAAAATTTTTTTCCTTCCTTTAACATGATTACTAAAAATTAAACGAAAAAGTTTTGAATGTTATGATTCAAAATTATAGGTAAAGTGGGTAACATACTTGTTTTCTCGACTATTTACCTCTAAAATAAGATAGGAGCGATATTTTTGTATTAAAAATTCGCACAAATGAATCTAAAATTAGAAACAGCACAATCAACCTTTATAAAAGAAACGGCTTTAAGTTTATAAAATGGAAGGAAACACTTACCCCATGCTGAAAAGGCTATATGACCGCAAGACGGGTTGACAATCTGTCTATGCTAGCCTGACACAACAGATTAGCCAACTCGCCTTACGTTAAAAGCTAAAACCGCTACCTTATCAAAGAAACATCCCCTGACAATAACATCTCTGTACCGTCATTCATCCGCACCTCGATGGCATAAATATATACGTCTGGGGTTTGTTCTGAGCCGGAAGGAGAGCCATTTAACCGTCCATTCCAGCCTTCATTGGGTGTTTCATTATCATAGACCTTTTGCCCCCAGCGATTGAATACTTTGAAGGATAAAATTTCCTGTACTTCACTACATCCTGCATCGGACAAGATCACATTAAAAAAGTCATTCGTGCCATCATTATCAGGCGTAAAAGCATTCGGGACTATTTCTCTATTTGGGTCAAATACGCCAATGTTATAAGTAAAACTAGAGTTTCCAAAACATTCATCCTGCACATTTACTGTAATCGTTGCATCCTGACCAGCCGAAAAAATCGGATTAGAGCAGGTTTGCAAATTTCCGCCGCCGGGACATTGCAAGCCTGCTGTATTATCATAAACAAACAGAGCAACGCCATTATTAACAATTGGTAAAATAATTTGATTACCAATCATCACACAAGAGTCTAAATTTCTACCCGTTACGGGGCTTGGGATAGTAGCTGTAATGCTTTTAGTAATTTCATCTGTACAACCATTAGCGGTATTGGAAACCATTAGAGTAACCGAGTACGTTCCGGGTTGGTCATAGGCATAAAGGGGCGAAACGGCAGGGGAAGTATTGCCATCCCCAAAATCCCAACTAAAAGTATTGGCTCCAATGGCCTGATTGGAAAAGGCAACCTCGGGAGTACAGGGTTCATTAGCAATTTCAAAATCTGCAATAACCTGATTAACCCCAATGGTCACCTGATCGGCAAATTCGCAACCCGAAGGCCCTGTAAATACAACCGTTAAAGGAGCTTGTCCATCTGGTGGAATTTCATTTACTGTAAAAGTAATCGGAGATTCGCTTTCGCCAAAGGTATTGCCCTCAAAGGTCCAAATATAGCTAGCGACATCCGATGTATTGGTTACACTTGCAGTCACTTCATCTCCTTTGCAAAAAGGGCCGCTATTAAAATCAATCACCCCTTCTGGACCAACTAGCGTGAAATCTCTGGAAGTCTGGTCGGCGCAGCCAAAGGAAGTCTGCACATCCATAGAAACAGTAAACGTGCCCTTCCCATAAAAATTGGATACGATTGGTCCCGTACCGCTATTTCCATTACCGAAGTTCCATAGCTGAATAAGCGGGCTAGTTGTTTCAGAAGCATCTGAAAATTCAATCTGCTGATCTCTACATATAGGGTCTTGGTCATCTACATTAGAAGTAAAATCGGCAATGGGGAAATCTTGCACTTCTATATTTATATTAGCTTGCCCCGGACAGCCGGTAGCCATTTCTGCAAAATTTAAACTAACCGTATAAACACCGCCTTCTGTATAGGTTGCTGAACCCGTTTGCGTATTGGCAGTTGTACCATTTCCAAAATCGTATTCAAAAGCCAAACTAGAGCCTTCCTGTGTAAAATCAGAAGCAGAAAAATTAACCGTTTCTCCAACACAAATCTGGGTATCATCTGCGGTAATTCGACTAATCGGACGATACAATTCAATAGTCTGTGAGGCTTCGCCTGGACAACCTGCATCATCTTCTACCATTACGGAAATTGTCAGAGAAGCACCCCCTGGATCGAAAGCGTAGGTATAGCTACCGGGGTTTGCTGCTTCTGACATGCCTATCTGATCTCCAAAATCCCACATGTAAGTTTCTATACTTTCCGAAGTAGTGCTGGCCGTAACATTTTGTAAATTAACCGTGGTTGGAAAACATATCCTGGATTTGTCCACTTCAAAACTCACTATCGCCTCATGGACAATGACTGGATAAGAGGCCGTATCCGTACACCCATTAATATCCTCTACGACTAAGTCCACCCGATACACACCTGTATCGGGATACGAAACATCTTCTACGGTAGGCATATTAGTCGTCACTGGACGAACGCTGGGATGATTAAAAAACCAGGTATAGCCTCGGAAGCAAGAGGTATCTACATCCACAGAAGATTCACTATTCAGCATTAAGGGCTGATTTCTGCATTGTAGCAATTCGACTGGCCCGTCCGCTTTAATATTTCTAATAAAGACCATAGCTGTATCCCTCGAAGCAGGGCAGTCCGTAGTAGCATTTTCTGCGGTTAGAATAACCTGATAATCGCCCGTGGAAGCATAGTCGTGACTTTCTTCCTCTGTAGTTCCCGTGCTATTATCCCCAAAATCCCAATTCAAAGTCGTTGCTCCTCCGCTATTGCTAGTGAATAGTACCGTATTGGGAGTTTCACAAGCTTGCATATAATCAATTTTCGCAATAGGCCCTTTTACCTCAATAACATCGGTTTGCTTGATCGAGTCCAAACAGCCATTATAGCCCACGACCATGGTTACATCAAACTGCCCCGTTTCTGTTTTAAAAGGGATCAGAGGATTGGCTTCGCTAAAGCAATGAGAAGCGCGGTCATTATCGGTATAATAATGCCATTCATCAATATTTTCATTATTGGTGACATCTGTAAATTGGATGAATTCGCCTTGGCAAACAGACTCTTTATCCAAAGCAAAACTCGGCATAATCCGCTCCCCTACTTCCACTCTCACTGCATAAGAAGTATCCTGGCAGTTCAAAGCATTGGTTATGACCAGAAGAACATCATATTCTCCTGGGTTTTCAAAAGTATGTTCCTGAACGGTATTATTATCATTATTATCGGAAGCGCCATCATCATAAATCCACTCCCAATTAGTAATGGTTTGTGTAGAACGACTGGAATCAGAAAATGCCACCGTCAAAGGCGCACAACCCGAAACCGTATCAGGCATAAATCTAGCCAACGGAATATCCAAAATAATGTCCTCTATTTTAAAAGAATCCACACAGCCTGCGGAGGTAGTAACAGTCAGTTTTGTAGTAAAAGGAAATTCACCGTTTTCGTGATAGGGCGATTCATTATCGGCATGATAAGCATGTATGGGATTAACTTCCATACTAGTGCTATCGTCTCCAAATTCCCAATTATACATCGCTCCCGTTTCTGGATTGTTGGGCGTAAAAACAACAGACATTGGCTCTGAGCAGCCATAGATTGGATCGGCGACAAAAGTTGCATCAACAAAATCTGCAAAAATCGTTTTGCTTATTTCTGCGGTGCATTGCCCGCCTTGAGCGGATACATTTAATACGATTTCATAGCTGCCTTCGGTTGGAAAAGTCACTTCGGGATTCGCATCCGTCAATGTAGGCAATCCAGTAAAGGTCCAAATATAGCTTCCTGGAGAAGACTGATTAGAAATGGCAATAGGCACCCCCACACAAACAGTATCTGGAATTTCAAAATCAGCAGTGGGATTGCCAATACCAACTCGTTTGGTTGAAGTTACTACACAGCCTTTATCATTCCTAGCAATTAAGGTAACTGGATAATCACCATCTTCTGGATAGGTTTGGTCTGGCGGGTTTTGTCCAATAAAAGTATTGCCATTCCCAAAATCCCATTCAAAAGTCAAATCCTCTGGATTGGGCGTCTGATTAACAAGAGAAACCGTAAAAGGTCCCGTACAAGCCGTCGAACTTGGGCTAATATCAAAACCAATAGCCGGAGGAGGAAGCACCTCAACAATATCTACGAATTCGGTAGCCGAATTACAATTAGCCCCATTGGTTTCTATCGCCAAAGAAGCAGAAAAAGTACCAGCAGATTCGTAGGTTTTAGTCACCACATCTCCTACTGCTTGCGTTCCATCATCAAAAACCCATTGAGAAGAAAGCAAATCAATACCTTCTGGTATGACCGTCGTATTCGTAAAAGTAACCTCTAAAGGCGTACAGCCACTTACTGGGTTGGCATCCACCGCCAATTCTGGCTTGGCAAAAACATCGATCGTTATCGTTCCAACGACTGCGCCGCCTTGTGTTGTTCTAAACTCCACTTCATAGGTACCTGGACTTACAAAAACATTATTGGGGTTTTGTAGATCAGAAGTAGCCCCATCCCTAAAATCCCAAAAGAAAGAAGTGGCATCGTTCGGTGCTGTAAAACTGACCGATAAAGGAGAACAGCCAGTGGTTACACTTGCCGTTTGGGCCAACAATTGACTAGGGATCAGAAAACAACAGGCAAATAAAAAAGATTGGAAAAATTTAATTTTCATAATTTTGAGTTGGGTGGAAGCAGAAAGGTAAACAAAAACAGTAGCTCTTATTGTGCAATGGAATTTAGTCTGCTGCTATCTGCTATTATAATTTCCACAAAAAAACAATAATTTCGGGATAATTGACAACACAAAAACGGCGGCAAGATGTCATTTTTAGCTAATTCTACCAAAAAAATGTCAGAAAAAATGACCTTCTGTAATCTTTGTTGCGGAAGTTCGGCAAAATAGCTAAGTTTGCCCGAAATGTCCTGATAGATAATTTGTAAAAATTAAATATGCAATACCAGAAGTTAATATCGTCACTCCTTTTCTTGTCGCTGTTTATGAGTAGCAATCTACTCGCTCAGAAGAAAGCCTTACCTTGCCTAAATAAAGCCTTCAATGTGGTCGCCCATGTAGTAAAAAATGAAAGCGATTCACTAGGATTGGAAACAGATAGCCTGTTTGTCGTCATGGAAAGGGTGAACGAATTATTTGCCCCAATTTGCATTTCTTTTAATATTTGTGAAGTAAGAATTATTGAAAATTACCAATACGACACCGTCAAAACCTGGGAATGGGACGAGCTCCAAGTCACTTATCACCAGCAACGAAAGATCAATATTTTTTGGGTAGGCAACTTTGAAGGGTTTGGAAATGAACTGTGCGGCGTAACCGAACTGGGAGGCATCGGCAACACAGAAAATGGAGGATTATTAATGAAAAAAGGAAACTGCATCAACGAATTTGCGATTGCGCACGAATTGGGGCGGTTTTTTGGACTTCCCTGGACCTTTGGAGAAGGTGAAGAAAGAACGGGTGAATTAGTTCGAGGCGGTAACTGCGAAGATACAGGTGACCAAATTTGCGATACGCCTGCTGATCCTTATGTGCTAGATGACGATCCCACGCGCTATGTCAATGTAGAAAATAATTGCCGATTTGTGGATCAACAAAGGGACGATGCTACTGATTGGTACACGCCCCATGTCGGCAATATTATGTCCTATTATCCAGATGAGTGTAAGTGCGACTTTACAGACGGACAATATCGAGTCATGGCAGCAACCTACCTAGCGACTAATCCTAAAATGTATTAAAAAGCACAGCATAATAGACTTATTCCCAAATAACAAGATAATACATGAAAATTTTTAGAATAAAATGAACGCTGTCTATTTGTTGATCTGTTTGTTTTTGGGGCTAATTATGCCTGCTTTTGCCCAACAAAATGCAGATAATGAAATTGAAGTGAAAGTTAAATCTCCTCGTTATGACAAAGGAGAAGGAGCAAAAGTGTTAATTGATGGAGCTCACCATAATTTTCATACTTACGAAGGCCGATTTAACCCTTTTGCAAGGTTATTAGAAGCTGACGGCTATCAGGTAGGTGGCTCTACCGAAATTTTTACCTCCAAACTTCTCAAACAATGCGATATTTTAGTAATTTCAAATCCCCTGAATGCGATCAATAAAGGGGGTAATTGGATCCTACCTACCCCTCCGGCATTTACAGAAAGAGAGGTCGAATGCGTAAAAAAATGGGTCAAAAAAGGGGGCAGCTTGCTCCTGATTGCCGACCATATGCCTTTTCCAGGAGCTGCTTCTAATTTAGCGGCTGCTTTTGGCTTTAGGTTTAGCAACGGTTTTGCTATGCCTTTTGAACATAGTTTTCCTACTTCCATTTTTACGCTGGAAAAGGGTACCTTGCATGAAAATGAATTGACAGAAGGGGACAAAGAAGGAGAAGCAGTTTCTCAAGTGGCAACCTTTACGGGTTCAGCTTTCCAAATTCCCGAAGATGCTATGCCTATTTTGTCTTTTAAAGAGGATCATCGTTCATTAGAACCTGATACAGCCTGGCAATTTCATTCCGAAACGCCTGAAATTCCGTTGAAAGGTTGGCACCAAGGAGCTTATTTGCGCTATGGTAAGGGCAAAGTTGTAGTTTATGGGGAAGCTGCTATGTTGACTGCACAAATAGCTGGCGAAAGAAAACTTAAAGTGGGTTTTAATCATCCTAAAGCTTCTCAAAATGCTCAATTTATCTTAAACACAATTCATTGGTTAGATGAATGAGAGGGGTTTGATTCATCGTTTTTATTTTCTTAATGATTTTTCGTTCAGCTATTCATACTTATAGCCATCTTCATAGGCTGGATGCTTTTTATTTTACACTGCATTACTTCTACTTTGGCACTTTAGAAATAGTGATTGTTTTAAGTGTAATTAGCTCCTAGTTTTGGTGGCGGCTGCCTGTTAAAAACTGCGGAGCGGTTGTTTTTAACTAGAATTTTTGGCTCTTTTTTTTCAATGAAAAAAGAACAACATCTAGTTTTGTTTAAAGTGCCAAAGTAGAAATTACTTAGTAGATATTTATTCTAAATTCTACTCCAAATGTACGCGGTGGATTTAAAGCAACCCTACTCCAAAAACGCAAGGTCCAGACATGCTGAATGTACGTTTGATTTAATAAGTTTCTTCCCCATAATGCAATACTGTATTTTTCATTTTTGGAAGAAACGGCTATTCTGCCATTTAGCATATTCAAAGGTTTTCGGGCGAGGGATTCCGTATTATAAATGTCGTTATAACTTTTACTGGTATAATTATAATCCGCTCTTAGCAACATTTTTAGTGTGCTACCTACATCCACTATGTATTGGGGCGTAAATTTAAAAGTAAAAGCAGGCGATTTATACAAGCTATTTCCGCTCAAATTGACGGGCTGTCCCAATAAATCTATAAAAGGGAAATCAAAGTATTTTAAACTTTGGGTCCCAATTGCCATATCCGTTCTAAACTGGTCGGACCAGATAGCCGTCCACTCTGATTCCAAGCCTACTCCTTCGGCCGATTCTGCATTAACTACCTGTGTAGATTGACCAGCGACTACGAACTCTTGCTTATTTTTATAGACCGTTGCAAAAGCAGCTGTATTCACCCGCATTCGATTATCGGTCTTCATCTTCAAGCCAATTTCATAACTATTAATGGACTCTGGCTCAAAAATTAAACCACCCGACCTTTCCGTAGGACTTAAAGTAGTATTAAAACCAGCTCCTTTCACTCCTCTGGAAACATTGGCATAAATCAGGAAATTATCACTGGTTTTAAAATCCATACCAATATTACCAGAAACAAAACTTCTCTTTGCCTGTCGATTTTGTGGATCTTCTTCGGAGCCAATTTGTTGAAGAATAAATTGGATAAAATTAAAGGGGGTTCCAGGATTTAGCTGTTGGAAATAAGTTAGATTTCTATCCTCATGCGTAAATCTTAATCCGGCATTAATCCGAATTCTTTCACTAATTTCATAAGATGTTGCACCAAAAACGGCCATGCTTTCTACATCCTGTATAGCTTGAGCATCTCCGTCCGCATAATAGTCCGGTACGTTAAAAGTTGGCGGCAAACCCGCCACATTTCTAAAAACGGGTATCCAGTCTTGTCCAAAGGTAAAACGGTCTCTGGACTGAATTTCTTCTTTTAAATAAAATAATCCGCCGAGGTAAAACAGTTTTGCGTCTTTTCTAGGCGTAGAAAATCGGACTTCATGCGATCGGGTTTTATAGTCAATATTCCTCAAAATTTGAGTAAAATCCAGTTCGTTATGATCAAAGTCATTCTCTCCGCCCGCATTAGAAGTATGGTAACCAGACAAAAGCGTCAAAGTATGTTTGTCCCCGATTTTAAGTGCGGCCTTGCCAGAAAAGCCATTAATATCTCGGTTGTAAAAAGGGTCATCAAAATTGGTTCGGGTTTCTCTGTTTAAAAAATCATCATCTTGAACAGGAATGGGTCCCCCAAATTCTGGTTGCTTAAAGTCTAGTGGAAATTCTGCTTTAAAATCTTTACTTTTCTCATATTTCAAATTGATGCTTAGTCGGTCACTCGGCTGGTATAGTAAGGCCAATCGCCCACCTGCAAATTGGGTTTTATTTTGGTCTTGCGCGCTTGGATTGTCCACTATTCTTGTGAATCCGTCCTTTTGTTTATAAGCACCCGATAACCGAACCGCCAATTTGTCTTTTACTAACATAAAATTGGCTTTGGCTCTAGCTAGAAAAAGACTATAATTTCCAGCAGATAATTCCAATGCACCGCTATTAGCCATTTTTGGTTTCTCTGTAATTACATGCAATACGCCCCCGATAGTATTTTTTCCAAACAAAGTCCCCTGCGGTCCTCTCAAGACTTCCATTCTTTCAATATCCATTAAAGAACTATTAAAATGATGCGATCTGGAATAAAAAATATCATCAATATAAAGCCCAACCGAATTTTCTATGCCTGCATTTACAAAGTCACTATTTAACCCTCGTAAGGTAAAGGTAAAAGCACTTGGAAGGTAGGAGTCCGTAATCAAATTAGGGATATTCTGAAAGGCTTCCTCTATGTCTCTAGCCGTTTTTTGCTGAATTTCTCGGGAATTAACCACGGATACAGCTATGGGAACGTCCTGCAATTCTTCGTTCACCTTATTAGCAGTCACCAATACATCTTCTAATTTAACCGTCTGGGATTCCAATTGGAAATCCTGCTCGATCTCAAAGCGTTTTCCATCGGGTGTTACGCGAATAAAATCAGAAGACTCCGAATACCCCAAATATTGCACCCGAACCAATTGGTAGGTTTGGTCCTTTTTATAGGGAATCTGAAGCTCAAAATATCCATTTTCATCGGACTCTGTAAAAGCAGGCGTACCATCGGCATAAATTTGAGCACCAATTAAAGGTTCACCCGTTTCGGCATCTGTTACTTTTCCTGTTACAAAGGTCTGCGCGTTCAATGCTACTCCAATCAACGAACAAAACAGTGCCATAATAAGCACTTTTGCATATCGGCTATTCATCATAGTATATGTTTAATTATTTTAAAAAACCATATTCGTAAATCAGCAATTTTCTATGGGGCGTGTATTTTTAAAACGGGCCTGGTATTCTGTAGTAAGATACCCGTTCAAAATATATTTTGGCTTTAATTAGTTAGGAGTGAGGGGTAAATAAAGGAGGGGGAATTTGTAGCAGCAGCGGACAAAGTCCGCTGTGCATCAATAAAAATTTACCCGAAATTCTACGCCAAAAGTCCTGGGCGAGTTTAGTGCGACCCTCGTCCAATTGGTAAAAGTCCAGGCATTCTCAAAAAATGTTTCATCCAATAAATTTTTGCCCCATAAGGCAATGCTGTATCTATTGTCTTTTGTAAAAAAAGCCAACCTGCCATTTAGCATATTGGATGCTTTTCTGGCAAGAATTTCCGTATTATAAATGTCGTTATAACTTTTTCCAATATAATTATAATCTGCCCTTAACAATAATTTCCAGTTACCGCCTACCTCTGTTACAAATTGAGGAACAAACTTAAAAGTAAAATCAGGGGATTTGAACAGGCGATTGCCGCTCAGATTTACTTCGTTACCCACTAAGTCAAAAAATGGGAAGTCAAAATATTTTAAACTTTGAGCACCTACGGCCATGTCTGTTCGAAACTTATCGTGCCAGATAGCGGTCCATTCTGATTCCAAACCAACCCCTTCGGCGGATTCGGCATTGACAACCCTAGTAGTTTGGCCGGCAACCACAAATTCTTGTTTATCTTTATATACCGTTGCAAAACCAGCTGTATTGATGCGCATTCTATTGTTAAAATCCATTTTTAAGCCAATTTCGTAGCTATTGATAGATTCCGGTTTAAAGACCAAATCGCCTCCTCTTTCTGCCGGATTAAGCGTTACATTAAATCCGGCTCCTTTGTATCCCCGAGCGACTTGTGCATAAATCAAGGTATTTTCGGAAGTTTTAAAGTCCATGCCAAAATTGCCAGAGAAAAAACTTTCTTTAGAAGACCGGACTTCGGGGGTCTGTTCTGATCCGATTTCTTTTAAAATAAAATTAATAAAATTGAAAGGTGCGTATCCGTTCAATGTTTGAAAAAACTGTAAGTCCCTGCTTTCATTGGTATATCTCAAACCAGCGTTTACTCGGATCCGGTCACTTATTTCATAAGAAACCGTTCCAAATCCAGCAAAACTCGATGCTTCGTTGACCGCTGTGCCTATTGCTTCGGCATAATAATCTGGAATTTGCAAATCAGGGAGCATTGCTACCCTCTTAAATACACTTAGCCAGGTTTGTCCCAATGTAAAAATATCGGTAGAATTGATTTTTTCATTTAAATAAAATAAGCCTCCTAAATAAAATAGTTTGCTGTTTTCTCTAGGCGTGGATATTCTGAGTTCATGAGACCTGGTTTTGTAATTAATATCTCTAAAAAAATTCGTAAAATCAAGCTCGCTATGGTCGAAGTCTTGATCTTCCTCCGTCGTAGAATGATAGTAACCTGACAAAAAGGTCAAGGTATGTTTATCATCCAATTTCCAATCGATTTTGCCCGAAACGCCATCAATAGATCGCTCATATTTTTGATCTTGAAAGTTGGGATAGGTTATTCGATTCAAAGGGTCTTCATCAATTACAGGAAAGCCGGTTCCAAACAGCGGTGCCTTATAATCCAGCGGAATAGCCGCCTTGTAATCTTTGCTCTTAGTTCCCCTGAGAATAAAGCTCCAATTTTCGGAAGGCTGGTATAATAAAGAAAAGCGACCTCCCAAAAACTGTGTTTTATTGGCTTCTTTAGCAGGGTCATTATTTTCAATAAGCATCCAGCCATCTCGTTGCCGATAAGCGGTTGTAAGGCGCAGTGCCAATTTATCTTTTGCAAGCATCGCATTTGCTTTAGCTCTGGCCTGAAATAAGCTATAATTTCCGGCAGACAATTCTACGGCACCACTATTTCCCATTTTGGGCGATTCCGTAATTACGTGTAACACGCCTCCAATAGTATTTTTTCCAAATAAGGTTCCTTGTGGTCCACGCAAGACCTCTACTCGCTCAATATCCATGAGTGTAGAATTGAAGTGATAGGCTCTGGAGAAGTAGATGTCATCTATATATAAACCGACCGAATTTTCAATTCCTGGATTAGCAAAATCACTATTCAAACCCCTTAGAGAAAAAGAAAAAGATCCGGGTACGTAAGATTCCGTTAACAAATTCGGAATTGCAAAAAAAGCTTCGGCTACATTTGTAGCCGTCTTGCTCTGAATTTCCTGTGCATTGACAACAGATACAGCTATCGGGACATCCTGGAGTTTTTCCTCCACTTTATTGGCAGTCACTCTAACATCCTCCAACTTAACCGCTTGAGAATACAATAAAAATTCTTGCTCAATCTCTATTAGGTTTCCATCAATAGTTGTCCGAAAAAAATCTGAAAATTCTGCATACCCCAAATACTGGATGCGAACTAGCTGATAAATTTGATCCTTATTATAAGGAATGTTTAACTCAAAAAATCCATTTTCATTCGATTCAGAAAATGCCGGCGTGCCATCCGCATATACCTGTGCGCCAATCAATGGTTCACCCGTTTCGGCATCTTTCACAATTCCTTTCACTACCGTTTGAGCAGTTGATGAAAAACTGGACAAGAGAAGGAAAAGCAATAACGTAACGATCTTGTTGTAATAGCGCATTTACTAATTTGTTAGCATTTAAAATTTTGCCTATCCAAAGAGGGAAATGAAGGGAGGGAAGTTTTTGGATAATGAAGTCTGAATGATACAAGCAGATTTCTATTAAAGCAAAAATACAGACAATACTAATAAATACCAAGCTAAAAAAACATAAATAAAATATCAATTTATAAATACAATTCGATCAATTAGTTCCAATTTCCTTTTTATAAAAATCAGCCATTTGAAAATCTTTGATTTCAAATGGTTTATCTATTAAAAATAATAAAAATAATAGTTTTCAAGGCGATTTTTGCCTACAAAAAATTCTTCTGAAAATTGTAAAATGAAAGGAAAAACAAGGCAAGAAGTCCAAAATCTTCTTCTTTTTCAACGCTTATTTGTGCTAAAAATAACTTAATTGACAAATCCGGGGATTAGCTGAGGAGTCGAAAATAATCACTGCTTTGATCCTCTAATAATATCGTATAAGGCATCCAGTTTGGGCGATAAAATAATCTCTGTGCGGCGGTTTTGGGCCTTGCCCGATTTCGTGCTATTGGGCGCAATCGGCGCATACTGCCCCCTGCCCGAAGCCAAGACCCTGGTAGGCTGGACGCCCGAATGAATCAATTCTTTGACCACAGAAGTAGCTCTTTTGACACTCAAATCCCAGTTGGAAGCAGGGGTTCCGTCCGTGTCGGTATGTCCTTCGATATTGATCGTTATATCGGAATTTTCATTTAAGACTTTAGCTAGTCGCTGGATTGCCTGTCTCCCTTTGGCATCTATCTGGTAGCTGCCCGACTTAAATAAAAGATTCTGGCTCAAGGATACATATATTTTTCCATCACGCTCGGTTACACTTAAATCTTCTGCCGCAAAACCTCGCAAAGCCGTACTCAGGCGATTTTTGATAGCACTCATTTGAACGTCTTTAGCCTGCAACAAGCGGGTCAATTCCGCAACCTGTCGTTCGCGGTCAGACAGCCCCAGTTCCAGCGTTCTCAAGGTGCGTTCTTTTTCATCTAGTAGTAATTGCTTTCGGGCTAATTCTTCTACCAAATTTTGTTTTTCGGAAGCTGTCATTCCGATTATATTCCTGTTCTGAGTAATTAGATTATTATAGCGATTTGCGAGGTCTTTATAATTGCGATCTAGGCTGCTAAAACTGGCCCGCAATTCAATGAGTTCCTGCTGCTTTTTATCCAAATCCGAGTTTGCCTGTCGAAGTTTAGCGCTCAGGTTTCGATTCTTTTCTTCCACGCCTTTGAGGGATTTGTTTTCCCCTTCCAAATAGGTATTCACTTCTTGCAATGCCTGGTATTTTTCCGGAGGGACGCAGCTACCGAGCAGAAAAAAGCCAATCAATAAAAATAGGTATTCGTTTCTCCTTGAGTTCATGTTCTATGGTTTAATTAGAATTATAACAATTTTCCCTGCGCTTACCAAATATTGTTACGGGTTATTCATTTTCCCTTTTGCCAAAGTATTCAATAGCAATAATACGCAAGTAAAAACAGCCAGCCGTCCGATAATATCCCCCCAGATAACGTAAAAAGTAATCACTTTATTCAAGCGAATATTTTGTCGAATGGCAGTCGTTACTTCGTAGTCCGTTGGCTGAATAATGTCCCCTCTTTGATTAATAAAAGCAGATATGCCTGTATTGGCAGATCGTGCAATGTCCCTTCTGGTTTCAATGGCTCTTAAAGTAGCAAACTTTAAATGCTGTTTATGCCCAGGCGTATCATCCCACCAACCATCATTAGTAATTACAAAAACGGCTTCTGCTCCTTTTTTAACATATTGAGTATAAAATTCACCATAAATGGATTCATAACAGATAGATGGAGCAACCGTGCTGGTTTGACTACCAAATACTGCCGGTTCTTTTGGCTGGGCATTCCCTTCCAAAGTTCCTCCCAATTTATCAATTAATGGCTTTAAAAAAAAGAAAATTTCGTTATAAGGCGTAATTTCTGCTCCGGGTACTAGGCGGGTCTTATAATAAAATTGAGCATTTTGCTGCCGGCTTTCCAGTTGAATCGCTGCATTATAAGTTTCGTAGTAAATCTTTTTGCCACCATTTATACGCTCTTTTACATAGGGGCTAAGTGCTTCTCTTTCTTTGAAAGCATGGTGCGCCAAAACACCCGTAACTAGCTTTAATTTGGGATAATTATTGACCAATCGTTGCAACTGCTTCACTTGTGGATACCGTTCAATGGCCGTCCTTTCAAACGAACCAAAGCTGGTTTCGGGAAACACCAGGTATTCGGTATTTTCGGTCAATGCTTCTCTCGATAATTCTAGATAGCGATTGATTTGAACTGCTCGGTTTTTAAACTTTTGATAATGAGGTTCATAATTCGGTTGGACGACGACAACCTCTGCTTCTCTGCCCTTCTGCTCGTAATTATAATACCTAATCAAAGAAGCCAGTATAGGCAGCAAAATCAGGCTTCCGATTTTTAAATAAACTCCAAGTGTTATTTTCTGCTGTTGAAAATATTTTCTATCCACCATTTTGAAAATCAGCACATTAAGTACCAAAATCCAAAGCGACCCGCCAAACACCCCCGTGTATTCATACCATTGTACCCAGCTCGGATATTGGGCAAAGCTATTGCCCAGTGTTAGCCAAGGCCAAGAAATCTCCCAGCGCAAATGCAAATATTCCCAAGCTAGCCAATTAGCAATAAAAGCAACATAGGAAAAATTGCTTTTCATCACTTTTCGCGTCTGGTGAAACAGCACAATGGGTATAGTCATAAAAAAAGCATTCAAGAAAATCGCCACAATGCCCGCCACAAATGCCGTATTCCAAACCCAATAAGTCGTACAAATGTTCCAAAGGACCAAAGCATGGTAGCTGTACTTGAACACCTCCCATTTAGAAGGGCTCGCCCGACTATCTGCAATGGATTTCTCCACCAGCAAAAGCGGCACAAAACCAATAAACATAAAAGGAGTCAAAGGAGAAATGGGAAAGCCCAGGCTTAGTAAAATCCCACTAAGCGTTGACCAAATCAACAATTTTCGATTTTGAGGCAGCTTGGAAAAACGCTGCTCGACAGCTAATATAAAAAAAGCCCAAAGGCTGCAGAAAAGGAACAATGGATAATGCCCCCATAGCGGCAAGCGAAGCATTTGATAGGCACTCCAAAAAATAATCGCTAAAAGAGCGATAAGTACCAATATTTTTATTTTTTTAAACAAAGGGTTCTATACTTTAGTAGTGATTCAAATGCTAAATATTTTACCAAACACTGCCCTAGCCTAGCCCAAATTCCAGTCAATCGGCTCTTTCCCGTTGGCCTCCAAATAAGCATTCGCCTTGGAAAAATGTTTACTACCAAAATAAGCCCCTCCCGCTAACGGCGAAGGGTGAGGAGCCTCCAAAATCAAGTGCTTGGAGGCATCAATCAAAACTCTTTTTTGTCGAGCAAAATTACCCCAAAGCATAAATACAATATGGGTGCGTTCCTCAGAGATTTTTCGGATGACTGCATCGGTAAAATTGCCCCAGCCCTTCTTCAAATGCGAACCGGATTTGCCCGCTTCTACAGTCAAGGCGGCATTCAAAAGAAATACGCCCTGATTCGCCCATGCTGTTAAATCCCCATGATTAACGACCGAAATACCCAAATCATCTTGCAACTCTTTATAAATATTTTTCAAAGAAGGGGGAATGGCGATGCCTCTAGGAACCGAAAAGGATAAACCCATTGCCTGGTTGGGCTTAATATAAGGGTCCTGCCCTAAAATAACCGCTTTTATTTGGTCAATAGGGGTCGTATCAAAGGCATTAAAAATAAGAGAGCCCGGCGGATAAATTCGTTTCCCTTTTGCTTTCTCCCCTTTTAAAAATTGAACCAAAGCCTGAAAATAAGGTTGCTCAAACTCAGAAGCCAATGCCGTTTTCCAACTCTCTTCAATCCTGACGTTTGTTTTACTCATAGTAGAATTTGTAGAAAGCGTAGGGCAATTTTCCCAATCATCCTGTAGGTTTGTCCTAACGCCCATTTATAGATAATCGAGCGATGAAGATAGAAAAAAAACGCACAAATAAAAAAGAGCTTGTAACTTCACCCCATTTCAATCGTCTTCAAGCAAAATGGACGCCCAGGAGTTTAAAAAAGACATATTGCCCTTTCAGCATAAAATGTATCGGTATGCACTGAGTATTGTTTTTGAAGAAGCGTTGGCAAAGGACATCGTTCAGGAAGTGCTGTTAAAATTGTGGAATAATCGCACTCGTTTGGCAACTATTAAAAATAAAGAAGCCTGGTGCATCCGAGTGACCCGAAATTTGGCCCTTGACAAGCTAAAACTGGCAAATCGAAAAAACGTGAATTTGGAATATGCAAGCGATAAATATGATTTCGCTCCCATACCAGACCAACTCGCAGAAGAAAATGACCTACTAGCAGCCATACAACGAATTATGAAAGGTTTATCTGAAAAACAGCAAGAAATCTTTCGATTGAGGGATTTGCTAGGATATAGTAATGCCGAAATAAAAGAACTACTGGAATTAGACGATAATCAAATCAAAGTAAACCTCTACCGAGCCAGGCAAAAAATTAAATTAAAGTTAGGCAAATTGATTAATTATGGACTCAAGTAAAAAGGCACGGCTACTAGATAAATATTGGAAAGGCAATACTTCTTTGTCAGAAGAAAAGGCCTTGCTGAAACAAATGGAGTCCATTGAGAACTTGAGTGAGGAAGAAAGTGCTTATTTTAAGCAAATCCAACAGTTTTCTCAATTGTCTTTAGACGAGGAATTTAGCATTTCGATTATCCAAAAAACAGAAGAAAAGAAAACGGATAAAACGCAGCGAATCCTCCCTCCTTTTTATTTGAGAATAGCAGCTGCAATTTTGCTGTTCCTCTCGCTTATTTTTTTGTTTTTTCCCTATCAAAAAACAGAAGAGCCACCACTCCTCGCTATGGAAGAAGACCCCAAAAAGGCTTTTGAAATCACCAAACAAGCACTGTTGCTAGTTTCTGCCAAATTAAATAAAGCCTCTGAAGTGACGGTAGCTTTAGATAAATTCAATGAAGTGCAAGACCGAATAAAAATAGAGAAAAGTAAGTATTCACCCGATTAAACTTAATTAAAATCTTCGACATGAAAAGAACGCTTTCGTTATTATTAGCTGTCTTGTTTTGTACCCTTACATACGCCCAAGACAATGCAATTAACAGGTATTTTTCCGATTATTTGGACAATCCCAAATTTTCCAAAATAATCGTCACTAGTGAAACCTTTGACTTAATTACAGAAATTGAAACAGATGATCCAGACGAACAGCGAGTACTGGATGCCATCGATAAAATTGAAGGCATTTTGGTACTGGTCAATGAAGATACCCCTATCAGCCTGGAATATTATACAGAGGTAGTGGGTCAATTAGTGCCAGATGAAAATTATGACGATTTATTGATCGTAGAACATAAAGAAGATAATGTCCGATTTATGATTCGGGAAGATGAAGCAGCCATTCGGGAATTTGTAATGGTCGTGCGAGAAGATAACAACTTCGTGCTCGCCTCGATTTATGGCGAAATTGACCTTGCCAGTATTTCTCGCCTGGCAGAAGTTATCAAAAAAAATGGCAAGGATTGGTTTGATGTTTTCAAAAATGTGGATACAGAAAAGCTAGTTTTTGGTAACCAGCCCAGCAAATCCCCAACTATCCTAAAAAACAATATATCCAAAACCAACTTGAACGATCTAAACCTAAGCATTTTCCCCAATCCGGCAACCAAATACATCCACATCACCACAGACAATGGCGTGGATGCAGAATTGGAAGTAGCCTTTTATTCTTTATTAGGACAACCGATCCAAAAAGTAGGAATCGTGACGCTACCCTATAAGCTAGAACTAGACAATCTTCCCGCAGGAGCCTACTTCTTAAGGCTCACAGATAACGAAGGGAAATTTCGCAATTTTAGAATCGTAAAACCTCAATTGAGGCAATAATTTAGACTATCTTATTTTTTAAAATTAAAAATCAGCACCTGATATAAAACTAAAAATAGCAATGAAAAAAATCTTAATTATTTTAGTAATAGGCTTATTTTGTACGACTACTCAAGCTCAAAGTAATGCTGTCAGCAAGCACTTTTCGAAACTTCAAATGGACACCAGTTTTACTAAAGTGACCGTGACCAGTAGAATGTTCTCCTTGTTTACAGAAATCGAAGCAGAAGATGAGGACGAAGAGGAAATTCTAACCGCTATGTCCAAACTCAAAGGCATCAAAGCTATCATTAGCAACAAATCCAATGACAGTAAAAAACTGTATTTTGATGCATTGAATACGCTGGAGAAAGACGGTGTTTATGAAGAATTAATGACCGTTGAGGATGCAGAAGAAAATGTTCAATTTATGATTCGGGATGAAGGTGGAATCATCCGTGAATTGCTGATGGTAATGGGTGGCAATAAAAATTTTATGGTAATGACACTTTATGGTGAAATTGATTTAAACAGTATTGCCAAGCTGTCCAGAGTCTTGAAAATCAAGGGTATGGATGCCTTTCAAAGACTAGAAGAGGGAGGCAATAAGAAATAAAAAGCCATTCGAACCACAAGATTATACAAAAGCGTTTAATAAATTTTAAACGCTTTTGTGTTTTATAAGCTTTTAGTCGAAGATTTAGAGTCATTGGTGAATTTTGTTTTTGAAGTGTGATTTTTAAAAATATATTTGCTGTAAATTCAAATACTTTTCAACCCTATCAACGCTTTTTAGTAGATGAGATTACTAGCTCTATTTTTATTAATGAATAGCTGTGCTGTAAGTGCCTTTTCTCAAAGTAAAACTATCCAGGAACTAAAAGATAGCAATCGGATTCAGTTGGGCCTGCACTTTTACCCCAGCACCTTGCGGATGCTCAATCTCCAAAAAGATACCGCCTACAATAAAATGGTCAGAGGAATAGAAAAGCTATCTTTTCTGATCACAAAACCGGACAAATTCGGTCCGGACTTATATATAGAAACAACCGGCAAGTTAATCAATCAAGAACAGTACGAAGAATATATTATCTGGCAGGGAGAAGACTATCAAATGGAAGTAGTCGGCAAACCCAAAAAGAAAGAAATGGTTGGTCTAGCCAATTATAATGATCGCTATTATATTTTTGACTTAAAGGGTACTATAGATTTACTTCAATTACCGGCTTTGTACGAAAAATTGTCTTCCCAGGATAGCACTATGCAAAATGGATTTTCTTACATCTTCGATATGATAGAACGAGACGAAGCGCACCGCTTGAGAAGGGAAAAATGGCAGAAAGAACAAGAGGAGCGTCGCCGAAAAGAAGCAGCAGAAAAGAACAAAGAAAAAAAGGATAGCATCCACATAGAGTCTGGAAACTAAGCTTTCCATTTTTCATTAGACTTGTTACTCTTTGAAAAGTGCTTCTATGAAATTTGAATTTTTAAGCAAAATAGCAGAAAAGGCATTTTCAGAGGAGTGTTTGTGAAAGGGCAGCAAGTCCATTCTTAATTTGAACATTTTGGCAATACTTAAAACCAACAATTTAACAAAAAAGTACCGCAAAATAACTGCCCTTGATAAGCTGAATTTTGAAGTCCAGGAAGGCATGGTTTTTGGTATGCTGGGACCAAATGGAAGTGGAAAAACGACCACCTTGGGCATGATTCTTAATGTCTTAAAACCCACTCAAGGAACTTATGAATGGTTTGGAAAGCCTCCTTCAGCCGACAGTCGAAAAAAGATTGGTGCTATCCTCGAAACACCCTGCTTTTATCCTTATATGACCGCTACTCAAAACCTGGAAGTAGTCGCATTGATCAAAGAATGTCCCTTTTCTACAATTGATAAAACCCTTCAAGTAGTGGGGCTTTTTGATCGAAAAGATGATCCCTTTAAAACCTACTCTTTGGGCATGAAGCAACGCTTGGCCATTGGTGCGGCCCTTCTTTCTGATCCACCTGTCTTAATACTCGATGAACCGACCAATGGGCTTGATCCCCAGGGAATTGTAGAGATACGAGAACTCATTCAACAAATTGCAGTGATGGGCAAAACAATTATTATTGCCAGTCATTTGCTAGATGAAGTGCAGCGCGTTTGCACCGATTTTATGGTGCTTCGCAAAGGACTAAAATTATTTCAGGGAAACGTCAAAGCCTCCCTTTCCGACCAACGCTTAATCGAAGTTCGGGCAGAAAATTTGACCCAATTGCAAACTGCCTTACGAGAATTCAACGGAATAAAAAAATTGGAAACGAAAAACGATGTTTGTATTTTAACAACCCAACCTGAAGTTTGTACAACAGCTATTAGTCGTTTTCTTTTTAATAAAAAAATTATCGTCAGTCATTTGGTCGAAAAAGAGGGGAGCCTGGAAAAACAATTCTTAAAAATACTCGCTGAAAATGAATAGGTTACTGCAAATAGAGTGGCTAAAACTAAAGCATTACCGTCCATTTTGGATCCTGGTTGGGCTATATGCAATCTTGGTAATACTCATTTGCGGAAGTGTTCAGTTCTTTCTGGAATTTTTAAAAAGAGAAGGGGCGGATTTTGAGGGGATTGACCCTACCATTATTCCCTTTTACGACTTTCCTGATATATGGCAAAACATCACCTATTTTGCTACTTATTTTAAACTCTTTTTGGCTTTCATTGTCATCATTTCTATTGCCAATGAAGCTAATTTTAGAACTTTGCGGCAGAATGTCATTGACGGAATGAGTAAAAAGGACTGGCTGGTTTCAAAATTACTATTTATTGGCAGTTTAGCTATCGCCTCCACGCTATTGCTTTTAGTTGTTGGTTTAGTAATGGGGCTACTTTATTCTCACCCCGATGGGTTTCGATTCCTATTCCATTCTACTCAGTTTTTACTGGCATATACGTTGGAGGTGTTCACATTTCTAACCTTTGCCCTGCTCATCACGCTGATTGTTCGTAGAGCAGGACTAGTCATTGTGGGGCTGATGATGTACACGCTTGCATTTGAGCCATTTGTGGCTCTGTTTTTGGCAGAGTTTCCTCACATACCTGACTATTATCGCCCCCTTGCTCCTTTCCTGCCCATTCGGGCGTTAAATAATTTGATTCATGTGCCTTTCCAAAGATATGTATTACAAGAAATACAAGACTATGTTTCCTTTAGAGAAGTTTTGATCGTTATTGGATGGTTAATTTTTAATATCGGAACAAGTTACTGGATTTTAAAAAAGAGAGATTTGTAATTAATTTAGCGAAAACTGCATCACCTGGCTTTCATTATTATGAAACATTAGCTCGGAGATGTAGGGTGTCATATAATCTGCCAAAGGAAATTCGGCAATCATTTCCAAAACCTCAAATTCTGACTCCGCTACAAATATTGCCCATAAAACAGATCGATCCATAGCTAATGAATAAGATTTCAATTTACCCTGGCTAAAAAATTGATTAACTAGCATTCTTTGCTGCGGAATCAGTGCCATAAATTTTTCATCAAAAACGGGAGGCAATTCAAATTCCACCATATATTGTTTTTTCATTTTTATTGGTTTGTACTTCCCTTGCAGGAAGGAGATTTCAAAACATTTCAGCTTTCCCTCTTCTCTTTTATTTTAAACAAATGCAATACCATTCGGTTTAGTTCTGCCTATTTGTCAGTTTTTAAGAACAGTACCAGAAATTTCGTCAGTTATTTAGCAATTTTCCGGCATCAAAAGTTATTTTTGCGTCGATTTTTCTCAAGCTCATTAATCAGATTATGGATATTATTATTCGAAGAGCAGGCGATACCGATATACCGGATATTTATCAATTGGTCAAGACCTTGGCTATTTATGAAAAAGCGCCAGAAGCCGTCACCGCTACCTTAGAAGATTATTATAATGATTTCAGAGCGGATATTTTTCAGTGCCACGTCGCTGAGACAGAAGGACAGGTCGTTGGAATGGTTCTTTATTACACTACTTATTCAACCTGGAAAGGTCGGATGCTCCATTTGGAAGACTTTGTAGTCTATAAAGCGTATCGCAGACTAGGCATTGGACAATTATTATGGGGTGCTTTAATAGAAGAAGCTAAGCAACGGAAAGCTCGCTTACTCAAATGGCAAGTACTAGACTGGAACGAATCAGCTATACAATTTTATAAAAAAAATAATGCTATTATAGAAAAAGACTGGTATAATGGGAAAATATTCCTCTGAAAACCACTCCCTCATAATCGTTTAGAATGTTAAAATTTGAACAATACCTCGAACAATTTACCAATACGACTAATCTTACCGATTTCTTCATTGGTTTTTTGCTAACTGCTCTTTTGGCCGTCCTGATTCGCTGGTTCTATATTCGCTTTGGAGAAGCAATTTCCAATCGAAAACGCTTTGCCAATAACTTTCTGCCTTTGGCTTTAGTGACCATGTTGATTATCACTATAGTCAAGTCTTCTTTAGCCCTATCACTGGGTTTGGTAGGTGCACTGTCCATTGTTCGCTTTCGAGCAGCGATCAAAGATCCGGAAGAATTGACCTATCTCTTTATGACAATTGGACTGGGTTTAGCAATGGGCGCCAATCAGTTTGTAATGGGTTTGGTTGCTATTCCATTGATTTTATTATTATTGTGGATTCGAAAAAAAATGAATGGAGAAGAGGACAGAAATGCCAAAGAGCTGCTTTATATTAATATCCAGACCGACCAAAACGATCTGGAGAAAATTACGCAGATATTGACCCAAGCTTTATCTTTTGTGGAATTAAAACGTTTAGATCGTACAGAAAATGGGTTGGATTTGTCCTTTTTATGCAAAGCGGACAACCTAACACAAATGGAGGCGATTAGTCAGTCCTTGCAAGCCCTATCAGCAAAAACTCGATTTTCAATGATTGATCAGCCGGAGATTTTTTAGAAAGGGCATCGGTTGGATACACTATCGAACTATTTAGCAGATGATTCTAAAAGAAAAAAACAAGCAAAAAAAGGCAAAAAAGCTTCCTAGAAACGGGTTGTTTTTACTACTGCTCTTTACTGCCATTTTAGGAATACTAGGGGTAGATTATGCCTTCCAAGAACCTGCCATTAAGATCGAAACTATCCCCATTAAACAAGCAAAAGATACCGTTTTCAGCCAAAGCGATGCTGCTTTTCAACCTGATGTTTTAAGAATAAAAATTGAAGAAAAAACCAAACAGCAACTATCTAATCAAAAATGGAAAGCATTCGAAGAGGGAATTCTGATTGTCACGGATGAGCATTGGGTAAAAGGTGAAATTCATTCGCAAAAAAAAGAACAAAATATACCGATAAAACTGCGGCTAAAAGGCGACTGGCTGGATCATTTGCGCGGAAATAAATGGTCTTTTCGCATCAAGGTAAAATCGCCCAATTCCTGGAATCGGCTAGTGACTTTTTCCGTCCAAAGTCCAACGACCCGCTCTTACTTGAACGAATGGTTATTTCATCAGTTTTTAGCCGCAGAAGACATCCTAACACCCCGTTACGATTTTGTCCAGTTGTATTTAAACGAAGAATCGTTGGGTATTTATGCTTATGAAGAGCATTTCGATAAGCAATTGGCGGAATATAAACAACGGCGAGAGGGACCCATTATAAAATTAACGGAAGATTTGGTCTGGCTGGCTTATGCCAGAGAAAGAAAAGAGCTGGGAGAGGGAAAATTTTTAAGTGGAAGAGATCATGCTGCTTATAACGATGCGGAAATTCGCCCCTTTAAAGAAACTCGAACCCAAGAAAATCCGATCTTGGCTAGGCAATTTCAAGCTGCTCAATCGCTTTTATATCAACTTAAATACAAGCAAAAATCTGCCTCAGAAATAGTAGATGTAGATCGCTTTGCCCGATACTTTGCCATTGCTGATGTACTGTCCGCTTACCACGGCATTGGCTGGCATAATGTCCGCTTTTATTATAATCCAATCAGCTCCAAACTGGAGCCTATCGGCTACGATGGCTACGGCGAAGGACCAACCAGCTATCACGGCGGCCCTTTCATTGGCTACAAAATGGATTTTGACAAAGACCCGCAAGATTATTTTAAACATCTATTTCAAGACCCCGTCTTTTTTAAGCGATATATCGCCTATTTAAACCATTATTCTCAAAATGATTTTATTGAAAATTTTTTTAAAAGAATAAAGAGTCAAATTGCTGATCGTCAGCGATTTATACAAAGAGAATTTAAAGATTATCAGTTTGATATTTCCAAAATTATCAGTCGCACAAAAGAGCTTCAAGCATTAATCAAGCCCTATGATAAACATAGCTTAAAGGTTAGGACTCAAAGAAAGAAAAATGGGAAATTTCAATTAATGCTTGCCAATCACCATCATTTACCCATTGAAATTATAGGCTTTGGCACCGTAGAAAATAAAATCAGGGACCGTCTTGCCAAGCCACTTTTTCTGTTTTCTACTCCCCTATATAAAGCACCCAAATTTACGCCCCTTGCTGCCAATTACGATGTAAAATATGTTTTTTATAGCATCGCCGGGCTCTCCAAAATGTACCACGCACCGGTCATTGATTGGAAGTTGCCTGCTGAGATCATTGATGCCCAAAAATTATTTGCTAATATAAAACTAGAAAGTAACGAATACTTTCAGGTAGAGCAAGGAAACATTCTTTTCAAAAAAGGAACACACATCGCAAATAAAGACCTTATTGTTCCAGCCGGTTATAAAGTTTTTTTTGAAGCAGGTTGTGAATTAGACCTCACCAATAAGGCTGCTTTTATTAGTAACTCTCCTGTACAAATGCTGGGTACTGCCGACCACCCTATTCGAATTTATTCTAGTGACCAAAGTGCCAATGGCTTTACTGTCTTAGAAGCTTCCGAAAAATCTGTGCTAAATTACGTCCAGTTTAGGCACCTAAATACCCTACAAAAAGATAACTGGCAACTGACTGGAGCCGTCAATTTTTATGAATCAGAAGTGGCATTCACCCATTGCTCTTTTATCCAAAATCACTGTGAAGATGCGCTCAATCTTATTCGCTCCAAATTTGAGTTAAAAGATTCCAAAATCGCCCATACGTTTGCAGACGGTTTGGATACCGACTTTTGCGAGGGCGTATTAGATAACGTTTCTATTCAGGATACGGGTAATGATGCGACCGATTTTTCGGGCAGTGTAATCAAAATTGTCAAAATGGACATACACCGCGCGGGTGATAAAGGCATCAGCGCAGGGGAAGAGGCTGCTGTTTGGGTGCAATCTGTTTATATCAACGGAGCGAATATTGGCCTTGCTTCTAAAGATTTGTCCGTCCTAAACGTTGACCTAGTGACCCTCCATAATTGCAAACAGGGTTTTGTGGCCTATAAAAAGAAACCGGAATTTGGCCCTGCAACAATTACTGTCCACAACTATGGCGAAAAAAATGTGAGTCGCTTATATATTTTGGATACTGGTTCTAAATTGATCCTAAAAGAGCAAGAGCTAATAGGAGAATGATAACTACTCCCTCCGTAGCGATTGTACTGGATTCACTAAAGCCGCTCTTACGCTTTGAAAACTTACCGTTAAAAAGGCAACCAAAATTGCAAGTATTCCAGCAATTACAAACACCCCCCAGTGAATATCAATACGATAGGCAAAATGCTGCAACCATTTTTCCATAAAAAAATAAGCCAATGGAGCGGCTAGAATAATGGAAAAACCAACAAGCTTTAGAAAATTTTTGGACAATAAACCGATAATTCCTATGACACTTGCACCCAATACTTTCCGAATACCAATCTCTTTAGTTCGTTGTTCTACAGCATAGGTAATCAACCCAAAAATACCCATCAGGGCTATAAAAATGGACAATCCAGAAAACCCCAAAAAGGCTTTCTGAAGACGTTGTTCGGAATCATATATTTGCTGAATTTCATCATCAAGAAACCAATAATCTGCTACTTGATTAGGGAACACCTGCTTCCAAGCTGCTTGGGTTGCCTGAATGCCCGCTTCGATATTACCAGCAGCGAGTTTGACCGCTAAATAGTCGAATTGGTCTTGGTAAGGAGAACAAGTGATAATTAAGGGTTCAATGGGTTTATGTAAAGAAGCGAAATGAAAATCTTTGATAACACCGACTACTTGATGTTCCCCGTCTCGACTTATTTTCTTCCCGATAGGTTGTTTCCAGTCTAACTGTTGGGCTAAGGATTCGTTGATTAAATAGGCTTGGCGGTCTCCGGGCTTATCAATAGAAAGCACTCTTCCTTCTGTCAACTCTAAGTCAAAAAGCTGATAAAAATCATCATCTACATGCACCACCTTAATTAAAACGGGGTCTTCCATACCTTCTGGGCGATAGCCATTTTGCGTAAATCCTTTGCCAGGAGTTTGAGAACAGGCAGCCGTACTGACAATATTTGGAGATTTTTTTAATGCTTGCTTTAGGGCTTTAACTTTAGATTGCACCTCTGCCCCCACTAGCGGAAGCACCAGTATATTTTCTTTGTCAAAACCCAGCATTTTATTTTTGGTAAAATTCAGTTGCTGGGTGATAACTAAGGTGCTGATGATTAATATAGTGGAAACGGCAAATTGAAAAATCACCAATCCATTGCGAAACTTCGATTTACGAGTGCCTGTATGCAGTCCTTTTAGGACTTTTACTGCATCGAATGAAGTCATATAGAAAGCAGGATAACTACCAGCACCCAACCCAACCAACACTAATAGCAGCAATAACCCGCCCGTTGTTGTCCACTGGAAAACTTCCGGTACAAAAATCGGCTTTCCAAAAAGACGGGGTGCTAAAGGTAAAACCGCTTCGACTAAAAACAAAGAAAGGATAAAAGCGATGCCAATAATTAAAAAAGTTTCTCCCATAAATTGACGACCCAGTGCCATCCGAGAGGCTCCTAGTACCTTTCTTACGCCTACTTCTTTTGCTCGGTTGACTGCCCAAGCGGTTGAAATATTGATAAAATTGATGCAGGCAATGATTAAGATTAGCAGTGCCACAACCGCCAGAATGTATAGATTCATCCGCAAACTAGCAGCGTAAGCATTATGATGAAGGTGAATCGCTGGTAATGGTTGAAGATTAGCTTCCAATCGTAGATTATAATTGGCGTATTCTTGATTGATATGCCGCCACAAAAACGCTGGAAATTGTTGCTCAATTGCAGTAGGGTCAGCATTTTCATCCAACTGTATGTAGGTGACATATTGCTCGCCTCCTTTCCAATCCATGAAATTCCCAGGGTCTTTATATAGGGTGGAAAAAGCGATTAATGCCTTAAATTCGATATGGGAATTGGCAGGTGGGTCCGCAGCTATAGCTGTAATTTGCAATTCCTCCCCATTGTTTAACTGCACAATTTCTCCAAGCACATCAGACGTACCAAATAGCCGACTTGCTGTGCTTTCCGTAAGTACCAAACTATAAGGAGTTGTCAGGGCATTTGCTGGGTTGCCTGCTATTAAGGGAAAGGAAAACAAAGAGAAAAAACTACTATCTGCATACAATACCTTATTGACCTTTAACGATTTTTCATAAGCAGAAAAATAGACTTCAACGGGGCTTTTATAGCGGGTATAATTTTTCACTCCAGCTAATTCTTCTTTCATAGCAGGTCCCATAGGTGGCGTAAAAAAATGCCCATCTGTCAGTTGAGTTCCCTGTCGAAAAACTTTCATGCCTATCCGATAAAGTTGATGGTCTTTTACGTGGAAATTATCGTAGGAAAGCTCATTTTGAAGATAAAGGGCAATGCAAATGACGGCGGTCAACCCCACAGTCAATCCTATTATATGGATACTGGCTTGCAATTTATTTTTTAATAAATTTCGCAGGCTTATTTTTAATAGGTTCATAACATTGGTAAACTTGTTTTTAAAAATTTATTCATTTCTTAAAGCGTTTACTGGATTCGCCAAAGCCACCCTCAGACTTTGAAAACTCACGGTCAAAAAAGCAATCATTATTATAGCCATTCCTGCTACTGCAAATAGCCACCCTGCTATCTCAATCCGATAAGCAAAATTGTCGAGCCATTGGTCCATTACCCAATAAGCAAAAGGCGTAGCCACCAAAAAGGCAACGCCTACCAGCTTTAAAAAATCTTTGGATAAAAGATGGACGATGTTGAAAACCGTGGCACCTAATACTTTTCGCACGCCAATTTCTTTAATGCGCCGTTCAACCGCAAAAGCAGATAATCCAAATAAACCAAAACAAGCCAGCAGAATAGCCAAGCTCACAAAATAAGCGAATAAAGTAGCCAGCCGTTGGTCAGCAGCGTATTGCTGACCAAATTGTTCATCTGCAAAGAAATAATCAAAGGGGAGGTCTGGAAAAAATCGTTGCCATTCTTGTTCTATGTAAGCGAGGGTTTCTGTCATATTTTGGGCATTCAGTCGCAAGGAAATATGTCTATAAAACTGGTCATCCATCATAAACAACAAGGGTTCTATATTGCGATGCAGTGAGCGAAAATGGGCATCTTTAACGACGCCAATCACATGACCCACATTTTCGCCATCATTGGCAAAATCATAGCGTTTGCCAATGGCTTCTTGCGGGTCCTTCCAACCCAGTTCACGAGCTAATGCCTCGTTGATAATAGCTCGTTCCAAAGTATCACTTGGATTGTTTTTTGAAAAGACCCTTCCTGCTGATAGTTCTATTCCATACGTTTTAAAAAAATCATAACTAATGGGAATAGTTTGATAATTCTTCCCCTGTTCCTGCCCTTCAAAGTGACAAACAAAGCCAAAAATTTGTTGGCCTGGTACTGATTCTGACATCGTGGCTGTACTGATATTGGTCGATTTTTTTAACTCATTTTCAAAGGCAGCAAAACGCTGCGTCACTTCAGGATTGCCACGAGTGGGCAACACGACCACTTGTTCTATATCCATGCCCAAGGACTGGTTTTGCATAAATTGCAATTGCTGATACACCACCAAGGTAGCGACTATCAAGCCTAGGGATAACATAAATTGAAAGACCACCAAGCCTTTATTAACAGAGAGTTTTCCTACTTTTAAAGTCGTTTTTCTAAAAATAGAAGCTGGATGAAAGGCACTTCCAACAAAAGCAGGATAAATGCCGCCCAATAAACTCGTGAGGAGAAAAATAGATAGTAAAACGGGTAGGATAGCATTAGTCCACTCAAAATCATATTCAGTCAAGACACTCCAAATAGAACTAAGCCCTTGCAATAAAGCCAAAGCGACCAAAGTCCCCAATCCACTTACTAGCAAAGATTCTACAAAAAAGGACAAGGATACTTGTCGTTTACCGGCACCTAGTACTTTCCGCACACCGATTTCTCGATGTCGTTGTAAGGTTAAAGCCGTGGCTAAATTGGCATAATTGGAACAAGCAATAATTAGAATAATCAACGCAATAATGCCAAAGATGTATAAGTTTTGCAAATTTCCTTGCGCTTCCAATTCCCCATGTTGCGGGTTTAAATGAATATCCATCAAAGGCTGTAAATACAAGCCCATCTCCTGACCATATAGTTGGAAAAATTCTGGATTGGAATAGGTCGCTGCAATGCGTTCGATTTTTTTGCCTAAGGCATCCGCATCTGTTGCTGGTTTTAATAATAAATAGGTATGATAATAATGCGAATACCAAGAATTGAGTTGCCAATAGCGCACCGACTCATTAGGATGTTGCCGCAAAGAAGCCACCGATGCTAGATAGTCAAATTTAAAATGCGTCTGGTCTGACACTTCCTTTAAAACCCCCGTTACTTGAAAGGTAAACTGATTGTCAATTTGCAGGCTTTGCCCAATGGGAGACGCTTCTCCGAAGTATTTTTTAGCAGCTTCTTGGGTTAGTACGATGCTAAACGGCTCATCCAATGCCGTCATTGGATTGCCTTCCAACAGCTCAAAGTCAAATACTTCAAAAACGGTAGAATCCGTATAAAAAAAATCATCTTCATAAAACTGAAGCCCTTCTCTCTCCACTAAAGCTGGGAATTTCCGAAAGCGCACAAAAGTGGCTATCTCTGGAAAGTCGGGTGCAAAAGCAGGTGCCATTGCCCCAGAAGAAACCGCACCCCTGCCTACCCCATTTAAATTGCCCAAGTTCAAGCGATAAATCCGCTCGGCGTTTTGGTGGTATTTATCAAAGTTTAGTTCTTGCTGGATATAGCTGACTAAGAACAAACAGGAAGCAATCGCTATTGCCATTCCAGCAATATTGATAAAACTATACATTCGCTTACTCCAAAGACGACGGAGGGTGATAAGGAAGAAATTTTTGAGCATATTATGGTATTTTTACGCTATATTTTGAATTTGATTACTAGCAATTTTCTGTCAATCTACTATTTACTTCAGGTCTATTAAAAGACCCCATAACGAGTATTGAAATAGAAATTGAAAAGGTTTTTGAGGATATTGAGTGATGTTTTTTTTATCAAAGAACAGATTAATAAATTTATTCACTCCGAAGTGATTGTACTGGATTCGCCAAAACCGCTTTCATACTCTGAAAACTCACCGTTAAAAAAGCAATCCCCAAAGCCAATATTCCCGCCAATACAAACACCCACCATTGAATATCAATGCGATAGGCAAACCCTTCCAGCCAATTGTTCATAAAATACCAAGTAATAGGCATAGCCACTAAAAGAGCGATAATAATTAGCTTGAAATAATCCTTAGACAATAAATACAGAATATTCGAAGCGTTTGCCCCAAGTACTTTTCTGATGCCAATTTCCTTCATCCGTTTGGAAATAGTAATAGATAATAAACCATATAGTCCCAAACAGGAAATCAATAGGGCTATCAAAGAATAACTTATAAAAATATTAGAAAAGCGTTTTTCTGCTTCGTATTGGTGGGCTATCTGTTGGTTTAAAAAACTATACTGGAAAGGAGCTTTGGAAGTGGCTTGTTGCCAATTTGCTTCCAACTTTGCAAGAAAATTAGGAAGGTCATCTGTCTGATAACTCAAAGTGACTTTTTCAAAAAGAGGAGCATTCATTTGAAAAGTCATGGGAGTAATGACTTTGTGTAAAGAATGTTGATTAAAATCTTGAACGACTCCTATTACCTTCCCTTGTCTATCCCATTGAACAAATTCTTTCCCAATTACCGCTTCTGCCGAAGCAAATCCCATTTGACGGACAGCCGCTTCATTCATTATCAAAGCACCAACGGTATCTTGGGATATTTCGGAAGAAAAATTGCGCCCTGCCAATACCTTCATATCAAAAACATCCAAAAAAGCAGCATCCACTAAGTTTAAAGCAACTTCTGCACTTTTTACCGCTCCCTTTTCATCCTGTATTTGCGTAAAAACGCCATGTGTATTTTCTGTAGGGACATGGGAAGAAAAAGTAAGGCCTTTCACCTCAGGTAGTTTTTCCAACTCTTTTTTAAAAATCTCAGTAGGCATGCCCAGTTTATCAGGTGTGCCAAATCGAAGTATCAGCTTATTGTCCTGCTCAAAGCCCAAGTCCTTCTGCGTCAAAAATTGGTATTGATTCCAGATGATTAAAGTGGTTACTATCAAGCCGATGGAAGTAGCAAATTGTGCCCCAATCAATAACTGTTTTAAACCAAATGGCCTTCCTGTATTTATTGCTTTTCCCCTGAATAATTGAACAGGCTTCCAATTTGATAGGAGTAGGGAAGGATAAATACCTGCAAGCAGACCAATTCCAAAAACTAATGCCCAGAAAGCAAAAAATAGACTTATCGGATTGATAAAATCATAGCTAAGTTGCATTCCTGTCAGTTGATTAAAGGTAGGCAGCAGCGTATCCGCTAACCAAAACGAACATAAGATAGATAGGCCTACCAATAGAATGCTTTCCGAAAGAAACTGAAGGACCACCTGCGATTTTTTAGCACCAAAGGTTTTCCTAATGCCAATTTCTTTTTTCCTTCCATGATATAAAGCGATAGCAAGGTTGACATAATTAAATAGAGCCATTAATAAAATGAGTAACCCGGTAATGGACAATAATAACAATTGTGCCTTACTTCCAGTAGGTTTCAATTCGCCCAATCGAGCTAAGCCGAAATGAATATTTTGAAATGGCTCTAAATGTGGCTGCATAGATAGAGTTTCATCTGCTGGTAACTTTGACGCCATCCAATCCCATAAACGAGCATTAAGGTTTTGATAATCCGCATTTTCTGATAGTACAACATAGGTAGGAGAATTGGTCCAAGTCCAATTGGTTTCGGCAGCCGGATGTTCTTTGACCCAGGTTTGATAGGAAATAAGAAAATCAAAATCTATATGAGAATTTTTAGGAGGATTCGTAACTATTCCTGTAACCGTAAAAAGTTCCTCATCTATGCTAATTGTTTTCCCCAGCGCCGTTTCATTGCCAAAATATTTTTTTGCCATTTTTTTAGAAAAAATGACTTGATTAGGTTGGTTCAAGGCCGTTAATGGATTTCCTTCTTCTAATTGAAAGTCAAATATTTTGAAAAAAGAAGCATCTGCATAAAGGATGTTTTTTTCAAAAAATGACTGACTATTATAATCAAAAACCAAATCAGACCACGGGCTTGCTAGTCTAACATAATCCTCTACTTCGGGAAAATCATCTTTAAGTGCGGGGGCCATCACGCCTGCCGCAAGGGCAAGTTTCAATTCTTGGTCAGGCAGTTTTAAATCTACATTGAGCCGATATATCTGATGGCCTTTTTGATGAAATTGGTCAAATTGAAGCTCTTGAATCACAAAAGCCAACAAAAAAATACAGGTGACTAATGCAGTGGTAAGCCCTAAAAAGTGAATGAGCGAATAAGATTTATTTTTCCGAAGATTCCGCCAAGCTACCAGTAAGTGATGAGTAATCATTTTATATTAAACTTATTTGACAAGTTTATCTATAGTCTAAAAGTAGTTGACATTTTCAATTTATCCAGTAATAGGAAATTACTGGATAAAAGCCCCGTTTTACTGGATAATTCCCCATTATCCAGTAAATTTTCAAACAGAATAATGTCAACTACCTCGATAAACTTGTCACTTATTTTTAAAAATTTATTCATTTTTCAAAGAGTTAATGGGATTTGCCAAAGCCGCCTTTACACTTTGAAAACTGACGGTTAAAAAAGCAATCAAAATGGCCAGCACGCCTGCAATTACAAACACCCACCAGTCTATTTCCACGGCATAGGCAAAATCCTGTAACCAGCCATTCATCGCATACCAAGCTATAGGAATAGCAATAATTAAAGCAATCAATACCAGCTTTAGAAAATCTTTGGATAATAGGGCGACCAAATTAGCCGTACTAGCCCCCAACACTTTTCTAATCCCAATTTCTTTGGTGCGTCTTTCCGTAGCAAAGGCAGCCAAACCAAATAAGCCTAGGCAGGCAATAAAAATACTCAGACCTGAGAAGATGCTAAACAGACTGCTAATGCGCCTTTCGCTGCGATACACTTGGTCAAAAGATTCGTCCATAAAACGATAGGCAAAAGGTTGGTCTGGCGCAAAGGTCTTCCACGTTCTTTCAATCCCAGCTATCAAATCAGGCAAATTATCGGTATCTACTTTGAGGACAATATTTCCCGGATAGGGATCCAACCAAAAACTTACAGCTCCTATATTTTGTCGCAGACTTTCAAAGTGAAAATCTTTAACTACTCCAATAATCGTTTGGACGGGCATCCCTTCTTCTGGATTAAAATTTGCATTATCTCCATATATTTTCTGCCCAACAGGGTTTTCAAAACCCAATTTTCGAGCAGCCGTTTCATTGATAATAATGGCGTTGGAATCGGTGGCCATATTGGGAGAAAAATTTCTACCTGCTACGAGTTCCATACCCAGTGTCGGAATATAATCCTCGTCAATATCCCACATTTGAAATTGTACACAGTTCTCATCGTCTATTTTTTGACCTTTGCACATCGGCGAGTCACTACGATTAGAAGGAATTGGCAAATATCCGCTAACAGTCGCATTACTGATTTTTGGGTTGTTCAATAGTTCTTTTCTTTTTCAGTGTTAAAGCTTTTTCTCTTAGCGGTTCTGCATTATCTAAAATCAGTACTTGATTTCTTTCAAAACCTATTTTTTTGTTTTGAATAAAATTCATTTGTCCGGTTAATCACTAGCGTTCCAATAATCAATAAGACGGCAATTAAAAACTGAAAAACGACTAGACTATTTCGTAAATTCAAAATTGCCGCCTTTTTCCATAAATTTACCCGAAAGGGTCTTAATGGGTTTAAAAGCGGATAAATAAAAAGCCGGATAGCTTCCTGCTAGTAAGCCCACACCTGTTACTGCGAGGAGTGCAATTGTCCAAAAAGGCAGGCTTGTGAAAGGTAAACTTAAGGTCTTGTCGGCCAAATTATTATAATAAGGCAAGGCAAATTGAGCCAGCATCAGTCCTATCAAAAATGCCAGCGCAGCCATCACCACAGATTCCACCAAAAACTGATTAATCAAATGACTTCGCATAGAACCCAATACCTTGCGTACACCAATTTCTTTTGCTCGAATAGCAGAACGAGCCGTGGATAAATTCATGAAATTGACGCAGGCAATTAGCAAAATAAACAGAGCGGCAGCCGAAAAAATCCAGACGTATTGGATACTTCCATTAGGCCCCATTTCGGCTACCAAATCTGATTTTAGGTGTATATCTGTTAAGGGTTGAAAATGATATTTGATAAATGCCCCACTTGATGATGCTATTTCATTATAGGATTTACCTAGGGCGGCTTCTATTTGAGGGGATAAATATTTTTCCAAAATATGTGGATAGACTTTAGCTTCAAAATCCGCTCCGTCCACCCCTTCTCGCAGGACATAGTAAGTTTTAAAATTATTGCTCAACCAAACCCCATTATTTGCTTCTCGTCCCCCCGTTAATGAGACAAAAAAATCAAAGTTAAAATGAGAATTGGTTGGCATATCTTCAATTACACCGCTAACGGTATAGTCTCGGCGATTATCAAAAGTGAGGGTTTTGCCTATAGGCTCATCGTTTGGAAAATATTTTTGGGCGGTTGTTTTATTGATAACTACTGTATTGGGAGGAGCGAGCGCAGTTTTGGGGTCTCCTTTGACCATTTTTATACTAAACACATCAAAGAGGGTGGAGTCGCAATAAATGATATTAGGTTCATTAAAATTCTGTATGTCTCTTTTAACCAACGAACCACCATAATTCCGAAAACGAACCGCTGTTTCTACTTCTGGAAAATCAGCGCGCAGGGCTTCTGCCAAAGGGGCAGGTGCAACTGCATAATGTTTATGGGAACCACCAAAATTTATCTCGGGTGCTACTCGATAAATCCTATCCGCTTTTTCATTCCATTTATCATAACTCAATTCATCGGTTACCCATAATACAATGAGCAGACAACAAGCTATTCCAATGGCTAAACCTAATAAGTTGATAAGAGCATGGCTGCGGTTAGCTGTTAAATTGCGCCAAGCAATTTTGAAATAATTTTTTAACATAGTAGATTGATTTTAATCACTTTTTAAAGCAATTATAGGATTCGCCAAAGCCGCTTTCACACTCTGATAACCAATCGTCAATAACATAACAACAATGGTCAATACACCAGCAACAACAAACATCCACCATCGTAAATCAATGCGATGGGCAAAATTTTCGAGCCATCCTCGCAAAAAATACCAGGCAAGCGGCGTCGCAATTATAGCGGCTAACAAGACCAGTTTTAAGAAATCTTTGCTCAATAATTGAACAATACCCGCAGTGGTTGCGCCCAACACTTTTCGGATACCAATTTCCTTTCTTCTTTGCAGAATCATAAACAGGGATAAGCCCAATAAACCCAAACAGGATATAAAAATGGCTAAGCCCGCAAATAGACTAATGATTTTACTAAATTGCCTATCCGCCGCATACTGCTGGGCAAAATGTTCCTCTAAAAAGTAATGCTCAAAAACACCCTCTGGGAATAGGTCTTCATAGGTATGTTGAATCGCCTCTAGCGTATTGTCCAAATCCCTTACTTTTAATTTAATAGCATACCTTCTAAAGTCCTCTGGCCGATTGATAAAAACATAGTCTCCGGCTGCTTTTTGTAGCCCCCATTGCTGATAATCGCTCACGACACCCACCACGGAAAAGGTGTCGCCCATCGTGGAATATTGTTGTCCTAGCACGGATTCTAAATCGTCAATACCCCATTTTTTACAAGTCGCTTCTGTTAGAATCATAGCGTTGGAGCGTTCCATTTCTTCGACTGTGAAGTTCCTACCTGCCAGCATTTTTAATTGAAACTGGGGAATGAATTGAGGGTCAATAGCATTGAGGTGAATGATACGATTGACACTTCTATTGGGGTCTTCCTGCACACTTCTGATACTCGGCACCCATATTTCGTCATCCCCAGGAACCAGATGTGCTGCTGAAACCCCTTCCACTTCCTGCATTTGCAGCAAGCGGTTTTTAAAGACCTTAAATTTGCCGTAGGTCAAGCTATCAATGGAACTTGGGGCTCGTATCACCAATGACTGGGAAATATCCATACCTATATTTTTCTGCTGCATAAACCGCAGTTGTCGAACGACGACTATGGTGCTAATTATCAACAGAATGGAAAGGGCGAATTGAAAAACAATGAGTGATTTTCGCAGTAATGCCCCTTTGGTTTCTGAAGGAGATTGGGTTCGCAAGGCTTCATAAGGCGAAAAACCCGACAAAATAAAGGCGGGATAAGCACTACTCCCAATCAAGCCTAGTATAAAAATGGAAATGATAGTTATTAGTAACGTTGGATTTTGTAACCATTCAAAGGATAGGGTTTTGCCTGCTAATTGTTGAAAGAAGGGTTGTGCTGCTTCCACTAATAAAATAGCCACTGCAAAAGCAATGATATTTAGGATAAGGCTCTGGGTCAAAAATTGTCCAATTAGACTTTTTCGACTGGCTCCAATGGTCTTTCTCACCCCCACTTCTTTGGCACGGGTAATGGCTTTGGCAGTAGTCAAATTGATATAATTTACCCAAGCCATGAGCAATAAAAAAATGCCAATTAGCAAAAGAATGTTGACCGATTGGGCATCTCCGTTTGCCCCTGCTTCCAGACTGAGGTTAGAGTTGAGATGAATATCTGTAATAGGCTGCAGGTGTAAGTCATGGTGGATATTGTGTTGCCTAAAAAGGTCATATTGACTGGCGATGTAATCTTGGCTATTGATTTTAGCTTCGAGGTTTTCCGCCGTACCTGGTCGCAACAAAACATAATTATAAAAATCTCGCCAACGCCAATCGGGAATCAGGTCGGGAACACTGGTCAGCGTAGTAAGGGAGGTAAAAATATTGGATTGCAAATGGGCATTTTCGGGGATATTTTCCATCACGCCTGTTATCCGAAAAGTGCGTTGTGGAAACCAATTAGAAAATTCTACCACTTCTCCTATACAGTCATTGGTGCCAAAATATCGCTGTGCCAAAGCTTCCGAAATAACCATGCTATTGGGGGCAGCCAATGCCGTTTTAGGATTCCCTTCCAGCAATGGGATGGCAAAGAGGTCAAAAAGCGTACTGTCGGCATAATACAATTTTTTCTCCCGAAAGCGTTGGTCCCCCATTTCAATCGTAGCACTCATAGCGAAAAACCGCACGTACTTTTCTATTTCGGGAAAATCTCTTTGCAAAGAGGGGCTTAACGCCAAATAGGTAGTCGCCGAATGGGTATTTAATTCGCCGTTTCGATAAACCTCTGCGGTCACTCGGTAAATGTCTTCGCTTCGGTGGTGGTAGCGGTCGTAGCTCTTTTCAAAAAAGGCGTATTGCATCAGCAATAAAAAGCTACTTAATCCAATGGATAAGCCCAATAAATGGAGTGCAGTACCTCGTTTGTCTTTCCATAAATGACGGAAAGCAATTTGTAGATAGTTTTTTAACATCGGGTAGTGTGATTATAGGATTTTTATAAAGTAGCTGTAAGCTAGCCTATCCTCACCAAACGACATGCCAAACACCTAAAGTATTATAATTCAAGTTATTACGTAAGTTTAAAAAAAAATTGTTAGAAAAATTGTCCGAAAGTGGACGGCGGGTGTTCGGAAATGGTCATTCAATTTTTCAATCTTCATTTTGGGCTTACTCATCAATACTACATTTAGGAATTTAATAAAATATTTTTTATATTTGCCCTAATACTACATTTAGGAATTTAATATTATGAAACCGTATCCACTCGGAGAGTTTGAAGAAATTGTATTACTCACTGTAGGTGTCTTATTGGCAGAAGCCTATGGGGTGGCTATCAAAATGGAAATAGAAAAACGACTAGACAGAAAAGTCAGCGTTGGCGCATTGCAATCTGCCTTGCGCCGCATGGAAAAAAAAGGGTATGTCGTTTCCATATTAGGCGAAACCTCTAATATTCGAGGCGGTAAACGAAAGCGCTATTTTATAATTACTGCTTATGGGAAAAAAGCGCTGGCGCATGCCCGAGATGTTCGAGAAAGTTTGTGGAAAGATTTACCATGGATTGCACTGGATTTTAAGTGATGAATAGAAGAGGTGGAAGCATTATTGGTTTTTTCACCCTTTCTAATTAGAGATGTAAAATCAATGTGGTCGCCAAATTTATTTGGCTGACCTAAATTAATTTAAAGTTAAAATTTTTTATTTTATAAATATTTATAATAAAGATTGTTATAAAATAATATTTCTATCTATTGTTTCGTGTACAATCCGCCAAATAAATTTGGCGATTACATTATAAAATCACCCGATGTTAAAAAAACAGGCCAATCGGTTTTTTAAATGGTATTGTCATCCTGATTATTATGAGGACATTCAGGGTGATTTGGAAGAAATATATCAACATCTAGCAGCTGAATTTTCTCCTCAAAAAGCCAGCCGTCAATATGCTTGGGAAGTTTTATTGCTTTTTCGACCTTCTATCATTCGTCCCTTTTCTTTATGGGATTTCACACACCTCTACGATATGCTTCAAAATTATTTTAAAATCAGTTTTCGCAATTTAGCCAAACACCACTTTTATACGCTTATTCATATCCTTGGATTGGCACTAGGCTTAACTGCCTTTTTATTGATTAACCAATACACTGTTTTTGAAAAAAGCTATGACCGCTTTCATCACCAAGCGGACCAACTCTATCGGCTGACTACGGATAATGTGGTGGATGGCAAAATTCAGGTGCGGGATGCCATGTCTTTTGCGCCTTCGGGGAAAGCCCTTCAAGAGGAATTGCCCGAGGTTATTAGTGCCACCACTACCTACAAAACCTTTAGTATGGTTTTTAGAAAAAACGGGCAACCGGTGGAAGAAAAGAATGTGATAGCAGTGGATTCTAACTTTTTCAATCTTTTTAATTATTCGATTTTAAAAGGCAATCTACAGACGATGCTCAATGAGCCTTATACCATGGTGCTGACAGAATCGCAAGCCAAAAAGTATTTTGGTAATGCCGACCCTATGGGACAAACCATTGACATTTTAGGCAATCACAATCGCCCTTTTAAAGTGACGGGCCTTTTGAAAGACACCCCCGAAAACACCCATTACAAATTTGATATACTCCTTTCTTTAAAATCCTTTACCGAACGAATCCAAAACGATGCTTGGAATGGGTTTAACTATTACACCTATCTGAAATTGGATAAAAATGCGGATTTGGCACAAATCCAACCCAAACTACCTGCCCTCACTAAAAAATATTTGAATGACCAAACCAAACTGGTCTTTAATATTCAACCCGTTACAGACATTCACCTACATTCTGATTTTACCTTTGAACCCGAAATACATGGAAGTGCAAGAGCCGTTCATTTCTTGAATATTATCTCCGTATTTATCCTACTCATTGCTTGGATTAACTATATCAATTTATCAACAGCTAGGGCGATGGAACGGGCCAAAGAAGTGGGTATGCGAAAAGTCGTTGGTGCTAAAAAAAGCCAATTAATGGGGCAGTTTTTTACAGAATCTTTGCTGATTAATGGCTTTGGAGCCATCACTGCTTTATTACTAGCACAGTTGGCTACGCCTTATTTCAACGAATTGGTTGGAAAAGCGGTTTTAACGCAAGTCTGGAATCAGCCTGATTTTTTGATAAAGTTAGGTTTATTTTTCTTAGTAGGAACGCTGGTTACGGGTATTTATCCAGCCCTCATCCTTTCTTCTTTCCAGCCAATTAGTGTATTAAAGGGGGCTTTTGCTCGCACCCAAAAAGGGATTTGGTTGCGAAAAGGATTAGTCATCTTTCAATTTGCTGCCTCTCTAGTTTTGATAGCGGCTACTATAATTGTCTATCAACAAATCCAGTATATGACCAATAAGGATTTGGGCATTGATACAGCGCAAGTCATTGGTATTTCAAGCCCAGCTAGAGGTAATTTTGAACAAGAACAATATATTAGCAAATACAAATCCTTTTTAGAAGAATTAAAAAGACAGCAAGGGGTGGTCGAAGTTGGGTCTATTTCTAACCTTCCAGGAGGAGGTAGCTCAGACGTTAGCTCTAATAGTGGCGGGATAAAAATAGTTGGCCAAACAGAGGTCGTTGAGGCCACGATTTATATTAATAGTATGAATGACCAGATACAGGATGCTTTGGGGATGGAGTTAATTGCTGGACGTAATTTTAATCATGAATTTGCAGAAGATTCTGCTGCGGTCATTGTCAATCAGGCTTTCTTAAACTTGCTGCAAGTTCCTAAATCCACATCCGTTATTAATGAATATATCCAGCTTGGTCGAGATGATACAGGCGATAAGTTTAGCATTGTAGGAGTCCTTAAAGATTATAATCGAACTTCTTTGAAGAGTAGGGTAGAGCCTACTGTTTTTTTTCACCGAGAAGCAACGGGAAATACGGTTGTGAAACTAAATGGTGGTCAAATAAATACAGCCTTAGCAAAAGTAGAAACACTATTCAATCAATTTTTTCCACAAGCTCCTTTTAATTACACCTTTCTAGACAATCGCTTTGCCCAATTATATCAAGAGGACAAAAAATTCGGTTTTATCTTCGCCAATTTTGCTGGTCTTGCCATCTTTGTTGCCTTATTGGGCTTATTTGGTTTAGCTTCTTATTTGGCTCTCCAGCGCACGAAAGAAGTAGGCGTTCGGAAAGTATTAGGCGCCTCTATCCAAAATATTGTATTCCTATTTTTTAAAGACTTCTTGTGGTTAATCCTAATCGCCATGTTCATTGGTGTGCCACTGGTTTACTGGAGTATGAACCAATGGCTCAGTGGCTATGCCTATCGCATTGATTTTCCTTGGTGGGTAATTGGTATTGCCATGCTATTGATGGTCTTATTGGCCTTTTTTACAGTCAGTTATCAAACCTTTAAAATTGCTTTATTGAATCCTGCAAAAACGATAAAGCATGAATAATTTCAACTAATGACTTGGCAAATGCTCAATGGTGGTTAGTGCTAGGCGTTGATAAGTTTTATATTCATGGTTTTAAAAAATCTTTCCCAGCAGGCAAAACGGTTACGAGAACATCCAGCGTATTTTTATCTTGGATAACACCATTTGTTCTATTAAAATCAAGGTTGGAGCAAATGCGCTCATTCACTCCTTAAACTATTTACAGGATTTGTCAACGCCGCTTTCACACTCTGAAAACTCACCGTCAAAAAAGCAATCAATACAGCAGTTATCCCCACTATCCCGAACACCCACCATTGGATGTCAATTCGATAGGCAAAATTGTTGAGCCAGTTATTCATAAAATACCAGGAAAGGGGAATGGCAATAACAAACGCTATCAACACCAGTTTTATAAAATCTTTGGACAATAAGCCAACAATATTAGTGACGGACGCTCCCAATACTTTGCGTATGCCAATTTCTTTGGTACGAATAGAAGCGGCAAAAGCGGATAGACCGAACATGCCCAGACAGGCAATAAAAATGGCGACGGCAGCAAAGAAAGAAAAGATTTTTGCCTGCCGTGCTTCGCTTTGGTACAAGCGATTCAAACGTTCATCCAAAAATTGATACCCAAAAGGGAAAGCAGGAGATTGCACTGTCCACGCTTGTTCTGCCGCAGCAATTACTTGCGGTATATTTTTTCCATTGGCTTTGACAGCCATCCGTCTTCCTCTAAAAGAAGTAGAAATTACTAAGGGTTGTATTTCATCATGTAAGCTGGTAAAGTGGTAATTTTTTAAAACGCCCACTACTTTTCTAGGAATATTATCAAACATGGGCAAAACGACCTCCTTGCCCAATACCGCTTCGGAGGTAGTGCCCAGTTCGGCAACCGCTTGTTCATTTAATAAAACCACCTCATTGCTATCACTGGCTAAACGACTATCAAAGTCCCGTCCAGCCACCACTTCCATTTGAAAGGTATTGACAAATTCAAAATCCACAAAGGCAGTACGCATTCGCACATTTTTATTTAAGGCAGCTACTTCTACGCTGGTAGCATCGTGAAAGCCACCTGGCGTACCACTTACAAATGAGATATTTTCTACGCCTGGTGTTCGTAGCAATTGTTGCTTAACCACTTCTCGATTATTATATACATCAGGATTATTTAGGTTCATTACCAAAATATGATCTTTATCAAAGCCCAAGTTCTTCTGCCCCAAATATTCCAATTGCTGTTGAATCAAAAAAGTGCTACACAATAAGCCCACCGAGAGGACAAATTGAAAAACCACCAAAGACTTTCGCACCGTGTTTGAAAAATTATCACCGCTTGTGGTTTGCCCTTTTAAAGTATTCACGGGTTTAAAAGAAGCTAAAAAGATGCTTGGATAGAGACCAGCGGCAATGGCAACAATGGCAATTAACCCTGCTGTGATACCAGCGGTTTGCCATAAAGGAAGATTTACGGTTAAGTTAAGGCTAAACTGCTGTTCAAAATAAGGCAATGCCAATACCGTTAATTGAATAGCCAACACAACCGCTACCAAGGTAAACAGAAAACTTTCCCCAAGCATTTGCCCAATGATGCGCTTGCGTCCCGACCCCAAGACTTTTAACACGCCTATTTCTTTATTTCGTCGAATGGCTTGCACCGTTGATAAATTAATATAATTGGCACAAGCAATCACCAGTAATAAGAGCGCAGCAAATAGGAAGATGCCCACTGCTCCTTTATTCCCATGTCGCATCGGGTCATAACGAGTTTCAGAAGCAAAATAGACCGTTCGTATCGGTTGCAAGCCCAATTCAATGCGCGTATTCGTGCGGGTAAAATCTTCTCCAAAGTACTTATCCATAAAGGCAGGCAAACGGCTCACAAAAGTTTGGGAAGATACTTTGGGAGCCAATCGAAGATAGGTGCAAAGTGCATTATTCCACCAGCCACTCCACCAACTCGCATCCCGTAGGGAAACATTGCTTTCGAGTATATCGAAATGGAGGTGGCTAGGATGTTTTAATGCTGCCAAGACACCCGTGACGATGCCATCATAACTATTGTCTATTTTCAGGGTTTTTCCCATCGCCTTTTTTTCGTCCCCGAAATATCGTCTAGCCGTTTCCAAAGTCAGTACGATGCTACGAGCATTGGTCAGCGCTGTTTTTTCATCTCCCTGCAATAATGGAAAATCAAAAAAGGTCATAAAATTGGGGTCCACATAGTAGTAGTCTTCTTCTTGAAAGATTTGCTCGCCTATTTGTACCAGGCTATTGCCATCCAACACACGGGTCGTTTCTTCCACATCTGCGGGATAATCCTGTTCCAAAGCTGTGGCAAAGGGTGCAGAAGTAACGCCAATTTTATAAGGCTCGTTATTGATATCCGATAATCTAATTAATCGAAAGGTGCGGTCTGCATGGGGCATCCAACGGTCGGTTTGCCATTCATGATGCACATAAATACCAATCAGCATTGCCGCCGTCAATCCAAGCGTTAAGCCCACTAAGTTAATAAGGCCCATAGCTTTATTTTTTAAGATGTTTCTCCAAGTGATTTTAAAGTAATGCTTAAACATTTTTTTATTTTTTGGTGAAAGGAGAAAGGTCTTTATCAGTCATTTTTAGTAACTTCATAATCAAACCAGAACTTTCGCCAGATTTTCCAACTGCCATCTGGGTGCTCTTTATAGACAGAAGTACCAATCCCTTTTGGGGTTCTACCCATTTTGAAGGTGCCTTTTACATAAGACCAATCCAAAATTGTTTTTTGAGTAGCAAAATAATAGACAAAACCTTGTTTTAAAAAAGAGAAGCTTATTCATTTTTTAAACTTTTCACTGGATTCGCCAAAGCCGCTTTCACGCTCTGAAAACTAATCGTTAAAAGGGCGCTTCCAATGGTTAACAGACCTGCCATAGCAAACATCCACCATTGCAAGTCAATATGATACACAAAATTGGCTAACCATTGATTCATCAAAAGCCACGCAGCAGGAATGGCGATTATTAAGGCAACTCCGATTAGTTTTAAAAATTCTTTGGATAATAAAGCCATAATGCTGGCTACAGAAGCCCCTAAGACTTTCCGAATACCAATTTCTTTGGTGCGCCTTTCGGCAGAAAAAGCGACTAAACCCAATAGGCCTAAGCAGGAAATAATAATGGCCAACAGGGCAAAAGCTCCAAAAATCTGTCCTTGTTGAATATCCTTGCGATGCACTTTCTCAAAATTATCATCTAAAAACTTGACATCTGCTACCCAATTCGGGTCAAGCTGCGTGACCAATTGCTGTAGTTGCGTTTGAATCGCTGCAAACTGCTGCGGCTTAATTTTAGCCGCTACAAAATTGCTGGTCAACCACGAGGTCGGTGAAAATTGAATCAGGGCGGGTTCAATACGATTGTGAAGCGATTGAAAATGAAAGTCTTTGATGACACCAACTACCGTCCCTTTTTTAGTCAAGTCCTCGCTACCCCAATAAATGGTTTGGTCTAAAGCAGCTTGTGGCGAATCGAAGCCTAAGAGGTTGACGGCGGTTTCATTTAAAATATAGCCCGCATTTTTATCTGCTGTCCGATTTTTATCTAAATCTCTTCCGGCAATTAATTCGTAATCCAGCGTTTCCAAAAAGTCGTTTTCAATCACGTAATTTTCCGTCTGAACGGGCTGGGCTTCCAAATCCCTTCGCACGGGCCAGCTATCGCCATAAAAGGTAGGCATATTGCTTCCAGCAGAAACCTTTGTTACACCCGGTATTTTCAGCATTTCTTCTTTTAATACATCATACTTATCGTTAAGCCTTTGGTTGGTTTGGAATAGCACTACTTTGTCTTCGCCAATGGGCTGAAATTGCTGCCTAGCAAATTGCATTTGCGAGTAAACGACCAGCGTAGCAATCAATAAAATAATGGAAGCAGTAAACTGTATCGTCACCAAATATTTTCTGGAGATATTGGGTAAGGAAACATTAGAAAATTTGCCTTTTAATACTTCTACTGGTTGGAATCCAGATAAAAATAAGGCGGGGAATAGTCCTGCGCCAAAAGCGATAAATACGACCAATAGTCCCAAACTGGACACAATCAATTGTTGCCTTAAATCCATAGCAACAAAAGATTTTCCCGCAATCGCATTGAAGGTAGGCAGGCATAATTCTGCAAGAAAATAAGAGGTAGTCCCTGCTAGCATCGAAATCAAAAAAGTTTCCAATAAAAACTGAGCGATGAGTTGTTGTCTGGCTGCCCCTAATACTTTTCTTACACCAACTTCTTTAGCCCTTTTGGAAAAACGAGCGGTGGCATAATTGACATAATTGATTCCGGCGATAATCAGCACTAACAAAGCGATGAAGCCCAGCAAATACAAATTGGATATATCCCCGTTGGCTTCCGCTTCATTTTGCAATTTGGATTGCAAGTAAATATCCGCTATCGGTTGAATATTTAGCTGGTATTTTTCTTTCCAATCAGGTATGGCCTCTCCAACATGTCGTTGGGCAAAGGCAGGCAATTTCGCTGCAAAATCTGCCCCTTTTTGTCCTTCCCATAATCTAATGTAAGTATAATTTCGAGGCATTTGTTGCCACAAATCAGGTTGCCCCCATATTTTGATATAGGTGGCAAAAGGCAGTCCAACCTCCAAGCGGATATGGGTGTTTTGAGGAAAATCCTTAAACACTGCCCCTACCACAGAATTTAAGCTACCACTACTGCCAATTTCCAGCGTTTGTCCAATGGGATTGGCATTGCCAAAATATTTTTTAGCGGTAGAGGCACTCAGCATGATTTGATTGGGTCGTCCCAAAACATCTTTGGGGTCGCCATATAAAAACTCCATATCCAAAACATCCACCAAACCCGTATCGACAAAGGTGAGGGTTTCAAAAAATTTATTATTATTAAAACGCATCAGCGATTTAAACCCGTTTGTAATGCGGGTCATGGCTTGAATTTCTGGAAAGTCTTCTTTTAAGGCTGACCCAATGGGCAAAGGGGTTGAGGCATAAGGTCCTAAATCTTCATACTGGTCAAAAACAATTCGATAAATATTATCGGCTTGTTGATGATGCTGGTCATAGGTCCATTCATTGCGTAAATACATTGCCATCAATAGGCAAAAAGCAATGCTAATGGCTAAACCAAAAACGCTAATGAAAGAATAAAATTTATCTTTCCAAAGGGTTCGGAGTGCTATTTTAAAATTGTTTTTGAACATAATTGGGTCGTTGGTTGACAAGGTTTTATACTTCAGTAGTGATAGGATTCTTTACTCATCTCGCAAAGAATTTATCGGATTGGCTAAAGCCGCCTTTATACTTTGAATACTGATGGTTGCAAAAGCAATAAAAATAGAAAGGATAGCGGTCACGACAAACATCCACGACTCTACTTCAATATGATAGGCAAAATTCTGTAGCCATTGATTAGAAAAATACCAAGCTATGGGTGCGGCAACCACTAAAGCAATGACGACTAGCTTCAAAAAATCTTTGGATAACATACCGACTAAATTGGGAATGGAGGCCCCCAATACCTTTCTGATACCAATCTCTTTTCGCCTTTGCAAAGCCGCATAAGTGGACAGTGCGAATAAGCCCAGACAAGTCACGAGGATGGCTAGAAAAGTAAACCATTTGATTAGGGTTGCAGTAGATTGTTCTGCCTGATGCAAGGCATCGAATTGCTGGTCAAAAAAACTATAAGTAAAGGGGTAATTGGGTTCAAAAGTCTTCCATTTTTGCTCTATGGTTGCCAAGGTTTTATTGATATTATTGGCATCGAGTTTTACAGAAAACTGAGAATTCCAAGTATCCTCCATATAAAATAAAGCGGTGCGATTGCTTCGTGCATGGAATGAAAGTGAAAGTCTTTTACAATCCCTATGATAGGCCCTTCTACCCTATTGATGGCGGGCATCGCCAATTTTTGTTCCAGCGGATTATCCCATGCTAATTGTTGAGCCGCCGTTTCATTGATTAAGTAAGCGATAGAGTCCGTAGCAAAATCGGCAGAAAACCCTCTCCCTGCGGCGATTTCCATTCCATAAGTCTCCAAAAATTGCTCATCCACTACCAAGCACCTCATATCAGGACTTTCTTCATCCGTTAATCCTACTGCTTCATAAGGCACGCCAAAATCACTTCCTCCCGGACGATTGGCAGAAGCCGAAACGCTTAACACGCCTGGTATTTGGGATAGTTGATTCTTTATTAAATCCGCCTTAGCTCTTGTATCGGATGCCTGCATTGGAATCACGACGACTTGCTCTTTGTTAAACCCTAAATTTTTATTTTGAATATAGTCCAATTGGCTGGACACGACCAATGTAGCTATAATCAAAAAAGCGGCTATGGCGAATTGGAAAATGACCAACCCTTTTTTCAGGTTTGAGTTTTAGAAAAGGAAAAACTGCCTTTTAGTACCCGAACAGGTCGAAAAGCAGACAACACAAAAGAAGGATAGGCTCCTGATAACAAACCAGTCAGTAGTGTTACACCGATGATGCCGACTAAAAAAGAAGGGTTATGCATCAGATTCAAATCCAAGTTACCCCCCATAAACGTATTCAGTGGGGTCAAACAAAACTCTCTGCCAGAAAAATGGCCAAAATCGCCGATACCACACAAATTACCATAGATTCCCCCAAAAACTGCCGAATCAATACCCCTTTGGAAGCCCCAATCGCTTTCCTTACACCAACTTCTTTTGCCCTATCAGCAGCTCTTGCTGTCGTTAAATTGATGAAGTTCAAACAGGCGATAATCAAGATAAATAAGGCAATTGCTCCAAAGATATAGAGGTAACTGGCACTAGAATTAGTCGCCATTTCTCGGTGTAGATGGGAATAGAGGTGAATATCCGTAATCGGCTGCATAAGCGGTGCAACCGTTTCGGCATAATCTGGCTCCAAATGCTGGTCTAAAATGGCATCCATTTTAGTCGCTACCAAATCAGGGGAAGCTCCTGCTTTCAATTCAAGGTAGGTGTAAGATTGATTCCAACTCACCCAATCTAGTAATCTTGGATGGGTATAAGTAGGCATAGAGACTAAAAAATTAAACGTAAAGTGGGAGTTCAATGGCACATCTTCTACCACTCCAGTAATTTTATAATCTGCCTCATTATCGAAATTCAAGGATAAGCCAATCGGGCTTTGATTGGGAAAATATTTATCTGCCAAACTTTTGGTTAAGACGATGGTGTTGGGTTCTTTTAATACCTCCTGTGGATTGCCTGCTAGTAGCCTCCAGTCAAATAGTTCAAAAATAGAGGCATCAGCGAAAAGCCCTCCGCTTTCATAATTTTGGAGATTATCCTTCGTAACCAGCGTGCGACCATAAAAAGTGAAGCGACAACGATTGATGACTTCGGGGATATTTTCCAACGCAGCATCTCCCCAATTGTAAGCAACTTTGGCAATTCCCATTGGCATAACTAGCCCCTTCTTCCTGCAAGGCGATGCGGTACAAGCGGTCTTTTTTAAGATGGTATTGGTCATAGCTTAACTCATACTGGATGTATAACCCTATCAATATAACACAGGTGAATCCAATGGTTAAGCCTAATACATTGATAAATGTATAACTGCTGCTTTTTTTAAGATGGCGAAGCGCAATTTTTAAGTTTTTCCAGAACATAATAGGGTATTTTTTTTGACAAGTTTATCAAACTAGGAAAAGTAGTTGACGCTTTTAATGTAAAACAGCTAAATGTAAAATTTAAAAGTAACTAGACGTTGACAAGCCTTTGGGAATCAACGTCTAGTACTTTTATAATCGAAATGCTACATTTTAGATTTTACATTTAAACAGCCCTAAATGTCAACGCCCCCGATAAACTTGTCTCTGTTTGATAATCAAAACTCTGTGTCTCCGTGTCTCTGTGTTCAAATTTGCCTACTTACTTACTCCGTCTTTAAACTATCTACTGGATTCGCCAAAGCTGCCCTCACACTCTGAAAGCTCACCGTCAAAAATGCAATGCCAATGACAACCAGTCCAGCCACTATAAATATCCACCAGTGTATATCCGTGCGGTAAGCAAAGTCCTGTAACCATCCTTCCATTAGGTAATACGCCAAAGGAGAGGCAATAATTAAGGAAAAGAATACCAGTTTTAGAAAATCTTTGGACAATAAACCTACGATCCCTGCGGTAGTGGCTCCCAAGACTTTGCGAATGCCGATTTCTTTTACTCTTTGTTGAGTAACAAAAGCAGTCAAACCAAATAAGCCCAAACAAGCCACAAAAATAGCCAACAGCGCAAAACCAATAAACATCCTGCCCTGTCGCTGTTCTGTTTCATATAAAGCACCAAATTCTTCATCAACGAATTGGTACTCAAAAGGGAATTGAGGTAAAAATGCTTTCCAGACTTTTTCGAGATGAGCAATAGCACTTGATACATCGCTACCGTCCATTTTTATGGACAGGTAGTTAAAATTGGTACTATCACTGGGTATATATAACACCGTGGACTGAATATCCTGATGTAGGCTTTCAAAATTAAAATCCTTTAAAATACCGACCACATGCGCATCTCTACCCCCATATTTGATGCGTTTGCCCACGGCTTCCTCTGGCGAGGTCCAGCCGAGTGTTTTGGCAGCCGTTTCATTCAAAATAAAAGAACTGGAACGGTCTAAGCCTCGATCTTCCTGATAATTACGCCCAGCCGCCACCTCGATGCCATAGGTAGGTACAAAGCGATAATCAACGGAAAGAGATTTTAAATCTGCCGCATTTTGTTCTAATTCATCAGAATTCAACTGTACTTCTGCCGAGCCAAAACTATCCAATAACCTTCCTGAAGGAATACGGGAGCTTCGAGCAATGTCTTTAATAGACTGATGAGCTAAGATTTCGTTTCTAAAACTTTCATACCTGGATGCCAATATCGTATAAAAACTTGTCGAAATGATATGATCCTTATCCAACCCAATATTCTTGTTTTGCATAAAATCCAATTGGCGAAAAACCACAATTGTAGCAATGATCAGCGCTACCGATACGGCAAATTGCCCGATAACCAGTATCTTTCGCAAGATGCTATTTCCTCCCTGAATGCCCGATATTCCTCCTTTTAGTGTGCTAACTGGCTTCATACCAGAAAGCACCAAAGCGGGATAGAAGCCCGACAGTAAACCTGCTACCAAAGCAACTATGATAGTGATGAGGGGCAGGGTCATCACTATAGATTTAGTAAGTTGTAATTCATATCCCAATAACCCATTAACAAAAGGTAGGCTAAATTGGGCAATTACTATGGCTAAGACCGTCGCTACAAGAGCAAGTAGAAAAGATTCGCTTAAAAATTGCCCTACAATCTGACCTCGCTCCGCACCGACTACTTTTCTTACCCCAATTTCTTTGGCTCTGATGGAAGAACGGGCAGTGGACAAATTCATATAATTGACGCAAGCAATCAATAAAATCAGCAGCGCAATAATAGCGAAAATGTAAACCCGCTGAATATCTCCGTTTTCTTCAATTTCAGAGTCTAAGTGAGCGTATAAGTGAATATCCGTTAGGGGTTGCAAATACAGTTTTGTGCGTTCAGAGGCTTTGCCCTGACTATAAACGCCAGCCATGTGTTTATCAAGAAAGGCAGGAAACTGCGCTTCTAAATTGTCAATAGGATAATCTTTTGGCAATAATAAATAAGTAGAAAAAGAATTATTCCCCCAATTGGTTCGCAAGCCCTCTTCCCCATAGATATTGGGATCTCTTAAGGTACTAAAAGAAGCCAAAACATCAGGATGAAAATGAGAATTATAGGGAAAGTCTTTAAAAATACCCGTAATTTTAAAATCAAATTGGCCCATTCCCCTAATCGTTTGATTAATGGGATTTTCAGTATCAAAATATTTTTTGGCCGTTGATTCGCTCAACAAGACCGAAAGCGGCTCCTTTAATGCTGTTTCAGGGTTTCCACTAAGCAGCGGAACATCAAACACCTCAAACAGTTCAGGTTCGGCTAAAAAGAGATTGTCTTCGGAATACAAATGGTCCTCTTTTTTGAAAGTCACTGTCGTTTGAAGTAAGCGAATGGCTGCTTCAATATCCGGAAAGTCATTTTTCAATAAGGGCGCAAAGGGAGGAGCTAGATGCCCCAAATGCAATTGTTTCGAGCCGTCTGCATTAATAAATTCCCGACTGACTCGATAAATACGATCTGCATTTTTATGGTAGCGGTCAAAGCTGAGTTCATTCCAAATGTATAAACCAATAAGCAGACAACAGGCTAGCCCAATGGTTAGCCCAAAAAGGTTGATAAAGCTGAAGCCTTTGTTTTTGACTAAATTGCGAAAAGCGATTTTTATATTTTGATAGAGCATAAGGTGAATTTTTAATTTAGAGCAGGGTTGATTTAATTGATGGTATTTTCAAAAAATGAAAATTGCAAAGCATTAAAAAAATAAACTCAACTGTCGAATTTATTTTTTAATCACGACTAAAATGTTTGGGTGATCTTTTCCTTATTCACTCCGCAAAGCCTGCACCGGATTAGTAATTGCTGCCCTAATTGCTTGAATACAAACTGTTAATCCCGCAATTAAAATAGCCGCTACTACTGGAATGGCAAACATCCACCATTGCAAATCAATGGTGTAGGCAAAATTAGTCAGCCAACTATTGAGCAAATACCAAGAAACGGGAATACCAATTAGCAAGCCCATGCCCACCAATACCAAAAAGTCTTTGGACAACAAGCCCATCAAGTTGAGAATGGAGGCACCCAATACTTTTCGAATGCCAATTTCTTTGGTTTTTTGTTCGGCGAGAAAGGTAGCCAAACCCAATAAACCCAAACAGGAGATGAAAATGGAAATGATGGCAAAATAGGTCGCCAATTTTTCTGTTAATACTTCGCTTTTGTAAGTGCTTTGAATTTGCTCCCCTACAAATTCAAAATGCAAAGGAACTTCCGGTACTACTTTAGCAAAAGCCGATTGCAGGTCTGCAATGGCTTGCTGCGTTTTTCCCGCTTCTGTACGCACATATAATGCACCCGCATCTAGGGGATCTAATAGAAAACCCGTAGGTTTGATTTCGTTATAGAGGGAGGTATTGTGAAAATCTTTGACAATACCAATTATCTGTCTTTTTTGTCCCCACCAAGTGATCGTTTTGCCAATGGGTTGATCAAAGCCCATGATTTCTACTGCCTTTTCATTAAGGACAATATTTATAGTATCGTTTATTCCGTCCTCCTTATAATACCGACCTGCTGCCATGGGAATTTCAAAAACGGATGGGAAATTGCCCGCCGCCCACAAAATATTAAATTCTAAATGTCCTTGCTCTACGGTTTTTCCTTCCCACGAAACGCCTCCTGTAGAAGCCGATATGTTGACGGGGTTAGGGCCTGCGGTCGTTACCCCCTTTATGGTTTGTTTGGCTAATAATTCATTTTTTAAAGCTTCATATTTTTCACTTACTTGTGCATCCTGGTTAATTACCAATAGATTTTCTTTGTTCAATCCGAGGTTTTTATTTTGGATATATTCTACCTGCTGTTGCACAACGAGGGCAGCCACAATGAGCAATAGGGCCAAGACAAATTGAGCAATAACCAGCCCTTTTCTAAAGGAAATACTACTGGTTTGTTCTTTAATTTTTCCTTTTAATACGTTGATGGGTTTAAAAGACGAAAGAATAAGAGCAGGGTAAATACCTGATAATAAGGAAGTTAAAATAACAACTGTGCTAATTCCTGCCCAAAATATAGGTTGGCTATAATCAAAATCTAATAATTTTCCAGTGATTAATTGAACGTGGGGTACTAAGGTTTCTGACAAGAAAATAGCCATGCCTACGGAAATGAGGGTGATACAAGTCGCCTCGGTCAAAAATTGGATAACTAAGGATTGTTGTCCTGCCCCGATGGTTTTGCGAACGCCTACTTCTTTGGCTCTTTTAGAGGCTCGGGCAGTTGCCAGGTTAACAAAATTGATACAAGCAATGATTAATAATAAAAGGGCAGCCAGACCAAAAAGTTGTACATATTCAATACGCCCTCCTGCTACTTTAGCTTGATCATCAAATTGGTTAAAAAGGTAATTATCTGAAAACTTTTGTAAAAAACAGCCTTCAATAAAAGTACCGCCCGCTTGTTTATCCTTAAAAATCTTATCTACCTGTTGTTCGATCGTTTTCGCATCTGCGTTTTCTGCCAAGAGCAGCACACCTCGCATCCCAGAATTTCCCCAATCCAATATCCAGTCATTATGATCAATAAAATGTTGCAAACTATAGACAAACTCCTGTTTAAGCGTAGAGTTTTCAGGAAAATCCTCATAAACCGCTTCTATAGAAAAATCTCCCTGGTCATGAATCTGCACCGTTTCTCCCAAAGCTACCGATTGCCAAACATTGCCAAATAATTTTTTGGCCAAAGATTCGGATATCGCAATGGCATCGCTCTTTTTATCCAGTTGGCTTACATCCCCAGCTAATACTGGAAAAGAAAAGGCTTCAAATAAAGACAGCGTACCTACACTTCCTGTGGCTCGAAAAGTGTTTTGTTCAATACCAATGGTTTCCTCGTTACTTTCCCGGATAGGAATATATTTTTCAACGCCAGGTAATTCGCTTTCTGCTGCACGCATTAGAGGCAAAGGAACCCCCCGATATACATCTAATTTCCCTCCTTCCAGTGGAATGGTGCGAAAGACATAATGCAACCGCTCCTTATTTGTATGAAATTTGTCCGTACCCCATTCGTCCAGCACCCAAAGTAACATGAGCAAGGTAACCGCCAACGAAATAGATAAACCAGCAATATTGATTATGGAATAGCCTTTTTGATTAAAAAGGCTCCGGAAAGCAATTTTAAGATAGTTTTTTAGCATATCAATCGGGAATTTTTTATCGAGTGATTTCTTACACTATAAATTATTCCAATGCAATGCCAAATATTTAACTAACTGATAATCATTTTTTTATAAAAAGAAAAAAGAAAATTTAAAGGGAAGATTGTCCGAAAACGGACAAAGACTGTTCGGATGTGGACATTGGAACTTTCAAGGCAGTGTAACAAACAGGAATCGCCCCAGATTTTGGGGTGATTTTTGAAAAAGACCTTTAACTTGTTATTGAGCTATCCTTCACTATTTAATTTTTACGAATACTTAAAAGGTTGACCATACAGTTTTCCATGTTTCCAACAGTCAATACAAATTCCTGTTTTACTTTAGTGCCATTAGTATATTCTGCTGGCTTCCAGTTTGGCATATTGCAAACTACCTCTAGCAATAATTTATCTATTTTTTCATTCTTATATGTCTGATATATAGACTCAAATACATGAGCATTGGTTATTTGCCCTTCTTTATTAATGGTAAATTTTATGGCCATTAAATCATAATCCTCGAAACTGCCATCAGGAATTTTATCAATAGCATTATCCTTCAAGTATTGTTTCAATTGTTGCTGCCCGCCAGGATATTTTGCTTCGTTTTCAGGATCGACTGTAAATGAAAAATTGATCTCCTTGATATCATTATGAGTTAAGGTGTTTTCAGGTATGTATTGGACCTTAACTGCAATGTTCGCACCCAAGTCAGCTCTATTCATGATGTCTTTTTGTTCCTGACTGAGCGTATCATTTTTACTCACAGCTTTCCTTATCCTTCCTTTATAGCTTGCCAAAAGCTCAACCGAAATATATTCTCTTATCCATGATGATTTATAATTCGCATTAAGATCAATTAAAGTCCGGGCTTCATTTAATTTTTCTTTTGTTATTGAAATAGGTGGATAGATTCTATTGACTTCATAGCTTAGTTCATTAGTTAAACTGTTTTGTGAAGAACCAAGATGAGGAAAAGCAAGGGCAATGAAAAGAAGCACCATTAGTTTACTTTGGATATTTTTCATAATACAAATTTATTATAATTTTTGATTAAATTTAACTATAGGGTTGTGCACTATTATGGGTATCAAAGCGGCAACAAATTAGCCTTGTCAGTTGAAGAAGAAAAAGCGACCTTTGCATCTTTTTTAATAGCTAATATTTTTATTCCATGGCACTCAAATGTGGAATCGTTGGCCTCCCAAATGTAGGCAAGTCCACCCTGTTTAACGCAATGACGGAGGCACAAGTTCTGGCTGCGAACTATCCTTTTGCTACTAAAGAACCAAATATTGGTATGATTACCGTGCCAGATGACCGTTTGCAAAAATTGGCAGATATAGTCAAACCCAAAAAAATATTGCCGACAACGGTAGAAATTGTGGACATTGCCGGATTGATAAAAGGAGCCAGTCAGGGAGAAGGCTTGGGCAATCAATTCTTGAGCAACATTCGGGAAGTAGATGCGATCCTGCACGTAGTTCGATGTTTTACGGATGAAAATGTGGTGCATGTAGATGGTAGCGTCGATCCGGTACGAGATAAAGAGATTATCGACACAGAGTTGATTCTCAAAGATATGGAAACCGTTGAAAAACGAATTGAGAAATTAAAAAAACAAGCGAAAAGCGGACAGAAAGAAGATAAAAAAAAGCTGGAAATTGCCCAGCATATTTTGGAAGAGTTGGGAAAAGGCCAACCTGCCAGAGCTATAAATTTCGATGAGGGGGAAGCTATTCTAGTGAAAGATATGCTTTTGCTAACTGCCAAGCCCGTTTTATATATCTGTAATGTAGAGGAAGCTGCTGTACATGGTGGCAATACTTATACGGCTGCTTTTCAAGAAGCTATAAAAGAAGAAAAGGCACAAGTTTTACTAATCTGTGCTCAGATTGAAGCAGATATTATTGAGTTAGACACTATCGAGGACCGCCTGGAGTTTTTAGCTGAAATTGGTTTAAAAGAACCAGGGGTCAACAAAATTATCCAGGCAAGCTATCGTTTGTTAGATTTGATTACTTATTTCACCGCAGGTGAAAAAGAAGTCCGTGCCTGGACGATTGAAATAGGCACAAAAGCTCCCCAAGCTGCTGGGGTCATCCATACCGATTTTGAAAAGGGATTTATTCGAGCAGAAGTTATCAAATTTAACGATTATTTGTCTTTAGGTTCCGAACAAGCGGTAAAAGAAGCAGGAAAAATGAGTGTGGAAGGCAAAGATTATGTTGTCGCAGATGGCGATGTAATGCACTTTCGGTTTAATGTCTAAAAAAATCATACCATATGCCCCAATAAATCTACTGCCCCTTCATTCCAGAGAATATCTCCCAGTTTTTTAACCATAAGACTGTTTTGAATGTTTCTTTTTCTAACGCCATAGGTGGTATGCTCTTGAATTAAGACCCAACGACAATCATTATTAACTATTTCAAAACCATTTTTTAAATACAAAGAAGGGTCACTAACGGTCGCCAGCAAAAAATCTAGTCGATTTCCTACGGCCAGTTTTTCAATATCCGCAATCATTTCACTGGCTACTTTCCGATGCTGTTGGCTGGATTTCACACAAACATCCCCTAAAAAAAAAATCTTGAGAACCTCCTCCCCTACCCTAATAATTCGGAAATCTACGCTGACATGGGCGATGAGTATATCTGCTTTCCAAACCAGGTATCTGAAGGAAGGAACTTGTTTGAAATAAATGCGGTTGGAAGGATAGTCCGGAAAACTATTGCTTAGCAATTCCTGAATGGCCGATTCCGTTTTGGGGTCAATCAAAAATTCTTCAACACGGCTAATGCGCATATAAAATTAGGCGTTTCTTTTCTCAATAGTTCAGCTATAACGGGTGAGTGCAAGAATGGGAGGCAAAATACGACTTTTGTCCAAAAATGAAAGCATTTTGTTCAGAAAATATACTAAAAAGTATGGATTAGTATTAAAAAATAAGTCTTCAACTAAAAGTCTTGAATAAGGCTATTAGCTGGAGTGCCAAGTAAGCATCTGGCGCTACATAGCCTTTCTAATTCATTGAAAATTAGCCTACTAGCTGATAGCTTGTCAGTCATCCAATTACCAATTATTATCCTAGGTCTTTCGCTTTTTCTTTTTCGCTGCCGGAAATAAAATATTATTTAAAATCAAGCGATAGCCGGGAGAATTAGGGTGCAGATTTAAGTCCGTTTCTGGGTCATTGACAAAATGGCGGTAGTCTTCGGGGTCGTGTCCCCCGTAAAAAGTCCAAAAGCCCTGTCCTCTCGTGCCGTGAATATAGCGAGTTTCATGAGCTGGCTTGTTCTCCCCCATTATGAGGACATCCGATTTGATATATTCTTTTTGATAAGCCGTTGTTTGCCCCATAAAACCTTTAACGGTTCGGGTATGACATTGGGTAAGCATGGTGGGCACAGGATCCCACTTGGCAGAAAAATCAAATAAGGTAAAGTAATCCAATTCTGGAGCCAACGGTCGGCCTTGCGGACGATCAATAGAAGAATATTCGTATTGCAAAGGATTAGAAACCAGTTGAAAATCTTTAAAAGCAAAAGTTTTAGAAAAATCTAATTTCTCTTGAGCGTTGGGATCTGCACCGTCCCCATCGTACATATTGGCACAGATATCAGTTCCGTCTGCTGCCAAGGCAATATCATAAGTATCCGTTGCAGAACACATAGCAAACATAAAGCCGCCGCCCTGCACGTATTCCTTAATTTTTTTGACTACTGATAGTTTTAATTGGGATACCTTTGAAAAGCCGAGCTGCGTGGCTAGTTTTTCCATATTTCGCTTATTCTCTTTGTACCAGGGCGTGGTACCAAAAGTGCGATAAAATTTACCATATTGTCCCGTAAAATCTTCATGGTGTAGGTGCAGCCAATCGTATAAGGCCAGCTTATCCGTAAGCACCTCCCGATCATAAACGGTTTCGTAGGGAATTTCGGCATAGGTCAACACAAGCGTCACGGCATCGTCCCAAGGTTGGACACGCCTACCAAAACGAGCGTTAAATTCGGGCGTATATACGGCAATTTTTGGGGCCACCTCCAATTTCATCACATCCATATTAACTTCGGGATTGGAAATATCCGCCACGATTTTATTATATGCTGCATCCGGAATGATTTCATAAGATACATCTCTGGTTAAACACTCTTTTTCAAAGGTTTTGGTATAGGGAAAAGCAAAGCTGCCCCCTCTGTAATTGAGCAGCCACCAGGCCTCCACTTCTTGTTGCAGCACCCAATAGGTAATGCCATAGGCTTTTAAATGATTTTTCTGATCTGTGTCCATAGGGAGTAGCATCATAGCAGCTGTCGCCTGAAAGCTAATAACTAAAGCCCAAAAAGCAATAAAGAGTCGTTTTTTCATAAAAAAGTATAGATTTAAACCACAAAAACGGAAGGTTCTACTGATCCTAAAACGCTTGTTCACTTTGTTTTGTTTTTGTGAGTAGAGTGCGTTTTACAGTTTTAATAAGCTCCATGATACCTTCGCATAAACCATTCCAGCGTTAATAGACCCATTAATAAAAAAAATATCCATTTTAAATTAATCACGGATCGGGTACGAGTAGTTTGGTAAATAACAGGCTTTACGGATTTTTTTGTTTTTATTTTTTCTGAAATAGAGGTCAAAGCATTTGGATAGATCAACTCTCCCCCATATTGTTCGCTCAATATTCTGAGTAAGCTGTGATCAGCAGTTGTTTCAAAAGATTCCAGTTGAATTGGTTGAACGCTAAACTGTCCTTTATATGTTAATTGCTGCCCATTGAAAAAAGTCGATCCATGATAGGTATAATTTCCAACCGGAAAAAACCCTGCATTTAAAGAATAGGCATTGCCTGTTTTATTAAAAGTAAAGGAAAATTCCTTGCCTTCACTATTTCTAATGACTAAACTGACGTCTGCCTCATTGACCAATTCGTAATTGTCATTATAAACTTCAGCATCTAAAATGATCGGCTCGTTCTCATTAAAAATATTTTTATCGAGGCTGATGCGAAATTTTCGCTTATCCTCCTTAAGCGATAGGTATTGAATAGTCTTGCCGACCACTTCTTCAAAAATGGTGTGATTTTTATTTTGCAAATAGTCAAATAATCGCCACTTCCAAATGCCTTCGGCTACTAAAACGCCTTTTTTCACTCCGTTTTCTTCGCCCATAACCAGCAAAGGGTACTTGGTATCTATCTTTCCAATGCGTTGATATAGAAGAATTTGTGCATTAGCGGCCGCTCTGAACGTTCCAAAAGGGGCCGTTAATGGGGCAAAATTAGGCAAGGCAGATTTCGTTGCATCCTCTATGGTGAACAAAGAAAAATCCGGAGAAAAAGTCGCTTGCGCTTCATTGGTGTTTCTACCATCTCCGGCAATATTCAATAAGGATTGCGCACCGTTAAATAGTCCAATATTAGTCTGACTACCTACAACAAACAAATGCGGCAATTTTTTTGCTCGAATTTGGGACAATATTTCTCCAGCATCTTGAGTAAGGCTTGGCAATTGATGTAGGACTATAAAATTATAATCTGAAATATTCGCTTTCAGGCGACCAAGGTAATCAATATCAATTTCGTAATTTTTATTTTTACTCACCGCTTGTTTGATAGCTGTCAAATCGGGATGCGGCGAATTGGCAAGGAGGAGTATTTTTTGCCGAGCATCCAGTACATCAATAAAAATATCCTTGACATTATTAGTTCGAGTTGCCTCCCCTGCTACTGCATTAACTGCCACCCTAAACCGCTGTACACCCGCCTGATCTGCATCCAGTGTAATTTCCTGGGTGGCAAAAAAGTCATTTTTATCAATGACCACGGGTCTGTCTTGCAATTTTCGAACCTGCCCGTTATCAATTTTTGAAATCACCAAGCTACTACGACTATTGCCACAATTTTGAGCAGCAAGGTCAATTTCAATATTAAATTTATCTCCCAAATAAGCGATTTTATTATGATAAACCCGCTTCACCAATAGGTCTTTTTGAGGCGTTGTATCTCCTAGAGCAACGGTATAGATAGGTGCTCCCAGCCGATTACCCGCATAAATGGGATTGCTTCCTTCATTATAAATGCCATCTGTTGCCAAGATTACCGCACCGAGGTTTTGATTGCTATATAAATCATACAAAGATTGGAGCATTTCTGATAAATTGCTTACCTTATCTGTAAAATCAAAATCCACGCCTTCGCGCACTTCGCTGCCAAATGCATATTCCTTTAGGTTGTAATTTTCCGAAAGGCTACTTTTAAGCGTTTCATAAGAACTTTTGTATTGCTGCAGGGCCGTTTCGTCCATTTCTTCCATGACTGACTCGGATTGATCTTGCGCCAATACAATTACTGGTTTTTTAGTATCCGTCAACAAACTTTTGACTAACGGAGATAATAATAAGATAGCGAGGGCAGTTACGGTCAAAAAACGCAACCCCCCCAGCAGCCAATTAAGCCACTTAGCTTGTTTTTTAAAAGTTGTACTTCTAAAGTAAACCAAAAAGGCATAAGCCAAACCCAATAAAGCGCACAAAAACAAATACCAGGTTGGGTATTGAAAACTTAAATTTTCCAAAAAAAGCTGTTTTAAATGGTGATATAGTGGTTAAGTGACTAGTGATTCGGTTGGTATTTCAATCCTTCACTTAAGTCATATATATAACTTTTATTTTGGGCTTTAGTTGCTGCTTTAGCTATATAAAATTTTGCTAAATTTTCAACCCCCACTTCTTGCGGATCGCTAATAATTCGCCATCAATCCAGTCTTTTACCGCTTTTTGCAAAGCCTTGCTGTCTTTCGTCCAAATCGGCTCCCCGTAATGAATTTCTATTTCCATTTGCTTTCTGCCAAAAGCAGTAAAAAAATGAGCAAACATGCCCTCCGGCCCTACCCAAGGGTCCTTGGGGTGTCTATACTCTATTGCAACGGGAATAATGCGTATCTTATTTTTGGCAGCCATATCAAAAGTGCCAGATTTAAAATCACCTGATTGGGGTGTTTTGAAAGTGGTTCCTTCTGGATAGATTAATATCGCATTCCCTGCCTCAATGGTTTGAGCGATGCCGGATCGCGTCTCCTTTCGACTTTGCCTACTTTTTCTATCCACAAAATGAACGCCCGTAATTTTTGCCCCATAACCCAAAATAGGCAATTTTTGTACCTCTGCCTTAGCAACCGGAAGAGCAACTATGTCTTTCAATTGTGCCATGGGATCTACATAACTGCGATGATTGGAAATAAATAAGAAATTACCCGTACGGATCATGCCCTGCGTCGTAACTTTAATATGGAGAATTTTCATAGCTGCCCTGCAAAAGCGACGGCGATAATCCAGTCCCAAGTCTAAAGTCAATCCTTTAAATAGACCCTCAATTAATAAACACAGCACATACCAACCCAAAACAATCACAAAAATTAAAAACCGGCCGATCCCTCTAAATTTATTGAGCATAAAATAGTTTTAGAAAAGGCGAAGATACCAAATGATCTATACTATAATGCTTTTTTCTATCTTCCCCGTCCCAATAATTTCGCCATCAAGCAATTTTTAACCATTAAATAACCATTCATTAGACACCCAACGCTTAATTTTGTAGCGTGAAGCAGCTAGACCGACTCTTAATCACCAGTTTTATACCACCCTTTGTGGTTACCTTTTTTATTGCCCTGTTTGTACTGATTATGCAAACACTTTGGGTGTATATTGATGATATTATTGGAAAAGGAGCAGGAATTTTAATGATCATCGAGTTTTTGTTTTATCTCTCCATTTCGGTTTTTCCGATGGCTTTGCCGATTGCTGTGCTGATTTCTTCGGTCATGGTGATGGGCAATTTGGCAGAACATTATGAACTGGCGAGTATGAAGTCTGCCGGTATTCCTTTGTTGCGCATAATGCGCCCACTTATATTTGTCTGTGCGGGTATCGCTGTCTTCTCCTGGCTTTCCGCCAATTACCTCATTCCAGTAGCCAATTTAAAGTTTAAATCGCGCCTATACGATATGCGCAAACAAAAGCCAACGCTGAATCTGGAAGAAGGCGTTTTTAACGATGATTTTGAAGGTTACCGAATTCGAATTGGCGAAAAAGACAAAAACGACCAAAGCATAAAAAACGTATTAATCGCCAATCACGTTAACACTAAAAGAGACCAATTAAATGAATTGGTAGCAGCAGGTGGGCAAATGTACACCACCAAAGACGAAAGGTATCTGGTCATGGAATTGGAAAATGGGGAGCAATTTCAGGAAGGGGATCGTTATGTAGCCTCTAAAAACCGAGCGCCTTTTATCCGCACTTCTTTTAAAAAATACACCAAAATATTTGATTTGCAAGAGTTCGAAATTAGCCGAACCGATGAAGAACTATTCCGAACCCATTATTCCATGTTGAGTATGCCTCAATTGCGGACGGCCATTGATTCTATTGACCAGCAGATAGAGGGCCGAAAAACGAACGTAGCGGGGTATGTAAACAATTACTTTTCCGTTTTAAAAAAAGTAAGGGATTCCCTTTCCTTAAGTCCCGCAAAAAGTACCCCTCCTGACTCGGCACTAAAAAAACCAATCAATGTAATTTCAAAAGAGAAAACAACTGCAACAGATTCTACCTCTATCTATCAAAAAAACTATAAAAGCTGCCAAGAAAAAACCATTTATCAGCAAAAAACAGAAAGTTGCAGCCAAATTGAAATCCAAAAAGCGGCCAATCATTAAGCAAACCCTAATACCCGTACGGCAAAAAATTGATAAGTCTCTAAGCGAATACCAGTCCTTGTCAGAAACCTTCGTAGGGTACAAAAAACACCCCTTGACCGATAAAGCTATCCAATTCGGTAGAAGCATCAAAAGCAATGCGGAATCTGCCAACCGCTACATAGAGAAAACGAAAGAAAAACGAGTCAAACATGTTTTTGAACTCCACTCTAAATATGCCTATGCTTTCGTGTGCATCGTCTTTCTGTTTATAGGGGCTCCAATGGGAGCTATCGTGCGAAAAGGGGGATTTGGCTATCCATTGCTAATAGCAATTACTTTTTTTATGCTGTTTATTACCTTTACTCTAACTTTTAAGCGAATGGCGGAAGCTTTTGCCATCCCCGTTTTACTGGCATCATGGCTGGCCAATTTAATCTTACTACCCGTCGGTTTGTTGCTGACCTATAAGGCAATGAATGATTCTAAAACGGGAAATCTGGACAAAATCGTTTCTAATTTGCAACGACTACTTTTTTTTCTTAATGGCTAATCGCAACTTTTTTACATGCCTGATAAAGACCAAACACGACTACTTTTATTTTCTTCCCTTAAAAGCACGATTTGCGTCAATGCATATCTTTTTGCCTGTTTTGGCTTGTTTTTGCTGCTGGGAGGTATCGCCCTATTGTGGATGAACCAAGGAGATTTATTGCTCTTTTTTAGCAATCACAGAAGCCCATTTGGCAATGCCTTCTTTAGAAATGTTACTAAAGCTGGAGAGGAATTGACTTATTTGAGCCTAGTAGTGCTTTTTTTATTTATCCGATTTCGCATCAGTTTGCTAATTCCTATAACTGGGGGTATTGTATCGGTCGTCAGTTACTTGACCAAGGCATTTTTTTTACATCCCCGCCCTTCTGTTTATTACAAAAATTTGGGGTTTCTACAGGAAATCAATTTGGTAGAAGGCGTTTATCTATTGGGAGGGCTTACCAGTTTTCCTTCTGGACATACTATGTCTGCTTTTGCCCTTTTTACACTAGTGGCTCTATTCTTAAAAAATAAGAAATGGCTAGGTGTTTTCTTATTTACTGCCGCATTGGGAGTAGGGCTATCAAGAGTATATCTAGTTCAACATTTTTTTAAGGATATTTACATGGGGGCTATTATAGGGGTGATATTGGCTCTGCTTATTTTTGGGTTCCAAGCAATTTTTCCAATTAAGAGAACCCATTTGCTAGATAGAAAATTCTCCATCCCTCATTTTCAAATATTTAGCAACAAAGAGAGTTAACGTCATCCATAGAAATGATATCAAAAAAAATCTTCTAATAATTAAAAACCTCTAAAACAAAAAGGGATATTTTTTAAAATTTCTTTATTTTTTTGTATTTTTTTAGAAATTCTTGCACTTTTGTTCCAATATAGTACTGATTTATGAATAGAGTCATTAGTAATATCATCTTCTTACTCGTCATTCTCCAGGAATGATAGAAGGATGGTATTGACTAATATTTTTAGACCAAATAAAGCCGTTCTTCTTTAATGGAGAACGGCTTTATTTGTATCCTTACTTTACCAATGTTCAACCAACTAAAATCTGACGGATATGGTATAATAGACTTCAGACTGTGCCTTCGCCATACAAAAGGTTAAGACCCAATTATACAGGGGTTGCTAAAAAACAGAAAGATTTCGTAAACATAATTGACACAATTGACTGATTACCAATGTTTAATAAAAAAATAGATCTATTTATATTTCGTAGCTCTATTTTAATTTGAGCTCGTTAAAAAAAAATACACTAATAGCTTTGATATGCGGATATAGCTAAAATTCATTTTCAACACTATTTTTCTAAAAAACAGTTATGCCTGTATTAAACAAATATAGCAAAACAATTACTCAAAACGATACCTTACCCGGGGCACAGGCAATGTTACATGCCATTGGTTTGACAACCAAAGACTTAAAGAAAGCGCAGATTGGCATCGTTAGCACTGGGTGGGAAGGAAACCCTTGCAATATGCACTTGAATAATTTTGCTAAAAAAATCAAAGCAGGTATTCAGAAAGAAGATTTAATCGGCTTAATTTTTCATACGATTGGGGTAAGTGATGGTATGTCTATGGGCACCTCTGGCATGCGTTATTCGCTGGTTTCCAGAGATATAATTGCCGATTCTATCGAAACGGTCGCTTCTGCCCAATGGTATGACGGACTGGTAGCCGTCGTGGGCTGCGATAAAAACATGCCCGGTGCCATGATGGCTCTCGGTCGGCTAAACCGGCCTAGTATTTTGGTCTATGGAGGAACCATTCAGCCGGGCTGTATAGCAGATAAAAAACTGGACATCGTTTCTGCATTTGAAGCATTGGGGCAGAAAGTTGCTGGCGAAATTGATGAAAAAGAATTCCGAAAGGTCATCAAAAATGCCTGCCCTGGCGAAGGGGCTTGTGGAGGAATGTACACGGCCAACACGATGTCTTCCGCGATCGAAGCAATGGGCATGAGTTTGCCTTATAGTGCTTCCAATCCCGCCGTCAGTAAAAACAAACAACAAGAACTAGGCAAAGTGGGCAAAGCGATCAAAAATCTACTGAAAAAAGATATAGTACCCCGAAATATTATGACCCGTCAGGCCTTTGAAAATGCCATTACTTTGATAACCGTTTTGGGAGGTTCAACGAATGCCGTCTTGCATTTAATCGCAATGGCAAAATCGGTCGGAATACCTTTGAGCATTGATGATTTTCAAAAAAATAAGCGATAAAACGCCTTTTTTGGCGGATTTAAAGCCAAGTGGAAAATATGTGATGGAGGATTTACACAAAGCAGGCGGCATTCCAGCAATATTAAAACTTTTGATAAAAGAGGGATACATTAATGGTAATTGCCTGACCGTGACCGGAAAAACTTTAGGCGAAAATGTAGAAACTTTGCCAAGCCTAAAAAAGGGGCAAAAAGTCGTATATCCCTTCGATAATCCCATCAAAGAAACCGGGCATTTAAGAATCTTGTATGGCAATCTGGCAGCGGAAGGAGCAGTCGCCAAAATTACTGGAAAAGAAGGCTTGAAATTCACGGGAACGGCCAAAACTTTTGATAGTGAAGCCGCTGCCAATGATGCCATTTTCAATGGGCAAATAAAAGCAGGAGAGGTGGTGGTTATCCGATATACTGGGCCCCAGGGCGCACCAGGTATGCCAGAAATGCTCAAACCCACCTCTGCCATAATGGGAGCTGGTTTGGGCAAGAAAGTTGCCTTAATTACCGACGGTCGCTTTTCCGGCGGCACGCATGGATTTGTAGTTGGACATATTACCCCTGAAGCACAAGTTGGTGGGCTAATTGGCTTATTAAAAAATGGCGATAAAATTACTATTGATGCCAAAAAGAATATTATTAAAGCCCATCTGACAAAAAAAGAAATCAGGACGAGAAGGAAAAAATGGAAAGCCCCTAAAAGTACCGCGACCAGCGGCATTCTCAGAAAATATAAAAAAACGGTTTCCACTGCTAGCGAAGGCTGTGTAACAGATGAGATTTAAATAAATTACAAGTTTTCACTTAGTGAGCCCTACTCGAAAAGCACAATAAGCATGAAAGTACAACGCCTGGCAAAGACTGCCAAAAACGGACAAGCCTCAAAAACAAATGCTTCGGTAAAAACAGAAAAAATGACCGGAGCAGAAGCCGTCATCAAATGCCTGCTCGCCGAAGACATTGATACATTATATGGCTATCCTGGAGGGGCAATTATGCCAGTTTATGATGCCTTGTATCATTATCAGGATCAAATTCAACATATCTTGGCACGACATGAGCAAGGGGCTATACATGCAGCAGAAGGCCATGCGCGAGTGACTCGAAAAACAGGTGTGTGCATTGCAACTTCTGGGCCAGGCGCACTAAACTTGGCGACTGGCATTGCAGACGCCTATTTGGATTCTACGCCTTTGGTCTGCATTACCGGACAAGTTTTCAGCACAGTATTGGGTTCGGATGCTTTTCAGGAAACAGATGTCATTGGCTGTACGATGTCCATAACAAAATGGAATTATCAAATCACCAAGTCAGAAGAAATTCCAGCCGTCTTTGCTAAGGCATTTTATGTGGCTAATTCTGGCCGACCAGGCCCAGTCGTCATTGACATTACCAAAGATGCTCAAAATGGCATCCTTGATTTCCATTATGAAAAAATTAGAAAAATAAGAAGCTATCACCCTTTTCCAAAAATAAAAATGGAGCCAATTGAAGCAGCCGCAAAATTAATCAATGATGCTAAAAAACCCTTCATTTTGGCAGGGCATGGTATTCAAATTTCTGGAGCGCAAACAGTATTTAAAACTTTTGTTGAAAAAACGGGTATTCCCCTCGGCTCTACCATTCATGGTTTGGGATCTATCCCTTCTGACCATCCATTACACATGGGAATGTTGGGAATGCACGGCAATTATGGTCCAAATATAAAAACCAACCAATGCGATGTATTAATCGCTATCGGGATGCGTTTTGACGATCGGGTAACAGGCAATCTGGATTTTTATGCCAAACAAGCGCAGGTTATTCATATCGAAATTGACCCTTCGGAGATCAACAAAAACGTTTATGCCCATATTCCTATCAACGCTGATGCCAAAGCGGCATTAAATAAATTAATCCCTTTAGTAAAAGAAAAAAGCTACCCAAAATGGGTCGCTGAATTCAGAGAATGTGACCGATTGGAATACGAAAAAGTGATTGAAAGGGATTGTCGAGCTTCTGAAAATGGGGAAATCAAAATGGGCCAAGTCGTCAAAGAAGTTTCTGACCAAACAAAAGGCAAGGCAATCGTTGTGACCGATGTTGGCCAACACCAGATGGTCGCTGCAAGGTATTACAATTATAAGGACACCAATCAATGGGTTTCTTCGGGCGGTGCCGGAACCATGGGCTTTGGCTTGCCGGCTGCTTTCGGTGCAAAATATGCCCACCCTGATCGAGAAGTAGTCGCCTTTATTGGCGACGGTGGCTTCCAAATGACTATACAAGAATTAGGGCTTTGCGCTCAATGGGAGGTTGGGGTAAAAATCGTCTTGCTTGACAATAATTACCTGGGCATGGTGCGCCAATGGCAACAATTATTCTTTGATCGCCGTTATTCTGCCGTAGAGCTGGTCAATCCTGATTTTGTAACAATTGCCAAGGGGTTTGGGGTAAAAGGACAGACGGTCAGCAAACCTAGTCAACTAAAACAAGCTATTAAAGAAATGCTCAACTACGAAGGACCCTATTTACTGCATGTCTTGGTTGAAAAAGAAGAAAATGTCTTCCCGATGGTCCCTAGTGGAGCTTCTATCGGAGAGGTTCGGTTAGAATAGGTTCTTTACGATAGACTTTAGTCTACTATCCCATTTATATATCCCATAATTTAAAAACAAGTAAACTCGGTTACTAATTATACCATTTCAATCGGGAAAGATGAATATAAAGTAATGGAAGAAAAAGAATATACTATATCTATATTTTCAGAAAACAAAGTAGGCTTGCTAAGTCGAATTGTGACAATTTTCACCCGCCGACACATTAATATCGAAAGTCTGAATACCTCAGAATCTTCTATGCCTGGCATTTACAGATTTATTATTGTAGTAAGAGTAAGCGAAGAAAATGTAAAAAAACTGGTCAAGCAATTGGAGCGACAAGTAGATATTTTGAAAGCTTTTTACTATGATATTAAGGACATCGTTTATCAGGAAATCGCTCTATACAAAATACCCGCTTCTGTTTTTGAAGATAGTGATGTCGTAGAAAGGGTCATTCGATCCCATAATGCCCGTATATTAGATATTGAAAAAAAATACATTGTTGTTGAAAAAACAGGGCATAAGCACGAAACAGATGCACTACTCAGGGAGTTTGAAAAAATTGGTATTTATGAGTTCGTTCGTTCCGGTAGGGTCGCTATTACTAAACCCATGGAGCAACTGAATGAATATTTAAGATCATTGGAAACAGAAGAAACCGTTTAGTAACGATAAAAGAATAACTTGAACAACTTGGCTGTGTCTTTTGCAGCTATACTTCGTTGAAAATGCTCGCCATAGCTAGGCTATGTCTGCGCTTTTCGCCTTGTCTAACTACAAAACTCACTACCCAAAGATGTCCACCTTATTTTTTATCGTTACTTAGCAGAATTATTATGCGAAAAATAACGGAAAGCACTTCTAAGTACCGCCACTTGGAAAAAATGTCCGTACTAGAATTGCTCACCAATATCAATCGGGAAGACCAAACCGTTCCTTCCGCCGTTGAAAAAGCCATTCCACAAATTGAAGCATTAGTACAAATAATTGTGCAGCAAATGAAAGAAGGCGGCCGACTTTTTTATATCGGCGCAGGCACGAGTGGACGACTCGGCATAGTAGATGCCTCCGAATGCCCTCCTACCTTTGGCGTAACAAACGATTGGGTGATTGGCTTGATTGCCGGAGGAGATAAAGCTATTCGAAAATCGCAGGAATTCGCAGAAGATGATGCTAATTTAGCCTGGAAAGATCTACAAGAATATTATATCAACCAGCAAGATGTCGTAGTAGGCATTGCTGCCTCTGGTACAACGCCTTATGTAGTCCATGGACTAGAAGATTGCCAAAAAAATGGAATTATCACCGGCTGTATTACTTGCAACCCCCAAACACCTATTTCTCAAAGAGCAGATTATCCCATAGAGGTAATTGTCGGCCCCGAATTTGTTACTGGAAGCACTCGAATGAAAGCCGGAACCGCCCAAAAGCTGGTTTTAAATATGCTAAGTACTAGCGTAATGATTCAAATGGGTAGGGTAAGAGATAATAAAATGGTGGATATGCAACTGAGCAATAACAAACTGCTTGATCGCGGCACCAAAATGGTCAAGAATGCACTAAGTATCGACTACGAAGCTGCCCATAAATTATTGTTAAAACACGGCAGCGTCCGAAAAGCAATAGATAAGAGCCGGAAAAGGCAGGTGTAATTATTAGAGAGCTTGACCGATTCTTTGAATTCCAATCCCCATTTTGTACTTTCGCAGCTTTATTTTCCCATATTACTTATTATCAATAATGGCTTCAATAAAGGAATTGCAAAAAATAGCCACTCAGGTAAGAAGAGATATTATTCGCCAAGTACATTTGGCAGCATCGGGTCATCCGGGCGGGTCGCTGGGTTGTGCTGACTTCCTCACTGCGCTCTATTTTGAAATTATGGAACGAAAGCCAGGCTTTAATATGGAAGGAAAAGACGAAGACGTCTTTTTTCTCTCCAATGGGCATATCTCCCCCCTTTTTTATAGCGTATTGGCTAGAGCAGGTTATTTTGAAATAGATGAGTTAGCCACTTTTAGAAAAATCAATGGCCGATTGCAGGGGCATCCAACCACCCACGAAGGCTTGCCAGGGGTCCGGGTTGCTTCTGGTTCTTTAGGGCAGGGGCTTTCGGTGGCCATTGGAGTGGCCCTTGCCAAAAAACTTAATGGAGATAGTAAACTGGTCTATGTGCTAACCGGAGACGGCGAACTACAGGAAGGACAGGTTTGGGAAGCCTTAATGTTCGCTCCACACCATAAGGTCGATAATTTGATCGTCACCGTAGATTGGAATGGGCAACAAATTGACGGCCCCACTAAAGAGGTAATGGCATTGGGAGATTTGAAGAAAAAATTTCGCGCTTTTGGCTGGGAAACCACGACCATGGACGGAAACAATATGCAAAAGGTAATTAATGGACTAAGAAACGCCAAAGCTAAAACAGGGAAAGGAAAACCAGTTGCTATTTTAATGAAAACAGTCATGGGACAAGGCGTTGATTTTATGATGCATACCCACGCCTGGCATGGCAAAGCTCCCAATGATGAATTGGCAAAAAAAGCGTTGGCCCAATTGCCCGAAACTCTAGGGGATTTTAAAATTTGATCCTTTTTCGATTTAAAAAATATGCACGAAAAAATACTCATTCTCGATTTTGGCTCTCAATACACCCAATTGATTGCCCGTCGAGTGCGGGAGTTAAATATCTATAGCGAAATTCTTCCCTTTAATAAGATCCCTAAATTAGATGCATCTATTAAAGCAATTATTCTTTCCGGCAGCCCCTTTTCGGTCACAGAAGAAAAAGCCTTGCACATTAATTTGGCAAAATTTATTGGCAAAAAACCCGTCCTAGGCATTTGCTACGGTGCTCAATATATCGCTCAAAAACTAGGAGGAAGAGTCCAGCCATCCGAAAAACGGGAATACGGGAAAGCCCATTTGGACCAGATCGAGCCAGACCCCTTTTTTAAGGATATTCAAAAAGGATCGCAAGTATGGATGTCCCATGGGGATACAATTTTTGAAATCCCCCAAGGTTTTAAAATATTAGCGAGAACAAATAATATCCCTATAGCCGCATTTAAAGCAAAAAGGAAGGCATTTGAAGCTCCCGTTTATTGCATACAGTTTCATCCAGAAGTTACCCATAGCGTAGACGGTAAAAAATTATTAAAAAATTTTCTGGTAGATATTGCCGGTTGTCAAGCAAGCTGGACACCTGCTTCTTTCATTGAGCAAACTATTCAAGAGCTACAAGAAAAACTGGGAAATGAGAAAGTTTTAATGGGCCTATCGGGAGGAGTGGACTCCTCCGTAGGAGCTGAATTGCTACATCGAGCGATAGGCGATAATTTGGTTTGCTTTTTTGTAGATAATGGATTGTTGAGAAAAAATGAGTATGCACAAGTACTTGATTCCTATAAGGACATGGGCTTGAATGTAGTCGGTGTAGATGCCAAGAAACGCTTTTGGTCTGCTCTGAAAGGAGAAAGCCAGCCGGAGAAAAAGCGCAAAATAATCGGTCGGGTATTTGTCGAAGTATTTGAAGAGGAAGCCAACAAACTCCCAGGTATCAAATGGTTGGGGCAAGGGACCATTTACCCCGATGTCATCGAGTCCGTTTCTGTGCATGGTCCTTCTGTGACCATTAAATCTCACCATAATGTAGGCGGTCTGCCCGATATTTTGAACCTGAAAATAATCGAGCCGCTCCGAATGTTATTCAAAGATGAAGTGCGAAGAGTGGGTCGTGCTTTAAATATACCCAAGCATATCATTGACCGTCATCCATTTCCTGGACCTGGCCTGGCAATTCGAATTTTAGGCGACATAACACCAGAAAAAGTAGCACTTTTACAGGAAGCGGATGCCATTTTTATTAAAAACCTTAAAAAATACGATCTTTACGATAAAGTATGGCAAGCAGGCGTTATTTTGCTACCGATACAATCCGTAGGAGTAATGGGCGATGAGCGAACCTACGAACAAGCAGTTGCGTTGAGGGCAGTTAATTCCCTGGATGGCATGACCGCTGAATGGAGTCAACTCCCCTACGATTTTTTAGCCGCTGTTTCTAGCGAAATTATTAATAATGTTAAAGGTATAAATCGGGTAGTCTATGATATTAGTACCAAACCTCCGGCAACTATTGAATGGGAATAGTCTTTCTCTCAAAAAAGATAGAGATAATTACTTCTCCTTATTGCTTTTTTTAACATTGCTGTTTTTTACTTCCTGTGATTCTCTTAAAAAAGTGCAACAACCAGATTCCAAACAGGAAACGGAAGGTGAATTGGAGGAAATCCAGGGAAAGCGTGTTTTTAACCCCGAAACAGGTGAATACGAAATAGTAACAGATGTAACTGGCACGCTTGATACCATTCGATGGACGGACGCCTCTATTGATGAAGCACCGCCAATCACTTCAGAGGCAACCCAGCAAGCTGCCGAAGATGCCAACGAAGACTCTGAGTTTTATGGCTCTTATAATGTCGCTATCGCGCTCCCTTTTTTAAGCGATCGATTTGACGAAATAGACCAAAAGATTGACCCACGGTCACTACCTGCGCTCAATTTTTATGAAGGCATTAAAATGGCTTTCGATGTTTTGTCAGGAGAAGGTATCAACCTCGATGTCAGTGTAGTAGATACCAAAGCCTCCGAAACAAGAGCCAAACTACTCACAGATAACTACGATCTTCTAAATGCACAGCTAATTATTGGTGCTTTTAGAAATAGCACGGCCCGAGTCTTTGCTGATTTTGCCAAAAAAAACAAAAAAACGTTTATTTCTCCTTTTTATCCCCATCAAAATTTAACCATAGAAAACCCCTATTTCATTCAAGTCAACCCTAGCGAAAAGACTCATGCAGAAGCCATTATGAAACACGTAAAAGAAAATTTCCAAAACGACCAAATCGTCCTGCTAAGTAGAAATACAGCGCAGGAGCAAAACATTATGCAACACTATCAGAATGCGCATTTTATGATAGAGGGAAGTACCATAGTTGCTCCTCTGAGAGTACTGACAATCGCAGATGAAAGCTCCTCCTTGGAAGAGATCGATTTGTCGCCCTACATTGATCCATTAAATGCTACCGCTTTTGTGATAACTTCCTCCAGCCAGAGTTTTGTCTATGCCGTTCTTCGAAAATTGGACTTAGATAAAGAACAAAATGCCGTCGTCGTTTATGGACAACCTAGATGGAAGGACTTTACCCAAATCTCTTACGATTATTACGAAGCAATGAACGTACATATCAGTGCTGAATCGTACTTGGACCCCGATTCATACGAAATTCAATCCTTCAAACAAGGGTTTTATAATAAATATGGGATGCCGCCTACCGAAGAAGCCTTCAAGGGCTATGACATCATGCTTTATTTTGGTAGAATGATCAAACAATTTGGGACGGGCTTTCGCAATAGTCTAGATAAAAACTCGGATGACTACCTGCATACTCGATTCGATTTTCAACGAACAGTAACCAGTCCAAAGATTCCTTCTGAAGGACAGAACCTAAATTTGTTCGATCAATATGAAAACAAGTTCGTCAATATTTTAGAATTTGAAGGTTATCAGTTTAAAAAAGCAGATTGAACGCTGCAAAACTTACTTTTATAAATGCTACATAAAGACTGGCAAACCGCCAAAGAATACAAAGATATTACCTATAAAAAGCGAAATGGTGTTGTCCGCATTGCCTTTAACCGTCCAGAGTTAAGAAATGCCTTTCGACCCAATACTGTATTTGAACTACTGGACGCTTTCCACAATGCAAAAGAAGACCGGTCGATCGGTGTCATCTTATTTTCTGGGGAAGGGCCCTCTCCCAAAGACGGAGTTTATGCTTTTTGTTCCGGTGGAGACCAACGGGTTAGAGGTAAAACGGGCTATCAGGGAGGAGACGGAATCGGCCGATTAAATATTTTGGAAGTCCAACGACTGATTCGATTTATGAATAAGATCGTCATTGCGGTAGTCCCCGGCTGGGCAGTTGGTGGCGGGCATAGCTTACACGTCGTCTGCGACCTGACCCTTGCCAGTAAGGAGCATGCCATTTTTAAACAGACCGATGCAGATGTAGCGAGCTATGACGGTGGTTACGGCTCTGCTTATCTGGCTCGACAGGTGGGGCAAAAACGCGCGAGGGAAATTTTCTTTTTGGGTAGAAATTATTCTGCTCAGGAAGCCTATGAAATGGGCATGGTCAACGCAGTCGTCCCCCATACTGAACTGGAAGAAACCGCTTACGAATGGGCGCAGGAAATATTGGGCAAAAGCCCAATGGCCCTCAAAATGCTAAAATACGCCTTCAATTTGATTGATGACGGACTGGTTGGACAACAGATTTTTGCAGGAGAGGCAACCCGGCTGGGTTATATGACAGAAGAAGCCGCAGAAGGTCGGAATGCTTTTTTAGAAAAACGAAAACCCAACTTTAATAAGTTTCCAAAATTTCCGTAAATATTTGATTTTGAGTGCCCGTTGCTGGGTAAATTGGCTTTTAATCAAAAAAAGATTACAATATAATATCCCTATTACTCTTTCGGTGCGTAATCCGGAGCGAATTTTTTAAAATGCTCATCAAACTCGAGCTGGTATTTTCTTGCCAGATTAATGCTAATGGAAATACTTCCTAACAAATAGCTGTCTTTATTCCCTGACTCTCCGCGAGGTTTGCCGACTGGATTGCCTGCTTGTTGAGGCAATATTTCCGGTGTTCTAAAGGATAAAGCACCCGCAATGGGGTTTTGATTTCGAAGCGTTTCTACATCTGGGTAAACCAAACTTACATCGTCTAGGTAATCCGTAAAAGTCAGCCGATAGCCCAATTCAAAACCCAGATTAATCTGTTGACCAAGGCTAAACTTAAACCCTCCTCCGATGGGAATCGCCATATCAAACCGGCTATATTTTCCACTACCCCCTTCCATAGTTTGCCCCTCCGTCCCTAAGGGCTGTAAGTCGTACCACTGCCCATTTAGTTCCGCTCGCGGATTATTGTAGAAGGCTGCAATCCCTGCAAAAAGATAAGGGGCGGCAGTTTTGTCATCCCGAATATCGTATTTGACTAAATTAACTTCCGCCTGTACCGATAATTCTGCTAAGCTCGATTGAAAGCTCAAATTTCGATTGAATTTATCCTTATAAACCGCTTTTTGCCGAGCATCATCCCCCGATAAAATCGTTTTAATAAACTGGACGCTAAAAGCCAAACGTGGGCTTTTATTATAGCGAGCCATTATCCCGTAAGCAAAATGACTCCCGGAAGATTCAAAGCCGCTTTGTAATTCTCCAAAATATCGAGATATGCCTATTGTTGCTCCAACTTCCAGGTATTGCCCGAATAAACAAAAAGGGCAAAAAATAGATAGCCACAGTATCAGTACCTTCATTTTCATAATAATGGATGGTTTGAAATAGTGAAGTTGTTTAAAAATGTTTTGTTTTAAATTCTGCAATTATTTGATAAACAATAAGTTAGGGCTTCAAAAGAGTGAAAATTTTTGACAAAATTTTTCTAACAAAAACTAGAATATAACCCATTAATATTCTGTGCTTTATAAAAATTATTGCATTTCATTTTTAAACAACTTCAGTGTTTTAATAACCACAAAAAAATAAATGGTCCGTTTTTTTTTTAATAAGCGGTTATTTTTTGCCGATGCTTAAGAGAGGGGAAGGCTCAAAAATTAAAGGCTTGTTCAGAAATTATTAATTGGTTTGCAAATGCTCTTCTTTGCTTATATTTTAGGTCTTTTTTGTCACATAGCTACGGCTATACTCCCAAAAATGCTTTTGTTCCATTGGAACAGTAAACAAAGAATTGGCTATTTTCGACTCAAAGAACACAAATTCCCAACAAGCTCCAATATGTGGTTCTTACGTCTATAAAATGGGATGTGAGAAAGGTTGTATAAATCAAAAATTATTTTCTAAATCTTTGATTATTAACCCTAGTTAATTAATAAACCCTACAAATAGAGTTCCAAATTTAATTTACTACTTTTTTAAGGAATTTTCCAGCTATCAAGAAGGAGAGAAGGTATTTTTTCTTTTTATATTTTAACACAAAAAGTTTTGATTAAATTTTGAACAAACCATTTTTTGTTTTATTTTTGCTGCATTTAAAACACAATCTTTGAATGATAAAAAATTACACAAATGCAAGCAGGACTACCTCGCATTGCCCTAACGTCTTTTATAACTTCTTTCCGCTGGAAGGATCACTTAGGATGGATTCAGCAACATTGGTTTGAATTAATTATTGGTAGCTTATTCGCTTATTTGCTACTAGCAAAAGATGTTAGTATTTCGTTTAAAATAAATACTCCCGAACAAATTGCCTATCTTCCGCCTGCTTCCAAACAATCGGGTTTTATAATGCCAACAGCTATAAAAAATACTTCTTTTAAAGTCGGCGAATGGTTAGATAGCAGGAAAAAAGATCAAAAAAAGGAAAGCGTCCAAACGGAAACTGTCCCCAAAGCACAACATTTTTCCAATCTCACTTTTATTATGAGTCCAACTTATGCACAACGCAAGAACATCCCTGATGAGGTAGTCGAGGAAAAATTACAAAACTGTAAAAATTATCTGAAAAAATATGGAAAAACTGCCCTTGTCGAACAAGAGAAATATGGTATTCTCGCCAGCATCACGCTTGCCCAAGGCTTATTAGAATCAAATGCCGGTGATAGCAGGCTCGCCCGCGAATCCAATAATCATTTTGGGATTAAATGCCGAAGAAAATGTAAAGGTTGCACCTGTCGAAATTATCACGATGATGATATATATGATATGTTTCGGGTTTTTAAAAATCCGCTGGAAAGTTTTAGAGAGCACTCTATTTTGCTAAATAACTCCCGCTATCGAGGTCTAAAAGCTTATGGAAAAGATTACAAAAAATGGGCTACTGGGCTTAAAAAAGCAGGCTATGCAACGGATAGAAGGTACGCCGAAAAATTGATATTAATCATTGAAGCCTTGCAGCTTTATAAATACGACAACTAAGGTGCGGTTACTATCGCCTTCTAACAAAATGAATACCTCCTTCTCCTCTTCCATTAAAACCGGATAAAGAATAGGAAAAGCTCAATAAAAAATATCGGCCCAAAGAAGCAATGCGTTCTTCCTGGATAAAATTAAGCTGGCTAAAGCGATTAACCCCCAAATTTTTATTTAATAAATCCATTGCTGCCAATTTAATCTGACCTCTTTGGTTTTTTAAAATAAACTTGGAAATGCTTGCTTTCCAAATCGGGATGGCCCTTGCCGATCCAAAAGATTCCGCAGAGTATCGGGTATAATCCATCGAGCTGTTAATTGTCCAGGTTTTGCCGAGGTTCAAGGATAAGTCCGCATAATAAATTTGATCTATATAAGTCTGGTTTAGAGCATTATCAATTTCATATTTTACCCGATTTTGGGTCAGTTTTGTACCGATGAGGATATCTATAATGTCCGTATTTCTATTATTGACATAAATGTCTAAGGTGCTAATAAGGCTTTTGGAAATATCTGTAATATCATTTACTAGGTAATTGCCTCGATGATAGTTAAAGTTTGCATTAATATTCAGTCGGCTTTTTATAAATTTGATCGGGGCACCAAAGGACAGCCAAGAACGCAATCGAAAATCATGATCCACATTCACGGGTTCTATGGTTTGGCGAAAAAGGTCGTCAATATTTCGGGCATTGATGATGCGGTTTCGAATGATATTTGCATCTAGATTGGCAAAGATACCAATGGAGCTAAACTGGTCAAAAAGATTAAAATTTAATTGTAAATTATGCCGATATTCCGGCTGTAAATCGGGATTGCCAACATATACATTTAAAGGGTCGCTATTATCTACAATGGGCTGCAATTGCTCCAGAGAAGGCGCTCTTACGCTCGTTCGATAATTAAACCGGAGGGTCTTGCCTGCGCTTAGATCATAATTGAAATCCAAGGTGGGTAGCAGATTAAAAAAATTTCGATTGATTGGGATTTCTCTATTGATTAGCACCCCTTTCAAGCTAGAATTTTGTCCACTAATACCCGCTGTGAGGTTCCATTTTTTGCGATTCATTTTGAAATTAAAGCCTGCTTTATCATAGATATAATCCCTTTGAAAATGATCGCTTAATAGCGTATTCAACTGCTCTCTGTTTTCTATTATATCAAAAAAGTCCTTGACTAATTCATTGGAATAATTTTGATGGGAATAATTGGCTTCTAAATATTTGCGCTTCCCTAAAGGCTCCGTGTAAGATACCCTGATTCCATAATCTAATTGGTCATCACTTTGGTTTTGTCGTTGCTGAAGCGTGTCTGAAAATAGTGCATTGAGGAAAAATTGATTAACTGAATGCAAATGGCCATTCTGTTGATTATCTCTTTTGGAAAGGGACAAATCGGTTGTAAAAAAACGTCCTTTTTTCCGAAACCTGCGCAGGTAAATCAAGCTGGAATTCAGGCTTAAATTATTACCAGTGGACTGGTAGTTTCGGTTTCCCTCATTCTCTAAAATTTCGCTTAAATTATAGGTTTGGCTCAAGCTGTTATTATATCCATTTTTATCGTTATACCCCAAAGAAGATCGCCATTTTATCGTTTGAAAAGAATCAATTTTGGATTCCAAATTTATATTCAAGCGATGCCCTTCTGTGTTTTGTTTAGTTTCTGATATTCGATCAGAGCGATAGCTTTGACTGGCTAAAAGACTTTGTCGGGTCTCAATCCGATCATAAATTCTTTCTATATTAGAATAAAAATAACTGGCGTTTAGCTTTGTCTTTTTATTTAATTCCCAGTTTATATTCAACCCGCCCGCCCCGGTATTAGTAAAACCGTAATTTTGTTGCCCTCCGTCAATAGGTAAACCCAATTCATCGCTATCCAGTCTTAATTCAATCCGACCACCATTGCCTGACAATAAATTATTTAGCCCTCCCATTAAATTAATATAATCATTGAAGGAGAAGCCTTGCTGGTTCGTGTTGTTCAGCATGCCAATAGCAGAAGCCTGAATATTTTTGCCAAATTTATTGATATTAAACTTTCCCTCATAGCGATCCTCTGTGCCATATCCGCCTGTTATATTCCCAAAATAACCCTTCTTCTTGCCGTCTTTTAGCTCGAGATTAATCGTTTTAGCTTCTCTGCCGTCATCAATGCCTGAAAACTCGGCGATGTCCGATTTTTTATCAAATACTTGTACTTTATCTACTGCATCAGCCGGCAAATTTTTGGTGGCAATTTTTGGATCATTTCCAAAAAATTCCTTGCCTTCTACCAGTACATTTTGTACCGTTTCACCTTGTGCCTTGATCGTGCCATCTCGCTCTACTTCTACGCCTGGCAACTTTTTTAATAAAGCTTCTACATCTGCATTGGGTCGAGTTTGAAAAGCTGCTGCATTATACTCAATGGTATCTTTTTTGAAGCGGATAGGTATATGTTCTGCTTTTATCTCCACAGTATTTAGTACTGCATTCTCAGGAAGTAATTGAATATTCTCTAGGTCGAAATCTGTCTTTTGTGCGCTTAAACCAAGTAGTTGGCTATGATTGGCATAGCCTAAGTAGGTGATTTGTAAAATATAGTCGTCGGGTGATATCTTTTCTAAGGAAAACTGCCCTTGGCCATCGCTAATCCCAAATTTTGCCAATACAGAATCTTGTGCCTGCAACAGCATAATCGTCGCACCCGCCAATGGCTGATCCAGGGTATCTACTACTGTTCCTTTTAGGGTTATTTTCTGACCAAAAAGGGAAATAGACAGGCATAAAAATATTGGTAAAAGTCGGAGTAACTTCATGAGTTGTTAAAAATTTATGAATAACGCACATTTAGTTTAGAAAATTCGTGAATTCCCTCTAGTTATTTCGAACATCCATACGGATCACTGCACCTCTGCCACCCTCTGCCCCCATTTCTTTCAACTTTTTAGCCCGAATTTTTTCAAATTCTTCCGCAGTTACTTTTTTACCCTTTTTCGGAACTTCAATAGCCGCTTTCTCTGGCTTGTTTAAGTCAATTTTGGAAGCGACCACTGTCCTTTTTCCATCATCAATGTTGGTTTCCAAAATCATTCCAGGCAATTGTCCGTAGGCATCGGGACCATTTGGCAAGGGTATTTGAGGGGTAAACCAAGCCACCAGGTTCTGAGCCGTATCCTGCAAAATAGCCTTTTGGCAAGTGTAGCCCAACAGCTCTTTTTGCTCTCCTGTTATTTTCCAGGCGTACTCCTTAATTTGGTCGTCAATCAAAAATTTTCGCCCCATAAAATCTCGCTGATCAACCACCTTCCCCGTAGAAAAGTCCTTATACATTCGATTATCCGGACTGGCGATTACCATTTTGATCTGCATATTTCCTCCTTCTTCTTCATGGTTAATCTCTGTTTCATTATCAGCGGGATCCAAATCCTTGTACAGCGATTTTTCAGCGGTGAAAAAGAGGGCCTTTCCCCTACTTTGAGAAGCTGGAACCATATCTTTTAAATGTTCCTGGCCTTCGGGAAACTGGACATCTAACTGAACCGTTTCCTTATAATAAATAACTCCTTCCGTATGTTGAGCACCTAGTAATAAGGAAAAACAACTAAGTATAAATACAGATAATAACTGATTCATAATTTTTAATTTTTGGTAAAATGATGCTGCAAAAATAAACCAGACAGAGGTTAATTATTCCAGAAAAAAGGTTAATTAAGGTTAAAAAAATCAAAACCTAAGCCTGGAAAACTTTAATTTTGGATAGAATCAGCTTGTTTAAAATAACAAATCCAATGATTAGCCTTCTGTATGAAAAATGTAAATAGTTAACTGCTTGATGAAAACGATCGCTAAAAATAATATCTCTATTTTCTTAATGGGTAGTAGTTTGCTCTTGCTGGGCTTTTTTTTGCTGTTTTGGTTGAAAGAGGTCTATGAGCGGGAAGTGACGGTACTTAAAGAAAAGAGCAGTTTTATTTTTATTAATTCCATTCGGGAAGCGGAAATGAATTATTTTAAAGAGGTATTTATTAAAACAAAGTCAAATTGGAAAACCGAAGAGGATTCGCTGGCTTTTGCGGCCATTAGCATGGATATTTCTGCAAAAAAGGAAGCGAGATATTCCTTTTTTGAAGGATCAGATACTTTAATAGCCTCAATTAATCCCAAACTAAACGTACAAATCAATGCCACCAAAGGTCCAGAAATAAAGCATGAAAAAGGAGGTTTTCTGCTATGGAACTCAAGGCTGAAAAGTAAAAGATTGCCCTCGGACTCCCTACCAATCGTACATAGAGATTCTGCTACTTTGGAAATCATTGCCCAGCTCGTTCACGACTCTCCAAAGTCAAATGATTTGCCCAGTAATTTTCGCATTGTAAAAATAAAAGACACGCTTTCTCATTGGTCTAATTTATTGAGTGAGCCTTATACAGATCTGGAAAATGGGGATCAATTTGCGATGAAAATAGAAGGCTTTCAACCCTACATCTTAAAGCAAATGCTGCCTCAGATGCTCTTCTCTACCCTCCTTTTTTCCATTACGAGTCTGGCATTTTATTTTATTTATAAAAGCCTAAAGGAACAACAATTGTTGACAGAACTAAAAAACGATTTAATCAGCAATATTAGCCATGAACTAAAGACGCCTATTGCAACGGTCGGCGTCGCGATCGAGGCTTTACAAAATTTCGATGCGTTGAAAAATCCCAAACGGACGAAAGAATATCTGAATATTTCCAAAATGGAGCTTAATCGCCTATCCATTTTAATTGATAAGGTGCTAAACACCTCCCTGTTTGAACGTTCCAAATTGTCTCTAAAATTGGAAACCGTTGACCTAAAAAGGCTGGTGGAGAACGTTCTGGATTCCATGAAGTTGCAATTTGAAAATCAACAGGCAAGCGTTCATTTTTCTATAAATGGAAATAATTTTCTACTGGAAGGAGATAAAATTCACTTGACGAGTATTATTTTCAATTTACTTGATAATGCCCTGAAATACAGCAAATTAAAAAAAGAAATTTATATAAATTTAAAAAATAATAGTTCTGAAATTGAATTAATGGTGAAAGATAAAGGTATAGGCATTCCAAATGAATTTAAAGCGAAAATATTCGATAAGTTCTTTCGAGTTCCTTCGGGCAATACGCATAATGTCAAGGGGCATGGACTGGGTTTGAGCTATGTGAAAAGTGTGGTTGAACGGCACCGGGGAAACATCGAGGTAGAAAGTGAAAAAGAACAAGGAACTGTTTTTAGAATTACTTTACCCAAATCAGCATGACCAAAACAAAAATATTGTATGTCGAAGATGAGCCATTCCTCGGCAAAATCGTCAAAGAAAGTTTGGAAAGCCGAAATTTTGCAGTAGAAATGGTAAAGGATGGAAACCTGGTAATGGATACTTTTCTCAATTTTCAGCCGAATATTTGTGTACTGGATGTGATGTTACCCAATAAAGATGGCTTCACCGTAGGCAAGGAAATAAATGCGGTCAATCCCTCCCTCCCCATAATCTATTTGACCGCTAAAAATCAAACAGCAGACTTATTGGAAGGTTTTAAGTCTGGTGGAAACGATTATATTAAAAAACCATTTTCTATGGAGGAACTCATCGTTAGAATTGAAAACCTTATCCAACTGAGTCAAGCTTCTGTGGCTAATCCAGTCAAACAGCAAGCCATCCATTTTGGCAATTTTACTTTTTATCCATTAAAATATCAACTAAGCTCTAAGCAATGCATCCAACAATTGTCCCACAGGGAAACCGAATTGCTCAAAATCTTTTCTAAAAACCAAAATCAACCGGTTCAAAGAAAAGCTATTTTGCTGCACATTTGGGGAGATGACTCTTATTTCAATTCTCGAAACCTAGATGTTTATATCAAAAAATTAAGGAACTATCTGGCAACCGATCCACATGTAAGAATCGTTACTTTAAAGGGCGTAGGTTATTTGTTTTCTGTAGAATAATGAATTATGGGCTACAAACAGGGGCGCTCCGCTGGAGCTTAGCTCGACTTTAGCCATTTGAAAATAAAAAGAGAATTCTTAAAGATGAGTAAATTTGATTCGCCAAAATCAATAAAAAATGTTTACTCTTCCAAAAGAATTCTTGCAGCAAATATCGGTATTTGCTCCGATATTTAGCCACAAGGTCTTTGAACATGCAAAATTTTTACTACTAGGTAGTATTTTAGTAGTCGGTCGTCGTACAGTCTGTAGTGCCTTAAGAGCAGTTGGACTTAGTAACGAAAAACGTTTTCATAAATACCATCGAGTCCTAAGTAGAGCCAAGTGGTCGTGCTATAAATCAGCCCATATTTTATTACTTCAACTTGTCAAACATTTTTCCCTATCGTCTGAGCCATTAATTTTTGGCATAGATGAAACAATAGAAAGAAGACGAGGAAAAGCAATAAAGACAAAAGGCATTTATAGAGACCCAGTGCGATCTTCCAAAAGTCACTTTGTCAAGTGTAGCGGTCTAAGATGGATTAGTATGATGCTTCTAACACCCATCAGTTGGGCTAACCGAGTATGGGCATTACCATTTCTGACGGTACTGGCTCCTTCTGAACGGTACAATGAGCAAAATGGCAAACAGCATAAGAAAATAACCGATTGGGCTCGCCAGATGATGTTGCAACTAAGTCGTTGGTTGCCTAATCGCTTGATTATCATTGTGGCAGACTCTTCTTATGCGGTCATTGAACTACTAGCAGCTGTGCGTAATCATGTTTGTGTCATCACTCGGTTGCGTCTAGATGCTGCACTTTATGATTTTGTTCCTCAAAGACCTAAAGGGCGTCCTGGACGAAATCGTAAAAAGGGTCAGCGATTAAAAAATCTAGAACAACTAGCTGATGACCCAACCACTCAATGGGTAAAACTGACTATTCCTAAATGGTACAATCATGGACAAGTAGAATTATTAATTGCTACAGGAACTGCCATTTGGTATCATTCAGGAATGAGGCCTTTACCTATTCGATGGGGTTTGATTAAGGACCCTAATGGAGTTATTAAAACAAGTGCCTTATTATGTACTAAATTAGACTTACCTATTCTTGAGATTATTAACTTCTTTATCCGAAGATGGACGGTTCAAGTCACTTTTGAAGAAGTCAGAACTCATTTAGGAGTAGAAACTCAAAGACAATGGTCTGATAAAGCAATAGCTAGAACAACTCCAATTTTGATGGCGTTATTTAGCATCATCACCATTATGACCGATAAGCTACACCAACAAAATTTATTAGTAGTAAAAACGACAGCATGGTATCAAAAATCACATCCGACTTTTTCGGATGCTATCGCCTCTGTTAGATTGCTAATTTGGCGAAATAATTATTTTTCAATGTCTAGGGATAAACCTGACATTCATAAATTAAATCAACATTGGCTTGACCATTTATTTTTTATGGCTACCAGAGCTGCTTAAATGGCTAAAGTCAAGCTAAAATAGAAATTACTAATTTATGCCCATGCCTCATCTACTTTCTAGCTTTTATTAACTTATAAGTTTTTAGCTGTTTTCGCCTTTCTTTTAAGGTAATTGTAAAATTGCCCGTTCCATAATGGTTAATATCAAAAACATGTTTTACTGTGCCAGGCTCTAAAGTAACAGCATCCATCAATTTTCCGTTTTCATCTCGAACATCCACTTCTACTTTTTTCTCAATCGGGCTCAAAAAGTCCAAAGTAAAAAAAGCATCTGTCGGGTTGGGATAAATAATAGAAGTGTGACTAGTGGCACCGGGAATCGGAACAAATACTTCTACAATTTCAGACATTAACTCATTGCCTTCTATATCCAAGTATTTGACCTGGTAAAAGTTCTGTCCAAACTTTGCCCCTTCTTCTACTACCTCATAGCTGGCAGACTGAATGGGGCCCATTGCGGTTATGGCATTGCCCGCCACTTCAAAATTAGTTCCATCCGTAGAGTTTAAAAGGATAAAATTACCTTCCATAGCTTCATTGGCTGTTTCCCATTTTATAGCAACCATTTGATCGCCCATTAGCGTAGCCGAAGTAGAAATAAATCCAAAGGCTGCTCCATCACACGTTTCTACTGTAAAAGCACTCGTAGTAGGGCAACCAGTTGCATCCGTTACCGTCACATTATAGGTATGCGGTCCCAAATTAAATTGATCTTCATCACCAAACAGACCACAGTCCCATTCAAAGGTATAGGGAGGCGTGCCACCCGTAGGCGTCAAGTCAATGCTACCGTCTTCATTACCACAAGTAGCATTGGTAACAACCCCTGTTACCGAAACAGGTTGATAATCTTCAACTACTAAAACATGATCTATGGAACAGCCGGAACCATCTGTAATGATACAATTATAAGTTCCGGGCTGAGAGAAAGTAGCTGGGAAGCCACCTGTTTGCCCATCACAGGTCCACTTATAAGGTGCTCTGCCACCAGCGATGCCTAAAGTCATTTCAACGCGCTCGCAGTCAATAACAGATCTCATCTCGTTCACAACTAAAAGGTCAGGAGCTTTTACTTCCAAGCTTTCCACGACACGGCAACCGTTGGCATCTGTAAGGGTCAACCTATAGGTTCCGGCGGCTAAATTAGCTAAATTAGCTGTCGTTGCGCCATTACTCCAGGCATAAGTATAGGGAGGCATGCCCATCATAGCTGTTAGGGAAATATGGCCATCTTCATTGCCTGGACAACTCAGGTCGGTAGCTTGAAGAGACAACATAATATTACATCCAGAAGGCGAATCACAATCATTGGCATTGAGGATAATCATTATTTCATCTGTACAGCCATTGGTATCTGTCACTGTAACTTTATAAGTGCCTTTTGATAGTTCCCGAGGATTGTTGGTATTGCCTATGGAAACATCGTTCCAATCGTAGGAATAAGGAGCTGTACCGCCATTGACGGCAATATCAATTTTGCCATTATTCTGGTCACAATCTGGTGCTTCTACACTTTTTACTTTTGCTTTTATATCACATACTACCTGACAATCTTTCTGTCCAACGCTTACGTTAATAAAGGTATGGCAGCCATTATCATCTGTCACTGTAATTTGATAATCGCCGGGAGCCAAATCATTGCGGTCAGTCGATTGTGAGCCGTCGGCCCATTTATAATTCAGATGAGTTGGAGATAATTGAACTTGGCCATTGTTTTGGTCACAATCGGTAGGGATATTCAACACGACCGTACCCGTTTCCCCATCTTTATTTGTAATAACTACATTGATTATTTCCGAACAAGAGGGCTTGCTTTTAAAAGTTACCGTTATAAAGTAATTGCCTGCAGCGAGATTTTCTCTTATGTGTTTGTTTGTACCCGAACCTGCATTTGAACTCCACTGGAAAGAGTACAAAGCGGGATCATTCACTACAACCATAATCATTCCATTGGCTTCGCCACATCGAGCATTCGTTACCATAGTCGTATTAACCAATGGATCGGGACAGGCACAGTTATCTGCTACCTCTGCAGTTTGGGTGATAGAACAACCATTGGCGTCCGTTACCGTGACTGCATAGCTACCTGCTGCAATGCCCTCTAAGTCCTGCGATGTCATGCCATTATTCCATTGATAAGTATAACTTCCTGCTCCACCAGACACCTCCAAATCAATCAAGCCGTCATTTCTTGTACAAGTTTCTCCTAAGGTGGCGATTTGTGCGGTAAGTTGAGGCAGCCCCTGTAAAGTGATAGATGCCTGAATAGTGCATTCTCTACCGTCTGTCACCACTACGGAATAAGCTCCAGCTGATATATTGATTAAATCTTCTGTCGTTGCGCCATTACTCCATTGGTAGGAATAGGGAGGCATACCACCAGATACCTCAACATCGATCCCCCCTCCTGTGCCATCGCAACCAGTATCATTAGCCACAATATTTACATTTAAAGAAGATAAAGAATTAACTGTTATTGTTGTCGTTTCCGTACATCCTTCTGCATCCGCAACAGTTACAGAGTAATTCCCAGCAGCAACATTGGAAATATCTTTGGTAAAAACTCCATTACTCCATTGGTAAGAATAAGGAGCTGTACCGCCGGTTACATTAAGTGTAATGGTTCCAGATGCCCCGTCACAACCACTATCGGTCGCATTTGGGGAAAGAATTAAACCAGAAGGTATTGCAATATTAGCCGTTTCTGTTTTAGTGCACCCCCTGGCATCTGTAATAGTAACAGTGTAAGTACCTGCGTTCAAATTAACAATATCCTTTACCGTTGCGCCATTGCTCCAGTTAAATGTATAAGGAGCCGTACCACCACTAACTGACAAGTCAATGTGGCCTTTTTCGTCTCCACAAAGCGGATTTATAGGAGTAATGACCGTTAGAATAGCAGGAGGTTCTTCCAAAACAGCCGGTCCTACTAAAGTACAGCCTTTGGCATCGGTGACCGTCACCGTATAGCTGCCTGCTGAAATATTTGCTAAGCCGGCTGCATTACTTCCATTGCTCCATTGGTAAGAATAAGGAGGTGTGCCACCACTAGTTTCTAAACTTAAAGAGCCATTGGTTGTACTTGGACAAGTAGGGGCTGTCCCTGAAACTAAAATTTCTATCCCACCTATAGATGCGACAGTTACCGTTTCTGTTAATTTACAATTATTAGCATCTGAAATAACGACCGTATAAGTACCGCCCCCCACCTGAGTCAGGTCTTCAGTCGTTGCACCATTTGACCATAAATAGCTATATGGAGGCGTACCGCCAGATATGGTTAAGTCAATCATACCATCTCCTAAGCAATCTTGGTCTTTAACGGCTACAGTCGCTTGCAAGACAGTAGGAGCAGTAATGCTAGCCGTTGCCACGGCTGTACAACCATTGGCATCCGTGACCGTAATGGCATAAGTCCCTGCTGACAAGTCATTTATATCCTCTTCATTTGCTCCGTTGCTCCAATTAAAGGTATAAGGAGCAGCCCCACCAGTAATGGTAATATTTATTTTTCCTTTGCCTTGACTACAATCAGCATCATCCGTTTCTACCTGAATTTCCATTAAATCAGGGCTTTCTAAAGTAAAAGTCCGCATCATTTGGCAGCCATTGCCGTCTGTAACGACCACCGAGTAAACACCTGCGTTTAGTTCCGAAATATCCTCTGTATTGGCGCCATTCGTCCATGCATAAGAATAGGGTGTCCTTCCTCCTGTAACAGAAATATCAATACTTCCATTAGTAGCGTCCGAGCAGGAAGGGTTATTTATATTTTCAATAATATTAATATCTATCGCCGATTCTACTGTAGCAGAAAATATTGCTGTACAATTATTGGCATCTGCAATGAACACATTATAGCTACCTGGTGCTATATCCTCTAAGTCCTCTGTAATTGCGCCATTACTCCAACCAAAGCTGTAAGGAGCCGTACCACCGCTTACGCTTAAATCAATATTGCCGCCTTCTCCCTCGCAGCCTGGGTTACTTACAGTCATCATCGCTTCAAGAGTAGTTGGAACATTAATATTTTCGCTAACAGTAATTGTACAGCCATTGGCATCGGTGACGGTAACCACATAAGTATCTGTCAATAAGCCGCTTATATCTTTTGAAGTTGCGCCAAAATCCCAGGCATAGGTATAAGCCCCTGAACCACCACTCACCGTTAGATCAATACTACCCGTTCCACCAAAACATAATGGATTAGTAGCTGTAGTAGTAGCTTTTAAGGCAGTAGGGCTGTCTAAAATAGTTGTAGCCGTCATAACGCAGCCATTGGCGTCTGTCACTGTTAGAGTATAAGCACCACCGCCTAAATCAGCAATATTTTGAGTGTTGGCACCATTAGACCAACGGTAGGAATACGGGGGTGTTCCGCCGCTTACATTGACGCTGATACTACCTCTATTTGAATCAGAACAGGTAGGAGGAGTAAGCGTACTGTTAATCATTAAATCTGCAACTGATTGAATTTCTGCTGAAGCGATCGCCGAACAACCTCCGCCATCAGTAATCGTTACTGTATAATTACCAGGCGGTACATTGGTTAAATCTTTGGTCGTTGCGCCATTGCTCCAATTGTAATTATAATTTGCCCTGCCTCCAAAAACATTCAGGGTAACACTACCATTTTCTCCACTACACATCGGATGATGTGCCGTTGCTCCAGCAGTTAACTCCAGCGTAATTGAAATAGAAGCACTAGCAGAGTTGGTACAACCATTCGCATCGGTTACCGTCACCGTATATATGCCATCTACCAGGCCGCTTATCTCTTTCGTCAATGCGCCAAAATCCCACACATAGGAATAAGGAGCCGTACCGCCAGAAGCATTTACCAAAATACTACCCGTTCCACCACAGTCTGGAACGCTTGGGTTCAAATCAATTATAATTGCTGAAGGTGTGCCAATGGTGATTTCTTTCATTGTCTTACAACCGTTGGCATCTGTTATCATAAGTGCATAGGTCCCAGCTGGCACATTATCCAAATTAGTCGTAGTTGCTCCATTGCTCCATTGATAAGAATAAGGAGCCGTACCACCATTTATGGTTGCAATAATATTTCCATTATCAAATTCAGCGCAAGTTGGGTTATTACTTGTTAAAGAAAGGTCAATCTCCCCTGAATTGCGAATATTTACATTAAGCGTTGCTTCGCAATCATTGACATCTCTGACCATTACGGTATAACTACCCGTTTCTAAACCAGTTAAATCTTCTGTAGTTGCTCCATTGCTCCATTGATAAGAATAAGGAGGCATACCACCGCTTACAAAAAGGTCAATCGCTCCTTTATCGCCGCAAACGCCGTCCATCACCGTCGGAGTCAGAACAATTGGGTCGGGTTCATCTAAATTACCAGATAAGGTAGTGGTACAGCCATTGGCATCTGTTACAGTGACAGCGTAGGGTCCTGTACTTATGCTAAACTGGTCTTTGGTCATTTGCCCATCATTCCATAAGTAGGTGTAAGGAGCAGTGCCTCCCATTACCTCAATATCCACCTGCCCATTGGTATATCCAGGGCAGGTCGGCATAATTTCCCAAAGCAGATTTACTTTAAAATCAATACATTCGCAATCGTCCGGTTCCGTGATTGTTACAGTCAGGGAACTGGTACATCTATTGTCATCTGTAAAAGTGACGACATAAGTTCCTGCTGCTAAATTATTGCGCTGAGGTCCCGTGCCGCCGTCGCTCCACTGATAGTCAAAACCCACTGGAGACAAAGTAGCTGAACCATTGGCTGTAAAGCAGTCTGCAGGAGTCGTTGAAACTACTTCTACCATAGAAGGAGTAGCTGTTCCTATTGTGAAATGATAAGTTTCATTGCAATTTTCGGGCCCTCGGTAGTTAACCACTACGGTATAATCTCCTGGCGGTAAGTCATTTCTGGCATTGCCTAAAAAGTTGGGTGTGCCTACATCAGGGGTAAAAGAAAATTCATATTTACTGGCATCGGCGGTTAAGTTTAGTAAAATCATTCCGCCCATAGAGCCGTCACAGGCAGCGTCCTGCACCATAGTTCCGCTTACCAGCGTTTCGGGACAGGAACAGTCTTTTAAAACCGTAATTAATTGAGATTGCTGGTTTTTATTGCCACAATCGTCAAAGCCCGTCCAAGTACGGGTAATTTCATACCCACAAATTCCAGAAGTTTGGCTTTCTTCAAATTCTATCCGAACGAATTCATCGCAATTATCCGTAGCAGTTACTACATTGGGAACCGGAGGAATAAACTGTCCTTCGTCCAGGTTAATCGTCAAGTCATCGGGGATACTTTGTAAGGTAGGCGGCCTAGTATCAACGATATACATCACGATCAAAAACTCGCTTTCATTCCCACAGTCGTCTATAGCTTTCCAGCCACAAGTCATTTTTACAATAAAACCATCTTCGTCACAATCTCCCTGTTCTCGAATTAAATCTACAAAATCCACTTCTACATCCGAGCAATTATCTGTAGCGATAACATCCTGAGCATCAAATTCCGGCAAAGCGTCACAATCGAAAATGATTTCCCCTCCATTTTCTACGCCTGCCAATAGTGGATGAGCAGGTGTAATAACAGGGGCCTCCCGATCATCTACAGTAATTCGCTGAATTCTTTCGGCAGCATTGCCACAATCATCCACTGCCACCCATTTCCTTTCAATGATATAAGGACAAGAACCTTCATTAATAATGCGCTCAGAGAACATTACATCAATAGAAGGATCACAATTATCCACCCCTTTTATGGTCACGGGGGGATTGGGAAGGTCATTGCAGTTAACTGTTGCATCTGGCGGAACATTAAAAATGAGTGGCGGCGCATTGTCTATGATGCCCACGTCAATAGTATGGTTAGTTTCACCACTCGCTAAGGTAATTGCTGCTGTCTCACCGGAAATGGCATTCACATCGCTATCTTTGGTATCATCTCCGCCCTGGTCTTTTGCCGTAAATTCTAAGCCTGTAACATCTTCAGGAATATTAAAATTCAATTTATAAGTGCCCGGTCTTGGAACGATAAATTCGTATTTACCCATGGAGTTCGTCGTCATTTCCATGCTGACGGGTTCTCCAATGTTATTCGTTCCCGACAGCAGAATGGGTACATTAGGAACGCCCACCTCTCCGACATCCTGAATGCCATTTTTATTACAATCTTTAAAAACAAAATCGCCAATCATAACTGGATCAACGGGTGGGAAGAAACCTGCATCTACATCGGCTCCGTCTTCTGGCATAAAATCAATGACATCGCTTTGTTTATTGGTATTAATATCACTATCCAAATCATCATTACTATTGCCATTGACATCTTTCGTAGTGGGAGTTAAATTTTCAAGTCCCAAAGCATCATTATCGGGGTCAAAAATGACTACTATTGGTCCTTTGGGAATATCATCCACCTGAAATGAACCATCGGGATTAGAGATCGTCATGCCCAACATCATCCCATCCGGAGTAGCAACCACTACTTTTACCCCTCCAATGCCCGGCTCATTCCCACTTTGCAAACCATCCTCATTTTCATCTAAAAAAACGGTCCCCGTCACACTACCTGTCCCTTCAAAATAACCAGCATCATAGTCTGCATCACCCTCTACCGGGTTAAAACTAAAAGTAGGTGTCTGTCCGGTATTAGGGTTCACATCGCTGTCAAAAACATCATCGCCAGCATCCTGAATAGTTCCCTCAAAATCTGTAATCCCTAAATTATTGGTGCTTACATCAAAGGCAATATAATAATCTCCTTTCATCACCTCTTCAAAAACGTAATTACCGCTAGCATCAGTCATAGTTGTTGCGACTTGTGTTCCATCATTTTTAAATAAAGCAACGGTCACACCAGGAATATTGGGTTCATTATTTCCTTGTAAGCCATCTCTATCTAAATCATTAAAGGCAGAGCCAACAATTCTTGCCATAGGCAGCGTATAACCCGCATCGTATTCTGCATCTCCTTCTGAGGGGTCAAAACTGAAATCTACTTGTTCATCCGTTTGGTCAATATCGCTATCCAGGTTATCATCGCTACCAATATCCTGCAAAGTGACTTCAAAATTATCTTCCGCAATTGGGTCATCAGAAGCATCGAATTCCAAATAATAATCATTCTTTGTCACATTTGAAAAAAGATAATTTCCCTCTGCGTCCGTCGTTTGCATACCGACTAATACTCCGTCAGAAGTAAAAAGCATCACCTCTACTCCAGGTATGCCTGGCTCCCCTCGTTTTGTAGCCCATTTTCATTTAAATCATTCCAGACAAATCCCCTTATACTAGCCTTCGGAGCAGGTGCGCTTGCAAAAAATCCCGCATCGTTATCATGCGTCACAGCACCTATCCCTTTGGTTTGTACCTCAATGATTGGCCAACCCACTATTGCACCGTCCAGTATACTCTCTGAAGCAATTAAGCCGTCGGAATCATTTAAATCAGGATTAACGCCCATGCCGATATTGATATCGGTCAGGAAAAACGAGTCCAACAAGGCGTTAGTCGCCACATCCACTTGCTCGCTAGAGCCGATACGCACATAATAGGTAGTATTGGGCTGTATTGGGTTTCCACTAAAATAATATTCTCCATTGACATCTGTTTCTACAGTTCCAATGACTGCTCCATCTGCTTCATATAAAGCTACCTGGATACCAAGCAAAGGATTTTCACACGGATCCTGAATACCATTTTTATTGGTATCTACCCAGAGTCGGCCGCCAATTTCAATTGGGGCTTCTCCACATAAAGCCACTACATCTCCCAAACCATTCGCTTTGGCAAAAGTAGAAATAGAAGAAGAGCCGGAACGAAATACGACATAACCAGGGTCCCTAATAGCTCCTGTTTGATTATCCAAATAATTAACCCCTCCCGCATTTACAAATGTGCCAAAGGGGTCTAAAGCCGTCGTAATTATCTGACCCGATCCTTTTACAGAAGTCAAGCCGCCTTGTGCTGTTTCATGATGCGGTCTTGGAACGCCAGGCGCAATGTCATAGACATCCATATAATAAAATTCTCCCCCTCCAGGCCCTTCATTATTTCCTACTCCTGCAGTGGACAAGCCGCCCGCAGAGCCATTATTTTCTATAGTAAAACTGCCATCTGCATTCTTACCTGCTTTTAAAATATCTCCCCCCGTAAAAACGCTGTAAAGTGCATCCTGACCAACCGGTGGATAATTAAGAAAACCCAACTGATTGCCCATTCTGTCTGTAAAACCCAGTATTAAATCTCCCCTTGAATCAAATTCTAAAGAGGTCAATTGCGGTGTTGGATGCACAATCACATTATTGGTAGAACCAGACAAAAAACAAGGCTCGGGCAACACATTCGTCCAGGGAAACCAGCCTCGATCATCCTCACAACTCCTCGAAGCTAACCCTTTTGTAAAATCCAGACTAAAATTCAATACTTCAGTAAAAATACTACCATCCAGGCGATGAACTATTGCCCTTAAATCGGATTTATTGCCACTTGCCTCGGCATCACAAACACCTCCTACATAAACTTGTCCATTGCTTGCTCTAACCGCAAAAGGGCGATACGTCCCACCCGAACAGCCTGGGTCGGGAATAGGAAATCCCTGCACGTCCGTACTGGTTGGTACACCACTAGACACGTCAATCGAATAGAGGGTTTTATTGGTTAAACTAACTATATAAAGCGTATTGCCATCTTCAGACATACATAGTCCACCTAATCCTTTCTTCCCGACTTCGCCAAAAGCCTGTGCATCATTAGACGGTAGGTTAATATTGGAAGAAAGTCCCCTGATACTATTGCTCGGATAGGTCCCAACCTCCACGCCGATAGAATTCAAATCAACATAAGGAGTCGTAACAGGCTTTGATCCATTTAAATCAACCTGGTACAGCCCCCCCAAACCAAGCGGGCCTAAACCCACATGTCTTTTGAGAAAAGCCGCCACTAAAAGCGTTTTTGTTTTTTTATTATAGGTAATTCCCCAAGTTGCTCCAATTTCTTCAGCAAGAGAAATGGAAGTTGGCTTCGGGGTCCCTCCTTCATAGCTCATTTTAAAAGAAACCAGCGCATCCTCATCTGCAGAGCCGGAGTTGGATGCCAAAGGGTCACCATTGACAAAGCAAGGAATGGCCAAGGTAGGGTCTTCTTCACAAAAATCTGCTGGATTAGCCAGACCAATGTTAGCTTCACAAGAGGGACTAGTCACAAACTGTACAGTTGTCCTGGAATCTGCACCATTAAAGCCCGACTGCAGATAGGACAGCGCATCCGGCACAATAAATTCTATCCGATATGTTGCTCCATCCGTTAGGCCACTAAAGAAATATTCTCCGTTTTCATCAGTAGTTGTAGAGCTAATGGATTGGCTATTGCCCTCATTATCACAACCAATAATGTAAACGCCAATACCTTCCAGCCCCGCTCCCACTTGGTCGTCTAGTCCATTATAATTAAAATCCTGAAAAGTCTTTCCCCCAATAATGCCACTCCCTCCAGGGCAAGGGGCAAAAGCAGCGGATTCAGTAACAAGAATACCTTCTAGATTCGCTAAATTTGCCTTGACTTTTCGGTTAAAAGTTTTGACCATTTTAGAAGGAAAAGTAGCGGTAAGAGTCGTTCTGGCCTGCACATTGGGGGCTAAATCACCTACCAACAAAGCAAAGAACAGGCAGAGCAAATAAGTGGTTTTTTGAAAAATCAGCTTACCAATAAGAGCCGCGTTAGTTGGCCGCCCAACTTTAAGTGTAAACTTTGGGTTCATAGTCATTGTTTTATCTAGAGATTGCAATCTTGGGGGAGCATACCCAATAAGTCCAATAGAAGCTTATTGAATTAATACTTGAAATCGGTACTAAGAATTTTTATTCCCAAAAGCCTAGCTTTTAGAATGAGGAAACTCTCAACCTTTATTACATAGGGGGTAAGCAAAGAGAAATGCAAAGGCAGATCAAGCAATTTACTTCTGTCACGCTGCCTTGTATATCCTGTAAAAATAGGATTTTAATACTAAAAATAAAATTAATTGTCAAACTTGTTTTAATTTTCTTGTGACAATGGAAATTTTCAAACTGAATTATCCCTGTTTTATAAAATTACAAGCTGCTTCTTTTGTCTTACAAAATATTTTTTATATAAATTCTATTACATCATCAATTACACTTCCCCAGCGCAGCATCAAGCTATCATAAATATAGTTTTGCTTTAATTTCCAGGGAGATTTGGTGCCTGACTTTGGCAATTTATTTAAGAAGCGTTGAATATAGCCAGAGGTCAAGGGCAAGAATGGTTCTGTTTGTATGTGCTTATCCAATTTAGGACAACAAATTTGATATTGGTGCTTATCCATGTGATTGAGCAAGCGACAAACATATTGATTGGTTAAATCGCATTTGAGGGTCCAAGAAGCATTGGTATAACCAAAGGCCAAAGACATGTTGGGAACATTGCTAAACATCATGCTTTTGTAAGCCACTGTTTTTCGTAAAATCTACTTTCTTGTCATCGATGTAGAAAGTAACTCCTCCCAATAATTTTAAATCTAAGCCAGTGGCAGTAATAATAATATCTGCACTGATTTGTTTACCCGATTTTAAAAGAATCCCCTTAGGCGTAAATTTTTCAATATGATCCGTTATTATGGTTGCTTTCTTATTTTTTAATCGCCTCGAACAAATCCCCGTTTGTCGCCAGGCAAACCCGCTGATCCCAAGGTTTATAATTAGGTGTAAAATGTTTTTCTATTTCATATTCTTCCCCCAACTGTTGTCTTACACCATTGATTAGTCGTTTTTTCATTATTTTTGGATAGGTTCTATTCAACCAATAGAAAAATTGGGAAAATAGAATATTCTTCCAGCGATTTATTTTATAGGCTAGTTTTAAGGGCAAGTTTTTATTAAAAAAAGTCGCTATTATATCCTCATCCGGTAAGGATACAATATATGTGGGCGACCGCTGCAACATGATTACCTGCCTAGCTCGTTTTGCTAATTCTGGAACTAGGGTAACAGCTGTCGCTCCACTGCCAATAACGATGATTTGCTTATTGTCATAGCTAATCTGTTTGTTCCAATTTTGAGGATGAATGACTTGACCTTTAAATGTATGAATCTCTGGAAATTTAGGCGTATAACCTTTTTCATAATTATAGTAGCCTGTACACATGGACAGAAAATTACAGGTATATATACTCGTTTTCCCTGATTCATTCGACTTAGTACTCAAAGACCAGCGGGCTTTTGTTGAAGACCAACGCGCTTCCAATATTTGCTGGTCGAAATGAATATGCTTATGGATTCCATAAATATCAACCGTTTCTTTTAAATAATCCATAATAGATGCGCCACTAGCTACAGATTTAGGGTTCGTCCATGGATGAAATTTGAAGCCAAAGGTGTACATATCAGAATCTGAACGAATACCTGGATACTTAAACAAGTCCCAAGTGCCTCCTATGTTTTTCCTCCCTTCCAGAATAGCATAAGTTTTATTTGGACAATCTTTTTGTAAATAATAAGCCGCACTAATTCCTGAAATACCGGCTCCAATTATTAATACATCAAAATGAGTCCCAGACATTTTCGTTTTTTTTTTAGTAGTTGTCGCTCTTACGAACCGCCAAGGGTCAACGCAATGCCAGGGCTACGATCGCAAATAAGATGCACCATTAATATCCAAAATTCCTCCTGTCATAAACGCTGCCCCCTCGCTCGCCATAAAAAGGATGCCGTAGGCTACCTCTTCTGGTTTAGCAACCCTGCCCAAGGGACTTTGCTGGCGAATGCTTTCTCCTCTATCACTTTCCAAGACCTCTTTCGCCATGTCCGTTTCAGTAAATCCGGGGGCAACCGTTCCCACAAAGATATGATAAGGTGCTAATTGCTGGGCAATGGACTGCCCCATCGCATTCATCCCTGCTTTACTTGCTCCATAAGCCGGCATTAAGGGTTCTCCTCGAAAAGCCCCTCTAGAAGAAACATTTACGATGCGTCCCCCACCCTGCCTCATCATATGCTGCGCTACACAATAGATCATATTCGCCGCTCCAACCAGATTAACGGCTAAAGTATTTTTCCATTCTTTTTGCCAGTCCTCGTAACTGGAGGTATCAATCGGATGAAATTCATGTATCCCTGCATTATTGACCAAAATATCAATCCGCCCAAAGTGTTGGACAACCTCCTCGACCATTGATTTGACTTCTTCCGGATCTGCTATATCGCCTTTTACCAAAATGTGTCCATCTCCTTCTAAAATTTCTAAGGTTTCCATAGCGGCTGCCAAATTTACCCGATAATTAATCGCTATGGTTGCACCTTTAGCAGCAAAAGCCTGAGCAGTCGCTTTGCCTATCCCTCTGGAAGAACCGGTAATAAGCACTATTTTATTATCAAATCGCATTGTCAACGGGTTATAGTGATGATTAAATTGCAAAACTTTTTATCTATTAGACCTTATTTGGATTTGTATGCGTCTGCACACAAACCGCCTCCAATCAGTAGTTTGGAAAATGCTTCATACGAAATTTTCTTAGAATAAAGTCTATTATTTGGAAGTTGGGAATTTTAAAATAAAAAACGACTTTTGTTTTTTATTCCTTTTCAATTGCTTGAACCACACCATGACTAATAAGGAAATCGCTAATACTTTCAATGATTTGGCAAAAATCATGGAATTGCATGATGAGAACAAATTTAAGATACGTTCCTATCAAAATGCCTATATTACCCTGAGAAAATTGGGCAATCCGCTTTCGGAAATGTCTGATGCTGAAATAAATAGTATCAAAGGAGTCGGAAAAGCAATTAGTGGCAAAATAAAGGAATTATTGGAGAATGGAGAAATGCAAACTTATAATCGCTATAAGGAGCAGACACCCGAAGGGGTACAAGAAATGCTCAGAATCAAGGGTTTTGGTCCCAAAAAAGTAGCGATTATCTGGAAAGAACTGGGCATTGAAAGCGTCGGCGAACTACTCTATGCTTGTAATGAAAATCGCCTCATTGAGTTAAAGGGTTTTGGACAAAAAACCCAGGAAGACCTGCGACAAAAACTAGAATACTTTCTCAAAAGCAAAGACGCTTATCATTATGCTACGCTGGAAAAAGAAGCACTCGATTTAATAAACTGGTTGAAAACACAACTACCTTCCGCTAAAATTGAATTCACCGGAGCGAGCAGACGCCTCAATCTGATCTTAAACCATATCGAAATCTTAATTGGTTCGGATAAAGCCATTAATTCTGTTTTTGATGATAAAAATTTAACCTTAAAGAAAAGAGAAAACGGTATTTTTCAGGCAAAAACAGATAAAGAAACACCTGTGATTATCTATCATTGCGCCGAAGCAGCTTTTGGCTCCAAACTCTTTTGGCTTTCTGGCACCAAATCTTTTATTGATGCCTTTTTAAAACAATCTCCAATTAAAAATTTTAAAAATATAGCGACCGAAAAAGCTGTTTTTTCAAAAGGGGAAGTTCCCTATATCGTTCCTGAACTAAGAGAAGAAGAAAGCATTATCGAATTAGCCAAAAACAACCGCTTGCCTACGCTTATCGAGGAAGGCGATATTCGGGGAGTTATCCATGTCCACACCACTTACAGCGATGGTTTGAATACGATAGAGGAAATGGTAAATTATAGCCAAT